>NZ_CAKXZT010000090.1:91817-129863 GCF_935825525.1 Mesorhizobium escarrei
GTGGGGGAGATGTCCGGCAGGACAGAGGGGGGCGCTGTCCCGCCAACTTTGCGATGATTCCCCTACCGCCCCATCAGCAAAGCGACGATGAGCTGCTGCAGATTGCCGCGCGGGGCGAATTCTATCCGGTCGAAATCGCGGCTTGCCTGCCGCTGCGCCTGCGAGAGTTCGGCGAGCCGCCTGGTCATTTCGGTCCTGATCTTCTTGCACCCGGGATCGTCGGCGACGGACAGGCCGATGGTGGCGGTCTCTATCTTGCGGACCATGTCGACGATGATGTCGCCATGCACCTTTTCGTGGGCGGCGAGGCCGGCTGCGAAAACGTCCCAACTCTTCTGCACGGCGGCCGGCATTGGCCCGGACGCTTTGGGCAAAGTGTAGGTTATGATGAGCTTGGGCCGCGCCGACACCAGCACGCAGGCATTGCCTTGCCGCTGATAGTCCCTGGCCCAGGTCAGCTTGAAATTGGTATAGGCCATGGCGCGGACCCTGCTTTTGCCGATCGTCGGCCCGCGCTCGCCCATCGACGCATGGAGCTGGGGACCGGTCTGCCCTGAAACGGCGTAGGTTTCAACTTTTTCAACCGGCTCCCAGCCCGCCTGCGCCGGCGATGCCAGCAAAATGGCCAGGAGCAGGTACGTCAGAACGGCTGTTTTCATGCGATCCCCGGGACGATGCCTTTGGTGCCCCGGAGATCATCAACGCATGGCCGGAATGCGGTCAAGGCGCCCTTGCCAAACTCGCCGTTCGCATTTCGCGTCGAAAGAACCAATCAACGGCGATGTGCCGCAAACTCAATTCGCCTGGCGGGCTCGTTTTGAAATCTTCTTTCTCACTAAACTCCATAAACTTAGTAGAGTTACTACAATAAGGCGTTTTGCGAGGAGCCCAAATGTCGAAAAAACTGGTGGTGGGGCTGTCGGGTAACCTGACCCGTCCGTCGAAGACCAAGGCGTTCATCAGCCACATCGTTGCGGAGGTGGCGAGCAGTACCGGTGCCGCCTCGACCGTTTTCGACATCGAGGATCTCGGCCGGTCCTTTCCGCTGGCAAGGCGCATTGGCGATCTGGATCCATTGGCCAGGAACATCGTCGAGCGATTGCTGGGCGCCGACGTCCTGGTGGTTGGCTCTCCCACCTTCAAAGGCAGCTACACCGGGCTTTTCAAGCATTTCTTCGACCTGCTCGACCCGTCATCGCTGCGGGGAAAGCCGGTCATCCTTGCTGCAACCGGCGGCGGCGATCGTCATTCGCTGGTGGTCGAACATCAACTGCGGCCGCTGTTCGGCTTCTTCGAGGCGCTGACCCTGCCGACCGCGATCTACGCCTCCGACAGGGACTTCGCCAACGGCGTGCTGGTGTCCGAAGCCATCCATGCTCGCGCCAGGCAAGCGGTCGCTGAAGCGTGCCGGGCGGTGCCACGCAGCGTCGGTCTTGCCGCCTGAATACGCCACCGGCCCGTGTCCCTCATTCCCTTCCCACACAGTTCAGAGGAGCCCGCAATGACCAGACCCAGCAAGTCGAGGCAGATCAAGCTTGGTGCCTTCCTGCCCGGTGGCGGACAGCATATCGCTGCCTGGCGCCATCCTGACGCGCCGGCCGACGGCGCGACGAATTTCGAGTTCCACAGGCAGCTCGCGCTGACCGCCGAGCGCGGCCTGTTCGATGCCTATTTCCTCGCCGACAATCTGACCGTCGGCCTCGGCGCCCGCGAAGGCGGCAATGCCAAGATCGCCGGGTTCGAGCCGGTGACGCTGTTTGCCGCATTGGCGCCGCTCACCACGCATCTGGGCTTCATTGCCACCGCCTCCACCACCTATGAGGAGCCCTATACGCTCGCCCGCAAGTTCGCCTCGCTCGACCTGCTGTCGAATGGCCGGGCCGGCTGGAATGTCGTGACCTCGGCGGGCGACGAGGCCGCGCGCAATTTCAATCGCGAGACGCAGCCTGCCCACGCCGAGCGCTATGCCCGGGCGCATGAGCATGTCGAGACGGTCAAGGCGCTGTGGGACAGCTGGGAAGACGATGCCTTCATCCGCGACAAGAAGTCGGGCCGCTTCTACGACAAGGACAAGCTTCACGACATTGATCACAAGGGCCGGCATTTCAGCGTCAAAGGCCCGCTCAATGTGCCGCGCCCGGTGCAGGGTCACCCGGTGGTGGTGCAGGCCGGGCAGTCGGAGGACGGCCGCAAGCTCGCCGCCCATTCGGCTGAGGTCATCTTCACCGCCCATCAGAATCTGGCCTCGGCGCGAGAGTTCTACCGCGACATAAAGGCGCGCGTGGCGACGGTCGGCCGCGATCCCGGACAGGTGCTGATCATGCCGGGCGTAGCTCCCTTCGTCGGCCGCACCGAAGCGGAAGCCCGCGCCAAGTACCAGCAGCTGAACGAGCTGATCCTGCCCGAGGATGGCGTGGCCCTGCTCAATGGGCTGGCCGGCCAGACGCTCGACATCAGGGGTTACCCGCTCGACGGACCGCTGCCGCTGAGCCAGGAAACCGAAGGCATGAAGAGCCGCCAGGCGCTGATCCGCCAGATTGCCGACGAGCACAACTTCACCATCCGCCAGCTCTACCAGTGGGTGGCGACGGCCCGCGGCCACTACACCGTCATCGGCAGCGCGGCGCAGGTTGCCGATCAGCTGGAGGAATGGTTCGGCAACGACGCCGCCGACGGCTTCAACATCCTGCCGCCGTGGCTGCCTGGCGCGCTCGACGATTTCGTCGACCTGGTGATTCCCGAGCTGCAGCGTCGCGGCCTGTTCCGCACCGCTTACGAAGGCAGCACGCTACGCGAGAATCTCGGCCTCAGGCGGCCGGAAAATCCTTGGACCGCTGCCCGCTCCAAGGTGCTGGCCGCCGAATAAATTCTCTTAAAGCGAAGGGGCAAGAGGATGAGTTTGCAACACATCGAGCAGCGGGTCACGATCCCTGCACATGGCGGCGGAACCAGCCTTGGCGCCGATTTTCCGCGCTTGGCCAGCCGGGCTGTCGTCCGCTTCCTGTCCCGTTACGGCATTCTGATCGCCTTCCTCGCGACCTGGCAGGTCTCGAGCAGCGCGGGATGGGTCAACGCCGCGGTGCTGCCGCCGATCGACACCATTGTCACCGCATTGTGGAACGGTCTGGCCGGCGGCACCTTGCTTGGCGACATTGCCATCAGCCTGCAGCGCGCCGGCCTCGCCTTCGCGGCGGCGGTGGCGGTTGCCATCCCGCTCGGTCTGTTCATGGGCCAGGTGCGCGCCGTCGAAACCGCGCTTGACCCGATCCTGCAGGTTTTCCGGCAGACCTCGGCGCTGGCGCTCTACCCGGTGTTCATCCTGCTGCTCGGGCTGGGGGAGGCATCAAAGGTCTTCGTCATCTTCTGGGCGACGCTGTTCCCGCTGCTGCTCAACACCATCAGCGGCGTCAAGCAAGTCGATCCGAAACTGCTCGAAATGGCGCGGGTCTATGGCGCCACGCGGCTCACCGCGTTTCGCCGTGTCGTGCTTCCGGGGGCCGTCCCGTCGATCTTCGTCGGGTTGAGGCTGAGTGCGACCACGGCGCTCTTGTTGCTGATCGCTTCCGAAATGATCGGCGCCAACAAGGGCATCGGCTTTCAGGTGATGAACGCGCAGTACAACTTCCAGACCCCGCTGATGTTTGCGGCGATCGTCATCCTTGCCGGCCTCGGCCTGATCGCCAATCAGGCGCTGGTCAGCCTGCAGCGGCGGCTCTGCCGCTGGAGCAGTCCCACCGACTGACCAGCTTTCACCCATCCTCTCCAACAGGCACCATCCTCCAACAGGCCCCATCCTCCAAACATGAAAGACCGGACCATGCCAATCACTCGCCGCTCCCTGCTTGCGGGCGCTCCCTTTGCCGCCGGCATCATCGCCTCCGGCCTGCCTCGCTTTGCCGTTGCGCAAGCCGCGCCGGCCACGTTGCGCTACCTCGCCAGCCGTGGCAGCATCTCGCCGCATGAGCTGGCGGACGCGCTCGGCTATTTCAAGGACGTCGGCGTCAAGCTTGAGAATGTCGGCTACTCCAGCGGCGGTCCGGAATCGCTGTTCGCGCTCGCCTCCGGCAGCGTCGATCTTGGCTCGGCCGCAACCGCTGCGGTGATCAATTCGATCTCCGGCGGCAACGACTTCGTCGCCGTCTATCCAAGCAACGGCATTAACAGCCAAGTGCACAGCGTCTTCTACGTGCTGGAAGACAGTCCGATCAAATCGATTGCCGACATTGCCGGCAAGACCATTGCAGTCAACACGCTCGGCGCCCATCTCGACTACACCGTGCGCGAGGCGCTGCACGGCGTCGGCCTGCCGCCAGATGCAGCGAATCTCGTCGTGGTACCCGGGCCGCAGCTTGAACAAACCTTGCGGTCACGCCAGGTCGATATCGCGGCACTGGGCTACTGGCAGGCGACGTTTGCCGGCGCGCTGGTCGACAAGGGCGGGGTGCGCGGCGTGTTCAACGACACCGACGTGCTGGGCGAACTGGCCGGCGGCTTCATCGTCCTGCGGCGCGACTTCATCGCGGCGCATCCGGATGGCGCCCGCAATTTCGTCGACCAGTCGGCCCGCGCCGCCGACTGGTCGCGCCAGAACCCGGACGAGGCGCGCAAGGTGCTCGCGGAGATCCTCGACAAGCGCGGCGAAAATGGCGAGCTGGCGCGCTACTGGACCGGCTTCGGCCTGCGCGAAGGGGCGAAGGCTGACGACCGCGACATAGACTTCTGGATCGGCGTGCTCGAGCGCGACGGCCGCCTGCCCAAGGGCAAGCTGAAAGCCGCTGATATCCTTTACCGGCGCGGCGAAATGAAGACCAACTGACCGGGAGACGGGCCATGGCCACCACAAGCGGCGGCGAGGTCACGATACGCGACCTCTCCAAATCCTTCACCCTTGGCGGGCGCCCGATTGCCGTGCTGAGGGCGCTCAACCTCGACATCCGCTCCGGCGAATGTCTCGTCATTGTCGGCGCCAGCGGATCGGGCAAGACCACGCTGCTGCGCATCCTTGCCGGTCTTGAGGCTGCCGACAGCGGCGGTGTCGCGATCGACGGCAGGCCGGTCCATGGCGTCGGCGCCGAGCGCGCGGTGATCTTCCAGGAACCGCGCCTGCTGCCCTGGCTGACGGTGCTCGGCAACGTCGCCTTTGGCCTCGAAGTGCGGGGTGTGGCCAAGGCGGAGGCCGAGGACAAGGCCCGCTTCTATACCGCGCTCGTCGGCCTGGCCGAATTCAGCGATGCCTATCCCAGGCAGCTTTCGGGCGGCATGGCGCAGCGCGTCGGCATTGCCCGGGCCTTGACCGTGCAACCTGAAATCCTGCTGCTCGACGAGCCGCTAGGCGCGCTCGACGCGATGACCAAGATCGGCATGCAGGAGGAACTGGCGCGCATCTGGAGCGAGGAGAACGTCACCATGGTCATGGTCACCCATGATCTGGAAGAAGCGATCTATCTCGCCGACAGGGTGCTGATCCTGCCCAGGGAGAAGGGCGGCACAGCACGGCTGGTCGAGGTTGAACTGCCGCGCCCCCGCGATCGCAGCGAAAGCCGGTTCGTGCGCTATCGCGAAGAACTGCTGCGCGAGTTTGGCTTGCACTGAGACTGGGTGCACTAAGACGCCGGTGAAAGGCGCGTCTTCCGCACCTTACTTCCCGACCGCCCCGGTCGAAAACAGCGCGCTCTCGACCGGCGGCTCCAGGGTTTGCGCAAAGGGCGTCGCCATGTGGTGGCGGTCGCGGTAGGCCAGCTTGCCGTCGATGAAGACACGGCAGGTCTTGGCGTCGCAGAACTGGTCGGTCATGTCGATATAGGTCGCGTTGGGCACGGCGCGCACGATGTCGCGCTCCACCGCGGCCATGGCGTCGTTGGCGGCGTCGGTGCGCGGCGCGTCACATACCGATGGTGTCTGTCCACGCCACAGCGCGCGGGCCACGCAGGTGTCGACAAACATGCTGTTGAACGGCACATCGCGGATGAAGGCGACCTTCAGCCCGGCCTGGCTGAACGCCTCCAGCGTTGCGCGCAGGCCGGCTTGCCAGTCCTGATCCAGGCTGTCGGATTGCCGCGCGTCGGGCGACAGTTTGCGCGAGCTGGTCAGCGAGATCTCCGAGATCACCACCAGGCTCGGGCGCAGGGCGATGATCTCCTTGATCGATTGCTCGCGCCATTGATCGCACTCGGTGTAGTCGCGCTTCAGCTTCGAGCTCCAGACCGTCAGCCGCGACGCCCGGCAGGCGGCTTTGAGCCAGGTGACGACCTTGTAGTCGTTCTTCTTCGCCGCCTCGATCAGCGGCGTCGACCAGTGGTCGGCATGCGAATCGCCGAACAGCGCGATCGAGCGCTCGGCATTCTTGGCGCCGAACTCGCAGGCCTTCGGCGTCACGGTCTCGTAGTCGAGAACGCAGCCCACCCTGGCGCGCGCCGTGGAGGGCTGCGCGGCAGTTTCGGCAATGATGCGTTGTGAGGGATCGAGGTCGTCCACGGCAAGGCGCGCATTGGCGTAAGTCGCCACGACGCCGGCGCCGGTCAGCATTACGGCGGGGATTAGCGCGCGCGCCGCGTTCGCCATCAGCCAGCCATTGCGACGGATCGGGTTTTCGATGAAATTATAAGTGAAGAGCGACAGCGCCAGCGTCAATGCCGCGCAGGCAAGCCGCCCGGGCCAGGAGAGGTCGGGCACCATCATCGTTGCATAGACGATGACCGGCCAGTGCCAGAGATAGAGCGAGTAGGAAAGTTTCCCCACCCATTGCAAAGGCGGCAGCGCCAACATGGCGCTCGGCCCGCTTTGGACATTGCCGGAGCCGCTGAGCAGCAGGAGCACGGTGCCGGCCACCGGCACCACCGCCGCGACGCCGGGGAAGGGGGTGTCCTGCTCGCTGAAGGTCAGATAGGCCCCGGCGATCAGCGCCAGGCCAAGCCATGCCAATGCTGCGCCCAGTTGCGGGCGCTCTCGCCAGAATTTTGCCGGCGCCATCGTCGCCAGGCCGCCGGCGGCGAATTCCCAGGCCCTGAGCGGCGAGAAATAGAAGGCCCAGGGCTGCGCCACGGTGGTGAGCCAGGCGCCGACGGCGAACGACACCGCGCCGGTGATGCCGATCATCAGGATGGCAGTGCGCTTGCCCGGTCGCAGCCATGCGGCCAGCAGAAGCAGCCCCGGCCATACGAAATAGAACTGCTCCTCGACCGAGAGCGACCAGAAGTGGATGAACGGGTTGTTCGCCGCGTCGGCGGCGAAATAGTCGAACGACCAGCGGATCAGCCAGAAATTGATCGCATAGGCCGAGGCATACATGGCGCCTTTCGAATAGAGCGACTGTTCGTCCGGCGACAGGATGAAGTAGCCCGCGACCAGCGTGGCGAAGATGACGAACAGCGAGGCCGGCAGCAGGCGCCGGGCGCGCCTTGCATAGAACCGCCACAGATCCAGCCTGCCGTCCTCGGCGATTTCCCGCAGCAGCTGGCCGGTGATCAGGTAGCCGGATATGACGAAGAAGATGTCGACGCCAGTGAAGCCGCCCGGCAGGTCCGACAGACCAAAATGGAACGCGACGACGCCGGACACCGCCAACGCACGCAGCCCTTCGATATCAGGCCGAAACGATGCTGACACGGCGAAACCTCGTATAGGTCGTTAAAAAAGCCACCCGTTGCGAAGACTCGACGCAATGCATTGATATTGCAATGCAACAAATCTAACGCAGTGCAACATAAGTGGAGTTTACGGGGTGCAGTGCGACATGCTCGTCGGCGTGCCTCGGCGAACGTTGCGCCGTGCGCTGCCATCTGCATCCGCTGGCGGCGAATTTTGGCGGCGGGATCTTTGGAGCACAATGAAATTTGGCCGGGGTACGGCGGGTGGGACGTGCGCGAATTTGACCAGCGCCCGCTCTATCTGTTCGTTTTACCCACATTTGTGCAACGCCAAGTGATTCCACTTGGCTGCAAAAATACTCTCGCGGGCCCGATCTCGGGCTTTAGAAGGAGCCCCGGCGCTCGCGCGCCGAGCCCCTCCGCTTAAAGCGCCTCGCGTTCGAAAGGAAATCAACGCGCTTTAAGTCTTTGTTTCTATGCATGTCGTTACCCCAAAACCGCTGCGCACCCTCGGGTCAGGCCCGAGGGCATGCTTTTGGGCGACATGCATTAGTCGTCACCGATCACGCATGTGCTGGCGGATGATGACGGGAGTCCCAGACTGCCCAAGCCGATGCCGCAACCACCAGCACGCCGAGGACAACGTGGGTCGCCATTGCGTTGGCGTTTGCCACGAAGCCGAGCAGCCAGGGCGAGGCGATCAGCCAGAGCCCGACGACAAGGTTCACCCACTCTTCCCATTCGGCGAATACTGAAAGCGCCGCGAGAGCCAGGGCGCCGAGCACGATCGCGGCAATCCAGGCGTTCCAAGCAGCAGCGGTTTCAGCAGCGAAGCCGATAACCCAGGGTGAGATGAACAGGCATGCCGCAAGGATCAGGTTGATCCAATCCTGGGCCTTCTTTCCTTCCATCAGATCGATTGCCATGACAACCTCCACAGATGAAGCTTGACCAAAGCACTATGTCGCGTGCAACGCACGCTTAGTCATTGATATATCGCACTTTCGGCGGCTTTCAAGGAGTGGCTCCGGGGCGGCCGGTTAGCCGGTGCCGCAGTGCCGTCATCCGTCTGCTCAACTTGGAGGCGCCGCGCCGGTTCCGGAGGCCGCAAGGCCCGGGATCACGGGTCAAGACTCCACGCGGTCACGCCTTTTTCAGGAACTCGGTCTTCAGCACCAGGCCCTTCACCTGCTTGGTGTTGCACTCGATCTCGCCGGGATTGCCGGTGAGGCGAATATTCTTCACCAGCGTGCCGCGTTTGATCGTCTCCGAGGTGCCCTTGACCTTCAAATCCTTGATCAGGGTCACGGAATCGCCCTCGTTCAGCTGGGTGCCGTTGCTGTCTCTTACGATCACGTCTGCCATATCAGGGTCTTTCATCGGAGCCGGACAACCGACTATCCGGCGCGCGGCGGCAAGGTCAAGCGATGGCACTTGGCAACCCGTGCCATCGCTTGCTCGTGAACCGGACAGGGCACCCGCGTTGCTCATCTCAGGTGCTTCGGCTATTGACCGGCAGCCAATGCCGGCACAGTTCCAAATGGAGCCCGACTATGACAGAGAAGACCATCCTCAAATTCGGCGCGGTCGAAAACGCCGAGGCGGGCGATCTCGCGGGCTGGGTCGTGGTCGACGGCAACCCGACAATGAAGACCGCCGTCCAGCACACCACAGCGGACGGCAAAGTCATGTCGGGCACCTGGCAGGCCACCCCCGGTACCTACCACGCAACCTACAGCGACTATGAATTCGTGCACATGATCGCTGGGCGCATCGTCATCACGCCCGATGGCGGCGCGCCCGTCGAAGTCGTCCCCGGCGACGCCTTCGTGGTTGAAGCCGATTTCAAGGGAACGTGGAAAATCATCGAGCCGGTGACGAAGCATTTCGTCGTCAGAGTCGGCTGAGGCCGGAGGCGAACAGAACAATCCTATCACGGCCTGGCGCGCCGCCAAGTCTGTTGATCCCGAGGCCTGTCGATCCCACGGCCTGCCGATCCTGGGCACCGCAAGCGCGGGGCGGTCGAATAAAAAGATAGAGCCCCTCCTTCAGGGATGGATGAAACTCTAGAAATCGAAATAGATCGCCGGCGGATACGGACTGGACACATTCTTGTCGGCCGGCGCCGCCATTGCACCGGACGACGCGGTGATCCCGCCGGTGGACTTATTGTCGAGCTGCGGCCGGCGTTTCTCGGCTGTGGCCGCTTTCGCATCGGTGGCAACGACTTTCGTTTTAGCCTCCACGGCTTGCGAAAGGGCGAGCACGGCGAGAAGTGCAGACAGAGCAAGTTTCATGACGGCGTCCCTCCATCGTTAACGTAAGGTTAACCCCAGCCGCCGGTTCGAACACCGCCGCAGTGTGGAAAGGCGTGGAATTCTCTGGAATTCCTGGAATATGGCTTGTGGAAAGTGCGGCCGCGGGGGGAACGGAGCAGGTGCCGGCGCGTGCAGGCCTACAGCCGCATCAGGCCGAAGCCTGGAGCGGCCGCGACCGAACCCAGACATCCGGTCGCGCTTGGCCGCTCAATGTCGCGGCCAGCGCTGGTGTGAAGATCAATCCTTGAAGCCGGTCGAGTCGAGCAGGGCGACCTGCTTGCCGTCGATGTAAAAGCGTATCACGTGCGCGCTGCCGTCGACCTCAATGCGCGTCGGCTCGATGGCCGGTGACGCAGGAGCCGCCTTGCCATATGTCGCTGCTGCGCGCGAGCTGGCAGCTGCGCGCGACGGTCCATCCGGCCCGAAGGTCAGCAGCAGTGCGGCGGATCCAACCGCAAGCGCGGTGAAGGGGATTTTGGGAGAAGCAGTCCAGGACATCGAGTTATTCCTTCCTTGTTGAGGCGGCATCTACGCTGGTTTGTGCTGGTTCGAGAGCTCGGCTTCGCCGTCGTTCAAATGACTGAGGAAGGGAGTTGGTGTTCAAGCCTACATAGCGTTTCTGCCCTTGCCCTGCGCGACCTTAGCGCCGCCCGGCGGGGCGAAAAGGGCAGCCGCGTGGAGCGGCGTGGAATTCTGCGGATTTCCTGGAATATAGACTTTAGGAGAGGTCCAGCCCGCAATGAATGCGGTGGGTGCAATTGCTGGCACATGCTATGCCTTGCGGTGGCATAAAGGGGCAGGTGGGGGATGGCACAGCATATCGCGCAGAAGTTACGGTTGACCGCGGCCGTGCTGGGAACCGTCACCCGCAAGGACCTTGCGGCGGCGTTCCGGCGCGTCAACCCGAAGACGGCGTTCGATCTCGGCCGCGCCGACAAATGGCTGCAGGGGCGCGCCCAGCCACGCGAGCTCAGCGTCTACGACGACTGGACGAAGCTGCTTAAGCTGGAGCAGACCGGCGCCTGGATCGCCGAGAGCGACCTGCCAGGTTTTACCGCGGCGATCTGTGCCCGCCACGGCATCGACAGGGCCGAACTGGAACGCCGCGCCGGTGCGCATTTCGAGACCGCTTCCGGGCATGAGGAGCGAAGCCTTGGATTCGCCCTTGCCGGAACCTACGCATGTTATTCGCATGCCTTGTCGCCCTATTATCGCGGCCAGTTGATCAGGGGCAGCCTGTCGATAGAGACCGGGCCGGGTGCACACGGCCTGACTGCCGCCTATCGCGAGGCCCTGCCGACCGGGCAGCTGCTGCTCGGCGGGCTGATGACGCCGGCAAAACGCGGCCTTTATGCGCATCTGAAAGAAACCAACGGCGAAGCCCAATTCTTCTTCTGCCTGTTTCCGCACTCGCGGCCGGGAAGCGTGCTTGGCGGCTATCTGTGCGGCACCACCATTATCGGCCCGGAGCCGCAGCCGTCGCTGACCAGGATCCTGATGGTCCGCTTGCGCAATCCGGCGCCCCCGGAGTGGGGCGGATATCTGCCGCCCGACGGGTCAATCGCCGCCGATCTGGCATCGCTTGGGTTGTCCGTCGAGCACACGGAAGCGGTTGACCGGCAGCTGGCGCAATTCCTCGACAGCGACAGCGACGGCGGCGCCAGCCAGATCCCGCCGGCCGAGTTCCGCGCCATTCTCGACGTGTTCGACCGTCATTGGCTGAGCCATTCCGTCTGACACTGGGCACCGGGCTGAGGGAAGACGAAGCCGCGCGGGGCTCGCTGGCACGAAGGTGGGGACGTTGCATGCCGGCTCAATATGCCTGATCATGGTGATTGACAGGGTGGAGGCATCAATTGGCGGCCAATCGGCGAAACGGCATGCACCCGTCGGAGCCCGGGCTGGTGGGCGTTGTTTCGGCTGCCATGGCCCTGCCGCGCATGTCGCTGCCCACCGTCGCGACCGTCGTGGCGGCGGTTGCGGCCCTGTATTTCGGGCGCGAGGTTTTCCTGCCGATCGCAATCGCTCTGCTGCTGACCTTTGCGCTAGCACCGTTGGTTTCGGCACTCAAACGGGTCGGCATTCCCCGTCTGCCCGCGGTCATCGCCAGTGTGCTGGGCGCATTCACGGTCCTTGCGCTGTTCTCCTTCATCGTCGCCACGCAGGTCAGCGAACTGGCGCAGAACATCCCGCTTTACCAGTCAAATATCCTGACCAAAGTGCGATCCCTGAAGGAGACTGGCGTCGGCGGCGGCGTCATCGCCAGGCTGAGCGAGGCGATCGAACGCGTTGGCCAGGAACTCGACAGGCAGGAAACCTCACCGCCCGCCGCGGATCAGCCACGGCGCGAGCCGGTGCCTGTCGAGATCATCGCACGCGAAAGGCCGCTCCAGGTTCTGCAGAACCTGATCGGACCGCTGATCAGCCCGCTGGCATCGGCCGGCCTGATCGTCGTCGTCGTCATATTCATGCTGCTCGAGCGCGAGGACCTGCGCGACCGTTTCATACGCCTCGTCGGCTATGGTGATCTTCATCGAACCACCGAGGCGCTCCAGGATGCCGGCAAGCGGGTCGGCCGGTATCTTCTCATGCAGTTGGTCGTGAATATCGTCTATGCCATACCGGTTACAGCAGGGCTTTGGATTCTGGGGATACCCAATGCGCTGCTGTGGGGGTTGCTGGCGCTGGCGCTGCGCTTTGTTCCCTATATCGGCCCGATCATTGGTGCGCTGCTGCCGCTGTTCCTGGCGCTTGCCGTGGCGCCCGGCTGGTCGCTCGTGCTGTGGACCGCCGGACTGTTCGTGGCCATGGAAATGATAACCGGCAACGTCGTCGAACCGTGGCTCTACGGTTCACGAACTGGGCTTTCGCCATTGGCAATCATCGTTGCGGCGATCTTCTGGACCTGGCTGTGGGGCCCGCTGGGCCTGGTCCTGTCGACGCCGCTCACGGTCTGCCTCGTCGTGCTCGGCAGGCACGTGCCGCAGTTCGAATTCCTCGACGTTCTATTCGGCAACGAACCGGTACTCGAACCCCACGCTCGGCTCTACCAACGGCTGCTGGCCGGCGATCCAGAGGAAGCCACAGATCACGCCGAGGAGATGCTGGAGGAAAAATATCTGTTCGAATTCTATGACAAGGTTGCCATTCCCGCACTGCTGCTCGGTGAGCAGGATCGCGTGCGGGGCGTCATGGGCGATGAGCAAAGACGGCGGGTGGCGGCCAGCGCGCAGATGCTGGTGGCGAACCTCGACGACAGCGCCCGGGAGGAAGCAGAGGAGGACGATGATCCGGCCACAGTCGAGCCTGCCACGGCGGACAAGTACAAGGACAAGGACGGGGACAAGCAGGCTCAAGGGGAGGGCGAGGACGACACTGAGCTGCCGGATGGCACTGACATGTCGGTGCTGTGTGCCGGCGGCCGCGGCGAACTCGACGATGCCGCCGCCGCCATGCTGGCGCAGGTGCTCGAAGTCCAAGGGGCGACGGTTTCGAAGGCGAGCTTTGCCGATATGGATCCGACTGGCATTCGCCGGCTCGAGCTCGACGCTGTCGACACCGTTGTGGTGGGTTTCCTGAACCGCGACTCCGTCAAGCACGCCCGTTTCCTTGTTCGTCGGCTGAAACGTGCCAAGTCGGCGCTGCGGGTAGGGATCGTGTTCTGGTCGAAGGACGGCGACGACAAAGAGGCAGCCGTCGAAATGGCCAATGACCTCAACGCCGATTTTGTCGCGTTTGGCATGGCCGAAGCCGTTCTGGGCGCGTTATCGAGCGATCCGCCGGTGGCGCTGAAGGTCGCTGCCAAGCGCCGCATGCGCCGCCGGCCGCGCCCGGCGAAGAAGGCGCCGCTTGCCGCTGCAAAGTGAGAGACTGTTTGGAAACTCTACTCCGGCGGTCATCTGATGGCGTTTTCTGCGCTTCCCTACAGCGCCGCGAGTCTTCCGGACGCGCGGCGCTCTAATGTCCGCTGCGCTCCGGTTCTCGAAACCACCACCATATGGCTCGCCGGAGCGACTTTCCAAACAGCCTCTGAGACCGTAGCTCGCCCTCACGTCCAGAAATAGCGCACCGTGTGAAAGAAGATCGGGGCGGCGAAGACCAGGCTGTCGGCGCGGTCCATCATGCCGCCATGGCCCTCGATCAGATGGCCCCAATCCTTCACCCCCTGGTCGCGCTTGATGGCGGAGGCGACCAGCCCGCCGAGGAAGCCCATCAGGCAGGCGATGAAGGCGACGCCCGCCGCCTGGAGCGGCGAAAACGGCGTCAGGAACGACAGCAGCGCGCCAAGCAGGCTCGACGTCGCCAGCCCGCCGACAAGCCCTTCCCACGTCTTCGACGGCGAAACCTTCGGCGACATCAGGTGCCTGCCAAACAGCTTGCCGAAGATGTATTGCAGCACGTCGCTGCCTTGCACGGTGATGATCAGGAAGGCGATCAGCAACAAGCTGCGGCCTTCGAAGCCGGGCACGTCGAGCGTCAGCAGGGCCGGCACGTGGCTGACGCAGTAGACCGAGATCATGACGGCCCATTGCTGCGCCGAGACGCGCTCGAGAAAGCGCTCGGTGTCGCCGTGAAGCGCGGTGATGGCCGGCATCAGCAGGAAACAGTAGACCGGAATGAAGATGGTGAAGAGGCCGTACCAGGCGGTCCACACCAGCCAGTACTGGAACGGGATGATGATGCCGAACATACCGAACAGCACCCAATGGTCGCTGCGGCGGCTGTGCGTCAGCGTCACGAATTCGCGCAAGGCGGCAAACGAGATCAGCGCGAACAGGATGGTCATGCCGGCGCGGCCGAAGAAGAAGGCAACGGTGATCGCCACCACCATCACCCACCAGGCGTTAATGCGCTGGTTGAGGTTGACCAGCGTCGAGGAAAGCGGCTTCGGCGCGCGCCATGACAGGATGCCGGCGACCAGGCTTGCCGTGGTCAGCACCGCAGTGAGGCCGACAACCATGATAAGGGTCTCGTGCGTTGGCATGTTGTTCTAGTCGTCTCTTGGAGCATCGTGCCTGGGAGCATCGTGCCGGATACCGGATCCGGCATGATCTCTACGCTCTTTGGGCTCTACGCTGTTTTGGTCGCATGATGCTTTTTGGAAAACCGGATTCCACTTTTCCGCATCATGCGTTGGCGGGCGGGGGTTCAGCGCCAGCAGTGTTTGGCGGGCGCGCTCGAGAAAGGCGCGGCGTTCCTCGCCGGGCGCAATGGCGATCGGCGCGCCAAAGACGACCCGGCAGAGCAGCGGCACCGGCACGAACTGGCCCTTGGGCAGCACCCGCGACATGTTCTCGATCCAGCACGGGATGAGTTCGACGTCGGGCCGCGCCATCGACAGATTGTAGAGGCCGGAGCGGAACGGCAGCAGCGGCTGGTCGGTCATGTTGCGCGTGCCCTCGGGGAAGATGATCAGCGAATGACCCTCGTCGAGCACCGACAGCATGATCGAGATCGGATTCTGCGCCTCATCGGTCCACTGCCGGTGGATGAGCACCGAGGACAGCATGTCCTGCGCGATGAACCGGCGCAGGCGCGATTTTCCCCAATAGTCGGCGGCAGCGACGGCATGGGTGCGGGCGCGCTGCTTCTCGCTGAGGCAGGCCGACAGCAGGATGAAATCGCCGTGGCTGGCATGGTTGGCGAAGTAGATGCGCTGCCGGTTCGACGGCTCTCTGCCGTTCCAGATCGGCCGCACGCCGGTCACCGCCCAGGCCAGCGCCGACAGGCCGACCGAGGTCAAGGTCTGCAGCAGGGTAAAAGTCCTTGTGCCGAGCTTGCTCATCGTCGGGCTCAGAAAGACAAGGCGACGAGGGACGCCGCCACGAACAGGCCGAGCGCGACGCGCTGCTTCATCAGCAGGCGTTGCGTGCCCGCGATGCGCCGGTCGAGCGAGCGGATGCCGGCAGCGGCCGGTTTGACGCGCATGCGCGCCAGCACGTCGTCGACCGAGGCACCGCCGGCGGCCTCGCTGATGTGGCTCGCCATCAGCCAGAACAGCAACGCGTCGAAGACAAGCAAGGCCGAGACGGCGAGAGTGACCACGCCGCTCGCTGCCGCGACCAGCCAGGCCGCTGCCGCCAGCGTGGTCGCCTGTGGCTGCGCTGCCACGGCAATGACCGGCGCGGCCGCCAACGCGGCCAGCACCAAAAACAGCGGCCACACCGCCTGCGTCATCAGCCCGGCGGCGAACGCTTCGGCCTTGTCTCGATGGGCACTCATGCCGGCTCGTCCATCGCGATCCGAAGAAGCACCGGTCGGCCCGATGCGGCGAGCCGCGCGTGCGCCTGCGCCAGCGTTGGCGAGCGGCCTGTGGCAACCAGCCATCCGGCGACGGCGCCGGCGCTGCGCTGGAAGCCGAGCGCGCAGCAGACCAGCACGGTGCCGTGGCTGCGCGCGTCCTCGATTGCCGCCACCGCTTGCGCCTGCGCCGCTGGCGATGGCGGCAATAGGTCGACCATGGCGACAGCCGTCCAGCGGCAGGTGACGCCGTGCGGCCGCTCCAGCTCGCCGGCAAGGTCGATCACCGTGCCGAAGGCGCCGGCCTCGGCGACGGTGGGAAAGCGGCCGAGGAAGACACAGTCGGCAATGGCGACATGCGGCGGCAGCCTGCGCGTCCATATCCATGCGTTGATCCTGGCGCCAAGCCGGTGGGGCAGCAGCAAAACTCGGCTGGCCGGCGAGACGCTGCCGTCGGCCGTTTTCTGGAACACTTTGGCGCCGGCTCCGGCATAGCCGAAGGCAACGATGGCCAGCGCCAGCGCCGGCCACAGCAGGATGAGCCACAGCGCCGAGACGAAGGCGCCGGCAACGGCGCCGGCCAGTGCCAGCGCTGCGACGAGCGCGTAGAACAGCGCCAGCCGCCGTGCCTTGGGATCGGCGGTCAGCCGGAAGCCGGCGAACGGCAATTCGCCGTTGCGCGGAAACAGCCACAGGGCGAAAAAGCCGAGCAAAGCGCCGGTCGGGATATCGATGACATGGTGCTGCCACGTCGTCAGCACTGAGGCGCCGATCAGCAAACACCAGACGTGCCAGACGATGCCGGCCATGCCTTTGAGCCGACAGCGCCAATGATCCCAGATGATGACCAGCAGCGCGATGTGCAGTGACGGCGCCTGGTTGAACGGCTTGTCGAAGCCGCCGAGCACCGCGAACATGAAACCTGGCAGGCCTGATGTCTGCGGCCGCACGAAGGTCGCCGTCAGCGGGAACAGGAGGAAACAGGCGACGGCGACGATTTGCGCCGTGAGATAGCGGCCGGCGAGACGATCGACGCCGCGCTTCGTATCGTTGAGCAGCAGCGACAGGCCGTAGAACAGGTTGATCGACCAATAGGGCACGATCGTCCAGGCGATGAACGGGATGTTGCGCTCCCAGGCAAAGACGATGCTGCCGACATCGTCGCGCTGCGATGCCAGCCAGTTGGCGAAGCCGTAGGTCGCGTAGAAGAACGGCGCCAGAAACGCCAGCCACAACGCTGCGCGTAGCACGATTTTGGCGTACGGGTCGCGCGCAGAAAGGACAGGGGCAGCGGCAGGGCCAAGGACAGGCAAGACCATGCTCAGACGCGCCGCGCGACCGAGACGGTGAAGATGCCCCACTGGTCGATGCGCTGGTCGAGCTTCTCGAAGCCGGCCACCGCCACCAGCTGGTCCATCTCGCCTTGCGTGCGCCGGCGCATCACCCAGGCCTGGCCGCCGCGATGCGAGGTCAGGCTGCGCGCGATCATTTCGAGCTGCGGATGCCAGGGCTGGTTGGTGTAGACAAGCAGGCTGCCGGGCTGCATCGCCTTGGCCAGCCCGCCGAGCGAGCGGGCGATCATGGCGTTGTCGGCAAACAATTCGTAAAGCCCGGAGACGATAGCCAGGTCCGGCGCCGGCTCCAGCGCGGCGAGCATCTCGGCGTCGAAAGCGTCAGCCCGGTGGAACGAGACGCTGGTCGGCAGGCGCCGCTCGGCGATCAGCTTGCAGCCGAGCGAAACGTTGAGCTCGGAAAAATCCTGCAGCCGCACGCTGGCCGGCGGCTCGGTGCATTTGGCGACGGCGTCGAGCACGTAGCGGCCGTGGCCGGCAGCGATATCGACGATATGGACCGTGCGGCCGGCGGCCTTCAGCGTCGCAGTGGCGCTGCCGATCAGCTCTTCCAGATGCAGCTTGCGCTGGCGGATGCCGCGCCAGCCGATGGCGTCGAGAAAGGTGCGATCGATCATGCGGCCGAGCGGATCGTGGCCCCGCGCCTGGTTCTCGTAGACGTAGTCGAGCGTCGAGCCGGAATCGAAGCCGGTGGCGATCCCAGTCTTCATGCCTGACGACAGCCACGCGCCCATGCGGATCGAGGCGCGGCTCATTGCCCAGTAGAGGCCTTTCGGTGACAGCAGGGCGAGCGGCGAGGCCAGCCGGTCGGCCTCGTCGCGTGTGTAGCCGGCGCGGTCGGCCGCGGTCAGCTCGACCGGCTGCCCTGGCGTCGCGAACTGTCTTTCGAGGAACGGCTTGATCAGGTCGAGTGCCTTGCGGCGGTCGCGTTCGCCCAGCGTGTCGTGGAAGAAACCAGGCAGTACATGCCGCTCCTTGGCCGGGCTGGCGAGATTGACGAAGAACTCGTGCTGCGGTCCATGCCGCACCACCCAGTCGCTGCCCGAGATCAGCAATTGCGTCGGCACGGTGATGGCGCGGGCGTCCGACACGATGCGCGCGGCGTGGTCGTAGAGCTCGACCAGGATGTTGGAAGCGATCGGCCGCGTGATCAGCGGATCGGCCTCGAAGGAGGCGATGCGCTCGGGGTCATGCGTCAGGAACTTGGCCTTGACGTAGGAATTGACGAAGAAGCGGCCCTTGATCTTCTGCCACAGCGCAATGCCTGGCTTGGCGAAGGGCACGTAGAGCTTGACCGAGAAGGCCGGCGAGGCCAGCACCAGTGCGCGGATGTCGGGCGCATAATCATGCACCCAGGCGGCAGCGAGCACCGCGCCGAAGGATTGCGCGATCAGCGCGATGTCGCGCTGGGAAAAACCGTCTCTGCCGATCTCGCGCACCAAACAATCGATGTCGCGCACAAGTGCGGCAAAAGACGGCGCATAGCCGCGCTCGCCGGCCGAGCGGCCATTGCCGCGCGCGTCCCAGGCGTAGAAGGCATGGCCGGGCATATCGAGTTCGTCGACCAGATGCGCCATGCGGCCGCCATGCTCGTGGCCGCGGTGGAACAGCAGAACCGCGCCCCTGGCGGGTTGCCCGGCAGCCGGCCAATAGCGGTAGAAGATATCGGTGCCGTCATGGGTGCGGAAGGTGCGCTCCTGCGCCACCCGCTGCTCAACTGCGGCAGCGGCAATCGTCGGTTCATGAAGCATGTTTTTCCCCAGGCGGATGCGACCGGAATTTCAGCCGCCGCTCCCGTTAAGGCCGCTGCGTATCCGGTTGATGGCGGTCACCAGCGAGAGTGTAGCCATTGCCGGAAACACAAACGGCGTGATCGCTTCCACCCACAGGCCGCAGGCGATGAGGAAGGCGACGATGCCGAGCGCCAGCGCCCGATCGCTCTTGCCGAACGGCCCGGCATAATTGCGCCCGGTGCCCGCCGCGATGCCGAGCACGCCGGCGAACTCCACAAGCACCGCCGTGATGGCAAAGGCGACGACGCCCCAGGCAGGGAAGAGAGCGACAAAGGCCAGGATCAGCGCCAGGTCGGAGACGGCGTCGCAGAGCTCGTTTAGATACATGCCGAGCTTGGAGGCCTGGCCATGTTCCCGCGCCAGCATGCCGTCGATGGCGTTGAGCGCCATGCGCGCAAACAGCACCACCGGCATCAGCAGGAAGACGGCGCGATGGCCGGCAAGGGCCGCGACCACAACGCCGGTGGCAACCGACAGGGCGGCAGCTAGCAGCGTGATCTGGTTGGCGGTGACGCCGGCCCCGGCCAGCCGGTCGGCAAGCGGCCGCAGCCTAGCCTGGAAGGCCGGTTTCAGCGCATAAAGCGTCGGCATGTGCGAACCCCCCGGCCGCGGTGAAACTCCGGCGAGGATGATCAATTGGCGCGCAAGACGCAAGGGCGGCGGGTACATGGTTACGAACAGCGCTGGACGAGGCAACAAGCGACCGCTGTGCGAACTCGGAATAGAGCGCCTGATAGGTGTGGGGGGACTCTGCTGCAGGTGCGTGTTACCGTTTTCGTGAAAACGGTAACACTCCGCTGCGAGCTGCGTGGACGCGGGCCGAAAATTACCTGTCGGCAGTCCGCCCTTCCTTCCCGACCTCCAATGCGCGCACTGCGGCCACCCGGGTCAAAACAGCCCCCGCCGTTTTGGCGGGCATGGTTCATCTCTCAATGAGAACTTTACAAATATTCAAAAATATGTGAAGTTATGTCCCCAAAGGGTCATCCATGACAGCCAATCGTTTCGCCACACGCCTGAATTCCTTTGCCTCGCGGCCGCAGGCCGAATGGCCGGATCTTGTCGGCAAGCCGTCCATGCTGCAGATGGCGGCGCGTGCGGCGAAAGTTGCGGGGCTGACCGACCTTGACCTCAACTTTCCCGATCATGTCGATGAAAAACCCGCGGAAATGGCGCGACAACTCGGTGATCTCGGGCTTTCCATCAACGGTTTCGCCATGCGCTACTACTCCAACCCCGCCTTCAAGCTCGGCGCCTTCACCAATCCGGATCCGGCAGTTCGCCGCGAAGCCATCGACCTGACCAAGGTGGGCATCGACGCCGCGCGTGAGGCGGGCGCCAATCTGATGACGCTGTGGCTCGGGCAGGATGGCTTCGACTATGCCTTCCAGGCCGATTACGCGACGCTGTGGAAACACGAAGTAGATGGCATTCGTGAAGTGGCAGCACATGACCCCGACTGCCAGATCAGCCTGGAATACAAGCCCAACGAGCCGCGTTCCTACAGCCTGATGCCGGACGCGGCGACGACATTGCTGGCGATCCGCGATATCGGCCTGCCCAATCTCGGCGTGACGCTCGATTTTGCCCATGTGCTCTATGCCGACGAGCAGCCGGCTTTTGCCGCAGCACTTGTGGCGCGCCACAGCAAGCTCTTGGGCGTGCATCTCAACGACGGCTACGCCAAGCGTGACGACGGCCTGATGGTCGGCGCGGTGCATACGCTGCAGACGATCGAGTTGCTCCGACAGATCCGCCGCGACGGCTACGCCGGCGCCATCTACTTCGACACGTTCCCCGACATGACCGGCCTCGATCCGGTCCACGAATGCGAAGTCAACATCGCCACCGTCAAGCGCATGCTGCGCGTCGTCGATCGGTTGGAAAGGGACAACCGCCTGACTACCGCCATCGACCGCCAGGATGCGGTCGCGTCGCAAGCCATCATCCAGGAAGCCATGCTCGGGCCGGACGGCTGATGCCGGCGCCGTTTTCAACCAAGGGAGGAAAGACCATGAAATTTCTGCTTGCCACCGCCACCGCTGCGCTGATGGCGCTGTCCATCGGCTCGGCGGAAAGGCTGGGCGAGACGAAGTAAGCCAATTGGCGAGGCCGGCGGGACAGCGCCCCCCTCTGGCCTGCCGGCCATCTCCCCCACTTGGGGGGAGATCGGCAGCTTCGCCGATGCGCCTTTTCTGCAACGTTGAAGATTGGCGAAAGCCGGCGTGACAGCTAATCTCCCCCCCGTTGGGGGGATGCCCGGCAGGGCAGAGGGGGGCGCTGTCCCGCCGGCCTGCGTAGAAATCGCAATCTCCACTGCGCTGAGCGAAGTCGATCGCGTGACGAGGGGACGTGGATGACCTTGACCAGCCTGGATCTGAAAGCAGTAGGACCGCGCATCCGCATGATGATGCCGCATTTGACGCCGCTCGAGGCGAAGGTGGTGGAGACCGTCTTCGGACGGCGCGGCTTCGACGAGACCATTCCGCTCAAGCAGATCGCCGAGGAGGCCGGCGTGTCGGAGGCGATGGTGGTGAAAATCGCCAAGAAACTGGGATTTTCCGGCTATCGCGACTTCCGCACCGCGGTCTATGAATACAGCCGCCTACCGACCGCAGAAATGCATCAGGAACTGTCGGTCGACGACAGTTCGGCCGAGATCGTCCAAAAAGTGTTCCGCACCTCGATCCAGGCGCTGGAGGAGACGCTGGCGATCCTCGACATGGACGATTTCGACCGCGTCGCCGATCTTTTGTACCGCGCCAAGAACCGCGATTTCTATGGCGTCGGCGGCTCGGCGCAGATCGCGCGCGACGTCTCGCACAAATTCCTGCGCATCGGTATCCGCACATCGGTGTACGACGATTCGCACATGATGCTGATGTCGGCCTCGCTGCTCGGCGCCGACGACATCGCCGTCGGCTTCTCGCATTCCGGCAACACCAGCGCCGTCATCGATGCCATCCAGCTTGCTCGCAAGAGCGGCGCGCGGACGCTGGCCATCACCAATTACGACAACTCGCCGCTGGCCGCCGTCGCCGACATCGTGCTGTGCTCGACCGCGCAGGGCTCGCCATTGATGGGCGAGAACGCGGCGGCACGCATCGCCCAGCTCAACATTCTTGACGCGCTGTTCGTCGCGGTGGCGCAGCGCGACTACCAGGCGGCGGAGCGCAATCTCGGCCGCACGATGTCGGCGGTAACGTCGAAACGGCGGGACAGGGGCACATGACGGCTCCGCTGGTCACCGTGTTCGGCAGCCTGCATTACGACATCATGGTCGAAGCCCCCGACCGCCCGCGCAAGGGCGAAACCGTGACCGGCCATGCCTGGCAGCCGAAATGCGGCGGCAAGGGCGGCAATCAGGCGGTGTCGGCCGCGCGGGCCGGCGTGCGCTCGGCGATGATCGGCGCCGTCGGCGATGACGATTTCGGCCGCCTGCTTCTCGGTAATCTCGAACGCAACGGCGTCGACAGCCGCTTCGTACGGGTCGCGCCTGGCGCCGGCTCCGGCATGAGCGTGGCGATCTTCGACGACGGCGGCGACTATGGCGCGGTGATCGTCTCAGGCAGCAATCTCACCTTGGGCGAGAAGGACATCTCGGCCGCGACCGAGATCGTTGCGCACACGGCGGTGCTGCTGCTGCAGAACGAGGTGCCGGAAGCCGCCAACATTGCCGCAGCGCGGGCGGTGAGGAAATACGGTGGTCGGATCGTGCTCAACGCCGCGCCCGCGCGAAAACTGTCCGGCGAACTGATCGCACTCACCGATATCGTCATCGTCAACGCCATCGAGGCGGAATTTCTGGCCGGCATTCCGGTCGTCGACACGCTCGAGGGGGCTGCCGAGGCGGCACGCATGCTGGCCGATTTTTACCCGGCCGCGATCGTCACCGCCGGCGGGGAGGGCGTTGCCTATTGCGACCGCGACGGCCAGACGTTCGCGCTGGCGGCCGTCCCGGTGAAGGTCGTCAGCACCCATGGCGCCGGCGACGAATTCGTCGGCGCGTTCGCGGCAGGCCTTACCCGCGGGCATCAGGTCGAGGCCGCACTTGCTGCCGCCAACGCCGCCGCGGCCTTGCTGGTCGCCACGCCAGAACGGCAGCGCGATGCGATCTGAGACGGGTGGCCGCCTCCGTCCGCTGTTGTAACAGGCGACAAGAAGCGGATGGCGAGGACTTTTCGCTCAGCTCCGACAGGCCGATAAAGTTCGACAATTGAAACGAAAGCCCGCCACCCCAAGGGATAACGGGCTCCGTTGCCTGGATGCCAGGAACGCCACGGTAGCGACGCTGCTACTCAATGCTCCGTAGATATCTCAGTATGCGGCCTTCGCGCCGTCTGGCGCATCGGCCGAACAGATGAAGCCCGCGCCTCTGGCGGAAGCGCAGGCCCGATCGGGTTGCCGCCCGATCCGCAGCAGCGGGTGAGAAATTTTCGCCGGCAAGCGTAGGGGAAAGGTCCCTCCTGCGTATTGGTCAGCAGTCGCCGCTTGCGACCAATGACAGCGAAAGGACCATCACCATGCAACGTTCAGCACTCTTTGCGGCCCTGCTTCTCGGGCTCGTACCGCTTTCCGCCGCGCATGGGCAAGACGTTTCGGGAAAGGACATTTCGGGAAAGGACATGCAGGGCAGGCGCATCCTGCAACGGGTCGACACCAATGGTGACGGCGCGATTTCAAAGGACGAGATGCTTGCGGCGCGCGAGCGCATGTTCACGAAGCTCGATCGCAATGACGACGGCGTCATCGACGAGAAGGAGATCGAAGGCGCCCGCGACGCCATTATGGACCGCGCCGACGCCGCGCAAGCCAGGCTCGGCAACCGCTGGCGGCGCATGGACACGAATGGCGACGGCAAGGTCTCGGAGGACGAGTTCCGCAACCGCATGCCGCTGTTCGACCTCGCCGACCGCAATGGCGACGGAACGCTGTCGGCGGACGAGATCGCCGCCGTTCGCAAGCTCTTTGCCGATCGCGCCGGCTGACGATCCCATCCCGTTCCATGTTCAACTAGATAGATCCAGTCTTTTTTCAACACAATCAAGGAGTAATAATGCTTTCTTCAGCGAAGGTTCATCTATTTTGCCTCGGCGCGATGCTTGTCGCGGCGGCTGCCGTGCCGGCCGCCGCCGAGGAATGGCAACGGCCGACGGTGCATGGCGGCGAGATCAGCCGCAGCGTCAGCCCGGAGGGCGGCGTCTACACCGGCTCGACCACGCGCACCGGCCCCGATGGCGGCAGCTATACGTCGAGTTCCAAATGCGTGGCGGACGTTGTTGACCGCTGCGCTAGAAGCTACTCTGGCAGCGGGCCGGACGGGCAGTCCTTCTCCGGCAAGCGGGTGTCGGCGCGTGGGCCGTTCCGTGGCCGCTCGGCCGGCAGCTTCACCGGCCAGGACGGCAACACGGTTTTCGGGTCCCGGCGCTGGCGCCGTTGACGTTCAGGAGCTTCGCCAGTTGGTGCCCGCCGCCGTGCAGCATGAGGAGCCCCGTGAGGACGACGAACTGCTGGCACGGGTGGCGGCGGGCAACCAGGGCGCGCTGTCTGAGCTCATCGCCCGCCATGGCCGCGGCTTGCGGATGTTTGCGGCGCGCTACCTCGGCAATGCCGGCGACGCCGAGGATGTGGTGCAGGAGGTGTTCGTGACCATCTGGAAACAGGCTGCACGGTTCGACCCCGCCAGGGGACGCGCCTCGACCTGGCTGTACAGGATCACCGCCAATCGCTGCATCGACCAGCGCCGGCGCCGGGCGCTGCGGACCTTCATCGGCCTCGACGATGTCCGGGATGAGGTGGCCTCGCAAGAGCCGGGTGCCGAAGCGACGACCGCCGCGCGACAGGAGCTTGCGATTGTCCGCGACTGCCTGTCGCGCCTGCCGGAGCGGCAGCGCATGGCCGTGCTGCTGCGGGCCGTCGGCGATCTCGATATCGCGGCAATCGCCGAGGTGATGGGCGGCAGCGCCGGCTCGGCGGAGCAATTGCTGGTCCGCGGTCGGCGGGCGCTAAGGGACCATTTGCGGGATCATTTGGCAATGGCGGCAGAAGGCCTGGAAAGGAAGTCCTCATGACACGGGACGAGTTCGAACGAAACAAGCGTCGCTTCGGCGACGATGTCGGCGCCTGGCCGGCTCCCTTCCGGCAGGAAGCACGGGCCTTTGTCACCGGCGAAACGGCCCGATCGCCGCAAGACGATCCGGATCGCGCGCTCGATCGCCTCGTGCTCGAGGCGGCGCTGATGGCCAGCGACGAACAGGCGCTGACACACAAGGTGCTGGCCCGCATCGATGCCGGCCGGAGGTCAACGTGGTCGTCATTCCTGCCGAGGTTCTTGCTTGAGCCGGCCGGACTGGCGGCTTGCGCTGCGGCCATGCTCGTAGCCATGACGTTGGCAGGCTACCAGGTGGCGCGGCTGCAGGATGATCTGCAGGATTCGGAGCTTCTGGCGCTGGCTTCCGGCGCGCGGCTGTCTGACAATGGGCTGTCTGGCGATGGCCTGTCCGGCATTGCCGCCGATCCCGCAGCCGGGGAGGATTCGCTTTGACGAGGCGTTACTTGTTATGGACGGCGACGCTGGTGCTGCTCGGCCTTTCGCTTGCCGGCAACTTCTTCCTGCTCGGCTATGCGGCTCATGGCTTGCGCCAAGGATCGGCGGCGGGCGGGCTGATCACCGAGATCGCCGGCGCCTACTCGCCCGAGGTGAGGAAGGAGTTCCGCAGCATTCGCCGCGCAAACCGTCCGCGCACCTTGGCGGCACTGCGCGAGCTGCGCATGGCGCGGGCCAATCTGGCGGCCGCGCAGCAGGTTTCGCCCTTCGACGAAGCGGCGGTGAAGGAGGCGATGGCGGCAGTGCGCATCGCCACGACAAACCTTCAGGCGACGATGCAGGACTATCTGTTGACCGCGCTGAAGAACGTCAAGGCCAAGCCCGCCGCCGGAAGTTGATGCTGGTTGGGCTTGCCCTTCCAAGGTATCGGGCCCTTCCAAGGTATCGGGCGGCCGGCGGACGGCTGGATTGCAAGCAGGAACGGGTGGGTGGCGTATCCACCGAATGGAATGAGCGCAGCCGGGCGCGGCTTGCGCGTCCGGCTGCCGATGTCGTCAGTGCTTGCTCCCGCCAGAACTGACCTTGCTGCCACCGATGGCGATGCGCTTGGCCTTCGACTGCGCGCGCTGGGTCTTGGGCAGCGTCACGCTGAGCACGCCGTTATGGAAGGCGGCGTTCACCTTGTCCTCTTCGACCTCGTAGCCGAGCGGGATGCGGCGCTCGAAGCGGCCATAGAACCGCTCGGAGAAGTGCCTGTCCTTGTCCTCGGTCTCGGAGCGTTTCTCGCCGCGCAGCGTCAGCACGCCGTCGTCGAGCAGCACCTCGATGTCCTTCTCGTCCATGCCGGGGATTTCCGCGGTCACGCGGATTTCCTTCTCGCCGTCGGAGATTTCAACGCTCGGCCAGTTGCCGCGCGCCGACGAGAACCCGCTGAGCGACGGCATGCGCGTTTCGAAACCGCGGAACGCGTCGTCGATCATGCGGTTCATCTCGCGATGCAACGCCATGAACGGGTCCCGGTCATCGTCACGATAGAAGCTGGGAACCGGACTGTTCTCCCGGCCCCAGGGTATGAGATCACGAATAGCCATTGCTGTTCTCCTTTCTCGACTGGTTGTGCAAAAGGCGAACGCCAGAGATCGCCTTCGCTCAGGCGGCCTGCTTCGGCTTCTCGACCTGTCCGGCCTTGCGGTCGCCGTCTTGCTTGGCGATCGTGATGCGACGCGGCTTCATCTCTTCAGGCACTTGGCGCACGAGGTCGATCGTCAGCAGGCCGTTGTTGAGCGAGGCGCCGGTGACCGTCATGTGATCGGCAAGCTCGAAGCGCCGTGTGAACGGTCGCACCGGAAGGCCGCGATGGAGATATTCCACCTCGTCCCGTTCCTTGCGCTCGCCCGAGACGATGAGAAGGTTCGGCTCGTGGCTGATGTCGAGATCGTCCTCGGACAAGCCGGCGACGGCGATCCTCACGCGATAGGTGTTCTCGTCGCTTCGCTCGATGTCATATGGCGGCCAGGTTTCGACTGCCTGAGGCGCATTTTCCAGCAGGTTGAAGATGCGGTCGAAACCGATGCTCGACCGATAGAGCGGGGAAAAGTCGAATGCGGTTCTCATAGCTACATCCTCCATGGAGCAACATAGTACGAGGGACGCCAAAGAGCTTGGCGCTCCCTGGGTTCTGCCGGTCCCATCAGGCAACCGGCAATTTGGATTTGGTTATTGTCAGGTCAAAATCAAGACCCAGATTCTGTCCCGCTGCCAGAATTTTTGCCAGATTGTACTGGCCCAGGTTGTACTGGCCCCCAGATTGTACTGGCAATGCCGGTTTCAACCGTCATTTGCGGGTCGCGGCGGCACGCCCTACGGAGGAGATCATGACCATGACACGCGACGACATCATTTCGGTGCTGGGCCCGGTCGACGACGCCGTCATCGCCGACATCGCCTCGACCGGCGCGACGATCGAAGAGTTGCGCGAGGCCTTTGCCTGGGTCGGCGCCGATGAGGCGCTGGTCAACGAGGGCCGCCCTCTGCCGTCGGCAAGGGTGGCGACGCTGATCGGGCTTCTCGAACCGCCGGACGACGACATATAGCCGGCCGGGACAGGAGGCGCCGGAATGGGGCAAGCAGGATTGGAGAGGGGCAGGGCTGGACAGGGGGAGGGTCTTGACGCGCGCAGGCAGACGAACCATCTCGTCAGTCGGGCGCCGATCGGGCCGCGTCCCTATTCGAAGATGTTACTTGCTCTAAAAAAGAAAAAAGGAGGAAGTGATGAACGACGTCCCATTCTCCGAGCCGATCACGCTCAAGCTCCAATACATCGAGCTCCAATCCATCGGGGAGCGCAAGGTCGCCAGCAGCTGGGAAGCCATCGAATGCATGCAGCAATGGCCGGACCGGGCGCGCGGCCGGAGCTGGCGCGCAGCCTATCGCGCCTGCCGCGACGCGCTCGACGGTTGGCGCACCGCCGGCGAGGCTCGCACGGCGTTCGTCAAGGCGGCGCGCACCGCCGGGCTGCTGGTCACGGGACGTAAATCCACCTGAACGCCAATCCACCTGAAATCGGCCCAGCTGAAATCGGCCCAGCTGAAATCGGCGCCGACGCGCTGTGCTGAAGAGGCGGCACCTTCATGAAAGGCGCCGCCCTTCTTCTATCTCACTGCAGCGTAATGACGCCGTCCACCGCCCGCCATTCGGAGGGCTGGATCAGACAGTGATGGGCGACGCGCACGGAATGCAGCGGGCCCTCGATCTCACGTTCCCAATAGTCGAGGAAATGCTTCAGTGTCGGGAAATCCGGGGCGATGTCGTATTCCTGCCAGATGAAGAGCTGCAGCAGGTCCCGATAGTCGGGAAGGCGATAATGGATCTCCGCCGTCGTCAGGCCAAAACCCTGCATCTGGAGCTGGAACTCTTTGCTGACCATGCACGTCTCCTTTCTGTGGTGCAATCATGCGAGGACGCGGTGACGGCGGCCGTGGCGGCTTCGGCCAGCCCCGGCCCCCCAGCCCCAGCCCTTGAGCAGGCAGCTGGGATCGGAATCTTCCGATGCAATGGAAATTGTTGGAACATCGCGCTCCATCGCCATCCTCCGCATCCAAAAACGCCTCCGCTTCCTCATCGGTTCCGGCCGCCGCCGGGCGATGCCGGATCGATGACGCTGTCGGAATCCTGCGCCGCGATTTCAAGCTGCATCCGTCGCTTCAAACCCTTGCAAAAGCGCTGATATCAGCGGGTGTTGGCACTCGATCACGGCGAGTGCTAAAATTTTTTCGGTATCCTCTTGAAAGGCTGAACCGGCAGACTACCTCGATAGGCGCGCGATGCCTGAGCAGGGGTCGCGCACCGTCGCATGGACCGTTGCACCGGTCGGCTGCGAAGGGAGGTCCAAGAAAATCTGTTTGTCCTATGAGGAGAACGACATGGCGTTCCGTCCATTGCATGACCGTGTCCTGGTCCGCCGCATCGAGGTCGACGAGAAGACCGCGGGCGGCATCATCATTCCCGACACTGCCAAGGAGAAGCCGCAGGAAGGCGAGGTCATCGCCGCCGGTCCCGGGGCGCGTGACGATAGCGGCCAGTTGCAGCCGCTCGACGTCAAGGTCGGCGACCGTATCCTGTTCGGTAAATGGTCGGGCACCGAGATCAAGCTTAATGGCGAGGATCTGCTCATCATGAAGGAAAGCGATGTGCTGGGCGTGATCGAATCGACCGACAAGATGCAGAAGGCCGCCTGAGCGGGGCCTGGACGAGCAATCAGTCAACGAAAAGCTGCCTATTTGAAGGAGTTATCCAATGGCTGCCAAGGATGTGAAATTCCATACCGAAGCCCGCGAGAAGATGTTGCGCGGCGTCAATATCCTCGCCGACGCAGTGAAGGTCACGCTCGGCCCCAAGGGCCGCAATGTCATCCTCGACAAGTCATTCGGCGCCCCGCGCATTACCAAGGACGGCGTTACCGTCGCCAAGGAAATCGAGCTTGAGGACAAGTTCGAGAACATGGGCGCGCAGATGGTGCGCGAGGTGGCGTCGAAGACCAGCGACGTCGCCGGCGACGGCACCACGACGGCCACCGTGCTCGCCCAGGCGATCGTCAAGGAAGGGGCAAAGGCGGTGGCGTCGGGCATGAACCCGATGGACCTGAAGCGCGGAATCGACAAGGCGGTCGAAGCTGTCGTCGCCGAACTCAAGGCCAATGCCCGCAAGGTGACCAGGAACGACGAGATCGCCCAGGTCGGCGCCATCTCGGCCAATGGCGATGCCGAGATCGGCCGCTTCCTCGCCGAAGCGATGGAGAAGGTCGGCAATGAGGGCGTCATCACAGTCGAGGAGGCCAAGACCGCCGAGACCGAGCTGGAAGTGGTCGAGGGCATGCAGTTCGACCGCGGTTATCTCAGCCCCTATTTCATCACCAACCAGGACAAGATGCGCGTCGAGCTCGACGAGCCCTATTTGCTGATTCACGAGAAGAAGCTTTCCAACCTGCAGGCCATGCTGCCGGTGCTCGAAGCCGCAGTACAATCGGGCAAGCCGCTGCTGATCATCGCCGAGGATGTCGAAGGCGAGGCGCTGGCGACGCTGGTCGTCAACAAGCTCCGCGGCGGCCTGAAGGTTGCAGCCGTCAAGGCACCGGGTTTTGGTGATCGCCGCAAGGCGATGCTGGAAGACATCGCCATCCTGACCGGCGGCACGGCCATCAGCGAGGATCTCGGCATCAAGCTCGAAAACGTCACGCTGGAGATGCTCGGCCGCGCCAAAAAAGTGGTGATCGAGAAAGAGAATACAACGATCGTCGACGGCGCCGGCCGCAAGGACGAGATCCAGGGCCGCATCACCCAAATCAAGGCGCAGATCGAGGAGACCACCTCCGACTATGATCGCGAGAAGCTGCAGGAGCGGCTGGCCAAGCTCGCCGGCGGCGTCGCCGTCATCCGCGTCGGTGGCTCGACCGAGGTCGAGGTCAAGGAGCGCAAGGACCGCGTCGACGACGCCATGCACGCCACCCGCGCTGCGGTCGAGGAAGGCATACTGCCCGGCGGCGGCGTGGCGCTGCTCAGGGCGGCGAAGGCGCTCGACAATGTCGCCGTCGACAATCCCGACCAGCAGACCGGCGTCGAGATCGTGCGTCGGGCCATCGAGCAGCCGGTGCGCCAGATCGCCGAGAATGCCGGCGCCGAAGGTTCGATCATCGTCGGCAAGCTGCGCGAGAAGACCGAATTCGGCTATGGCTGGAACGCCCAGACCAATGAGTTCGGTGATCTCTACGCGCAAGGCGTGATCGACCCGGCCAAGGTGGTGCGCGCCGCTCTGCAGGACGCCGCGTCGGTCGCCGGCCTACTGGTGACGACCGAGGCGATGGTGGCCGAGAAGCCGAAGAAGGAAGCTGCCGCACCGGCCATGCCCGGCGGTGGCGGCATGGACTTCTAAGGTCAGTCTCGAAAGCGAGGCATCTGAACGGCAGATGGACCGTGTCCGCCAAAGCGGGCACGGTCTTGCCGGTCCGGGACCGATGCGGAGCAGGTGTTGCCATGGATACGATGGACAGTTTTGGAAAGATCGCGGCGCCGACCCGCCCGAAGAACGATTTCAACTATGAAACCGATTGCAGGGCGGCGCTGGCGCCCTTGGTCGATGGCTTGCTGGATGGCCGAGCAGGCCGGCTGGGATCGCCGCAAGGCGGCCTATACGCTGATGTTCCTGTCGGCCCAACGCGTGGGGGCCGGCAAGGAGGAGCGTAAATGATTGCCGCGCGCATGCGCGCATGCCTGCGCCTGTTGCGGTGGTCGGAAACCGATTTCGCCGAAGAAGCGGGCTATCCGATCGGCAAGGCAAAGGCCTGGCTCTACGGGCGTGAACATCCGCCCCTTGTCGTAATGGCCTGGCTGGAGACACTGGCCAAGGTGCACCGGCTGCTGCCACGGCCGAGCGTGCCGCCGCAGCCGGCCGCGTTGCATTCGCTGATCGGCGCTGTCGTCCCGCAGGCCGCTCTTGAGGATCGCAGCGGCCGGACAGTTGAACCCGGAAAGGAGCCAGTTGAGCTTCCAAAGGAGAGTGTCATGGATCGTTCTACTTTTGAAAAGCCGGTCACCATCCTTACCGGCCTCGGCACGCCGACCAGGATAGAAAGCGCGGCTGAGGCCTATGCGCTGCTTGCCGAATGGCCGTCGGCGAGCCGGACGGCCGCACATGACATCGCCGCCAAAGCCTGCCGGGCCGCGATGGACGGAGAGATCGATGCCGAGACGGCGCGGGCGACCTTCGTGGCGTTTGCCCGCCGCAACGATCTGCTCGCGCCGCAGACGAGCTCTACGGTTGCCGGTGGACCGGTCGCCGATTGGGCGCGTTCGCAGCGTGTCAACGCTCCGGCTTGAACGCGCTTTCCTTCTCCCCTGTGGGAGAAGGTGGATTGGCGCGAAGCGCCAAGCCGGATGAGGGGTGCTGGAAGGAATGAGGCGGCGGCGATTTCAAGCAAATTGCCAAGCTGGAACACCCCTCATCCGACCTCGCCGAGCGTGTCCTCGGGCTTGCCGGAGGCAAGACCCGTGGGCGAGGCCACCTTCTCTCACAAGAGGAGAAGGTAAGATCGCCCTGCACCGCCTCCCCAACCCTCACCGCCTTACCCGCGATTTCAGCCAGCGGTCGAAGGCCACGGCGAGGATCAGGATCAGGCCGATGACGATGCTTTGCGTGTAGGACGAGACGTTGTTGAACTGCAGCCCGTTCTGCAGCACGCCGATCAGTGCTGCACCCACCACCGTGCCGCCGACCGAGCCAATGCCGCCGAACAGCGAGGTGCCGCCGATGACCACCGCCGAGATCACCGTCAGCTCGTAGCCGATGCCGGCGACGGCTTCCGAGGAATTGAGCCTGGCCGATAGCACGAAGGCGGCAAGGCCGGCGAAGAAGCCGACGATAACGTACACCGAGATCAGGATGCGGTCGACGCGCAGGCCCGACAGCCGCGCCGCCTCGGCATTGCCGCCGACCGCGTAGACGGCGCGGCCGTAGCGCGTGTAGCGCAAGACGATGTGGCAGAGGATCGCCGCCGCCGCGAAAATGATCGCCGGCACCGGGACCGGGCCGATCAGTCCGGTGCCGAACCAGCGCATCGAGGCGTCGAAGCCGGAGATCGGGCCGCCGTTGGAGATCGTCAGCGTCAGGCCGCGAAAGACGGTGAGGCCGCCAAGCGTGACGACGAAGGGAGGCACTTTCAGCCTGGTGATGGCAAAGCCCTGGACGCCGCCGGCCAGGGCGCCGACGACGACGGCGGCCAGAAGGGCTGCGAACCAGCCATAGCCTTGCGTGCCGGCCGTCGACAGCGACAGCGTGTTGGCGGTGCCGCCCTTGGCCACCACCGCCGCGACCATGCCGCAGAAAGCCAGCAGCGAACCGACCGACAGGTCGATGCCGGCGGTGAGGATGACGAAAGTCATGCCGAGCGCGATCAGCCCGGTGATCGAGATCTGTCGCATGATGTTGAAGATGTTGATGGGATCGATGAAGCTCGGCTTCAGGACGGTAAAGACGACGATCAGCAGCGCCAGGAACATCAGCGGGCCGAAGCTCATCAGCAGGCGCGCGACATTGATGCCGCTGCGCTCGCTCTGTTCGGTCGTGCTGGTCATTGCGTCGCTTCCTGCGTTTGGTCGAGCGCCATCAGTTCCATCAGTTTTTCCTCTGTCGCCTCGATGCCTGGCATCTCGCCGGTGATGCGGCCGCGCCGCATGGTGACGATCCTGTCCGACACCGCAAGCACCTCGGGCAATTCGGACGAGATCATCATGATGGCGATGCCGCGCCCGGCGAGCTGCACCAGGATCTGGTGCACCTCGGCCTTGGCGCCGACATCGACGCCGCGTGTCGGTTCGTCGACGATCAGCACCTTGGGGTCACGCGCCAGCCAGCGGGCGAGGATGACCTTCTGCTGGTTGCCGCCGGACAGCCCCTCTATGGGCTGCTCGGGCGAGGCCATGCGGATCGACAGCGTCTTCCTGTAGCTTGCCAGCGCTTCGCGCTCGCGGCGCTCGGCCATGAAGCCGGCGGCGTTGGAGTAGCGGCCGAGTGCGGCGATGGAAAAGTTGGTGAGAATGCCGAGCGCGGCGAAGATCGCCTGATGCTTGCGGTCTTCCGGAACCAGGCCGATGCCCAGCGCAATGGCGTCGGCCGGTGTTTCAGGCGCGATCGTCTTGCCGTCGAGGGTGATGGTGCCGGCGGCGATGCGGTCGGCGCCAAAGATGGCGCGGGCAAGTTCGGTGCGGCCGGAGCCGACGAGGCCGGCGACGCCGAGGATCTCGCCCGCCTTGAGGTCGAGATCGACACCTTCGAGCACGATGGCGTGCGGCGCCTGCGGGTCGCGCACCGTGCGCAGGCCGCGCACGGAAAGCCTGACGTCGCCGGCGACATCGCGCAGCGTCGGCCTGGCATAAAGCTCCGACGCGGCGCGGCCGACCATTTTTTCGATGATTTTCGGCAGCTTGATCGGCCCCCCCGATGGTCCCTTGTCGCGGTCGAGATGGCCGGCCAGCCTGCCGTCGCGCAGCACCGTCATGCGGTCGCAGATCGCAGAGGCCTCTTCCAGCCTATGGGTGACGAACATGATGGCGACGCCATCCTTGCGCAGCCGGCCCATGATCGACATCAGTTTTTGCACTTCGGTTTCGGTCAGCGCCGAGGTCGGCTCGTCCATGATGATGAGACGGCTCTTCAGCGACAGCGCGCGGGCGATCTCGACCAGCTGCTGCTCGGCCACCGACAGCGCCGACACCGGCGTCGCCGGGTCGAGGTCCAGGCCAACGCGGGCGATGATCGCGCGCGAGTCTACCTCCATCTTCCGCCAGCTGACCAGGCCGAAGCGCCCGAGCGGCGCGCGGCCGATGAAGATGTTCTCCGCCACGGTCAGCGTCGGGATCAGGCTCAGTTCCTGGTAGATGGTGACAATGCCGAGGCGCTTGGCATCCTGCGGGTTGTGGGGATTGAATTCGACGCCGTCGAAGACGATGCGGCCGCTGGACGGCGGCATCACGCCGGACAGGATCTTGAGCAGCGTCGACTTGCCGGCGCCGTTCTCGCCGAGCAGGCCGAGGATCTCGCCGGGCCGAACCTCGAGCGAGACATCGTTGAGCGCAGTCACGCCGGCAAAGCGCTTGGTCACGCCTTCGACGGCGAGGAGGGCGGGAGATGGCACGATGGCTTCAGCCGCGGGCAAAGGTTGCTCCCAGGTTGCGATTTCTACGCAGGCCGGCGGGACAGCGCCCCCCTCTGTCCTGCCGGACATCTCCCCCACAAGGGGGGAGATTGGCTGTCACGCCGGCTTCCGCCAATCTCCTACGCTGCAGAAAAGGCGCATCGGCGAAGCTGCCAATCTCCCCCCAAGTGGGGGAGATGCCCGCGGGCAGAGGGGGGCGGACAGAATGCAACGTCTGCTCGCCCCGTGCCCTCGGCGTCGCCTACTTCGTCTCGCCCAGCCTTTCTGCCTTGTCGAGATTGTCCTTGCCGATGACGATCGGCGTCAGCAGCACGAGCTTTTCCTTCGGCTCGGTCTTGTCCTTGGCATAGGCGACGGCGATCTGCACCGCGGTTCGCGACTGCTCGCCGGGGAACTGTTCGACGGTGCCGGCCAGCTTGCCGTCGCGCACGGCGACCAGCGCTTCGGGAAGCGCATCGAAGCCGTAGATCTTGACGTCGGTGAAGTTGCGCGCCGCGCAGGCTTCAACCGCGCCAAGCGCCATGTCGTCATTGGCGCAGATGATCGCGTCGGGCTTGCCGTTGGCGGCAAGGCCCGCCTCGGTGACGGACAGCGCCTCGGCGCGGGCGAAATTGGCGGTCTGCTCGAAGATGATCTGGTACTTGTCCTTCATCGGGTCGAGGACGTTGTGCACGCCCTTGTTGCGGTCAATCGCCGGCCCAGCACCTGGCTGGCCCTGCAGATGGAAAATCTTGGCGCCGTTCGGGAACGCCGCGACCATCGCCTGTGCCTCGGCCTCGCCGCCCTTGACGTTGTCGGCGCCGACATGGGCGAGGATGCCGTCGACCCCGTCGACGCGGCGGTCGATGGTGACGACGGGGACGCCGGCCTGGATCGCCTGCTCGATGGCCGGCGCCAGCGCGTTGACGTCAAGCGGCGAGATGACGATGGCGTTGACCTTCTGCACGAGTGCAGCCTCGATGTCGGCGGTCTGCTTGGGCGCCGAGTTCTGGCCGTCGCTTTCGACAAGGTTGACGCCTTGCGCCTGAGCTTCCGCCTTGATCTGGTTCAGCATGTGCACGAAGAACGGAAAGCCGAGGCTCGGCACCGAACCAAGGATGGTCAGCTTGTCCTGGGCGACCGCCAGTTGTGGAGCGGCCAGCGCCATCGTGCCCATCGCCACGGACGACAGCAGGAATTCACGTCTGTTGATCAATTTAGTCTCCTCCCACATGAGCGCATGAACCCGAAAACCGGTTCCGGTTTTCCGAAAATTCCTGCGTCGATCCAGAAATGGAGTGTCCTTTGAGCGCCCAAGGGGACGCAACGGCGCTCCAGCCGGTCCACCGCGACGTTCTCCTCCGCTCGGCGCCGGCGGGCGGATGCTAGCCAAGCCCGGAGACTTGCGCAAGAACGGGGTGCTGGCCTTCCCTCGCCCGTGGGGCGCACGAGCGGGAGAAGGGAAGATCACCGGTCGATCGTCACCATGACGCGTTCGTTGTAGCGCTCACCCGCGACCTTGCCCGGCGCCAGCGCGCCGTCGAGCGCCTGCATTGCGGCGGCGTCGAGCTCGATCGCCGCAGCGGCGACATTCTCCTCGAGATATTTTCGACGCTTGGTGCCGGGGATCGGCACGACGTCGAGCCCGAAATCGCTGCCCTTGTGCAGCAGCCAAGCCAGCGCGATCTGGCCGGGCTTGACGCCCTTGGCCGCCGCGATGTCGCGGACAACCCCGGCCGCCTGCACATTGGCGTCGTAGTTGGCGCCCTGGTAGCGCGGGTCGCCGCGGCGGAAGTCGCCTTCCGGATAGTCCTCGGCGCGCTTGACGTCGCCGGTGAGAAAGCCGCGGCCAAGCGGCGCGAACGGCACCAGGCCGATGCCGAGTTCCCTGAGCAACGGGATGATTTCCGGTTCCAGATTGCGTTCCCACAGCGAATATTCGCTCTGCACCGCCGACACCGGATGCACGGCATGCGCCCGGCGGATGTTGGCCGCACCCGCCTCCGACAGGCCGAAGAAGCGCACCTTGCCTTCAGTGATTAGTTTGCTGACAGCACCCGCCACATCCTCGATCGGCACCGTCGGGTCGACGCGGTGCTGGTAGAGCAGGTCGATATGGTCGGTGGCGAGCCGGCCGAGCGAGCCGTCCACCGCCTCACGGATATGCTCGGGCCGGCTGTTGCGGTCAGTGCCGATCTGCTTGCCGTTTTCGATACGGAAGCCGAATTTGGTGGCGATCGTTACCTTGTCGCGCCGGCCCTTCAGCGCGCGGCCGAGCAGTGCCTCATTGGTGTGCGGGCCATAGACTTCCGCCGTATCGAGGAAGGTGCAGCCGAGCTCGATGGCGCGATGCAGGGTGGCAATCGATTCCGCCTCGTCGGCCGGGCCGTAGGACTGGCTCATGCCCATGCAGCCGAGGCCGATCACCGATACCTGCAGCCCCTGGCTGCCCAGCTTGCGTGTGCTCAAGGTCATGGATGATGTCTCCGGATAATTGTCAGGGTTCGTATGCGTCAGGGCTGTTGCGAGAGGGACCATATAGAGCGCGCGCTCGATTTCCACAGTTGCTCTGTCGAGGCTGATCGCACAATCGCGTGAGCTTTCCGCTCGGCGCCTTTGCCCAGTGCCCGGAAATTGACAGAACACCCGGTCTCGGCCATCCTTACGCCAGCCGCTATGTCCTGCGGCGGCGTGTGTATGAGCAGTCCATGGCCAGTTCCGCCACCAGTCAGAATTCCAAGCGCGCTGCAGTGCGCAAGGCGCTCGACCGCCACAAGGTCTACATCACCGCGCAAAGCTTTTCCGCCGGTGCCTACAAGGCGCGTGTCCTCGTCGACGGCGAGGCCTATTGGGTCGATGAATTCCGGCTGAGCCAGCTCCAGCAGGGTCTGTCGCCGGCCGAGCTCGAACTGACGCCGGCCACCGACGATTGAGCTGTGTGACCTTCATCCTTTCGTCATCCCAGCAATATTTCGGGGCGCAGGCGGGACAGCGCCCCCCTCTGTCCTGCCGGACATCTCCCCCAC
>NZ_CAKXZT010000090.1:129873-134677 GCF_935825525.1 Mesorhizobium escarrei
GACATCCAATCTCCCCCCTCGTGGGGGAGATGTCCGGCAGGACAGAGGGGGGCGCGAAGGAATGAGACGCTGGTTGCTGGCTGCCGCGCGCTTCGGTCTTTGACATGCCAGCTCCCTCCAAACTCAGGGCCTATCGCGCCAAGCGCGAATTCAGCAAGACGCCGGAACCCGTCGGGGGGCCGGTTGCCGCAGAAGGCAATCGCTTCGTCGTCCACAAGCATCACGCTACCGCTGACCATTACGATCTTCGTCTGCAGGTCGGTGACGTGCTGAAGAGCTGGGCGGTGCCTCGCGGTCCATCGCTCAATCCGGCGGACAAGCGGCTGGCGGTCGAGACCGAGGATCATCCGGTCGAATATATCGACTTCGAAGGCGTCATTCCCGAGGGCGAATATGGCGGCGGGCCGATGATCGTCTGGGACACCGGCGTCTGGGCGCCGATGGACGATGTCGAAAAGAGCTTGCGCACCGGTTCCTTCAAATTTCGTCTCGCCGGCGAGAAACTGAATGGCGGCTGGATGCTGACCAGGCTGAAACCGAAGCCCGGCGAGGATGAGGGCAAAAAGAACTGGCTGCTGTTCAAGGAGCGCGACCTCGCTGCCGATACGGCGCTCGACATCCTTGCCGAGCGGCCGGAAAGCGTCAAATCGGGACGGCGGATCGAGGAACTGGTCGAAGCGCCGAAGCCAGCCCAAAAACCTGCGAAACCGGTGGCGCTGAAACCCGGTGCGCTGCCGGGTGCGGTCAAGGCGCCGCTGCCTTCCCGGATCGAGCCGCAGCTGGCGACGCAGGTTCCGAAGCCGCCAGGCGGCGAACGCCCCGCGGAAAAAACGCTGGAAATCTGGCTGCACGAGATCAAGTTCGACGGCTACCGCACCATGGCGCATCTGGCCGACGGCGCGGTCAAATTGATCACCCGCGCCGGTCTCGACTGGACCAGGCGCTATGGCGACCTGCCGCTCGCCTTTGCCAGGCTGCCCTGCCGCGATGCAATCATCGACGGCGAGGTCGTTGCGCTTGACGCCAAGGGCATCAGCCGCTTCGCCCTGCTGCAGGATGCATTGGCGCAAGGCGCCGGCAACAAGCTCCACTTCTATGCCTTCGACCTGTTGTATCTCGACGGCTGGGACCTGAGAAAAGCGCCGCTCAGCCGGCGCAAGGCGCTGCTGTCGCAATTGCTGTCCGGCCTGGGCGCCAACTCCGCCATCCAGTTCTCAGACCACGTCGAAGGCGATGGCCAGGCGCTCTACGACCAGGCCTCCGAGATCGGGCTGGAAGGCATCGTCTCCAAGCGCGCCACCGCGATCTACCAGAGCGGCCGCACCAAGACCTGGACCAAGACCAAGGCGCTGAAAACCGGCGATTTCGTCCTCGCCGGCTACACCACTTCCGCTGCAGCCGAGGGGCTGGCCGCACTCGGGCTCGGCGAATTCGAGGATGGCGAGCTGCACTATCGCGGCAAGGTCGGCACCGGCTTCGACGCCGCCACCGCCACCGCGTTGCTGGCCCGGCTGGAGCCGTTGCGCGCCGGCGCGTCGGCGCCCGAAGGGGTTCCGCGCGAGATCATGCGCGAGATGAACTGGGTGCGGCCGCTGCTTTCGGCGCATATCCACTATGCCAACCGGACCACCGATAATGCGCTGCGCCATGCCGTGTTCCGCGGGCTGCGCGACGTCGGCCTGTCGACGCCTATATCGGCCAAGCGCAAGCGGCTGATCGCCGAGGCCGACCTCGCCACGATCTGGGTGACCAACCCGACGCGGCGGCTGTTCGGCAAGACCGGACCGACCAAGCTCGATATCGCCGTCTACTACGCGCTGGTCGGCGACTTCATGCTGCCGCATATTTTGGGCCGCCCGGTGTCGCTGGTGCGCTGCCCGACCGGCAAGCCGCAGGACTGCTTCTTCCAGCGCCATGCCTTCACCGGCATGCCTTCGTCGGTGGCGACCTTCGAGGCGACCAATTCCGAGGGCGAGACCAAATCCTATCTGTCGGTCGAGGACGCCAAGGGCTATCTGGCGCTGGCGCAGTTCGGCGTCGTCGAGTTCCACACTTGGGGCACCCATCGCACGCGCCTCGACAAACCCGACCTGATCGTCTTCGACCTCGACCCAGGCGAGGGAGTTAGCTGGCGCGAGGTGGTCGAGGCCGCGGTGCATATCCGCGCCGAGCTCGAGGCGATGGGGCTGGTGCCGTTTGCCAAAACCTCAGGCGGCAAGGGCATCCACATATCAGTGCCGGTGACGCAGAAGCAGAACTGGAAGAAGCTGCACCAAGCGACCAGCGCCATCTCCTCGGCATTGGCCGCCACCGCGCCCGAAACCTTCACCACCACGATGGGCAAGGACAACCGCAAGCGGCGCATCTTCATCGACTTTCATCGCAACGCGCGCGGCCACACCTCGGCGGCACCCTATTCGCTGCGCGCCCGCACCAATTTGCCGGCCTCGACGCCGGTGAGCTGGTCCGATCTGGAATCCATCGACGCTCCGGAAGATTTGAATTATTCTTCACTGCCGGGCCTTCTGGCCACCTCCGGCGATCCTTGGGCCGACATGGAAGATTTCGCTAGGGATTTGCCGGTATTGTGAGGGCGATGTAGGTTTTGCGCAGCGTCGTTCGTCCTTTGGACGAAGCGCTGCGAACAGTTCGACAGTGCACGGCCGCGTAGGAGAGTTTCATGGCGCCCAGGGCAAGTTGGAAAGGTTACCTCAAGCTCAGTCTCGTCAGCTGTCCGGTCCGGCTGTATCCGGCGACAAGTGCCAGCGAGCGGATCAGCTTCAATCAGCTGCACAAGGACACCCACAACCGCATCAACATGAAGCCGGTCGATCCCGAGCTCGGGCTGGTCGAGCGCTCGGATCTGGTCAAGGGTTACGAATACGAGGACAAGCAGTACATCATCATCGATGACGCCGATCTCGAGGCGGTGCGCATCGAATCCAACCACACGATGAATATCGAGGCCTTTGTCGACGAGCATTCGGTCGACGTCATCTATCAGGACGCGCCCTATTATCTGGCGCCCGACGGCGCCATGGCCGAGGAGACTTTCGCCGTGCTGCGCGAAGCCATGCGCAAATCCGGCAAGCTGGCGATCGCCCGCCTGGTGCTGTCCAGCCGCGAGCGCGTGGTGACGATCGGCGCGCGCGAGAACGGCATGTTCGTCTGCACCTTGAGGAACCCGAACGAAGTGCGCGGCACGGCTGAATATTTTGGCAACATCCCGGCCGGCAAGCCCGACCCGGAAATGCTGCAGCTCGCCGAAGCGCTGATCAAGCAGAAGGAAACCACCTTCGACCCGAAGAACTATGAGGACCGCTATGAGATCGCGCTGATGGCGATGATCCGCGAGAAGCTCAAGGGTCACAAGCCGATCATCGCCGCAGCTCCCGAGCGCGGCAATGTGATCAATTTGATGGATGCGCTGAAAGCCAGCCTGTCGCAATCGGCCAAACCGCCGGCCAAGAGCAAGAGCAAGGCCGATGAAGCGGCGATACCGGCAACGAAATCCGCCAAGGGCGGCGCCGGCGCGGCCAAGGAAAATCCGCTCAAGGCCAATCTGCTCAAGGCCGTCGGCAAGAGCAAAGGGTGACAGCGCCCACCGGTATAAATTCCGGCAGCGTCTTCGGCGCCATCGGCGCGCTGGCGGCGTTCCCGCTGAGGCTGGCGGCGCGTGAAGTCGAGCGCCAGCAGGGCCAGTTGCGGCGCGGCGTTAACAGGCGCACCAGCCATGTCGTGTTCGGCCGCACACTTCTGGCCAAGGCCGGGGATGCCGAGATCGAGCGCCGCGTCGCCGCCGAGCGTGCGGCCGGGCGCAGGCTGATCAGCGAAAACGGTTTTTTGCGGCTGCTCGGGCTGATGAAGGCGCCAGAGGCCTCGGCGCTGCCCAGGCAGTCGCTTCTCGATCAGTCGCGGCTGGCCGCATCCGACCTCGATCTGTTGTCGCTGTTCGATGCCTTTGAGCATGATTGCGAACCCTATTCGTTTCGCGATTTGATCCTGGCCCGCAAATATGCCGGGCTGATTGCCGGTGGCGCCTCGTGGGGGGCGATCGCGCGCTCGGTGCACCGCTGCGGTCCGGTCGCTTCGCTGACCGCCAAGTCGCTGAATGTCGGCTCGCAGCATGGGCGCGCGAATGCGATCTACCTCGAAGGCGGCCAGAGCGAACTCGACGGCCAGTTGCTGTTCGACCTGGGAACCCTGGATGACGACACTCTGGAAGAATTGTTCGCCGACGCCGAGGCCGCGGAAGAGGCTGAAGACCACGAGCAGGCGGCGGCACTCTACCAGCGCTGCCTGGCCATCGATCCGGGCGACGCGATCGCCGCCTTCAACCGCGCCAACTGCCTGCGCGCCGCTGGACGCGCGGCCGAGGCGGCGCATGACTATGCCCGCGCCATCAAGTGCGACCCGGGCTTTGTCGAGGCCTGGTTCAATCTGGCCGGGCTGATGAGCGATGAGGGCCGCGACGGCTCGGCGCGGCGGCATCTGCAGAAGGCGATCGCGCTCGATGCCTATTATGCCGATGCGGTGTTCAACCTTGCCCGGCTCGAGTTCGACGCCGGCAACCTCGCCGAGGCGCGGCGAAACTGGTCGCGCTATCTCGAGCTCGACGCCAGCTCCGAATGGGCGCGCATGGCGGCCAAGGGTATTCAGTTCATCGATTTGCAGCTGGCGCGGATGTCGGGGTGAGGCGATGGCGCTCCCTTCTCCCTTGTGGGAGAAGGTGGATCGGCGTGTTAGCGCCGAGACGGATGAGGGGTGTTGGAAGGATCGCCATCGGTGCCAAGCTGGAGCACCC
>NZ_CAKXZT010000091.1 GCF_935825525.1 Mesorhizobium escarrei
GGCTCAACCCTACCCGAGACGGTCGAACTCCATGAAGTCCCCGACACCAAATACCGCACCGTTGTCGTCGACAACCGGACCGTTGTCGTTGATCCGGGCACGCGCAAGATCATCAAAATCATTGAATGACCTAAGCGACTGGGACGACAACCCGCCGTGCCGAAAGGTGCGGCGGGCTTTTTTGTTGTGGTTGGGGAACACGAACTGGCGACAATGGTTCGGGGCGGCAACAAAAGCGCCGTACCCTTAGATCGAGGACAAACAATGCAGGAAAGGCAAGGTTTAACTGATAAAGAAAAGCACGACAGACAGGAGCGCACGTCGGATGCTGCACGGGCATTAACAGACATTGAGCGCGTGGCACGAGAAGCAAAGACAGCTCGGCTGCGGGAGCAACGACTGAAGGCCCAAACTGCTCTTCCTGCTACATCGGCACCGAAACCGAAGAGGAATTGGAAGACCAAGAAGTCGTAGTAGGCACGCTGCTCCTAGCACCCCTCCAATCAGATGCGGTCCTCTCCGCAGGCCGCG
>NZ_CAKXZT010000092.1 GCF_935825525.1 Mesorhizobium escarrei
GTTCCGGGAGTTTGCCGGGCAGGCGGCGGCGTAGGGGTCAAGGATTATTGAAGTCGAGTTCCCTCGCGCCCCCCTCTGGCCTGCCGGCCATCTCCCCCACAAGTGGGGAGATCGGCAGTTCCGACGTCGGCTTGTAACTTGCTAAACCTCGAAAATTGGCGAAAGCCGCGGTGACATCCAATCTCTCCACCCGTGGGGGAGATGGCCGGCAGGCCAGAGGGGGCGCGACGG
>NZ_CAKXZT010000093.1 GCF_935825525.1 Mesorhizobium escarrei
GGGGCTCGCCACTGGCGAGGAGGTAGGTCAGGAGGTTATTGCGGCTCAAGACAGCATAGGTGAGATCGCCGACCTGCTGCGCCGTTTCAAATACGCGCTGCGCCAGTGGACGGCCTGTCCGGACATGCCGTGGCGAAGATTTTGCAAGGTTGCCGAAGGCGAGGTAGACTCGTGCCTTCAGGCGGTCCATTCTAGGCTGTTCCACCAGGTCCAGCCCGAGCAGGCCGAATCGAAAACCTGCCTCGTAGTCGCCAAAATACAGCCCCAGCACAGTGCCTACCGCGGTGTAGGCGTAGGGCGACGTGTCGCTGTTGCCGTGCCGCAGGCTGACGTTCCCCATTCGCCCGATCACGAGGCAACGCAGATTCTCGTCGGTAAACAAGGCTGGAGTCACGAGCGATGTGAGGACATTCATGGTCGCGAGCGCAACAGGATCTGCCATCGGGGGCGAGTTGAGCAGCGTTTCCATCGGGCGGTTTCCGAGCTGCCGCCAAAGCCGCGCGTATTCCTGCCGCACTTGTTTCCTGGTCGGATGCGCCGACCAGGTGATGCCGACGCGGCGCAGGTAGTCGAGGCCGAAAACGATGGCCTGATCGCTTCGACCCAGGCTCATGAAAAGGTC
>NZ_CAKXZT010000094.1 GCF_935825525.1 Mesorhizobium escarrei
GTTGTACAGTATGGTCAAAACGACTAAATAGTCAATATGAACTATGCAGCGGCCTGAATTCAATAGCTGCTCGGCCGCAAGCAGCGCTTCGCGAGAAAGGCGAACCCGAATGGCGCCAATCTCATTCGTTCGAGTACAGGGGCGCGCAATGAGGCGTTTGTGCTCGGGACACGTATCGCCCCGCTTGTGGGTGATAGCTCCAGCTCGCGATCAAGGGGACAGTGACTGCGCGATAACACTTTCGCTCTCGT
>NZ_CAKXZT010000095.1 GCF_935825525.1 Mesorhizobium escarrei
GATTTGCGCCGTCCGCCTAGCGCATCAGGCCCGCTGCCCGCAGGGCATTCTCAATAATCTTCTTTACGCCGGGCTGGCCCAATTCCGGGTGACGCGGGAACTGATGGATGACAGTCGGCTGCGGGGGCTTCGACTTCGGATTTTCTATACCTGGCGCCGGTAACTGGGGTAGTAGCCGTTGGCTGGCGGGCACTTGTGGCCTCGATCTCCGGGAGGCGGTTTCCTCCGGTGCCGCGATCCCCCAGAAATTTGCGATCTCGCGTGTGGAGGAGATGCCGACATCAAGCATATAAGGTCCCGGAGCGCCGAGGCCGCTGCCGAGCGGCGTGCCATGGCCCATCCCCGCGATCATGTTGATTTCGATCAAGGCATCTCCCGCGCCGTCACGCCACACCTGCTTTGCGTGCGGTCCGGCAGCTTCCCGACGCGTCGGTTCTTTCTCAAGCCGGTGGACTCCCCGCCATTGGCCTGCGATCGCTTCCGCGTTGGAAGGCGAAACCGTGTGGTCAGCGGCACCGTGCCAAATCGAAATCCTCGGCCACGGTCCCTGATGATCCGATGCGCCGCGGAGGGCCCGTTGCAGATCCTGTTCGGAAGGACCGCCGTGGCCTCGCATGCGATCGAAGGCCTCCGGGATGGTCGTTGCGCTGCCGTAGGGCAGGCCGGCAATTAACGCACCGCCGGCAAACACTTCCGGATAGGTCGCCAGCATGGACGCCGCCATTGCGCCTCCGGCCGAGAGGCCGGTGATGAAGATCCTCCTTCGGTCGAGACCGTGGGTGACGACCATCGTCTCGATCATCTGGCGAATCGAAAGCGCCTCGCCCGAACCACGCTTGGTGTGGCCAGGCTGGAACCAGTTGAAACAGAGGTTCGGATTGTTAGCGCGTTGCTGTTCTGGAAAGAGCAGCGCGAAGTCAGCCTCGTCCGCGAGTTGGGACCAGCCGGAATGATGGTTATAGCTGGCCGCGTTCTGTGTGCAGCCATGCAGCACGACGACGAGCGGGGCTCCCTTGGATAGGACATTGGGAATGTAGAACTTCGCTCCCAACCCGCCGGGATTTGTAC
>NZ_CAKXZT010000096.1 GCF_935825525.1 Mesorhizobium escarrei
CCCGCGAGCGGGTTCGTTCTTTGGGCGCAAAGCTGCCGTTCGTGGCCGACCGCTTTGATCTGCGGACTTGTCGATCGGTTGCACTGGCGCTTCCGTCGGACGAAGATTGACCGGCGGGATGAGTTGGCGTGGCTGTCTGTTGTCATCCGAGTCCTGAGGGCGAGCTAACCAGCGGACCGGGCCCACTGGTGTAGATAGCGAAACTACGCACTCGTCTGCATCGAGCTCAGTAGGCGTCGCTCTTCTTCGACAATATAATCGCGGATGACTGGGACATCGTCACGGCGAGTCGAGATCAGTATCTGGAAGACAAAATTTGAACCGTTTAGGAAGCCGAGTTCGGCCGACGCCAGATAGAAATCCCACATACGGCAGAAGCGTTCGCCCATCATGGCGACTGCCTCCTCGCGCTTGGCCTCATAACCGAGACGCCAATCGTGGATCGTCCAGTAATAGTGCAGCCGCAAATTTTCGCAGTCGGCGCACCAGATCCCCGTGCGCTCCAACGAGGCAAACACCTCTGACAAAGCCGGCACATACCCACCTGGAAAGATATACTTGCGGATGAACGGCGCTGTCGTACCAGGCGGTGACATGCGTCCGATCGCATGAACCAATGCGAAGCCGCCCTCCTTCAACAATCTACTAATGATCGTGAAATAGCTGTCGAAATGAGCGACGCCCACGTGCTCCATCATTCCGATCGAGACAACACGGTCGAACTGTCCGCTGACCTCGCGATAGTCGACCTCGCGAAAATCGATCTGATGAGCGACCCCGGCCTCGATCGCTCGAAGCCGAGACGCCGCCAATTGCTCCGTCGAAACGTTGATCGCCGTGACCTTCACATCGCAATACTTGGCGAGATAGATGGCGAGAGCGCCCCAGCCTGAGCCGATTTCCATCACATGCATGCCCGGCTCTAGCTTGAGCTTCGCGGCAATGTGGCGATGCTTGTCCATCTGCGCTTGCTGCAGACTGTTGTCCGGTGCCGTGTAATAGGCACACGAATAGGTCATTGCCTCGTCGAGCCATAGCTCATAAAATTTCGTCGGGATGTCGTAGTGATGCTGAACGTTTTTGGCGGCGAGACCGAGCTTGTTGTTCTGCTGGCGCCGGCGCAACGCACGCCAGGCTTTCCGCAACGCCTTCTGAACAGGGTGGGCTGCCAACCCAGTGCGGTTGACGGAAAAAAGTGACAAGAGGTCAAATGCTTTGCCACCGTTCTCGATCACCAAGCGGCCATCCATGTAGGCTTCGGCCGCCTTCAGTTCCGGATTGAAGAAGATCTCGCGTTCGACCGCTTTGTCGGTTAGGCGGATCGTCACGTCGGGCCCATCCTGTCCACTGCCGAAGGCTTGCCGGAAACCGTCCTCGAATATGACAGTCAGGCGCCCGTTTTTTACAAAACGGGAGAGCAGATTTGGCAGCAGACGCATTGTGGCTCGTTTCTCCTCACTTGCCCCGTAAGTATGACTACCCGGTGTCGGTACATCAATACCGATCTGGGGGCGGAGAGGGATCGGACTTAAGGAGTCTCCTCCCAATGCCGAAGTAGGGAGACAAGACCCATCCGGGCAGCCTGCCCCGCGATGCGAAATGTCTGCTTCTGGCGCAAGCTTCCTGTTTGAGAA
>NZ_CAKXZT010000097.1:0-938 GCF_935825525.1 Mesorhizobium escarrei
TGGCGCAAGCTTCCTGTTTGAGAACCAAAAGAATTGACTTGTGGTCGCGCCCGACGAACTGAACAGCCTGCTGCGTCGGGCCTGCGATCTCGGCGTGGCAAACGCGCAAGCGCTGAAAATAATTCCAGGGCAATGCGATGCATTGCGGAGCGGCGCGACGTCTCACGCCATGTCACCATCATGGAGAACGCCTCGCAATGACCGATCTATCCGGAATTCCCGTCACCATCGTCGGCGCCAGCCGCGGTCTCGGCCGCGTTCTGGCCGAAACCTTTCATCGTCTCGGCGCCCAGGTGCTGATCGTGGCGCGGGGCGCGCGAAGAAGATGCAGGCTTTTCTGGCCGGCTACGCCCAGAAGGAAGCCGGCCGCGCCGGACTCGACCTGCGGTTCCTGTCTCTGGCTCCGGCGCGCCTCATACCGCAGACGGACATCGGAGCGGCGGGGGTCAAGGGTTATGCTGCCTACAATGGCACCAGCGAAGCAGCCTTCCTTGACGCAATGGGGCCGGGGCAAACGCCGCAGCAGGTTGCCGATGCACTGCTTGACCTGATCGGTGAGGCGCCGGCGGGAGGCAATTTCATCGTTTCCCACGATGGGGTGGCGGCGCTAAGCTGATGCGAATGGAGACCTCGATCGCCGCTGCCGATGCTTCGGGCGGACCCAATGCATCAGGCGCCTTTTCCGCCCTGGCCGGCGCCATGCGCGGCGAGCTGAAGCGCCATTGCTATCGCATGATGGGCGGCATCCAGGATGCTGAGGACTGCGTCCAGGAGACCCTGCTGCGCGGCTGGCGCGAATTCGCCAGCTTGCACGACGAGGCGGCGGGGCGGCCATGGCTTTATAGCATCGCCACCCGAGTCTGCCTTGACGCTTTGCGCACGCGCCGGCGGCGGCAAACCCTGTTCGGCCCAAGCCTCGATGAGATCGAGCCCGGGAC
>NZ_CAKXZT010000097.1:948-1203 GCF_935825525.1 Mesorhizobium escarrei
AGGAGTGCGGCCAGGCGTGCGGTCAGGACCTGCGGCGTCTCTCGCCGCGCGCCCGCGCGGTATTGCTGCTGCACGACGGCGTGGGCATGACGGCGGCGGAGGCGGCGGCCGCGCTAGGCATCAGCGTGGCGGCGGCGCGCAGCGCCCTGCAACGGGCACGGACCGCACTGCCACCGCAGGAAGTCGTCGCGGCTGACGACGCCCGCGTCGAGGCCTATGTCGACGCTTGGAACGCGGGCGACGTTGGTGCGCTAG
>NZ_CAKXZT010000098.1 GCF_935825525.1 Mesorhizobium escarrei
TTAACACTCGAGCAGTTGATGTCCTTCGCGGTAAGACTGGTGCCGCTCATACCAACCGCGGATGATGCGATCAGCCACCATGGCAACCAGTGCTATCGCCAAGCCGGACGTCAGACCGAGCCCGGCGCTTGCATTGCCGAGCGCGATGTAGACCTGCTGGCCGAGATCCTTGGTCCCGACCAGGGCCGCGACCACCACCATGGACAAGGCGGCCATGATGGTTTGATTGAGGCCGAGCATCACGTTCGGCATGGCGAGGGGCAGCTTGACCTGGAACAGCAGTTGCGCGGGCGTACAGCCACATTGCCGACCCGCCTCGATGCAATCGACGCGCACGCTGCGGATGCCGTGCTCGGTGTAACGGATCGGCGGCACGATCGCGTAGAGCATGATCGCGATCAGAGCTGTGAGTTCCCC
>NZ_CAKXZT010000099.1 GCF_935825525.1 Mesorhizobium escarrei
GAAGCAAGGAGCGAAGCGACACGGAGCAGACCTTGGGATCCATTCCGTGACATCAGCCGAAGAATGCAACGGCCCAGAACGGCGCCTGCATCCGCAACGGTGGCAGTTAGCACGATCTACATCGGCGTCACCAACGATCTTGGCCGCCGCATGCCGGAGCACAAATCCGGCGAAGGCTCGCGCTTCACCAGCCGCTACGGCGTGCAGCGCCTGGTCTGGTACGAGGAGCACTTCGACATTCGAGACGCTATCCAGCGCGAGAAGTCGCTGAATCGTTGGCCGCGCCAGTGGAAGATCGAGCTGATCGAGAAGACCAATCCAGAATGGTTTGAGCTTTTTCGTGGAACGGGGTGGTAGCGTTCGGTTCTGAACCGTTGCATTCTTCGGCTGGCGTAACGGCATGATGGGGTGGACGG
>NZ_CAKXZT010000100.1 GCF_935825525.1 Mesorhizobium escarrei
AGGGCTTAGCCTGTCGCAAGGGTATTTCACGCTAAAGGCCCTGCCGAAGTTCATTCCTCTACTAAATCGCGAAGCGCCGATCGAATGCTCAACGCCGACAGGGCAGCGCGTCGAGCATTGCTGATCCGGAAGGCCGCCCCCCGGGATCAAGCCAGGTCACACCAGACGCACATTACTGATATCGATTGAGACCATCAGCAGGTCAAACACCGGCCGGTTGTCCGGCCCGCGCGCGTATGCGCGGCGGCGTGTCGGCAGCCGGATCCCATCGGCCTCAACATAGTCGCCCGTCAACTGGGCCGCGAGCATGCCGCCGGCGACGTCCACCTGATAGTCATGGCGGCGCAGCATGCGGTCGCGTCCGAAGTAGAAATACTGGTATCGGCTGTGTGATACCATCGTTCCTGGGAGCCAGGCGCGCAGGACGCGCCATTCCTCTCCCTCCTCGTGCCAGGGCTCGCGCTCCACCACCTTGACGCCGTCCATAAAAAAGTACCGTCAGAGCCTCAATGGACCCGACGGTACTTTGAAAAATCCGAGCAGGTAATATGCGGAAGGTCCGTCAACCGGTCCGTCAATTCCAATCTCTGGGCACCGATTGTCGCTGACTCTCTCTGAATGGATTTATATTGTTATCAGATGGTTACGGCGCATATTGGTAACCGGGGCAAAACCGGTGG
>NZ_CAKXZT010000101.1:0-55890 GCF_935825525.1 Mesorhizobium escarrei
GGATGAAAATCCGGTGGCAGGTCATGACCCGTGCGAGATTCTGTTGAGCCTGCGAACGTAGCTGGGCCAGTGCGCCTCCCGGAGCCACGGTTGCCGGGCGGACCAGCCCCGGTTTTATTCGGCAATCTCAGGCGTCTCAGCCATTCCGCTCCCGTCCTGGCGCGGGCATGGGCGGGTGCAGCTCTTCTTTTTGGGCCCCCGGCGGAGCAGGGTAGGCGGCACTCCCTTCTAGGGCCGCCGCGTCATCCCGCAACCCTTCGCTCTCGCTTCGGGTCCTTCTCTTCGTTCCGGTCCTTTGGATGCGGTCCGCCTGGACGGCGGCCCTTCCGGTCGCAACTCGCCGCCCACCCCCGCTTCCGTCCGGCTTCCAGGGAAAGCCGCGATTGGCGAGCGGAGCAAAACGAAGCATGCAATCCAGAAGCGTACCGTCATCGAAGGCAGAGGCCGGGCGCCATGTCCTCAATTCCGCTTTGCGGCCGTCGAGCGTCGGAAATCGTTCCCGTTTCCGTCTTGCTAAGGCCCGTTGCGCAGGAATCGGCGCAGGCGCTCGTCCGAGCGGTTCTCCGCTCGCTCGCCACCTCGATCACAGCCAACAAAAGGGGCGCGAGGATTGCTATAGGCAGAAACTGCCGAAGCCATCATCGTGACGATTTGCTCTTTTGCAGCTCGGTTCGTTTAGCGTCCCAGTCGGGTGGGGTCTGACCGAGAATGTTGCGAACGAAGAAGTCCAGGAGTTTGCGCTCAGTATAGATGCCTGGGGCGCCGTGATCGGCACCAGGCACATAGACCATGTCGAAATCCTTTCCCGCCTTGATGAGTCGGTCGGCAAGCTGGAGCGAGGAGGACGGGTCGACATTGTGGTCCATTTCGCTGACGACGATCATCAGCTTGCCCCGCAGCCTGTAAGCATTGTCGATGGCGGAGGATTGGGAATATTCAATGCCGACTGGCCACCCCATCCACTTTTCGTTCCACCAGATCTTGTCTATCCGGTTGTCGTAGGAGCCGCTGTTGGCGACCGCGACCTTATAGAAATCGGGATGGAAGAGCAGCGCGCCCACCGCGCTCTGGCCGCCTGCGGACCAGCCGAAAATGCCGACATTGGAGATATCGTACCACGGATACCTCGCGGCGGCCGCCTTGTGCCATAGGATGCGATCGGGAAAGCCTGCGTCCTTCAGATTTTTCCAGGCAACGTCATGAAAGGCGCGCGAGCGGTTGTTGGTACCCATGCCATCGATCTGCACAACGACGAAGCCCAGCTGCGTGAGCGGCTCTGTCCGCCTTGAGAAGGATTTTGGTACGAAGGAGCCCTGGGGCCCGGCATAGATATTCTCCACCACCGGGTACTTCTTCTTCGGATCGAAATTGGCGGGCAGGTGAATCACGCCCAAGATGTCAGTCTTGCCGTCGCGCCCCTTGGCGTGGAAGCTGAGTGGAGGCTGCCAGCCGGCGGGGACGAGCTCGGACATGTCGGCGGTCTCCACCTGCATGAGCTTGGCATTATCGATGGCGCGGTAGAGCATCATGCGGGGCGGCAGATCGATGCGTGACCAGAGATCGACATAATAGCGGCCGTCGGGAGAGAACTCGACATGGTGGTTGGCCGGCTCGGGCGTGAGTTCAGTCAGCCCCTCACCGTCGAAGCCGATGCGGTACGCATGGACGAAATAAGGGTCCTCCCCTGGGTTCATCCCGCTCGCCTCGAACCAGATCTGGCGCTTGACAGGATCGACATGGTTGACCGCCCGAACCACCCACTCACCGAAGGTGATCTGGTTCTTGAGCGCGCCCGTCTGGCCGTCGAACAGATACAGGTGCTCGTGCCCATCGCGCTCGGACGCCCAGATGATCTCCTTCCCGTCGTCGACATCGTAACGAAAGATTTTCCCGGTACCGTGCTGGTTCATCACCAGCGGCTGGTAATCAACGAAGGTCGTGCTGGTCTCTTCGATCAGCGAGCGTGCGCGGCCCGTGGCGGCGTCTACCTCGACCAGCCGGTAGAGCTGATGGCCGCGCTGGTTATATTCGAAAGTAAGGCCGCGACCGTCCGCCCACCATTGGAGAGCGGAAAGTTCGAAGGGGTTGGAGAACAGGGCGTTGTCGATCACTATCTGGCGGCGGCCGGCAATGTCGAACAGGACCGGCTGGGGCAGCGGAAGGACATCGCCCGGCTTGGGATAGACCATTGTCGAATATTCGCGCTGCAACTGGTCCGTCGACGAATCGAGGTAGTGGAGCTCCCGCTTGAAGCCGGGGCGAACACGGTAAGCCGCGAGGTGGCGCGAGTCCGGCGACCAGCTCAGTGTCGAAAAGACGTAGTAATTGCCCTCGGATCCATCCCGGCTCAGCGCAACATCCTGCAATCCGTCCTTGCTGCGCAGGAAAACATTGTAGTTCTTTATATAGACGATCCATTTGCCGTCGGGCGAGACGCTCCGCTGGTCGGGGTTATTCTCAGCCGGTGGCGTGTAGTGGTGGCTGAGCTGAAAGTCCGGGGCGGTCAATTTTGCGCTGGTGCAGGCATAGCTTGCAACGTCGCAGCTCCACCGGACCTGCTCAATCAGGAAGTCGAGCCTGCGACCATCCTCGGTCAATTCGAAACGCTCGAAGGGAAGATCGCCGGCCTGATAGCTCTTATGGCTCGCTTCATTTAGCGCCGCCGCCAGACGGGCCTGATCGAAGGCGGCCCGTTTCAAACCCGTGGCAGCATCGACCCGCATGAACTGCTGCTCGCCATGGGTAGTCCGGCGGTATACGAACGCGTTGGCTCCATTCAGCCAGAACGGCCCCTCGGGGACATTCACGGTGAGCCCGCGATAGCGATCGTTGATCGTCAGTGCCCGCTCCAAATCGCTCAGCGCTAGCGGTGGATGTGCACCGTTCGAACCGTTGGCCAGCGCTCGAGCGGTTGCCGATCCCGATGCCCCTTGAATAAATACCGCGAGCGCCAAAGCGCCGATCTTGAACATATCTGTTCACCTCTTTCGGTTTTCGGAAGACGCATTGTTGGATCTGGCTTTTCATCGCCGGTGTGCAGCAGCGCTGAGCGTTGCTCGAAGGGGTCAGCACGCGGGTGTAGCCGAGACGGCAGTCACAATGACCCGTGCGCCCTACGCGGATATCCAGGAACTGGCCGGGTGAGCCAGACTGAAGAGCCAGCAGGGTATTTTCCATGTCCACAATGATGGAATTCAAAGCCCGATGACGCTTGCAATCACACTCCCTTCCTTTTTCTGCACCTGGAAGGGCCGTAATTGGGCCCGGCACAAAGCGTTGGCTATCGACATTCTCTGCATGGCTGTCGTCAGTCCGTTGATCCGTGTCCGGATGAACGATGCAATATGCGCGCCAAAGGAGATCCTTTTAGATCACGGCAATCGATCGGACTGGCTGTGTCGGGTGAACGACATTAACGTCGCATATCCGACAGCTCGGACAACCCCAAGTCACATTGAACTTGGGTGTATCTCGGGTTGACAAAAGTGGACCGTCGGGCCCACGGCAAAAGGGCGCACGAGGCGCCCTTCATTCGACTCGGCTGTGCGTAAGCCGACTTCGCCGGCGTCAGAAATGGTACGTGACGCCTGCGCCAATCAGCCAGGGATCGAGCTCCGCCTTCCCCGTCTGCTTGTTGCCGGCTACGGTGACGTCGAAGTCTGGCTTCAGGAAAAGCTTCTTCACGTCGAAGTTGACGCCCCAGTGCTGGTCGACCATGTAGTCGAACCCGACCTGCAGCGCGGTGCCGAACGTGTTCTTGACCTTGAGATCATCGGCGCTGCCGGCTTCCTGATGATAGAAGATCGTATAGTTCACGCCAGCGCCGACATAGGGCTTGAAGGCGCCGAAATCGGTAAAGTGGTACTGCAATGTCAGCGTGGGCGGCAGCAGCCAAACCTTGCCGATGTTCCCCAGCGCGCCGATCGAGCCTTGGCCTGTGATGTTGGCATAGGTGGTGCCGAGGATAAGCTCGGCTGCGACATTGTCCGTGAAGAAATACGAAATATCGAGTTCCGGCGTCACGCTGTTGGAATACGAAAGACTGGAGCCGGGCACCGCGTTAACGTAGCCCGAATCCTCAGTAATGACCCCCAACGCGCGCAGGCGGATCTGCCAGGGGCTTGGCCATTCCGTGAACAAGACACCCTGATCCGGGTCGCACGGTTCTGCAAGGTCTGCCGCGGCCGCCTGCTGCCCTACCAGCATCAGGACGACGGCCGCTGTTACTCCCCGCGCCCAGTTCATTCGCTTTGTTGCCATGATATTTCTCCTTGCTCTATAAATGATAAGCTTCACTGTAAATAGTCCAGTATTGATGATATCGACGGAGCGCGGGCGCGCATTTTGCGCAAATTGTGCACGCGTTTTTTTGCACTATTCTCGCAGCCATCGACCTGTACTCACTTGTTCGAAATTCGCTCTTGTCGGGCTCCTGGTTTATGAACAGGCGTGCCAGCCGATGGCGCTGCGAAGGAAATTGGTGCCAAGACTGATGAATGCGGCTTGCTCGCGATTGTCCTTGGCGTAGCTGTGCCCGCCGGCGCTGGGCTCGTAGAAGTAAGCGGGATAGCCAAGAGCTTGCAGTTTCGCGGCCATCTTACGCGCATGGCCCGGGTGGACGCGGTCGTCGCGTCTCATGGTGGCGAGCAGGATAGGCGGGTAGGGCTGTCCCGGCGACGCGGCGTGGTAGGCGGAGATTTCCCTCAGGAAAGCCCAATCGTCAGCCTTGTCGGGATCGCCATATTCGTCGATCCAACTCGCGCCCGCCAGTAGCTTGGTGTAGCGGCGCATGTCGACAAGCGGAACCGTGCAGAACAGCGCGCCGAAATGCTCAGGATAGCGGGTAAGCATGTTAGCGATCAGTAGACCGCCATTTGAGCCCCCCTCGGCGGCAATCCGCCTCGGCAGCGTAATGCCCCTTCGCACGAGGTCGGCGGCAACGGCGGCGAAATCGTCATGGGCGAGACGCTTGCCCTCCCTGCGCCCGGCATCGTGCCAGCGGGTGCCGAACTCGCCGCCCCCGCGGATGTTCGCCACCACACACGTGCCGCCGCGCTCGAGCCACAGCTTGCCGAGCGAGGAGTAGTAGTAGGGCAGGAGCGATATGCCGAACCCGCCATAGGCGGAAAGGTGAACCGGGGCATCTCCGTTCCCGTTCGCCGGACCAACCTGCGTATAGGGGATCATCTCATGATCGATCGAGACTGCCTCGTGGCGCGTGACCACCAGTCCGAATGCGTCGAAAGTCTCCGGGCTGCGCTTCAGGATTACTGAAGCGCTGAGAGGCGGCGCGGAATTGAGATCGAATAGGAAAAGCTGCGGCGGGGTGATCGGATCCTGAGCGCAAACCAGGACCTCTCCATTGGTCTCGTGATCTTCCGCATCGAGGGACCAGAGGTGAACAGCCCCTTGCGCGGGCAGGGTGTCCAGGGCTCGGCGTGTCCATTCCTGCGGGCCCGGGGTGAACACCTCGAATCTCGGAGCGAGGTTCGCCAGGTACCCGATAATGAGCTTCCCGTCATTCCAGAAGAATGACTGCAGACAGCGCCTCTCGGCTGGTTCAAACAAAGTACTAAAACGACGCTCGCCGGCCAGGAAAGAGGAAAGCGAGATGCCGATCAGCGCGTCGGCGCAATAGGTCGTCCCGGCAACCGTCCATGCTTTGCGCGGCTTTACCGCCAGCCAATCGCCGAAGTTATCCCACCTGGCGTCCTGAGGAAGGTCGATCTCAATCTTCGGCCCGCTTCTATCACCAATGCGGACTATCTTCTCGAGCCAGGCCAGCTGCTCGACGAACCACAGGCGCTCGCTCTCGGCGGTACGATCCAGATGGCCAGACACACCCAGGGTTTCGGAACCGGTCTCGAAGATTACCGGCGCGGTGAGGGGATCTGCGCCACGCTTCCACAGTCGCACGGTGCGTGCGTAGCCGCAGCGCGTGGCCATACCATCACCAAGCGCACTGGAAAGCAGAAGAGTGTTGGGGTCGAGCCAATCAATGTCGCCCTTGGCCTCGGGGAGATTGAAACCGTCGGCGACAAAGCTCAGAGAGCTGAAGTCGAATTCGCGATGCACGACTGCATCGCTGCCGCCGCGCGAGAGGCGCAGAACGGCTCTTTCCCGTCTCTCGGGCTCGATCGACGCGCCGCCCCAGATCCAGTCCTCTCCGTCGCTACCCGCGAGGGCGTCCAGATCGATCAGTAGCTCCCACTGGGGATCCGCCTTCATGTAGACGGAAAGCGTGGTCCGGCGCCACAGTCCGCGCGGATTTCTGGCATCTCGCCAGAAATTGTAGAGGTACTGACCGCGGCGCGTGACCAGGGGAATCCTGTCGGGGCGGTCGAATTCCGCTGTCAGCGCCGCCCGGTCGCGCTCGAACTGCGTCCCACCGAAGTGCTTCAGGGTGTTTGCCGACTGGCCTGCCGTCCACGCAAGTGCCAGTTCGCCTCCTACATCTTCAAGCCAAAGGTGGGGGTCATCGTCGGGTGCATTCACAGTTGGCCGGAAATCGAATTCGGTCATGTCCGGACAACCAGAGGAATGAAAGCGCAATGGCTTCCGTCTGCTCGAGAACGCTCAGTGTTGGCGGCGGCGCCCGCATGTTCGAAAAGCGTGATCATCAGCTGGCTACTTCTCAGTCGGTGCGGGTCGCAGTGCTTTTGCGCATAGGACTGCATCTGTCGTGCCAACTGGGAAAATCGTTTCCGACCAATGCGATCGCTCTGGCAGCGTTGTGTCACATGTCCGACATCGTCGAGAATCCGACAACGAGCGCACAGCGTAATCACCGGATCAACCTCCGGCGCGGACACCGTGCAGAACTCAAGCAGTGAAGCTCACAACGACTTGACCCCAACATCTTCGCTCTGGAACGCTTCACGCAGCTGGATTCAATGGGCAGATACAAATGAGGTGATGGATGCCGTGAGTGACGGAGCCGGCTGCGCCTGTGAGTCTGGACACCGCCAGCGGTAAAATCGGAGATCCGAGGAAAGGGATGGGGCGCCGCTCGGCCGACCTGATGGTTGTCCAGGCCCCGCAAGCAATCTTGGTCTGTACTGTCCCCTTGATTGCATTCTTGCAGTCTGCCGATCGCGCCAGCAAGCTGCGTTCCAACGGGCACATTGGAGTGGTCGCTAGGCCAACTTCGGCTGCTGGCGAACCGTCGTTCAATATGCAAGCTACGAGGGTCAGGAGACAGGGAAGCTCCGGCTCGGCGTGCTCTCGGCGAGGCAGCCAATGATCGACGATGTCTCGCTGACGCGCATTGGTATACCGCAACAAGGGCAGTGCGGCGGCAAGTCTGCCTGGGAAATCGGCTGCAGCAGGGGCAAGCCGAGCCCGGCCGCGCTCCATCTCGAAACGGCCGGCAAAGAAAGCGCCGCGTCAGCACCGCCAAAAGAAGCGATTGCGCGCCTCGCCGGTTCGTTTTTGCGGTCCACTGAACAGCCGGCTTAACCTGTACAACTATACAGGCTGCCATAGCGTGAAACTTGGCCTCCAATGGTGGAAATTCCCCCGAGGAGACCTGCGATGACTCACCTTATAGCGCCGGCGCTACGACAACTTGCCCACAATGAGCGTGCAATCCAGCGCCACACCACTGCACGTTCAAGGAACGTCTCGAACGGGATGCAGGAGCCGATCGCCGCTATCAAACCGACTCCCTTGGCGTGCTCAGGCCGCGCTGGCTGTCGCTGCGCGGGTTCGACGGCCTGGTCGCTATTTTCGCGCGTCTTCTGCCCTCGACAGTGCCAATGGCACACGCTTCGACGAAACGACGCCATCGACCTCTGGTGCCCTCGGCGCCGGTGCTTTGCCAAGTGGCACGGTGTTTCGACGTCCCTGGGGGCGGGCAGAGGGGCACAGTCATGCCTACAGTTCTCGTGACTGGCGCGGATGAGGCTGATTGGCGGGATGAAAGGTCGTACGACTACACCACTGGTCTGACGCCGCGCGAATGGGCCTGGGAATTCTTACGCCGCAATCCAGCATTCCAGTGTGACGTGATCGCTGCAAGCCAGCAGGCCAATACTTTGTCCCACCGATCCTCGCTCGACGTGGTCACGTCGGCCGGTGACCTGTCACGCTGGGGTGTCCTGTTTCGCCGAGTCTTATGGGCGCAATTCGCTCGTATTCTGGTCTCCGCTATGGTGCGCTCATGTGCTGCCGGTCATTGCAGAACAGCTGTCTGCATGGTCGGCGACAGCGCCGTTCGAGCTCTCTGCATTGCCATGTCGTGGGACGGTCCTGCTGGCGCCCGACAAGGGTCAGCATGTTCTTCTTCGCAGTGTGGAGCATACGCTCCAGCTCGCCGTCTCTGGCGCCGATGTCTTGCACCCTGTCTGCCTCCGTACCGAGGCAATCTGGCCAGCAATGCTTTCGAAGCCCCGCCTGAGGGCACTCGAGTGCCTCAATTCTCTAAGTTTGGGTCAACACCTGCCTGCCCGCTTGTTTCCGGCGGAAAGACGCGGTCCCCGTCTAACCTTCGTTCTTCGTGCGCTCGACGGCTCACTTGCTGGGGCGTCACATCGCGAACTCGCCGAAGCGCTGATGGGTCAACGGCGCGTCCATGCCGACTGGAGGGATCCTCGCGATCATCTGCGCGACCGCATTCGCCGCGCCGTCTCTCGTGGCCGCGCGCTCATGAATGGAGGGTACAGAGATTTCCTCGCTTGAAAAGTGACAGTCCGCGCCGTGCGTCAGCCGGCGAACGGTTCGGAGCTAGAACCCGGTCACCACCAGTTCGCCCGGTCGAAATGGCAGCGAACGGTCTTGCGGGTGCGCTCTGGTTCAGCGTTGGCCGATGCCGAGAGGCACGTTCGGTATTGTCCAATAGCCGACACTGTTGGCTACGCAACGTAGAGGAAGCCGACTCTCGGGTGTTTTACACGCTGTTTTGACTTGGCACGGTACATGCACGCTATTCAGCAAAACGCGCGAACTGAGTGGTTCCCAGCACCACGAGAGTCGCTGACTTACGCCACCTCCCAAGGCGTACCCGGCCCGGCAGCGAGCTCAGCCTCCTGCCGGGCATCCGTGTTCAGACGTACTCGCGTTCAGAACTTCAAATTAGAGGCGCAATGTTTCGCGTCCGACTATGCGGACTGGTGCCGAAAGGCAGTCGAGGAGGCGAAACTTGCCGCTGCGTCTGCCATGATTACGTGAACGAAGCGCAAGGCCTAGAAGAATTGTCAGACTTCGAGCGCGGTCGTTGTGGCTCCGTATTCACGGCAGCGACTATTTCAGCCATTGCCAACTCGAGATCCGCCTTTGGAGTAAATGTGGAAAGGCCCACTCGCAGCGTAGATTTAGCATCTTCATAGCTGATCCCCATCGTCGTCAGCACATGCGACGGAGCGGTGGAGCCAGCGCGGCAGGCGGACCTGTGGAGAGACAGATTCCGCGCATCGCCAGGCGCTCGACAATCGCATCGGCCTCACACCACGGGATTGGTCAAAGAGCACGTATTTGGAAGGCGCGGTGCTTGAAGCCCATTAAAACGTACTTGCGGCAGGCGGATTGCCAACTCCCGTTCAAAGTTGTTTTCGAAGCGCTTCGATGCCACTCGCCACACGCAGCCGCCGAGCCGCCTGTCCGCGGCAACGGCCAGTCCGGCTGCTGCTGCGCTGTTCAGCGTCCCGCCCCGTCGCCCGTCCTCCTGTTCACCATAAAAAAGCGGTTCGAGGCGCAACCCCTCCCTAATGTACAACGCGCCCACGCCTTTCGGGCCTTGGAATTTATGCGCCGATAGGGAGAGCAGGTCGACTTCGACGAACTCCTCTGTCAGATCGATGGGTATACGACCTGCGTGGCGTCCATGTGTAGGATTGCCTCCGGAGCGAGGCGGCGACGATATCGGTCAAAACTCCAATGGGCTGAACGACACCCGTTTGTTCGCAGCCATGACAGAAACGAAGGCGGTGTCGGGCGTGAGTGTCGCAGCGAACGCATCTGGCTCGATCCAGCCTGACCCATTCGCTGGTAGCCTACTTCGGCGCGCGAGACTCTTCGGTCGAAGACTCTTGCTTCATAGAAGCCAAGACCGGCCTGCATTGGGCTACATGGGTGTACTTCGACCAAGTTGTCCCGCTTATCACTTCTTTTCTGGATGCGGCCAGCTGTTCCTCCAGATAATTGCCCAGGTTGACGGCCGCCATTGGGAACGTAGAGGGAGCGTTCGGTCTTCGTGTAGGGGTGCGTTCGGCTTATTGGTTCACGATGATCTGGCCCAGATCGGCAAGGCACTCGACCACGTGGTCCGGTCTGAATGGAAACCGCTCGATGTCAGCCAGTTTGGTCACCCCAGTAAGCACAAGGGCTGTCTTCAGGCCCGATTCCAGCCCGGCGAGCACGTCGGTGTCCATGCGGTCACCGACCATGATGGTATCGACAGCTCGCACTCCTAGCCGGTCGAGCGCGTTGCGCATCATAAACGGGTTCGGCTTCCCGACGAAATAGGGCTGACAGCCGGTGGCCTTCTCGATTAGTGCTGCGACTGCACCGCATGCCGGATGGGAGCCCCGCTCGGTCGGGCCAGTCGCATCCGGATTGGTGGCGAGAAAGCGCGCGCCCTTCGCCACAAGCTCGGCGCCAGTTGCGATCTGCTCGTAGTGGTACGAAGTGGTGTCTCCGAGGACCACGAACTCGGGGGCAAACTCCGTTATCCGGCAGCCTGCCTGCCGCAAGGCCTCGACCAGACCGTGGTCGCCGATGACATAGGCAGATGATCCGTGCTTTTGCAGTTCCACGAACCGCGCGGTGGCGAGCGCCGATGTGTAGATGTGCTCTGGCTGCACGGCGAAGCCAACCGCTCTTAGACGCTCGGCATGATCTTCGGGCGTGAAGCGCGAGTTATTGGTGAAGATCTGAAACGGCTCACCCTTGGCGATTAGCCCGGCGACATAGTCGACCGAGCCAGCAATCGGTTGGCCGCCGCGGACCAGGACCCCGTCCATGTCGAGCAGATGCGCTATAATCATTGGATCTCAACCCTCAATGTCTTTCGTGGATGCACGGCTTGGACACGTCTTGTGTCACTGTATCTTCTCCAGGCGAGAATGCCGGCGACTGTACCGATTCAGAGCGATGCGCGAAGGGCGCTCAATTGCTTGTGCGGCAATAAGGACGCTGCGGCGTAAAAAGTGTCGGTGGCGTCATCCGCTCGCCCGTGCGGACGCGCTGCACCGTTGGGTTGACGACGTTCGCTGTGTCAGCGCATCTGATGGACGATCGCGTCCTAGTTCGCGTGAACCACTGGCCTGGCGAGACGTTTCTCTGCAGAACCATCGTGATTGACGGCTCCAAAGTGAAGGACCCCAGCATTGTCTCGCTCCGCGGACGCAAACAAGCCGGTGCCTTGGCGGACTTCCCACATAATTGGACAGCCTATCGAACGATTTCGGGGGTCGCTCCCGCAAGGTGTGATTCAGTACCGAAACTTGACGCCGACCGCGAGTGGTCTTCCCGTTCATTTGATTCGCGTTTCCGCCAAGTCAGGTAACAGTCGGGCGCCTGCGATGTCCCTTCGCGAGCCTGACCTGTTCAAAAGCCTAGTCGCCGAGCTTGGGCCGCGGCAACAGGAACAGGAGGTATTGCGCCTTATGGGCGTTTTTTGAAGCAGAGCCCGAAGACACTTCGTTTTGGGCGGCGGCCGGGTATCGATGCTTGGCATAGCGAAGATAGAAAATGGCAGCGGCCGGCATTGCAAAGAATGAAAAGGCAACAGGGCGGCGCTACGACAAGGGCGAGCGTCGATTCAAGCACGTCGGAAAGGGCGCTCATCCCGTTATTGAATTTGACGACAGCGAGCCGAAAAAGTGGGTTGGAAATGGCCCTCAACCCTATGGGCGCCGAAGGGCGATCGGGACCTGCCCGTTCGAAGAAGCTATACGTCGTTCACGAGGGCGCAATTTATGAGCCCAAACGAGCGATCGGCCGAACCTGTCATGGATGTCCATGTAAGGGTAAGCTGTTGGCGGCGTGGATCTCCGGGCACTTCTCGATGCTGTCGCCCCGCACAGATGAGATGCTTGCCGCGGTTGGATAGGATGAGCAACGTACCGTCCGGTACCGGCGCCTCGGCTCGTCGCCGTGGAGGCGGTTCAACGTAGCTGGGCGTCTAGATGCACACTTAAGGCGCGCAGGCTGGGGTCGCGATAGACGACCCCAGCCGCAAGAAGGTTCGCCAAACCGCTCGATCATCCCTTTGGTTCATTCTGTGCCTGAGGTGTCCACCACATAGAGATCAGATTCCGCCCATGCAGAGGTATTTCATTTCGAGGTAATCTTCGAGCCCGTGGCGGGAACCCTCCCGCCCGATGCCAGACTGCTTCATTCCGCCAAAGGGCGCAGCTTCCGAAGACATACGCCCCGTGTTGATGCCAACCATGCCATATTCCAATGCCTCGGCCACGCGCCAGACGCGCTTAAGGTTCGAGGCATAGAAATAGGCGGCGAGGCCGTAGATCGTGTCGTTGGCCTCACGCACAACCTGATTCGCATCGTCGAAGCGAATGACCGGCGCCAGCGGCCCGAAAGTCTCCTCTTGCGCAACCGCCATGATGCTGGAGATTTCAGTGAGGACTGTGGGTTCGAAGAAGGTGCCATCCTTGCCGATACGTTCGGCCCCGCATCGAACTGTGCCACCTTTGGCAACGGCATCTGCGATGTGGGACTCGATCTTCGCCAAAGCATGCATGTCGATGAGCGGTCCGATGTCGACTCCCGGCGCGAAGCCGTCGCCAACCGATAAACGCCGGACTTTCTCCACGAATTTCTCGACGAACTCATCGTGAACGCTCGATTGAACGTAAAGGCGGTTCGCTGAAACGCAAGTCTGGCCGGCATTGCGGAACTTCGCCTGGATCGCGCCGTCAACCGCAGCGGCGATATCGGCGTCGTCGAAGACGATGAAAGGCGCATTGCCGCCGAGCTCGAGACTGACCTTCTTGATCTGGTCCGAGCACTGGCGCATGAGCAGCCGCCCAACTTCGGTCGAGCCTGTGAAGCTGATCTTTCGGACCTTGGGATTGGAGCAGAGTTCGCGGCCAACGCCATCACCTTCGGACGCATAGACCAGGTTGACGACGCCGTCGGGAAAGCCCGCTCGGTGCGCGAGGGCGAACATTGCGCCTGCCACGAGCGGCGTCTGTTCAGCAGGTTTGAGCACGATCGCGCAGCCCGCCGCCAGGGCCGGCGAGATCTTGCGCGCCACCATCGACGCTGGGAAATTCCACGGCGTAATCGTACCGACGACACCGATCGGCTGCTTGATCACCAGCATGCGACGGTCTGTCGAGGGTGCGGGGATCGTCTCGCCATAGATGCGATTGGCTTCTTCGGCGTACCATTGCAGATATGCGGCCGCATGCGAAACCTCCGACGTGGCTTCGGGGAACGGCTTGCCCATCTCTGCAGTGAGTATGGCGGCAAGATCACCGGCGTGGTCAATGATCAGCTCATGCCATCGCCACAGAACGTCACTGCGTTCTCGGGCAGTCAGCGCCGCCCATCCAGGCTGCGCTACGTAGGCCTTGTCGATCGCAGCGCGTGTCTCCTCCACACCCATGTCGGGAAGTTCTGCCAGCACTTCGCCGCTCGACGGGTTGAGGACCTCGAATGTCCGCTCGCTAACCGGCGTGCCGAGCGCCGGCAGGCGATCGATAGCGCCAAACAAGTCCGGGGATTTCAGGTGGCGGATCATCGGCAGGCACAGGGGCAATACCGGATTCCTCTCAAACGCGGCGGATATGTATGTCGACAGGGCGTCGGTGTGTACTCCGCACCTGCGGGTTCCTTATAGGGCCTCGGCCAGACGGCTGGTAGACCATTCCACTCAGCTTGAAAGGGAGAATTTTTGAACTCTTCTGGTCGATGGCTCGCGGTTCTCACCGGCGCAAACTGAACAATGGACATCGGCTTCCCACCGCGGGTAGCTCTGCGGATCACGATCGGCGTCCTCCGCAAATCCGAAGGTGAGGCTGGCATTATAAAGATTACTGAACAAAACTGGGGTCGGAGCTTCCTGCACCGAGGAACTTACATCACCCATGATCGCTGCGATGACTGCGTTCCGCTGTCCGGCATCCATTCCGCTGACCAGCCCGGCCTGCGGAGTCGCTGCCAGCTGTAGTCGCACATATTCTTTGATGAGGGGAATCGGATGTTCTGTGTCGTCGTGTCGATGGTCACCTGACGAAATCCCGCCCCGGCCAACAATCGGTAAGCTCGTCCGCATCGGCGAGTGAATGCTCGGACCGTTTCGTTGCCGAAGCGCCTGGACCGAGATGTCGATCCAAGGCATCCACCAACGCCTTTGCCGCAGGGGTATGCCCAATAGCGCTGAAAAGTTAAGGCCAGCCGGCCGTCAGGCACCAGAACCCGGAACATCTCACGTAGCGAACCCGATCGGTCCGGAAAAACTGCAGTCCGAGCTGGCAAAGAACCAGATCGAAGGCGGAGTTAGGGAACGGCATTTCGAGCGCGCTTGCCTCGTGCCACTCGATACGCGGTCCAGTGCCGCTCGGGAGGGATCGAGCAACGGCAAGCATGCGCGTGTTGATGTCGAGGCCGACGACCTGCCCACTTTCCATACGCTCGGCCGCCGAGCCTGCCACCACACAGGTGCCGCAAGCTACGTCTAGAACCCGCTCACCAGATTGAGGCGCAGCGCGATCCATCAGGTCGGCGGCCCACAGGGCTGTGATTGCCGGGACCAGGTTGCGCTCGTAGAGTTCCGCGGTGCTGCCTTGCAGCTGCCACTGCTCCTGCTCGGCCATAGCGTTCCTTTCCGCACAACGAGCCGCTCGGCAAAAGGCTCGATCGGCGCTTTTAAGCAGCCATCATAAGCGCGCGTCTGTCAAACAAGCGATCGGGCGATGGAATCAAGCACACAGCGCAGAGACACCATTCCACGAAATGACTTGTTGATCTTCCCTCGCCATGTGCCAACAAATGGGACGGCGGAAGGCCTTCAGGTGACCTTGAGGCGTCTTTAGGGCGCACAGCTGATGATCTTGCGCAGGGTGGGAGTGTTATGCCGATCTATCGACAAGCCGAGAGAGCGGGAGTGTTCCTCCCCTCTGAGTTGGCGCTATTGGGCCGCGTGTTCGATCGGCTGAAGGTTGGGGCTCAATCTGAGAAGCAACGTGAAGCACTCGCATCTCGGATCATGGCCAATTATATGGCCGGCGTGAGGGAGGAGGAAGAACTTCTTTCGGCTTCCAGACAGCCGCTTGGCCGGTGCACCAGTGATGACTGTGCGTCACGCGATCAAGGGAGCGGCGGGCTTCGGCCAAATTCTCGGCCAGAATCTCTAGCAGGGCTTCGCTTTCCGGGAGGATATGTCCGCACCGGCGCTCATGCTCGACAACTCTGTCTTCAAAGGACAGCGCCTTTTCATAGTGCGTGACGAGGCTGGAATATAGATGCTGCATCGTACTTCTCCCTGGTCAGGCGAAAGCACGATGCTCGCTCTCAAACGCTCAATTGCCGGAAGGTATGGGCGACCGGGAAACCCTACTCTCCTTAGGGGCAAAACGCCACCATAAGCCGGCCGTGCCGAAAAGTGCCAACTGCCGGTTGCTAGATGCGACGCAGCCGCCAGCCTATCATTTTTCACGATCCGGGCATCGCTTGATCGACCCGTCGCTCTCCTGTGCGGCGGGTTTTTTTGTCTCCGGATGGAACCGTTGGTTGGAGGGAGAGTTCGCTCCTTCGGCACCTCTTGTGCAGAAATGCCATCTGTTCGGAGAGTCGGATGAGTGTGCAAAGGGTTGGTCCAATTGAAGAGCACGCAATCGCCGCAATTCTCAACCGCGCGGACCATGGGGACAGCGTTTCGGTCAAAGCGACAATAAACCATATTCGGCACGCCGCGCCTGATCTGGTCGCATCCAACGACGAGCTAATGGAGGCTATTATAGAGGCAGCTACTGCCTTAGGCCTGTCCGTGGCTTCCGATGCGGCTGAGTAGTGGCCGTTCAATTTTCGCGCCCCAGTTGTCCTCGCCCCTCTACCAGTTGTTCGCGGTCCCATTGTACGAAATTGGTTGTTGATTTTTACAAGCGGCGTGCCAACAAATGAGTGCTTAGAGTTATGTCCAGGGGAGGCCTCAGGTGGACATCGAGACGGACTGCGAGCGCATGGCCGTGGAGCTTGTGCACGAGGCCATCCAGAAGGTCCCGCACGGTGGCGCAGTCTCCGTCAAGGCCGTTATAGCTGCGGTTCGCAAAGATAACCCTTATCTCGGAATCAGTGACACGGCCCTGGTCGACCTTATTGTAGCGACCGCTCCGGCGTTTGGACGCGCGGTAGCCTTCGATCTTAACGAATGATGCTGTGACAACTCATCCGGCCGCCTCGGGGAACCTTCAGCAACCAAATGAGTTGCGTAAAAAGCTAAGGCAAACCGTTATGGCTACCCGAAATAGGGATAATCGTTCCTTCCGAGAATTGATCAGTTCGGAAGATAATCGTCGGAAGTTGCGCAATGAGCTAGGTCCGGAGAACGACCAACCTTTGCCGCCGAAGCTCGCTGCTTTTGCGGTGGAGCTTCAGGAGGAGCTTGAGCGGCGAGAGCAAGAATGGGCTGAGGAGACCGCGGCTGCCCTAGTTCCCAGCAACGTGCCGCATTTGTTCAGCCCCTCGGTCAGCGTGATAACTGAGCCTCCCGATCGGACGCGCAGCGTCGACACTGCTGAGGCAGCAGTTGAGGAACTCCTGAACTGCACCAAGCGTGGCCCCAAGTGGAACCTCGCGCTGCGCGTTTGCATTGCCGTGATTGCCGACAAGATGGAAGCTGAGGAGGCCCGCTGCTGCCGAGGAGGAAGGGGTATTGCGCCACTTCGGTTAGGTCTCCTGGATAACTGTGCCGGCGCAGCCCCTCTCCGATCGGCCGCTCAGAAATTTCTACCAACATTCCGACCCACTCTAGCTATCCCTCAATGACAACGCTTTGGTTCGTCCCTCCGGTGTTCGTGAAGATTGAACCGGACGGCGGCAGGCATGGCTGCAACAATGCGATGGCAGCCCTTGAGCAGCTCAAGAGGTGGACCCCGAGAGGACTCGCTGGCACAAGGCTTGGACGCTTTGCCTGTCAGCCCTGGAGGGCGATCCGATTGACCCTCATGTGGTCCGCAAGGCTTTCGTGGCTGCCGCTAAGGAGGCGGAGATGTATCTCTCGCCCGAGTAGGAGGTGTCATGGCTCTATATGGGAAAGACGGTTCATTTATCCTCGAACTTCAACGGCTCATGTTCGGGAAGATAATAATGCAGCACCTCGCCACGGTTTCGCTTTTCGAACGTGAGGCCACAGACAGGGCAGACTCGAAATGCTCTGCTTCGTCGTTCACAGGCGGCCCGTCGCGCTTGCCCTTGATCCCGGTTGCGGGGTTGTTGGTTCTATCTCGGCTCACGTTGATTGTCCGAACTGTGATGGGGACGGCCCGACAGCCGCTGCGGGGTAGGCACCCGACCGGCGGGCCTAACCGGCGGGGTGTGGGCGTGTCCGCCGGCTGGGACGAACAATAAGCCGTTTCGTGCAGAATTTCTAATTTAGAAAATGATCATGATCCGTTCCACTAGCCACCAGATGGGACGGGCCTAGACTCGATTCCTTGCGTAAACGAGTGAGTGCCGGTGCTGGCCGGCTGGAGTTCATTTCTCCGATGATGCCCACCTTGGTGGCCAAGCCGCCCCAAGGAGACGATTGGACTCACGAGGTCAAGTTCGTCGGCCACCGCTCTCAAATCCTCATCGACAACGAAGTAACCCGGTTGTTTTTCTGTCAGAAGGTCTCCTATCTGCGCAATTCACCTCAAGTCATCCGGAATCCTGCATGCTTGTAATATTTGTTTTGCAGTTTTTTAACATATATTTGATGAAAAAATGCTGTTCGTTAGCCAGACATTACATCTAAAAGTGAGTCGGGCCTACGCGGATGGCAGCATGAATCGGGATTTTGACCACTAGCAGGAGAGAATATGCCTTCCATATCTACTCGCCGCGCCAACGCAACGGACGCAGAGACGGTCGCCCGTTTCATTCACGCGCTACTCGATGAACTCTCTGGCGGGAAAGCGCCCACGCCCGACGTCGTCAGACAAAGCGCGGAGACAGTGCTTGCCGACGCTGGCGTGGTCGCTGTGATCGCAAGTGCAGATGACGAGCCGGTCGGCATCATGGTGCTGAATGAATGCACGGCGATCTATGCAGGAGGCAGGTTCGGCTACATTTCGGAGCTGTATGTTCAACCCGACATGCGCTCCAAAGGGATTGCCCCTCATCTGCTTGAGGTCGCCTCGCAGGAAAGCCGTGCTCGTGGTTGGAAGCGACTTGAGGTTGGAGCGCCCGGGCAACCAAAATGGAAGCGCACGCTCGATTTCTATCTGCGGAACGGGTTCGAGGAAGTCGGCCCTCGGCTCTGTCGGATAATCTAGACTCAGAGTGTCTGCTGTGGACTGGCTCAAGCAACCTGCACGATCTCAGCGGATCGAGGTCCGGCGTGGTCGCTGCCTGCCGCTGCAATCGTACCAGCATCGTCATCGCAAATGTGTGCCTCAGATAATGCAAGGTTCCCGTCACGCCGGCCGCCCGGAACGGATCGGCAGTGTTGAGGAACAGAGCCGAGGGCGGCAATTTTGCCAACCTACAGGGGCCCTGCATAGACGACCGCACCTGACTTGCACCCGGTTACGCTGCGTATAGCCGAATGGCGAATCATTCCTATGAGGGTAGTTTTATGAAAATGCATGCGAAAGTCTTTGGGGGAGCGGCAGCGTTGCTCGCTGCCTGGCCGGCGATGGCCAGTGACGCGGTGGTAAGCGAACCGGCGCCCTACAATCCCAATTTCTCTTTCGTTGGCAGCGTCGGCGTGATCGACATCGAGGCCAACGAGCTAGTCTATCGGGCTCCCGGCAGCGGCTCGAAGCTGAGCCACCTTATCTGGGAAAGCAACTCTCCGGTCATTTCAGCCGAGATGACGGCGCGCAGCGAGGCCGGCTGGACCGCCAAGCTTTCCGGCCAGATCGCATTCAGCGGCGACAGCTACATGGAAGACTATGACTGGAACGCGCGATTCTCGACCAATGATGGCTGGAACGACTGGAGCGACCGTTCGCGCTTTTCCGAGACCGATCTTGATCACTTCTATTCGGCAACCGCCGCGCTCGGCCACGACTTCCAGGTCAGCGACCGACTGCTGATCAACGTCAACGGTGGCTTCAAGTACACCTCGATCAAGTGGACTGCCTATGGCGGCTCCTATGTCCACCGCGATGTCGGCTTCCGGGATTCGGTTGGCGACTACCCAGGAGGCCCAAAGGTCATCAGCTACCAGCAGAAATTGCCGGTCGCCTTGGCCGGCATCGATGCGACCTATGTCCAGGATCGCTGGAACTTCGGCTTTGCGCTGAAGGGCGGCACGACCTTCTCGGCTGGCGATACCGATCATCACTGGATGCGTGACCTGCGCTTCGAGGAGGATTTCGAATCGGCGCCGGTTCTGATGGTCGGCGGCAGCGTCGGCTATCAGTACAACGAGCGGACCAGCTTCTTCGTCTCCGGTTCCTACGAAAAGGTGTTCACCGCTCGCGGCGACTACAACACCTATGACATGCGGACCGGCGCAAAGAGTGACGGCGACGACTCGATCGGCGGCGATTTTGCGGCGGCGACGGCGACGGTCGGCATCAAGACTTCGTTCTGATCGGAACGCCAAGCCGATGTCCGCAACGGCGCAGAAATCTGTGGGCGCGATATGAACGACGTACTTTCGCCGAGCTGTCGTTCCGCGGTAGACCGTCTCTGATCCGCAGCAGTCGCCCTTGTCCCCGACAAACGGTATTAGGAGGAGATGCAAACCGGATGGGCCATCGAATAGGCCCATTGCGAACGCCCAGAACGGAACATTCCTCTCAGAACCTGGATATACGCGACGAGGGCGACGGTGCCACGGCGTTTTGCCTGAACAGCCAAGTTTGACGTGCTGGGGTCGCCTAAAGCACCGGCATCCGTTGTTTGGAGCTGTCCTGACCATGGCCGTCGGGCTTGCGTGGTCCGTCGAAGCGGGGCGCGGGGGAGGGCATCACCGTCAGCGCAGCATTCGACCTCCGCCTTTACTGCCGATGAAATCCAGAACGAAGAGAGTAGAGGAGAGTACTTTCCAACCGAGAACCGACATTCCAGATGGCATCTGGTGAGGGACGCGATCACGCCGCCAGTGTCAGGGCGGGACCAAGCGCCGGCTATGCGCGCATTGCAAAGCTGCCGATCGAGGTGGAGGCTTGCCGCGCCAGATGGTGCCTCATCGACAGAGGGGATGTCGAGGGCTGGGTTTCCGCGAAGCTCATCGGCCGCTACCGGCCAGTACAGGACACCACAGTGATCGTGGAGATCGTGCCGCGTATGCCCCGCTGGCGCGGTCCCGGGCAGGTCATGGGCCCCGGCCCAGTGCGCTCGCCCAATTTCAATCCGCCCAACTTGCCGGACGGGTTGGCCCGCCCGCCAATCCTGGGGCCCGGTCCCGTACGGCCGCTATGGTCCCATTCGGGGACTGACGCCGCCGACACGCAGCGTGGCCGCCAGCATGGCGATGGCGATCTATGGCGCCATCCGGCCGTGGGCGACTTCGGAACTCCGGCCGTCACCGGCCCGGCTTCAGGCGCCGATGCCGGTCTCTTTGTCTGGCGAAATTTGGAGGCGTAGAGCGTTCGAACGGCATTGGGAAGGCGAGGCCACCCGCGCCGGGCGCGCCGCCGGGCGCCGTGTGGCAGGCGGCGCAATCGGCCGCTTGGGCAAGATACCGGCCCGGCGGCGCCAATCTTTGCATCTCCTCGACGGACAGCGGCTTGTCCACTACCGTTTGCCCATTACCGTACCGACGGCGCTCCTTTCGAACAGACCGAGGAACACCGCCAGCGTTGCGATCACGATCACCGCGAGAGCGAGAAGCAGAAACTGCCGCAGGCGAAATAGCCAGGCGCGCCTCATCGCCGGAACTCAGCCCGTACCAGTCCGGGCGTGCTCAGGATCACGTCACGAACCGCCTCATAATAACGGACATAACCGGTGCAACGACAAATGTGCGGCGCAAGCGCCTGCTCGATCATGCGTTCGACATCGGCCCTGCGGACCGGCTTCTCTTTGAGATGCTCAACCAGCACGGTTGCACCGGTGACAAAACCCGGCGTGCAATAGCCGCACTGGAACGAAAAATGTTCGACGAAGGCCTGCTGAATCGCGGAGAGCCGGACGACATCGCCATTCGCGTCGCGTTCGGCATGCGCTTCGATGGTGCGGACGGACTTGCCCTCGAAGAAATGCGCTCCGGCGATGCAGCTCCGGATCTCCCGGGAACTTCCGTCCGGCCCATCGAAAATGATTGCGCAGGCGTGGCAGATGCCTTGACCGCAGCCAAGCCGCGAGCCTGTAAGGCCCAGATATTCGTGCAGGAAGTCGATCATCATCAGATCGTCGGGTACGTCGACCGGACCGACCTTGCGATTGTTGACGGTCATCGAAAGTGGTCGCGTGGCAACGGTCACGGCAGGGCCTGCAAAATCTTCTCTGGCGTGATCGGCGTCTGATAAAAACGCTTGCCGATGGCATGGTTGACGGCATTGACGATCGCCGGAACGATCGCGATCATCACGACCTCGGCCATTCCCTTTGGTGGGTCGATTTTGGAAAGCGGAGCCAACACTTCCGATGTCTGCGTCCAGACCGCGACATCCGTTGCATGCGGCAGGCGACAACGGTTCCAGTTCCACGTCCCGTCGCCGGGACCGTCCTCATAGAGCGGCAATTCCTCGAGCAAAGCGTGGCCGACGCCCATCGCCAGGCCGCCCTGGAGCTGACCCGAGACGAGTTCCGGCACTATTTGAGTGCCGCATTCGAGGATGGAATGATGCGAAAGGAGCTTCACGTCGCCTGAGGCGGTGTCCACGGCGACTTCGGCGATCGTCGCCATGCCAGTATAACAGGTGCCGGCAGCGTTCTGGCGCTGTACCGGCGGATAGAAGACCTGGCGCCGGTCGAGAAAATGGAAGCCGCCCGAGGTCATCAGTCCCTTCAACTCAGCTGGCGCGCTTTGGCCATAGCAGACCGAAAGCGCGTCGACCGGCAAACGGACGGCGCCGACGTTCGGCACGTCGAACACCGCCTCGGCCCATTGCCAGCGGTTGAAGACATGGACGCTGACCCCCGTGACCAGACCGAGCCTGTGCGCCGCCGCCGCGAGTTGTACCAGTGCGAGCGGCTCCATCCCTCCAGCCGTCAATTTGCCGTCGACGATCCGCAGGTCCGCCATGTCGCTAGCGAGCGTCCCCGCCTGCCTGCGGCCCGGTCCACTCGACCAGAGCGCGAGCGCAGCCGGCCAGAGCGACAGGCGCAGCAGCGCGAGCGCCGCAGTCCGCGTGGCGTGGCCGACGAAATAGGCGCTGTTTGAGGCGCTCATCGGTGAAATAAACGAGGGCGTCCAGCGCGGATTGCGTGCCAGCGCCTCCTCCCTGTCCTGGGGCGTCGTATAGGGCTCCTCGGTGGAGACGAGAGGCATCTCGGGCCAGTCGACGATCCCGAAGGCGCAGTCGTGCGGCACCCGGCCGATGATGTCGGCGACCATCACCGCCTGCGAGGTGGTTAGGCCCGTGCCGATATCATTGCCGTTCTGGCGCATGGTGAGCCGGCCGGATGAATCGAATGACAGCGTGGTCACCGCTGCCTCGGCTCCGGTGCCGTAGTCCTTCTGCACCTGCGCGAAACCGATGCCATAGCGCTTACCCGGATTGGCGGTATCGAACGCCGCTTTGTTTGCAGCGCGATCCCTCCACAACGGATGGGCACGGGCCCGCTTCAAGACCTCCTCGGTCCTTAGCGCCTCGCCGGCAATGGCGCCCTGCGAGTTCTTCATGCCGGTCTTCAACGCGTTCTTGAGGCGAAGCTCGATCGGATCGATGCCGAGCAGTTCGGCCGCCTCATCGACCATCATCTCGGTCGCGGCCATGGTCTGCAGCGTTCCGTACCCGCGCGTCGAGCCAGCATCGACAGCGCGCGAAGCGCGGACCTCGACCAAGAAATCGCTCTTCTGCAGATAATAAATGCTCTGCGCCGCGCCGGCCCCGACCTTGCCAACGTCTGGCGAGAAATTGCGCCGCCCGCCGGCATCCGTGCGATAGCTGCCTTTCATGATGCGGAAAGCGTGCGTGGAGCGATCCACGACAAGCGTGTTCTCCATCCAGAAGGCATGACGCTTCAACCCCATCTGGAACTGCTCGAACCGATCGTTGGCAAGACGCACCGGCCGCCCGTCGCCATAGAGGCCTGCCAGGATGGCGTAGTAGGGAAAGATCGAATGATCCTTGGTACCGTATCCGACCGTGTAACCGATCGAAAGGTCGAGCGCCTTCACTGCGAACCGCGATTTCGACAGCATTTCCAGCGTCGAGGTCGCCACCTCATAAGGCGATTGGGTCGCAAGGATTGCGTGCAGCGTCGAACTGCCCGGCTCAAACCAGGCATTGCCATTGTCGGCTTCCATCGCGGAGGCGTCGGTCGACTGCGAGAAATAGCTTCGCTTCAGGACCAACGCGTCGCAGCCGGTAGCCGTGATCTCATGCTCGATCTCGCCCGCCGCCCACATGGCGCGGGCCGCCGCATCGCCGCTCTGATCCGGCTTCGGCCAGACGACCCGATCGCCGTCGAAACTGCCGTAGATCGTGGTGCCTTCGAGCGGAGCATAAATGTCGGGTTTATCCGATGCCGCGCCGCCGATACGCACGAAACGGCCGGCGCCGTAATGAGGTGGCGTGTCGTAGCCGTCGGCCGCCCCCCAGCGCACGACGCCCTCGGCGAAACGGACCAGCCGCTTGGCCGCGTCGAACCGCGCGAAATCCTTGTAGATCAAGAGCGCGACCGGCTGACCGAGCAGGCGCGGAGTGCGTCCCTTCGGCACCAGGAACATGTCGCCATAGAAGCCGGGAGCCGTCGTTTCCGGCGGCGCAAGACCATCGCGGACAAGGTCTTCGCCGGCTATCAGTCGGTCGGGCTTGAGATCTTCGCCCAGCAGTGAGAGGTCCAGGCCGTGGAACGGGGCGTCGGCCCGTGTGCCGCGGATCAGGAAGGCATGGCTCTGTTCCTGCGGCCAGCCCGCTATGTCACGGGCACGAAAATCGCGGGTAAATGTCTTATCCCCGGTGACCGTGGCCACGGCGTCCATCCGAAAACGCGGCCGACCGTCCGGTCCGATCCAGTTTGGCGAAGGGCCCGGCGAATTGGCAATGGGCGCCGCCGATGCGGGCCGGCCCAGAAAACCGATCTTGACTGCGATCCCCGCGCCAGCCGCCGCTGCGATGAACTGGCGCCGCGAAACCCTGCTGCTCATGCCGTCTCCCCGAACGGCCCAGAGCCCGACCCCACACTCGGCCGGCTCGCCTCAACTGTATATTCCCGACTCGGAGCCGTTCCGCAATTCCGGCGATGCTGAAAAACGGAACAGTCTTGCCAGATCATGAAAATCGCGGGAATTCGTTTGTATAAGTCCGCAAGATTGAGGCGCATAACTTCTGCTTCAGATCCGAACGTCCTGATAGACATTGTCCTCTGTTGTGAGTCCTTCCGGAGCACATGGTCGAGATCGATGCGGTCGAGCCACGCCGGCTGGCTCACAGTGGTGTGTCCCCCTTCACCCGCGGAATCGACATTGCGAGTTTTTCCCTTCCTGCATCCGACCACCGTGATCGGCCGGTCTTATTCTCACAGCCAAGACTTCGCCGCCGACCTGCATTAAACGTTGGACCGTATACAAGCCGGTGGCTCAGGCTTTCCCACGTGAAAACACGCTTACCCTCTATCTTGCTCTCCGCATTGGGGTAGCCGAGGACGTGAAATGCCGCTTTGTATGGTCGACCTCGTAACGATATTAGGCCTGCGTCCATCTGTTCCAACGTCTGGCAGCCAGACAAAATCGACAGCGCGTCCGACGCAATGATACCTGTCATTTTCATTCTTGGTATTCCCCTGTCGGTGTGCCGCGGTTCCGTGCAACTTTTGAGGATCATCTGTTGCACTAAGCGTGCCAAAGAAAAAAGCTTTCAATTACAACGTTGTGAGCCACCCCATGTCAGTCGGACCTCTGACTTTGTTGCAAAGCCGACACTGTCGTCCTGGCTGGCCATATGGCTTGGGATTCGATCGAGACCACGCAAGCCCAGAGCCATAATCTATGCCAGACTCGTCGCTCCCGCTCGGCGCGCGCACTCATCCGGCGGGGGCCCATTGCTCCATCGGAATTAGCAGTGAATTCGGCAACAAACCGGTCGAGAAGGGAGACGAGCAGGCTGGCGATGCGAGTAGACAGGCATGACCTTGCGCATTTCAGATGCGAGAAAGTCCGTGTCCATATTGCTGGTCGGAGAGACGATAGATAAGAGACGCGCGCGTGCATTAGCGGCGGCAGGGGAGCTCGTCCCGCTCGTCCGCGGAGTTTGTGCCCGGTCGGGCGAAGACATCGAGCAAGCCGTGCTGGACCATGCCGTGCGCATTGCACGCTATCTCTATCCTAGAGCCTATCTACCGTCCGCCACTGCCCAACTTCTCGCTCCAACACCTGATGGCCGCCTGTTCGTTAGCGGTCGGCGCAATCAACGAACTCGGTAACGGGCGCTCGAAATAATCCAGAACGAGGCGCCCCCCATCCTTCGACTGACGTCTGCGGTGGTAGGGGAAGATCTCGGCGAGTTGCGATTGACGTTTCCTCGCCGCGTCAACGCTTCCTGGAAGCGTTCCGCTTGCGCAGTGAGCATGCCAGCGCCGTCACTGAACCGATGCGCGCCGAGATGGCGGCAAGACTCATAGAGGAACACGGCTCGCCACATATGGCCTCTGACGCGGGCTGGGCGTTGGCTCGCGAGAACGGATGGTACCGCGAAGGGGAGGCCGCTGAGCGTTATCTGACTGCGCGCCCGTCGGCGGCCGAGCGCCCCGTTAACAAGGCGGCGCTGGATCTCCTTGTGGCATGGCATAGGAATTCCCTCGGTCGTCTCATCGACGATGGATCCGAGTGGCGCTGGAAGCTTGTGAGGCGCAGCGCCGCTCGTTCGACAGACTGCACCAGGCAAGCTGCCGGCCTTCATCGAGTCGCTCCTCCCAGAAGGATGGCTCGCGCAAGTGCTGCATCAGCAGGACGAACGCGAAGCGCTGCGACGTGGCAAACGCTACATGTCAAATATCGCGGTCGTCGAGCGCCAAGCTGAGCTCAATGCCCTGCCGCGGGACGAACTCGACACCGAGCCTGTCGCGTTCATCGACGATGGGCATTTCACTGGTCGATACCTCGGCCCGTTGCGAGGCGAGATCCAGGAAACGTTCGAGCACAACTTGGCTCAGCTGTTTGCGCGCGCGGAAACGCCCAGACTATCGGGTGTTCAGATCAAGGCGCCGATGAATTTAGGATCGGACGGCGAGCTGCTGCCCGCGATCGACCTGCCGTTTACTCACGTGCTTAAGCCGGCCGGAACCGCGGGCTTCGAAATGCTGCCAGTCGTCGAATGGCTCTGTCTTAACTTGGTCGCGCTGCGGGCTTCCAGGTTCCGGCCGCCGCGCTTGTCGACATGCCGGATGGGATGTCGCCTGCATTGGTCGTGGAACGGTTCGACGTGCGACGCGGGCCTACTGATCGACGCTACCTGGCGCTCGAGGATTTTTGTTCGGTTCTCGATCTGCCGGCCTCCGCCAAATACGACGGCACGATCGAGCGTATGGCGCGGGGTTTGCGGCCGCTTTCGACCGACCCTGCTGCCGACATCGAGACTTTGTTCCGCCGCGCGTTTTTCGCGTGGCTAATCGCCGACGGGGACATGCATCTCAAAAATCTGGCGCTCCTCAAGATTGCAGAGTCCGGCTCGAAGCGGTTCGACACCGTGCGGTTCGCGCCCCTCTACGACGCTGTTACGACCCGTGTCTTTCCGGGGCTTGGTGGAGATCGTATGGCCCTGAAGCTCAACGGTAAGGACGACCGGCTTACGCGGCAGGACTTCCTAACCCTGGCGCGCACGATCGAGCTGCCGGTCGCTCGTGCGGAAGAAGCGACAGTTCGATCGCCGCTGCCCTGCGCAAGGCAGTGCCTACGCTGGCTCTGCCGTCGTTTCTCGAACGGGCTGATGCTGCTCAAACAGCGGCGGAGCGAGTGAAGGCGATCGTGCGCGACCGCGCCGAGGCGTTTCCATGAGCACCAACGCGATCAGGATCTATGTCGGCGTCACCGATCTGAAATGGTCAATTTCTGCCCCGCTGCCAGGACATAGACGAAGTGAACTTCTGGCAGCCCGGGGTGCGGTCGTAGTTCCGCGCGGGTCAACCGGGCGAGCTCTTTCTCTTAAAGCCCATAGCCAACTTCACCGTCGGTGGTGGGCTGTTCGGACATGCGTCGATTGTACCGATCTCACTCGGGTGGGAGGCATTCGGCGCGATCAACGGCGCTGCGTCCTTGGAGGAGATGCGGCAGCGGGTTGCGCGATATCGGCGCGAGCCCGTCGAACATGGAACCGATTACTCCATCGGAGGCCGGATTCTGGAGCCGGCGTTCTTCTGGCCTCGGGCGCTGTGGATTCCGATTGCTGACGGCTGGGCTCTCAGCATCGTGGTAGGGAAGTCTTTTGACGCGGATATGTGGCGAATGGAAACGCATCAGATGGCACAATTGTACTTATGTGCACCTCATGGCGGCGGAGTCGTTCAGCTACTGTTGTAGAGCGCGAAATTATTCGGTGTCACGGGAACCAGCTAGCCGCGGGCCAACGCCCATAACGGCGGGCTCGGCCGAAAGCAGCTTCTTCGCCGCAGCCCTGACCTGGTCGAGCGTCACCTGCTCGATGAGGGCCGGGCGCCGGTGGATGTAGTCTATGCCGAGCTTGTCGAGCTGCATTCTGACAAGGGTGGCTGAAATCGCCCTGGAGGAACCCAGATTGCGGATAGCATAGGCCCCGATCAGATACTTCTTGCTCGCTTCGAGCTCGGCCGCTGTTGGCCCTGTGTCCACCAGCTCCTTGATTACTTGTCTTATCAGGTTGAGCGTCTCGGCCGCCCTGTCGGCGCGCGTCGACGTGGCCACGACAAGCATGTTGGAATGCTGGTAGCCTTCCAAGCTAGAAGACACACCGTAGGCAAGCCCGCGCTTTTCGCGCACTTCCTGGAAAAGACGTGAGGTAAATGGCGAGCCTCCGAGTATATCGTTTATCAGCTGCGCGGCATAGAATTCCGGGTCGCTGCGTCCGATACCGGGAAAAGCCAGCTGGAGCGAAGTCTGGGGCAGGGCGTATGCAACCAACGTCCACTGGCCGAGCTTAGGGGTGACATCAGGTACCGGGGCGAGCGCCTGCTTCTGAGGCAAATCGCCGAACAATTGGTCGAGCCTAGCACTCAGGGCTTTGGCATCTATGTCGCCGACGACCGCCACGTGCAGCCCGTCGCGGGCGAAAGCGGCCTTGTGGAAGGCGCTTAGATCGGCGGGCGTTATGCGGGTCAGGCTCTCCTTGGTGCCCTCGGGCGGCCTCGAATAAGGATGTGTGCCATAGAGTCTGCGCCGCCAGGCAAGCTCGGCGATCGCATGAGGTTCGCGCTCGTTGGCGATGATGCCGGAGAGAAGCTGGGCGCGAATGCGGCCGACCGGCCCCTGATCGAAGCGAGGCCTGTTCACCGCGAGCCCGACCAGATCGAACGCGGCTTCCTGGCGCTTGGAAAGCAGGCGTATCGAGCCATAGATGCCGTCATGCCACGCGTTGAAGCTCATTTCGGCGCCGGCCTCGTCAAGCTTCACCTGAAAAGTGTCGCTGTCGTAATCACCGGCGCCTTCGCTCAACAAGCCGGTCATCAAATTGGCAAGCCCCTCCTTACCGGCCGGGTCATGGCTGGTGCCGCCGTCGAAGACAAAGTGGAGTGTGACGATCGGCAGCGTGTGGTCTTCCACCAGCCAGGCGGTGATCCCCTTTTCAGATTTCACCTCCTGGATGTTCACCGCAGCACGGGCGGTGAGCGACGGCAGGATGAGGAAGAAAATAGCAAGGGGAAGGACGGCCAGCCAGGTGGCGAAACGTGCGGTCCTCCCTCCTCCAACATCAGAGGGCAACGCTTGTGCAATGTCGCTGCGGAGTGGGGTTGTCATCACATCAATTCTCCTTAGGCAAGAGATAGCCAGTCGTCGAATGGTCAGACACGAGGTAGCGGGCGGCAACGGCCTTCACCTGATCGGCGGTGACGTTGCGAATGCGGTCCGGCCATTCCTCGACGTCTTTCACATTGCCGCCGGTGGCAAGCGTGGAGCCATACATGTTAGCGACGGAGTTCTGCTCGTCGTGGGCGAAGATTACCGAGCGGATAAAGCGTTCTTTGGACTTCTCCAGCTCGTCGCTGGTGACGCCGTTCCTGGCGATGCGGGCGATCTCGGCGTCGACCGCAGCCTCGATGTCGGCAAGCTTGGCGTCGCCGCGCGGCGCCCCATAGACGGTGAAGTTGGTGGCATCGAGCATGTCGCCCTGGAAGAAGGCGCCGGCCTCGGCGGCAATGCCTTGTTTGACGACAAGCTGCTGGTAGAGCCGGCTGCGGCTACCGCCGCCGAGGATCTCCGCCAGCAGGTCCAGCGCTTCGGCTTCGCCCGGCTTCGCAGTGTGATAGGAGGGAACCACCCATCGCGTCGAAAAGCTTGGCACGCTGACACGCGCGTCAGCGAGCGTCACCGTGCGCCTGGTGTTCTGTTCGGGTTCGACCGGACGGATGCGCGGCGGCAGGTCTGGACCACGCGCGACCTTGCCGTAGGTCTTTTCGGCCAGCGCCTTGACCACCTGCGGCTCGACATCGCCGGCCACCACCAGCACGGCGTTGTTGGGCGTATAATATTTGTCATAGAAAGCCTTGGCGTCGGCGCGGTTCAGCTTCTTCATCTCCTGCATCCAGCCGATCACCGGAATGCGATAGGGCTGGTTCTGCCAGAGCGTGGCGTCGACCTCCTCGCCGAGCACTGCCTGCGGATTGCTGTCGATGCGCGAGCGGCGTTCCTCGAGGATCACATCCCGCTCGGTGTTGATGACATCATCCGTGAGGGTGAGATTGCGCATGCGGTCAGCCTCGAAGCTCATCATCTGCTCCAATGCCGGGGGCGCTACTCTTTCGTAGAAGGCGGTATAGTCGTAAAAGGTGAAGGCGTTGTGCGAGCCGCCGATCTCGGCCACCGCGCGGTTCAACTCGCCGGCGGCGTGATTGGCCGTGGCTTTGAACATCAGATGCTCGAAAAAATGCGCGATGCCGGATTTCCCCGGCGGCTCGTCGGCGCTGCCGATCTTGTACCACACCATATGGGTGACGATGGGCGCGCGGTGATCGGGTATGACGACCACCTCCATGCCGTTGTCGAGCAGGAAATTCGTTGCCTTGATGTCATCGGTAGCCGCCAGAACCGGAGCGGTGGTCACAATCGCCAGCGCGGTCGCAAAAAGTGTCCCGCCCAGCCAGCCAGACCAAAGATTTGTCGATGGCTTCGGTTGTGGTGATCGGGCGATGGGCAAGGTTCGAGCCGAAGTGAGTTGTCCCTCATTTTGAGCCTGCTGCGTCCTCGTCGCCCTCACTGGGAGAAAGTGGATCGGTGGGCAGCGCCGGGCCAGATGAGCCCTCAGCATGCTGCCAAGCCCGACTCGAGCGTTATCTCAGAGTGCGTCGGGGAAAGGTGGCGCGGCATTTTTTGGTGGGGGATCATAGGACGACTCTCCTGGCTTCACGACGCGTTTGCGATGACCGCGCACGAACGGTGCCAAATGAGAAAACCGTTTGGGCAATGTGATTGATCGGACCCTGCTGTGTTGCGTATCCGACATTGTCGGACATCTTACACCGCCGAAATGGGGAGCGCTTGCCGCTTAAAAAGGTGGCTAGGTAAACTACCCGAGCGACGAATATGGTGGCGTTAGCGCGCGCCCGTAGTTGCTGGGTCGTCAGCGTACCCTCGCTCACATCGGTAGATAACAGATCCCGTGGTAGGACTCCAACCAGCGATAGACGCGGATCTGCAACTTTCCGGAGCGTTGCAGGCATCGCTGTCTTTTGGGCCATTCCGAGCGCCAGCGCGGGACATACTTCCAGGCTGTCATGATAGCCTTGCGAGCCGCTTTTGCGATTGGCTTGGCTTTTGCAATTTTCGCTTTTGCTGCTTTTGAAATCTCGGATATGAATCGGACTGGCTTATGGCCTGCCCACATTGAAATGGATACAAAGGAATACGTCTATGGCGACCGGAACGGTAAAGTGGTTCAACAGCACCAAGGGATTTGGATTTATCCAGCCCGACAATGGCGGTCAGGATGTTTTCGTCCACATTTCCGCTGTCGAACGAGCGGGCCTTTCGACCCTTAATGAGGGTCAGAAGATCAACTACGAGATCGAACAGGACCGCCGTACTGGGAAGTCCTCCGCTGGCAGTCTCAGCAAAGCTGGCTGAACTTTTCTGCGTCTGCCCGGCAAGCCGGGCAGACGTGCCACTGACTCGCCCCACAAGAGCGGCCAAGAACACGGATCCCATCGCAGACCGGGGCAGGATTGTGGGAAGTTGCTAATTTCTACTGAAACAAGATGTTTGCGAGTGAAGAGGGGCGGGTACCCGGCTTCTTATGTTCTGCAGCAGATTCTTCGCGGCAGATACTGCCCGCAGCTGTACGCATCAGAACGAATGTGGATAGATGACATCAAGCTGCAACCTTCTTGTGGGTCCCGGTCCCTTCACACACCGCTCGATTGCTAGCTCGCGGCGCCTTTGCGTTCGGATCTGATGGACCTCGCCATCACTACGAGATAGCCGACCACCGCGACAGTAATGATACTTCCTCCGATGAGGTCTGAACGAGTCGGCATTTCACGGAATGCGAGCCAGGTCCACAATGGCGCGAGTGGCGCTTCCAGTGCCAGAATGAGAGAGACCTGGCACGCCGGAAGTCGGCGAGTGCCGGCCAGGAAGAAAACAGCAGGAAACGCGAGTTGCACGAAACCGAACAAAGCGAGAAGTCCCAGATCTCGGAGATTCGGAAAAAAAGGTTCGCAAAACCAAAAGCTGACCAGGGCAACAAAAGCATTGGCCAAACAGATGAAGGATAGAACCGACTCTTCTCGGTGGCGACGGATCAGCACGGTAGTGATCGACATCGTGACAGTCGTGACAATCGCAAAGACGTTGCCAAAAAGTCCAGATTTCGATCCTGCTCCAGAAACGAGCACATAAGTGCCTATGAGGATGGTTATCGCTGCTACAATGGTCGCTGGGCGAAGGTCCTCACTCAGCCATAACCACGCGAAGATGCCCGTCAAGACTGGTCCAGCAGAAAAGATGATGAATGCGTTGGCAGTTGAGGTAAACTGACACGCTGGGATGAATGCGAGCATGTTAACAGCGAGACAGATCGCGATGGCCATGCCCTGCATTGTCGGCCGAAAGCCGGCTCTATGACCAGTTACAAGTAGATAAACTGCAAGGAAAGCCGCCGCAAACACGCTGCGCCAAAACAAAATTGTCCAAGTAGAAATCGGCAGGGCCCTTACGAACATTCCTGCAGTGCTCGTAGCGACCGCAGAAACTATAAGAAAGAGAATCGCGCGTATATAATTGTCCCGAAGCAGTGCAGTCGACGCACTGCTCAACGCCTGCGGTGCTAGCCGCCTCCACCAGGCGGAACGTGCTGTGGCCGACCGCTCTCGATCTGGTGGCCTACCCATTGCTCGCGCCTTTACCGAGAAAGGAGACACCATTGAGCGATGGGTGCGGTTTCCTGAGAAGCCATTGGCTGAAGTTGGCGCAAGATGGATCAGGAACACTCACGTATTGTGTTGCGCAGCTCAAACTAAGCAGCGTCGTCACCTCACGAGGCTTCACTTCAGCAGCCGCTGCATACGACACCATTGCGCACACTCCCCTCCGCCGCAGCGATCTCCAGAATCCGAGCTTCTCAACGTTCGAGATAACCATTGGCCTGCAACGCCGAAATGGTTGGCGGCCGTTCGGTAATGAAGCCGTTATTGTTGCAAGGTTCTGAAGATCATCTAAGTTAATTTGGGCAAAAGTGGCGACGATTTGATGTCGATACTGTAAAATAATGCTTGCAGATGTGCATCTTATGTGAACGTGTAATATTAATTGTGAAAGTTGTGTTGTCTCCGCTTGACAGTTAGCTTGTGCATAGTGAATGACACAGCTAAATAGCAAAGCCGGAGCCGAAGCCGAAGTGGTCAAGGGCAATACCCATGCCTATCCCGCGGAGCTCGAAGGATTGGATCGATGAAGGTCGTATCGCTAATGAGGACCGATTCGGTGATCTTGAGTTCCAGCCGATGGGTAGACAGCCCGTCTTGGTCGGGATTCGTTTGAATGCACTCTGTATTCTGATGGCTAGCCAAGCCTAGCCTCGAGTTCAATCGATCGGAATATTTTCATGTCATGAACCTCTCTACATGTGAATCATGGAATGAGAGGTCTGACGCACTCTCGATCGAGTGTGGCCGGGGAAATGAACGAGCAGTTCAAGCAGCTTCCAGCGATTGACATCTCCGGGATCAAGAGGGCCGGGTACATTGGCCCCGAGGGGACCTGGACCCATCAAGCCACGCTGGACCTCTTTGGTGACCAAGTTGAACTCGTTCCATTCAGCGACGGATTGTTCGAAGCATATGAAAATGGCTTCGTCGACGTTGCTTGCGCCCCAGCTACGACCTCTCTGGTCGGAACCACTCCTTACCTCGATCAGATCCTGAGCTTGAGGTCTCCCAAGATTATCGCCGAGTATCCGAAGGTCCTGAGCTACAGCCTCATTGCGAGCAAGGATGCGAGTTTCTCGACGATCACCAAGGTAATGGGGCATCCCGTAGCCTTGCAGGAGGTGGCCGCGTGGCTTGACGAGAACATGCCGAACGTCGAGCGAGAGAGCCGCATGGGAACGACATCTTTCGTGGCTGAGCAAAAAGCTGCCTCGATAGCGGCATTTGGTCCTGCACTTGGAGCCAAGTTGTACAATCTGCAGATCTTGCGAACAGGAATCGAAGAAGGCCTACATAATGTAACCCGGTGGTGGGTGCTTGGGCGCAAGACCGCTGCGCCGACAGGATTCGACCGGACGACACTTCATCTCCGCGTTTCAGAGCAAAACCTCAGTTATGTACTGAACATGTTCTCGAAGGAAGATTTAGTCGTTCTCAATATCTATGAGCGTCCGACATGCGAGCGGCTGGACACCCATCAGTATGCAATCGATGTCGCTGGACACGTTTCGACGCACCCGGCGCTGGCTGCCCTGGCGACGATCGATGGCATTAGAATTCTGGGATCGTACCCACGTCTTTACTAGCTATGGCTAAGCTAGTTTTCGTCCATGACGCCAAACTGTTGATCCTCATCACTGATGAAAAAGGGGCAGCCGCATCGAAACTTGACCGATGCACACGGTCGAGCTGCCGGCTACCGACGAGCTCATCGCGCGATGGTCTTCTCGTTGCTGATCCAGCTTTTTGCCTAGCAAACGGCGGTATTCATGGGCACAGATGTCGAGCAGCCGCGCAATCTCGCAAATCAGTCACCGTCGAGTGATTGTGACGCGTTCATAGGCGGCAACGCTCGTCCATTCGGAAAACGTTAAGCACTTCAAGCGGCGCAAGAGCGCCATCACCGGCGCTGCGGTGATTTACGAGCGTGCCGTTAGCAACGAGCGGTCATCCCTATGGCCTCGCCCCACGCTGCTTGGATGTGCTTACGGGCCAACCCGGTCGAGAAAAGCATCGAATGCTGCAGCAACAGCACGAATCACGAAGCGATGCTCCTGCCGCACTCGGATGAAACCCTTTTCGATGTCCACGATCCCGTCCTCGGCCAGCATCGCCAAGCGTTCAGCTGAATCGAGAAAACGGATCGGATCAAATCCATGGGCCGCACAGATTGCCGGCACATCGGCCTCCAAATCGCACATCAGCCGCTCGATGATAGCGGCTCGCGCGCGGTCTTCGTTTGTGAGCCGGTAACCTTTTGACGTCGCCAGATGGCCAGCTGCTATATGCCGGCTGTAGGACTCACGTTTCACCTCGTTCTGGACGTAACCCTCGCCGACCCGCCCGATAGCCGACGCGCCGAAACCGATCAGGGTTTTGCAGGTGTCGGCCGAGTAACCCAGCGAGTTTCGCCGTAGCCGACCACTGGTCTGGGCCAGCGTAAGTTCGTCGTCCGGCAAGGCGAAATGGTCGAGGCCGATCTCTCGGTAGCCGGCCGCAACCAGAGTCTCTGCCACGGCCGCAGCCTGTTCGGCGCGGGCGACGCTGTCCGGCAGCGCAGTATTCTCGATCAGGCGCTGATTCCTTATCACCGATGGAATGTGCGCGTAGCCGAACACGGCAAGCCGGTTGGGACGCATGGCGACAGTCGCCGCCGCAGTCTGGACGCAGGACTCTACCGTCTGATTCGGGAGACCGAAAATGAGATCGAAGTTGATGCCGCTTACTCCATGCCGGCGCAGCTCTTCGACGGCAGCGGCCGTCTGCGCCTCGCTCTGGACCCGGTTGATCGCTTTTTGAACAATCGGATCAAAGCTCTGCACCCCGAGACTGGCGCGGCTCACGTTGGCTGCTCCCAATGCTTCGGCGATCTCGGCCGTGAAGGTGCGCGGGTCAATTTCGACGGCGATCGTAGCGGGTTTCCTGAACGCGAAGCGGCGGCGCAGGAGTTCGATCATGGCCAAAAACCCCGCTGGCCCGATAAGAGTCGGGGTTCCACCGCCGAAATGCACGTTCACGACGAGCCCCTGCTGCACTTGCTCCGAGACCAAACGGATCTCGTCACGCAGAACGGCCACATAGTCGAGGATCGGACCCTGATTGCGGGCAATCGTGGTCGGAAAGCCACAATACCAGCAAATCGATCGGCAGAACGGAATGTGGAGATAGAGCGACACCGGATCGTCAGCCGGCAGACCTCTTAGCCATTCCTCATAGCTTTCGGCCCTGACGGTGGCGGTGAACTCCGGCACAGTCGGATAGATGGTGTACCAAGGCAGGAGAGCCTCGCGATATTCTTTCAGGATAGAGGTCTGCAACAGTTTCGTCCCAAGCTGAAAAGTTGGTCCTTTTACCGCTGCGGACTCCTGTGTCTCTGCGCTATGTCAATTCCATTCCGCTTCGCGGCGTGTAATCACACCGTGCAAGGAAAAGGCGGGATTTGATCCCGCCTTTTCGATGTTTCGCTCACATCATGCTGATCGAGCCGCCAGCCCACAACGGGTCTGGGTGGGGGAAGTCACGCTGGTACCTTCTTTCTAGACCGCTTCTCGGGCGCCGAGACTTCAGGCTCTTTCGCTTTGCGGCCGAGTCCCATTGTCTTGGCCAGGGCAGAGCGCGCAGCCGCGTAGTTCGGCGCGACCATGGGATAGTCCGCCGGCAGACCCCATTTGGCGCGATATTCATTGGGGGTCAGCCCGTGGTGGGTCGACAGATGGCGCTTTAGCGATTTGAATTTCTTGCCGTCCTCAAGGGAGACAATGTAGTCCGGCGTCACCGATTTTCTGATCGGGACGGCCGGCGTCAACACCGTCGGCTCTTGTGCCGAGACGCGACCGGCCGCCGTGCCTTTCAAAGCTTCGTGCACTTGGCCGATCAGGGCAGATAGGTCCCCCACCGGAACGGGATTGTTGGAAACATAGGCTGAGACAACATCTGCGGTAAGCTGGATGAGGTTGTCGATGTTTTTGAAGTCTTCTTCTGGCATGAAACTCTCCGGTGGATTGGTCTGCGGAGCGTCGCTTCTAGTGGTGATTTCCGTTGAAAGCAACAAATCTCGCGACAGGATTGTTCGTTGCTCGTCCAACATTGAGGTCTATAGCGCACATCACGCTGTCGTGACACTTATCTGCGCGGTAATGGCTGTCCATAACTGCGCCAGTATCCGCCGTTCAGTCCCGATCTCGACCGTTTGAACTGCCAAAGGAAGACGCAGAAAGCTTGTAAAGCACCATGAGCCGTGCACTCGCTGGGGGCAGAAAACCTTGCGCGTATGAAACAGGTTGGCGTTGCGGCAGCATATGGCGACAGGCCACGGAACCGACCAAACCCTCAGGCGAAGAAACAGCGATTGCGCGCGCCCACCATTGGAACCCGCCGTCGGGCGATAATACACCGCAGTCACAGTTTCCGCCGCTCGATTGGCTGGTCGGCAGGCACGATTCCCTCGATCCGCTGATCTAGCGCAGGGCGTTCGCAAGCCGCCTGTGGAGAATGGTTTCCGTGCACATCGTAAGGACTCCATTATGAAAATTCTGTTCACTGCGATGGCTGTTGCGCTGGTGGCAGCCACAGCTTTTGCTGCGCAGTTCATTCCGCCAGATCTCAGAGAAACGGCACTGGCCACCTTCGAGCCCTTGCCATTCACGCCGGCGGTCACCAACAACCCGAGCACGCCGGAGAAGATTGCCCTCGGCAAGGCACTGTTCTTCGATCCACGCCTCTCGTCCTCAGGCGTTTTCTCCTGCAACTCGTGCCACAACCTGGCCACCGGGGGCGACGACAATCGTGAAACTTCGATTGGGCATGGTTGGCAGAACGGGCAGCGCAACGCGCCGACGGTGTTTAACTCTGTCTTCAACAAATCGCAGTTCTGGGACGGTCGCGCCGAAGACCTGAAAGCTCAGGCCAAAGGGCCGATACAGGCCGGTGTCGAAATGGCCAACACATCGCATCGAGTAGTCGAGACGTTCAAATCGATGCCGCAATATGTGGAGTGGTTCCATTCAGCTTTCCCGGATGAAGCCGATCCCATCACCTTCGAAAACGTAGCCAATGCACTCGCAGACTACGAGGCGACACTGGTCACGCCGGCCCCCTTCGACGCCTTCCTCAATGGCGATGACACCGCCATCGGTCCCGAAGAGAAACAGGGCCTGGCCCTTTTCATCGAAAAGGGCTGCTCGTCCTGCCATTCGGGTGTCAATCTTGGTGGGCAAGGCTATTATCCATTCGGCCTCGTTGAGAAGCCTACCGCCGACGTTCTGCCGGAGAACGACAAGGGACGATTTGCCGTCACCAATGTACCAGAGGATTCCTATGTTTTCCGCGTGCCGTCGCTGCGCAACGTAGCAATCACCGCGCCATACTTTCATTCGGGCAAGGTCTGGGATCTGAGACAGGCGGTCGCTATTATGGGCACCACCCAGCTTGGCCAAGAGCTAACGCAAATCGAAATCGATCGGATCGTTGCCTACCTTCATTCGCTGACCGGAAAGCGACCGGAGATCGCATATCCCATCTTGCCGCCTGAAACGCCCACGACACCTCGACCTCGGTCGTAGGCGTTGGGAAAACAGACGATCGCGTCGCGTCTGTGAGCATTGATTGACCGATCTGGGCGAATTGCCAGAAGCGTCGTCCGATTGGGCCGCGATACGCGCCGACGATTGAGCGGCGCACGTTGGGGAGGAGCCACTGCCTTGCACCAGCGATGCCCCTCGCGGGGAGATCGCCGGCAGGCCAGGGTGGTGTCCCGTCAGCACCTTCGCAAAGTCACGCCGGCCATCGCCCTCACCAGTCCATCACCACCTTGCCGGAATTGCCGCTCTTCATCGCATCGAACCCGGAAATATAGTCGTCAACGCCGATGCGGTGGGTGATCAGCCCACTGACATCCAGCGGTCCCTGCACAAGCGCGATCATCTTGTACCAGGTCTCGAACATCTCGCGGCCATAAATGCCCTTGAGATGCAGCATCTTGAAGATGACCTTGTTCCAGTCGATCTCGAAGCCGGTCGGCGCAATGCCCAAAATGGCGATCTTGCCGCCATTGTTCATGGTGTCGATCATGTCGCGGAAGGCGGGTGCTGCGCCCGACATTTCGAGGCCGACGTCAAAACCCTCGGTCATGCCGAGCGCCGGCATGACGTCGCGCAGCTTTTCCTTCGAGGCGTCGACGACATGCTGGACGCCAAGCTTTTTCGCCAGCGCCAGCCGCACCGGGTTGATGTCGGTGATGACGACCTTTCGCGCGCCGACGCATTGCGCCACCAGCGCACCCATGATGCCGATCGGACCTGCGCCGGTGACCAGCACGTCCTCGCCGACGAGGTCGAAGGACAATGCGGTGTGCACGGCATTGCCCAGGGGATCGAAGATCGCCGCGATCTGGTCCGGCACATCATCGGGGATCGGCACGACATTGTGCTGCGGGATCGCCAGATATTCGCCGAAGGCGCCGGGACGGTTGACGCCGACACCGAGCGTATTGCGGCAGAGATGCCCTCGCCCGGCACGGCAGTTGCGGCAATGGCCGCAGACGATGTGGCCTTCGCCCGAAACACGCTGGCCGATCTTGTATTCGGTCACCGCCGCACCGAAATCGGCGACCGTGCCGACGAACTCGTGGCCTGTGACCATCGGCACCGGCACGGTCTTTTGCGCCCACTGGTCCCAATTGTAGATGTGGACGTCGGTGCCGCAGATCGCGGTCTTCTTGATCTTGATCAGAACGTCGTTGGGGCCGATTTCCGGCACCGGCACTTCTTCCATCCAGATGCCCGGCTCGGCCTTGGCCTTGACCAGCGCCTTCATCATGTTCGACATCAGAATCTCCTTACACCTATGGTGATTGCGCTTTTCGCGATCCCTTGGATTAGCCTGCACAACGGAAGTTAGGCTCCTAGAGCACGTCCTGTGATCGTTGAATCGACTGTGATGTGACGGCTGCGTTCTGGTTGATTCAACATCCACCGGGATGGAGGTGGACGATGGGAAGAGCATTGAACGGGACATTCGGTCGCGGGTCTCGAAGGCTTTGGACGAGGGCATGTTGGCGCCGCAAGCGGTGGCGCCGTTCAGCGTGGGAGGGCCCAGCGCGATCCGCTGGATTGTGCGGGCGAAGATCGGTGAGCTGGGCGCCAGGCCCGCAAGGCTGCCGCCGCCCCCTCCAGCCTCGACGCATGTAGCCTTCATCGTCGGGCCGATCGAGGAGGGCAGGGACGTCACGCTGAACGATCGTTGTCTTCAAAGAACATAGTCCGGGTACTTGGGGTGGAGCTCTGAACGACTTGCGCCAAACGTCGGCATGGTGATGATCAAGATCGCCCCGAACTGCTACCCTCAGGTGCGACAAGGTCCTGAGCCTCGATAATCAGAAACTTCAAAGGAAAGCCATCTTTCACGGACGGGCATACGACATTTCAATTTACACACGCTTGCCTCGACCGCCTGCACAAGGGGAGGAGGCCAGCACGTCGCGGAAGTGCCCAGCCGCTACAACAACCCCGCCTGCTCAGCCTCGTGGCGCAGATTCTGCCGCGGCCTTGGGCCGATCTTCTGGATCACCAGCCCGGCGGCCAGCGAGCCGAGATCGCCGCAGTCCTTCAGGCTGCGCCCTTGCGTGTAGCCGTAGAGGAAACCGGCGGCATAGAGGTCGCCGGCGCCGGTGGTGTCGACCAGCTCGCGGATTTTCGTCGCATCGATGGTGACGGTCTCGTCGCCGCGCACGATGACCGAGCCCTTTTCAGAGCGGGTGACGGCGGCGATCTTGCAGTCCTTGCGGATCTGGGCCAGCGCCTCATCGAAGGAGGCTGTCTGGTAGAGCGACTTGATCTCGTGGCTGTTGGCAAAGACGATATCGACGGTGCCCGAGCGCATCAGCTCCAGAAACTCCTCGCGGTAGCGGTCGACGCAGAAAGAATCCGACAATGTCATCGACACTTCGCGGCCGGCGGCATGGGCGAGCTTCGCCGTCTGCCGGAACGCTTCCTTGGCGCGCGGCGGGTCCCACAGATAGCCCTCGAAATAGGTGACGGCGGCGCCTGACGCCTTGTCCGCCTCGACATCCTCCGGACCGAGCTCGACGCAAGCGCCGAGATAGGTATTCATCGAGCGCTCGCCGTCCGGCGTGACGAAGATCATCGAGCGCGCCGTCGGCGGTTCGCCATTGAGCGGCCTGGTGTCGAAGGCGACGCCCTGCGCGTGCATGTCATGGGCGTAGATTTCGCCGAGCGCATCGTTCGAGACCTTGCCGAAGAAGGCGGCGCGTCCGCCGAAGCTGGCGACACCCGCCGCCGTGTTGCCGGCGCTGCCCCCGGAGGCTTCGATCGCCGGGCCCATGCGGCTGTAGAGCAACTCGGCGCGCCTCGTGTCGATCAGGTTCATCGCGCCCTTGATGATGCCGTTCGTCTCCAGGAATGCCTCGTCGCACTGGGCGATGATGTCGACGATGGCATTACCGATACAAAGCACGTCATAGTTCGGCATCTATTCATATCTCCGCCAAAAACCCACCCTCTGCCGCGCCGGGCGGGGCGGGTTTTTGCAGGTGTGGAATGGAGTTGCCGTATGCCGCTGCATCCAACATCGGCGCATCACGCTGCTGCCGGTCCTGCCTCACGCAGCAGGTCCTCAGCTCTGTCCGTCCTTTCCCACGTGAACTCCGGCTCTTCGCGGCCGAAGTGTCCGTATGTCGCGGTTTTGCGGTATATTGGGCGTAAGAGATCAAGCATCTTGATGATGCCTTTCGGTCGGAGATTGAAAAGCTCAAGAACGACGCGCTCGATCCTTTTTTCGTCGATCTTTGCGGTTCCGAAGGTATTGATCAGGATAGACACCGGCGCGGCCACACCGATAGCGTAGGCAAGCTGAACCTCGCAGACATCCGCAAGGCCGCTTGCAACGACATTTTTTGCGACGTACCGCGCCGCATAGGCGGCCGAGCGATCAACCTTGGACGGGTCCTTGCCCGAAAAGGCGCCGCCGCCGTGACGCCCCATCCCACCGTAGGAATCGACGATGATCTTGCGTCCGGTGAGCCCGCAGTCGCCGCGCGGCCCACCGACCACGAACCGGCCTGTTGGATTGACCAGGAATCTTATCCCCGTCGTATCCAAGTCGGGGGGCAAGACCGGCCTGATGATCTCCTCAATGACGCCTTCGCGGACCGTGGCTTGTGAGACCTCCCCGTCATGCTGCGTCGACAGGACTATGGTATCAATCGCCACGGGGCGCAGACCTTCATAACGGACGGAGACTTGAGATTTCACATCAGGGCGCAGCCAGCTAAGCCGTCCCGTTTTCCGCACCTCTGCCTGTCTTTTTGTCAAATCGTGAGCGAGTTGGATTGGCACCGGCATCAATGTTTCGGTCTCGTTGCATGCGTAACCGAACATGAGTCCTTGATCCCCGGCTCCCTGCTCGAGATCCTGCCCTCGTCCCTCGTCGACGCCCTGGCTGATGTCGGCCGATTGCTCGGTTAGGGCCAGGACTACCGCGCAATGCCGACCGTCAAAGCCGATGGCATCGTCGTCATATCCAATATCCAAAATGGTATCGCGGGCAACTTGGCTGTAATCGATCTGCGCATGGCTGGTGATCTCGCCAGCCAGAACGACCAATCCCGACTTCACCAACGCTTCACAAGCGACGCGAGCCTCAGGATCCTTACGAAGGATCGCATCGAGGACGGCATCTGAGATATTGTCGGCCATCTTGTCGGGATGTCCTGCGCCGACGGATTCGGAAGAGAACACGAATTGCCTGGTCATGAAATGTCCTCGCTTCAGATGTGTAGTTAGGTGTGACACTTGATTTGGCCGTCTTACCTGTCGGACATCCCAGGGACGTCGAACGCGGCGCAGAAGTCGGCAACGTCTCTCCGCACGCAGGCATGGACGTCCGGATCATCGGGCTGGCGGCAAACCAGGTCGATGAAAGCGGCAATCTGCACCATTTCCGCCTCGCCCATGCCCACGGACGTCACCGCTGGCGTGCCTAAGCGGATGCCGCTTGTGAGCGCCGGATGCCGCCAGTCCCCCGGCACCATATTGAAATTCGTAATGATACCTGCTTGCGATAACCGCTCGGCATAGGCTTTGCCGGACAGCGGCCGGTCCCGAAGGTCAAGGATCAGCATGTGATTGTCAGTCCCCCCGGTGACCAGGTCATAACCTCGCTCCAGAAGCGCCTGGGCCAGAGCCTTGGCGTTCTTAACAATCTGCTGACCGTAGACACGGAAGGACGGGTTCGCTGCTTCGTGCAGAGCGACAGCTAGCGCGGCGATAGTATTCATGTGCGGTCCGCCCTGCAGGAGAGGGAACACGGCACGGTCTATGCGTTTGGCAAGATTGTGGTTGCTTTTCGAATGGTAGAGCGCCTGATAACGGTCTTCATTCCTGGACAAAATGAAGCCACCGCGGGGGCCCCGGATCGACTTGTGAGAGGTGCTGCTGACCACATCGCAATGGCGCACGGGGTTCGGATGCACTCCTGCGACAATTAGGCCACTGATGTGGGCGATGTCGGCCACCAGGTAGGAGTTCACCTCCGAAGCGATTTCGGCCATTGCCGCGTAGTCAAAAATGCGCGGATAAGCAGTTCCGCCGACCCAAATTAGCTTCGGGCGTTCCCGCTTGGCCGTCTCGCGCAAGCGGTCATGGTCAATCTGCTGCGTCTTTTCGTGCAGCCCGTATGGGACTCGCTGATAATCGGTGCCGGAGAAGTTGACTGCCCAACCGTGAGTCAGATGGCCGCCACTGGGAAGGGGCAGGCCCATCATTTTGTCCCCCGGACTCAACAGTGCTCGATAGATAGCCTGATTGGCCGGCGAGCCGGAATATGGCTGGACGTTAGCGTGTTCACAGCCGAATAGCGCCTTCAAGCGCTCGATAGCGAGGCTCTCAAGCTCATCGACGATCTCGTTTCCGGCGTAATAGCGCGCACCGGGGTATCCCTCGGCATACTTGTTGGTGAAAATCGACCCGGTCGCTTCCAACACCGCGGAGGAGGCAAAGTTCTCGGAGGCGATAAGTTTGAGAGTTGTCCGCTCCTGGCGCTCCTGTCTTAGAAGCAGTTCGTGAACGCGACAATCTACGGCGGCAAGGTGAGGCCGCCCGTAAGTGTCGGGCTGCGTGATGGCGCCGCCGGCCGAATTGTCCATGGCAGTTTCGCGCTCCAATTGGACTAATCCTATTTCAAGACATGCAGCCGGTTCCCTTGGACCGCGCGCCTTGTATCGCTTCCAGGCGTTTTAGGTCTTGTCTGTGATAGCCATCGCCGTGGGGCAGAAGATCGACCAACAGTTGAACTAGGCCACCATCCCTTCCTGCTGCTTCGAGATGGTACGAGGGCCGCGGACGTTGTTCGTTGCCGAGAAATCCGGCTCTGGCGAGCTGTCGGACATGTCCCATAACGTGCTCGCGGGGCAAAGCCAGAACTTCTGCCAGCTCGCAGACGGTGAGGTCCGCATGCGCGCAAAGTCCCAGGATCCGAAGCCGATCAAGATGAGCAGCCGCCCTTAGGCTCCTGACCAGTTTCATCATCGGTTGGGCAGTCGTCCTATTGCTTCCGTCCATTTAGCGTCCTCCAGGCCTTTCAGAGGCAATTTTCTTGTCCGCTCGACCGCATGGCACTCGTTTCCCCGGCCAACGTGGGTGCTCTTGCCGGCATTGCTTAAACCCGAGCTGAAGGTTTTTGGCTCGGTACACGGCGCCACGGTCTCGAACCCACTTGCGTCAGATGAAAGGATAACCATTCCCAGCGGATTGGAGTGCTAAGAGTCTACGATTTTCTTTGAAGGATCTGTTGCAAGCAGGCCATCGGATAAGATTGGCGGCTGGTCCGATGAGGATAAAATACAGGCCCACCATTGGCCCCATTGCTTGCGATCGTCTCAGCATTCAGGAGTTCTGGTCGACCCTTGAGGAGCATCTCGTTGCGGCGGCCGCCCAGAACGTTGCCTGTGAGGACCTGGGTCCGACGCGACAGGGGCGATGGTGCCCGGCGCTTGCCTGAACAGCCAAGTGTGGCGTTCATCCGCGTCGCTCAGGTAGGCTAGGGCAACCGGCAAGATGATCGCGCCACTCAGTGGCTGCCAGTCTGAGTCCTTCCTGAGGGTCTGGTCGATTCCAGTCGAACCGCACCTGCTGGTCACGGTGGTGTGTGTCGCCCGTCGAGCTGCGGAATCAATTGGGAGTGTTCCTTCTTCCATCCGACCGCAGTGATCGGTCAGTCCCACAGCCAAGGTTCGCGTTTTCGCGGCCGAACTGCAGAGCTCTGGCCAAAGCCAGCTGCGCTGCGCCGTTTCCGAAACGTCTAGTCACATTTGCGAAGTGCGTGTTGGAATTGGTGACTCCGTGACACATTATCGCCACCGTTTAGCCGCGGCGTTGTCCCAATCTTCCACGAGATAGCCGGCGTTGCCCTGAGACGGTTCGGTCTGGCACCGGCTCAAACCAGCCCCCCCGCTCAAGGGTCAGTGCCGGATCGAACCACCCTGCATCTCTTCTGAAAAAATCAGGTGCGACGCCCCGAAAAGCAGATGTCAGGGATCCGAGGCAAGCTGACCGCGTCATTCAATTAGGGCCGCCTAACGCGGCCGCATTGTACCGCCGCTCCGCTAAGACGGGGCTGTGCGGCGCCGCCAGTGTAATCGCTGAATGCCAAGCCGCTTATTGCGGAACTTAACGTACACAACTCGGGCCGCAGTGAGCCGCATCCTGATCCTGACCGCTGATGCTTAGGCTAGGTCGCACCGTCTTTAGTGCATCCGGGAGAAGCCCCTTCGTCAGCTAGACGTCAGCCACACGGCCTATCAAACCTGCCGCGCCTATTCAGGCTGAACTCAATGCGAAACATGGGGTGCGGACGTAATGTATGGTCGAACTGCTGGCTCGTTCCTATTTTCACTGGCCCAATTGGTGAAGCTAACGAAACAAATCAGTTGCTGGCCGTCGAGCAAAAACGCCGGAAGGGATTTGCGGAACCGTTCGTTCGGCCGGATGCACCTAGCCGGTGCAGGTTCCAGTGGCAGCCCATCGGCGTCACGGCGAGCAACGGTGCCTGTGAAAGGCGGTGTGCGACCGACCCGCTCCTAATCCCCGCAAACTTGAGAGCAATACTCAACCCACCAAGTTTCGGGGTGAAAGCCCTGAGGCACTGGGCTGAGCGACATCAGCCCTCAACATCATGACAGCCTATTGCCGACCTGGAGATGGAATATGACGGGCCTTGGCCGAACTGGGAGATCGCGCATTGGGAATGCTGGGGCCGGATCGAGCAGTTCACGCTGGGAATCAGGTGGTATCCGTGGGGAGCCCACCGGATGCGTTCTGTGCCTCGATAGAACGACGTCATCCGTCGCCACTGCACGAAGGTCTTCGCTGGCCCGGCTGCTACACCCCGAATCCTGGATACTGCGCTACGTGCAACCTCGGGGCCAGGCGCAGGTACTGAGCAGCGGCGCCGTTTTCGCTCAGTGTCGGGGCGTGGAGCCGCAACGCCGGTCACAAGCCAGGTGTCTGCTTCGGGTATGGTCGGTGCGACTCCCGTGACCGACGAAGATGTCACCGCAGCAAGGCGACGAATGCAAGGCCTGCTTGACGAACTCCGAGATTGCCGTGATGCGGCCGGGCAGGCCAAGGACTCGGAGAAGAAGCAAGAGCTGCGCGATCGGGTCGTTGATGCAACCTCTGCGGTTCTGGGCTGCCGAGCGAGCCTGCCCTTGTCTGTAGCGCGTAGCATTCTGTCCGACAATCAGGCCCGTCGACTCCGCGATCATGCCCTTTGCGTGGGGGACAAATGCAACGCAAAAGGCTCCAGTACTATCTCCTCCCTGGAAGCGCATAGGAACCGTGCGGCTAAAGTGTTCATGCTGCTCCAATCCAACGCCACACACGACCAGCTGAGCCAAGCCGCTTCCACCGTGGCGACGCACTATGCGGCCTGCATGGAGTGGTGGCAAAAGAAGGCACGCCGCTGCGAAATGATGCGCTCCGTCTGCGCCGCCACTGCCAACTTACCAGGTGCAACAGCCGAGATGCGGCAAGTCGAGCAGGCCGCGCTGCGGCTGCGCGCCGGCTGGGCGCTGAATACCAAGTTCATGCAACTGCAATCTCGGATCGCTCTCGCGCGGGTTACGATTGAGCCGCAGGCGAGCACGTTCGAAGCACGCGCCAGGGAAATTCTCATTGGTGAGAACGAGCAAGTGCGTCTGCTGGGAACCTTCATGGGCGACGTCTTTCCGGCATTCCTCTCGACGGGCGACGCTGTTCTGCGCAGCAATGGGCGCCCACTCGACGCACATCACTGCGCTGTTTTGGAAGGAGTCATGGGACGGCTTTCGGATTTTGCGACGGCCTTGCAGCACATTCGGACCAAACTAGACGATCACCAAGCAGGTGCCGACCTCCCATTGGAACATTTGGGCCAGATCGTGGACGATGCCAGGATCATTGCGCACGAGGTCATGCACTTCCTCGCGCTGCAGCCGAACGCGCCAGCCATCATCAAGCCGCCAGCTGGCGCCGGGGCTTCGGCCGCGCGGCAGCCGGAACCGCGAATCGTGGCGACCGTCAGCGACTCTGTGCCAGAAGCCAAGATTCTCGTGCGCTCGGATCCAGGCACGAAGAAGCTCGTGAGCGCGAATGAAGCGCATGCGAGTTGGGCGGCAGATTTGGAGATGTGGCAAGCCCCGGTGCCGGTGGAGGCCCTGAAGAAACTAGTCACACGGGCGGACAAACTTTTGCAGTTCGATCTGCCTGGTCCGGAAGCGCGCCAGATGAAGCCAGAGGACGCCGAAAACGCCGTGGGCACCGTGGTCGAGCTCCTGCAAACGCAGGTCACCGAGATGCAGGCCTGTCTCGCCGCACTGGATGACCCTCGTCGACGCGTCCTACTCACGCCTGCGCAAATACAAGACGCGCACGACAAAACTGTCCGGCTCAACGTGATGTTGTCCGAGCCACAGAGACTGGCCAAGGCTTTGGGTAACGGAAAAGCCGCTATTTCCATCGATTGCATGAAGACTACCCCTTTCCCACGCAGAAGTAGCTTGAACACTTGGCGGCGGCCAAGGAGTTGAAGCCTGCGGATCGACCTCGACGCGTCTCGCTCGGCTGCGCGACGCCATGATCCGTAAGCAGATGCCGATAAACGATGCGGTGCTTGAGGTTCGAAGGCCCAGCAGTTCGGCGCGGCTCCTAGAAGGACGCACAGCTAAAGCTGCCGCGCCGCGACGATCTTGCTTGCGGGTCAGCCTCACAGTGAGGGCATCGAGTATCTCTCTTCAAGAGCGACCGCGTCACCTTTCGTTCCCGGGCCTTTGTGGCCTCTTGCGTTGCGTGCCGGCAAACGCCCACAAAACGAGCTGCTGAGCTGAGCTTCTGGTGATGCTCCGACATCAGTCTTGGCGAATGGCAGTAGCTGGCGGCTGCCACTCGATGAAATAAGAGCCGGATTGCGAGGCTCTGATATGTGCATGCAATGCGGTGCATGTGCACAGCTAGGCGGACCGCGCCAACGCACTCCGTCCGGACTTCCTTCAAAGCGTAAGCGACAGGTTGAGATTGTGCTGCACCATCTCATTCCCAGGCTCTGTTTCGAGAGCTTGCCGATACAGCACCTGTGCTGCGTCATGCCGCCCATCAAGGTCCAAGATCACTCCCTTCGCGTTCAATGCGCGCAAATTTCCTGGGGCCGCAACCAAGACCGTGTCGACTACCTGAAGCGCCTCATGCGCGCGCTGCTGGGCCACCAACGCATTCGTAAGACGGATCGCCGCATCGACATTGTCCGGGTGCTGCTTCAGCTCATCGCGCAAAGCCCGCTCTTGAGCATCCTGGCCGACTGCCCGCAAGATGCGTTCGCGCATAGCCGGATCGATTTGCTTGGCGTTGAGCAGCTCTGGGGATGACGTCTCCTTCACTGAAAGAGCAGGCCTGTCCAAGCTGGCGCAACCGCCGAGAGGCAGCAGTGCGAGTACAGAAAAGAGAAGTGAGTTCAGACGAAAATACCTAAATGGTCTGACAACTGTATTATGGTATGAATTCATGTTTGATCCTCAATTATAACGGGGCGCTATTACTCAGTAGTTGCAAGGCGGATTGGCTTTAATCTGATAGACCACTGATCAGTTCAGGCGGGAGTTTGACGGAACCGGCGGGTCTAATTGTAAAATCGGAGGCGAGCTCTTGATAAGACAGCACGGCAAGATCGATCCCGTTTCGGGTGAAAAAGCCGCGGACGAAGCGTCGAATATCCATTGAGGTTAAAACGACAGGGCGGGTCTGACCCGGTGCTGCGTTCGAAAGGATCTGACGCATCTGTGACAGCAGCGCTTCGCTTTGCCGATCCTCTAATACGAGGAAGGGACCTGCAGCCGAATCTCGAACTGCACTACGCATCACATCCTCACTCTCACGTTCGACGACCAAGGCGTGCACGATGCCCTCTGTATTGGCATAGCGGTGACAGATCTGCCGCTTCAAACCAGAACGAACATATTCCGTGAGCAGTGCGACGTTTTGCTCACGTTCACTCCACTCCGCCAACCCTTCCAAGAGAAGCCGCGTGTGGCGGATCGGGATGCCTTCATCCAGGAGCCGGCGCAGCACATCCGCAATCCGAGGGATCGGCGTGGTGCGCAGCACCTCCTTCACCAGATCAGAATAGTCCTGCTCCATTCGGCCTATCAATTGGCGGGTCTCCTGAATACCGACCAACCGCGGTGCGAAGCGGGTCAACGCTGTATGGATGCGCAACGCGAGGAATTCGCCAGGACCGTAATGCGTGATGCCGGCACCCTTGAGAGCCGGTGCATGGCTTTGGTCGGCCACGAGTCTGTCCGTTTTTGGATCACGCCGAAAGGGGATACCGCTCGATTCGATGTTCGCCACATCGTCTTTGAGCACTAGCTGGCTCGAATCTAACACATCCTGTTCAACTGGCACCCCCTCGATGTCTATTCGAAACTGCGCCTCCAGCAACTGCTGGTCGACGGTGATAGGGATGGGGGGAACGACAATGCCTAGATCGGCTGAGACTAGTTGCGAAACCCGCGCAATCTCCTGCTGCAATTCGACTTGTTCGATCGCTTGCATCAGGTCTGGCGCAAGGAAGAAAGCGATCGGACATTCCTGCGCGGGCGCGGTTTGCTTTTGAGTGTCGCCTGCAGCTCCAGTTCTGGTATCGACAACATCGCCTTTGACAAAGCTTATCGCGGCGAAGATTGCGGCCAATATCAAAAAGACGGGCAGGGGGAAGCCAGGAACGAACCCCATTAAAACCAGGACGCAAGCTGCCACCCGCAATGGTCGCTTGCTGGCCGTGAGCTGATTCACTATTTCGGTACCAAGGTTGACCCTCGCCGCCCCAGTGACACGAGTGACGACGGTCGCCGCTGTAATTGAGAGCAGCAGGGCCGGAATCTGCGATATCAATGCGTCGCCTATCGTTAGCAGAGTATAGTGATGCAGCACATCGCCGAAGGACATGCCCTTCGAGAGCAGGCCGATCGATATTCCACCCAACATGTTGATGAAGATAACCACCAGTCCGGCGATGGAATCGCCCTTCACAAATTTCATCGCGCCATCCATCGCGCCGTAAAGTTGGCTTTCCTTCTCCAATGCGGCGCGCCGCCTGCGAGATTCGTTCGCATCGATGTGGCCGTTGCGTAGCTCTGCGTCGACCGCCATTTGCTTTCCCGGCAGAGCGTCGAGCGTGAAGCGCGCCGCCACTTCTGCTACGCGTTCGGCGCCCTTCGCCAGGACCATGAATTGCACCATGGTGACGACCAGAAATATGACGAAACCCACCACGATATTGCCCGAGATCACGAAATCGCCGAACGTATGGATGATGGCGCCTGCCTCCCCCTCGGCCAGGATCAGGCGCGTCGTTGCGACGGTGAGGGCCAGGCGGAATACGGTGGAAAGCAAAATGATGCCGGGCAAAGAGGAGAGATCAAGTGGAGTACTGACATACAGGGCAACCATCATCAGCAGGATGGCCAATCCCATATTGAATCCTATCAGCGCGTCGACCACCACGATCGGGATAGGCATGACCATCATAGCGATAGCCAGAAGCAGCATCAACGCGACCATTAGGTCCGGGTTGGCCGGCGAACGCTTGATGAAGTTACGCAGGACGTTGGCCATCGAGGCCCCCTTTACGATCGCTTGAGATTATTCTGCTAGGCAGTGAAGCGTAGCATTCGAAGTCTGAGAGCCTCGTCCACATTGGGCGGCCCGCCAGCGGCAGACTGTGCATGAGAACCAGAGACATGCGCGAAGTTGGCTGGTCAGCAGGTGTTTCAGTCTGTCCAGGTTTGTCGGTACCGGGCGCGGCAGAATGGTTGCTGGCCATACAATTCTGATAGTAGGTGCGGACTAGTACGGGAGAGCAGCAAGGCGGCCATTACGGCTCAGCAGCACACGACCGTCCTCGATCCTGTCGACCGTCCACCCATCATCCAGAACGGCGCCAACAAAATACTTCTCACCATCTATGATAAGATACGGTTGAGAACCATGCCAAACGGCTTCAACTGCGATTGCGGATGGCGCCTTTTCGTCTTTTATGAGCACTCCATTGACCAGTGCTAGAGCGCCCTTGGTGCGATGATCGAACCACTCCTGGAGCTTCCGCCAACCGATGACTGTTTCAGACGTGACGGTACCCTCCGCTGTCACAACACCCCTTGCCGAGCCGACCTTAACATTGAGTAGACCCGCCCTATCGACTTCCTCCTGCAGCTCTTTGGCCGCTGCCTCCGCAATCTGGTCGTTGGCGCGGTGATTGGTCCGCTTCGACTCATGATCGACACTGGGTGAATTGAGTCTCGATGCACCACCGTCCCCGTTATAGGAGAAAATGGCTGAGAGCGTACCGACCGCTAGAGAGCTGACCATTACCATGGCCAGAACACGCATCGAGAGGCGTGGTATGCCGATCGGACCACTTAGCACTTCATCCTGCACGGACCAGAGAATGGACATCTCGCCTGCGAGAACGACGGCAGGAAGTGGCACCACAGCGCAGTCGCCCGCGGCGATATTCCGCTTACCCTTGATGCTGAGTCCGGCTGCAAGCGCCTCGACCTCGATCGAGTTGCCAAGAAGAGTTATACGAAAATGATGCGGTGCCAATCCTTGCTCGACGAAGATCATATCGGCGTCTAAGCCGCTGCCGATTAAGCTCGTTTCGAGAGCAGTCTTACCTGTCAATCCGCAATAGAGCCCCGACAGAACTTCGAAATTAAGAGAAACGGCGTCATTCAAGGATGACCTCCCGAACAAGAGAGAAGCCGCACGGCAATTGCCGTGCGGCTCATTTCGGTTCCACATCGCGCCACCTGGCGACGCGATCAGGGCTACCCTAGAGCCCCGCTTCCAACACTACTGAACGCGCTCGTCGGCCGCCTTCTTGATTGTGTTGAGGTTGGTCGTAACGGTGCGCAGCTGTATACTCCTAGCCGTAGCTTCCAAGCTAACCGCCGTTAGCTCGGCGATTTGCGCCTGGAAAGCCGCATTCCCAGCGGTTTTGGTAGCTACGTCTGCAGCGATCGAAGTGCCAGTACCAGCCGCACTGGTAGCCGTACCTGCTTTACTCATATTGTTTTCCTTTCTGTTGAAACTGTGCCGTTACCACGGCACCCACCTCCTGACGCGGACCATCCAGCGTCAGGCATCCTCTTCAGTGTCTGCTAGCGCTTCGTCGGCATCAGCCATGGCATCGTTCAAAATAGTTAGCGCAACGGAGTGGAGAACTGTTTCGAAGGCGTCAGCTAGAGCTTGCGCTTCATCCCCAGAGATGGTCTGACCGTCCACCGGATCTTTCCCGCCAACCGGCTTGCTATCGTCGTCTTTCCCGCCAACCGGCTTGTTCGGGTCATCATTCCCACCAACCGGCTTGTTGTGACCAGTTTGGCCAGTGGACGGGTCCTGTGGTTGGCTGTTCGGATCTCCACGCCCCCTACTGGCCAAGGAAACGATGTTGCCAACTCCACTCCCAATTCCCGCGATCATCAAGTACTCCTGCATCCGTTTCAATCGACGGCGACGCCCAAAAGATAATCTCATCAAGCTACGAGCAGGAGCTTTCGAGAACCTGACGAGTCTGGACAAAAAAGCGGCTACCGGAGAATAATGATCGAGCAGGGTTCGGGCTCCTGCAAAGCGGTAAAGGTAGGCACTGCGCTCTGCAGCAGGAATAGGGCCTGACAGGAGCCTGACAGCCGCCGACATTCTTCCGACAAATTTCCAAGGCTTCCTTGCTATGATAACATTGTATGGAGCCGCAACGCAGATATTCCCAGCTTTCTCGCGGTGGCGGGCTGAGGCCGCGATAGGCGAACTCCGAGCCCTTGCTTGGCCGGAGCGTCTTCAGATACCGACCTGCGCCAGAGCAAGCGGCAGTGTCGACAGCACAACTGCACTTCCGGACGATATCTCACCTCAGCATCGGCAGATGCTGCTGAGGGCAGCGATGATCTGATCGCAGCATAACCCCCTCGGTGATTTTCATTAGTAGCTGGACGCGGGGGCGCATCACCGCACCCAGGTCACACCACCAACTTCGGGCTTTTCCGGCCCATGACGAACGGGAACGACGTTTCGCCTCCATTTGACAGCACGGCGCTCCTCCTTCTCGTCACACCGAGGAGCTCAGGCTCGCCGCCGAATCCAGCGAGATCCAAGGGCGTTGCTCCACGCCGGATTGTGCGTGAATTCAGCCGATCAGAGCTGGAGAGCCGCAGAGGCAGCCCGTGTCAGCACGGGCGATCTCTGTCGATTCCAAAGCTCTGCATCCACATACGTCGCTGTCACCTCGACGCTGTCTCAGGCTGGAACCGAGCCTGTGCTACAGCGTTTTGTCCCCTCACGTAACCCTAGATAAAGTGACAGCGTCTCCGCAACCCCGACGACCTGACACGGCGCTTTTGCAGGCCGGTGTAGGCCCAGCGTGTTGTCGTCAATGGTTAAACGCTTGAGGTCGGATGTCGGCGTCCAGAAGAAACCCTCCGTCAGCTAATCGTCAGCCAAGCGGTTTATCTAGACTTGCCGTGCCTAACCGACCCGAAGCCAACGTAAAGATAGCAGTGCAAATGCTGGCATAGCAATTGGTACCCGTCCGATCCGCATTAGACACGCATTGCGAAGCTGACGAGGCAAATCAGTTCGAGCCGGCGGCACAAAAGCAATCAGGAAGTCAAGGTTGTGGGGCGCGTTTCCGATGAGTTTTGCCGAAGCGGTTCAAGGCGGCAGCCGATCTTCGGTGTAAGTGCACGAAGAGTAGTGCCGGGAAACGGGAGCGTGCGAGGCTGGCCGATCTTGGGCGGCTAGTGAAGGTGCACTTTGGCCGTCGTGGGCCCCGGCTGACCGGGACGGCTGAGGAAAAGATGCCGTTGTTTCCGAGACGCCATGCCACGTGCCATCTGGCGATTGCGCTCATCAATGCCTTGTTACACGAGGGCCTAGCGACATCGGCCCCTAACAGCATAGACATTCTCGCCTAATAACGGAGACGGAATATGACGGGCATTGGCCGATCTGGAAGATCGCGGACTGAAAAGGGAGCCAGCAGTGCGGGGGAGGCGAGCAGTTCGCGCTCGCAATCAAGTCTTGCCCCTGGGCAGGGCGGCCAAGCGTTCCATGCCGTCGTGGAGCAGATGCGCTCCGTGAATATAGATAGAAGGACGCCCTCCGTTCGCGGTGCCGATGATGCCCTGCGCGACAGGCCGTCTGGTCCAGTCGTTGGCGTAGGCCGAACCCTGGAACCTGCGCGGCATGCAACTGGCGCGGCACGTCCAGCCAATTCGCGGCGGCGCAGTGTTCACTCAACGTCGGAGGGTGCGGCCGCCCTGGCGCCGGTCGCCAGCGAGCCGCCAACTTCGGATGTGACAGTCCCCTTTTCCTTGTCAGACGAAGAAGTGAAGGAAAAGCGACGAATGGACATTCTGCTGGCGGTAGCGGACGCTCGCTATAAGGCGGCCAGGCAAGAACCGGGCGTGCAAGGGCCGGTCGATCAGGTCATCGCTGCAGGCTCAGCAGCTCTGGACCACTACAGGAGCCTAGCCCCGGCTGTGGCGCGGACAATTCAGGACAGCAAGGTGATTGAGTGCCGCTACCTCGTGTGGGATTCGGTGCAAGAATATAGCCGCCTTGCGGTACCGGATATCCGCAAATTGCGAGAAAAAATCAAGGGATTAGCGATCGGGCTGACTCAATCCACGGCTACCCCGGAGAGTGTGGTGGAGGCGCATGCGGCCTGCGTGGATTGGTGGAAAAAGAAGGTAGCGCACAGCGAACAGGGGCGAGCCGCCTGGCGCGCCACTGCCAGCTTGCCAAGTGCAACAGCCAAGATGCGGCAGGAAGAAGAGGCCACGCTGCGGCTGGCAACCGGCTCGGTAGTGCATAGCAAGCTCGTGTATCTGCAATCTCGGATCGATCTCGCGCGGGCGAAGATCGAGCCGCAGGCGAGCACGTTCGACGCACCCGTCAGGGAAATCCTCATGGTTGAGAATGGGCGAGTGCGTCTGCTGGAAGCCTTCAGCGGCGACGTTTTACCGGCATTCCTTTCGACACAGAACGCTGTTCTGAGCAGCGGTGGGCACCCACTCGACGCAGATCACTGCGCCGTTTTGGAAGGAGTCATCGAGCGGCTTTCGGAGTTTGCGTCCGAGTTGCAAGTCATCCGGACCGCCCTAAACGATCACCAAACAAGTGCCGACCTCCCATTGGAACTGTTGAGCCAGATCGTGGAAGGCGCGTGGATCGTCGGGCACGAGGTTATGCACTTGCTGGAACTGCAGCCGAAGCCGCCAGCCGTTGCACTGCCGCCCGACGCTGGCGCTGTGATACCAGCCGAAACTGCCGGCAAGGCTGCAATGACCGAAGGCACCGCAGCGCGCAAGAAAGGGAAAGGCAACCACAAGCCGGCCGCCGGCGCTGGGAGTTCGGCGGCCGGGCGGCCCGAGCCGCAAGTTGTTGCGGCCGTCAGCGACTCGGCGCAAGCAGCCAAGGTTCTCGTGCGCTCGGATCTGGGCACGAAGAAGCTCGTGAGCGCGAGCGAGGCGCATGCGAGTGCGTCGGCGGCGGGCGCAAACTT
>NZ_CAKXZT010000101.1:55900-81622 GCF_935825525.1 Mesorhizobium escarrei
GAAGACCTACCCCTTTCCCTCGCAGAAGTACCTTGAACACTTGCGGGCAGCCGAGGAGTTGGAGCCTGCGGATCGACCACGCGCGTTGAAGGGGGAGCCAGGCTCGCTGTTCGAGATCAGGCTGCAGCCCAAGGTGCTGCGTAATCGTGCCATGCCGAGTCCGATGTGGGTGCACATCCATACGAACCGGCCGGTACATGCCAGGCAGTTGGCAATGCTGGATGACGCAGCCTTCGCCGCTTGCCACGTCAAGTCCAATGAACAGCGCGGGCATAATCGGCAGTGGCAAGACGCCCGCGCTGCGATCGGCCACGAGAACGTCGTAATCCACCGGGGCAAGCTCACCCCCGCGTTCTGCAAGTCCTTGTTGACCACTTAGCGGCCATGCACGTCCATCTGGCTCGCAGCTTCAACCAGGCTTGTTCGCCAAGGCTGGTAGCTAGGCATCTCGCGAGCATGCCGCCTGTGGCGCCTCATGACTTGTGGTGAAGCATTTCCGTCTTGAGCAAAAAACGGCAAATGCCGCGAGGGGCACGAGTTGCCGGCTACGCAACTCAACTACCGCAAAGAGACCGAGCGGCGCTGCCACGTTATCTAAGGATAGACGTGACAGCTGCCTCCGCGTCGTCCGGCTCTCTCCGAAATCAATCCGGAAGATCGTCCGGCAACGAGCGCGGAGCAGGCTCAACCGATTTGGTTCGCCGGCTTCAGCGGATCCAAACTCGCCAATGGTATGTTCTCCGGGCAAGACGGATTCGGGAGTCTGACACCAGCCCGGTTCTGAACGCGAAGAGGCGGTGTCCCGCCCCGAATACGATTCGCTCGCCTGCTGAAGCCGCTATGCGCATTCATGCCGCAGTTCATCCTCCGGGCGAGTTGGCTGGATTGCTGCCGCTCCCCTGGCGCGGCGGCAGGGTGCTGGAACCAGGCATCCCCACCGGAGGGTTTTTCACGGGACGAATCGAACCGACCGCCGACAATCCGCAAGAGTACTCGGATTCAATCGTCCTAAGAGACCGAGCGCGCGGCGACGTTTGCAACGCCCGCGGCGCCGGCTGATCACATGAAGTCATCCTCGTATGAGTATCTGGATGAACTTGGTGAGCTCTCGACATGACTGCTCTCGCTATCCCCAGTTTTGCAAAGATAGCGCTGCGGTTTGTCTGCACGCTGCCATTCACCGGCACTGTTCTTCGTCCACTTTTCGGGATGCTGGGTAGGGTCAAGGACCATCCCGCCATCCTCCACCTCAACAAACCCCATACTCGCTGCGCGGGCTTGTGCTTCTGGATTATCCGCACGCCAATTGAGCAAAGGCCGTTCGCCGTCTATCCGAAGTTGATGCTCCAGCAGAATATCGCCTGCATTCTCGACGAGTGGATGAGCGACCTGAAGATCCACTACGGAGGTGATCTCAGTTCGGCCAGGAAATTGTTTCCGCCATTTTTCGGATTCGAACTCAGTCATGCTGAACCCGCCTTCCGTTCTCATTAGTCCGGCACTCTGGTTTCCCAATTGGTAACTGAAATACCGCGCTTCCTCCGTATCGCAACGGCGGCCGTATTTCTTAGCAACCTCCGCAGTGCGTCTTGCCCGTGCGGATACGAATTCCGAATACTCTTGCGGATTGTTGGCGATGTGTTTGATGTTCTTGCCATGAAACTTGATCACCTCGTCTGTGAAAGAAAACTTGTCGATCTCTACCACCGGAGGTCTGGAATGAAGGGAATACGCTTGCGTAGCCGCCGCCGATGAGCCGCCACTGGAATTCGATCCAGCTAAGTCCATGCGGGCAAACATATCTGCGCACTGTTGGGTTTGTGCATCCATTTGCCCGTTGACACCACGCGTGTAGTGCCTATCCGACGAGCCACCAATTCGACCATACATAATATCGCACTCCTGTGTTTAGCATTAAGTTGAGGCTGGTTGGCCACAGCCCTAGGTAGTCGGTTTGTTTGACGACTAGCTGACGACGCGTTCTCCCCGATGCGGACGAAAATCCGAACTGCCGTTAGCGTTTGTTGAAATCAGGCTCCGATCTAGCGCAAGTGCATCAATTGTTGTCACCGACGACGGTGGTTTTTCGGTCCCTGATGTGGCTCCGCCGAGAAGCGCCGATCTCGCATTGGTCGAGCGAGGTACGAAAGCGCCGTCCTGACTGGGTGGCCGGTTATTGCCGAGGCTCTGGCAAGAGAGGAACTAGCGGCGGCGGTTCGCATCGAAGGCGAGATGCTGTTCATCGACTATGAGGCGACGACCACGTTCGGGCTATGTCGCGCCCAGCGTCATGCGCGAATTAGGCCCGCGCTCGACCGGCGAGCCTGCGAGCATGCGCGATGTCGTCTGCGACGCCTCCGGCCCGGTCGAGGAGGTCGTCTTTCCAACGGCCCGACCTCGGTGATGCATGCTGAGCAAACGTTCTGGGAGAAGCTACGTCGATGCACGTCTTCTCCTTGCAGAGCGCCTACGTGGCGAGCGCGTCGCCCGTCACTCGCATGGCTTGGTGCGATTGGAACCAGGTCTTACGGAAACCGCGTTCGCCAATCGGGACCTGGCGGATGCCGTCGCGCGCACAAGGCAATGTTCTTCGCTGAGAAGGCGGCCGATTGTGAACCGATCGATTATGTGGCTGCAGTCAATTGAAGCTTACGCCTCGTGCCGGCCGGCGAAGCGCTGAAAGCGCTTGGTGGCGACCGTGCGCGCATGGTCGACGATGGCCTGCTCTTCGACGGCGTCGAATGTTTTTTGAGGAGTTGATGGCGCGGTGCACCGACAACGCCGAGCGAGCCAATCGCAGCGATCAACCATTAGGAGTGTGCGCATTTCTCAGAGATCGATGTCGAGATGGGCGAGAGCATCCTCATCGTAGGTGAGAAAAGGTCGGCAAGAGCAACTTCATCCGCGCGTTGCAATCGGTCCGCAACCGACCCTGGACTGTCGGAGCGTGACGGCTATGTGGGAGCCGAGATTGATGGGGTGGACGCCCCCTCACGGCATCGCTGTGCCAAAGTGGTGTCGTCGATCATCACTTGAACGGAGGCGTCCATGTTGGAAGTTAGCACAATCGGATTGGATCTGGCGAAGAACATATCTCAAGCGCACGGTTCGGATGCGTCAGGAGCTGTGCTGTTCAGGAAGAAGCTTCGCCGCGATCACGTACTCAGGTTTCTTGCTGCTCAGCCAGCCTGCAGGGTTGCCATGGAAGCGTGCGCCGGCGGCCATTACTGGGCGCGGGAGATTGCGAAGCTGGGGCACGATGTCCGGCTAATCGCTCCGGGATACGTGAAGCCTTTCGTGAAGCGGCAGAAGAACGATGCCGCTGACGCCGAAGCGATCTGTGAAGCGGCGCAGCGGCCGACCATGCGGTTCGTGGCGGTGAAGAGCGAAGATCAGCAGGCTGCGGCTATGGTGTTTCGCATGCGCGATCTTGTGGTGCGCCAGCGGACCCAGACTATCAATGCGATACGGGCCATCTTGCCGAATTTGGTCTGGTGGCTGCGCAGGGCCTCTTCCATGTGGCCAAGCTCATCGCGGCAATTGAGGACAATGGTTCGGCTATCCCCGAAGCTGCTCGTCCGATCCTGTCTCTGCTCGTTGCGCAGTTGCGGTCGCTGGACGAGAGAGTGGCCGGGCTCGACCGCGAGATCGCCAAGCGCGCCAGGGAGGATGCAGAAGCCAGGCGATTGATGACCATTCCCGGCATAGGACCGATCACCGCGACGGCTGTTGCCGCGTTGGCTCCGTCCGCTCAGACCTTCAAGAGAGGTCGCGACTTTGCGGCATGGCTCGGCCTCACGCCGCTGCAACGTTCTTCAGGGGGAAAGCAGAAGCTCGGCGAGCCATCCCGAATGGGCGAGCGAACCCTGCGACGGCTGCTGATCATCGGGGCCAGCGCCACCGTGCGCTGGGCCATGCGCAAGGGTGCGGCGACAGATCCCTGGCTCATCCGGATGCTGAATCGCAAACCGCCGATGCTGGTGATCATTGCTCTGGCCAACAAGACGGCACGTATTGTGTGGGCATTGATGGCCAAGGGCGGGACCTACCGGGCACCGGCCTTGGCGGGATAGTCCGCTCCTCGAGCGGGCTACCAAAGTGTGAGAAGGTCGAACGGAGAGTATGGCGCTACGGTCAATGAGACGGGATCGGGAAAACCAGATCATGGATACGCGCCTTGAGCGCGCCAGATTGAATTGGACCCGCTCCGCGAACTCCCATACGGGCCCGCGGCAGGTGACAGCCGCACCAGAGGCCGGACACATGTCAGCACCCGACCACGCTCCGCGCTCTTCGAAAAGATTCTTCTTGCACCAACGGGGGCGTCCACACCTGACGACGATGTCGCCGGGGTTCAGCACGGTGATGAGCTGCTGCTCGACATAGGCGCGGAAGCATTGGCCGTTGATTGGCCCGTCGAAGACGCAAGGTGCCGCGAGCCGATCGCAGCGCAGCGCGCCGAGGAAGGTCAGCGTGCGCCAGTGGTCGTGCGAGCGAAGCCGCGCAGGCGCTTGCCCTTGGGACCCCAGCCGCGCAGGGGGGCCATGTTGGTGTTGATCCAGGTCTCGTCGATGAAGACCAGCCGCTCCGATCAAGGCCGGCCTGAAAGGAACGCCAGCGCTGCCGCCGGCGGGCAATGTCGGAGCGGGCCTGCTTAAGGGCGAATAGGGTTTTTTTGAACCGCAGGCCCTCGCGCCTCAGGAACTGCCACACCGTGTCATGCGACACCTTCACCCCGCGCGCCGCCAGTTCCGCCACAGCCCATGCAGCGACAGATGCGGCGTCTGGTTGAGCCGCTCCACCATGAACGCCCGATGCGGCTCCAGAACACGCTTGCGATGGCCACCCATCTTGCCGGGTGCCACAGATCCGCTCGAACGGTAGCGCTGCGCCCACTTCACCGCCGATCAAACGGCAATGCCGAACCGGGCCGCCACCGACCGGCAGCTGTCGCCGGCCTCGATCGCCCCTTACAACATGCTCACGAAGATCATTCGAAAGAGGTCGCGTCATCAGATGCTGGCCTCCGCTCCAGCCAGCATCTTGAATCACAAAGTCACCGCATGGGAATCCGCGATTCAGTCAAAAACTGAACGGCTCTAGGCCAATCCTGCGGCGAAGAGTGCTCTCGCCACGGGCTCGAAATATTGCATGGGAACGGGGCTGCCCAGTTGCGTTTTGCTGATGAGCTGATGCGCTAGGACATCGTTGTCGACAATTTCAAGACGTAGCGCCCGCGCCTCGCTAAGCAGGTGTGAAGCCCGCTCGCCTTCGGCGCGGCAAACCAGGACGGGCACCCCGGTTTCACCGCGTACGTAACGCAGACCGATCAGTATCGCCGTTCCTTTGAAGATCAGCGTGGCGTGATGCACACCAAGGGGAGGTTCGTCAGCTGACTCGTCGCGAATGCGACGTCGTTCACTCTTCAACTCTGGCGCCCCTTGCTGATCCTTCAGCTCGCGCGTGACTTCAGTCTTGGTCATCCGCATTTCGCGCAGAAACAACGCACGCTGCAACAGGAGATCGATCAGGCCGGCGACCAGAAGTGCGCCGGCGCCAATTCCGATCAGCAGTTTTGCCCCTGTAACGACAAGGCCCACACAGCCCATGCCGCAGACCGGCAAATAGACCATCGTCTTCCACATGCCGAGAAGGCAAAAGGAAAAGGTTGCGCCGAGAACGAATACCTTAAACAGCGTCTTGCCGAGTTCGACCATCGAACGCGCAGACGCCAAGCGCTTCAGCCCTTGAAAAGGATCAATTTTCTCGAAGTTGGGCGTCATTGGCTCAAGAGAGAAAACAAATCCCCCATTGGCTAATAAGCTTGCCAAAAGCACCGCCGCGACAAGCGTTCCAAGCAGCGGGCCAACAGTTGCCAAGGTGAGTTCGCCAAGCACAGCCAGCGCCTGCCGGACCGCGAAGTCGAATGGCAGGTTCTGCAGCTTGTCGACAGATAATAGCGCTTCGCGGCATTTGTCTTCGATCACGCTGCCTCTTAGCCATAGGTACCCGAGACCAGCGCAAGTGCCGACCGCGCGAACGAAATCGGAGCTACGTGGCAGCTGCCCTTTTTTGCGTGCATCGTCTAGCTTCTTGGGGGTGGCGGCGTGTGTCTTCTCTTCACTCGAGTCGCTCATTTTAGCAATCTATCGAACCACTCGAGCGCGCCATTCGCTTGTGTGATCTCCAGTTTCATACCCTCGACTAGATAGCCAGCGTAGGTGACCATGATAATCGGAAAGACAAGATTCTTGATCGTCGGGGACAGTTGGGTCAATTTGAATTGCGGCGCAAAGCGACGCAGTAGCATCATGGATACATCAATCAGCGTCATAAAGAACACGACGGGCCCTGACACCAATAAAGCCGTGCGCATAATGTGGTCGAGGAGCCCTAATATCTCCATTGCTCCTTGCGTGCTCAATGTAGGGTGGAACCTATACACGGGCCAGATCAAATAGCTGCCATAAAGGGCGCTGACCACAGTTTCCAGCCCCCCTGATGCGACGAAGATGGCAATCGCAGTGATCCCGAGAAAGACTCCCATGGCGGAAGCCTGACTGTTCGTCGCGGCGTCGGTCGGGGCGGACGGGTTGGTGACGCCGCGTTGGTTGTCGATAAACTCACCGGCCGCCTGAAGTCCCCATAAGGGAATGCCAAGGAGGGTGCCAAGTAGTGCGCCGACAAAAACTTCCTTTAATCCGAGCAAAGTGACCTGGATCAGACGTGTTTCAGGATCCAGCGCCTGCAACCCGTCGCTGACGTGTGCCAGGCATGGTAATCCGAAGGCAACAGCCAGGCAGCCGCGGATCAGCCCATCGGTCTGAGAACGTGTAAATACAGGTAGGATCATCATAATGCCTATCGCGCGCGCTGCGCCAAGACCGGCTGCTACGACGAGTTCGATAGCCGTATGGATCAGGATTTGAATCTCGGCCGGTGACGCATACATGGCGGAGACTAGTAGCTAAGTGTCATGGCGGGAAACTCGGTAAAGATCTGGTTGGCTAGCTCTATCAGCGGTGCGCTCAGCACAGGCGCAAACAAGCCAATAACCGCGACAACAACCAGAAGCTTCACGGTGAGTGGCAAACTTTCATCCTGGATCTGCGTTGCCGCCTGGATGATGCCAATGACCAAGCCAACGATCACCGATGCAATGAGCGGGGGCAGAATCCAGATCATGAACACCACCAACGATTGGGTCATAAGAGTGACAATACTGGATTCAGCGATGATCAACCTCCCGGTATCGTGTAACTCAACACAAGTCCGTGCATCAATTTCGACCAGCCATCAATAGCGACGAACACGAATAGTTTGAAAGGAACAGATATAAGCGTTGGGGATACCATAGACATACCCATCGCCATCAAAATTGTCGTGACAATAAGATCGATAGCGATAAAAGGAAGATAAAGAAGAAATCCGATCTCAAACGCGCGCTTTAGCTCTGAAATTAGAAAAGATGGGACCAGAATGGACAAATCATCAGCTGTGGCTTTGGCACGCATTTCCTCTGGCCAGACTTTTTCGGTCGACGAGACGAAAAACTGTCGCTGCTCTTCATTTGTGAACTTCTTAAGATGATCACGCAGGGGCTCGGTCCCGGATTTGGCGGCGCTTACCCAGTCGTCGAACGTTTGATAATGTAGCTTCGGATCGGTCATCCGATCATAGGTCTGTTCAACAACGGGCGCGCTAACGAACATGGTGAGGATCAATGCCACGGCGTACAGCACTATGTTAGGTGGTATCGTCTGAGTCCCGAGCGCATTGCGGACGAGGAAAAGAACAACCGATACCTTTACAAAGGCCGTGGTCGTGACGACTACTAAAACCAGCAGACCCAGTCCGGCGGTAACTGCGAGAAGCGCCAGGATTGGCGGCTGGAGCTCAGTCATTGCATCCCAACCCGCCACGGAGCCTGATGCCCAGCGTATCTCCAATGCGCACGATGTCGCCACGCCCGATACACTGACCATTGGCAAGTATATCGACCGGACCCTCGATCGGCCGTCCAAGTTCGAAAATATGCCCTTCGCCGGCACTTCTTAATTCCCCTAGAGGAATAGGCCAGCGACCGCATTCAAAGACAAGCATGATCTCGATATCATCGAGATCATCCGTCGGCCCTAGTTGCGATCCAAGTTGTGTCATATGCGCATTCTCCAAAGGATAGGAACGCGGGCGGAAAGGCCCGTGCAGGACTAGCTGGTCGCCCTCAAGATCAGCACCGGCCCACAACTGGCCAAAAGATAGGGCGATCTCGCCGCGGCCGAACGGCGCCAAGTCCGGCAACAGAGCATCACCGGCACATGCTTTTCGAAGAATCGCCGCAGGAACGCGCAGCGTGCCGATCTCTCCTGCAACCACGATCGGGAGGTCTGAAAGTAATCCGCGCGGCTGTCGCGGTAACTGGCCAAACAGTTCGCCCAGAGCGCGAAACGCAGACGGCACCAAGCCATCAAGAGGCGAGAACAGGAACAGACGACCCTTGCCACTGACCGGGCCTAAGTCGATATCCAGTTCGAGATAAGGAGCCAGTGTCGCGGCTTCAAACACGCGCACGAGCTGCACGTTCAGCTGTGTCCTATACTCCAGTCGAGCAATAAGTGGCTCAAGTGCAAGTTCAACAATGAGTGAAGCCGTTGGCTCGGAAGGGAGAGTCAGCCCATTCTGCACTGTTGCGATGAGCCCCTCTACAAGCGACCGCGATATCGACAGCACGACCGCATCAGCTCCGACCCTACAAATGCAGTCGAGCATTGGAATGGCGGCAAAATTCTCTTGCCAGACAAGCCCTGCCATACGCACCGACAGCGGCACGTCGTTGATCCGGGTCTGAAACGGCCTGCGGGAAGCCGCAGTGTCATTGAGCCACGAGGCGACCTCGTGGGACAGTGTCAGCGCTGGCTCCAATAGAGGGGGTCTCACCAAAGCGGCTGCCAAAAACTGCACCGTTCTATCATTCGGAGGACCTGCGGGTTATCGAATCCGTTTTCGCGACCTGGGAAAGCGGACCCCTCCCAAATCGAACCAATATCTCATCGTCGGCCTCGATCTCGCCTGCGGCCTCCGAATGGATCTCAACGGCGCGCCGGACGTCGTCCTCTATTTGGCGCCATTTGTGCGTTGCCGCCGAACATGCGACCCATAGGTCCCTCGTCACGGACGCCGCTAACTCGGCCTTTTCTTCGGCGGCGCGCGCATTAACAAGCATCTGCCGCCTGCGAGTGATCTCAGCCGCAAGGCACTCAATATGGAGGTGGTGCCGGTCGAGGGTGGCGCTAGACAAGTCATCGAGCGTCATCAGCTCCTGATAGAGCGCTGCTTCGGCCGTTGAGCAATGTTGTTGTGCCATTGCAAGCTCTCGGGAGGCATTCTGTGCTGCTAAGGTGGCCATATGGCGCTGGGCTTCCTTTTTGGACAGCTCACTAAGGGCACGACGCTCTTGCATTTCCTTCAGGAGCCGTAACCTCGAAGACTGAATGTGATTCACGCGGTCAGACGCGACATCCATGCTACCGTTTCCTCAAACCCTGACGCTTCGTCTTCGCTCTGGCGCAAAAACTCCCTCAGTGCGTCGATTGACGCGACAGCCCGGTCCGTCAGGGGATCGCCGCCTTCCTTGTATTCGCCGACGTTGATCAAGAACTCGGCCTCGGCATACCGCGAGAGGAGTTCACGAAAGAAGGATGCTGAGTTGCGATGTGTCGCCGAAACGACCGCATCCATTACGCGGCTGCGACTCTGCAGTACATCGATAGCAGGGAAATGCGATCGCGCCGCAATAGCGCGCGAGAGGACGACATGGCCATCGAGAATGCCGCGCGTTTCTTCGGCGATTGGATCACCTGTGCCATCGCCTTCTACAAGCACGGTATAGAAAGCGGTGATTGAGCCACGCTCACTCATGCCAGCGCGCTCTAGCAGGCCTGGCAGCATGCCAAAAACAGAAGGAGGAAAGCCCCGTCGCGTCGGCGGCTCACCCGCAGCAAGGCCTATCTCACGCATGGCGCGGCAGAAGCGTGTCAGCGAATCCAGCATGAGAGCAACGCGTAGCCCTTGTTCGCGAAAATATTCCGCGAGCGCTGTCGCCATCGGAGCACATTGTGCCCGCTCAACAGCCGAGCGGTCGGATGTTTCAACAACAACGACCGCACGGCGAAGGCCTTCCTCCCCGAGATGCCTCTCGATGAATTCACGAACTTCACGTCCTCGTTCGCCTATCAGCGCGACTATGACAACGTCAGCGGCGGCACCTTTTACGATCTGTGACAATAACGTCGACTTGCCACAACCTGGCTCGCCGTAAATACCGATTCGCTGGCCCTCGCCGCACGTCAGGAGACCATCCAGGGCACGGACCCCGAGCGGCAAGGGCCGCTCAATCATGCGCCTTGTCATTGGATTCGGAGCTCTGCCGTGCAGCGGCCGAGTCTCGGCGGTTTTGATTTGGCCTTTGCCATCCAGTGGACGGCAACGACTGTCAATCACGCGGCCAAGTAAATCGTTGCCGACGGGTACTTCACGCATTCGTCCAGTGGCGACGACTTCCGCGCGGCTGGAGAGGCCGACCAGGTCGCCGATCGGCGTCAGCAGTACGCCATCATCCAACAGGCCGATCACCTCGGCTTCGAGCGACAGTCCGGTCCGCGGGTCCTGTAGGAGGCAAAGTTCTCCAATACGAGTGTCTGGCAAGACGGCATGGACCAGTGTGCCAACAGCCCGCGTGATCCTGCCGCGCACGACGCGCGTGTCGATCCGCTTTACCGTAGCTCTCAAAGACGAGATCGCCGGATCGGCAGGGCAGATCGCAGCGTCGTGATTATGTTCTGATACCTGCGTGCTCACAGTTCGCCTTTTTCAGAGAGCGTCCCGAAGCCGAGACGCAACGCGCGCATCTGCGCATCAAGGCCCAGATCGACATTGCCGTACTCGCTCCACAGCACGCACCGTTGCGGCGACAACGTAGGATCCGGTTTGATCCGAACCCTTGGACGACCATCCTGTCCGTCGCATGCGGCAAACTCTCGCGTAAGCATGTCCACTTGCGTCGGACACACATGGAGGCAAACTTCTGCGCCGCTGTATTGGCGCTCAATGGCGTGACGAACAGCCATGACCAGCAGTTCGCCCGGATCGAATGCTCCCACAAGATCGCTTAGTATTTCCATCACGAGCTGCGGTAATTGCTGCTCTAGAACCGCCTTTCGTCGTGCGACTTCGGCGACCGCCTGCGAAATCAGCGCTGCCATTTCCTCGGCGCCAGCATCCAAGCCCTCGGCATGGCCGCGCGCCAACTCACGCTGATACGCCGCGCGTGCCCAACTGCGTACGCGCTGCTGATGCCGTTCTGCGGCGGCACACGCTTCTGCGGCATTATCCCAGATTTCGAGCTCGCTCGCCGGTATCAGCGGCCCCAATGGGCGCATCTGCGGCGCTGCCGGCGCGACGGAAATATCCGCTGTCATATCAGCGGGTTCTCCGCCTCAAAATGGCCTACTACAAGCGAAAACAACTGGCCTGCGGCGTCCCCGTGCTTAGGCTCTGGATTGTCGGCGGCGGTCCCTACGGGCAAGCGTAGAAGCACGCGGTTGCGCTCCATCACTGGACTGTGATGGAGCCAGGCACCAAGACAGGCGTGTCCATCGTGTTCGATTTGGTGCGCGAGTTTTTCCGGATCAGCGATCAATCTGTCCGCAATGGCATGCGCCAGATGTCGGATTCCAAACGCATGGGCATCAGCGCCGATACGTTCAATAAGCACTGTGAGGTCAGGCTGAGAGACAAGCTTAAGCAGCGAACGGGCATGCCATACACTACCTGCAAGGAGGGCAGCCCGATGCGGATCATTACCGCGCAGAAGGTCCGGCCCCCAGTCAACGTCATTCGACTCCGAATCATTGTCGAGCAACAATTCCGTTAGTCTTCGCTGCAGTCTGGGACACTTCTGCAACTGAGCCAACGTAGCAGCCGATAACGCCGGATCAAGACGCGCGCCAAGACGAGTCGGATGGACCGAAGCAGCAAGTTCGCTCCGGTCCAAGGCATGCAATTGGAACGAGCCGTCGAGTTGGGCGATTTTTACCGGCACTGGCATCGACATGTCATTTAGGCGCTATCGCCGGGGTCTTTTTGCGAATGGCCTCGAGGGCGGAAATACCCGACCGTCGCTCGACCTTGGAAAGTTCGCCCGATGATTGCCTGTGCCGGCGGCTAAGGGCGCCGGCTAAGACGTAGCACGCCACTGCGAATACAGCTGCGGCAATACCGATCACGGTCGCCAGAAGGGGCGCTGGAGCGAGCCTGGATGGCTGGGCCAAAACAGTCGCCGGCACGGACCGTTGCTCAGGCGCGGAACGCTCCACCGGCACCAAAACCACTTCGACCTTATCGTAGGACAATCCTTCTATGCTGTCGGCCACGAGCATCTTAATCTTCGGCAGCAAAACAGAGAGTTCAGCTTTGGCGTCGTGTCTGATAAAAACCGAGGCCGAGGACGGCGTGGCGCCTGCTCGCAAAAGGTCATTATGCGGCAGAACCACATGGACACGTACTGACAAAACCCCATCGATATCGCTGATCGTACGGGACAACTCTTCGCTGAGCGCATAGACGTAACGGGCACGTTCCTCGGTTGGCGAGGCAATCAGGCCTGATCCTTGGAAAATCTCGCCGAGGTTCTTGAAGGACTGGCGCGGCAATCCCTTGCCATTCAGGAGGTTGATTGAGTAAGCGAGCAGCTTTTCGTCAACCTGGATCGTGCTGGTCCCATCCTTGCCGGCGACCCGGACCGCAGCAACCCCGTTGTCCATCAGAAGGGCGAGCATTTCATTCGCCTCGCGCTCCTGCAGTTGCGTGTAGAGATCGACCTTGCAACCGCTGAGGGCCACGAGAAGTGGCAGTACGACAAGGCGAAGTGATCTCCGGCAAGACGTGCTACGCATGATTTTCTCGGCTAAGCCAATCATACGCGCGGTTCAGCCTTCCTTTAGAAGTTTATTCACGGATGAGGTGATGCCGCTGACACCTTTGGAAAGAAGACCAACCTGGGTGACGCCATTGTACATATCCCGCAGACCAGCAATCATCGTTTCGAAATCATGCCCTCCCTGCGGAACGCCGGACATTCCGGTTCTCGCATCACCTTCGGCAGGAAGCTTCTGCGGTCCATGTAGAGCGCCCTTCAAAAGGCCTACCTGCTGGTCGAGCGCAGCCGAATTAACAGCACGGTCTGGGTAGATCGCAGAAATCGTCTGCATCACGCGGTCGCCCAGGGGACTCATCTGCGTAGCCGCGCGTTGAACACCCATCGCTGGAGCAACTGGCACCGTGGGTGATGCCAAGGCGGCATCGTTTTTCAGCGAGTCGGCCGCGTGCGCCAACGCGCGCTCAAACTGGGCCTGCTCGCTGAACGAGGGTGACCCGGTCTTGGGGAGACAGTCCGCTAAACTGGTAGTGATCGACGTGATAGGCATCATCATGCAAAGACTCGATAGCTTCCTCTTGACCGAGCGAACCCGGCCCCTTCATCATTCGTTATCGGGTCAACGTCTAGGCGGCCGAGCTGACGACAAGCTGACTAACCGAGGTTTGTTAGTCATCTAAAAGTCATGCTGGGCGACTTAGTCACTTGTGCAGATTTCAGACTCTGGTTTATCAGTGCGAAATGTTGAGAGCGCTCTTCCGATCCGTCGCCCCACACGTTTTGAGACTTCTGTGTGCCGGTTTTTTTCTCTACGCCGGAACCAACGGAACTCTCGGCGTTCCCTTATCCCTCTCCAAGACGCCGTACAGATATACGGTTCTCGATCAGGATCTCTCTGCCGCGCTGCAGCAATTCGGCAACAACCTTAATATCCGAGTCAACATTAGCGCCGAGGTGAAGGGGCGGATCCGCGGGAGTATGCCGGATTTGCCCCCGCGCGAGTTCCTCGACCGTTTGGCCAATTTGTACGGTCTCCAATGGTATTATGATGGGCTTGTTCTCTACGTGTCAGCCGCAAAAGAATCACAAACCCGCATGCTTGTGTTGACTTCGATCCGCTTCGATACGTTTAAGGGTGCCCTAGACAAGCTTGAGATCACCGATGACCGCTACGTGGTGAGACCCGCGCCGGGAGATGGCCTCGTTTTGGTTTCCGGTCCACCGCGCTTCACCGCGCTCGTGGAGCAGACTTTCAACGGTCTTGTCGCGGAGGCACAGGCGCAGCCGCGCGTCCATGAAACGCCGCCAAGCGAATCGGTCCTGACATTGTTTCGGGGCTCCTCCACCATGGTCGTCCGCAACGGATTACCTGAAGCCGCTTATTCGTCCGACGTGCCGCAGCAAGATGGCGTTGCCGGGAAGCCAGAGCCACGCCAAAAATGATATCTGCGGTCGCAGCTTCGGGACAAAACAACCGCGGCCACCCCAAATTGTGAATTCCTCTGAATTCGTCAGTTTGCCGAAAGCTAAACCGCTCATGGTGGCAACCGCCAGCTTCAGCGATATCTCCGGTCATTGTGCTGGGATTGCACATAGAGCTGGCGCAGAACGAGGCAATTTGAACAACAGCAGGGGTATTGGGCCCGCCGAGCTCTGACTGTCAAAGCTCGTTTGGCGTCGCCCATGTGGGGGATTGCAATTTCATGTCTGAGGAGTCACAATGTCCATCAATGATACAAGCAACGTTTTCAATAGTCAGAATATCCTACAGTACAGTAGCCTGAATCTGATATCTGCGTTGGAAAAGACGAAGCAAAACGCATCGTCCTTCGATGCGATGCTGTCCCTTCACCTGCACCAAGACGGCACCAGTCCCTTCCCAGTCCGGGACCAGCTGCCACGAGATCTCGAATCGTCGATGAAGGAATTGTGCCGGAACGCATCGGAGTCGCTGTTGCCCGATGTCGAATCCTCGTTGGAAGAATTGCGCAAGAACCCATTGGATCTGCTGCCGCCAAGCATGAGGGCAGCCATCGAATCAATGGATCAAGGCCCGCAGCCTGCGGTCGCCCCCCCTCCCGTTGCGCACGAATCAGTGGATCAAGGCCCGCAGCCTGCGGTCGCCCCCCCTCCCATTGCGGAAGCGCCCATAAAAAGCGAGAGAATCACGTGGAACGGCGGCTCACTGTCCCAAGCCGAGTTGCAGATCGTGGCAGTGCTGAACCGTCACAAGGACCTATGCCCGCTTAGTTGGCAATCGTTGACGGATAAAGCCAATGATCCCTCTACGCCACCGGATCTGAAAGCGGCGATTGAGGGATTGCAGCAGGATCCAGAGCTTTTTTATGCGATCGGCTCGCAGGGCGATGGCCGCTGTGGCGGTAAGATCACGGCCAAGGATTTGTCCGAGTTCTCTAGCCATCACTCACAAGTTGCCGCATATCAGGGCCAGCAGGCGCAAAGCTACGCGCAGAACTACATCCCATCCGACAGTACTGGAAATGCGCAGCCGTCGGTTATGACCTTGAACGATGCGACGCGCGAGCTTTACCGGTACTCCGAAAACCTGCCCAAGAACCTGAGTCTGGCTGATTTCAAGCAGATCGTCGACGGCGACGCGAAAACTGGCAAATGTCCGCCACAGGTCATTGCGGCGGCTCAGTACTTCGTCAGTCACCCGAATGAATGGAAGCAGTTGTACGGTGGCTCGATAGACAAAGTCCATAAAGAGGATTTTCTCCAAGTCGCTTCATCTTCGATGAGCCTCACGCAAACCGAGCTGAATACCCTTAAGACGATCAACAGCAACCAGCAAAAATTCTTTGGGAACGGTGACCTGACTCGCGACAAGCTCGCAAGCATGGCGCAAGACAAGAGCCTAGATCCGAAAGTAAAGGAGGCGGCCTCGCAGCTGCTATCGGATCCTATGCTCTTCAGTCTTCTAAACAATTCGATTACGGGCTATAAGACCCACAATTCCTTCTTCGATTTCGGCGGCGGACACACGGTCGATTCCGGTAACATCAGCAACAAAGATTTTGGCCACTTCTACAGCAGCATGTCGTCTGCGAACCGAACCGTTCAGCAGCCAAAGACCCATGCGCCCGAAACTGCTGCGGAACAGGACGCCGTCTCGGACATGATGACGGGCCGGGCGGACCAGCCTGATACCAAATCGGCCAAAAAGAACGGCGGGGCTTTCATCCACACAGTCGGCGACGTGCTCAAGGTGTACTCGACAGTGGCTGATTGGGCTGCGACGGCGGTGGGTCTGTTGAGCTTCATTCCGGTCGTGGGCCAAGTGGCCGATGCCGTGTCGATGACGCTCGCGTTCGAGGCGCAAGCGGCAAATCTTGTCCGCACAGCGATTACCGGAGGCAATATGAAGCAGGCGCTGATAGACGCTGGCATCAATATCGGAGCGCAGGCGCTCAGCCTTATCGCAGGCCCCGAGGTCAAGCTTGCAATACGCAACGGGCTGGTGAAGAAGGCGCTCGAAGAGGCCGCCACGGCCGGGATCGATCTGCCGATTTCCATGGCGCAAAGCTATGCAGAAGACTATTTGTCCAACCTGCAAGCACGCCTTCCGGCCGACCCTATGCAAGCGGCCGGCCTCCCCAGCCCGATGGGCTTGCCAATATTCCAGAACGTGGCCTGACGACAAATGTGCGACTTCCTTCGCCACGCTTCACTGGCCTATCAAACACCTTGTGGGGAACCTTTGCCTTTCCGCAAGGCGATTTGGCAGGCGTGCCTTAAGGGTCGTGGTTAGGTCGCAGCAGGCCCGGGCTTAGTCCACTCATCCTTCGGCCTTGAGTTCGTTTTCACACTTAGCCTGAGAGAAGAAGGTGAGATCGGCTAGAAAAGAACCCGGAAAAGAGCGGTCATGCTGACCAGTTGGTGCAGCGCCCGTCCGCAACTGCTTCTCCGATGGCCGTGGGGGCCACCGGCCCGCAACATGGGCCGGTGGAGCGCGGCGACACAGCCGCGCCAGCTTTGGTGTGCCGAGCATGATCGACAGCTTGGAGGTGTAAGTCCATTACCCAGCCTGATGGCGGCGAAGGGTTAGCGAAGCGCAATGGCGTCGTCGCGAGGCGGGGTCTGAAGGAAGCGTGGAGCAAACCCGCGACCCGATGGACAAGAACCGGATATGAGGCCTACCCGGCCGGACGAGCGGGCCAATGACCGCGAAGTCCATGGTCACCAAGGACCGGGGTGGTAAATTCGGCGGGTGTGCGGGGAAGGCGGTCGATCTTACCTCGGGAGATCTGCGCCGTGTCCGGAATTCCGGACTGGGCCCGCCGTGAGGCGCGCTGATCGCGGCGCAGAAGTCAGCAGAGGGCATAGTAGCAGCCGGGTTTGCCTGCGGCGAAGGCCTGAACGGTGGCAGTGGAAAGTAGTACCGCGCGTCTCGATACGGCCATGCGGCAGAAACTGGTTCTCCGGCCTGCCCGCCAGACCTGACGGTGAAGCCCGACGGAACGGCGAACGCAGGGACCGAAGCCAGCTCGGCGACGCATGTAACGTCATGAGCGCAGCGCCACCGGGCGCCCTGGAGAGGTGAGGGGCACCCTATCTCGTTCAGGTCACGATCGTGTATTGTGACGGCCGCGCTCACCACCAGATCAAAAGCAACGGCAATGTTACAGACTGGAGCCGGCGCCGTACTCTACGGAGCTAAGACCATACGACCCATGTCATTGACCTTTGCCCGCCCCGAACGTCCTGTATGTGGCGACTGGTATGGCCGCACGCTCGCCATCGCTCGGCTCGACAGCCTTGTTGTCGAGCAAATCGCGCGGATCGTTGACCATTGCAGCTAAGTTACGTCGTGTCGAACAGCCAAGCGGCTCTTCGAAGGATTTGTCACTGAGTAAAGGACCGGAATACGACGGACAGGCAGGTGGGCGGGCATGATACACAATTGCTTCTACTTGGACTGCGCCGCCATCGTGTTGGTCGAGCAAATGGATGTTGTCAGTGTCGATGCCCATCTGCCTGGCCTGATGCACCACCTCTGCGCTGAGCCGGGACGAGCCCCAGATAAGGAGGTGAAGAGCATCGCGGCGGCCGCTACTGGTCCTGTCAAGGAAAACACGCAAACGCTGCCGTTCGGAAGCGCGAAGGCTCTTTAATATCAGGACGGTGGTCTCCGGCCGGATCAGGATTGGCGCAGGGGGCTCGACATAGATCGGCGCAGTGCTTGTGCAGCCACTTGCGCTGGCCGTCAGGGCGACCAGGAGAACTTTGATCCGCAAAGTCATTCGATCACCTATTCGATTATGAAGCCGCGACCGCGCTTGGCCCCTGGCGCGCCGGTGCGGGCAGCAGCGCGGCCTCGCGGCGGATTTGCCGGAGAATCGTCCAAAGCCGGCGCCATCCGGTCCGTGGGTGCGCTCATCTGGTTGGGGCTGGAGCCTGGTTTTACGATGTAAGGCGTAACCAGAATAATCAGTTCTGATTCTTCCTTTTGAAACGAGGAGGAACGAAACAGAGCGCCAAGGATCGGCATTTCGCCGAGCCAGGGAAACGCACTGACGTTATTGTTCACGTTGCGCCTGATCAGACCGCCAATTGCAAAGCTCTGCCCACTGGCGAGTTCGACGACTGTGTCGGCTCGGCGCGTGGAAACTGCCGGCACGGAAATACCATTAATTTGAACGGCACCTTGGGACGACAGTTCACTGACTTCCGGCTTTACGTGAATGTTGATTCGGTTGTTGTTGAGAACGGTCGGCACGAATTCCAGGCTGACGCCGAAGTGACGGAATTCAACCGACACTTGCTTGTTTTCCTGCAGGACAGGAATGGGAAATTCGCCGCCGGCCAGAAAACTGGCAGTTTCACCGGACATCGCGGTGAGATTCGGCTCAGCCAAAACGGAAGCTATGTGCTCCTTGGCGAGCGCGTCGAGAACCGCACCGATGTTGACGACGCCGTTGTCGAATCCGATTCCTGCTGTACCGCCACCCAGCGCTGCACCGGAGCCAGCGCCGCTGCCGCTTAACACGCCCACTCTGAAATTGTCGATTTGACCAAAGGCGGACAGGTTAACGCCGAGTGCCTTCATGGCGCTACGGGAGACCTCCGCTACCCGCACACTAAGATTAACTTGCAAGGACCCGGCGACCTTGATGTTATTGACGACTTGCGCACCGTCACCGAGATACTGCTCAGTGACCCTTTTCGCGGTGTCGGCGACCTCCGCATTGGGAGCTGTACCGCTAAGGATTGCGCCGCGCGGCGTATAGCTTACGTGGATTGAAGAGTCGCCGACCTGGTCACTCAACATGGCGCGCAATTCCTCGATCGGTTGCGTGACGACAATGCGCAAAGCGACGAGAGCCTCGCCCTTTTCGTCCAAGGCGAACAGGCTGGTCCGCCCGGATTTCTTCCCAAAGACGAAGATGGTTGTGTTCGAGGCTGCCTGATAATCCGCGATCGTCGGGTCAGCAACAAAGATCGTCGTGGCTGGCGCGGGCAAATGAACTGTCTTGCCGAGCGAAGAGGAAAGGTTCAGCGTGCCATCGAGGCTATTGGAAGCGGCAGGCGGCGTGCCTTTATCCTCGATGTTTTGGGCCGGCGCAGAAACTGGATATGACAGAATGACCGCGTAGAGGAGGCGGCTCAAGTAAGGAGAGACAGTAGTAGGTCTCGGGCCGACGATGAGCGGGGGCCGCCGATCGGTGTGAGGTTGATCAGTTGGAATGATTTTCAAGGTGGTCTTTTCTTTCAAATTCGGCCAACTATACGGCTGTCGCGCTAGTCACATTCAAGAATGTAACCAATGCCGCGCACGGTTTTTATCCGTGGTGTTGCCCCTGACCTGCTTAGGTATCCACGTAAGCGATAGATTCCGACTTCAAGAGCGTTGGCAGATACTTCATCGTTGAACGAATATAGGTGATCTTCCAACTGCGAACGCGGCACGATGCGGCCAGCACGGTTGAGCAGATGCTCTAGAATACACAGTTCACGGCGTGCGACCGTCAGCGGATGACCAGCAACGGAAACCTGTCGGCCGATTGGATCGAAGTGGAGATTGCCAAATACAATGAAGGGGTCGGTCATCTGCGCCGACCGCCGCAGAACGGCTCTCATTCTGGCAATGAGCTCATTGGTACACACGGGCTTGAGCAGAAAATCGTCCGCGCCACCGTTGAAAATCGCAATTCGCTTCTCAAGATCGTCGACGTCACTCAGAACGAGAGCAGGAACTGAATGTCCCTCACTCCTTAGCTGCTTCAGCCAATCCAAGCCATTGCCGTCCGGCAGAGCCAGCTCCAGCAGGAGAACTTCATAGCTGGCGCAAGAAAATGCACTCGATGCCTGTTCCAGTGTGCGAACGATATCAACAGCGAAACCGCTATCCCCGAGTGCAACTCCCACCGCTCGCGTAAGATCCGCATGGTGGTCAACGAATAGCGTTCGCATTTCATTTCCTATCAATGGTAGGACTGGTCACCAAGACTGTTGAGACGGCGACAGCAGAAGCCGAGCAACTTTTCGCAGTATTCGTAATCCTCTTTGGGACGGCTAATCGCAGGAGGATGCGAGCTGCACGCCTGCAGTAGGCGGCATAGAACATGTGAAGACGTGTTGATGGGCTGACACGTCGATTCGCCAGCCCAAAATGCCACCAACTGTGCCTGCAATTTGTCTGCGCATCGATCCTGCCTATGTGAGGCCCCTGCATTCGCCAGGCCAGCGTCGCCCTCCAGAGCGCACGATTCCATGGCTGGCACGGGTTAGCTTTCGACAAGTGACTTGAACAAATCAATTGTTCGGATCATAAGCATCCACATCCTGGATGGGCCTGCATATTCACCCCCAGGTCGCACTGTGAGGCTGATGCTTTGGTACCGCGGCTTGGAGCTTGCGTTCGGTCATCAGAGCCTCGAGCGCGGCGGATTGGACACTGATCTGGCTGCCGCAATCTGAGCGCGGCAGGAACCGTCACCGAGATGTCTCGCGGCTGTCGGTCGGCGCTGCCGGTCTGCAGCGTTTGAGGCCTAGCACCATCGGTTGACGCAAGGGCGGCATGCGATGAGGGGTCGGCTGGGCTTCCGCGAGGTAGGGCGACTGCGCAGCACACAGCGCACGCCCAGTATACTCTTCCAGGCCGTTGACCGTCTTCCCGATGTGCAGCCGAATGCCCGCGTCCGCTACCCTGGAAGTCGAACGGCGATAATCTCATCCAGGCTTAATCTAGCGCCCTGAGGCTTAGGGTTAATGCCGACATCAGCCCTCAGCAGGTTTTGCAGCGGCTGCCGATCGGCAAGAGGTTGTCGAGTAGCAGCGGCTCATGGTCCGGCCGCTGCCCGTCCAGAATGTCCAGCCAGCTCTCCCCAGTGCTGCTCAAAGCCGTCTTGCCCTGCCCGTCCGCTTGCTCATGCGATACGGGGTGCTGTACCTGCTGCCAGGCTATTACAATGAATGTTAAGTTTGTGCCGGTTCACGCTAGCCTCACGTTCACAGATCAGATGAGCGACCTACTCAGGCAAGCTTTCGAGAGGCTGACGAGGTCCGCCGTCCCGGAAAGCGTAGGCCTGGTTTTCTGCTCAGCGGTTGGCGGCCTCGATGGGTGCAGGCCGCGCCGGGTACCCAGCCGGTCCATCTGAAGAGTCGATGCTCAAACGGACTAGGACAAGATTTCCGTAGCGGGCTGCCCCATTCACTCTGTTTAGAATACCTTTTTTAGAGCACGCGGTACGTACTGCATTCTTGCCCCGGTAGCGCTCCTAAAGATGGTTCTGTCCGTGCTAGGCGCAGATGCTCAAGCAACCACTATGCTGTGGCGCAATATCGATGTGCCTGCTTCATAACTGAGCTTGACTTGGCTACAGCTGACCATGACATCACCGGAATCCCGGAGCTCGCACGCTGTGGCGCGTCAGGGTGATCTGCAATATGTCAGCCTCCCTTCTCCGCAGTCCTTTCCGGATGATGCGCCGGGCGCGCAGAGCAGATGGATGCTGGCCGGCACTGACGCCAGCGAGCGGCCGCGCTCGGCGATTCGATCGATCCCCAGGTCAATCGGCGCGCGGTTAGCGTGCCAGCAAAACAGGCGGACGATCCCTCCCTGGTTTCAGCCTAAAATCAGGTCCGCCTGACCCATCGAGTGCAATCGTTGACCGCTTCTACTTGTGGCCATCCCTGCGACACCTGGGCGATTGGCAACGCCGCAACATTATGCGCTACTCCAATCACGTTTGCGAGCGGGCGTCGGATTGGTGATATTCTGACACGTTGTCGCCGCACTTTACCCGAGCCCATGCCCCAATGTGCCGAGAGATAACCGTCGTTGTCTGAGACGGTTCGGTCCGGCACCGGCTCGTACCCAAGCCCCCCAATCACACAGGTCAGCGTCGGATCGAACCAACCCCGTCGGTGCAACGACCTCAAAAAGCAAGCCGACGCCGGTTTTTGGTGAGGTCCTCGACTCGTGCCCCTTGTAAGCTGCACGGTTCCGATCGGCACCGGCGCATTGCACGCCCATCCAGAACGTTGCTGATGAGGCGAGGCCAGCGCGCAGTTAATGGCCCGCGAATTTCGTCGCCCGCTCGCCCTCCCGCAGGTCGCCGCGCAACGTGCGCGTAGCGCTTCGGCACGAGTTCTATAAGCAGGTCCCGCGCGGACAGCAGGCAGGTAGACGGCACGCCCACATCGATAGTCGGATAGAGATAGGCGAGATTGTTGATGACGAGCAGATGCACAATCAGCGCGATGGAGCGCAGCAGCCGGTACGAGACGCGCGACGGCAGCGGCGAGACGGAAACGCGCGCGAAAGCGAGCAGCGTCGAGAAGAAAGCCGAGCGCTGAGGCGAGGATGGGCAGCGTTCGACACGAGGCCGAACAGCGCGCGTTCAGAGAAGAAAGAAGCGGGGAAAGACGTCCCAGCCCCACTTCGGATTGCACCAGCGAACGCAAAGCAGGATGACGGACTGTCGAAACGGCGGCCCTTGAACATCTGAAATCTCCGGCGAAACACCGAAGGCCATGCCTCTGGTCCCGAAAACTTTGCAACAGATCTTGGCGAGCACGTTGTCGTCAGGTTCTCGACAGCCTCCCGTGTCAGATTCAAGCCCAGCTTCAAACGGCTTATATTGCTGAAAGTGAGAACGGATGGATTTCACGCGGGTGCACGGACAATCGAACAGGGCCGGCCTGCAAGATAGCTCACGTGCGGCTCCGTCCGCAGGTGCGGCGGCGTTTGAGCGGCAACTGAGCGAGATGGCCAATTCAGGTGGAGGTGGTGGAGCAATGCCGGCCAGTGCGGGGCCGCAGCCGGCTCAGTCAAGTAAATTTCTGAGAAGGCTCAGCAAGCGCCCTCTTCATTTCAGGGATGAAGACTTTATCCTCAGCCTTGAGGAGGCCCTCATTAAGGGCAACGCCTCCGAGCACGCTGCCAAGAACAATGTAAGTATTCTTCTCAGCTTTGGCCAGTGGCTGTTCGCCAACAACAAAGATCCTATTAAGGGTCGGCTCGACAAGCAATCGCTGACCGATGATGCGCGCGAGTTCATCGGAAAGGGTGCTCCCTCGAGGCTGCTTACGGCAATAGGTCATCTTCGGACGTCGCAGTCGACGGGCGGAATCGTGCCGATCGCAGGCCGCGCTGAGTTGACTCCGTATCCCCAGGACGCGGCTCTCATCGAAGAGTATAGAAACGAAGCCCCGACAGAAACCGGCAGGAGGATTGCAACTGCTCTTAGGAGCTTCAGTGACTACCTGCGTCAAAACAACAAGAATGGCATTTCTGGCCGGCTTTCTGACGCGGCGTTGGATAGAGATGTCGCGGGCTATAAGAAGAACGCCGGTGGTAATCAGATCATCGGTTATGCACTGGCTTGTCTCCGAAAATCGCACGCCGGCGGAGGCGTCGTGCCGATCGCAGCCAAGTTGGCTCCGTATCCTCAGGACGCGGCTCTCATCAAAGAGTATAGAAACGAAGTCCCGACAGAAACCGGCAGGAGGACTGCAACTGCTCTTAGGAGCTTCAGTGACTACCTGCGTCAAAACAACAAGAATGGCATTTCTGGTCGGCTTTCTGACGCGGCGTTGGATGGAGATGTCGAGGGCTATAAGGAGCACGCCGGTGGTTATCAGATCATCGGTTACGCGCTGGCCTATCTCCGAAAATCGCACGCCGGCGCTAAAGCGATGGCGCTCGAGCGCCATATTCCTCCCGTTCCTGATTCCGGGGACACGGCACTGATGGAGCCGAGGCGGGTCGGCGAGGCGATTGCGCAGCACAGCGCGTCGCAGGAAGCTGGCAGTTGGCCAAAGGAGCTTCAGGGACAGCAGGATAATCAACCAGCCGCGTCATTTTTCATCGCTCCAGGGAAGTTGCCCACGGGACGGGATAACCTCAACAGCAACGGGGCGGGTGCTTTCGGAGCAGCCGGCTCTCGGCAGGCTGGGGTTCAGGCTGCCGCCCGGCCGTTGTTAGCGATCAGCGAACAGCAGATTCGGCGCTCGCCTGGCGCGGTTGACAGGGGCAACCTCCTGCCGACCGAGTGGCTCATCATCAACAATGAACATTCCACAGCGCTGTTGAGGCCAGCGAAGCGGCAGAGGACCCTGAATACGCCGCCAGCCGTCGCCATTCAGCAGCAGCTGAGCGAGATCGGCAATTCAGGCGGTCGCATGCCGATGCAGCCCTCCACCTACCAGGTGGGGGCATTGCCATTGGAAGGGCAGCCTGTCATGCGGGGGAGAGAGTCCGAACACATCCCAAGGCTGCAAGCGGAGACTAGCGGGATCGGCGTTCATCTCATCAATCGCGGTCGGCTTTCGCCGATGAGTGAAGCTGCGGCAGCGGCACCGGCAACGGTTTCCGAACCTGCCTCGCGATCAACCGCCAGGCTGGCAGTCACCTACCGCGGTCTTCCAGTGGTTGATCTGACTGGGCTAACCACCACCTCCTCCGATGTCCAGATCGGGGCGTTGAATCCGACAGCCTCGTCCAATGTCCCCAACGGGTCGATGCTCAGGGCCGACGAGTGGCTGAGTGACGCCCATATCCAGAGGGATTACCATTTGCTGGGGGAGCAGCTGCAGGCGATAGATCCGGCGCTCGCCGCCCGGACACGGCTGGTGGACCCGTCGGTATCGCATCTACTGCGTCACACCGAGCCGCAAAACGCGCGAGTCATATTGCAGTCCATTTATAGCCGAAATGACGCCCCAGCCGACTTCCTGTTCGTTCCATTGAACAATGGCACTCCTACTATCACCGGCACCCATTGGTCGCTGCTGCTCGTTGATCGCCGCAACCCAGAAAGGCGGGTCGCCTATCACTACGACTCCCGCCAGTCAGACGGATACAACAGCGTGCCTGCAAAACGGCTCGCAACACTTCTGAACGCAACCTTGGCGCCAGCCCGCATGCCCCGACAGCCGAACGATAATGATTGCGGCGTGTTTGTGCTGGACGGCACGCGGGCTCTGCTTGGACGATTGGTGGATGGGCAGCGGCCGGACCACGAGCCGATGCAACTCGACAACCTCGTCGCCGATCGGCAGGCGCTGCAAGACCGGCTGAGCGGGCGCTTGCCGCACGAGGAGGAGTCTCTGCAGCTGTTGAATGGCGAACCCGCTTCCCCACCAATGATGGCATTCGACCCAGCGGAACTCCGGCAGCTGTTGTATGATGAACCCGCCTCCCCACCAATGATGGCATTCGACCCAGCGGAACTTCGGCGACTGTTGGATGATGAGCCTGCCTCCCCACCAATGATGGCGTTCGACCCAGTGGAATTCCGGCAGCTGTTGAATGATGAACC
>NZ_CAKXZT010000101.1:81632-164625 GCF_935825525.1 Mesorhizobium escarrei
AGCGGAACTTCGGCGACTGTTGGATGATGAGCCTGCCTCCCCACCAATGATGGCGTTCGACCCAGTGGAATTCCGGCAGCTGTTGAATGATGAACCCGCCTCCCCACCAATGACGGCATTCGACCCAGCGGAACTCCGGCGACTGTTGGATGATGAGCCTGCCTCCTCTTCGCCGAGATTTAATTCGACCCCACATGCGCGAACGGACGGTGTTCATCAGCCAACCCAGGCGCCGTGGCTCCCTGAACACAAAAGATAAGTTTGAGGTGGAGGAGCGGCACTGAACAATCTGCGGCGTCGGTGCCATTCCACCCGGAAGGGTGGGTGGGACGAGATGGCGTCGCTGGATGACGACCATGCCGTCGCCGACGAGGACTTCCTCCACCAGAAAGATCCGAATGATAGTAGTTCACGTAAGCTCCATGATCACCGGAGAGCAGTGGCGTTGAAGTGTTCTGGTATACAGCAGATATGCTTCGCCGGCTTGCCACGATCGCCGAGGTCGCCGGGGCACGGGGGCAAACCTGTCAATCTGAAAACGAGATCGACAGCGCTCGGTTGAAGGTGATCACCCCACACGCCCACCTCGGTAACGCCCAGGGATACTGACTAGGTCAACCGAATCCTGGTGCACATTGGAGTGAGCCGCTGTCACGTGACTGCTTTCTTGCAGCCTCTCGAAAACAAGCCGCTTGCCTTCGCTCACGCTGTCTTCGAGCGGCTTCGCCTTCGCCAGATGCGCCGCAATCGCGCTGGCCAGCATGCAACCTGTTCCGCGCATCGATGTGGCAACGCGCGGTGCTTCGAAGCGGATGGGTTCATGACCGGAGCGTAACAGAATATCGGTCGATCGGGGTCCCGACGCATGCCCACCCTTGATCAGCAGGGCTTGAGGGCAGGCGGCCAGCAATCTTTGTCCTTGTTGGAGCACTTCGTCCTCATCCACCGCCAGTTCGGAGCCAGTAAGGAGCGCCAGTTCAGGGAGGTTGGGCGTGACAATGCAGCAAAGCGGCATCAGATCGCGCTTCATGGCAGCGATAGCGCCTGCTTCCAGAAGTGCGCGGCCTGAGGTGGAGGCCAGCACAGGGTCGAGAACTGCCGGCACTTGCGGATTTTCACGCAGCACCACCGCAACGGTAACGATGGTCTCGGCTGTTCCGAGCATGCCGATCTTGATCGTGGCCACTTCGTTGGCCTGCAGCGCGGCACACATCTGATCGGCCACCAAGCTGGGTGGCGAATGATGGATTTCCATTACGATGTCGTGCGTTTGCACCGTCAGCGCTGTGACTGCGAGACAGGTGCGCACGCCAATGGCAGAGATCGTCTCGATGTCGCGTGCTATTCCAGCACCCCCGCTGGAATCCGATCCGCCTATGACAAGCACATGCGGTTCTCGTCTCATCGCCATCGGTCCGTCTTTTCGATCCACTCTCGCGTGCGCGTTTCGGGATCGGAGCTCAACGTGATGTCCGTGACCACTGCCGCGCTGTTGGCGCCGGCCTCAAAGACGCCGTTGAGGCGGTCAGGGTTGAGGCCGCCAATAGCGACCAATGGGATCGGCGCCACTCGCCGGTTCCACTCGCTGATCCGCTCTAGCCCTTGCGGCATCCACTTCATCTTCTTCAGGATGGTGGGATAGATCGGACCGAGCGCAACATAGTCGGGCTCGGCAAACATGGCCGTTTCCAGCTCGACACGATCATGCGTGCTCAATCCAAGCCTCACGCCGGCTGCCCGTATCCTCGAGAGGTCGGCGGTTTGCAGATCCTCCTGGCCGAGATGCACGAAATCGCAGCCTTCCTCGATTGCCAGGCGCCAATGATCGTTGACGATGAGCTGGCATTTGTGTTGGGCACAAAAGCCCTTCGACTTGCGGATCTCCGCGCGCAACCCGGTCTCATTCTTGCTTTTGATGCGAAGCTGAACCAGCTTCACGCCGAGCGGCGCCAATCGTTCGATCCAGGCGGCGCTGTCGACGATCAGGTAGAAGGGATCGAGCTTCATGAAAAAACTGCTCTGCCGATGGTCGGCGTCGATGGCACCGCGACGTCGCGCGGTTCGAGCATCCCCGACAGGAAGGCTTCACGGCCGGCATCGACTGCCTTGCCGAATGCGCGCGCCATGCCGACTGGATCGGCTGCCCTGGCGACCGCCGTATTCAGGAGCACGGCGTCAAAGCCGAGCTCCATGACGGTGGCAGCGTGCGACGGCCGTCCGAGCCCGGCATCCACGATCATGGGAACGTCGGGGAAATGTTTGCGCATCGAGCGCAGCGCCGTGAGGTTGACTGGCCCGAGGGCCGAACCTATCGGCGCGCACCAAGGCATGAGGGTCTGACAGCCCGCTTCCAGCAGCCGCTCGGCGACGACAAGGTCGTCGGTGGTATAAGGAAATACTGCAAAGCCGTCGTCGCACAGGATGCGCGCAGCTTCGACCAGGCCGAACACATCAGGCTGCAGAGTGTCATGGTTGCCGATCACTTCGAGCTTGATCCAGCTCGTCCCAAACACCTCGCGCGCCATTTTCGCGGTCGTGACCGCTTCCTTGACGGAGTGGCAGCCGGCCGTGTTGGGCAGGATTCTTGTGCCAAGCGAGCGGATCAACGACCAGAACTTTTCGCCGTCCCTGCCGCCGGCCATCTCACGCCGCAGGGACACGGTCACCACCGAGGTGCCCGATGCCTGGACCGCATCGGCAAGGATGGCGGGCGAGGGATATTGAGCCGTGCCGAGAAACAGCCGAGAGGGAAGCGTCGTCCCGAGAAGCTCGAACATGCTAGCCTCCCGCCATCGGTGAGAGGATTTCGATCCGGTCGCCGTCGCTCAACTGGAACTCCGCCCGCTTCGTTTTGTGCACGAGGTCGCTGTTGACGGCCGTCGCCAGCCAATCGCCTTCATAGTCGAGCGCGGCAAGTAGTTCGGCCAGCGTTGAGGCGTCAATCTCAAGCGCTTGGCCGTTGACGATCAGTTTCATTGGCGGGCTCCAGGGGTTTGTCGTGACTGAAGACGAGTTCGGCCGCCTGACGCGCCATGGCGGGCGCGATTAGAAAGCCATGGCGATAAAGCCCGTTGATCGCGACGGTGCTTTCGCGTGCTTCGACACGCGGCAGATTGTCGGGAAAGGCTGGGCGGACGCCGACACCGGTTTCAACGATCTCGGCCTCGCCAAAGGCCGGATGGAGGGTATAGGTCGCGCCCAAAAGCTCCATCATGGAACGCGCCGTGACCCGTCCAGCGGACTGGCTCTCGATCATCGTCGCGCCGGCCATGAAATGGTGGTCAGTGCGCGGTACCAGGTAGAGCGGAAAGCGCGGATGAAGCAGCCGGACCGGGCGCGACAGCGACACATCGGGCGTGCGCAGGATCAGCATTTCGCCGCGAACGCCGCGCAGTCGGTCGTCTACGGCGGCCATACCCGTGCAGTCGATCCGGCGATCGAAACCGGAGGCAAGCCGGGCGTCGGCGCCGAAGCGGAATTCGACGCCCATCGCTGCTAGTCTGTCATGAAGTGCCGCCATCGCCTGGCGCGGGTCGAGATGGGCTTCGTCGGGGAAGAGTAATCCACGACGGAAGCGGCCGGCGAGGTCGGGCTCCAGCAACGCGATTTCATCTTCATCAACACGCCGATGACCCGACGTGCGGCTGGCAAACCGGTCGAGCTCGCCCGCATCGCGCGGCGCTGCCACGACCAGTGTTCCTGCCCGTGTCACCTGGTCAGGCGTTGCCGCATCCCACCAGTCCGCGGCGTTGCGTCCGAGATCGAGCACGGACTGCTCGGCGCTTTCGCGCTCGCACCAGGGCGCCAGCATGCCGCCGGCGAACCATGACGCATTTCCGCCAAGGCTGTGCCTTGTCTCGGCAACGGTCACAGCCGCGCCGCGCGTGGCGAGCTCGAAAGCTGCGGTGAGGCCGGCGACGCCGGCCCCTTTGACCAGCACCCTCATGATCGCTCATGCGCCTGCAAAGGCGTAAGCGCTGCGCCGGTCTCGTCCGCCGGCACGTAGAGGTCACCGCCCTCGCGGTACTTCGCCGCCATCGCCGCCATGCCCTCCTTCTGCGCTTCGGCGCGGATGTCATGGGAAATGCGCATGGAGCAGAATTTCGGTCCGCACATCGAGCAGAAATGCGCCAGCTTGTGCGCCTCCTTGGGCAAGGTCTGATCGTGGAAGGACCGCGCTGTTCCGGGATCGAGCGACAGGTTGAATTGGTCCTCCCAGCGGAACTCGAAACGCGCCCGGGAAAGGGCATCATCCCTGACCTTTGCAGCCGGATGACCCTTCGCCAGGTCGGCGGCATGGGCGGCGATCTTGTAGGTAATCACGCCGGTCTTGACGTCGTTGCGATCGGGAAGGCCAAGATGCTCCTTGGGCGTGACGTAGCAGAGCATGGCAGTGCCGAACCAGCCGATCATCGCCGCGCCGATGCCGGAGGTGATGTGGTCGTAGCCCGGCGCGATGTCGGTGGTAAGCGGCCCAAGCGTATAGAAGGGCGCCTCACCGCAGACATCGAGCTGCTTGTCCATGTTCTGCTTGATCTTGTGCATCGGCACGTGGCCGGGCCCCTCGATCATTACCTGGCAATCCTTCGCCCAGGCGATCTTCGTCAGCTCGCCCAGCGTTTCCAGTTCGGCGAATTGCGCAGCATCATTGGCGTCGGCGATAGAACCGGGTCGAAGGCCGTCGCCGAGCGAGAACGACACGTCATAGGCGCGGCAGATGTCGCAGATTTCTGCGAAATGCTCGTAAAGGAAGCTTTCCCGGTGATGGTGCAGGCACCATTTGGCCATGATCGAGCCACCGCGCGAGACTATGCCCGTGACTCGGTCGACGGTCAGTGGAATGTAGTGCAGCCGCACGCCGGCATGGATGGTGAAATAGTCGACGCCCTGCTCGGCCTGTTCGATCAGCGTGTCGCGGTACACCTCCCAGGTCAGGTCCTCGGCGATGCCGCTGACCTTCTCAAGCGCCTGGTAAAGCGGCACCGTGCCGATCGGCACCGGCGCGTTGCGCACGATCCAGTCCCGGATGTTATGGATGTTGCGGCCGGTTGACAGGTCCATCACCGTGTCGGCGCCCCAGCGGATCGCCCACACCATTTTTTCGACCTCTTCGGCCATGGAGGAGGTGACCGCCGAGTTGCCGATATTGGCGTTGATTTTCACCAGGAAATTGCGGCCGATGATCATCGGCTCGCTCTCGGGATGATTGATGTTGGCGGGAATGATCGCCCGTCCGCGCGCCACCTCCTCGCGCACGAACTCCGGTGTGACGAAATCGGGGATCGCCGCGCCGAAGGCTTCGCCGTCGCGGTCAAGCTTGCCGCGCAGGATCTCGCGACCAAGGTTTTCGCGGATGGCGACGAACTCCATTTCTGGCGTGATGATGCCGGCGCGCGCATAGGCAAGCTGGGTCACCGCCTTGCCCTGCTTGGCCCTGAGCGGCCGGTTGCGAATGGGAAATTCTGGCGTCAGGCGCTCGCCCGTCGCGAATCCGTTGTCCTCCGGCCGGACATGGCGTCCGTCATAGGCCTCGACATCGCTGCGCGCTGTGATCCATTCGTGACGAAGCCGGGCAAGGCCCTTTTCGATGCTGGTTTCGACAGCAGGGTCCGTATAGGGGCCTGACGGATCGTAGACGGTGACGGGTGGCTCCCCGGCTGTCGGATGGACGGAGATTTCGCGCATCGGCACTTTGATGTGCGGATGGAGGACGCCGGACTTGTGGATCTTCCGTGAGGCGGGCAGTGGTCCCGTCGAAACGGCGGGGGTGAGGGCATTCATCTTGAGGCTCCTTTGCTCGTGCATTGGAGACCCAGTTCTGTGCCGGAAGGATGAAAAGACGCTTCTGTTGACCTGCCGAAACAGGACCTCGGGCGTAAACTCCCGCAAAGCGCTTGCACCGTCCCTACGCCAGTATGAACTGGATCAGGTTCAACGGGTCACTGCGCCGCGAAAGCCAGCAGTATCTCAGCCCCTTGCCGGGACTCCCCTGGTGAATGCCTCAGGTTGAACGGGCCGGCTCCGTTTTGTCAAGCGCATTCGGGTCCGGCCGAAAGCAGCAATCGCCTAGTTGGCAGCATCCGTTTGTGGATGCCATACCAAATGACTTACACCGGCGGTCTTGGATGATTACCGACGACTTGCACCCACACGTCATTGCGATTGACGTGATGTGTCCTCAAGCGTTTGCGGGATTGGGTCCGCTTTACAGCCCACCCGAGATGCAGCTTCGATTCCGCTAAAATGAGCTTTGGAATCGGAGTATGCCGCCGAGGCTGTTCTTTTTGCCGAGGTGAGTCCAGTTCACGCCGGAACGGTCGAGCGTGCCGACGCCGAAGTTGCCGTAGTGGGCATAGTCGACTTCGGCTGTGACTGTGAAACCTGGAACGACCATATAGGCGACGTTTGCAGCCAGACCAGAGTTCCTAAGCTGATCACCCGAGACCTGAAGGTTGAACGAAGCTTTCTCGTTTAACGTGTAAGTGGCGCCCGCCCAAAAAGCCCAGTTGCCGCTCCAAATTTTGTAGAAGCCGCGACCGTGAGCGGCGACCGCGTTGGTCGGGTCATCGTTGAGATTGCCAATGGAGCCGTAGCCGAACATTCCGAATAGCGACAGGTCATCTGTGACATTGACATCCACTCGGAACTTGCCGGCCAAAGCTTCGTAGTCGCTGTCACGAGCGATTACGCCGGTGATCGCGCCCCAGCCCTGCGTCTGTTTCACGCCGAAGACGATGTGCGGAACATGGCTGTCGATAGTACCGACTACACCCGACCCTTGTTCAAGTGAAACCAGAGCCGAAAAGCCATTATCGGCATCGAAGTAATACTGAGCCACGTTGGTATCGAAGTCGCCGTACGGAACGAGTACGTTATTGAGGACGTTCCCGGCGTAGCCTATTAACGTGTCGAAGGCCGACTCGTCCTTACCAACTCGGAGGCCACCAAGCTGGATCCAGGCGGAAGTCAACTTGACGCCGCTGTTGAAGTTATACTTGTGAGGACTGTCCGGACCCGGATAAGCGTTGCGGTTGCCGAAGTTCACGCGGGTTTCAGTATAGGTCTTCAGTGCGCCGAGTTCGGTCTCCTGGCGCGTCCAAGTTTTGAACGTGAAACGCGTGTTGTCTCGCCAGGTGCCCTGAGCCTCGCCAGTTCTCACATCGGAGTTTCTTGTCCCGTCATACGATCGGACATCGCGGACGCCGACGTCGTAACGGATGTAGCCGCCGATGCGCAGGCAGATCTCGGTGTCGGGGATATGGAAGTAGCCCGAACCGTAGACGTCGCAGATCTTGACGTATTCGGTCGGGCCCGGCGCGGAGTCTTCGTCCGCCGCGCGAGCGACGGAAACGGAGATCAGCGCCGCAACTGAGCCGAGAAGAAGGCTGCTTACGTTCATTCTGGATCTCCATTCAAAGGTTAACGGCGGAAGCGTCGAAGAGCGAACCCGTGGCCTATCCGAGGAGCAAAAACATGTGCATCGCGCTCCTCCTTCGTACCTAAGGAATGCGCGATACCAAGTTGACTCGAGGAGTTCCGATCTACTTTAAGAGTACGCCGAGTGATACTTGTAATTTTGCTTAATCGCACTCCTTCAACTGTATGACTTATTGAAAAACAACTGTGTTTGGTCATCAACTGTCCGAAGGAGGTGAGATTCGACATGCGTCAGGCTTAAAGAAAAGGCAAAACGCCTATTGCCTTGCTGCGCTTCCACACAGCTGTCAGTCAAACTCTTTCAGTTGCATCGGGGATTCAGCACTTCTGAGCCAATATTCATCTCCATTATTTGTGGGTTGGCCGTCGGCGTTCGATGCGGAGCAGCAAGCGACGTGCCATCCTGAATAGGTAGCTCCGCGCTGACACTAAAATTGGCCGGCGCACTTCGTCGCGCTCTCTTTTTTTTTGCTTTTTGGGGGTCAAGCTAAGCACGAAGCAGACGTTTGGGACACGGTTCGTATGTTCGATATGTGACACTTTCGTTCGATACCGACAGCATCTGTTTGCTGTGAAGCTCGGGTCGAGACGGCATGCGGCGCCGCCGCCCGGTACGTCAGGCGGGAGCCCCGCTGCAGCGTACATCTGGATCGTGCCAAGCATGGCCCGTTCCGTTTTGCAGCGGCGCATCGTTCACATCCCTGTGCGACTCACCTTGCGCCCATTGCGGATCGCATGGATGCATGCTCACGAGATTGGCGTGGTTGGGTTTCAGCGCCACCGCCTTGTTCGATTCGGTCAAACAGGCCAACTCTCGACAGATCACGGTTTATGGCTTATATAAACGCCCTAAAATCAGTTAAGGTCGTTTTTATGAGACAAAAATGCGCTCAACAGTGACAGATACATTGCCTCCCAGAGTCAAGAGGGCGCTTGGCAAGCTCGGCGCCGACATTGCGCTCGCCCGTAAGAAGCGCAGCCTGACGATCATGATGATGGCGGAACGATTGGGTGTCGCAAAGAGCACCTATCTGAAGATCGAAAAAGGAGACCCGACCGTCGCTATGGGGGCCTACGCCATGACCTTTTTTGTTCTGGGCTTTGATGAGGCTTTGACGCAGATCGTCGACGCGCATCGCGATGAGCAAGGCCTGCTCCTCGACGCCGAACGTTTGCCCAAAAGGGTAAGGGTCAGGAAGCCACCGGGTGCAATATGAGACGTTCTATTGCTGTTCACATTGGCGAGGAAGCGACGCCACTGGGCACGTTGCGCTATGATCAGCAGGGTGCGCGCGAGAGCGCTGCCTTTGAATATCATGCAGGTTGGCTGAGAGCAGCGGAAGGCTTCTCGATCGAACCCGGTCTGCCACTCGTCTCAGGCCCCCAATTCCATCGAAAGACCGGCGACGGGTCCGTGTTCCACAACGCGATCGCCGACACGGAGCCGGACGGATGGGGCCGGCGTGTCATCCAGCGCGACCACGCCAAGCGTCGCCAAGAGGCGCGCCGGGCGGGAAATGTCGCCGAAACGCGGCCTCTGAACGCGATGGATTACCTCTTGGCAGTGGACGACATGAGCCGCGTTGGTGCGCTCCGGTTGCAGGACGAAGAAGGGCGTTACAAAAGAACGACCGAGGAGGGTCGACGCACCACGCCGCCGCTCATTGAAATCGGTCAACTCCTCGCAGCGACACAGGCGGTCGAGACGAACACCGAGACGGCAACGGACCTCGCCTATTTGCGTGGACGTGGCACGTCCCTTGGGGGCCTTCGTCCGAAGTGTTCTGTCGTCGACGACGACGGACGCCTCGCTATCGGTAAGTTTCCGAGCGTTGCCGATGATCGGGCTGTCACAAAAGGCGAAGTGCTCGCCATGAATTTGGCCAGAAAAGCCGGCGTAGATACTGCTGAGACACGTCTGCTCGACAGCGACGGCGCTCCTGTCGCGCTCATCCGTCGCTTCGATAGAACCCCGAATGGCAATCGACTCATGTATATCTCGGCCGCCACGATGATCGGCGCAGAGGCAGCGGATGCTGGCGAGCATAGCTATACTGAACTCGTGGATGTGCTTCGCCAGCACGGCAGCCAGCCAGCGGCCAACATCGAAGAGCTTTGGCGGCGCATCGCGTTCTCGATTCTTATCACCAATGTCGATGACCACCTCCACAATCACGGCTTTCTCCATGTGCATCGCGGGCAATGGCGCCTGGCGCCTGCATTCGACATCAACCCATTCCCTGAGCGTGTGCGAGAGCTGAAAACCTGGATATCCGAGGAAACTGGGCCCGAAGCGACTGTGGACGCACTGATGTCAGTAATCGCTTATTTCCGGATCAGGAGCGATCGAGCGAAGACGATACTCGCAGACGTCGAAAAGGCGGTTGCCTCATGGCGTGAGGAGGGGCGGGCGCTTGGGATGACCCCCCAAGAACTCGATAGCTTCACCGACGCGTTCGAACATCGGGAACGGCAAGCCGCCCAAAGGGCGCAGCAATGATCCCTGAAAGCTTGTCGTTCGCGGTTGAGATGGCGTCCTGCAAGGGCGTCAAGGCGGCTTCCCCCCGCCCTGATTCCATGTCCGGCGCCGAAAGGTCGAGCGCCACCGCCGTCCTCGAACAGGCCTGGTTCTGGCTGGCCCAGCGCCAGCCGGTAGCGCGTCAAATCCGGCTCTGCCAGTCTCTGAGCCGCACAGCGCTGCTGAAGCGCACGTCGAACGTGCTGCTGATCGGCTTGTGCGCAGGCGCGACCACCAGCGCTCGAAACCCATGCCCTCCGTCTTGCCGTCGCGCGCCGCATCGACGATGGCCCGGAACGGACCGTTCCTGCCCCCGGCCTCGAGCCCCGCGGCGGCATAGGTATTCGCGAGAGAGCGCCGGACGCATAGGCTCCGCGTACTGGCGATGCGGCCTTCGCGCTGCTTCAGTCGACCGGCGCGGCAGATCCCAATGCGCGATGCGATCGCTTTCGTGATCACGTCACCTCGGAGGACGAGAAAAGATTGTCGAGGCACGGGTACGAGCTGCCTCAGTCGTTCGTTCGATCGAAAGCACTGTGTGCGGAGGACGCTCTCCATCATGCAGTGCCAGGAGACGCTGGCCGACGTCCTTGTCCGCTGCCGTGAGCCGATGATTCAGGCGAAGAAAGTCCATCCAGGTTGGCGTGCGGAATGTCTCTGTCCAAATCGAAGGCGTTTGAAGATTTCGCTGGAGTGTCCAGTTTCGCGCACCGGCACGGCTCTGAACATGGCGCCTTGCGCGCATGTAGCCCAGAAAGGTCTCGATATTCTCTTCGGCTATAAGATACTCGACCTTCACGACTATGGGGCCACTCCTGGGCTTCAACTCGAGTGCCAGCTCCGGGGGGTGAAAATCCGAACTTTCCTGATCCGTTTCTTCCCATGGACGGACCGGCAACAGTATCCCCGCAGCTGCAACCAGCAACAGAGCGCCTGCGGCGCCCTCAAGAGCCCAGGCTAAGGAGTAGTCCTGTGCGACAGTACCCCAGATCCAGCTGCCGGCCGCCATACCCCCTGCGCTCAGGGCGTAGTATATCGACAGTGTGCGGCCGACGACCCACCTTGGGCTTGCCAGCTGCACCGACACGTCGATGCCCGTCCAGGTGATAAGCCAGCCCGCGCCTCCAACTGCCAGCGAAATGGCCGCCACGGCGACCGATGATGTGAGTGCAAGGGAAAGGCAACATGCTGCACAAGCAACAGAGGCGAACGATACCAGCCTGTTTTGAGACGTGATCCGCCTTAGAAAGCTATTGCTCATGCCCGCGACGAAAGCACCCATGCCGAAGCCGGCCAGCAAGATGCCGTAGACGATTGGGCCGCTTTTCAGCTGATCCCGGACGACTAGTGGGAGTAGCGCAAGGATGGAGATGCTTGCCAGCCCGAAAAAGGTTGCACGGGCAATCGCTGCCCTGATCTCCAAGGACAATACCGTGAAGCGCACTCCGTCATGAATTGCCATCGTCATTCGCTCACGAGGGAGAGGTGAAGTGCGAACATTCCATCTAGTGCGCCATATTGCGCTTAGAGGCGCCAGATCACTCAGAGCTGCCAAGGCGAAAGCGGCCAGCGGTCCAAAGAATGCCAAGATTACGCCACCCAAAGCCGGACCAACGCTGCGCACAATGTTGTATCCGACGGACATAAGCGTCACCGCAGCCGGGATGTCGCGCTTGTGAAGGATATCACCAACAGAAGCGTGCCAGGCCGGATCATTCAAGGCAAAGCCGCAGCCGGCCAGGAAACCTAGTCCGAGAATTAGCCAGGGACCGGCAAATCCCAGACCGACAGAAATCATCAGCGTCGTTGATGCCAATGCTATCAGGCAGTGCCCCGCAAACATCACCCATCGGCGGCTGAAGTTGTCGGCGATGGCTCCGGCAAGAATTGAGAGGAAGAATACCGGCAACGTGGATGCGGCCTGCACGAGTGCAACCATCAGATCCGAAGCGGAAATCGTGGCCATCAGCCAACTGATGGCGACCGTTTGCACGAGCCACCCGAGGCTGGATATTTGTGTGGCCGTCCAGATCGAGCGAAACACCGGGTTCCGAAATGGAGCCAGCGTTGTTGAGACAGGCAGATGAGCGTTTTTTTCGGACTGCATGACGGTTGATGCCTTCGAGGGGCCGGTTATTCAATTCACGGCTGCCACTACTGCCGTTACGATGTTGACCAATGGATCAGAAGGGCGGACATATCGATTAGGATGACTGCATCGCAATGAGGAGTTGGATACCTCCGCTCTCCTAGACTGGCGCCAACCACTCCTCGCCAGCAAAGTAGCCTTGCCGATCGTCCTGCTCGAGAAAATCGTCTGCAGGGTTTTCGCTCTCGCGTCACCGAACCAGCGCCCATGCAGCTTGCCGGCGACCATTTTTTCGCATTGGGCCCGTTTTGCTAGTGTCATTCGTGACAAATCCTGTGCATGGCCGTCGTACCGCTAAATTCCGAGGATGAGGGCGCCTCCGGTGAGACCGGCACCCGCCGCCGCAAGGAGAACCTTTTCGCCCTGCCGAAACGGCTGCGCCCGATGCGAAAGCGAGAGCGAGAGCGGGATGGTCGCGGCGGAAGAGTTGCCGTACTCGGCGATCGTCTTGACGATCGCTTGATCCGCTATTCCGAGGTTCCTCCCGACCACATCGAAAATGCGGACATTGGCCTGGTGTGGCACGAACCGGTCGATGTCTTGCGATCCCATTCGGGCAGCAGAGAGCGCGTCCTGCGAGCAGCGAGACATCATCTCCACGGCCTTGGCGAACACTTCGCGGCCGTTGGCGATCGTCATGCGGGTCTGCCCGAGGTCCATGCCGCCGTGGAACGGTGTGTTGCTTCCTCCGGCGGGAATCTGGATCAGCCCGTAGCGCGAGCCGTCCGAAGCCAACGCGGCGCCGAGAATGCCTCGATCCGGCTCTTCGCACGGGGCAATCACCACGGCGCCGGCGGCATCGGCAAACAGCACCGCGCTTGCGCGCTCGACTGGATTGATGCGGCGACTGAGGATGTTGGCGGCGATGACCAAGGTCGCTTTGCCATGGAGGCGGGTGAATCCGTCGGCAAACATCAGGGCATAGATAAAGCCGGCGCAGGCGCCTGTGAGGTCAACCGCACCGGCGCGGCCTAAGCCCAGGCGATGTGCTACCAGCGGCGCGCTGGGCGGCAGAAGGTGATCGGGCGTCGAGGTGGCGAGTAACAGCAGGCCGACGTCGCCACGGTCGAGGCCGGAATTCGCCAGTGCCATGTCGCCGGCGTGCGCGGCAAGGCCGGACAGCGTATCCTGGTCGGTTGCCCAAAAGCGCGAGCGAATTCCGGTGCGCTGCTCGATCCAGCCGGGTTCGAGTCCAAGACGGGTCTCGATTTCCTGGTTCTCCACCTTTCGGGCCGGCGCATGATCGCCAAACCCGAGAAAGCGCGACGATCTGCTCATGCGCTCGGACCGAAGCGTTCGCCGGCCTCCTCGATGGCGTCATAGAGCCGGTCGAGTTCCTCTCCGGTGATGCAATAGGGCGGCAGAACATAGAGCACATTACCGAGCGGGCGCACGAGCAGGCCGCGTTCGAGGAAGAAAGCGCGCAGCTTTGGTCCGATCTCGGCCAGATAGCCGGCCGAGCCGGCGCGCAGATCGAGAGCTGCGATCGTGCCGGTCGCCCGGCAATCTGTGAAGTTGGCATTGTTGCGAAAGCGTCGAAGCCCGACGGCCTGCCCGGCGCTCAAGGCCGCAATCCGCTCGGCCACCGGCTCGTCCCGCCAGATCTCGACATTGGCGAGTGCTGCCGCGCAAGCGATCGGATTGGCGGTGTAGGAGCTCGAGTGGAAAAAGGTCTTCTGCCGATCTTCGGAGTAATGGGCCTGGAAGATGGCATCGGTCGCGAGTGTGGCCGCCAGCGGGATGGTGCCACCGGTCAAACCTTTCGAGGTACAAAGGATATCAGGAGAGATCGATGCTTGTTCGCAGGCGAACATGGTTCCGGTGCGCCCCCAGCCGGTCATCACTTCGTCGGCGATCAAGAGCGTACCGGAGGCCTCAGTGATCTTCTTCAATTCGGTGAGAACCCAGGCCGGATACATCAGCATGCCGCCGGCGCCGAGCACCAGCGGCTCGACGATCAGCGCGGCGGCGCGGCGGTCGCGAGAGAAAGCCTCGAATCTATCCAGCGTTTCCTGCTCGCGCCCTGCGGCCGGAAACGGAATGGTGTCGACCTCGAACAGCAGGGGTTCGTAGGCGGCGTTGAACACGCCGCGGGCTCCGACGCTCATCGTGCCGATCGTGTCGCCATGATAGCTGTGTTCCATGACGACGATGCGCGAACGCGGCGCGCCGATGTTGCGGTAATAGCCGAGCGCCATCTTCAGCGCGACTTCGACGGACGTGGATCCACTGTCGGAATAGAAGACCCAGTCGAGGCCTGCCGGCACTATTTCGATCAGCGCCGAGGCCAATTGCTCTGCCGGCTGATGGGTGAGACCGGCGAAGATCACCTGGTCGAGCATCTCAGTCGCATTCCGGATTGCTTCCATGATCCGTGAATGGCGGTGCCCATGGGTGACCACCCACCAGGAAGAGATTGCATCGAGGATATGCCTTCCGTCATTCGTCTCTAGCCAAGCCCCTTCCGTGCGGACAACGGACGGCATGGCCGGCTCGATCGCGTGCTGGGTGAATGGATGCCAGACCGGCGACCGCGACATCAATCGCCTCCGGCAATCTTGGCGAGGTCGAAGCCGGCAAACATCGCCTTCCGCAGAGTTTCGCGCGTCAACGGAACGAGGTGTGGCAGCCTGCCGAGCTGACGCACCGCGCCGAATTCGGTGATTGTCCTTTGCGTATCGGCTACCTCTTCGCCGATGAAGGCGATGCCGATCAGCGGGATGGAGCGAGCCCGCAGGGCTTCGATCGACAGCAGAGTGTGGTTGATCGTACCGAGCTCGGTGCGGGCGCACAGAATGACCGGCAGCCGCCATTCAGCGAAGATGTCAATGAATCTTGTCTGTCGGTTGATCGGCACCATCAGTCCGCCAGCGCCTTCGATGACGAGCGGTGTCGGCAGGACCGGAAATGCAAGATCGGCAGCCTCAATCGAGACGCCGTCAATTTCGGCTGAACGATGCGGCGACAGCGGGCTCTTCAAGCGGTGAGCTTCCGGCAGCACGCGCCCTGACGGCAGGCCGGCGAGCCGTTCAACCGCCTCACTGTCGGTCTCCTCATCGAGACCCGATTGCACCGGCTTCCAGTAAAAGCCGTCGAGCAGCCCGGCCAGCCCAGCCGAAAACACGGTCTTCCCTATTCCGGTGTCTGTTCCGGTGACGACGATACGCGTGGTCATGCCGTGCCCAACACCTCGACGAGCGTCTCGACCATGGCCGAAATGTCAGCCTTGCCGACATTCAGCGTCAGCGAAATGCGCAGCCGCGACGTGCCCTCCGGCACGGTCGGCGGGCGAATGCCGCGTATGTCGAAGCCGCGGGCCTGCAGTGCCGCCGCCATCACCATGGTGCGACTGGCGTCGCCAATGACAAGTGGCTGGATCTGCGAGCCGCTGCGCGCCACGCCACAGCGCTCGGCCAGTTGGCGGCCCGCGAAGGCAACGTACTCATGCAGCTGAACGCGGCGCATCGGCTCGTCGACCAGGATTGCGAGCGCTTCGCGCGCCGCGACCGCCATCAGCGGCGACGGCGCAGTGGCGTAGATGAATGGCCGACACCGGTTGATGAGGTAATCGCACAGCGTTTGCGGACCGGTGACAAGCGCTCCGGAGGCGCCAAGCGCCTTGCCACATGTATGCAGCGCAACGATGTTGTCGCGGCCCTCGAACGCGGCGGCCAGCCCCCGGCCGTCCGGTCCCCAGACGCCGGTGGCATGCGCCTCGTCGACGACGAGGAATGCCTCGTACCGGTCGGCAAGCGCGACCAGACTCTCCATCGGCGCGTAATCGCCATCCATGCTGTAGAGGCTTTCGACCGCGATCCAGACGCGTCCCATGCCGCCTTCGGCGCGCCAGCGCCTGATCGCGTCCTCAAAAGCATCTATGTCGTTGTGCGTGGCCGGCCTGAACTCGGCGCGTCCAGCCCGCGCCCCTTCATGCATGCTGGCATGCGCGAGTTCGTCGAGGATCAGCAGGTCGCCCTTCTGCGGCAGGGCGCTCAGCAGGGCGAAGTTGGCGATGTAGCCGCTGCCGAAGAACAGCGCCCGTTCGGCCCCGAAGAACGCCGCCGCATCTGCCTCCAATGCCCCATGCTCCGGCGCGTTGCCGCGCAGGAGCCGCGATCCGGTAGCGCCGACCGGGGTGCCCCCCTCGATCGCCGCCGCGACTGCATCGCCAAGTCTCTTCGACGCAGCAAGCCCGAGATAATCGTTGGACGAGAAGTCGAGCCCGGCGCGCGGCGCCAGTGTCCGCAGCCGGCCCTTGCGTGCCAGACCCTGCAGGGTTGCTTCATAGCGGGCAAGCGGCGGCTCGTTCATCTTGCCTCGCGTGGCATCGGCTCAATGCCGAGACGTCTAAATAGACGATTATCCTTGTCCTCGCCGGGATTGTCCGCCGTCAGCAGCATGTCGCCGACAAAGATCGAATTGGCGCCGGCAAAGAAGCACAGCGCCTGCGTTTCGTCGCTCATCGCCGTCCTGCCGGCGGAGAGCCTTACATAGGACTTCGGCATCATGATGCGGGCGAGCGCAATGGTGCGGACGAAATCGATCGGATCGATGGGCTCGGCCTCGGCAAGCGGCGTGCCTTCGATGGGGATGAGCATGTTGATCGGCACGCTTTCCGGCGGCTCGGGCAGGTTCGCGAGTGTGACCAGCATGTCGATGCGATCGGCCTTTTCCTCTCCCATCCCGACAATGCCGCCGCAGCAGACCTTCATGCCGACCTCGCGCACGTGCCCAAGTGTTTCCAGCCGGTCGGCAAAGGTCCTGGTTGAAACAACCTCGCCATAATAGCGCTCGGACGTGTCGATGTTGTGGTTGTAGTAGTCGAGACCGGCCGCCTTCAGGCGCTGCGCCTGACTGAGGTCCAGCATTCCGAGCGTCATGCAGGTCTCCATGCCGAGCGCCTTCACGCCCTCGATCATGGCGACCACGGAGCCCATGTCGCGTTCCTTCGGACTGCGCCATGCGGCGCCCATGCAATAGCGGGTGGCGCCGGCGTCCCGCGCCTTGATCGCTTCGGCAATGACACGCTCCACCTCCATCAGCTTGGACGCCTTCAGGCCGGTTTCGTAATGTGTAGACTGGCTGCAATAGCCGCAATCCTCCGGGCATCCGCCGGTCTTGATGCTGAGCAGCCGCGACAGCTGCACCCGGTTGCGATCGAAGTTCTGGCGGTGGATTGTCTGAGCCAGGAAGAGCAGGTCGTTGAACGGCATCCCGTGGATAGCCTCGGCCTCTTTGCGGTTCCATCGGGATAGTGCCCCCTCGATCGATTGCATGGCTTGCTTCACGTCGCACTCCGAGTTCGTTCCAATCGTCGTCGTCAAAAGCTTTGTCGCTCGTCCGACAGCGCGTGCAGGAGTCTGTCGACCCTCCTCGGGTTCGCTACGATCGTCGATCAGCCCGATGAGGCTGAACCAGTTGGAGGGTGCGCCGCACAAAGATGCAGGCTCGCATGGAGCAGCTCCTGCGTCGGCGCGGTCCAGCGGAGGGGGGAATGCTTTTCATTCCATCTCCATCAGTTCAAGCGCGCGCCGATGCGCCGGCATATCCAGGCCGATGTCGAGGATAGGGGCGCTGTGTGTCAGCCATCCGACTGAGATGAGGTCGACCCCCGTCGCAGCAATCGACGGAGCAGTTTTCGGCGTCACCCGACCGGAAGCCTCGGTGATGGCGCGGCCACTGACGATTGCCACGGCGCGGGCAAGGTCCTCAACCGACATATTGTCGAGCAGCACTGCGTCGACGGCCAGCGTGAGCGCTGCATCGAGCTGCTCCAGCGTGTCGACCTCGACCTCGATCTTCACCATGTGGCCTGCGGCGGCGCGTGCCCGCTCTATTGCCGTGCGAATGTCGCCGGCGATCGCGATGTGGTTGTCCTTGATCAGCACGGCGTCGTCGAGCCCGAAGCGGTGATTGGCGCCGCCGCCGACGCGTACCGCATATTTCTCCAAGGCGCGCAGGCCGGGCGTCGTTTTTCGCGTGCACACGATCTTCGCCTTGTGGCCACGCACGGCCTCGACCATCGTCGCCGTGGCAGTGGCGATGCCGCTCAGGCGGCACAGAAAATTGAGCGCCGTGCGCTCGGCCGTGAGCAGGCCTCGCGCCGGTCCGCACAGCTTGGCGATAGTCTCGCCCGCCGCGACATCGCTGCCGTCACCTCGCCAGATTTGCATGTCGATCGCAGGCTCGACGAGCATGAAGGCGAAGGCGGCCAGATCGAGCCCGGCAACGATCCCCGACTGTCGCGACTTGAGCACCAAGGTGGCCGTGCGATCACGCGGGATCACGGCGTCGCTGGTCAGATCACCGCATCTGCCCAGGTCTTCGAGAAGAGCACCGCGCACGATCGGCTCGATCAGGGTTGAGGGAAGGGGTGAGAACGAATTCATGTCAGGGTGCTCCGCATCGGCGCCCGCCAGCTGAGTGCGACGGCGGTCTGTATTGCGCTGGGCAGTGTCAGCCGTGACTGGCGCGCATCTGCATCGCGTCCGGGGAAATCGGAACGACAGTGCGATCCGCGGCTCTCTTCGCGCCGCAGGGCCGCAATGGCGATCATCAGCGCGACCAAGGCGGGGTCGGAGGCAGCGCCGTCGTGAGCTGCAATCGGCAACAGGGTCGCCACCCCGTCGCGTAGCGTCTCGCCATCGCGGATGATGCCGAGCGCGGCCGAGACGATTGGGCGGATGCCGGAGGCGTCTGGCCGTCGAGGCACGAATGCGGAACACACGCGCGGTCGCCGGGTGTGTGATACGTCGGCGACGCTTTCAGCAACCCAGCTCGCTGTGACCGCCGCTTCGATAAGCGAGTTGCTGGCGAGTCGGTTCGCGCCGTGCAGACCGGTGCATGCGACCTCGCCACATGCCCACAATCCCTCGATGGAGCTGCGGCCGGCAGCGTCTACAGCAACACCGCCCATGTGATAATGTGCCGCCGGGCGCACCGGGATCGGGTCGGTCGCGGGATCGATGCCGGCCTGGCGGCACAAATCGGCGATCGCCGGAAAGCGCTTGTCAAATCTGAGGCCGAGACATTGCCTTGCGTCCAGGAACACACGGCGTCCGGCAGCGAGCTGGTGCCAAACTGCGCGCGCAACCACGTCGCGAGGCGCAAGCTCGCCCCCGGGGGTTTCAGCGAGGAAACGCTCTCCATGCTCGTCGACGAGCACAGCACCCTCGCCGCGCACCGCTTCGCTCACCAGCGGCATCGGCCGCCGCGGACCCTCGAGGGCGGTCGGGTGGAACTGCACGAATTCCAGGTCGGCGAACTCCGCCCCGGCACAGGCGGCGAGCGCGAGCCCCTGTCCACATGAGCCAGGCGGGTTTGTCGTATCGCTAAACAAGCCGCCGATGCCGCCGGTCGCCAGGACCGCGCGGCGCGTTGGCAAGGCGATTGCGCCCGTGCACCCGGCCGCGACCACGGCGATAATCGCCCCGTCTTCCACGACAAGCCGGCGGGCCTCCACGTTTTCCAGGATAGTGATGGAGGCTGTGCGCCGTGCCGCGGCGATCAGCGCGCGGACCAGCTCGCGACCGGTGGCATCGCCCGCCGCATGCACGATCCGCCGCTGCGAGTGCGCCGCCTCAAGCCCGAGCCGCAACGCGCCGTCAGCGCGTCGGTCGAATGCGACACCGAAGCGCTCTAGAGTCCTGATCGCTTCAGGTGCAGCTCGGACCGTTCGCCGCACCGTCGTCACGTCGCAGAGGCCGTCGCCGGCCGCGAGGGTGTCACAAAGATGAAGTTCGGGACTGTCCTCGCCGCCGACACTTGCCGCAAGACCGCCTTGGGCGAGCTCGCTGCAGGCTCCGGTTCCCAGCCCCGCATTGGACAGAAGCACAACCGGTTCCGGCGCCAGATGAAGCGCCGTCATCAGGCCTGCCACACCGGCGCCGATGATGACCGGCGCCCCGCCGATGTCATGAACGTCGAGGCTCATATGGAAAGCATACGCTCGACCGAGCGGCGCGCGCGCCCTGCAATCCCGGGATCGATCCGAACCTCATGCCGGTTCTCCTCGAGTGCGACGCGAATGTTAGCCAGCGTGATGCGCTTCATGTGCGGACAGAGATTGCAGGGGCGGACGAACTCGACCTCGGGATGCGCGACCGCGACATTGTCGCTCATCGAACATTCCGTTAGCAGGACTACGCGCGGCGGTTTCTCCCGCTCGACATAATCCAACATGGCCGCAGTCGAGCCGGAGAATTCCGCCTCTGCTACAATCTCTGGCGGGCATTCCGGATGGGCGAGCACGATGACCCCTGGATGCGCATCGCGCAGTTCCCGGATGTCGGCCGATGTGAAGCGCTCATGCACTTCGCAGTGGCCCTTCCAGGCGATGATCTCGACCTCCGTCTCCGCCGCCACGTTTATCGCCAGATATTCATCGGGCACCATAATCACACGCGGCACGCCGAGCGATTCCACCACCGCCCTGGCGTTGCCCGAGGTGCAGCAGATGTCCGACTCCGCTTTTACGGCCGCCGAAGTGTTGACGTAGGTGACGACCGGGACCCCCGGATAGCGCTGCCGCATGAGCCGCACGTCTTCTGCCGTGATCGAGTCGGCCAGCGAGCAACCGGCGCTGAGATCCGGGATGAGGACGGTCTTGTTCGGATTGAGCAGCTTGGCGGTCTCGGCCATGAAATGCACGCCGGCAACCACGATGATTTGCGCCTCGACCGTAGCCGCCTTGCGGGCCAGTGCGAGGCTGTCGCCGACAATGTCGGCTACGCAATGGAAGATCTCCGGCGTTTGGTAGTTGTGCGCAAGGATGACCGCATTGCGATCGCGCTTCAGCGCGAGGATGGCCTCAATGTCGTTGGTGAAGGCCGGCCATTCGACTGGCGGGATCACCCGCCTGACGCGCTCGTACAGGGACGCAGCCGTAGGTAACGCCCCAGTCATCAGCGCCTCCGATTATATTCGATCTGACAATAAGGGGAATATGTCTACCTTGACTATAAGTATGTCAAGCCCGCGCGAGCGGCAATTTTGTCCCGGCCACAGCCCTGTCGTCGAGGACGGCATGGCGGAACCGATAAAGCTTTGCCGGCCGTCCGCCCGTCTCGAGGGAGGTCTCGCCAGTTTCCTCGACCAGCTCTTGCTGCTCAACAAGTCTTCGGAAGTTCGGCTTGTTGATGAGCCTCCCGGCGAGCGCCTCCACGGTCCGCTGCAGCTGAAGCAGTGTGAAGGACGGCCTCATGAGCTCGAACACCACCGGCCGGTACTTGATCTTTGAACGTAGCCGCGCAATGCCGGTCGCCAGGATTCGTCGATGGTCAGCGATCATTGCCTTGCCAGATACCGCCGCAGGCGCGACGTCCCGCCCGCCACCAGCCTCTTCGATCAGGGCAGATTCGTAAAGCAACTCGTAGCGTTGGAGCGTGAGTTCCTCGTTCCAATTGCGGTCGTCGAAACCGAAGGCAATCGCGGCGCGCTGCCGGCGTTCGCGTCGCGTGGTGGCGTCGCTGGCGCCCTCAGCCCACTCAATCAGGCGTGGACGTAAAATATCGAGCACCACCGGCGTGCCGGAGCGATGATCCTCCCAGGGAAAATACTCGTACCAACTCCGCCACCCGCAATTAGCGGAGCCCGTTGCCTGTTCCTTCCGAGTGAGTGCGAGATAGCTGATTGAGATGGCGCGTTCCTGGCGCTCGGCCCCTATGCGGTCCCGATCGGCGAAGGTGTAGAGCTGCTCGATGTACCCCAGCGGGTGGCCGGTCTGTTGCTCCACCCAACCCCTCAGACCGGATTGCAGCGATCGATGCTCTAGCGCATATGGTCCGGACGGAAGGGTGTCCGCGTTCCCGATGGTGAGAAGACAGGGTTCACTGTCGTTTACGGCGACGACAACGGCGATCAGGTCCACTTTTGCTTCGTCGGCCTTGAGCGCGGCTCTGCCTTTTCTGGTTCCTTTTGCCTGATGGTCCATGTTCGCGAAAGTGAGTTGGCCCCAAATTCAGGGTGACTGAATCGATTGAATTTAAGCGTTGCTGCACGAACGTCAACACCGCACAGCTGCACGTCTTTTTTAGCTCTTCGCACTCGCACAAAAATATGCCAAACGCGACACCCGCGGCGGGTAACGCAAGGGAAGGATGCGTGGGTTGAGCGCAACTGGTGAGACAAAGGCGATGACACCGCCGGATATTCGAATGCGGAAAGGCCAGACTCCACTCGTCTGCCTGACGGCATATACTACGCCGATCGCCAGATTGGTTGATCGACACTGCGACATCGTTCTCGTTGGCGACAGCGTCGGCATGGTACTGCACGGCCTCTCGTCGACGCTGGGCGTCACTCTCGACATGATGATCATGCACGGCCAAGCGGTGCGCCGCGGTCTGGTGCGATCATTGATGGTCGTAGACCTGCCATTCGGTTCTTATGAAGAGAGCCCCGAGCAGGCCTTCCGCAACGCTGCGCGCCTGATGGCGCAGACCGGTTGTGCAGCTGTGAAGCTCGAAGGCGGTGAGAAAATGGCCGAGACCATTCGCTTCCTCGGCGCCCGCGGCGTGCCTGTCATGGCCCATGTCGGCTTAACGCCGCAGTCGGTCAATACTTTCGGTGGCTACCGCGTCCAGGGGCGGGGAGACGATGCCGAGCGCATCAGGCGCGATGCCGGTGCGGTCACGGAGGCCGGCGCCTTTTCCGTGGTGCTGGAGAAAGTGCCCGAGCCCCTCGCAAAGCGCATCACTGCGGAGATCGCCGTCCCAACCATCGGCATCGGCGCCTCGCTCGCCTGCGACGGTCAGATTCTGGTGAGCGACGATATGCTCGGGCTTTTCAGCTCTTTCCGGCCGAAATTCGTCAAGCGCTACGCCGAACTAGGCGACCAGGCCGATGCGGCGATTGCGGCTTACGCCGCCGACGTGAGGGAACGCCGCTTTCCGGCGGCCGAACATCTCTACGCCAACGAGACGAAGGCCGGAGGCGTCACATGAGCGTGCCGATCGTTCGAACCGTTGCCGAGCTCCGCGCTGTTGCCGCGGGATGGCGTCGCTCAGGCACCCGTATCGCCGTTGTGCCGACCATGGGAGCCTTGCATGAAGGCCATCTGAGCCTCGTGCGTGCCGCGCTTCAGAAGGCCGAGCGGGTAGTCGTGACGCTGTTCGTCAATCCCAAGCAGTTCAACAGTGCCGCCGACCTTGCCGCCTATCCCCGGACGGAAAACGAAGATGCTGCCAAGCTCGTGCCGACAGGCGCACATCTGCTGTATGTGCCGGATGCAGACGAGATTTATCCAGCGGGCTTCGCCACGGCCGTTTCGGTGTCCACTCTCAGCGAGGGCCTGTGCGGCGCCTTCCGGCCCGGCCATTTCGATGGCGTGGCGACGGTCGTGGCCAAGCTCTTCCTGCAGACCGGCGCTGACTTCGCCTTCTTTGGCGAAAAGGATTTCCAGCAGCTTCAGCTTGTCAGGCGCTTGGTCCGGGACCTTGACCTCCCGATCACCGTGGTCGCATGTCCGACAGTCCGCGAAACCGATGGTCTTGCACTATCGTCGCGCAATAGCCGGCTCTCGCCAGCAGAACGCGCCATTGCCCCAAAGCTGGCTTCGGTCTTGCTCGACACGGCTGAGCGGCTTGCGCGTGGCTCTCCTGTCTTGCCCATGCTTGATGAAGCGCGTGCAACAATTCTGGCGGCAGGCTATCGCGAGGTCGAGTACCTGGAACTTCGCGGCGAAACAGACCTGCAGCCGCTAGCAAGGCTTGACCGACCAGCACGCTTGCTTGTCGCGGCTTGGCTCGGCGACACGCGGCTCATCGATAACGTCTCAACATCCCCGGTTGGTAAGCGGCCAGGTGCGCGGCGTTCGCTTCACCGGGAAGCAGCAAAGTAATGCCGGCGATGATGGCGACCAAATCGTCCGCGTCGCATCGATGCGGGGTCGTTTAGACCCAGCTTTCCCCTGGCATCGAGCAACATTCGAGGAGGTCGCGCAAAGGGCTGATGTATCGCGTATTCGAAAACTTCGTCGAGCAACTCTCTGCAAGCGTCGATGCGGTCGACCTCCATGAGGCGATGGCGTCCGCCGCAGCCGGCTTCGACTTTCCGCTCTTCGCCTATTTCAGTTACCCGTCGGTCTCCGGCCAGACGCCGCGATTGATTTCAAATTATCCTTCATCCTGGACATCGCACTATCTGCAACTGCGCTACCACAGCCATGATCCGGTGATCCTGCGCGGGCTGCAAGGCTGGGATACTTTTGATTGGGGCGTGGATCGACCCCGCCAGTGTCTGCCGGCCTCGCAGCAAGAAATCCTGGAAAAAGCAGCTCACTTTGGCATTCGCGGCGGATTGACCATGTCCATGCATGACCATCGCGGCCGGTTTGCGGCGCTGACCTTCGCTTCCGACCAGTCCCGTCCGCCTCTCTTGCGGTCACTCACTCGCTACGAAAAAGCATTGCAGCTGGTCGCAATCAACTTTCATATACATGCCCGGCGCCAGCTCGCCGAAGATTGCGTGGTGGATGGCATAACGCTGACCCCGCGGGAGTTCGAATCCCTGAAATGGGCGGCGCGCGGTAAGTCCGCCTGGGATATCAGCCAGATCCTCGGCGTCTCGAAACGCACCGTGACCTTCCATCTGGAAAACGCCAAGGCAAAGCTTGGCGTGCGAACCATAAACCAGGGCGTAGCACGGCTGACTGCTTCCCGTCAGTGGAGATCCTGACTCCGTTTGTTGGAAAGCTGTAAAGGTCTACAGGCTGCATCAATGTCGGCTTTGCTCTTCGATAGCGGGAACACATCCTGCACGGAGGCGACAGATGATGCAGCTGATAACACCTGAACTCTACGGCGAGTTTCCAAACGAGCTCAACGAAATGCACGGGCTCAGGCATCGGGTCTTCAAGGAAAGGCTGGATTGGGAAGTTCAGACCGAAAGCGAGATGGAAACAGACGCATTTGACAGCCTGAACCCCGTCTATCTGCTTCTCAAGGGATCCGACTGGCGAATTTGCGGTTGCGTCCGTCTTTTACCGACTACCGGACCGACAATGTTGCGCGACACCTTTCCGATGCTGCTGGGTGAGACTGCGGCGCCCGCGAGTGCCCGCATTTGGGAGAGCAGTCGTTTCGCACTCGATCTCCCTCCATCAGCGCCTAAGTCTGGCGGACTGGCGCAAGCAACCTACGAGCTCTTCGCCGGCATGATCGAATTCGGCTTGGCGAACAATCTCACTCGGATTGTGACAGTGACCGATACGCGCATGGAACGGATCCTGCGTCTCGCAACGTGGCCGTTGTCGCGCATCGGACAGCCGAAGCCGGTCGGTAAGACGGAGGCGGTCGCCGGTTTTCTCGAGATTTCCCACGCTAGCCTCAAGCGCATCCGCTGGAGGGGACGTCTGAACGGACCTGTATTATGGCAACCGGTTCTCGGCCTGTCGGCGTAGCGCTTAACGATGCTCAGCCTGACCAATGCTCCTGCCCGCGGGCGCTACGTACGGTTGATACGCTGGCCGGACGGCGTAGTGCGAAGCTTACGACTATTTCGGTCGCTTCCCCCGCACGACCTGGGCCCAGGAAGTTTTTAGGTGCAATCCGCAATTCCAGCGTTACCACGCCAAATGGCGCCCCGCCGCAGACACCGAGTTTTTGGACGCCGTAAAAGCCGGATTTCTTTACGCCGCAAAAAAGCAGCAACTCCGGAATCGTTCACAGAGCAGCCAAGGCCTGCACCGCTGGACGATTGCTCCTCTCAGCGGTGCCTTCTGGTACCAAAAAAAGCCCCGGCGCTGGGTCGATGCGCCGGGGCTTTGGGCACGTACGAGCTACACCAACATGTCCGCTTATGAACGTGCGCTAATAAAGTGAACGAATGGTGAATCGCGCAATAGCTCGCCGAACGGGTTCGTATTCATGCTCCCATGTAAGAAGTGTGCTGGCGTGGATCAACGCTGCCGTAGGCCTAAGAGCGCACGCTCAAGGCTGGGGTGAAGCCCGCAGGATCGGTGAATCGCATGATCAGTTTGCCACGTGATTGTAAAGCACCAGCGCGTGAGGGCAACAGGTCGACCTGCATGCTACAGCATTCCCTCTTCCTCAGCAGCAGCCTCGAAGGCCGCGCGGACATCTTGGGGGTCACCCGGTCTTCAAAAGCGTCGACGCAGGCTTGGATCTTCCACTTGGGTCCCCTATTCGGCCACTTCATGAATTCCTCAGCGGCACCTTCGACGTGGTTGACCCCGTAGGTCCTCCCAGGTCGGACGGTCCTGACAAAGACCGGAGGGTTGAACCAGTGCAATGCGATGAGGGAAACCTAAGGGGAGAGGCGGCTGTTAAAGGAACATTCGATCCCAATAAGCGTGCAGGTCTATTGTTTCCCCGCGAGCCGACACAAGGGGGAGATGGCAGCGTCGCCGTTGCACTACCGCCTTATCACAATCGAAGCGCGCCGGACTTCCCAGCCCTCCCGTTCCAGTTCCGGCAGGCTGTGGTTCTCGCAGGGGTAGCCGACGCAGAAGTAACCGATCAGCGTCCACTCCGGCGGTGCGTCCATGATCGTCGCCATTTCGGCCGGGTCGAGGATCGAGACCCAGCCCATGCCTATTCCTTCGGCGCGCGCCGCCAGCCAAAAGGTGTGGATCGCCATCACCGCCGAATATTCGATGGTCGCGGGCATGGTCAGGCGGCCGAGCCCATGTCCCTGTTGCGTCGCGCGGTCGGCGAAAACCGCGAATTGACAAGGCGCCTCGTTCAAGCCGGCAAGCTTCAGGCGCGCATAGAGCGCGGCGCGTTCGCCGCCGAACGATGCAAGCGCCTCCGCATTGCAGCGCTCGAAGCATGTCGTGACGGCGGCGCGGCATTCCGCACTCTCGACCATGACGAAACGCCAGGGCTGGCTCAGCCCGACCGAGGGCGCAATGCTGGCGAGGTCAAGCAGCCGTTCCAATGCGCCTTCGGGGAGCGGCGTCGGCCTGAATCGCCTGACATCCCGCCGCCACAGGAAGAGATTGACCAGATCGGCGCGAAAATCGTCCGGAAATTCCGGGTCTGACGTCATGGTGTCGTACTGCCTTTGCGAAGAAAGTAGGGGGGAGGGCAATAAGGCAGTAGGCATTAGGGCAGTAGGGCAGTAGGTTGTGCGCGTCAAGTTCTGCAAAAATGGCGTGGCATTAGCGGTGACGTTGGCGTCTCCGCCGCGCAGCCCCCGTATTTAGCGGAGCGGCGGACATGGCGGGCCGCGTCTCAGGCGGCCAATGCCCTCAGGTTCTCCTTCTTGTGCTCGCGCAGATGATCAATGTTGAGGTAGCGGGTCGCCTCGAGCCAGTTCTCGTGGATCTCCACTGATTGCGCGATTTTCCTGCTCGATTAACTGCAGAAGCGCGGCGTAACCGCCAAGCAGGCGCACCAGCGGAATATTTTCGCGCAATCCCTGTAAAGTGAAGGAGAAGGTAACTAAGGAGCGCGGCTCGTGCGCGTGAGGTATATCCGAACGTGTGCAGCAGATCGTCGCGCTCTCCCCGGACACATCCGCGCGCCACAGAGCCTCGGTGGCCGGCCGCTCGGACGCGCAGGTGGAGCCAAAAATCCACAGATGCATTCCGGTCATATGCTAGCTGCCAAGCATATGACCGGCATTTCGCAAGGCGCCTAGGAAGAGACCGGCATGGACGGTGACATCGATCTTGGCCTGCATTGACAGGGGCATGCTGGCCCAGTTCTCCAATGGCGAAATGAAATGTGAGAAAGTGCCATTGACCATGCAAGAGCGGGTAACAAGGCCTTGTCTGTCCAACGCGACCACGCCCGTCTGGTCGGCTCGATATCGGATGGCTGCGATCCGCTGGACCTCCGAGTCACCATCGACCCGCACGTCGAAAACCAGGACACCGTGGCTCCTCGTGGCTATCTCTGCGGCTTTTTGGTTGAAGCTTAGGGAAAGTGAGCGGACGCTTTCGACCGCCATCTGGAAAATCGCCAAATCCAGTTCATCCAACGCCATGTAGGCTATTGCGCGCAATATAGGGGTGATTGCAACGACGGATTCGTGTTCCAGATCGAACTGATCCTGAAGCGGGGCGCGCGCACTGTCCTTGAACTTGGGCTTCTGCACTCCCGCCGTTAACGAACTCCGTACCTTCCTCGTTACTTCGCCAATTTGCGTGTGGCCTATGCAAGCATCCGTAACGCAGATTTGGATAGGTCAGCTTCTTTCCCAGCAATGCCTCGAGGTCGCTTCGCATCTGTCCTTCTGAGCATATGCTTGGGTTTGGACATCCATGAAAGAGCCCGCTGTCGGTGCCCGGTGCGCCACGGCACGTCAGCGACCAGACTCCACCGGGTTCACAAAGTTGACTCGCTGGGGTAGGGGGACCGCAGAGAAATCTCCGGTCGCAGCCTTACCCGGTCAAAACAAGGATACCACGATGAAGACTCTCGTCATCTGCTCCGGCGGATTGGACTCCGTTTCCCTTGCTCACAGCGTGGCAGCGGAGCACGAGCTCGCCGGCCTCCTGTCTTTCGATTACGGCCAACGGCACAGGAAAGAATTGGGCTTCGCCGCTCTCTGCGCGGAGCGGCTGAACACTATGCACCAGATCATCAACATCCCCGAAATCGGCCGCGGCCTTTCCGGCTCAGCGCTCACCGATAATTTCGACGTGCCGGACGGCCACTACGCCGAAGACACGATGAAGATCACGGTAGTGCCGAACCGGAACGCCATCATGTTGGCAATTGCCTTCGGTCTCGCCACCGCGCACAAGGCCGAAGCGGTGGCGATGGCCGTACATGGTGGGGACCATTTCATCTATCCAGATTGCCGTCCGGCCTTCATCGAAGCTTTCCAGATGATGCAAGACCGGGCGCTGGAAGGCTACGCAGAGATTCGCCTTTATACGCCTTACGTCAACCTCACGAAGGGCGACATCGTCCGGGATGGAGCAAGACACGGAACGCCATTTGCGGAGACCTGGTCGTGTTACAAGGGCGGCGAGCGTCACTGCGGACGGTGCGGGACCTGCGTGGAGCGGCGCGAGGCGTTTCATCTCGCGGGGCACGCTGATCCTACCGACTACGAAGACCCTGTCTTCTGGCTCGAGGCGCTGCGGAGGAGGAGCGCCTGATGTTCCGCATCACCAAGGAATTCCACTTCTCGGCCTCGCACCAGCTCACCTCTTTGCCGCCGGATCATCAGTGCGCGCGCCTGCACGGGCATAACTACATCGTCGAAGTGGAACTTTCGGCGAAGGACCTGGACGCGCACGGCTTCGTGCGCGACTATCACGATCTGGCGCCCCTCAAACGCTATATCGACGAGAGCCTCGACCATCGGCACCTCAACGAGGTGCTGGGACATGAGCAAGTCACGGCGGAATACTTGGCCAGACATTTCTATGAATGGTGCAAGGCACGTCTGCCGGAAACCGCGGCCGTGCGGGTGAGCGAAACCCCGAAAACCTGGGCGGAATACCGGCCGTGACGGACACGTGTCCCGCAATCCGTGTGAGCGAGATATTTGGGCCCACGATCCAGGGCGAGGGAGTGCTCATCGGTTTGCCTACAGTCTTCATCAGAACCGGCGGGTGTGACTACCGGTGCTCCTGGTGCGACAGCCTCCATGCGGTGGACAGTCAATTCCGCCACGAATGGGAGATGATGCCAATCGATGCGGTGTGGCAAAGCGTCGTTGGGCTTTCCGGTGGCCGGCCAGTGATGGTGTCGCTGTCAGGCGGTAATCCGGCCATTCAGCCCTTCGGTGCGCTGATCGAGCGAGGCCATGGTGAAGGTTACCGTTTTGCGCTGGAAACCCAGGGTTCGGTGGTCAGGGACTGGTTTGCGGATCTTGATGTGCTGGTTCTCAGCCCAAAGCCGCCGTCAAGCGAAATGAGGACCGATTGGGCTGCATTCCAGGCGTGCATAGAAGCGGCGCAGCAGAAGCCGCAAATCGTGCTCAAGCTCGTTGTTTTCGACGAGAATGACTACGCCTACGCCAAAGACGCCGCGGCGCGATTTCCGCGCCTTCCGGTCTATCTGCAACCCGGCAATCACACGCCACCGCGCCCTGGCAATGAAGACGCACCTGTCGACCTGGACGGAATAATAAAACGCATGGAGTGGCTTGTGGAAAAGGTGACACACGACAGGTGGTTCGAAGCACGCGTGTTGCCGCAGTTGCACGTTATGCTCTGGGGAAACAGGAGAGGCGTTTAGTCGCGCCTGTGCGGGAAATGCGCCCGCGGATTTTCGGTTCGACGGGCCAGATGTTGACCATCTAGATCCCGATCGCAGCCACCAAGGCAAACAGGTTGCCTCGACGACCTTTCGGCCGCTGCCAGGCCGCATGTCCGCCGACGGTCTGCCCTTGTTTTTAAGAGGGCACGCGGCTGCGGCGAATGCGGCACTGCGTGAGAGGTCCTGCGCGTTATCGCGCCGCCGCTGCTTGGCACGGCACTTGCGCCCGAGATGGCAGCAGCGTTCGACCGGAGCGCCGCCAGTGAGAGGCCTTGAAGCAAGGAAGAGCCCGCCCCGATCCGGCAGGGAGAGAAACGGTGTTAGCTCCACAAGTCCACAGCGCGAACGCCGGGCCTCGTAAGCCCCATATTGCGCGGCTTTACGTTCAGGTGCTTGCCGCCGTCGCCCTCGGTGTCGCAGTGGGCTATTTCTGTCCGGGGCCCGGAGAGGCTCTGAAGCCGCTCGGCGATGCTTTCATCAAGCTCGTGAAGATCATCATCGCGCCTGTCATCTTCCTGACAATTGCGACAGGCATCGGCGGCATGAACGATCTCAAGAAGGTCGGCCGGGTCGCCGGCAAGGCAATGATCTATTTCCTCACCTTCTCGAGCCTCGCATTGATTGTCGGTCTCATTGTCGCAAATGTCGTTCAGCCAGGTGCTGGCCTCAACATTGATCCGGCGGCGCTCGATGTTCAGGCCGTGAAGGGCTATGCCGCCAAGGTCCACGAGCAGTCCGTGACCGGCTTTCTGATGAACATCATCCCGATAACGATCGTTGGTGCCTTCGCCGAAGGCGACATCCTGCAGGTCCTGTTCTTCTCGGTCCTGTTCGGCATCGCTCTGGCGATGGTCGGCGACACGGGCAAGCCTGTGCTTTCTTTGCTTCAGGCGCTCCTTGCGCCGGTGTTCAAGCTGGTCGGCATTCTGATGAGGGCCGCGCCCGTCGAAGGGGCGAGCGCCAGGCGTTCGGTCGTGGGCCTCGGCATCCCGGCCGGATATTCATTCAATCTGCACGGCACCAACATCTACATGACGCTGGTCCCCCTCTTCCTCGCCCAGGCGACGAACACGGATCTGTCGATCGGCGGTCGGATCCTGCTGCTGTTCGTCGCCTTGCTCTCTTCGAAGGGAACAACTCGCATTACCGGTGCGGGCCTCCTCACGTTGGCTGCAGCGCTCTTTGTCGTTCCGACCGCCCCAGCTGCCGGCGTGACGCTTATTCTTCGCGTCGACCACTTTATGTCGGAGTGCCGTGTGCTGACCATTTTTCTCGGCAACGCAGTGGGAAGGCTTGTTGTCGCCCGGAGCAGGGCGAGCCGGATGATGGACGATTGGCAAAGGCTCTCGCGAGCGGGTCCTTCGGCGCTCGGGCGTTGAAGGGCAGATCGCCCGGCGTGATGACCGGTGGTCTCGGCTGGCAACTCGCGAACGCCGCTCAGCTATTGCAGTCAGCCCATTGGAGCGAAGCCGTCATAAAGCAACCGCCAGATGGCGCCGGCATCGACATTGTGAGCCCCCCGCGACTGCCGATACTGCGGGAACTGCCGGGCAAGCGATCCAAAGCGACGACCAACTTTCACGCCAAAAGGCCAGCCGTTGCTGCCCCGTTAACGGCTGATTGGAGCCCGACCCCATGTCCAAGCAAAACGCCGGCCTTGTCGCCGTAATCGGTTTCTTAGTCCTCGCCTTGTCCGTGCTGGGAACGCTAAAGCGACAGCCAGATAGGTTGACGACCTGCAACGGCTCGGAGATGAACGCCTTGCTCGCGGCGGACTTGAGGATACTCATTCGGCAGCATCGCGACGTACTCCTCAACGACCTCGCCTCGCCAATCGCCGGCAATCCGCAGGGCGACGTCCCCCTGGTCTCATTCCTCGACTACAACTGCCCGCTGTGCAAGGAAATGGACCTCATTCTCCAGCAAGCCCTCAAGCATGATCCCAATCTGAGGAGTGTGCGTAAACAGCTCCCGGTCCTGGGACCTGCTTCCGAATTCGCCGCGCGCGCGGCGCTCGCCTCCCACAAACAGGGAAAATATGAGGCGTTCGATCGCGCCCTTTTTGCTTTTCCCGGCTTGGTGAACCAAAGAACCACCCTAGCCGTTGCGGCACGTGTCGGCCTCGATGTTGAGCAGCTCAAGCGGGATATGCAAGGCCCGGCCATCACCGACGCCATCGCACGCGATCGCGCGCTCGCCAATGAGCTGTACATCACCGGCACGCCGGCGTTGGTGGTCGGCGACGAAGTGATAGCCGGGGTGGTAGAGATGGGCGGGCTGCGAAGCTGCATCGCCGATGTGCGCGCAAACGCCAAGGTTCAGTCTTCCACAGCTGCAGAATCGGCATTTTGACCGCATCAACTGCTCTCAGGGACCAGAGTCCTGAGCGCCCGCGCGCCTGAAGGCGCGCGCCGGGTGCTCGTGCACCGAGCCCGCTTTTCTTCGACAGGCTCAGGCGGTCTCGGCCATCCGGCTTCGCCCCCTGACGCGGGCAGCCTGTCGGCTGCTGACGGTCGCCGGCCAGCCGGCCGGCGTCAATTTTGTGGTGGCCTTCCCCGGTGGCACGGGGTGGGCGGCACTCCCTTCTAGGCCAGCCGCGGCATCCCGCAACCCTCCGCTTGCCGCTCCGGGTCCTCCTCTTCGTTCCGGTCCTTCGGATGCGGTCTGCCTTCTACGGCGGGCCTTTCCGGTCGCTTTTGCCGCCCACCCCGCTTCCGGGGGGAGGGCGCAATTGGCGAACGGAGGACCAGACAATGCGTGCAAACAACAAGCGTTCCGGCAGCCGCGAGGCTGGCGCGGGCAAGGGCGGGCGCTCAGTCGCCAGCCTCTATCAGGAGATCACAGACCGCATCGTTGCCGAACTGGAGCGCGGCACCGTGCCATGGGTCAAGCCCTGGGGCAGGGCAAAGGCAGCCCTTGGCCTGCCCAGGAATGCAGCCACCCAGCGCCGCTATTCCGGCATCAATATCCTGATCCTGTGGGGCGCCGTCATCGAGCGCTCATACCCCAGCCAGAACTGGCTCACCTTCCGGCAGGCGCTTGCCCTTGGCGGCAATGTCAGGAAGGGCGAGCGCGGCACGACCATCGTTCACGCTGACCGCTTTATTCCCAAGGACGAAAAGGAACGCGCCAAGGCCGATGGCGACGAACCGCAGGCCGTGCCTTTTTTGAAGCGCTTTACCGTCTTCAATGTCGCGCAGTGCGATAATCTTCCCGACCATCTCCATGCCGCCGCCGAGCCGCTGCCGGCGCGCGAAATCGTCCCGCAGGCCGAGCAACTTATTCGCAGAAGCGGTGCGGATTTCCGTATCGGTGGCGATCGCGCTTTCTACATGCCCGGCAGCGACACCATCCAGGTGCCGCCCCAGCCGGCTTTCTTCCACCAGATCGACTACTACCGGACCTGCTTTCACGAGCTTGGCCACTGGACCGGCCACCCGACGCGACTCGCGCGCGACCTGTCAGGCTCATTCGGCTCCAGAACCTATGCGCGCGAGGAATTGGTCGCCGAGATGGCCGCAGCCTTCATCTGCAGCAGTCTCGGTATCGAGCCGACCGTGCGCCATTCCGATTACATCGGCTCATGGCTGACGGTTCTGCGCGAGGACAATCGCGCCATTTTCCGCGCCGCCAGCCATGCCTCGAAAGCCGCCGATTTCCTGCTTGGCCTTAATGCCGACGTCGAAGGCGAGGCGCATGCCGAGATCGCCGCGTGAGCGCGCTCCATCGCCATGCGCGACCGTCTTGCGCTTCTGACGGCGCGCCGATGCGCCCGCGCGCGGCGCACCAGCCGCTCGTATCCGCCTGTTTCAAAAAGCCGCACTCAATCAGCCCGAACCGTCTTGAAGGAATTCCGCAATGATCCTGATCACCGATGAACTGCGCGCCCGTCTCCTCGCCAATGGCGCTGCCGACACCGAAACCGACCACGCACCGGTCGTGAAACTGTTCGATCCGGCCGGTCCTGCGATCTGGCTTCTGACCGAACTCGATGCAGACGGCGACACGCTGTTCGGCCTTTGCGACCTCGGCTTCGGCTTCCCTGAACTCGGCAGCGTCAGCCTTGCCGAACTCGAATCCATCAAGGGTCCGCTCGGACTGGGCATCGAGCGCGACCTTTATTTCAAAGCGCGTTTTCCGCTGTCCGTTTATGCGGAGGCCGCGCGCAGCGCCGGCCAGATCACCGAAGCCGAGCGGCTTCTGCGGCAGACAGCGGAAGCACTCGCCAAATCCCATTCCGAGCTTCCGCCAGACGCGGCGGAACCAGAGCGCCGCTAGGCGCAAACCCGTCCCCGCCGCATCGGCCTTCGGTCTCCCCGGCGGGGACAATCGCACCCCAAATGAAGGAGAAGACATGCAGCTTGCCCATATTCCGCTCGACCGACTGAATATTTCCGCCCTCAACATGCGCCACGGTAAACGCGCGCCCGACCTGTCCGACATTCTGCCGTCCGTCCGCGCGCGTGGCGTCCTCGTGCCCTTCTGGTGCGGCCCAACGGCTCCCCGAAAACTTCGAGATCGTCGCCGGACGGCGACGCTATTTCGCCGCGAAATCGCTCGCCGACGAGCGAGGTAAAGCCGATCCCTTGCCCTGCGCCATCATGGAGGCTGGCGAGGACGCCGATGCCCTCGAAGCCTCGTTGATCGAGAACGTCGCCCGCCTCGACCCCGACGGAGTGTCGCAATGGGAGACGTTCTCACGGCTGATCAGAGAAGGCCGCACAGTTCCGGAGATCGCCGGCACCTTCGGCTTACGGAGCTTCAGATGAAGCGCATTCTGGCGCTTGGCGAACTGCTGCCCAAAATCCGCGAAACCTGTCGGCGGGACGAAATCACACCGAAACCGCTCGCTATCTCACCATGGCTTCGAAAGCCCAGCAGAAGGATTGGCTGGCACTGTTTGCCGATCCGGGGCAATACGCGCCACGCGGCTATCAGTTGAAGCAATGGCTGTTCGGTGGACAGTCAATCTCCACCAAGGTGGCGCTGTTTGCCATCGAGGATTATCCCGGCCTGATCGTCTCCGATCTGTTTGGCGAGGAAAGTTATTTCGCCGACGCCGACCTGTTCTGGCAAAAGCAGAACGAGGCGATTGCCGCCAAGCGCGACGCCTGTCTGGAACACGGTTGGAGCGAGGTGATCGTGCTCGAACCGGGTCAGCATTTCCACTCATGGGACCACGAAAAGACGCCGAAGCAGAAGGGCGGCAAGGTCTTTATCGCCGTCTCGTATCGCGGCGAGGTCGAGCGTCACGAGGGCTGGCTATCGTGCAAGGAGGCTCGCCGCGCCCGCGCGAATGGCGAGGGCGCAGAGGAGACGGCCGCGAAACCGTCGCGGCCCGAACTCGCCGGACCGATGCAGAACTATGTCGATCTGCACCGTCATGCCGCCGTGCGCTTGGGCCTGCTCGACCATCCGGGCGCAGCACTTCGCCTGATGGTGGCGCATGCGATAGGCGGTTCCGGCCTGTGGCAGGTGCGCCGCGAACCGCAGCGCGCTTGCAGCGAGATCGTGGCCGCAAGCCTCGCCGGAAGCAGGGCGGAAGCCGCGTTCGCCGAAAAACGGCGCGAGGTCGTGGCGCTGCTTGGGCAACCGGATGAGGACGGCACAATCGCTGGCGGCAATGGCGACGACTTCGGCACGGCAAGCATCTTCGCGCGGCTCCTGGCGCTCTGCGACGATCATGTCATGCGCGTTCTCAGTATCGTCATGGCCGAGACACTTGAAGCCGGCAGCGCCGTCATCGACGCGCTCGGCCATCATCTGAATGTCGACATCGGCGCTTGCTGGCAACCGGACGACGCCTTCTTCGACCTGTTGCGCGACAAGGAAATTGCCAACTCCATGCTTGCCGAAGTCGGCGGCAAACATGTCGCGGACGGCAATGTCGCCGAAAAGGTGAAGACGCAAAAGAAGATCATCCGCGACTTTCTTTCAGGCGATAACGGCCGCAGACAAGTCGAGACCTGGCTGCCGCGCTGGATGAAATTCCCGGTCGAAAGCTACACTGATCGAGGCGGCTTCCGCACCGCCGATCAATGGGCACGGGTCAGGCCGCTGTTCGTCTGCGACCAGCCTGTCACGGCCGGCGGCGGCTTCTCGGCAGCCGCCATGCGGCACTGTACCCTGGTCGCAGTGGCTGCATGTTCGAGCTTCCTTTGCCCCGCATCGCGCAGCAAAATCCGGCCGGCAAACTCCTTATCCCCATGGATCGGTCCGCCCGCCCGATGCCTGCTCTGCGCCCAACCTGCGGTCACGATCTCGATCGGCGTGGCACCTTATCAGCCGCAGGCCTTGTCAATTCCCGCCCCTCCTGCCTGGCTGTAGCGACCGCGTTTCCCACGATCTCCTGCTCTCTTCAAGGACCATTCCCCTGCGGCTGGCTTGTCGACCTATGGGCGGATCCGGACCGCCCGAAACCCTCGCCGATCAGCTTTTTTCCCCGCCGCCTGCGGCGGCTTCCTCGCGCCGCTTCGCTTCAAAAAAGCTGCCCGCTCGGGTCCTCCGCTATTGCTTCGGCCCTGTCGGGTTCAGGCGGTCCGGACGCGCCCATTACGGTCCGCCATCGCAGGGGATGGTCCCCGGCGACAGCAAAAGGAGACTTCAAATGACCGCGATCGGTTACGTCAACAAGCAGGAAAACGGCGCCTACAAGGGCCAGCTCAAGACGCTCAGCGTCCGCGCCGACATCGACATCGTCCCCAACCAGGCCAAGAGCGCCGACAACCATCCCGACTTCCGGGTGCTGACGCAGGGGGTCGAAGTTGGCGCCGGCTGGATCCGCACCGGCGAGACTTCCGGCAAGGATTATGTGAGCCTGTCGATTGCAGCGCCGGAGTTCGGACCGCGCAAGCTCTACGCCAATCTCGGCCGCGCCGCCGGCCAGGACGATGACGACACCTACGCCATCATCTGGAACCCGGCCGACTGATCGGCCGACCCGAGCCTCGCGCCCCATCCGGCGCGGGGCTCATTCCCAGGCGCCCGCCCGAAAAGGCGGCGAAAACTCTCCCCGGACTCTTCGCCCGTCCCGGAGGCGATCTCGCTCGCCCATCCTCGCCCTCGCTTGTCCGAAGCGAAACGAGGATCACCATGGACGACGAAAACGAACGCGCGGCCCGCGCCAAAAAGGGCAGTCCCTTTCTCAGCACGGCCCAAGCTGCCTTCTATATCGGGCTCTCCCAGCGCACGCTGGAAAAGATGCGGCTCAAGGGCGGCGGCCCAAAATTCCGCAAGCACGGCCGCTATGTCCGCTACCATATCGACGAACTCGACGGATGGTCGAAAGGACACCCGCAGCACGCCGGTAACGAGGGTGGTGAGGCCGGTTCCGGCCAAGCCGGCCAGGGAGGCCGCTCATGAGCCGGCGCCCTTCCTTCCGTCTGATCGGCAGCCGCCTGCGGCGCCTCCGGGCACGCAAAACCATCGCCGCTGCCGTGATTGGACTGACCCTGATCGGCTTCGCCGGCACCGTCAGACCGACGCCCTGGCTGGTCTGGAACGCCTCGGCCAGCGCGCCCGTCGGCCTCTATGGCCTCGGGTTTGCAGCACCGGCTCGGGGCGATCTGGTGCTCGTCCGCCCGCCAGAATCGCTCGCCGAACTCGCCGCCGAACGCGGCTATCTGCCCCGCAACGTGCCGCTGGTAAAACGTCTTGCCGCGCTGCCGAACGACCATGTCTGCACCTTCAATGACGCGGTCATCATCGACGGCCAGATCGTCGCGCGACGGCTGGCGAAGGATACCAGAGGCCGCCCGCTGCCACGGTGGAACGGGTGCCGGACACTCGCCGACAACGAAATCTTCCTGCTCGGCAGCGACGATATTCGGTCATTCGACAGCCGCTATTTCGGGCCGGTGCCGCGCGCAAATGTCATCGGGAGGCTCGTGCCGCTATGGACCGAGTGACCCTGCTGATGTTCGGCATGATCGCCTTTGCGCCATGCGCCTGTTCCGCCTCGACCGGCGCTGAGCCGGTCGCCATCTCCCAAATTCCGCACCTTCAAAGGTGGCACGAGTTCACAGGCGAAGCAAGCAGACGCTTCCGTATTCCTCAGGCCTGGATTTACGCCGTCATGGATGCCGAAAGCGGCGGCAAGACCATGCTCGACGGCCGCCCAATTACCTCACGCGCGGGCGCAATGGGCCTCATGCAGGTGATGCCGGAAACGTATGAGGACATGCGTGCCGAATACGATCTGGGAGCCGATCCGCACGATCCGCGTGACAATATTCTCGCCGGAACCGCCTATCTTAGTGCCATGTTTGACCGCTTCGGATTCCCCGGCCTGTTTGCCGCCTACAACGCAGGACCCGAGCGCTACGAAGAGCATTTGAAGCGTGGGAAGCCGCTGCCGGAAGAGACGGTTGCCTATCTCAGTCAGCTCAGGGGGACGGGGATTTCGGCGGACGACATTGATGAATTCGAAGGGGACTCCAAGGCGCCAAACAGCCAAAACGCTCCCTCCGGCCGCTCGCTCTTCTTCCTTCGTAACGGCGTTCGCGCCGGCGAAGCGAACGGCGATCTCTTTGTGCCGCTGCGCGTCAATCGCGCTCGGACGAACGAGCCGAATGGCGGGTGACTCGGCGAGCGGGGGCGCGGTTTTGCGGGGCGGGAAAGAGCGGGTGCGGAAGCCGGAAGGCGGAAGGGCGGCGTAAGGCAAGATAAAGGCAATGCCTCCAGGAGGCGGCGAAGTCTTTGTCTGCACATCGTTTTTCCCGGAGGCTGCTGGCAGAGCCGGGAGTGTGGGACACGCAAGTATCTGACTCTGCTTGAAATTTCTGGGAGGCCACGATGCAGGATGACGAATTCAGGCCGAAGCTCGGCAGAATAGGCTCGCGCGGCTCGAAGGCAGGCAAACGCTTCGCCAGCCAGGTCCGGGCGGCGATTAACAGAGCCGGCGGCCGGCCCCAGCGCGGCGGCCGCTTTAACGGCAGCCGGACAGGGCGCGGCGGAGCGGCCGCCGCGCTGCTGAAATCGCGCGATCGTTATGCTGCCTTCCGTCAGCGTCGCGTCGTCGTCAAGGCCCGGATCGTAAAACTGGCCGGCAAGGGCGCGGACGGAGCGCGTGCGCATCTGCGCTACATCCAGCGCGACGGTGTCACCAGGGAAGGTGCGCCTGGCGAGCTGTACGGTGCCGATAGCGACCGCGTCGACGGTAAGGCGTTTGTCGATCGCGCAGATGGCGACCGGCATCAGTTCCGCTTCATCGTCGCGCCAGAAGACGGCATCGAGTATGACGACCTCAAGCCGCTGACCCGTCGGCTCATGGCGCAGATGGAGGAGGACCTCGGCACGAGGCTTGATTGGGTTGCCGTGGATCATTTCAATACCGGCTATCCGCACACCCACATCATCGTGCGTGGCAAGGACGATCGCGGCGAGAACCTCGTCATAGCGCGGGAATACATCTCGAGGGGCATCCGCGAGCGCGCGGCCGAGCTGGTCAGCCTCGATCTCGGTCCGCGCACCGACCACGAGATCGAGCACCGCCTGCGCCAGGAAATGGAGCAGGAACGCTTCACCAGCATCGACCGGCAGCTGCTGCGCATGCGCGACGATGACGGACTTGTTTCGACGGACGGGCCCGAGGCCTTTCGTCAGACGCTGCACCAGGGCCGGCTGCGCAAGCTCGAGCGGATGGGCTTGGCAGAAGAGGTCGGGTCGGGTCGCTGGCGCCTCGATGGCCAGCTCGAAGCCACATTGCGCGGCATCGGCGAGCGCGGTGACATCATCAAGACAATGCACCGCGAGCTCACAGGCAAAGGGCTCGCCCGCAGTGCCGCCGATTGGGTGATCCACGATCGATCCGGTGAGCGGGCCCAGCGTATCGTCGGCTGCGTTGTCGGGCGCGGGCTGGCCGACGAGATCAACGACCGTCATTACCTCATCATCGACGGGGTGGATGGAAGAACCCACTACATCGACATCGGCAAAGGCGAAGGCACCGAACCGACGCCTGATAGCTGCATCGTCCGGGTCACACCGCGGAACACCGAGCCCAGGCAGGTTGATCGGACGACCGCCGAGATCGCCGCCGCACATGGCGGCCGTTACAACGTCGATATCCACCTGAGGCATGATCCGTCGGCCACCGAAAGCTTTGCCGAAACGCATGTGCGCCGGCTGGAGGCGATCCGGCGCGCCACCCGGGCTGTCGAGCGCGAGCCGGACGGCACGTGGATCATCGCGCCGGATCATCTCGATCGCGCATCGGAATACGAGCGGCTGCGGGCCAGGGCGGAGCCTGTGACAGTCGAGAAGCTCTCCTTTTTGTCGCTGGAACGCCAAGTCGGCTTCGACGGCGCCACATGGATCGACCGGGAGTTGGTTTCCGATGAACCAGAGGGGTTGCGCAACTCGGGCTTCGGCCGTGAGGTGCGTGAGGTGCAGGTCCGCCGGCGGCAATGGCTCATCGTGCAAGGCTTGGCGCATGAAGACCAGGGTAGGATCGTTTTCCGCTCGAATATGCTTTCCATCCTGCGCCACCGCGAGCTGAACCGTGTTGCCGGTCAGCTGTCGGACGAACTTGGACTGTCGTATTCCGAAGCGAAGCCCGGGGTTCGGGTAGAAGGCACGCTGCGCCGATCGGTCGAGCTTGCCAGCGGCCAATACGCCGTCATCGAGAAGTCGCGCGAGTTCACGCTCGTGCCATGGCGGCCAGTGCTCGATCGGCACATCGGCAAGGAGGTGTCCGGGATCATGCGCGGGGAGGGGATTTCATGGACTATTGGCCGACAGAGGAGCGGGCCGAGCGTTTCGTGACATGGCTGCACGGAATCTTGTCCCGGAAGTGACCGAGCGATGCTCTGTCGAGAGGACATGGTCGAGGCGTGCCGAGCGCGAAGGGTAAACGAAGAGGAGATGAAAGACGGTCGGCCGACCGTCCTCAAATGTCCAAGAGCGAAGTCATGACCGGAGCCGTCCATCGTCATCACCGACAACGCTTCCGTCGCAACATCCGCCTGCTGTGAGCAGGTCGCGACACCCTGCGATAGCCGATGGTCGACGCGGGGCAATTACATTCGGTCGCCGCGGCCGTGGGCCATCGAATCAGAACGACATCCCGGGATCGCTGGTGGATCTCAATGGGAAACCCTGGGCAGTCACTACGTGACTCAGAGCAGGTACTCACGCACCCGCACGCGGCGGCGCTTCGAGACCGGGATCCGCCCTGTTCCGGACCTCGCCGCTGACGCTGCGCAGTCGTAACGATCGCCACAATCGAGCCGATGAGTCTCTCCGAAAGCCGAAAATCTTTCGCGCCAGACGACGCGCAACAAAATCAGCATGAGCGCGGGTCAGTGGAGAAAATAAGTAAGAGTCAACGCCGACCACGACCGTACCGCTGCTAAGCTCTGCCCGCAACCGGCATACTAATTGCGGATGGACGCATAGCAGCGCGAGTCGTCTTCAAACGACGGCTATCGATAAGCTGATGTCATGGAGAAGCAGCCATGTTCGGAGATATTGAAGGCGCCGGATTCGAAGTTCTGGACGAGCGTTTCGAGCGCCGGTTCGTCGGCCATGCGGCGGTCGAGCGGCTGTGGACGGGAGGCCGCTGGCTCGAGGGTCCGGCCTGGTTTGCCGCCGGCCGCTACTTGGTGTTCTCGGACATCCCGAACGATCGGATTATGCGCTATGACGACACCAATGGCGTGGTCTCGATCTTCCGCGCGCCGTCCAACAACGCCAACGGGAACACAGTCGACACGCAGGGGCGGCTGGTTACCTGCGAGCATCGGGCGCGGCGCGTCACGCGCACCGAGCACGATGGCTCGATCACGGTGATCGCCGATCGTTTCGAAGGCAAGCGGTTGAACTCACCGAACGACGTTGTGGTTCGCTCGGACGGCACCATCTGGTTTTCCGATCCATCGTACGGCATCGCCACGGACTATGAGGGCGACCGCGCCGAGCAGGAGATCGAGGGCTGCCATGTCTACCGCACTGATCCCGCAACGGGTGAGGTGGTGTGCGTCGTCTCGATCATGGCGAAACCCAACGGGCTTGCCTTCTCGGCGGACGAGACGATGCTCTATGTGGGCGACACCGGCGTTACGCATGAGAAGGATGGGCCACGGCACATCCGCAAGTTCGCTGTCGAGGGCAGCAGTCTGCGCGAGCTCGGCGTTTTTGCGACATGCACGGCCGGCCTTTTCGACGGGTTCAGGGTTGACACGGCCGGCCGCGTCTGGGCAGGGGCCGGCGACGGCGTCCATTGCTTCGATCCCGACGGCACGCTGATCGGCAAGATCCGCATCCCCGAGACGGTCGCCAACCTCACCTTCGGCGGCCCCAAGCGCAATCGCCTGTTCATAACGGCGCGACAGTCGCTCTATGCCGTCTTTGTGGTCGCCAATGCGGCAGCGCAATCGTAGGCTCGCGTTCAGGCTATGCGGGCCTCAACCATCGCCGCACCCGCAAGATTGGCCATTGCGCATCGGGGCAGGTCGATCGGCTGCCGGCGCGCAGACGATCACGGGCTTTGAGGAACAGCCGAGCGCTTCAGATGACATGTTTGCGTCGAGCATACGGGCACGTTGTTGTTGAACTTGGAGCGGCGCTGCCATCCGCGCGAACGCGGTCGCAAGCGCGTCGTCGAAATAGTCGTCCGGCGGCATGCTGAGTGCGGATGCCCTGCTGCCCAGCAGTTCGGCGTGCCGCGAGATGTAGCCCTCGGATGGGGTGACGCTTTGGGTCGGGCGGATCTTGACGCAGTCGCCGCGTAGGTCGAACCCAGCGACTTGTGGCACGCCGCCGAGAGCCGATGGGCGCTGCGGACCTTCGTTTCCTGGTGAACCGCGGGAACCGTCAACCCCCATATGATGGTGAAAAGTCTCGGAGGGACGGTGACCCGCCGAAGCATCGTCCTCGCTCAGCCTGTCACAGGCGCCTGGCAGGTATGTATGCATCGCGCGCATGCGTTCCATCAACACAATCGATTTTACCAATTATGGATAATAGCGGATGTGAAAACGTCGGTCGGCGGAAACGGGTCTACTAAGGAGTGCGCCCTCCCCTTCTTCAGGAACACTTGTGAACCCGGCCGACGCCGCAGGACCAATCGAAAGCAATCCAAGTTGCCCGGTGCCAGCCCTAAGTTCGGGGTGACCTACACTCCCATAAGGCGGCACGGCTGCATTCAAGGCGCTGAGGACGAGTTCAATGGAAATATTTCGGCCTTCCAGGGAGACCCTACCAATCTCCATGCAGCGGCTCTGGCAAGAGCTTCTGGAGTGTGTGCGCGAACCGGTGTCTTCGTTGAGGTTACGTCGGCAGATGTTTCACTCCTTCAAAAGCCCAATCCCGTCATCCTGGACATCTGCAATGACGGAACCGATACGCGACGTTTTCTCAGGCTTTGCCCAAGGGCTCAGCTCTACTGCTTTGAGCCCGACCCTTGAGCGGCTGCCCGCTTTAATAAGTATGGATCTCTACCTAGACAAGGTGAGGCTTTTCGAGATCGCGATCAGTAGCCGGAATGGCAGTATTGATTTCCATCCAAGCAACGGAGACGGAAGTGCGAAGGAATGGGACCGATCTGGCTCGATACGCCGACCCAAGAATCATCTTTTCGAACATGATTGGGTTAGGTTCGATCACCCCGTATCGGTTGAAACTCGAAGGCTTGATGACTGCTGCAGCGAAGCCAACCTGAGCAAGATCGATTTCATCTGGATGGATGTGCAGAGGGCCGAATCAGATGTCATCGCTGGGGCCACACAGACTCCGCCATGGATGGCAACCCGGGCTCGCGCCTGCCGGACAGGCTCGCTATGCCGGTGAGCGGGGACACACCGTTGCGGACTGTTCCTGCGGCCCGGGTTCGAGCGCCGAAAGCGCCGCATGTGATCGGCATCCCTGACCGTGCCTAGCGCAATGGACAGCGCCACGGAACGATCGTCTGCGATCTGCAGCGCAACGGCGTTGAACCCTCGCCAGATCTCGCGGACAATAGAAGAGAAGCCCGCATTTAGCGCAACTGCGAAAGTCCAGGCGGATCTCAGGCAGACATCCCGGTTTTTGTAGCACATCAGTTGTCCGCTTTGGGTTGACGGCGAAGCCCGGATGAAAGCGGAAGGACACCCGGGGCCGCTTGCTGGTTCAGGTCACTGCCGCGGCAGGCTCCTGCGCATGTGCTTGTCGCTGCCCTTGCGTCGTTTCCGGTGAAGCGCCGACCTCGTGTCGAGACGCAGTCAAGGTTGGCCGCCGCGCTGCCGGGGGCGCCGGCTGCGACGCTTCCAGGCCACGCCTTGAGGGGCGTCGAGCCGCCGGCCGGGATGTCAGTATGCCGATGGAAGTCAGGATCGTAGCCACGCGCTGTTTGGCATTGTCCAGAACTGATGAGTTTGGCGCAAGTTCCAGACGGCCGACAGTGCGCGTGAGCAAACATGCAGGAGTTGCCAAGGCGGCCAGCAAGGCAGTCGAACAGGCAAAGGGAAGGTCCGGGTAACTCCATCCCTCAGCGGCGACGAAGACGTCCGTCATGCCTCTCTGCAGGGTTTCTGAGATGACGATTAGCCCGCCGCTTCGATCTGATGAGTTCAAGCAGCTCAGCCTCATCCGCGTCAGCCTCTTCTTCCAACGCGACCAAAATATCCAGGGCGAGGTGGTCGGCCTCCAACGATGAGCGGGCGATATGCTCGTCACTGCATATCTGGTCGAATACCCGTTGGCATAGATCGAGATCGGCAGGGTATAGACCGGCCCGTTTGAACGGCATTTTGAAAACCCATAAGCATTGTGGCAGTCAATGGATCTAAGGGCCGTTAACTGGGCGAGTCAACAGCATGTAAAAAGCGGACATTGCGATGATCGTTACGCCTCAACCGACTACGGAAACTCGTCCCAACTGGCGGTTGGTGGACGCAAGCCGGCACCGCGCATACCGTTTCTCACTGGTCAAACACGTCCTCTTCTATCCACTGGCTGGATGGCAGCCATCTCAACAATCGATTTTACCTGTTTTACCGAATTCTACTAGGAGGCTCAGCGCCGGGCGGTGCCCTTCGGGTCGGCTGAGGCTACCGGGAAGAATTCGGAGAGGATCATGTGCGGGATTGTTGGCATCGTTGGGCATCAGCCGGTGTCGGATCGGTTGGTCGACGCTTTGAAGCGTCTCGAATATCGAGGATATGACTCAGCCGGCGTTGCCACCATCACCGAGGGCTCGTTGCACTGCCGGCGCGCCAAGGGCAAGCTCATCAATCTCGAGACGAGGTTGAAGGAAGAGCCGCTGAGTGGCACCATCGGTATCGCACACACGCGCTGGGCAACGCATGGGGCACCGACTGAGCGCAACGCGCACCCGCACTTTACGGACGGTGTGGCCGTCGTTCACAACGGCATTATCGAGAATTTCGCCGAGTTGAAGGACGAACTGGCGGCGGCGGGCGCCGAGTTCCAGACCGACACCGACACCGAGGTCGTCGTGCATCTCTTGGCAAGACACCGCCGGGAGGGCATGGGGCGGGGTGAGGCAATGCACGCCATGCTGAAGCGCGTCAGGGGCGCCTACGCGCTTGCCATTCTCTTCGAGGATGATCCGTCGACCATCATGGCGGCGCGCAATGGACCACCGCTGGCGATCGGTCACGGCGACGGCGAGATGTTCCTGGGCTCTGACGCCATGGCGCTAGCTCCCTTCACAAATGCAATCACATATCTCGTCGACGGCGACTGGGCCGTTATCGGCAAGGCAGGCGCCGATATCTTCGATTTCGATGGCTATCCCGTCGAGCGTCCGCGCCAGACTTCCACGGCCGGGGCATACCTGGCCAATAAGGGCAACCGTCGCCACTTCATGGAGAAGGAAATTTACGAGCAGCCCGAGGTCATCGCCCGTGCGCTCGGTCATTACATCAACTTCGAAGGGAATCGCGTCGATACGGTTTCTAGCATAGATTTCGCCAGCATCCCCAGCTTGGCGATCTCGGCTTGCGGCACCGCCTATCTGGCCGGACTGATCGCAAAATACTGGTTCGAGCGCTATGCGCGCCTGCCGGTCGAAATCGACGTTGCGTCCGAATTCCGCTACCGGGAGATCCCGTTGCCGCCGGAATCGGCGGCTCTTTTCATTTCGCAATCCGGCGAAACCGCCGATACGCTCGCCTCCCTGAGGTACTGCAAGGGGCGTGGGCTGAAAACCGGCGCTGTCGTCAATGCCCGCGAATCGACCATCGCTCGGGAGGCCGACGCGGTCTTCCCGATCCTTGCCGGCCCGGAGATCGGCGTCGCCTCCACGAAGGCTTTCACGTGCCAGCTTGCGGTTCTGGCCACACTCGCCATCGGCGCTGCCAAGGACCGTGGAACGCTAACTGAATATGAGGTGAAGGCGCTCGTCCGGAGCCTTGCCGAAATGCCGGGCGTCATGGGCCGGGTACTGAACAGCATCCAGCCAAATATCGAGCTCCTGTCGCGCGAACTGTCAAAGTGTCATGGTGTCCTGTATCTTGGCCGCGGCACCAGTTTCCCACTGGCGATGGAAGGTGCGCTGAAGCTCAAGGAGATTTCCTACATCCATGCTGAGGGCTATGCGGCTGGCGAATTGAAGCATGGTCCGATCGCATTGATAGACGAGAACATGCCAGTGATCGTCATCGCGCCACATGACCGTTTTTTCAACAAGACCGTCTCCAATATGGAGGAAGCGGCCGCCCGTGGAGGGCGGATTATCCTCATCACCGATGAAAATGGGGCCGCTGCGTCGAAACTCGACACGATGCATACGATCGTGCTGCCGGCCGTCGACGAGATTATCGCGCCGATGATCTTCTCGCTGCCGATACAGCTTCTTGCCTATCATACGGCGGTCTCCATGGGCAAAGATGTCGACCAGCCGCGCAATCTCGCAAAATCGGTCACCGTCGAATGATTGTGACGCGCTCATAGGTGGCATGCGTCCATCGAAAATACACTTCCAAGCATCACCAGCACTTGGATGTCGACGAGACGCAGATCAGGTCCGCGGCCAAGTGGACATATCTCTATTGCTCCACCGAAAGTTTCCAGTCTGAGCGATCCTGCCCATTCCCTCATCGCACCTGGTCGTGCGTAGTGTGCATTTCAGTTCACATCGCGCCGCGCGATGCTTGGCCCCGCATGTCCAGAACTGCGGAGCAAGCCAATGACGCCTACGAAGTTGCTGATTGGGCAGATCGCCGTCGTGTTCGCAATCGTGATACTCGGCGTATGGGCGGCCACGCAGTGGTGCGCCCACATGCTCGGCCATCAACCGCCACTCGGCGCGCCATGGTTAGTCGCGGCTGGCTGGCAGATCTACAAGCCGTGGAAACTGTTCGAATGGTGGTTCCACTTCGACGCTTATGCGCCCGAGGTCTTCGATAAGGCCGGTGCGCTTGCCGGCGCCAGTGGGTTCGTGGGCTGTGCCGCCGCGATCGCCGGCTCGCTCTGGCGCGCGCGACAGCTCGGGTCGGTCACCACATATGGGTCGTCAAGGTGGGCCGCGACTCACGAGATCGAGACGGCAGGGCTGTTTCGGCCGGCCGGCGTTTTCCTAGGCAAGCTGAAGGATCGCTATCTGCGCCATGACGGGCCCGAGCACGTCATGGCCTTTGCCCCAACACGATCAGGCAAGGGCATCGGACTGGTTGTTCCAACTCTTCTGTCCTGGACCGGCTCGGCCGTCATTCACGATATCAAAGGCGAGAACTGGCAGTTGACCTCCGGCTGGCGCTCGAAGTTCTCCTACTGTCTCCTGTTCAATCCGACCGATCCGAGGTCGGCGCGCTATAACCCGCTGCTGGAGGTACGAAAAGGTCCAGACGAGGTCCGTGACGTCCAGAACATCGCCGACATCCTGGTAGATCCGGAAGGCGCGCTGGACCGGCGGAACCACTGGGAGAAAACCAGTCACTCACTCTTGGTCGGCGCCATTTTGCACGTGCTTTACGCCGAAGAGGAAAAGACGCTCGCTCGCGTCGCCACCTTCCTGTCGGACCCGCAACGCTCGTTTGCCGCGACACTACGGCGGATGATGACGACCAACCATCTCGGCGCGGCGGATAAGCCCCAGGTCCATCCTGTCGTGGCCTCGGCAGCTCGCGAGGTGTTGAACAAGTCGGAGAACGAGCGTTCAGGCGTTCTTTCGACCGCCATGTCGTTTCTCGGCCTCTATCGCGATCCTACGGTGGCGGCAGCGACATCAGCTTGCGACTGGCGCATTGCCGACCTCCTGGATGCTGAGCGACCGATGTCACTCTATCTGGTCGTGCCGCCATCGGACATCTCGCGCACGAAGCCGCTGGTGCGACTTGTGCTCAATCAGATCGGCAGGCGTCTGACGGAGCGGCTGGAGGGGGATCCTAAGAAGAGCAGGAACCATCAACTGCTCATGATGCTGGACGAATTCCCGGCGCTCGGTCGCCTTGATTTCTTCGAAACCGCGCTCGCCTTCATGGCCGGCTATGGCATCCGTGCATATCTGATCGCGCAATCCTTGAACCAGATCTCCAAGGCGTATGGGGACAACAATGCCATTCTCGACAACTGCCATGTGCGGATTGCCTTTTCCTCCAATGACGAGCGCACGGCCAAACGCATTTCGGACGCGCTCGGCACGGCGACGGAGCTGAGGTCCATGCGCAACTACGCCGGCCATCGCTTGGCGCCCTGGCTGTCGCACGTGATGGTTAGCCGCCAGGAGACCGCCCGCCCACTATTGACACCGGGCGAGGTGATGCAGTTGCCGCAAGCCGATGAACTGGTGTTGGTTTCAGGGCTGCCGCCGATCCGGGCGAAGAAGCTGCGCTACTACCAGGATCGAAATTTCACCGAGCGCGTGCTTTCTGCGCCGGTATTGCGCGACGGCGCTTACGCGGATCGGCCAGTACCGCGTCCGGACTGTTGGATCGGGCAGGTGCGGGGCGTTGACCGCCGTCTTGCTGGCGGCGGCGAAAGCGCGGGCGAGGCAATTGAAGATGAAGGAGGTGTCCAGCAACAGCGACATCCGGGTCTGCCTGAAGAGCATACAGCCGTCACTCTGGAGCCCGACCGGGACGACCTGCTCAAGCCCGCGGACGATGATAGCGAGGCAGTTGCTGACAGGCGCGTGATGGACCGAATTTCCACTGCCGCACGCGCCTATGGCATCAACGAGGGAACGGGCGACAACAAGGACATCGTGCCCGGCTTCTGAAAGAAGCTGCCGAAGGCAGAGCGCAAATCAGCGTACATAACGGCCATAAGCAATTTCGAGGAAGTCGGCGATGCTCGTTCCCGCCCGTGCAACAGCGCTGGGACAGTTGGAACGAACCACATGAGCCTTCAGCGCATTCGTCATCAGTTTCTGCTCGAACCCGACCTGAGCAAGAAACTGGACGACCTCAGCCGCGATCCATCGACGACCAAATCAGCGATCGTGGCGAAGGCAGTCGAGGCCTTTATCGAGCGGCGTGGTGAGAACGAGCTCGACCGGCGCTACGGCGTAAGGCTCGACCGTCTTTCCCGTGACCTCGGTCATCTCAGACGCGACGTCGAGGTGATCCTAGAGAGCCTGGCGCTCTTCATTCGCTTTTCCCTCACGCTTCATGCTCACACACCAGTCCCGGACCGGGCGACGCAGGCGATTGCCCAGGAGCGCTTCGACAAATTCGTCGAGCAAGTGGGCCGCCAGATCGCCTCCGGCAAACGGTCGCTTGGGACGGATAATGGCGGGGGAGGGGAAGGATGAGTTCTCATCCGGAGGTCGACCATCGCCATCGTGCCATGTTGCGCACCGCCATGGGCCCGGCAATCGCTGAGGCCCTTGCCGATTCATCTGTTGTCGAGGTGATGGTCAATCCCGACGGTGCGCTGCGGCTCGACCGGCTGGGAGAAGGTCGGGTCGGTACCGGCGTGCATATGCACCCATCCGAGGCGGAACGCATCGTCCGCCTGGTCGCTTCCCATGTGCGTGCCGAGGCGCATGCGGGTAGTCCGATCGTCAGCGCCGAACTGCCCTCGGGCGAGCGCTTCGAGGGGCTGTTGCCGCCAGTCGTTCTGGCGCCATGCTTCGCCATCCGTAAACCGGCCGCAAAACTCTACACGTTGGCCAACTATGTCGCCGACCAAATCATGCTGCCGCTGCAGGCCGATGCGCTGAGGAAGGCCGTGCGCGAGCGGCGCAACATATTGGTCGCAGGCGGCACGTCGTCGGGCAAAACCACGCTCGCCAATGCGCTGCTGGTCGAAGTCGCGGAATGCGACGAGCGGGTGATCTTGATCGAAGACACACGCGAGCTGCAGTGCGCTGCCAAGGACTGCGTTGCACTCAGGACAAGACGGGGCTCGGTGACGCTTGCCGATCTCGTACGCTCGACGCTGCGGCTCAGGCCCGACCGCATCGTCGTCGGCGAAGTCCGGGGTGCGGAAGCCCTCGATATGCTGAAGGCATGGAACACTGGCCACCCCGGCGGCATCGCCACGGTTCACGCCAATTCGGCGCGCTCCGCCCTCTACCGGATCGAGCAACTCGCGCAGGAAGCCGTCGTCACTGTACCACGCCGTCTGATCGCCGATGCCATCGATCTGATTGTCTTCATCGCCGGGCGCGGATCCTCGCGCCGCATTGACGCCATCGCCGAGGTCACCGGTCTCGACGGCAGCGGCGATTACGCCGTCACCCAACTGACGCTCCCGCAACTTCAGCAGTTTTGAAAGGCCAATTCATGTGCAAGAAGCTTCGCTTTCTTTCGTCCACCGCGCTCGTGCTTGTTCTCACGGTCTCAGCCCGTGCAGCAGGCTCCGGCATGCCTTGGGAACAGCCGCTGCAGCAGATCCTGGAGTCTGTACAGGGACCGGTCGCCAAGATTATCGCCGTGATCATCATCATCACCACGGGCTTAACCCTTGCCTTCGGTGACACCGCAGGCGGTTTCCGCCGGCTGATCCAGATCGTCTTCGGGCTGTCGATCGCCTTCGCGGCATCGAGCTTCTTTCTCTCCTTCTTCTCCTTTGGCGGCGGAGCACTCGTCTGATGGTCGCTGGAGAGCAGCATATTGAGGGCTTCGCGGTTCCCGTTCACCGGGCATTGACCGAAGCCATCCTGCTGGGCGGTGCACCGCGAGCGGTGGCGATCCTCAACGGCACTGTGGCCGCAGCTATCGGCCTCGGTTTGCAGCAGTGGATCGCTGGGCTGGTGCTGTGGATTGCCGGCCACACGCTGGCGGTCTTTGCCACAAGACGCGATCCAGACTTCGCCAGCGTGCTCGTTCGTCACCTTCGTCTGAAGGGATGGTTGGTATGCTGAACCTGTCAGAATACCGCAGCAAAGCCGACAAACTTGCCGACCATCTGCCTTGGGCAGCGCTCGTCGCGCCCAGCATCGTGCTCAATAAGGACGGCAGCTTTCAGCGGACCTTACGGTTCCGCGGGCCCGATCTCGAAAGCGCGACGGAAGCAGAACTTGTCGGCATCTGCGCCCGGGCAAACAACGCGTTGAGAAGGCTCGGCTCCGGCTGGGCATTGTTCTTCGAAGCCGAGCGCATAGAGGCTCTCGGCTATCCTAACTCAACCTTTCCCGACGCCGCGTCTTGGCTTGTCGATGAAGAACGACGCGCGGCCTTCGAGGGCAAGGTCGCGCATTACGAGAGCCGCTATCACCTGACTTTGCTGTTCATGCCGCCCCCGGACGCACGGGCGAGGGCTGAAAGCGCGCTCGTTGACGCACACCAATCTGGCGGCGGGAGAGACTGGCCCCAGGAGCTGGCGCGGTTTCGCGACGAGACCGACCGGGTCCTCGATCTTTTGTCCGGTTTCATGCCCGAGGTGCGCGTGCTCGACGATGCCGAGACCCTGACTTACCTGCACGGCACAATCTCGACCCGCCGCCATCCACTCGCTGTCCCGGAAACGCCGATGTATCTCGACGGCATCCTGGTCGACGCGCCGCTTACCGGCGGCTTGGAGCCGATGCTCGGCGAACACCATCTTCGCACCCTTACCGTCCTCGGATTCCCGAATCTCACCCGGCCCGGAATTCTCGACGCGTTGAATCATCAGGATTTCGCCTATCGCTGGGTGACGCGCTTCATCCCGCTCGACAAGACGGAAGCCACGAAGACGCTGACACGGTTGCGCCGCCAGTGGTTTGCCAAGCGCAAATCGATCGCGGCCATCCTGCGCGAGGTCGTGACCAACGAACCTTTCCCGCTGGTCGACAGCGATGCCGACAACAAGGCGCTCGATGCCGACGCAGCCCTTCAGGCGTTGGGCGGCGACCATGTCGGCTTCGGTTATCTCACCACAACGGTGACAGTGTGGGATGAGGACCATCAAGCCGCCGCGGAGAAACTTCGCGCGGTCGAGCGCATCATCAATGGGCTCGGCTTCACCACCATCCGCGAAGGCGTCAATGCGGTCGAGGCGTGGCTCGGCTCGCTGCCTGGTCATATCTATGCCAATGTTCGCCAGCCGCTCGTTCACACGTTGAACCTTGCGCATCTCATGCCGTTGTCCTCGGTCTGGGCAGGTCCTACAGCGAACGAGCATCTCGCCAAGGTCACCCAGCGAGAGGCCTCGCCACTTCTGTTCGCAGAGACCAACGGGTCGACACCATTCCGGCTATCCACCCATGTCGACGATGTCGGCCACATGCTGATCGTTGGCCCGACCGGCGCCGGCAAATCGGTGCTGCTTGCCCTGATTGCGCTGCAGTTCCGGCGCTATGCCGGCGCGCAGGTCTATGTCTTCGACAAAGGCAATTCGGCGCGCGCGGCAGTCCTTGCCACGGGTGGAGAACACCACGCGCTGGGTGCTGACGGTGCGCTCGCCTTCCAGCCCCTGCGCAATATCGGCGACCAGGCTGCCCGCAGTTGGGCAGCCGAGTGGATTGCCGGCCTCATTGCCCATGAGAATGTCACCGTCACGCCGGAGGTGAAGGAGGCAATCTGGTCGGCACTCACCAGCCTTGCCACCGCGCCGGCGCAGGAACGCACGCTGACCGGCCTTTCGGTCCTGCTTCAGTCCAACGGGCTGAAGTCCGCGTTGATGCCCTACACACTCGACGGTCCTTTCGGCCGCCTGCTCGACGCCGATGATGATCGGCTGGCCTTATCGAATGTGCAGTGTTTCGAGACGGAAGAGCTGATGCAGAGCCAAGGCGCTGTGCTGCCTGTGCTCACTTACGTGTTCCATCGTCTTGAAGAGCGGTTCGATGGACGGCCGACGCTGCTGATGCTCGACGAGGCTTGGGTCTATCTCGACAATCCGCTCTTTGCCGCCCGTATCCGCGAATGGCTGAAGGTGCTCCGAAAGCGGAATGTCTCGGTGATCTTCGCTACGCAATCGCTGGCTGATATCGCGGGCTCTTCAATCGCGCCGGCGATCATCGAGAGCTGCCCCCAGCGCATTTTCCTTCCCAATGATCGTGCTGTGGAACCGCAAGCGCGGGCAGCCTACGAGCGCTTCGGCTTAAACGAGCGGCAGATCGAATTGATCGCCCGCGCCACGCCGAAGCGCCACTACTATCTTCAGTCACGTAGCGGAAACCGTCTCTTCGAGCTCGGGCTTGGCCCCATCACTCTTGCGCTTTGCGGCGCTTCCGATCCGGCGACGCAGACCCTGATCGACAAAATCCAGTCCGAAGACGGGCAAGACAGCTTTGCCTCCCGCTTTCTGAGCGCGCGCGGCCTCGATTGGGCTGCCGAGCTTCTCCAGCAATTCCCTCAACCAGACATGGAGCAATCCTCATGATTGGACGCCGTCTTTTCACCAGCCTGATCACCGTTTCCCTGATCGCCAAGCCAATGGCCGACTATGTGCAGCCGGCCTACGCCCTTATCGTGTTCGATCCATCCAATTATGCGCAGAACGTGCTGACGGCGGCGCGCGCGCTGGAGCAGATCAACAACCAGATCCAGTCGCTGCAGAACCAGGCAACCATGCTGCAGAACATGGCGCGCAATCTTCAGCGTCTGGATTTCTCTTCCGTGGGCCAGCTCTCCGGTTCGCTCCATCGCATTGACGGTTTGATGGACCAGGCGAGTGGCCTCAGCTTTGATCTGGGCAAGCTTCAAGACCAGTGGCGCAGCCAATATCCGGAAAGCTACGAGGCCACGATCAAGGTCAGCGATGTGGCAACCGCAGCGCGCGAGCGCTGGCAGAGCGCCATGCAGGCGTTCCGCCAGACCATGCGGGTCCAGTCGCAGATCGTCGAGAACGTCCGCGCCGACGGCGACCTGCTTGCCGATCTCGTCAACCGCAGCCAAGGGGCAGCCGGTGCGCTTCAGGCAAGCCAGGCCACCAACCAGCTGATCGCGCTTTCGACCAAGCAGCAGATGCAGATCCAAACGCTGCTCGCGACTCAGTTTCGAGCTGAGGCCGAGGATGCCGCGCGCAAGGCGCAGTCCGAGGAAGCCGCCCGCGAGACGACCAAGCGCTTCCTGGGTACCGGCTCGGCCTATCCCGGCAATTGATCACCAACTCTGACGAGGAAGGCGGCGGCATGAACGACCTCGGCGTCATCGATCGCTTCATGGAGACCTTCATCCGCTACATTGACAGCGGGTTCGGTCTGCTTTCGGGCGACGTCGCCTTCCTCACTACCATCCTGATCGGCATCGACATCACGCTGGCCGGGCTGGCCTGGGCGCTCGGCGACGAGCCCAACATTCTCGGCCGGCTTACCCGCAAGGTGCTCTATGTCGGCGTCTTCGCCTTCATCTTGAATAATTTTAAGAACCTCGCCGACATCATCTATCGCTCCTTTGCCGGGCTCGGCATCAACGCGTCCTCCGGCAATCTCTCCCCAGACAATCTCCTGCGCCCTGGCCGCATCGCCGCGACCGGTTTCGAAGGCGCTTGGCCGCTGCTTGATCAGGCAAGTCAGCTGCTCGGCTTTCCAGAAATCTTCGGCAACGCGCTCACCATCTTCGTGCTGCTCATGGCCTGGTTCCTGGTGATCATCGCCTTCTTCATCCTTTCCATTCAGCTGTTCATCACAATCCTTGAGTTCAAGCTCACCACGCTTGCCGGCTTTGTTCTGGTTCCCTTCGCACTCTGGAATCGATCGGCGTTTCTGGCCGAGCGCGTGCTCGGCAATGTCATCTCTTCAGGCATCAAGGTGATGGTACTTGCCGTCATCGTCGGCATCGGCTCCACACTCTTCGGCGAGTTTGCTTCCGCGCTGCAAGGCAAGGAGCCGGACCTGGCCGCCGCCATGTCACAGGTGCTGGGCGCGCTGGCGCTGCTTGGGCTCGGCATCTTTGGGCCCGGCATCGCGTCGGGTCTAGTGTCCGGCGCGCCGCAGCTTGGCGCGGGCGCCGCCCTTGGCACGACTGCGGCGGCAACTGGTGCATCGCTCGTTGCCGGAGGCACGGCATTTGCTGGCGCGCGCATGGCAACCGGCGGCAGTCTCGCCGCAATTCGGGCCGGCACAACGATGGGATCGGCTGCTTTAACGGCCTGGCAGATCGGGCGAGCAACCTCGCCCCACACCGGCCTGTCCGGTGTGGCTGCTGGATTGCGGGGCGTGACCAGTGCCGCCGGCGGCGCCGCGATGCGAGCAGCAAGAGCTGCCGCGGGAACGTTCGGGCGCAGCGCCGATGCCGGCCGGGAAGCCGCATGGACCGCGACCGGTGGTGCGCCCACCGCGTCCATGACTGGAAACCCAACCGCTGCAGACCCTAATGCCGCTCCGACGTGGGCAAGGCGCTTGCGTTCCGAACAGACCGCCCGTGCCCACCGCCACGCCGCCATGCAGGCTGTCCGTGAAGGCGACAGCCCGGGAGGCAGCGCCAATCCCTCTCTCAACGACAAGGACGACTAGATGCTGTTCAAGCGACCCGTTCAACGTTACGGCAAGACACCCGAACCGATCACGCCGTATCAAAAGGCCGCCCAGCTATGGGACGAGCGCATCGGCTCATCTCGAGTACAGGCTAGGAATTGGCGGCTCATGGCCCTCGGCTGTCTGGCCTTGGCGACCGGGCTCTCTGGCGGACTCGTATGGCAGTCGATGCAGAGCCGTGTTGTGCCTTACGTCGTCGAGGTCGACCGCTTCGGCGAGGCACGCGCCGTCGCGCCGGCGATCCAAGACTACGAGCCCTCCGACGCCCAGATAGCCTGGCACCTCGGCCGCTTCATCCAGAATGTCCGTTCCGTCTCCACTGATCCGGTGCTGGTGCGGCAGAACTGGCTGGCGGCTTACGACTTTGCCACCGACCGTGCGGCACTCTTCCTCAATGAGTACGCCAAGGCGAACGATCCCTTCGGTCAGATCGGAACGCGCAGCGTGTCCGTCCAGGTGACCAGTGTGGTCAGGGCTTCCGACAGCTCGTTCCAGGTCAAATGGACTGAGCAGGTCTTTGAGCGCGGCAGCCTTGCCAGCACCACGCGCTGGACCGCGATCCTCACCATCGTGATCCGCCCGCCAAGCAATACGGATCAGCTGCGCAACAATCCGCTCGGTGTCTTCATCAACGCCATCGACTGGTCGCGCGAGCTCGACAGTGCCGCACCGACATCCGTTTCCCCGAAGGAGCCCGCCGATGACAAATAGAGCCCAATCGTTCCGTGCCGCGCTGATCCTATCCGCATCGGCAGCAGTTCTCTCGGCCTGCGCATCGAAGCCGGTGCCGCCTGAGATTTCGTATGATGCTGTCGACTTCAAAGCAGCGGCAATCGAGAAGGCGCCAGAGACACCGGTCAAGATAGTCGAGGTGCCAAAGCCGTTGCCGCTCCCCGGCCAGTTGCAGCCAGAACCGGGCAAAATCGCCGACGACAAGCGCTCTCCTGAAGAACGCGTCGCCGACGCCAACAAGGCGGCGACGCAGCAACCCACTCGCTACGGCTACGTCAATGCGGTGCAGGTCTATCCCTTCACCGATGGCGCGCTTTATCAGCTCTATGCCGCGCCGGAGCGCGTCACCGATATCGCCCTACAGCCGGGCGAGAAACTGACAGCCGTGTCGGCCGGCGACACGGTGCGCTGGGTCATCGGCGATACCGTCAGCGGCACTGGTGACGACCAGCGCACCCATGTGCTGGTAAAACCCTTCGCGCCGGGGCTTAGCACCAATCTGGTGATCACCACGGAACGACGCACCTACCACTTGCAGCTTCAAAGCACCGATAAGACCGCTATGGCGGCGATCTCCTGGACGTACAGCGAGGACCAGATCGTCGCGCTCCGCCAGCGCAACGCTCAGGCCGAGGCTACCATGCCGGTGGCGTCGAACGTGGCGCTCGAAAACATTCGCTTTCGCTACTCGATTAGGGGCGACACACCGCCCTGGAGACCGACGCGAGCCTTCGATGATGGCAGCAAGGTCTATATCGAGTTCCCGCGCCGCATAGATCAGGGAGAGGCCCCGCCACTCTTCATCGTCGGCTCTGACGGGGGCAACCAGCTCGTCAACTACCGCATGCGCGGCAACTACTACATTGTCGATCGGCTCTTCGCCGCGGCCGAACTACGCCTCGGCACCAAGCAGCAGCAAGTGGTGCGCATTACAAGGACGGACGGCCGGCAACCGCCGCGTCGCGTATCTCTCTTTGCGCGCTCCAGCAGGTGAGGAGAGGGGCCTTATGACCGACACTTCCCCATCCAATGCTCCGCCAAAACTCGATCCCGAGCAGCTGCAGTTACGGGCCTCGCCCCGCCGCGCCGTGCGGTTCAGGCGCGGCGTGATCATCGCCATCGCTGCCGTCGGGTCCGGTGCCATCCTGGGCGTCACGATGATGGCGCTGCAAGGACCGGCGCTTCGCTTCAAAGAACAGGCGGAAGATCTCTACAACACTGACCGCAAGCCAACCCCTGAAGGACTTGAAACACTTCCCAAGGACTATTCCGGAGTGAAGCCGAACCCTCCTGTGCTTGGACCACCGCTGCCGGGCGACCTCGGTCGCCCCATCCTTGAGCGGCGGCGCCAGCTCGGCATCGCGCCAGGGCAGGACAACTCCGCCGAGGAGCAGCGCGTTGCCCAGCAGGCGATTGAGGCGCGCGAATCACAAGTCTTCTTCCGCATTGAAAATCAACCCAAGGAGGCGGGCATCGGCGGTAATGCGAAAAGTGCTCAGCAGCCGTTCGGGGCGCCTCCGCAATCTGATGCCGCTCGGCCGTCAGATTCCGTTGCCCCGGCTGAGGGCGATCAGAACAATCAACAACGCAAGCTCGATTTTGTCAGCCAGCGCAACACCAGCGGGATCTACAACCCGCATGCATTGCAGACGCCAGCTTCGCCAAATCAGCTCATGGCCGGCAGCGTGATCGCCGCAAGTCTCATCACCGGCATAAATTCCGACTTGCCCGGGTTTGTCGTCGCGCAGGTCACCGAGAACGTGCACGACACGCTCACCGGCAGCATCCTGCTTATCCCGCAAGGCTCGCGGCTGATCGGGACCTATGACAGCGTCGTCGCTTTTGGGCAAAAACGGGCGCTTCTGGTTTGGCAGCGAATAATACTGCCAGACGGTTCTTCGATCGAAATCGACAATCTGCCGGCGACAGACACTGCCGGCTATGCCGGGCTCGAGGACAAGATCGATTTCCACACCTGGCAGCTGATCAAGGGAGTCGCGCTGGCCACATTGCTGGGCGTCGGCACCGAGTTAAGTTTTGGAGAAAACGAAAGCGATCTGGTCAAAGCGATCCGGGAATCCACTCAGCAGAACGTCAGTCAAGCCGGCCAGCGCATCACCGAGAAGAACCTCAATGTTCAGCCCACCATCACCATCCGCCCAGGTTGGCCACTGCGCGTCATCGTGCACAAGGATCTGGTGCTACGGCCATACGCGAGTTGAGCGGGAGTGAATATGGCCAACTTGAAACTTGGAAAGCTTCCAGACCGAACACCTTCGAAGATTACCATCACCGTCAGCGCGGAGTTGGGCCAAGCACTCAAGGAGTATGCTGCCCTTTATCGTCAGACCTATGGCGAGTCTGAAACGGTGGCGGAACTCATCCCTTTCATGCTGGCGGGGTTTCTGGAAGGCGACCGAGCGTTTGCCAAGGCCAGAAAAGAAGGTTTGCCGACGTCCAGCATGCCGGAGAAGTCGCGGCGTCTGGCAGGCTCAGATTCCGAGTAACCGAGGCAATGAGTGAACCGCCCGCATACGAGCCTCGATGGGCTAACTCCGCTTGAATATGTAACCCGATCCGTCAAGGATCACACGTGAATCCGTCAAGGATCACACGTGAACAGGCTCACTCACAAATGGAGGTAAACAGGGGAGCACGTCACCGCGACCGCACTCTTTGGCTCAAACTGCAACCGAGTGCCTGGCCCTTCCGCTTTGGAAATATTTGTCGAACCTGGCCGCGATGCTTCGAACGAATGGGCGACTTTCAGCCGGCACGACGAAACGGTCGCCATCCAGTTCAAGCAATCGAACGGGATCGTGGAGGGCCATGGTACTCGACTCAAGAAGGAGCTTCTGGCCGGCTTTGCCGAAGCGTTCCACCAGATCGACTGCCGAGAAGGCGAAATCACACATCAGCCTCTCGATGATCCAGCCGCGAACGCGGTCGTCGTCGGAAAGCGCGATACCGCGGACAACCGCCAGCCCGCCATGCGCAACCATACTTCCGTACTCGGCGGTTGAAATATTGTTCTGCACGTAGCCCTGGCGAAAACGGCCGATGGACGAAGGGCCAAGCCCGATCAGTGTCTCGCAGCGATCCTCCGTGTAGCCTTGAAAGTTGCGATGCAAAGCCCCTGCCCGGGCCGCGATCGCCAAGGCATCGCCTGGCTTGGCGAAATGATCGAGCCCTATTGCTTCATATCCCTTGTCCACAATCGCTCGCGCAGCGAGTTGCGATTGCGCCAACCGCTCCGTGGGGCCAGGCAGCCACGCCTCTTTGATCATCGTCTGATGCTTCTTGAACCAGGGCACATGCGCGTAGCCGAACAGCGCCATCCTGTCCGGTTCCAGGGTCAGCGCCTGCGCTACGGTGGAACAGACGCTCTCCCTGCTCTGGTGCGGCAATCCGTAGAGCAGGTCCAGATTGATGGAACCGACGCGGCGGGAGCGAACTCCGTCGACGATAGCCTTCGTTTGCAAAAAGCTTTGCTCGCGGTTGATTGCCTTTTGCACATTTGGCTCGAAATCCTGGACTCCGAGACTCGCCCTGGTCATGCCGATTTCGGCCAGCGCATCAAGGCGGGCCTCATCCATGTCGTTTGGATCGATCTCGACGCTGATTTTTGTATCCGGGACAAAATCGAAGCTGTTCCGCAAAAACGCGCCGAGCGCCACCATGTCCTCGGGCTTCAGCATGGTGGGCGAACCGCCGCCGAAGTGGACTGCGCGGACATGGCCCTTGCCGCTGACGAGACCCCCCACGGTCGCGATCTCCGCGTGTAACGAGCGCAGATAGGCCGTCACCGGCTCATAGTAGCGCGTCTGCTTGGTATGACACGCACAGAACCAGCAGAGTCTGTCGCAATAGGGTATGTGCAGATAGAGCGAGATCTCGCAGCCACTTTCGAGCCCCTCCAGCCAGCCACGATAAACCGCAGGATCGACGCCCGCGTGGAAATGCGGTGCAGTCGGATAACTGGTATAGCGCGGGACGTTCTCGCCAACCCGGGCAGCTAATTCGGACTGCATGTCGTGGTCCAACCATGTTTGCATCGCTGGAACTCTGGGCTTATTGGCGAGCCAAAGCCCTGATTTCGGTCAATCAGCAACTCGGACAAACTGCCGCAAGGATTTTTCTACCCTAGATTGGTATCCTGCCGGCACTTGGGATCGGGTTGAGCGAGCGCATGTCAGTACGGCGACACATTCACACTTCCGGTATTCCCGTTCTTTGCGTCCATTGCGAAGCACGGCATCGCGGCGTCTGCGGTGCGCTTGATCCAGACAATTTGGTTGGGCTCGCCAAGACTTGCTCGCGGCGCCAGATCGAGTCAGGAGTGGAACTGATCGGCGACGCACAGGCGGTCGACAGCTATTCGAACCTGCTTTCAGGCGTGGTAAAGCTGACAAAGAGCCTTTCCGATGGTCGCCAGCAGATCGTCGGTCTCCAGTTTGCACCGCATTTTCTGGGACGTCCTTTTAAGGTGGAAAGCTCGATCAATGCGGAAGCGGTGACAGCTGTCACGCTGTGCTCGTTTCCAAGGGCAGCCGTCGAACGGATGATGAAGGGGTCGCCGGAATTCGAGCATCGCCTGCTCAAGCAGACGCTGAATGAACTCGATGAAGCACGCGAGTGGCTGGTGACGTTGGGGCGCAAGACCGCATCGGAAAAGGTGGCGAGTTTTCTCCTCATGATCGCTCGGAATATCGATTCCAGTGTTGACCCGGTAGCCAGGTCAGCGTCCTTCGATCTGCCGCTGACGCGTGCCGAGATCTCTGATTTTCTTGGAATTACGAACGAGACTGTGAGCCGGCAGCTGACGCAATTGCGGGCTGACGGCGTGATCCGGATCGAGAACACACGCCATGTGATGGTGGACAGCATGAGCCGGCTGCGCTCGATGGCGATGCCGAGCCTGAGCCAGAAGACCGACAGCCTGGACAGGTTGTAGAGGCCGTTCGGCGAAGAGAAGGGGCAGGCCGTTGTCGCTCCTGATGGCGGAAGGCAGGCCGCGTTCCCTGAACAGGCGGATGGCGGCCTCGATGACCGGTCCTTCCTTCTTCGATTCGAGCGCTTCGCAGGGGAGCAGGTAGCGCGAGGCCGGGTCGGTGACCGTCACAATAACGACCATCGCCCGCCGGAACTCCCCTTAGAAGTCCGTGCACCACAACGCGTTGGTGATAGTTGCGTGCCGAAGCGCTGCCGCTGACGGGAGCGCTTTACAGGCCGTGACGATCGAGCACGGCATGCACCGGGCTCTTCGAGGGTATGCGGACATCGCCGGCGAGCCTCCTGATCAGGAGCTCCCTAATCTTCCTGGCGCCCAGTGCGGCTTGTCCTTCTTGGTTGCGACGATCGTCAGCTCGATCTGGTCGGGCAGCTGGTTGGCGTAGCGCACCGGCCGCCGCGAAGGTCAACCTAGCTGTCGAAAAATCGTGCGGCCCCTGACATGGATCAGGGCGAGCAGGCGGCGGCTGCGCAATTGATGCACAGCGGATTTGGCGTCCGCCGGATTCGAGATCGGGATTTGCGATGAAATTCGGCACAGAGATCGTGCTTCTAAGCCTGTTCGCTTTTGCGGCCCTGGTGGCTGCCGGTTTCGGCGTAGATGAACCTTTCCGCCAGCATATGTGGGTGTTGTTCTTCGCCGTAGCTGGTTTCACCGCGATCCTGTTGCGCAATACGGAGTTCAAGCCTGCAGTTCCGATAGACCCCGCCGCTTTTATGGACGGTCCAATCCGTTACGGGGCCGTGGCGACGGTGTTTTGGGGCGTCGTAGGCATGCTGGTTGGTGTGGTCATCGCGCTGCAGCTTGCCTATCCCGATCTCAGCGTCGAGCCCTGGTTCAACTTTGGCCGCTTGCGGCCGTTGCATACATCCGGCGTGGTTTTTGCCTTCGGCGGCAATGCGCTGCTTTGCACGTCCCTTTATGTCGTACAGCGCACCTGCCGCGCCCGGCTGTTCGGCGGCAATCTCGCCTGGTTCGTGTTCTGGGGCTATCAGCTGTTCATCGTCATGGCTGCGACGGGCTACCTGCTCGGCATCACCGAAAGCCGCGAATACGCCGAGCCCGAATGGTATGTGGATCTTTGGCTGACAATGGTCTGGGTCGCCTACCTCGTCCTGTTCCTCGGTACCATCCTGAAGCGCAGGGAACCGCACATCTACGTCGCCAACTGGTTCTACTTGTCCTTCATCGTGACCATCGCGATGCTGCATGTGATCAACAACCTGTCGATGCCAGTCTCGTTCGTAGGTTCAAAAAGCTATTCAGCCTTCTCCGGCGTCCAGGACGCCTTGACGCAGTGGTGGTACGGCCACAATGCCGTAGGCTTCTTTCTCACCGCCGGCTTCCTTGGCATGATGTACTATTTCGTGCCCAAGCAGGCGAACCGGCCAGTCTATTCCTACCGGCTGTCGATCATCCACTTCTGGGCGCTGATCTTTCTCTACATCTGGGCCGGCCCGCACCACCTCCACTATACCGCCTTGCCCGACTGGGCGCAGACGCTCGGCATGGCGTTCTCGATCATGCTTTGGATGCCCTCCTGGGGCGGCATGATCAACGGCCTGATGACGCTGTCCGGCGCTTGGGACAAGCTGCGGACGGACCCGATCATCCGCATGATGGTCATGGCCATAGCCTTCTATGGCATGTCCACTTTCGAAGGCCCGATGATGTCAATCAAGGCTGTCAATTCGCTGTCGCACTACACCGACTGGACCATCGGCCACGTGCATTCCGGCGCGCTCGGTTGGGTCGGCATGATTTCGTTTGGCGCGATCTATTTCATGGTGCCGAAGTTGTGGAACCGCGAGCGGCTCTATTCGCTGCGGCTCGTCAACTGGCACTTCTGGCTGGCAACGCTCGGGATCGTCGTCTACGCCGCGGTGATGTGGGTCTCCGGCGTTATGCAGGGCCTGATGTGGCGCGAATACGACGAGCAGGGCTTTCTGGTCTTCTCCTTCGCCGAAACTGTCGCCGCCATGCATCTCTACTATATCATGCGTGCCATCGGCGGCGCGATGTACCTGTCCGGCGCCCTGATCATGGCATGGAACGTCACCATGACAATCCTCGGCTACCAGCGCGAGGAGAAACCGATGCCGCGTCCCATCGCCGCCGTCCGACCTGCGCGATCAGGAGCCAGAAAATGGGCTTGATGGACAAACACGCCGTCATCGAGAAGAACGCCACGCTTCTTCTCGTCGGCTCCCTTCTGGTGGTGACGATCGGCGGCATCGTCGAGATCGCGCCGCTCTTCTATCTCGACAATACGATCGAGAAGGTCGAAGGCATGCGGCCCTATTCGCCGCTCGAACTCGCCGGCCGCAACATCTATGTGCGCGAGGGCTGCTACCTCTGCCACAGCCAGATGATCAGGCCGTTCCGCGATGAGGTCGAGCGCTATGGGCACTACAGTCTGGCGGCCGAGTCGATGTACGACCACCCGTTTCAGTGGGGATCGAAACGCACAGGACCGGATCTCGCGCGGGTGGGCGACCGTTATTCGAATGAATGGCACGTTCAGCACCTTGTGGATCCGCGCTCGGTGGTGCCGGAATCGATAATGCCGAGCTACGCGTTCCTGAAGGAAATGCCGATTGAGGTGAAGGACTTCTCGACGCACCTGATCGCGAACAGCCGTGTGGGCGTGCCCTACTCCGACGACATGATCGCGAGCGCGAATGCCGATCTCATGGCGCAGGCAGATCCCAACATCGACCCATCCGGTCTTGAAGCGCGGTATCCAAAGGCCAAGCTCGGTGACTTCGATGGCAATCCGCAACAGGTCAGCGAGATGGACGCGCTGGTCGCTTACCTCCAGATGCTTGGCACTCTGGTCGATTTCAAAAACTACGACGAAGCCGCCGGTTACCGCTGAGGAGAATGGTGATGACCTACAACTTCATGCGGGCGTTTGCCGACACTTGGGGCCTGCTCGCTATGGCGCTGTTCTTCGTCGGATGCATCACCTTTGCGCTCCGTCCCGGCAGCAGGACGCGAGCCGACGAAGCTGCTCAAATCCCTCTCAAGGACGACTGATCATGAGCGGTGAGCACATTGACGAAGTCTCCGACGTCTCGACCACCGGCCATGAATGGGACGGGATCAAGGAGCTCAACAATCCGCTCCCGCGCTGGTGGGTGATCACCTTCTACGTCACCATAGTCTGGGCGATCGGCTACACCATCGCTTATCCCGCATGGCCTATGCTAAGCTCCGCCACCCGAGGCGTGCTCGTCTATTCCAGCCGCAACGATGTCAAGAATGAGCTGGCAGCGGCCGAGGTCGCCAAGGGCAAGTATGTTGCCGCCCTTCAGGCGAAGACTGTCTCCGAGATTGCCGCCGACGATGTTTTGCGCGGATTCGCTATCGCGGCCGGTGGCGCCGCCTTCAAGGTCAATTGCGTTCAGTGCCATGGCTCCGGCGCCCAGGGTTCGAAGGGCTTTCCCAACCTGAATGATGACGACTGGCTGTGGGGCGGCAAGGCCGAGCAGATCCAGCAGACAATCACGCACGGCATCCGCTTTGCCTCCGACTCCGACACGCGCCTGTCGGAAATGCCCGCCTTTGGTGACATCATTACGCCCGAGCAGATTAGACAGGTCAGCGCTTATGTCTCGAGTCTCTCCGGCGCTGTTGGCGATCAAGCATTGGTCATACCCGGCGCCAATGTTTTCGCCGAGAATTGTGCCGCCTGTCATGGTGATAAGGCAAAGGGGAACACGGAGCTTGGCGCACCCGACCTGACCGACGCGATCTGGCTCTACGGGGCGGGCGAGACGGCTATCGCCGCGCAGGTTCGCGCGCCAAAGCAAGGCGTCATGCCGGCCTGGGGTGGGCGTCTCGGCGAGGTCACGGTCAAGGAACTTGCGGTCTATGTCCATTCGCTTGGCGGCGGAGAATAGGAACGGAAGCCTATTCTCGGCCCTCCCCCTGCCAAGCGACGAGGCCCGGCGCGAGCCGGGCCTCGACACCATTCCGACTGCGACCTGAATCAACACGGGCGGACCGCCTACGGCGAGGCTGTTCCACGGGCGGCCCTGACATCGGCAGCGGGACTGGAGATGCTACGTGCGTGATAAAACGCAGACAGAACCGCCCGAAGCAGAAGCGATCGACTCCCCCAACACCCGTGAGCCGCTTTATGCTCCACGCAAGAAGGTTTTCCCCAAGCGAATCTCGGGTAATTTCCGTAGCTTCAAATGGCTGGTGATGGCGATCTCGCTGGCGATCTACTATCTGACGCCCTGGCTGCGCTGGGACCGAGGTCCGTTTGCACCGGACCAGGCCGTGCTGATCGATCTTGCCAACCGCCGCTTCTATTTCTTCTTCATCGAGATTTGGCCGCAGGAATTCTACTATGTGGCCGGCCTTCTCGTTATGGCCGGCATCGGCCTTTTCCTGATCACATCCACCGTTGGCAGAGCCTGGTGCGGCTATACCTGCCCGCAGACGGTATGGGTCGATCTGTTTCTAGTTGTAGAGCGTGCGATCGAGGGAGATCGCAATGCTCGCATAAAGCTCGACGCGGGATCCTGGACTGCGCGCAAGCTTGTGCTGCGTGTATCGAGACACGCCATCTGGCTGGCCATAGCGGCAGCGACCGGCGGCGCCTGGATCTTCTATTTCGCCGATGCGCCATCTCTGATTGACGAGGTCTTCGCTGGCACCGCTGCGCCGGTCGCCTACATCACCATCGGCGTGCTGACGGCAACCACCTACACATTCGGTGGACTGATGCGCGAGCAGGTCTGCACCTACATGTGCCCGTGGCCGCGCATCCAGGCGGCCATGCTCGACGAGAATTCGCTCACTGTGACCTACAATGACTGGCGCGGGGAACCCCGTTCGCGCCATGCCAAGAAGGCTCTTGCCGCAGGGCAGCCGGTTGGAGACTGCGTTGATTGCAATGCCTGTGTCGCGGTCTGTCCGATGGGGATCGACATCCGCGACGGCCAGCAGCTCGAATGCATCACCTGCGCGCTCTGCATCGACGCCTGTGACGGCGTAATGAACAAACTCGGCAAGGAGCGCGGGCTGATCTCGTATGCGACGCTGTCCGATTACAACGCCAACATGGCGGCGGCGACCGCAGGCGGCGCTTGCTCGGTGAATCCGTCGCTGGTGCGGACAGACGGCAGCGCTTTCTCCAACAGGTTAGCCCATTTCCATGTCCGCAAGATCTTTCGACCGCGCACCTTCGTCTACATGAGTGCGTGGTCGGCGGTCGGTCTCGCCTTACTCTACTCGCTGCTGACGCGCGATCGGCTCGAGGTCAACGTTCTGCACGACCGCAATCCGCAGTTCGTCACGCTGTCCGATGGTTCGATCCGCAATGGTTACACCGTCAAGCTGCTCAACATGATCCCAGAGCCAAGAACGATTGTCGTCACCATGCAGGGCCTGGCGGATGCCGAGATGAGCGTCGTCGGGATCGACATGCCTGCGGATCGCTCCCTCTCCGTTCCGGTCGAACCGGACCGGCTGAAAATGCTGAAGATTTTCGTCAGCCAGCCGGCGGAACAGATCAATGCCCAAGCCCAGACGTTCAAGTTCCGGGTCGAGGACAAGGCGAGCTTCGAGTCGGACGAATACACGGCCACGTTCAACGCACCGGAGATCGTTAGATGAGCGTCAATGCACGAAGGCCCCCCGAATTCACCGGCAGGCATATGTTGCGTATCATCCTTAGCTTTTTCGGCGTGATCGTTGGTGTGAACCTGACCATGGCAACACTCGCCAGCACAAGCTGGACGGGTCTTGTCGTCGAAAATACTTATGTCGCGAGCCAGCAGTTCAACCGGATGGCCGAGGAAGGGCGCGCGCAGGCCGCACTCGGCTGGACCGGCAAACTGACCATCGCACGGGGCGAGGTCCGCTACGGCCTCAGCGAGGCCGCCGGCAAAGCGGTCCAGTTGCACGGCGTCAGGCTCCTGTTCCGTCATCCCGCCTACGAGGCCGAGGACAAAGCCGTCATGCTTGCGCCTGCCGCGAGCCAGGAATTTGCCGCCCAGCATACGCCAAGGGACGGGGTCTGGATCGTCCAAGTCGACGCCGATGTTGGTCTCGCAGAACCCTATCGCGACGTCCGTCGAATTATAATTTCCCATGGAGCGTTACAATGAGCTGTTGTGCACCGGGCGCCGAAACGGCGCTGGATCTGGAAAGCAGCATATCCGTCCTGCCATCAAGCCAGGAGGTCAGGCTGGCGAGCCGCTCGCTTGGCGGCGATCTGCACCAAACCGATCTCTCGGTCCCGACGGTGCATTGCGCAGCCTGCATCCAGAGTATCGAGAGGGCGCTTGGAAAACTCGATCGCGTCGAGGGTGTACGTGTCAACCTGTCGACGAAACGGGTTGCGATCCGGTGGCGCGGAAATGAGGTTCCACCGTTTGTCGCCGCGCTTGGACGGCTGGGATACGACGCGCATTTGTTCGAGCCCGAGACAGGGGAGAAGGACAAGACGCTATCGGAGCTGATCCGGGCCGTGGGGGTTGCCGGCTTTGCAGCGGGCAACATCATGCTGCTTTCAATGTCGGTCTGGTCCGGCGCTGAAGGTGCGACCCGCGACCTGTTCCACTGGGTCTCGGCACTGATCGCCATCCCCGCGCTCGCCTTCGCTGGTGGCATCTACTTCCGCTCGGCATGGAACGCATTGCGTCACGGCCGCATGAACATGGATGTGCCGATTGCGGTTGGTGTCTCGCTCGCCTACGCGATGAGCCTTTACGAAACCATCAACCATGGCGACCACGCTTACTTCGATGCATCGGTATCGCTGCTGTTCTTCCTGCTGATCGGCCGCACGCTTGATCACGTGATGCGCGAGCGTGCCCGGACCGCGGTGAACGGTCTGTCACGGCTGGCGGCGCGCGGCGCCATAGTATTGCGCGACGATGGCACGCGCGACTACCGGCCGGTTGGCGAGATCGAACCAGGCATGCAGTTGCTGATCGCTGCCGGCGAACGGATTCCCGTCGACGGCAAGGTCATTCGAGGCTCTTCGGATCTCGACTGTTCACTGGTTTCCGGTGAGAGCACACCCAGAACAGTGGCGACAGGGGAAACCGTGCAGGCCGGCACGCACAATCTCACCGGCCCACTGACGGTCGAGGCGACAGCCGCCGCAAAAGACTCCTTCCTGGCCGAAATGGTCCGGCTGATGGAAGCCGCCGAGGGCGGTCGCGCGCATTATCGCAGGCTCGCCGACCGCGTTTCAGCGCTCTATGCTCCAGTGGTTCATCTGACCGCCTTCCTGACGTTCCTTGGCTGGATGGCGGCGACGGGCGATTGGCACCGGGCAGTAACAAACGCAATCGCCGTTCTCATCATCACCTGCCCATGTGCGCTCGGTCTCGCGGTGCCGATCGTGCAGGTGGTCGCTGCGAAGCGTCTGTTCGAAAGCGGTGTCATGGTCAAGGATGGTTCGGCCATGGAGCGCCTGGCGGCGATCGACACGGCGGTGTTCGACAAGACAGGAACGCTTACGCTCGGACAGCCTCGGCTCGTCAATGCGTCGTCAGTCGATCCGGCCATGCTGGCAATCGCTGCCGAGATGGCCGCGCACTCCCGTCACCCGCATTCAAACGCCATTGCCACCTTTGCCGGTTTCGCCGGTCAGCCAAAGCTCGAAGCTGTCAGCGAACACCCCGGATTCGGCATCGAAGCCACCGCGAGGGGAAGCACCTGGCGACTGGGGCGGCGCGGTTGGGCTGGATGGAAGGCCCGAACCGGTGGGGAAAGCAGATACGGCGGAACGGTTCTGACCAAAGACGGGATCATCGTGGCGTCCTTTGTCTTCAAGGACGCGCTGCGTCCGGACGCCAGGGCGGCCATCGAGCAATTGAACAACGCCCGAGTTTCCGTGGAAATGCTGTCGGGCGATACCGGGGCTGCCTGCGGCGAGGTCGCGACGACGTTGGGGATACATCACTTTGTTCCGGCGCTGCTTCCTTCGGGCAAGGTCAAGTATATTGAAAGCCTGGCGAAGGACGGCCACAAGGTGCTCATGGTTGGCGACGGCCTCAACGACACCCCTGCGCTGGGCGCGGCACATGTCTCGATCGCTCCAGCCACGGCGGCCGATGTCGGCCGCAAAGCTGCGGATTTCGTTTTCCTGCACGAAAGCCTTTCGGCCGTCTCCCTTGCGCTCGACGTTTCGCGAAAGGCCGGACAACTGATCCGGCAAAACATCGCCATCGCGATTGTCTACAACGCCATTGCCGTCCCGATCGCCATTTTGGGGCAGGTAACACCATTGATTGCGGCAATCGCGATGTCGGCCTCATCACTGCTTGTCATTGGCAATGCGTCGAGGCTGCAAGGTTTTGTGCCAGACGTGCCAAGGAGAACTGCTCCGCCTGATAGCCGCTCCCACACCGGCACATTGACGCAACCCTCATGACAATCCTGGTCTATCTCATACCGGTGGCTCTGTTGTTGGGCGGGCTTGGACTGTCTGGCTTCCTGTGGGCCTTGAGGAGTGGTCAATACGAGGATCTCGACGGAGCCGCCGAGCGTATCCTCATTGACCGGGACGAGAGGCCGGAACGCTGATTCCGTCACTCGAGGGCCTGCGTCGCCCGCGATGCAAGCGGCTGATGCCACGAAGTACCTCCCACGGCCGGACGAGCGCTGGCGATGTACGTGTTCCAAGTGCAACGGAGCGGATAGACCGGCGGCGCGGGTTTGTCGTGTCTGGCTGACCCAGATCAGTGCTGTCTCCTCATCGCCCTGATTTCAATGGACGAGTCTTTTAAAGGGGAGAACGCATGTCTAGCCGGACGGAAGCTGAGCGGCATCAGGTGCTGGCCGTGTTCGCCGGGGGCGCCGGCTTTGTCGAAGCCGTGAGCAGGCCGGCGCACGTCATTGCAGGAGCCGATGCGTTCGAATGAGCGAGTTCAAGCCAGTTCGGTTCGTTGATGTCGCGCTAGAGGGGCAATTCTGGCGCGAGCGGCTGGAGACGGTGCTGACACGGACTATCCCCAGCCAGCACGTCCAGCTTGGCAAGCAAGGTGTATTGCTGTCCCTCACACTGCCGAACCAGTCGCTGCCACTGAGCGTCCCAGGCAACGAGCACGATTCCGGGCAGGTGTTCTGGGATTCCGACGCCGGCAAGTGGATAGAAGCAGCATCCTACGCGCTGTCACACAGGCGTGATCCCGACATCGAGGCATGGATCGAAAACATTGTCGACGATCTCGAAAAGGCGCAGGCTCCCGACGGTTATCTGAACTGCTGGTACCTGCAGCGCGAGCCCGACAAGCGCTGGACCAACCTGCGCGACAATCACGAACTCTACAATCTTGGACATCTGCTCGAGGGCGGGATCGCCTACTTCCTCGCGACGGGCCGGCGCCGGCTCCTGGACATCCTTGAGCGGTATGTTGACCATGTGTGCAAGACATTCGGCCCGAACCCCGGCCAGAAGCGCGGCTATTGCGGCCATCAGGAAATCGAGCTGGCCCTCGTTAAGCTCTATCGCTTGACTGGAGACAGAATGCATCTCGACCTCGCGGCCTATTTCATGAATGAGCGCGGGCGTCAGCCGCACTACTTCGATCAGGAAGCGGTCGCGCGCGGGGAGCACCCCAGGGATTTCAGGGCGAAAAGATATGAGTACAACCAGTCGCACAGGCCGGTGCGCGAGCAAACTAAGGTGGTCGGACATGCGGTCCGAGCGATGTACATGCTTTCTGCCATGGCCGACCTCGCGGCGGAACTGAATGACGACAGCCTCAAGAAAGCATGCGAGGTGCTCTGGGCCGACGTCATCTCCTCGAAAATCTACATCACGTCCGGCTTGGGTCCGGCTGCCGCGAATGAAGGCTTTACTGAGGATCACGACCTGCCGAACGATACGGCGTATGCGGAGACCTGCGCCTCGGTAGGCCTGATCTTCTGGGCACATCGCATGCTGCATCTCGAACTCGACGGCCGATACGCCGACGTTCTGGAACAGGCGTTGTTCAACGGCGCGCTGACCGGCCTTTCGCGCGATGGCGAGCGCTATTTCTACTCCAATCCGCTCGAGAGCGATGGGCGAAGCAGCAGATGGGCCTGGCACTCATGCCCATGCTGCACGATGAATTCGTCTCGTCTGATTGCTTCGATCGGAGGCTATTTCGTCTCGGCCAGTGAAAACGCAATCGCCTTCCATCTCTACGGCGGCGTTTCGACGAACATCCAACTCGCTACGGGCAATGTGTTCCTGCGGGAAACCAGCGCCTATCCATTTTTCGGCTCGATCAGGATCGAGGTCAGCCCTGACGCGCCGGCCGAGTTCACTATCAATCTCCGCATTCCCGGTTGGGCTCATGAAGCCGAAGCTTCGGTCGGGGGATGTGCAGTCGACGTGACGGCATGCACCAGAAATGGCTATCTTGCGATCTCGCGGCTATGGAATGCCGGAGACACCATCGCCCTCGAGCTACCGATTTCTCCCGAGCGCATCTATGCTCATCCCTCGGTCAAGCAGGACATCGGCCGGGTGGCGCTCAAGCGCGGGCCGTTGGTTTATTGCGTTGAAGAGGTCGACAATCCCGGGGGGGCGGTGCAGCAGCTCAAACTACCGCGAGACGCCAGGATCGAAACGGTGGAACGGGGCGATCTCTTCGATGGCGTGGTCACGCTGACCGCCTCCGCAGAGCGTATCGAAGACCAAGAGTGGGGAGACAGCCTATACAGGAATGCGCCCCCGATCGTTTCGGGCTGCCGGCTAACCGCTCTGCCATATTATCTCTGGAACAATCGGGCGAAAGGCTCGATGCAAGTGTGGCTGCTGGAAAGCTGAATTCAGCGCTGTCGCCGTATGGGAGGCCACTTCTCAACCAATGAATGCCGACAAGATGCAGTCATCAGAAGCCTCAGATAATATTCTCATTCGTCCGGCGGGCGGTCCACCGGTCCGTGCTCTGGTTGACGAGTTCCACGACCTGATTGGAACCGACCCTGCATACAGGGGGATAAGGGCGCCGCGTCGGTCAAAAACTGCCGACGTGACAATCTCGCTTGCTGGCTGGGTATGTGCTTGGCTGCGCGGACGCGAGCGCTGGTCCGATCACCCGCATACGAGTTTGAGGCGATTTCCTGCTTCGTTGCTGATACATGCGGATTTTCCCGCCCTGCGCCTTGAGGCGATACGGCGGGCATTGGAACGCAGCGCACGACAGGAGGCTGAACTCAACCAGCGTCTCACGAGGATAGCCGCCGCGATGGCGGCACGCTGATGGGCGGCGCTGAGGACAGATTCGATATCGTTGTTGTCGGAGCCGGGCCGGTCGGCCTTTCCTTCGCCGCATCACTCGCTCAAAGCCAACTCAAGGTCGCAGTTGTCGAACAGAACTCAATCGATACTCTCGCCAATCCGCCTTTTGACGGTCGGGAAATCGCGCTGACCCACGCCTCGATCAGAATCCTTCGCGAGATCGGCGCCTGGGATGCCATCCCCGCTTCGGACAAATCACCGCTTCACGGCGCCCGCGTGCTCAACGGTTCGAGCCCTTTCGCTCTGCGTTTCGATCCTCCCAGCGGGTCTGGAGAACCCCTCGGAGTTTTGGTCCCAAATTGCCGAATTCGCGACGCGCTGTTCAAGACCATCCACTTGCAGAATCACGCGCGGCTGCTGTGCGGCCACTCGGTCGTAGATGCAACAACCAGCCAGACAGGAGCAGTCGTAACGCTGTCTGATGGCGTGCAGTTGAACGCTAGCCTTGTGGTTGCCGCCGATTCACGTCTGTCGGCCACTCGTGATCTGCTCGGCATAGGCGCCGATATCAATCGGCTTGGCTACTCCATGCTAATATGCCGGGTACGGCATGAGCGCGCCCACCACCAGGTGGCAATCGAATGGTTCGATCACCATCAGACGATAGCGATGTTGCCCCTGGCGGAGGGCGTGTCGTCGCTGCTGCTCACCCTGTGCTCAAACGAGGCCGATAGACTGCTTGCCTTCAGCGACCATTTGTTTCTGAGGGAATTGACGAACCGGTGTCGAGGGCGCCTTGGAAAAATGACCTTGGCAAGCAAGCGCCATGCCTATCCGCTGGTCACGACTTGGGCGCACAAATTCCAAGCTCCCAGCGCCGCACTCATCGGCGACGCTGCCATCGGCATGCACCCGGTAACTGCGCATGGTTTCAACATCGGTATCAGCAGCCAGAAGCAACTCGCCTATGGAATCCTAACAGCATGTCGCGACGGTCGCGAGATTGCCGATCCCGACATGCTGCACGGATACGAAAGGTGGCTTCGCCTGTCAGCGGCGCCGCTCTTCCATGGCACGAACATTGTCGTCGGACTCTACTCAAGCGAGCACCCGGCGGCACGGCTTGCAAGACATGTGGGGCTTCGGTTCGCCCAACATGTTCCCTTTATGCGGCATGGCATTTCGGCCATGCTTAGGCGATGAAACCGTACCAGCAGCTTTGGACCTTGCGCGATGAAAGAGGGCCTCATTCGCCGGAGTAATCGCTGCCCCTGCACGCAGAGGCGGCAGCTTCCCGCGGCAGGCCATAAATGTCGCCCCGAAGAGGTATTGTCTCAGCGCTTTATTTGGCTGATCAGCCCAGAGGCTGATGTCGCGCTGAATAGTTAACCCCTCCTTTAGTAGGCTTGCATAGACATGTGCTGCGTACAAGCAGGAGATGCAACCTGACCCGTCCGAACATGAAGAAAGAAGACGAGCTGGAGGCCAGAATCCTTCAGGATCAGCTTGCTGACCTAAGGGCAGGTCTCTTCGTATCAATGCCGATAAGCATTATCCTATCGGGCCTGATTTTGACCGTGCAGGCCCTTTCCGAGAACGGCTTTGCCGGCGTAGCCTGGTTTTTGGTTATCAATACGATAAATGCCACCCGCCTCGGACTCGCCCGTTATCAGCTAAACGAGACGGGGGATCAGGACGATTTAACAGGGATTTCGCAGCGGCTTCGCTGGTTTGGCATCCTTGCTCTTCTGGCAGGGTTTGCCTGGTCCTTTCTTGCCGTCCTTACTGTTGGCTACACAACACCGCAAGCACCGCTGCATCTGATTATTCTGGCCGGCATTTCAGCTGGTGCGGTTACATACGGCAGTTCATATGCCGCGGCAGCGACCAATTTCATAACACCGCCGCTTCTGATCGCGGTGGGTTGCTTGTCGGCGAAAGGCAACTTTGAAGATTACATTCTGGCTTTTGCCGTTCTGCTGTTCATCGGCGGCTTGGTTCGAGGCTCGTTTGTAGGGCAAGCCCGCTTCCGCGAAGCCAGCCGCCTGAGACATGAGGCGGAGCGGCTTGCGGCGGAAATGGAGCGCAATTCCAGGGAGGACCACCTGACGGCCCTTCTCAACAGACGGGGCCTCGAACACGCGATCAATCAACTCGAGAATACAGACGGCCCCTTCGTTGCAATGCTGATTGATCTGGACGGCTTCAAATCCGTCAACGATACCTACGGTCACAGGACCGGTGATGAACTGCTCGTCATGATCGCCCGCCGGATAGAGCAGGAAGCGCCGGCAGGTTCAACGCTCGCCCGTATCGGCGGCGATGAGTTCGTGCTGTTTTTTCCCTCACTCAGGAGTTCGCTTTCTCCCAGCAGCCTCGCATCCAATATCATAGCCAAAGTCGCCAGCCCCTATCGCGAGGTCGCGTCCGTCCGGATCGGTGCATCGATCGGAATATACTTGGCTGAAAGCCTGGGGCTGACGGAAATGTTGTTGCGGGCGGATATCGCCCTTTACACGGCCAAGCGTTGTGGCAGGAACGAATTTTGCCTGTTCGATGCCGAACTCGACAGGGAACTGCAACGCCGCCAGTCCATCGAACGCGATCTTCATTCGGCGATAAAGACGAGAAGCTTGGGTCCTTGGTTCCAATCCATCGTAAGACTCGACACCGAGGCCGTGGTCGGTTTTGAAGCCTTGCTAAGGTGGTCCCATCCGATCCATGGTTCCATCTCTCCACCCGAAATCATGACAGCCGCACGCGAAACCGGAATGCTTCAACTGCTAACTCAAACGGTATTCTCCGACTGCTGTGCTCTTATCGACGGCTTGGTGAAAGCTGACCGTCGAGATGTTCGTGTGGCAATGAATGTTTCACCGCGCGAATTGGAAGCCGGCGATATCGACGACATGGTTCTGAATGGTCTGACGGCAAAAGACCTCCCAGCAACGATGTTCGAAATCGAGATTACCGAAGAATCCCCAGTGGACCCGGACAGAGTAGATGAAAAGCTCGGACGGCTTTCACATGCCGGCATTTCCATCGCGCTTGATGACTTCGGCACCGGCTTTTCCACGTTGGCATCGCTCAAGGACAGTCGGATACGCAAGGTGAAAATAGACCAAGGCTTCATTCGCGGCCTAGCCAAGTCTCGGGAGGACCGGCTGCTTGTCAAAACGGTGATCGATCTTGGTCGGGCGCTCGGGATCGATGTCATGGCCGAGGGCGTCGAAACAGAGGCAGACCGGCAAATTCTGTACAAGCTCGGCTGCAGAACTGCTCAGGGCTTCCTATTCTCCAAGGCGGTGCCGCTAAGCCAGGCGCTTGAGGTGACACTAAAAGAGCACGCGAAGCAATGTTGATCGCCGCCGTCATCAGTCACTACATCGAGCAGAGCAGTCACTGCATCGAGCAGAGCGTCAAATGACCGATGGGCTGGGGCGAGGCGGGAATGGGAAACGCGTTGATCACTGGCGTGCCATACGCTGTTCGTGGCGCAGGTTAGGTTTTCCAGGGTGGCAAGTCGCCTCCAGTCCGCGATTCACTTCGGTTACGCCGATCACGATGTCCGGAAGCAAAGCGAAGGCTTAGAAGGGTAGTCCGCTTGCTCAGGTCAGACGAATCCCAGTTGTTGGGCGGTCTGGAACAAAGCGAGCAGCATGATCAGGCAGCCGACGAGCCGCAAAAGCGTCCGCTCGGCAATTGCCTTGAGCACCCATCCGGCAAGCGTAGCGGCGACTATGCCGCCCACGATCAGCCCCAGCACCGAGCTTGCATGGGTCGACAGCGCCCCCGCTTCCTGCCAGTGCCCACTGACGAGCGCGACGATGAAGGTGACGGACACCGCTAGCGTGATCAGGAACTCGGCCGCATTGACAGTGCCGATCACGTAGCGGGGTGGCGCGCCGGCGCCGAGCAATCCGGTCACGACCATCGGGCCCCATCCGCCGCCACCTGCAGCGTCGAGGAAGCCGCCGACAGTGCCCAGCGGCGCCACAAGACGGGTAGGAACCGGATTGCTGGGGATCTTGCGGAACGACCGGAGGAACAGCCAGAGCCCGATCACAGCGAGATAGGTCGTGACGTAGGGCTTCACAATGTCGCCGTCGAACGAGGTCAGCACGAAGGCGCCGAGGCAGCCGCCGAGAATGCCGAAAGGAGCAAGCCGCCAGAACAGCTTCCAGTCGATATTGCGGTGGTAGTGGTGCGCCGTGCCGGAAGCGGCAGTGGTGAACACTTCCGCCGCGTGTACCGCGGCGGAAGCCTGCGCCGGCGGAACACCGAAGGAGAGCAGCACGGTGGAGGAGATCGCGCCATAGGCCATGCCTAACGCGCCGTCAACCGCCTGGGCGAGGAAGCCGACAATGGCGAACAGAATGAAGTCAGTCATTGGTGTCCGCCGTGAACGTGCCGCCGTATCCGTATGTAGCCTTGTGGATGTGGCATCCGGCTTGGCTCCGCGTCAGAGAAAAGGGCGGCATCGCTGCCGCCCATCGAGATTGTTGAGGTGCGTGGACCTTAGAAATCCATACCGCCCATACCGCCCATGCCACCCATGCCGCCGCCGGGCATGCCGGCAGGCATGCCGCCGCCAGCCGACTCCTTCTTCGGAGCCTCCGCGATCATGGCTTCGGTGGTGACCAGCAGGCCGGCGACAGAGGCCGCATCCTGGAGAGCTGTGCGCACGACCTTGACCGGATCGACGATACCCATGGCGATCATGTCGCCATATTCGCCGGTCTGGGCATTGAAGCCGAAGGTCGGGCCCGTGTTCTCGAGGATCTTGCCGGCAACGATCGATGCTTCCGCACCGGCGTTGGCCGCGATCTGGCGAGCCGGAGCCTGCAGCGCACGACGCACGATGGCGATGCCGGCGGTCTGGTCGGAGTTGGCGCCGCTGACGGTGATGGCCAGCGAAGCGCGCAGAAGTGCGACGCCGCCGCCGGGTACGATGCCTTCTTCGACGGCCGCACGGGTCGCGTTGAGGGCGTCATCGACGCGGTCCTTCTTTTCCTTGACTTCGATCTCGGTCGCACCGCCGACGCGGATGACGGCAACGCCGCCCGCCAGCTTGGCGAGACGTTCCTGCAGCTTCTCCTTGTCGTAGTCCGAGGTGGTCTCCTCGATCTGCTGCTTGATCTGGGCGACGCGGCCCTGGATCTCGGCCTTCTTGCCGGCACCATCGACGATGGTGGTGTTCTCCTTGGAGATAGACACCTTCTTGGCGCGGCCGAGCATGTTGAGGCCGACATTCTCGAGCTTGATGCCGAGGTCTTCGGAAATGACCTGGCCACCGGTGAGGATAGCGATGTCTTCCAGCATGGCCTTGCGGCGATCACCGAAGCCCGGCGCCTTGACGGCGGCGATCTTCAGGCCGCCGCGCAGCTTGTTGACGACGAGCGTGGCCAGAGCCTCGCCTTCGACGTCTTCCGAGATGATGACCAGCGGCTTCGAGGTCTGCACGACAGCCTCGAGGATCGGCAGCATGGCCTGCAGGTTGGAGAGCTTCTTCTCATGGAGAAGGATGTAGGCGTCTTCCAGATCCGCAACCATCTTGTCGGCGTTGGTGACGAAGTAGGGCGAGAGATAGCCGCGGTCGAACTGCATGCCTTCGACGACTTCGAGTTCGGTCTCGGCGGTCTTGGCTTCCTCGACGGTGATGACGCCCTCATTGCCGACCTTCTGCATCGCTTCGGCGATCATCGAGCCGACCGAAGCATCGCCATTGCCGGCGATGGTGCCGACCTGGGCAACCTCTTCCGAGGTCTTGATCGACTGCGCGAACGGTCGCGGTCGTGGTGCCGTCGCCGGCGATGTCATTGGTCTTCGAAGCAACTTCGCGGACCATCTGCGCGCCCATGTTCTCGAACTTGTCCTCAAGCTCGATTTCCTTGGCGACGGTGACGCCGTCCTTGGTGATGCGCGGTGCGCCGAACGACTTGTCGAGGACGACGTTGCGGCCCTTGGGGCCGAGCGTGACCTTCACAGCGTCGGCGAGGATGTTGACGCCGCGCAACATGCGCTCACGGGCATCGCGAGAAAATTTTACGTCTTTGGCAGCCATTTTTAGCTCCTGGCAGGGGCTTGAATTGAGCCCTGGGGTTTAAGTGACGGTGAGGCCAATATTCAGCCGATGATGCCCATGACGTCGGATTCCTTCATGATCAGAAGGTCTTCGCCATTGAGCTTGACTTCGGTGCCCGACCACTTGCCGAACAGGATGCGATCGCCGGCCTTGACGTCCAGCGGGACGAGCTTGCCGGCTTCGTCGCGGGCGCCGGAACCAACGGCGATGATCTCGCCTTCCTGTGGCTTTTCCTTCGCCGTATCGGGGATGATGATGCCGCCGGAGGTCTTGGATTCGGATTCGACCCGACGAACGACCACGCGGTCATGCAGCGGCCGGAAATTCGACTTTGCCATTTTGGATATCCCTGGTGCGGAGGTTGAAAGGTTCTCCGTTGCCGGAGCTTGGTTAGCACTCGCCACTGGGGAGTGCTAACGTGGCGGTGAGATAGGCCGTAGGTTCGTACTAGTCAAGACGGACGAGGGGCGGCCGAAGAGCAAAGGATTTGGAATCGGCGCGGGAGCCTCGCCCCCGTTACGGTGCATCCAACTGCCTAAGCGAGCGTTTCGGCCGTAAGCTCTGGGCCAACTTTCGTCTCTGTTTGGAATGTGAAATTATGTGAAATTAGTGGCCGAGCAGTCGGCCGGAATCGATGGCCAGCCAAACAGTCTTGAGCTTTTTGCAATTCATCATAACCTAAGTGGCATCGCCAAAAGGAGCGCTTATCGCAATCGATGGTCTGCAAATGCCTGCCGAAGCGCCTGGCAATCCTAAAGCAAGGCACTCGCAATTTGCTTGTTCGGTAGGTTCCGATCAGCAGGTCGAGCGGAATGCTCGTTTTGAGGACGATGTTTGGGATTTCGTGATCGAGGTGGATTGTTTCCGTGGTGAGGTTTGCCGCTTCAGAGAGCCTGAGTCCCGTGTCGGCGATTAGATAGACAAGATGGCGCGCCTCCTCGTTGAACCCGTCCAGTGCGCCTTCCGCGAGAATCTCTCCCTGCACGAATTCCGCCGTGAACGCAGCGCGTTGAGCCGCAACGGCACCGGAAAGCCATGACGATCATGCCGGGTACTGGCGTGTGCTGCGATGTTGTAGGTGGTCACGCGGGCCTTGACGTCATTGCGATCGGAAGACCGAGATTTTCCATCGGCGTCACAGTTTGCGTTACGGTTGTGGCCTCGGAGTTCACAAGACCAATCGAGCACTGAGACGTTGGCCAAGATTTAAGAGCTTCGTTCGGCCCTTTCCATTGCTCTGCGGCATCTCCGGAGGGAACTGACAGGTTCGCCGCGATAATCTGCGGCTCGCACCCTCAGCGCCCTCACGCCGGTTTGCCACCGTCGTGGGCCCCACGCCGATTTGACCATAAACCGAGATGAAACGAACTGTGCACGAGGAAGGGAAAGAACGCCGATTTCCTGCGTTAATAGCAGGATTTTGACCGTAAAGCGCTCCAATGAGTTGATATTGTCAAAATAGGGCTTCGATAGAGGTCACAGGGAACACCCATCCGAGTGAGGAGCATCTCAATGTCGCAGGAACTCGACTATCTCAGCCGCCGTTTAGCTGCGGGTCGGCTGAGCCGACGTGAGTTTCTCGGACATGCGACGGCGCTCGGCGTTTCAGCGACGTTCGCCAATTCGATCCTCGCCAGCGCTGCGCGCGCATCTATGCGTACTGTTCCAGTTAAGCGCGTTTACGAGAAACCTGTACTGACCCCGCTGGGCCACATGGCGCAGGTCACTCAGAAATCAGGGGCTGAGGGGCCGGTCCGCGGCGCTGTCATCGGCCTTAGTGGTGCTGGGGCAGCCGACAGTCTCGATCCGGCGACGTCCTCGACGGTTATATCAAGGTCGTGGATATGATCAGGCGCTTACCCACCTGAAGGTCATTCTGCGACACCGCGCCATTTGACAACAACGATCTGAGGATGGCGCTAAAGCTTGCCATCGACCGCGAGGAGATACTCAACAAGATCCTGCGTGGGTACGGTACGCTCGGCAACGACTTCCCGGTCAATGCCGGTCGCCCGACTCAGGATCAGACGTACTCGACTACCTATCTATCCACGATGCCCTGGAACGACACGCACTTCTTCAATGAAAGTTCGATAAACTTCTCATTGAGGCGCGACGCGCTCCCAGTTCGGCCGTTCCGGGCGACAATTCCGTTGCTCCAAAGCGGACGTCCGTTGATCGGCGCGAACTCCCCCGTCTTCAGTGAAATCCACCTGCATCAGATTTTTGCATCTTGTCAGAGTACTAGTTGGTGTACTTTTTCGCCCGATGCAAAAATCGTGAGTTTTGCAACAGTAGACTCTCAATAACGCCGACCAAGCGATATAGCACTTGACGAGTTGAGCTCCCAAGCGGGAGCTTGTTAGAGAAAGACATTGGGGGACGTTCACATGGCTAGATGCACAGCGCCAAGAGAGGGCCACCGCTCAGCGAGCGCTGCGGCGAACTGCCCTGCGTGCCGTCACCGCTACGGGCGCTACGGTGGATATAGCAGCGGGTCGTACTCGTCCCCGGCCCTGTCCTACTATTCCTCGTCGGGGGGCAGCGGGGGCGGCCGGAGCAGCGGCGGCGGATCCGGCCGCATAAAAGCAAGTTGGTCGAAAGCTGGCTCGTCCGTGTTGTACACGCCTACAGAAGTGCGGGCACTCACGCCTATCCGCCACACTGTCGAGAGTCGAGCGGAACTACCTGACCTTCGAGATGTCTTCCTATGTCACGCGTGGGACGACCGGCAGGGGGCTGCCAAGGAGCTGCACGATCTGCTCGACTCACTCGGTGTCTCGGTCTGGTTCAGCGAAAAGGACGTTGCCCTCGGCACGCCGTTGCTTCGCGAAATCGACAAGGGACTGGCGAAGTCGCGAGTCGGGATCGTGCTGGTTACTCCCGCGCTGCTGCGCCGCCTCCCAGCAGAGGGCATCGCCGACAAGGAGCTTTCGGCACTCCTAGCGCGTGAACAGCTCGTTCCCATCGTCCACAACACGACGTACGAAGCTCTCCGCAACGTCAGCCCCCTGCTGGGCTCGCGAAGCGGCCTGAGCACCGCAGAAGAGCCGATGGCAGACGTGGCGGCCAAGCTCGCCGAGCTGGTCGCACTCTAGCTTTATTGCCGGAGCGGCTGGCCCTACGTTACACAAGCGGTTCAGGCACTGACGCGCCGGCACTCACCAGGCAGCCGCACCCGTGCATCTAAACCTGTCGGCAGCGAGCGGCGATTGCCGATATCTCCGGCGTTCAGCAGGTTCGTCAAAAGGTGAGGAGGCGCGAATTCGCCGCAGCATTGTGGGGCAGGGAAGGGCGCATGTCTTGCCCCCAACAACGCCGTCGCAGGACAACTGGCTATGCTTTCTACCGCCCGTCGGCTCTCTACCACCCGTCGCATGGCCGACAGAGCCGGCGGCAGGGAAACTCGTAAGCCATCTATGAATTTAGATCGACGCGTCGAGCAATTGGTCCAGCATGCGCGTGGGGTGTCGAGCGGGATTGTTGTGACCGCCAGCTGGGGGCCGTTATGTGTGGGGTGAATTGAGTGACCACTTGTGATCTTTCATACAGCCGCTCGTCTACTCGACCTAGGGCTGTCGAGCATGAGCAAAGCCCGTCCTTGCCTCATGGTCGGAGAACTCCAGCTTTGCCTCGCCGAATGGCAGCTCGTAAATAATGCAGCCAAAAGTGTGCATACCGCGGCGTCGACCACATTGTTTCAGTGTTTTCAACAGCGTAGGAATCTGACGGTATTATTGACGGTATGCGAAATCAGATGATATAATTTCATTACGAAAATCAATAAGATGATGTTCTAATTGATGATTGAGTGGGAATGATTCAGGCCTACTCAAACGCCGCCGAAAATAGGCCAATATGCGTAACCGGGGCAAAACCGGTGG
>NZ_CAKXZT010000102.1 GCF_935825525.1 Mesorhizobium escarrei
CCGATCATCCTGGTCGCCTGCGAGGACATCACGGAGCGCAGGCGGGCCGAGGAGGCGCTGCACAAGGCACAGTCCGAACTCGCCCACGTCACACGCGTGACGACGATAAATGCACTAACCTCCTCCATTGCCCACGAGGTCAACCAGCCGCTCGGCGCCATCGTCACCAATGCTCATGTGGCCCTGCGCTGGCTCGCTCGCCAGCCGCCTAACCTCGAGGAGGCACGGGAGGCGCTGGAGCAGATCGGCAAGGACGGGCATCGGGCCAGCGAGGTGATCGGACGGGTGCGCGCGCTCCTCAAGAAGACGGCCACTACCAGGGAACGGGTGGACCTGACCGAGCAGATCCAGGATACGGTCGCCCTGGTCCATGGTGAGGTGCTCCGGCATCGGATCCTGGTGCGGACCGAGTTGGCGCCCGAGCTTCCGCCCGTGGCGGGCGACCGAGTACAGGTGCAGCAGGTGCTGCTGAACCTTGTGATGAACGGCATCGAGGCCATGAAAGAGGTGACTGAGCGGCCGCGCGAGCTGTGGATCCATCGTACTGATGAATCCGGGGCCGTGCGCGTGGCGGTGCAGGACGCTGGGGTGGGGCTGGACCCGAACAGTGTGGATCGCCTGTTCGAGACATTCTACACGACCAAGCCTGAGGGCATGGGCCTGGCGATCTGCCGCTCGATCATCGAGGCGCACGGCGGACGGTTGTGGGCATCTGCGAACGAGCCTCGGGGGGCGGTGTTTGAATTCTGCCTGCCGCCCGAAAAGGACGAGAACGCTCCCGCCGCGACCGCCCGTCCAATGCTGGTGCTGTGAGGGGCAGCTCCGGAGGAGCGACACGGATCCGTTGTCGGTGACGGCGGATATCCCGGCTGGGCGCTGTCACGTTGTTTGTAGCAAGACGGCCGGAAGCGCCGGGAGCAGATATCAGGCGAGCGTTCCGGTTACGGCTTTCCATTGCGCCATGGCACCCTGGCGGTGAAGGTGGATAGCAAAGGCTGAACGTTTGGGACGGGGCGAGACGAAGAGGTTGCGCAGGGCCGAGAAGATCGAGACGAAGCGTTGCAG
>NZ_CAKXZT010000103.1 GCF_935825525.1 Mesorhizobium escarrei
GACCGATGTGAAGCTCGCGGCGGCGGCCTGCTCCACCTCGGTGACAACCGCCATCACGTAGGAAGAGCGCGTGGGCACATCCATCTGCGAAAGTGCGGCGCGAATCAGCAGCAAAGCGATCGCCAGAGGGAGCGTCGGCGCAAGCGCCGCCAGCATCAGGGCCAGGCTGGACGGAATATGTGTGAACACCATCGTGTTGATGAGTCCGATGTGCCGAGACAGCCAAGCTGCAACGGGGAATGAGAACGCCGAAAGTACGCCCGACCAGAAGAAAGCCGGCTTCCGAGAGCGACAGGTCGAATTTTTCGAAAAGCCATAGGGCAAGCAGCGACTGGACGACAAAGCCGCCGGCGAAAGCATCAAGGCTAAAAAGTGCCGCAAGCTTGAAAACAATATTGCGCGAGGGGCCGAGCGCGGACGCGGTGCCGGCGTCCGACGTCGGACGACGCCGCGGGATCTGCGCGTAGATGAGGCCGCCGAGCAGGCCCAGAAACGCATAGAGCACGAACATCGCCTTGATGCCGCTGAGTTGGTCGAGGCCGGCTGGAGCCAGAAGATCAGGGGTTG
>NZ_CAKXZT010000104.1 GCF_935825525.1 Mesorhizobium escarrei
TTATGACGCGTGGCTGCTCGGGCACGCCAAGCTAAATAGCACCGCCTTCTACACCAAGGTTGCAACCCGCACGGTGCGCACCGTCACCAGCCCGCTCGACAAGCTTGGCCTCTTCAAGCCGGAAGAGATCTCACCCGACGGCTGAGCGTGCGCGCCTCGATCGAGGTTGCCGACATCTTCCGCACTGCCGGGCCCGCCTACCGGGCCGCCCATGCAGGGCATCTGACACTGCAGCAGCTCAAGGTCATGTCGGCGATCGAGCACTGCCGCACCGCGGCCCTTGGCGGTCACGTGGAGGCCTGCGAGGACTGCGGCCACTGGCGCATCGCCTACAACTCCTGCCGCAACCGGCACTGTCCAAGGTGCCAAGGCGCGGCGGCAAGGGAATGGCTCGCCGCACGCGAGGCCGATCTCTTGCCGGTCGGCTACTTCCACGTCGTCTTCACGCTGCCAGCCGAGATCGCCGACATCGCCTATCCCAACAAGGCGGTGATCTACGACCTGCTGTTCAAGGCGGCGTCGGAGACGATGCTGACCATCGCGGCCGATCCGAAGCATCTGGGCGCACGCATCGGCATCACCGCCGTGCTCCACACATGGGGTTCGGCGATGACGCATCATCCGCACGTGCACATGATCGTGCCAGGCGGTGGCATCTCGCCGGACGGAAGCCGGTGGATATCGTCGCGTCCCGCCTTCCTGCTGCCGGTGCGGGTGCTCGGCAAGCTGTTCCGCCGGCTGTTCCTCTCCCGGTTGGTCGCGCTGCACGACGCTGGCCGGCTCGCCTTCTTCGGCGCAATTGCTCATCTCGCGGAACGGCGGGCATTCCTGCGCCACCTGTCGCCGATCCGGAAGAAGCGCTGCCGAGTAGGTGGGGGCGTTAC
>NZ_CAKXZT010000105.1 GCF_935825525.1 Mesorhizobium escarrei
CCGAGTCTGTGCAAAGGCCTCCTCAAGGTAGAGCGCGTCTGTTTCCTTCTTGGCGATGAGGCCGAAGGTCTCGATGCTGTCCGGCGTCACGACCCAACGCGTGGCCGACGCGGCTAGATGATCGGCATCGATTGCCTGAGGCTCGTCGATGACCGCGACGTCCCGCGTTGGCGGGATGGGCACAGCCAGGTCGGTCGTCTCCATGATTGTGAACCGCGTCGCGGCGCCCAGGTCATCATATTTGCGAAAGGCAGCTACGCGCCTCAAAGCGGTCATTAAAGTTGGCTGTGCCACTGCCTTAAAGTGGACACTACCGGCGACCGCGCTGGAGGTCGAGGTTGCGCCATTGAACGAACCCGCTCGCGGGAGGG
>NZ_CAKXZT010000106.1 GCF_935825525.1 Mesorhizobium escarrei
CAGCCTCGGCCGAACGCCTCCAAAAGATGCACGGACGGGGACGGGGCACTAGGGCCCGCCCTTTGCTCGGTTCTCGCGCCGCCAGAGCGGCTGTAGGTTCGTGTAATGGCAGAGCTGGATTAGCTCGCCAATGTCCCTTGCCAGTCCCAACGGTTTGACGTGGTCAACCTCCCACTGTCGGTATCGCTCCCACGACATGCCGGGACGGAACTGCGATCCGATATGATCGCGGAGTTCGGGATGGTCGCAGCCGACCGCACCAGCAGGGCTAGCGCGAGCGCGGACACGGATTGGGCCCGCCTTGTTATTCAGAGCTCGCAATCACCCATTGAGTTCGGCATGGGGGTCCGCGCGAATCTCAAGGCGGACATCGGGGAAGCGATTACCCAAGGTCGGGTGAGCGTGCGCGACGTAGAGTTGGCAGCCGACATCGCAATTGGAATATGGCTTGAGGTGACGCGCGGAATTATTGCGCGAGGTCCCCGGCCCGGAACGACCAGCCAAGCGCTCGACGCGACGCTTCGAGCT
>NZ_CAKXZT010000107.1 GCF_935825525.1 Mesorhizobium escarrei
GCGCGATAACACTTTCGCTCTCGTGTTCAGGCCTGCCGCGACAATCTCGAAATTGTCTAACGTCGCCAACATCGTTCCGGGAGATATCCTCTTGACCGTCACGACGGGCGGCTGCGCGCTGCGTGTGCCACCCGCCGCACTTGCAGCGCTTACTTTGCTTCAGCTGCTGCCCCGAGCGCCCGTTTTGGAACACAAGTGGCGCCGGCCGCACTCTGGTGACCGGATCAACGCAAGGATCTGGCGCCCGCCACAAAGTACTCGATCTCGGCGAACAGATAACGGAAAATCGCCGCGTGAGGGCGGCAGTCCAAGATCAGGCCGCGCTGCTCGCCGCACCTGGTCGCTGAGACTTCGGCGGCCTCGGCCCATCAGGCACTGCGCCGTCGGCAGGTCCAGGCAAGCGCGCAAGGACCGACTTCACCTGCCCAGCGTTGAGGCCGATCGCGCGCAGGATGGCGCTGACGGCCGCGTCACGATGGAGCGATGACAGCCTGCGCTCGCCGAGCGCGCGCATGAGCTGGAGCATGATCCCAACGACGATCTCCAGGTTCAGCTCCGCGGATGCCCCGGCGTCCGGGAAGCACTTCGAGAACTGTTGCAGGTCTTCGAAAAGCCGGCTGCGGAGGAGCTCGCCACCCTTCGGGGCTGCCGCCGCCATTCTGGCGACAAGGCTGGCCCATCGAGGGTCATTGAGGGCCTTGTCGATGAATGAGGTGCACCCGAACGCAATCCGAAGGGCAGGATCGTCGAGGGAAAGCCGGTCGGCTTGCAGCATTTCGTCGAAAGACTGGACCAGTTCCTCCGCAACCGCCGCCGTTAGAGCGTCCAAACCATCGAAGTGAACGTAGAACGTTCCCTTGGCGACGCCGGCCTCCCTGACCACGTCGTCGACTGTGACCGATTCCACGGCCTGCTTGGCGAACAACGAGTTGGCCGCGGCAACGAGTTCCGCTCGGGTTCGCGCGCGCTTTTCGCGCCCAATTTCGGCTCGACGAATCGGATTGACCTTCGCCATCGCTGATCAGATCTCCAACAACAGATTGTACACTAGGTCATATTGACCAAAACGTCCAGGCTATGCTGGCTGGGTTTAATCGCGACTGTCATGACTCTGACACAGTCTACACAGATATCTTAGTACGAGATCTGACCATCAACGATCTGCCCGGTCGAGGTGGTAGACTCACGCTTCAACAATTTGCGTGCCTCGCTGCTATCAACTGGGACGGTGGCGGTTTTGCGCGTCGCCGACCGGCCGAGACTACCGGCCGCCGCGGCTAAGCGATCCGCGAACCCAGCCTCGCCTCCGGACACAGATTGCCCGCCCAGGCGCTGTGCCAGCAAACGGATAATCTCAGGGCTGCCGGCAAAGGCATTGTGGCCCAGCGAATCTCCCGACGCTATTGCGCTGGTGTCAATAACCGCAACTCCGAGTTCACCAAGAACCGCCGTATATGGCGTGAGATCGGTACCGCCGACACGCGAAATTCCACCAGATAGCCAGCGGGAGACCTCTAGAGCCTTGTCCCGCGTCGACGTGAAAATTGTGAAACGCGGCCTATTTGGCCCCATCTCGACAAATTGACGGCGAAACACGTCGATGTCGATATCCGGAGACGCCAAGACGACATTCCTGACCTTGGCCGGGATCGACTTTTTGCGCATGGCGACACCGCGTAACGCCTCCGCGGCAAGCCAAGTCCCCATCGAATGAGCGAGAATGGTGACGTCGTCGACGTCGGGACTCATGGAGGCCTGGAGGATCAAGTCCTCCAACGCCCGGCGCGAGTAGTTGGCGCTCTCCTTGTCATAGAGATAGTCGAAGACCCTGGCCCGCGATGGCCAAG
>NZ_CAKXZT010000108.1 GCF_935825525.1 Mesorhizobium escarrei
TCATCGACCAGGCATCGAAAGCCTATGCGGACGGCGTGGTTCAGGAACGCCTGGATGACCCCGCCAAGCTGGTTCCGATGTATACCGCCATGAACAAGCTTCGCCTGTTTGCGACGCCAGGCACCATCGGGGCTGCAGAGGCGGTGCTGGTACTTGTTGTCGATACATACGAGAAGACTTCGACCGCGCTGGAGGCGCGGAACTCCCACATCACCGCCCATGACATCCTGCGGGAATTTGCAGATGCCTGCCGCGCGGAGCTGACGTACCTGCGCTGACTCCAAGGAAGCTTTCCATGCCGATCAAGTTCATCAGCGCCAGGCCTGCAGGCCTGGCATCTTCAAGCTC
>NZ_CAKXZT010000109.1 GCF_935825525.1 Mesorhizobium escarrei
ACTCTGATCCCCAGGCGATCGAGGTCCGCCGCAAGCGTCTTTGCGTCGGTGAACAGCACCGACTGCCAGCCGGCCGCCCTGGCGCCGTCGACATTCTTCTGGCTGTCGTCGATGAACAGCGTGGCCGCGGGGTCGAGGCCGAAAGCAGTCGCGTGATGGTCGTAAATGCCGCGATCCGGCTTGATCATGCCGATCTCGCCCGAAATGGTCACACCGCGCGGGCGGTTGAGAAAGTCGAAACGCTGCCGGGCTTCGGCAAGCGTGTCGGCGGCGAAATTGGTCAGCATGGTGACGTCGTGGCCGCTCTCGATCAGCTTGTCCATGATCTGGACGCTGTCGTCATAGGCGTGAGGCACCATCTCGTGCCAGAGGCGGCGGAAGTTGCGGATGTTTTCGGCGTGGTCCGGGTGTTCGGCGATCAGCAGCGCCTCGGCCTCTTCCCAGGTGCGGCCGCGGTCCTGCTCGATGTTCCAGTCATGCGTGCAGACATTGTCGAAAAACCACTTTCTCTCCTCGGCATCCGGAATGATACGGCTGAACGGCAGGTTCGGATCGTAATGGATCAGCACTCTGCCGATGTCGAAAACGATGTGGCGGATTTCGGTCATTCTTGTCCTCGTTCAACGCAATTCAATGGGAGGTGATGTGGGCGATTCAATGCGCGCGCTGCTTCTTCGTCGCGCCCGGTATCGCCGCTTCGATTACCTTTTTCATGACGGTGGGCAGCGCTTCGCCGGAAATTTCATGGGCCGGCGACCAGAAATGCCCCGCTGGGGCGGCGCCATCGGTCATCGTTTTGAAGACGTCGAGTTCGAGCGCGAAATGGGTGAAGACATGACCAATCTTCCCGGCTGGCCGCCAGTTGCCGGGGAAGGGCGCCGCCGCGTCCGTTGTGGCGCCGTCGATCCGCGCGGTCCAGCCGGTCGTCGGCACTTCAGTCATGCCGCCGAGCAGGCCCTTATCCGCACGTTTGCGCA
>NZ_CAKXZT010000110.1 GCF_935825525.1 Mesorhizobium escarrei
ACTGCAGACCTCGAAGCCGCGCCCTCCCGCGAGCGGGTTCGTTCCTTGGCGCAACCGCGACCTCCAGCGTGGCCGCCCTAACGTCCGCTTTCAGGCGGTGGCAAAGGCATCCTCAACAGCCGATATCAGGCGCGAAGCGGTCATCCATGGCTCCGCTACGGGAGTCTGCTTTGGTGAAGGTTTTTCGATGCGGGCCGCGGCACGAGGGTTGGGGCTGGATCGACTTCGGCCCGCGTTGAAAAACCTCCCAAGGAGGAAGCCGCGGGGTG
>NZ_CAKXZT010000111.1 GCF_935825525.1 Mesorhizobium escarrei
GCGGAGGGCATCGGCGCCATCTACGAGCTCGCGAAGCAGCGCGGGTTCACGACGTCGGGCATCGTGTCGACCCAGGCGCGCGACGAGAAGGTCGCGCTCTCGCCGTGCGTCGACTTCGTGTTCTACGTGAAAGATGCGACCTGGGGCGGCTACCTACCCGACAAGAAGACGCTGTCGCCGACTTCCTCAGCGATGGTCGCGGTCAGCGACGTGATAATCGCGATCGGAGGCGGCGACGTGGCGCGCGATGAAGTGCTCGAAGCGCGTCGGCTCGGCAAGAAGACGAAGTTCATCCCTGCCGACATGAATCACGCTGCTGCGCGCGAGAAGGCAGCGCGCAAAGG
>NZ_CAKXZT010000112.1 GCF_935825525.1 Mesorhizobium escarrei
CAAAGCCCTCACAGGGGGAGAAGGGAAAACCAACAGCTCAAGCCGCCTTGTCGCGGACCTGGTAATCCTTTACCGCGGCGAAGCGGATCGCCTTCCAGCGCTCGGCCTCGTAGTTGAGCGAGAAGGCGTGCTGGGCCAGGAACACCGGATCGTTGTCGAGGTCGCGGGCGATGTCGCCGCGATGCGCCTCGATGAAGCGATGCATCTCGGCCTTGTCGTCGGCCGATATCCAGCGGCAGACCGAAAAGCGCGACATCTCGAAATCGACGGGCAGCGTGTATTCGATGCTCAGCCGCTCCTTCAGCACGTCGAGTTGCAGCGCGCCGACGACGCCGACGATCGCCGGCGAACCGTCCTCCGGCGAGAACAGTTGCACAACGCCTTCCTCGGCCATCTGGTGCAGCGCTTCCTTCAGCTTCTTGGCCTTCATCGCGTCGCCGAGACGGACGCGGCGCAGGATTTCCGGCGCGAAATTCGGCACGCCGCGAAACAGGATCTCTTCGCCCTCGGTCAGCGTGTCGCCGATGCGCAGCGTGCCGTGGTTGGGGATGCCGACGACGTCGCCGGCAAAGGCCTCGTCGGCGGTGACGCGGGTGCGGGCGAAGAAGAATTGCGGCGCCGACAGCGACATCGGCTTTCCCGTGCGCACCAGCTTGGCCTTCATGCCGCGCTCGAGCTTGCCCGAGCAAACGCGGACGAAGGCGATACGGTCGCGGTGGTTGGGATCCATGTTGGCCTGGATCTTGAAGACGAAGGAGGTCATCCTATCCTCGGTCGCCTCGACCTTGCGGGTGTCGGCCTCCTGCGCGCGCGGCGGCGGCCCGTAGGCGCCAAGCGCCTCGATCAGGTCGCGCACGCCGTAGTTGCGCAGCGCCGAACCGAAATAGACCGGCGTCAAATGACCATCGCGGAAGGAATCGATGTCGAGCGGACGGCAGGCTTCGCGCGCCAGTTCCAGCTCCTCGATGAAGGCCTCGCGCTCGTTCTCCGGCAACAGGCCGGCGACGCGGTTGGAATCGGGACCGTTGACCGGCGTGCGCTCCTTTTCCGCGTCGCCCTTGCGCACGGCGTTCAGCGCCAGGTGGTATGTGCCGGAAAAGGTCTTGCCGCGGCCGATCGGCCAGGTGATCGGCGCGGTGTCGAGTGCCAGCTTCTGCTCGATCTCGTCGAGGATCTCGAACGGGTCGCGGCTTTCGCGGTCCATCTTGTTGACGAAGGTGATGATCGGGATGTCACGCAGCCGGCAGACCTCGAACAATTTTAGCGTGCGCGGCTCGATACCCTTGGCGGCGTCGATAACCATGACCGCCGCATCGACGGCCGACAGCGTGCGATAGGTATCGTCGGCGAAATCCTCGTGACCGGGCGTATCGAGCAGGTTGAAGACATTGTCCTCATACTCGAAGGTCATCACCGAGGTGACGACCGAAATGCCGCGCTCGCGCTCGATCTTCATCCAGTCCGACCGGGTCTGGATGCGATCCTTCTTGGCCTTGACCTCGCCGGCAAGCTGGATGGCGCCGCCGAACAAAAGCAGCTTTTCGGTCAGCGTCGTCTTGCCGGCGTCCGGATGCGCGATGATCGCGAAAGTGCGGCGGCGCGCCACCGCGTTCGTGATGTCTTCAGCCAATTTATGGAATCCCATGTGGTGCGCGGGCTTCTAGCAGCGCTTTTGCAGCCTGTCGAACAATTTTGGGCAGATGGCCGGCCTTGAGATAGGTCCGCCGCAATGGCATCAACAGAGGCGGTTCGACAAAGGTCCATCCATGAGCGCAGCCAAGCACGTCATTGTTGTCGGCGCCGGCATCATCGGCGCCTCCATCGCCTGGCATCTGGCGAAGGCTGGCGCGAAGGTGACGGTCGTTGCCGACAGCGGCGCCGGCGGCGTCGCCACGCCGAATTCCTTTGCCTGGATCAATGCCATCTGGGGCAATCCAGAGCCGTATTTCCGGCTGCGTACCCGTTCGATGGCGGAATGGACGCGGCTTGCTCATGACGTGCCCAGCATTCCACTCGCCTGGTGCGGCGGCCTGTGCTGGGACCTGCCGCCGGCCGAGTTGGAGGCCTATGCCGTCGAGCACTCTGCCTGGGGCTACGGCATCGAGCGCATCGACCGCGTGGGAGCCGCGCGTATAGAGCCCTGTTTGACCGAGCTTCCCGATTTCGCGTTGCATGTCGCGGAGGAAGGCGTCGCCGAGCCGGTCGCCACCACGCAAGCACTGCTGGCCGACGCCGAGCGGCTTGGCGCGCGGGTGATGGCCGCGACAGCCGTGACCGCGTTGGTGCGGGCAGATGGCAGGGTTACCGGCGTGGATACGTCAGGCGGACGGATCGCTGCTGATGAGGCGGTAATCGCGGCCGGCGCCGGCTCTCCGGCAATCGCTGCGACGGCCGGGCTAAAACTGCCGATCGAGACGTCGCCCGGCCTGATCGTCCACTCACGCCCCTACACGAAGCTGCTCAACGGCCTAGTGATCGGAGACCGGCTGCATATGCGCCAGACTGCCGAGGGCCGTATCATCGCCGGTTCGGATTTCGGCGGCGCCGATCCGGGCCTGGATGCCGAAGCCACCGCTCACGAGCTGTTTGCGGCGATGGCGAGCATGCTGCGCGGCGCCGACGGGCTGGAATTGGATTTCCACACGGTCGGCTATCGGCCGACGCCGATCGACGGCTTTCCGATCATCGGACGGGCTCAAGGCGTGAGCGGCCTTTATGTCGCGGTCATGCATTCCGGCATTACGCTGGCGCCAGCCGTTGGCCTGTTCGCCGCCCAGGAAACCCTGGACGACGCGCGCGATCCGCTACTTGAGCCCTATGGGCTGGCGCGGTTCACTCAATAGCCGGGCGGACGGCGAAAACCGCCGGTTAGCGGCGCTATTGCCCTCGCGATGCCGAGCAGCCGCGATTCGGACCAGCGGCGGCCGACCAGTTGCAGGCCGATGGGCAGGCCGTCGCGGTCCTGCCCGCAAGACATCGACAGTGCGGGGTGGCCGCTGTAGTTGAACACCGCGCCATAGGCCGGCAGCATCCAGTAGCTCTGCTCCCTGTCATCGACCTTGATCGGTGTTCCCGGCTCGCAATGCGGAAAGGCCGTGGTCATGGCGACGGGGCAAAGCAAGACATCGCAACCTTCAAAAAACCGGTCCCACGCAAGGATTGACGAGTCGCGGCGGGCGAGCGCGTCGAACCAGCGCGAGACCGGCGTCGGTTGTTCTGGCGGCTCTGGCTGCGCAGCCTCCAGCATCATGCCGATCAGCGCGCCGCCTTGCGTCAGATCGTCATGCAGGTCGAGCGTCGGGAGTCTTGCTTCCTCGACGGCCGCGCCCGCAGATTTGAGTTGCTCGGCCAGATTTTCCACCGCGGCCCTGATCTCGCCGGCCACCGGAAAACCCGGAAAGGCCGGCGCGAAAGCGATGCGCAGGGTCTTGAGATCAAGCTTCGGCATGTCCTCGACCGGCACCGGCGCAAGGTCGGCGTCGCTACCGTCCGGTCCTGCGATGATCCCCAGGATCAGCGCCAAATCTTCGACGCTGCGTGCCAGCGGACCAATGCAGGACATCAGCCGCACGCTGCGCGGCGCACCAGTGGGGTCGGGAAAAGCGCCGGCCAATGAGACGCGATGCTCGGTCGGCTTGAGGCCATAGACGCCGCAGAAGGCGGCCGGCAAGCGGATCGAATCCTGCATATCGGTGCCGAGCTCGAATGGTGTCATGCCCGTGCAAAGTGCTGCCGCCGCCCCCCCGCTGGAGCCGCCGGCGGTGCGCTGGAGGTTCCACGGATTGCCGGTGCGGCCGAATAGCGGATTGTTGGACTGCCAGTCGGCCAGCATCGTTGCGACGTTTGTCTTGCCGACCAGCACGCCGCCGGCCGCCTTCAACCTGAGAACGACCGGGCTGTCCTGCCTGGCCACATAGTCTGCAAAGGGCGGGAAGCCGACCGTGGTCTTCATCCCCAATGTTTCGTGCGTGTCCTTGAGCGTGAACGGCACGCCATGCAGCGGCCCGAGGGCGTCGCCGCGCGCCTGGGCTTCGTCGGCTTTCTTCGCTCGAGCGCGAGCCCCTTCCCTGTCGAGCGTGACGACTGCGTTGACCGCCTCATTGTGCCTGTCGATCTGCGCCAGATGCGCGTCCAGCGCTTCCACGGCGGAAATCTTGCGGTCGCGAATGGCGGCAGCGAGTTCAATAGTCGAGGAAAAGACGAGGTCCATGACGAATGCTCCGGCTTGCTAGCGGCGCCAGCCTCACCAAATGGCGGACTACGGCGCGTCTTCAAGCAGAACTCAGCATTCGAGGACAGGCGGTGCTTGATCGGAATTGCGCTGCGAGGGTCTGCTGAGGGGGCGCTGTCCCGCGATGTTGCCGCGATAGCAAGGATCTACACGGCCAGCGCCAGCCTTACCGGTTCCGGCGCAAACGGACGAATGGTCATGCCGTCTCTGGTAATGGTGACGAAGCTAGAGGGCGGGATCGGCTGCCAGTCGCCGCCGTCACGGTCGAAAGGCTCCGACATAAGGCATCGCCCGCCGCCATTACCGAAGGCGGAGGTGTAGAGCGTCGGCGCGTGGGCATCGGTCGCATAGCGCACCGCATGGAGCGATTCGCCGTCCGACAAGGCGGCGGTAAGTCTCAGCGCCGGTTCGAAGCCGGCGCGGCGCGAGGCGTCCATAACGCGGCTGGTGGCGCGGAGAACAGCGCCCTCCGGATCACCCGACAGTCCTTCGTCGATCATCAGGAGAAAGAAGAGTTCGGAATCGGTGGTGCCTTCGCGCTGGGCGAAGCCCGCGTCGGAGAGCGAATTTTCCAGCGCGCGGCGGATTCTTTCGAAGCCGCCGATCTGGCCGTTGTGCATGAACGACCAGCGGCCGGCAGTGAAGGGATGACAGTTCATGCGGCTGGTGGCGCCGCCGGTCGAGGCGCGCACATGGGCAAGGAACAGGCTGGACCTGATCTGGCGGCACAGGCTCTTCAGATTGGGATCGGACCAGGCCGGCAGGATGTCGCGATAGAGACCCGGTTCGGGCCGGTCGCCGTACCAGGCGAGGCCAAATCCATCGCCATTGGTCGGCGACTTGGCTTCCTGGGCGCAATGGCTCTGGGCGATCAGCGAATGGCAGGGTGCCGTGACAATGTCTTCGAGAAAGACCGCTTCGCCAAGATAGGCCGCCCACCGGCACATCGGTTAATCTTCTCAGGCGCGATCCATGAGAGCCGCAGGCTCCTTGATCGCGTGTGTACCTCTGTTGTGCGTGCGCTCATAGAGCTCGCGAACGATTCGGCTGGCCGTAGTCTCAAACAGAAACGGCAAGAAGGCGTGAATGAGCGCGGCGAACGCTGCCATCAACAGACGCGAGCAGAACCACGCCGCGAAGGCCATGTGGCTGAAATAAGTCTCCCCCACCTTGGCCGGGTGAGAGGTAAAGAGCCTTGCAAGCGGTGTCGTCATGGTGGTCCCTCCTGCCGGGATAAGCCCCGATGCTGAGTATTCTGACACGAAGTTTTGATTGATCGGTCCCAAAATATCCTTGTGTTCGGCCAGTTGTTGGGACAAGCATCCCATATGCCGCTGGAAATCGATGAGATCGACCGAAGATTGCTGGCCGAGTTGCAACGCGACGGCACATTGTCGGTCGACCAATTGTCGCAAAGAGTGTCGCTGTCGCGCAACGCCTGCTGGCGCCGGGTCAAGCGGCTGGAAGAAGACGGTGTCATTACCGGCCGGGTGGCGCTGGTCGATGCCGACAAGCTCGGCCTCGGCCTTTCGGTGTTCGTCCTGATCCGGACCTCCAATCACGATCCGGACTGGCTGCAGAAATTCCGGGCGGCGGTGACCGGTCTTCCAGAGATCACCGGCGTCTACCGCATGTCCGGCGACCTCGATTATGTGCTGCGTGCCCGAGTCGCCGACGTCAAGGCCTATGACCGGCTCTATCAGCGGCTGATCGCCAAGGTGGCGCTGTCGGATGTTTCGGCCTCTTTCGTCATGGAGGAGATCAAGGAGACGACGGTCGTTCCCGTAGAACTGCGCTGAAACGGAACTGCGCTGAAAGAAAGCCGTTGATAGCCCAGCCGCCGAGTTGACTGAACCGGCATTGGTAGCGATAGGATCAGCCTCATGCGCGCAGCCCTCTACACTTCCTCCGTCATCGGTCCGGCCGTCGGCTTCGTCAGGCTGCCGCATGGCGAAGGCCTGCCGCTTCCCGCCTATGAAAGCCCGGGCGCCGCAGGCATGGATCTGCGCGCCGCGGTCCCCGACGACCGGCCGCTGCTGATCCTGCCGGGAAAACGCGCGCTGGTGCCGACCGGACTGATCCTGGAGATCCCGGAGGGCCTGGAAGGCCAGGTCCGACCGCGCTCAGGCCTAGCCTTTAAGCATGGTCTCACCTGCCTCAACACGCCGGGCACCATCGACAGCGACTATCGCGGCGAGGTCAAGGTGCTGCTGATCAATCTCGGCGACGAGGATTTCGCGGTGACGCGCGGCATGCGGATCGCCCAGATCGTCTTCGCCCCGGTGACGCAGGCGACGGTCGAGGAGCGCAGCCTGGCCGGCGGCACGGCGCGCGGCTCCGGTGGCTTCGGATCGACCGGCACCGCCTGATGCTTTGGCCCCTACCCAAACTGGTCATCTTCGATTGCGACGGGGTTCTGGTCGACACCGAGAACCTGGCCAATCGGCGCCTCGCCGAATGGCTCAGCGCTGCCGGCTATCCGGCGAGCTTCGAATATTGCCGCAAGAATTTCTCCGGCCGCAGCATGGTCTCGGTGCAGAAGGAAGTCGAGGCGACCGGAGTCAGCCTCGGCGCCGATTTCGTCGAACGCTGGAACGCCGGCCTGCCGGACCTGTTCGCGCATGGCGTCGAAGCCGTCCCCTATGTCAGGGATTTTATCGAAGCCGTGCACGCGGCCGGCATCGCAACTTGCGTCGCTTCATCGGCACGGGTGTCTAAAATGCACATCACGCTCGGCCAGACCGGACTGCTGCCGCTGTTCAAGCAAGCGCTGTTCAGCTCGACAATGGTCTCGCGCGGCAAGCCGTTTCCCGACCTGTTCCTGCATGCCGCAAGCACGATGGGCTTCGCGCCCGCCGATTGCATCGTCATCGAGGACAGCGTCGCCGGGACGTTAGCCGGCATTGCCGCCGGCATGCGCGTCTACTCCTACCACGGCGACCCGCACTCCGACCGCGACGGCCTGACCGAGGCCGGCGGCGTCCTGTTCGACGACATGCGCGAACTGGCCGGGCTGGTGCCGATCCACTGATCTGATATCGAGCTGCTTCTCCGGGTGTACGCCTCGGTCGTCCGTATCAGCTTTCGAACGCTCGACAGTGCGAGGCGTCAAGGGGTCCGACGCATTGGACAAATTGGCAGGAAAGAACGCCAATCGCTTCTGAACCAATCGCATTCGTTTGCCCGGCGCGCGACGGCGGGATAAAATGCGCTTCGCACTCTGGGGAGCATCCATGGACAAGGGCAAAATATTTCGCCACCTGCACAGCTCGATCTTCGTCATGCCCAATCCCTGGGACGTCGGCACGACGAAACTGCTGGCATCCTTCGGTTTCAAGGCGTTGGCAACGACCAGCGCCGGCTTTGCCTTTTCGCGTGGCCTGCCCGATGGTGCGGTGAGCTTCGAGGCGATGATCCACCACTGCCGCGACGTGACTGCGGCGACCGGCCTGCCGGTCTCGGCCGATCTCGAAAAGGGCAAGGGCGACAGCGCTACAAGTGCATCCGAAACCATCTTCGCGGCCGAAGCGGCAGGCCTCGCCGGCTGCTCGATCGAGGACCACACCGGCGAGCCCGAGAAGCCGATCTATGATTTTTCGCATGCGGTCGAGCGCGTCGCCGCTGCAGCCGAGGCGGCGCGGGCGCTGAAGCACGATTTCGTCTTCACCGCGCGGGCCGAGAATTTTCTATGGGGCAAGCCCGACATCGACGACACGATCAAGCGGCTGCAAGCCTTCGAGAAGGCCGGCGCCGACGTGCTCTACGCGCCAGGCCTCGGCGATATCGAGACGGTGCAGACCGTCTGCTCGGCGCTGACCAAGCCGGTCAACGTCATGGTCAGGCCCGGCTTCACCATCGCCGATCTTGCCCTGGCAGGGGTCAAGCGCATTTCGCTCGGGCCCTGGCTGACCAATTACGCCTTCGGCATGCTGGAGACGGCGGCGCGTGAGATCCAGCAGGACGGCACCTTCGGCTTCACCCACGCCGCCATGCCGTTCGGCAAGCTGCAGGCGTTGTTTGCCGAACCCAACGCATGACGCTCAGCGTCGTCGACATGCATACCGGCGGCGAGCCGCTGCGGATCGTCACCGGTGGCTACCCCAGGATTCCTGCAGGCACGATCCTGGAAAAACGCGCCTATGTGCGCGACCACCTCGACCATCTCAGGAAGATCCTGATGTTCGAGCCGCGCGGCCACTACGACATGTATGGCGCGCTGCTGGTGGAACCCGACCTGCCCGGCGCCGACCTCGCCGTGCTGTTCATGCACAATGAGGGCTATTCGACGATGTGTGGCCACGCCATTGTCGCGCTCGGCCGCTACGCCGTCGACGAGGGGCTGGTGGCGCGGCAGGAGCCGCTGACGACGGTCAACATCGAGGCACCGTGCGGGCTGGTCCTGGCCTCGGTCGAGGTGCAGGACGGCAAGGCCGGGGCGGTGTCGTTCGAGAGCGTGCCGGCCTTTCTGTTCGCCCGCGACCAGGAGAGCGAATTGCCGGGCTTCGGGGCGATCGGCTTCGACATCGCCTATGGCGGCGCCTTCTATGCGCTCGCCGATTGCCGGCAGTTCGGGCTGGAGTTCGGCAACAGCCGCGTGCGCGATTTCGTCGATGCGGCGACGGCGCTGACGGAGAAGCTGAAGAAGGAATTCCCGCTGTCGCATCCCGACCATGCCGACCTTGCCTTTCTCTACGGCACCATCCTGACCGACGGACAGGACGTATTCTCCGATAGCCCGACCAAGAACATCTGCGTCTTCGCCGAGGCCCAGGTCGACCGCTCGCCGACCGGATCGGGCGTCACCGCGCGGCTCGCGGCAATGCATGCCAAGGGCGAAATCGCCGGCCAGACGCGGCTGTTCGAGAGTATCGCCGGGTCGCGCTTTTCCGGCCGCGTGGCGAGGACCGCGAAAGCCGGGCCGCATGACGCCATCATCGCCCGAGTCGGCGGCCGCGCCTTCTACTGCGGCCGGGCCGAATTCATCGTCGAACCCAACGACGAACTGGGACGCGGTTTTCTTCTACGCTAACGCTGGGGCCCAACAAACGGAACCGAGCGTAACGCTGGGTACGCACCGGAAGCGCAACCGCCATTCGCAAGCCGGCATCACCAGAACATCAGCACCCCTAAGCCGCTTCCCGCGCCGAGATCGCCTTGTGCAAATGCACCATCATGGCGGCGGCGAACAGCGGCGTCAGAAGGTTGAGCAGCGGCACGGCGAGGAAGGCGGCGACAACCAGCCCGGCGAGGAACACCGTGACGGCATGTTTTTTGCGCAACGCCCGTGCCTCGGCCTCCGGGCGAAAGCGCATCGCGGCGAACTCGAAAAATTCGCGTCCCAGCAGATAGCCGTTGACGATGAAGAAGGCGGCGATGTTGATGCCCGGCACCAGCAGAAGCAGCAAGGCCACGATGTTGCCGAGGATAACGACGCCGAAAAATCTTATCGCCAGCACCATCGAGCGCAGTGCCGGCATGGCGCGGCCGGGCGGGTCATTGGGATAGTCGGTGCGCTCGACCACTTCGGCGACGTCGTCGAGAAACAGGCCGGCGATGATCGCCGTCACCGGCGCGATCAGCAGTGCCAAACCCAGCGCGAGACCGATCCCGGCGACGATGAAGCCCAGCCATCCGGCCCAGGACGGCAGGCTAGGCAGCCATGCGTCGATCCATGGCCAGGCCAGCCATTCGAACAGGCCCTCGATGGCGAACCACAGAGCGGCGAGCGCCAACAAGGTCAGGCCCAACGTCTTCACGAACACCGAGCGGAATTCGGGCGAGAACAACCGGCTGGCGGCGGCGCGGGCGGCGCTTGAGATCACGGCGCTTCCAATTCCATGGCTGATATCTCCGAGACAGGCGGAGACAGAACAAGACACGCACAGCGCGATGCAGTGCATCTGCCGTTCGACCAGATTAATAGATCCCGACCCTAGGCAAAGCCGCATCAAATCGCTAGACCCGCCCGCGGCCGGCGTGCCAGAAAGCCGGTGGTTTTCGCGGAGACATCATTGATGCCGAACTATGACGTGCTTTGTATCGGTAATGCCATCGTCGACATCATCGCCCAGTGCGACGAGGCATTTCTAGAGACGAACGGCATCATCAAGGGCGCGATGAACCTGATCGACACGAGGCGCGCCGAGCTGCTCTACAGCCGCATGGGCCCGGCCATCGAAGCCTCTGGCGGCAGCGCCGGCAACACGGCGGCGGGCGTCGCCAGCTTCGGCGGTCGCGCCGCCTTCTTCGGCAAGGTCTCGAATGATGCGCTCGGCGAAATCTACGCCCATGACATCCACGCGCAGGGCGTCGCCTTCGACACCAAGCCGCTCAATGGCGAGCCGCCGACGGCCCGCTCGATGATCTTCGTCACGCCCGACGGCGAGCGCTCAATGAACACCTATCTCGGCGCCTGCGTCGAACTCGGACCGGAGGACGTCGAGGCAGACAAGGCTTCGGGGGCGGCGGTCACTTATTTCGAAGGTTACCTCTGGGACCCGCCGCGCGCCAAGGAAGCGATCCGGCAGACGGCGAAGCTTGCGCATGCCGCTGGCCGCGAAGTGTCGATGACGCTGTCGGATTCGTTCTGCGTCGACCGTTACCGCGACGAGTTTCTGGACCTGATGTGCTCGGGCACCGTCGACATCGTCTTTGCCAACAGCCACGAGATCAAGTCGCTCTACCAGACCGCCTCCTTCGACGAGGCGCTGGCGCAGATCCGCAAGGACTGCAAGATCGCCGCCGTCACCCGCTCGGAAATGGGCTCGGTCATTGTGCGCGGCGACGAGACCGTCACCGTCGAGGCGACCAAAATCCGGGAACTGGTCGACACCACCGGCGCCGGCGACCTCTATGCCGCCGGTTTCCTCTACGGCTACACGCAAGGGCGCAGCCTGAAGCATTGCGGCGATCTCGGCTCGCTGGCGGCCGGCTTGGTCATCCAGCAGATCGGCCCGCGCCCACGGCAGAATCTGCGCCACGAAGCTGAGCAGGCAGGGCTGCTGTAGGCAGGCGCTCCTCAGGCCCCCGCCGTGTACGCGGCAATCGCCGCCATGTTGACGATGTCTGAGTCCTTGGCGTTGAGCGAGACGATCTGAACCGGCTTGTCCAGGCCGACCAGCAGCGGGCCGATGACGGTCGAGCCGCCGAGTTCCTGCAGCATCTTGGTCGAGATCGAGGCCGAGTGGAAGGCCGGCATGATCAGCACATTGGCCGGACCGGTCAGCCGGATGAACGGGTATTGCGCCATGGCGCGTGCGTTGAGCGCCACGTCGGCGGCCATCTCGCCGTCATACTCGAAATCGACGCGCCGCTTGTCGAGGATGCGCACCGCTTCCTGGACGCGTTCGGAGCGCTCGCCCTGCGGATGGCCGAAGGTGGAATAGGCAAGCATGGCCAGCCGTGGCTCATAACCCATGCGGCGGGCAAAGCCGGCGGCCTCCTCGGCGATGTCGGCGATCTGTTCGGCATTCGGCATGTCGTGCACGGCGGTGTCGGCGACGATCACGGTTCGGCCCCGCGCCAGCACGATCGAGGCGCCGATGACGCGGTGGCCGGGCTTGGCGTCGATGATGCGGCGGATGTCGTCGAGCGCCGTCGAGTAGTTGCGGGTGACGCCGGTGACGATGCCATCAGCATCGCCCAGCGCCACCATGCATGCGGCGAAATGGTTGCGGTCGTTGTTGATCAGGCGCTGGCAGTCGCGAAACAGGAAGCCCTTGCGCTGCATGCGCTCGTACAGATAGTCGGTGTAGACGCCGTTGCGGCGCGACAGCCTGGCATTGATGATCTCGATGCCTTGCTTGTTCAGTTCGATGCCGGCGTTCCTGGCGTTCTCCTTGATGATGTCATCGCGGCCGAGTAGGATGGCGGTGCCGAGCCGCTGGTTCACATAGGAGACGGCGGCGCGCATCACCTGCTCCTCCTCGCCCTCTGCGAAAACGATGCGCTTGGGCTGGCGGCGCACGCGGTCGTAGATGCGCTGCAGGGTCGAGGCGATCGGATCGCGGCGGGCGGAAAGCTCCTGCGCGTAGCGGTCGAGGTCGAGGATCGGCTTGCGCGCAACGCCGGAATCCATCGCGGCCTTGGCAACCGCGATCGGAATGGCCGAGATCAGGCGCGGGTCGAACGGCACCGGGATGATGTAGTTGGGGCCGAATTTCGGCCGCATGCCCTGGTAGGCGGCGGCGACGTCGTCGGGCACATCCTGGCGCGCCAATTCGGCGAGCGCACGCGCCGCGGCGATCTTCATGTCGTCATTGATAGTGGTCGCCCGCACGTCCAGCGCGCCGCGGAAGATGTAAGGGAAGCCGAGCACGTTGTTGACCTGGTTCGGATAGTCCGAACGCCCGGTGGCCATGATGGCATCGGCGCGAATTTCGGCGACTTCCTCCGGCGTGATCTCGGGATCGGGGTTGGCCATGGCGAAGATGATCGGCTTCTCGGCCATCGACTGCACCATCTTGGTGGTCAGCGCGCCCTTGGCTGAGAGGCCGAGGAACACGTCGGCACCGTCGAGCGCCTCGGCCAGCGAGCGCGCGTCGGTCTTGACGGCATGCGCCGACTTCCACTGGTTCATGCCTTCGGTGCGGCCCTGGAAGACGACGCCTTTGGTGTCGCACAGGATGATGTTTTCGGGCGCAAAGCCCATCGCCTTCATCAGCTCGATGCAGGCGACGCCGGCAGCACCGGCGCCGTTGCAGACCATTTTGGTGGTCTTCATGTCGCGGCCGGTGATTTCCAGCGCGTTGATCAGGCCGGCTGCCGAAATGATGGCGGTGCCGTGCTGGTCGTCATGAAAGACCGGTATGTCCATAAGTTCGCGCAGCCGCTGCTCGATGATGAAGCATTCCGGCGCCTTGATGTCTTCCAGATTGATACCGCCGAACGACGGCCCAAGGAAACGCACGCAATTGATGAACTCTTCGGCATCCTCGGTGTCGACCTCGAGGTCGATGGAATCGACATCGGCGAAGCGCTTGAACAGCACCGCCTTGCCTTCCATCACCGGCTTGGCGGCCAGCGCGCCAAGATTGCCGAGGCCGAGGATGGCGGTGCCGTTGGAGATGACGGCGACCATGTTGCCGCGCGTCGTGTAGTCGAAGGCGCGGCTGGGATCCTCGGCAATGGCGAGGACGGGAACCGCGACGCCCGGCGAATAGGCGAGGCTCAAGTCGCGCTGCGTCGCCATCGGCTTGGTGGCGACGATCTCCAGCTTGCCCGGGCGGCCCATGGCGTGAAATTCCAGCGCCTCCTGCGCACTGACGGAGGGGCCGTTGCTTTCGGTTTTCCTGGCCATGATGCTTTCGATTTCCTCACCCGTGCAGCACCTCGTTGAGACGGGCGCGATGCTTTCTTTTGTGGAACGTTCGGGATTAAGGCTACACTTCGCCGCTGTAAACCGCCAAGCAGATGGCTTGGGAAATTTTGGAAGCAGCTTCTTGAACGACGAAACGCCCATTCGCAGCGATAGCGCTACGCCGGCCTTTGCGCCGGCAACGCCGATGATGGAGCAATATATCGAAATCAAGGCGGCGAACCCGGATTCGCTGCTGTTCTACCGCATGGGCGATTTCTACGAATTGTTCTTCGACGACGCCGAGAAGGCGAGCCGGGCGCTCGGCATCGTACTGACCAAGCGCGGCAAGCATCAGGGCCTCGACATCCCGATGTGCGGCGTGCCGGTGCATGCCGCCGACGACTATCTGCAGAAGCTGATCGGACAAGGGTTCCGCGTGGCCGTCTGCGAGCAGATCGAGGATCCGGCCGAAGCGAAGAAGCGCGGCGGCAAGTCGGTGGTGCGTCGCGACGTGGTGCGGCTGGTGACGCCCGGCACCATCACCGAGGACAAATTGCTGGCGCCGTCGGAATCGAGTTTCTTGATGGCGCTTGGCCGGGTCAAGAGCGGGGCCGAGCCAAGAGCCGGGGAACGCGCCAGCGCGACGGGGAACCAAGGAAGTTTTGCATTGGCCTGGATCGAGATCTCGACCGGCGCCTTCCGCGTTGCCGAGACTAGCGCCGACCGGCTGCTCGCCGATGTCTTTCGCGTCGACCCGCGCGAATTGATCGTCGCCGAGCCGGTGTTTTACGATCCGGAGCTGAAACCGGTGTTCGATGTGCTCGGCCGCGTCGCCAATCCGCAGCCGCCGAGCCTGTTCGACTCGGCGTCGGCCGCCGGGCGCATCGCCCGCTTCTTCGAGGTGGCGACGCCGGACAGTTTCGGCACGTTTTCCCGCGCTGAGCTGTCGGCGATCTCAGGCGCTATCGCCTATGTGGAGAAGACGCAGAAGGCCGAGCGGCCGCCGCTGTCGCGGCCCGAGCGCGAGGAGCAGGGTTCGACGCTGTTCATCGATCCGGCGACACGCGCCAATCTGGAGCTGCTGCGCACCTTGTCCGGCAGCCGCGAGGGTTCGCTGTTCAAGGCGATCGACCGCACGGTGACCGGCGGCGGGGCGCGGCTGCTCGCCGACCGGCTGATGGCGCCGTTGACCGATCCGGCGGCAATTGGCGCAAGGCTGGATTCGGTGTCGTTCTTCCGGTCCGAGACACGGCTGTGCCAGGCGGTGCGGGCGAGCCTGAAGAGTGTCGCCGACATGCCACGCGCCCTGTCGCGGCTGGCGCTCAACCGCGGCGGCCCGCGCGATCTCGGCGCGCTGCGTGCCGGGTTCGAGGCAGCCGGCGCCATTGCCGAACTGTTTGGGGCGACCGCCCTGCCGCCAGAACTGGCGGCGGCGCTGGCGGCGATCGAGGCGCTGCCGCGCCCGCTGGCCGAGCATCTGACGCGGGCGCTCGCCGACGAGCTGCCGCAGCTCAAGCGCGACGGCGGCTTCGTCCGTTCCAGCTACAACGCTGAGCTCGACGAGATGCGGGCGCTGCGCGACGAATCACGCAAGGTGATTGCCGGGCTGGAGCGCTCGCTGATCGACGAAACCGGCATCCGCTCGCTGAAAATCCGGCACAACAATGTGCTTGGCTACTACATCGAAGTCACCGCCAACCACCATGCGATCATGACCAGCAGCGACGGGGCGAAGGCGCGCTTCATCCATCGCCAGACCATGGCCAACGCCATGCGCTTCACCACCACCGAACTGGCCGAGCTGGAATCGAAGATCGCCAATGCCGCCGACCGGGCGCTGGCGATCGAGCTTGCCGCCTTCGAGAGGCTGACGGCGGAAGCGGTCGGCGAGGCGGACAAGATCCGCGCCGGCGCCGAAGCGCTCGCCGTGCTCGACGTGTCGGCGGCACTTGCCTTGCTTTGCGAAAGCGAGGCCTGGTGCCGGCCGGTGGTGGACGCGAGCCTCGCCTTCGCAATATCGGGCGGGCGGCATCCGGTGGTGGAACAGTCGCTGCGGCGTTCGGGCGAAGGACCGTTCGTCGCCAATGATTGCGATCTGTCGCCGGAAGGCAATGCCAAAAACGGCGCGATCTGGCTGCTGACCGGCCCCAATATGGGCGGCAAATCGACCTTCCTCAGGCAGAACGCGCTGATCGCCATCCTCGCCCAGACCGGTTCCTTCGTGCCGGCGGCATCAGCCCATATCGGCGTCGTCGACCGGCTGTTTTCACGTGTCGGCGCCTCCGACGATCTGGCGCGCGGCCGCTCGACCTTCATGGTCGAGATGGTCGAAACGGCGGCGATCCTCAACCAGGCCGGCGAACGAGCGCTGGTGATCCTCGACGAGATCGGCCGCGGCACCGCCACCTTCGACGGCCTGTCGATCGCCTGGGCGGCGGTCGAGTATCTGCACGAGAAAAACCGCTGCCGGGCGATCTTCGCCACCCATTTCCACGAAATGACTGCGCTGGCCAGCAAGCTCGCTCGACTGCACAATGTCACCATGCGGGTCAAGGAATGGGAGGGCGAGGTGGTCTTCCTGCACGAGGTCGGCAAGGGTGCCGCCGACCGCTCCTACGGCGTGCAGGTGGCGCGCCTGGCCGGCCTGCCGGAGGCGGTGGTCGGGCGGGCCAGGGAAGTGCTGCACCAGTTGGAAGCGGGCGAGGTTTCGGGCAAGGCCAACCGGCTGGTCGACGATCTGCCGCTGTTTTCGGTGGCGGTGAGGCGGGAAGCGCAAAAGCCGGTGAAGGACGATGGACCGGGCGCCGCGCTCGGCGCGATCAACCCCGACGAGATGACGCCCCGGGAGGCGCTGGAAGCGCTGTATCGGCTGAAGGGAATGGTAGGGAAGTAGTCAGCCTTCGTAAGGTAGCGCTCTACGGCGCCCCCCTCTGTCCTGCCGGACATCTCCCCCACAGGCGGGGAGATCGGCAGCTTCGCAGACGGCGTCTTTTCTCCAGCGTTGGAGATTGGCGAAAGCGATGGTGATAGCCAATCTCCCCCCTTTGAGGGGGAGATGTCCGGCAGGACAGAGGGCGGCGCGAAGGAACGCGGCCTTAGTTTTGTTTCCCCGCTACTATCCTCAAATCATCTGCAGGCCCGACTTCTGCCTCGGCGGTGGGAAGGCGCGGTCGATTTCGGCGAAATCTTCCGCGGTGAGCTCGATGTCGAGCGCAGCGACATTCTGGCGGATGTGCTCTTGCCTGCTGGCCTTTGGAATGGCGATGACGCCGTCTTGTGCCATCACCCAGGCAAGTGCGATTTGCGCCGCTGTCGCGTCGTGGCGGGCGGCGATGGCTTCGAGCCTGGTATTGCGCGCCAATACGCCCTGGTCGACCGGCGAATAGGCCATCAGCGGAATGCCGCGCTGCCGGCTCCAGGGCGCAAGGTCGAATTCGGGGCCGCGCTGGGACAGATTGTAGAGGATCTGGTTGGTCTGGACGCTGTCGCCGGCCGGCAGGCTGACCAGTTCCTCCATCTCATGAGTGTCAAAATTGCTGACGCCCCAGTGGCGGATCTTGCCGGCCCTTTTCAACGCCTCGAAGGCCTCGACCGTTTCCGCCAGCGGCACGCTGCCGGGCCAGTGCAGCAGATAGAGATCGATGCGGTCGGTGCGCAGGTGCCTGAGGCTTGCCTCGCAGGCAGCCGGCACGCCGGTGCGCGAGGCGTTGGCCGGCAGCACCTTGGAGACCACGAACACCTCGTCGCGGCGCCCGGCAATGGCATCCGCCACCACTTCCTCGGCGCCGCCACTGGCATACATTTCGGCGGTGTCGATCAGCGTCATGCCGAGATCAAGCCCAAGCTTCAGGGCATTGACCTCATCGGCACGGCGGCGGGCGTCCTCGCCCATTTTCCAAGTGCCCTGACCGAGCACCGGAACGGCTTCCCCAGAGGGCAATGTTGTGGTTCTTATCGTTGACGGCATGGCGCAATCCAGTCGAGACCGGATGGCACCACACCTTTCGGGAGAAATCCAGATGAAAGTCCTCCCCTGGATTGCCTGCAGACTGCCCGGTGCTACTTCGCCTGATGGGCGGCCAGCCAGGCCTGCATCTGCTTGATTTCGGCTTCCTGCGCCGCGATCACCGCTTCGGCCAGCTTGCGCAATTCCGGATCCTTGCCATTGGCAAGCTCGACCTTGGCCATATCGATAGCCGCCTGGTGGTGCGGGATCATGCCGCGGGCGAAATCGACATCGGCATTGCCGGAATATTCGATCGCCATCATCGCGCTGTGCATCTTGTCCATTGCCGCCTTGTAGCCATCGGTCGAGGCACCCTGCGCGTGCATCGCGCCTATGTCGTGTGTCCCCATGTCGTGTTTCGTCTCCTGGGCTTGCGACGGCATGCTTTCCAGGAAAACCGCAAGCAGCATTCCGGCCGCCATCAGCAGCAGCACGATCTTCTTGGCCAAAGTCATTCATGATCTCCTTTTGAGCGAATTCCTATCTGGGGACTTGGCTCAGAGTTTCAACGTCCTGAGCCGCAACGCGTTGGTGATCACCGAAACCGAGGACAGGCTCATCGCCGCTGCCGCCAGCATCGGCGACAACAGCGTGCCGGTGAGCGGATAGAGCACGCCGGCGGCGACCGGCACGCCGAGCAAATTGTAGAGGAAGGCGAAGAACAGGTTCTGGCGGATGTTGCGGATCGTCGCCTGGGCGAGCGTGCGGGCCCGGACGATGCCGTTGAGATCGCCCTTGACCAGCGTGATCCCGGCGCTTTCGACCGCGACATCGGCGCCGGTGCCCATGGCGATGCCGACATCGGCGGCGGCCAGCGCCGGCGCGTCGTTGACGCCGTCGCCGGCCATGGCGACGGCGGCGCCGCTGGCGCGCAACGCCTCGATTAGCGCGCTCTTCTGTTCCGGCAGCAGGCCGGCACGCACCTCGTCGATGCCGAGTTCGCTTGCGATGGCTTGCGCCGTGCGTTCGTTGTCGCCGGTCGCCATGATGATCTTCAGGCCGCGCTCGTGCAGCGCCTTGATCGCCTCTGATGTCGTCGCCTTGATCGGGTCGGCGACGGCGACAATGCCGGCCAGTTTGTTGCCGACAGCGACGAACATCGCGGTCTTGCCCTCGGCCTGCAGCGCTTCGGCGCTGGTCGAGATCGATGCGATGTCGATGCCGAGATCGGCCATCATCGCGGCGTTGCCGAGCGCCACCTTCTTTTCCGATACCGTGCCGGAAACGCCCTTGCCGGTGACCGCCTCGAAACTGCCGGCGTCGGGAATTTTTACCGCGCGTCCACGGGCACCTTCGACGATCGCCTCGGCCAGCGGATGCTCCGAGCCTTTTTCGAGGCCGGCGGCAAGTGCCAGCAGATCATCTTGCGTCATGCCCTCGGCGACGATGACGTCCGTCAATCTCGGCCGGCCTTCGGTCAAGGTGCCGGTCTTGTCGACGACCAGCGTGTCGACCGAGGCAAAGCGCTCGAGCGCCTCGGCGTCCTTGATCAGCACGCCGGCATGCGCGCCGCGCCCTGTGGCGGTCATGATCGACATCGGCGTGGCAAGCCCCAATGCGCAAGGACAGGCGATGATCAGCACCGAGACCGCCGCGACGATGGCAAAGACCAGGCTGGGTTGCGGCCCGAAGATCGCCCAGGCGATGAACGCAACGATCGCAACCACGACGACGGCCGGGACGAAATAGAAGGAAACGCGGTCGGCCATTCCCTGGATCGGCGCGCGCGAACGCTGCGCCTTGGCGACCAGCGCGACGATCCGCGCCAGCGTGGTTTCGGAGCCGATCCTCTCGGCGCGCATGATCAGCGAACCGTTCTTGTTGAGCGTGCCGCCGGTGACGGAATCGCCTTGCGTCTTTTCGACCGGCAGCGGCTCGCCGGACAGCATCGATTCGTCGATCGAAGAGCGGCCTTCCAGCACGATGCCATCGACCGGCACGGCATCGCCGGGGCGGATGCGCAGGCGGTCGCCGGCCTTGACCGTGTCGAGCGGCACGTCGTTTTCGGAACCGTCGTCGCCGATCAGCCGCGCGGTCTTCGGCGCGAGGTCGAGCAGCGCGCGGATCGCCGAGCCGGTTTTTTCACGGGCGCGCAGTTCCAGCACCTGGCCGAGGAAAACCAGCGCCACGATGACGGCGGCCGCCTCGAAATAGACCGGCACCGTGCCCTCATGACCGCGGAACTGGTGCGGAAATAGATCCGGGAATAGCGTGGCGGCGACGCTGTAGAGATAGGCGGCACCAACGCCGAGCGAAATCAGCGTCCACATGTTGGGGCTGCGGTTGAGAACCGAATCCCAGCCGCGATGGAAGAAAGGAGAAGCCGCCCACAGCACAACCGGGCTGGCCAGCGCCAATTCCACCCAGATCCTGGTCGAATCCTCTGTCAAGGCGCTAAACGTTAGGCCGAGCATCGGCGCCATGGCGAAGATCAGCAATGGCACCGACAGCACGGCGCTCACCCAGAAGCGCCTGGTGAAATCGACCAGTTCCGGGTTCGGTCCCTCATCGCCGGTCGGCACGCCCATCGGTTCCAGCGCCATGCCGCAGATCGGGCAGGCGCCTGGCTTGTCGCGGACGATTTCGGGATGCATCGGGCAGGTGTATTGCGTGCCTTTCGGCATCGCCTGCGGCACCGGCCTGTCGCCAAGATATTTTGCCGGCTCCGCCTCGAATTTCACCTTGCAGCCGGCCGAGCAGAAATAGAAGCCCTGGCCTTCATGCCGGGAAAAGTGCTTCGCGGCGGCACGCTCGACACGCATGCCGCAGACCGGGTCGGTGGCGGTCATGTAGTTTTCAGGCTCGGCCGTGAACCTCGAACGGCAGCGCTCGCTGCAGAAATGATAGCGATGGCCGCCATGATCGGCGGTCGGCTTGCCGGCGGCCGGATCGACAGTCATGCCGCAGACCGGGTCGCGAATGACCGCGTCGGCGACGGACGGAGCAGCTTTCGGCGATAAGCAGCCGCTATGCGGGAGATGGTCGTGGCCGGAATGGGTCATGCGGAAAGGCCTCTCTGTCTCGTACTTGCAACGGAGGTAGTGCTTCCAGTAACTGGAAGGTCAAGGCCCCAATTTCGGCATTTTGTGCCGTGGCGCATGCCGCACGGCCTGGGCGGGAAATCCCGCACCCAAACCACTTCTGGGCTTGGCAACGTCGTCCAGCAAGACCATCTATCAAGTGCGGCAGGAGACGATCATCCGGTTTCGACTCCCGCGGAGAGCGTGTCCGTCCGCCCCATACCCAGCGCCGCGAAAACGCGCTATAGACGCCGCCAAAACGGCGAGGCCGAACGGCACTTATGGCAAGAATCTCTCTAAAGCTCGACGAACTGATCGACGGCGAAGCCTTGCGCAGCGAGATGACCGCGCTGACTGCGGCCACGGCAGGCGACGGCTCCGGCAAGGCTGCGCGCACCGGTGTTCTCCAGCTTCTCAAGGGCAGGCTGGTCGCCGGCCGCAGCATCGCCGAACGCATGCTGATGGACGACGGCAGCGGCACCGCCTGCGCCGCCCGGCTGTCGCATCTCATGGACGAAATCATCCGCGCGCTCTACGAGTTCGCCGCCACCCATGTCTATCGCGTCAAAAACCCGTCATCGGCGGAACGCATGGCCGTCGTCGCGGTCGGCGGCTATGGCCGCGGCACGCTGGCGCCGGGGTCCGATATCGATCTCCTCTTCCTGCTGCCCTACAAGCAGACGCCGTGGGGCGAGCAGATCGTCGAATACATGCTCTACGTGCTGTGGGACCTGGGGCTGAAGGTCGGCCACGCCACCCGCAACATCGACGAATGCCTGCGGCAGTCGCGCACCGACATCACCATCCGCACCTCGATCCTGGAGGCGCGTTTCCTGTGGGGCGAGCAGAAGCTCTATGACGAGCTCCTGCAGCGCTTCGACCGCGAGGTGGTGCGCACGACCGGACCCGAATATGTGCAGGCCAAGCTTGCCGAACGCGACGAGCGTCATGCCAAGGCCGGCGAAAGCCGCTACCTGGTCGAACCCAACGTCAAGGACGGCAAGGGCGGCCTGCGCGACCTGCAGACGCTGTTCTGGATCGGCAAGTATTTCTACCGGGTGCGCACCGGCGAGGAACTGGTCGACAAGGGCGTCTTCACCGACACCGAATACCGGGAATTCCAGAAGGCCGAGGATTTCCTGTGGGCGGTGCGCTGCCACATGCATTTCCTCACCGGCAAGGCCGAGGAACGGCTGCATTTCGACATCCAGCGCGAGATCGCCGAGCGGCTGGGCTACACCACACATCCGGGCCTGTCGGCGGTCGAGCGCTTCATGAAGCACTACTTCCTCGTCGCCAAGGACGTCGGCGATCTGACCCGCATCTTCTGCGCGGCGCTCGAGGAAGAGCAGGCCAAGCATGTGCCGGGCTTCAACCGTATCTTCCTCACCTTCTCGCGCCGCAAGCGCAAGCTTGCCGGCACGTCTGATTTCATTATCGACAACCATCGCATCAACGTCGCCGACGACCTGGTGTTCGAGCGCGATCCGGTCAATCTCTTGAGGTTGTTCTGGTTCGCCGACAAGCACGGGCTGGAATTTCACCCCGATGCGCTGAAGCTGCTGACCCGTTCGCTCGGCCTCGTCGGCAAGGCGCTCAGGCGCGATGAGGAAGCCAACCGGCTGTTCCTCGACATATTGACGTCGGACCGCAATGCCGAACTCAATCTCAGGCGCATGAACGAGGCGGGACTGCTGGCAAAGCTGATCCCGGATTTCGGCAAGATCGTCGCCATGATGCAGTTCTCGATGTACCACCACTATACGGTGGACGAGCACCTGATCCGCTGTATCGGCGTGCTGGCCGAGATCGAGCGCGGCGACGGTGAAAAGATCCACCCGCTTGCCCACTCGCTGATGCCGGGGCTGAAGAAGAGCCGCGAGGCGCTCTATGTCGCGGTGCTCCTGCACGATATCGCCAAGGGCCGGCCCGAGGACCATTCCGAAGCTGGCGCCCGGATCGCGCGGCGGATCTGCCCGCATATGGGGCTGTCGGCGGCCGACACCGAAACGGTCGCCTGGCTGGTCGAGAACCATCTCGCCATGTCGATGACGGCGCAGACCCGCGACCTCAACGATCGCAAGACGATCGAGGACTTTTCCGCGATCGTGCAGTCGGTCGAACGGCTGAAGCTGCTGCTCGTCCTCACCGTCTGCGATATCAGAGGCGTCGGGCCCGGCGTCTGGAACGGCTGGAAGGGGCAGTTGCTGCGCACCCTCTACTACGAAACCGAATTGCTGTTGACCGGCGGGTTTTCGGAAGTGTCGCGCGCCATGCGCACCGCGGCTGCCCGCGAAAAGCTGGCCGAGGCGCTTGCCGATTGGCCGGAAAAGGCCCGCAAGCGCTATGTCGCCAAGCACTATGAGAACTATCTGCTGGCGGTCGATCTCGCCGACCAGCTTCGCCACGCCGAATTCATCCGCGAGGCGGATGCGGCGGGCAAGAAGCTCGCCACGATGATCAAGTCCCATCAGTTCGAGGCGGTGACCGAGATCACCGTGCTGGCGCAGGACCATCCCCGCCTGCTTTCGGTCATTGCCGGCGCCTGCGTGGCGGCCGGCGGCAACATTGTCGACGCGCAGATCTTCACCACCTCCGATGGCCGCGCGCTGGACACCATCCTGATCTCGAGGGAATTCGACCGCGACGAGGACGAGCGCCGCCGCGCCGAGCGCGTCGGCCGTCTGATCGAAGACGTGCTGTCGGGCAAGAGCTGGCTGCCGGAGATGATCGAAAAGCGGACCAAGCCGCGGCGCGGCGCCAAGGTCTTCCGCATCCCGCCGCGCGCCGAAATCCGCAACACGCTGTCGAACCGGTTCTCGGTGATCGAGGTCGAGGGGCTGGATCGGCCGGGCCTGCTGTCCGAGATCACCGGGGCGCTGTCCGACCTGTCGCTCGACATCGCCTCGGCGCACATCACCACGTTCGGCGAAAAGGTCATCGATACCTTCTACGTCACCGATCTAACCGGCCAGAAGATCGACAGCCCGACGCGCATGGCCGCCATCCAAAACAGGCTGGTCGCGGTCCTCGAAGGCACCGTGCCCGAGCGCGGCGGCAAGGCCAAGGCCGCGGCCGAGTGACAGCCACCATTCATTTGTCCCAATCCTGCAGGCAGTCTCCAGACGCATGAGCCTTGTCAAAAAGTTCGCGACGGTCGCTTCCGGCACGCTGATGAGCCGTGCCCTCGGCTTCGGCCGCGAGATGCTGATGGCGGCAGCACTCGGCACCGGGCCGATCGCCGACGCCTTCAACGCCGCCTTCCAGTTTCCCAACACCTTCCGCCGGCTGTTTGCCGAAGGCGCCTTCAACGCCGCCTTCGTGCCCCTCTTCGCCAAGGAGATCGAGACCCACGGCACCGACGGCGCCAAGCGCTTTTCGGAAGAGGTGTTCGGCGTGCTGTTCACGGCGCTGCTGGCGCTGACCATCGCCATGGAACTGGCGATGCCGCTGATCGTGCGCTACCTGGTGGCGCCGGGCTTTGCCGACTCGCAGGGAAAGTTCGAGATGACGGTCCGGCTCGCGACCATCATGTTCCCCTATCTGATCTGCATGTCGCTCGGCGCGATGATGGCCGGCATGCTGAATTCGCTGCGCCGCTATTTCGCCGCCGCGGTGGCGCCGGTGTTCCTCAACATCATCCTGATCAGCGTGCTCGCCTATGCCTGGCATAAGGGATCGGACGCGCGCAGCGTTGGCTTCGCACTGGCCTGGGGCGTGCTGGCGGCGGGGGTGGTGCAACTGGCGATCGTCTGGGTGGCGGTGCGCCATGCCGGCATCTCGATCGGCTTTCGCCGGCCAAAGATGACCCCCAATGTCAAGCGGCTGCTGATCCTGGCGCTGCCGGCGGCGATCACCGGCGGCATCACCCAGATCAACCAGCTGATCGGCACGGCGATCGCCTCGGCGCAAGACAGCGCGGTGTCGTCGCTCGCCTATGCCGATCGCATCTATCAGCTGCCGCTCGGCGTCGTCGGCGTCGCCGTCGCCATCGTGCTTCTGCCCGAACTGTCGCGGGCGCTGAAGTCAGGCAATCTAATCGAGGCGGCCAATCTGCAGAACCGGTCGGTGGAGTTCACGCTGTTCCTGACCTTGCCGGCGGCGGCGGCACTGCTGGTCATGGCGGAGCCGATCGTCGGGCTGGTCTACGAACGCGGCGCGTTTGCCGCCAACAACTCGACGCCGATCGTGGCGGCGATCCTGGCGATCTTCGGCTTGGGGCTGCCGGCCTTCGTGCTGATCAAGGCGTTCACCCCGGGCTATTTCGCCCGCGAGGACACGCGCACGCCGATGATCTTCGCCGCGATCTCGGTGGCGGTGAACATCACCACCGCGCTGACGCTGTTTCCGCAGATGGGTGCGCCGGGCATCGCCGTCGCCTCGGCCGTTGCCGGCTGGGTCAATGCGCTGATGCTGCTCGGCGTGCTGATCCGGCGCGGCCATTGGGGCCGCGACGTGCCGCTCCTGAGGCGCATCCCACGGCTGGTGCTGTCGGCGGCGGTGATGGCGGCGGCGCTGTATTTCGCCGAGCACTGGTTTGCCGCCCAACTTTCCTCGGGCTCACCGCTGGCAATCAAGGCTACGACGCTTCTTGCGCTGGTAGCCGGCGGGGCGTTGCTGTATTTCGTCACCGCCTTTGCCACCGGCGGCGCGGATTTTGGCATGATCCGACGCAATATCAGGCGGAAAGGCTCCCCGCCGATCGAGAAACAATCTCCAGATCCGTAAGTCGAAGCCGATTGTCGATTCGGCGCCGCCCCTCAACCGCCTGCCGGGACCTTTTCCCCGTCAAGAACGGGGAGAAGGGGTTGGCCGCAACGCTGGCGACCCCTCTCCCCGTTTTTCACGGGGAGAGGGTAAGGGTGAGGGGCAGCGCAAACCTGAAGCGATTGCCCTGAACTGTGTGTAGTTTCAACTTGATAGATGACGGCAGCTATGCTAGGAATTTATTCATAGTGCTGAGTCGCCAGCGACCTGCCGTTGAGGCGGGTTTTTATATTTCACGTTCCCCAGCTTGAAGCTACAAACAGGGCCTCTTGCGGCGTCTTACCCAGCCGAGGCCAAAGCCCTGCGCCGCCCAGCCTACAGCCCCTTGATCGCCTCCCCGCTCTCGTCCATAAGCGCGCCGTCGCAAGACTTTCGCCGCGCGCGAAACGGCCCTCCACAAGCCAGGGAAACATCCATGACCGCCTTCAAGCCACTCGTCTTTTCCGGCGTCCAGCCGACCGGCAATCTGCACCTCGGCAACTATCTCGGCGCCATCAAGAAATTCGTCGCCCTGCAGGACACCTCCGATTGCATCTATTGCGTCGTCGACCTGCATTCGCTGACCGCGCAGCTTGTTCATGAGGATCTCAAGGACCAAACGCGCGCGATCACCGCGGCGTTTCTCGCCTCCGGCATCGACCCGAAGAAGCACATCGTCTTCAACCAGTCGCGGGTTATGCAGCACGCCGAGCTTGCCTGGATCTTCAACTGCGTGGCCCGCATCGGCTGGATGAACCGGATGACGCAGTTCAAGGACAAGGCCGGCAAGGATCGCGAGAACGCCTCGCTTGGGCTGCTTGCCTATCCGAGCCTGATGGCTGCCGACATCCTCGTCTACCGCGCCACCCATGTGCCGGTCGGCGATGACCAGAAGCAGCATCTGGAGCTGACACGCGACATCGCGCAAAAATTCAACAACGACTTTTCCGACCGCATTGCCGGCCTTGGTGTCGGCGTCGAGATGAACGTCGGCGAGGAGACGGTCAACGGCTTTTTCCCGCTCACCGAACCGATCATCGGCGGACCGGCGGCGCGCATCATGTCGCTGCGCGACGGCTCGAAGAAGATGTCGAAGTCGGACCCGTCGGACCTGTCGCGCATCAACCTGACCGACGATGCCGACAGCATCTCGAAGAAAATCCGCAAGGCCAAGACCGACCCGGAGGCGTTGCCTGGCGAATTGGACGGCCTGGCCGGCCGGCCGGAAGCCGAAAACCTGGTCGGCATCTATGCGGGTCTCGCCGAGATCTCGAAAGAGGCGGTGCTGAAGGAGTTCGGCGGCCAGCAGTTTTCGGTGTTCAAGCCGGCGCTGGCCGACCTTGCCGTGGAAAAGCTGGCGCCGGTCGCCGGCGAAATGCGCCGCATTTCCGGCGATCGCGCCTATGTCGACGCGGTGCTGAGCGACGGCGGCGAGCGGGCCGGCCTGCTGGCCGAGGCGACGATGAAGACCGTGCGCGACATCATCGGCCTGCTGCAGGGTTAATCTGCAGCCAATATTGCTACATCCGCCGGTCGCTTGCAGCCGGGCTGTGGCGGTGGCAGATTGCGCCGAAACCATCGAAGGTAGAATATGGTCTCCAAACGCCTCAGCCGCGAAGCCGGCCATCGCCGCAAGTTCTTGGCGATCATCGACGACACGCCCGAATGCGAACGGGCCGTCGTCTACGCCTCGAAGCGCGCGCAGAGCACCAGCGGGGTGCTGGTGCTGCTCTACGTTATCGAGCCCGACGATTTCCAGCATTGGCTGGGTGTCGAGAAGATCATGCGCGAGGAGGCCACCGCCACCGCGCGCGCCGCACTGGACAGCTATGCCAACAAGGTGCGCCAGAAACTCGGCATCGAGCCGGAACTGGTGGTGCGCGAAGGCAAGCCGACCGAAGAGATCCACAAATTGATCGAGGAAGACCAGGATATTGCCATCCTCGTGCTGGCGGCCGGCGCCGGCAAGGAGGGGCCGGGGCCGCTGGTCGGCGCGGTCGCCGGCAAGGGCGCCGCCTTCCCGATCCCGGTGACGGTGGTGCCGCAGAACCTGTCGGACGAAGAAATCGACAGCCTCGCCTGAGGTGCGCTGATATTCAGGCGATGCCGGCCTGCAAACGGCGGCTTCCTCCGCTTACCTACAGCGCCGCGCGCCCTCTTGGGCGCGCAAAGGACGCTGTAGAACTTTGACTTTGCGCATGACCTTTCCAAAATCGATCTCGATTTCGGGGTCATGCGCGGGCTCACGTACCCAAAAGTACGCTCCGCTCCGGTTCTCGGAAACCGCCATTTTCGGCTCGGCCTGACCTGAATCTCAACACACCTCAAAGTATGTTGCAGAAGACCGCAAAAACATTCTCCCAGCCAGCCGTTCCGGCGATGGCTTTCGCTTGAATGTCCTGCCGATAAGGCCTATTTAGAATTATTCCAAACTATGCGCCCGAATGGGCACGGAGACATCCATGTTCATCCAGACCGAATCGACGCCAAATCCGGCGACATTGAAGTTCCTGCCCGGCAAGGAAGTGCTTGTCGAAGGCACCGCCGATTTCCGCGATGCCGACAGCGCTGCCGCGGCTTCGCCGCTGGCCGGCCGGCTGTTCGAGATCCCGGGCGTCACCGGCGTCTTCTTCGGCTATGATTTCGTCACCGTGACCAAGGACGGCCCCGACTGGCAGCATCTGAAGCCGGCGATCCTCGGCGCCATCATGGAGCACTTCATGTCCGGCGCGCCTGTCATGGCCAGGGCCGGCCCCGCTGCCGAGACCAGCCAGACCGGAGAATTCTACGACAAGGCCGACGAGGAACTGGTCATCACCATCAAGGAACTGCTCGACACGCGGGTGCGCCCGGCGGTCGCCCAGGACGGTGGCGACATCACCTTCCGCGGCTTCGAGAACGGCACCGTGTTCCTGCACATGAAGGGCGCCTGCGCCGGTTGCCCGTCGTCGACGGCGACGCTGAAGCACGGCATCCAGAACCTGCTCCGGCATTTTGTGCCCGAGGTGCAGCAGGTCGAACAGGTCTCTTGAGAGACAAACGTCTAGGAACAATTCGCACTCGAGCCAAAACAAAAAACCGGGCCGAATTGCCCGGTTTTCTGTTTTGGGACGTCAGTTGTTGCCTAGACGGTCCGCGTAATCTCTAGAGAACGATAACCTTGGCGCCGACCGAGGTGCGGTCGTAAAGGTCGATGATGTCCTGATTCATCAGCCGGATGCAGCCCGACGACATCGCCTTGCCGATCGAGTTCCACTCCGGGCTGCCATGCAGGCGGTAGCCTGAATCGCCACCTTTGTTGAACAGATACAGGGCGCGCGCGCCGAGTGGGTTGGTCAATCCGGGATCCATGCCGCCGGCAAATTTTGCGAGTTCCGGCTGGCGCTTGATCATCGCCGAAGGCGGCGTCCAGGTCGGCCATTCGCGCTTCACCGCGATGCGGGCGGTGCCGCGCCATTCAAAACCCTCGCGACCGACGCCGATGCCGTAACGCATCGCCTCGCCACCGCCCATGACGTAGTAGAGAAACTTGTTCTGCGTATCGACGACGATGGTGCCCGGCCTTTCATCGGTGTCGTAGCTAACGATCTGCCGGCGGTACTTGAACGGCACCTTTTCGATCGGAACGCGCGGCAGTTGATAGCCTGCATCGGTCATCGGGCCATAGTTGTTGGTGAAGATCTGCGAGCCGATGGTGCTGCAACCAGCAATTGCCGTCGACAGCGCAAGTGCGGCGACGATTGCGAATGACTTCATGCGCATGAAAAGGTCCGATGCCCCGCCCGAAAGATAGCGGCACGAGACGGCCGCCTTGTCGCCATCATTCATGCTGGCATTTGCTTTGCTTGCCAAGCGCGCGATGCCTATATGCAGGGGCTTACATGCCGGTAAGTCGGTACCTGTGGCTTTTCGGCAACGGCACTCATAAGATTATGTAGGAAATTCAATGGGGCGGCTCGCCAGGCCGCCGGAAGTTGAGGAACCAATCATGAATGTCGGAGATGCCGCCCAGCGTTCCGGCCTGCCGGCCAAGACCATTCGCTACTATGAGGAGATCGGCCTGATCCGACCGCAGCGCGCCGGCAATGGCTACCGCGACTATTGCGGCGACGATATCCACCGGCTGACTTTTCTGCGCCGCGCGCGCAGTCTCGGCTTTTCCATCGACGACTGCCGCCAGCTGATGGCGCTCTACCAGGACCGCAGCCGCGCCAGCCATGACGTGCGCGAGATCGCCGCCGCGCATGTGACGGCAATCGAGGAGAAGGTGCGCGAGCTGCAGTCGATGCGCTCGACCCTGCAGAAGCTGATCCATGCCTGCCACGGCGACGACAGACCGGACTGCCCGATCCTTGACGATATTGCGGGGGCGTCCTCGCCAGGTGATAAAGTCGTTCCCGCACAGGTGTGAAGGTTCCGCGTCGTCGACGCGGATGGGAGGGCCTGACCTTCGAAGGGATAATCGCCGCAGATAAATGAGCCCGTGCCGTCAGCACGAAGAGACCATGCGCGAGCTCCGGTGGTGCTATTCGTGCCGCCAGATCCTGTAGGCCGAGATCACTAGTATTGCCGCCAGCAGCGGGAGCAGGATTTGCTCGGGGACCAATCCAAGCAACTGCCCGCCGATATATGCTCCGACAATCGAACCGACAGCCATGGCCAGCAAGAACGCCTTATTCCTGCCGATGACCGAAAAGCTTTGGTCGCGGCTGTAGCGGGTGAAGCCGACCAGCATGGTCGGCAGGCTTACCGCCAGCGATAGAGAACCCGCCAGCTTGATGTCGGCACCGAACAGCAGGACAAGTGTCGGGACGAGCAGTTCACCGCCTGCCACGCCGAGCAGGGATGCCACGACGCCGATGGCAAACCCTGCAATGATCCCGGCGACGATCAACGCGGCTCCGGTTACCAATTGCAATCCTGCAGCACCAGGATCATGGCCGAAAACCAGGACAATCGCGATAAGGATCAGCAGCGCGGCTATTACCTTGTGAAGCGTTTCGGACCGGAGGCGCGTTGCCCATCCTGCCCCAAACCAGGCGCCTAGAAGGCTGCCCGCCAGGAGATTGAGTATGATTGGCCATTGTGCGGCTACCGAGGCTAGCGGCACCGTGGCGGCCCGGAATGGCAGCGCTGCAGCGACGACAACCAGGCTGGCGGCCTTGTTCAAGATCACGGCTTCAAGGGCGGCAAATCGAAACAGACCGATCAGGAACGGCAGGCGAAACTCTGAACCGCCAAGGCCGATCAAGCCGCCAAGCGAACCAACGCCAGTTCCAACTGCAAATGCACCAAGGCCACGCCGCTCAATCATGGAACCGCTATGCCGTGGCGAGACCCGGAATGCCAGCCGTTGTGCAGGTTGGGTTTTCCAGCGATCAAGCGGTACCGTCGATGCGCTCGGCTATAGCGAATGCCTGTAGGTTCCTTGCCTTGCCGTGGTCTGCTTCGGCGTTGGCGATAATCGAGAAGAACGCCGCACGGGCGATGTCCTTCTTTGACGCATTCGGGTGTTCCTTCCTGGCCGCTTTGATCAATTGCTTGGGTGCCATGTCAGGCGTCACGACCCGCATCAGGGTGTCGGCTATCGCCTGCATCTCGTCCGCGTTCATCATCCAAACTCCCCTAGAGCCACCCGCGTTCGCACAGTATCGCATATTGCTAATGTGTGGAACGTGCGGTGTCCGTTTGAGTACCAAGATTTCACGTAAAAACCACATTTCAAGCGCGCCTTGGGTGCCTCAAGAAAACGGGTTCAAACCGTGAACAATGTCTGGCATGGTGCTCCCATGCCAATCATATCGCCTGCACTCCTCAACCCTCTCATCGACGGCCGCCAGTCGGAGCGCGCGATGCTGGTTCGGCGCGGCGTGCAGCGGCTGCTCAAGCAAATGGGCGCGCATGTGCTGCCCGAGCTGTCGCTGGCGACCGGGCGCCGCGCCGATCTCGTCGCGCTGACCCGCCAGGGCGACATCTGGATCATCGAAATCAAATCCTCGATCGAGGATTTCAGGGTCGACCGCAAATGGCCGGACTACCGGCTGCACTCCGACCGCTTCTTCTTCGCCACCCATCCCGGCGTGCCCTCGGAGATCTTTCCGCAGGAATGCGGCTTTATCCTTTCCGACGGCTACGGCGCCGAAATCCTGCGCGATGCGCCCGAGCACCGCATGGCGGCGGCGACGCGCAAGGCGCTGATGCTGAGGATCGCACGGGCGGGTGCAGCGCGGCTGCTGGCGGCGGAACTCGCCGGTGTGGCGGTGCCGGCGCTGGAGGGCGAGAGCGAGTAGAGGTGTTTGGATATCCTCGTAACCTTCGACGCTTGCGCTGCCCCTCATCTGCCTGCCGGCATCTTCTCCCCGTGAACGGGGAGAAGGGGCGCTGGCCGCAACCTCGGCAGACTTTCTGCAACGCTGGAGATTGGCGAAATCCTTTGCGAAGGCGCCTTTCTCCCCGTCTCTATACGGGGAGAAAGGCCGGGCAGGGCAATGAGGGGCGGCGCGAACGTTCGTCGGCTACTCTTCCTCCTCGTCTAGCCCATTCGCCGCCGGCGCCACCAGCAGCACGGCGGCGCCGAGGATGGCGGCGATGAAGGAGCCGGCGAGGATGCCGACCTTGACCGCGTCCTGCAGTTCGACATTGCTGGCGAAGGCGAGCAGGCCGATGAACAGGCTCATGGTGAAGCCGATGCCGCAGAGCAGCGAGATGCCGGCCATGTGCAGCCAGCCAGCGTTGACCGGCAGATCGGCGAGGCCGAGCCGGATGGCAAGCGCGGAAGAACCGAACACGCCGACCAGCTTGCCAATGACGAGGCCGGCGGCGACGCCCAGCGTCAGCGGCTCGACCAGGGTGGCAGCACTCAGGCCGGCGAGCGGGACGCCGGCATTGGCGAAGCCGAAGATCGGGACGACGACGAACGGCACTATCCTGTGCAGGCCGTGCTCGAGCCGGTGCAGTGGCGAATGGTCGAGATCATGCCCGATGCCCGGGGAGACTTTTAAAGGTATGGTCAGGGCCAGCGCCACGCCGGCGAGCGTGGCATGGACGCCCGATTTCAGCACCAGCACCCACAGGACGACACCGAGCAGGATATAGGGCAGCAGCGTCAGCACCTTCATGCGGTTGAGCACGATCAGCAATGCGATAACCGCGAAGGCAGCGCCGAGATAGGCGAGCGACAGGCCGCTCGTATAGAATACCGCGATGATGATGACCGCGCCAAGGTCGTCGATGATGGCGAGCGCGGTGAGGAAGACCTTCAGCGACCCCGGCACGCGGCTGCCGAGCAGCGACAGCACGCCGAGCGCAAAGGCGATGTCGGTGGCGGTCGGGATCGCCCAGCCGGACAGGGAGGCTGGATTGTCACGGTTGATGGCGACATAAACAAGTGCCGGCACCAGCATGCCACCGGCAGCGGCGATGCCGGGCAAAGCGCGGCGTGGCCAGGTCGAGAGCTGGCCGTCCAGCATCTCGCGCTTGATCTCGAGGCCGACCAGCAGGAAAAACACCGCCATCAGCCCGTCATTGATCCAGTGCGACACGCTGAGCGGTCCCAGATAGGCGTGAAGGGCGCCGAAATAGGTTTCGGCCAGCGGCGAATTGGCGACGACCAGCGCCAATGCGGCGGCCGCCATCAGGACGATGCCGCCTGCCGCCTCGCTGGCCAGGAATTCGCGAAAGATGGAGATCGGCCGCGGCTTCTCGTCCTGCATGTCGTCTCCGTCCTGTCGGCCGGAACGGCCGGTGTCGCCTCGTGCGATGATGCGCAACCGCCGATGGCAGGGCAAGTTCTTAAGCGCCTCGCGGCCCTTGGGGGCGCAAAGGACGGTCAGGCGTTAGAGACCTCTTTAGCGCGGCGCGCGTTTGGCGAGTATCCGCTGCAGCGTCCGGCGATGCATGTTGAGCCGGCGCGCGGTTTCGGAGACGTTGCGGTCGCACATTTCGTAGACGCGCTGGATGTGCTCCCAGCGCACGCGGTCGGCCGACATCGGGTTTTCAGGCGGCGCGGCGCGTTCACCCGCAGTGCGGGTAAGAGCCGCGAAAACCTCGTCGGCATCGGCCGGTTTCGACAAATAGTCGATGGCCCCCAGCTTCACCGCCGTAACCGCGGTGGCGATGTTGCCATAGCCGGTGAGGATGACGGCGCGGGCGTCGTCGCGCTTCTCGCGGATGGCGGCGACGACGTCGAGGCCGTTGCCGTCGGCGAGCCGCATGTCGACCACCGCGTAGGCTGGCGGATTGGCGCGCGCCTTGGCCACCGCCTCCTCGACGCTCTCGGCCGTCTCGACCACGAAACCCCTGGTCTCCATGGCGCGGGCAAGGCGCGTGAGGAACGGCCTGTCATCGTCGACGATCAGCAGCGAGGTGTCCTCGCCCTCAACCATTGCGCCAATCGTTTCGTCGCCATTCATGGTCTTCTAGATTCCTGCTGCCTGAATTTTACGCAAATATAGTTTTGGAGCGCTATTGTCCAATTCAAGCCGTGTCAAACATGGTGGCCGAGGCCGATTCAGGATTGAGGAAGACGCTGCGCGGCCACGATATCCGCACGACGGCGCCCTCGCCCGGCTCGTTTGAATTGCGGAAATCGAGCGTGGCCCCCGAGCGTTCAAGCAGGGTCTTGGCGATGAACAGCCCCAGTCCCAGGCCGCCGCCGGCCTCGGTACCCTGGCGCGTCGACATATAGGGCTCGCCGATGCGATCGATGATCTCGGGAGGAAAACCCGGCCCGTCGTCGGTGATCGAGAAGGTGACCGTGGCCTCGTTCCAGCTCCAGCGCACGGTGACGCTCTTGCGGGAAAAATCGACGGCGTTCTCGACCAGATTGCCGAGGCCGTAGATGACGCCGGGATTGCGCCGTCCCACCGGTTCGGGGCCGATGCGCTCGCCGGGGCGAAGCTTGATCGAGATGCCGAAGTCGCGGTGCGGGGCCGTCATCTCCTCGACCAGCGAGGTCAGCGGCAGGCGGGAGAGATGCGCCTCGCCCTCGGAGGACAGGCTGGTGAGGCGTTTGAGGATCTCGCGGCAACGCTCGCTCTGCGAGCGCAGCAGCGTCACGTCCTCGCCGTATTTCGGATCGTTGCGGAGCGCCTTCTCCATCTCCTTGGCAACAAGCGTGATGGTGGCGAGCGGCGTGCCGAGCTCATGCGCGGCGGCAGCGGCAAGACCGTCCAGCGCCGACAAATGCTGCTCACGCTGCAGCACCAGCTCGGTGGCGGCCAGCGCGTTGGCGAGCAGCCGGGCTTCCTCGGCCACGCGGAAGGCGTAGATCGCGGTGAAGGCGACCGAGGAAAACACCGCCATCCACATGCCGGCGACGTAAATGAACGGCATCTCCAGCGGCGCGCCCTCGTACCAGGGTAGCGGCAGATGGAAGAACACCAACAGGCTCGCCATCACCATCACCAGCGCGCCCAGGATGGCGGTCAGGCGCAGCGGCAGCGACGTCGCCGAGATGACCACGGGCACGGTCACCAGCACTGAAAACGGGTTGGTGAGGCCGCCGGTCAGGTAGAGCAGACCAGCAAGCTGCAGGCTGTCGATGGTCAGGATGGCGAAAGCCTGAAGCGGGGTCAGCCGGTGCGCCGCCGGATAACGGAAGGTCAGCAACAGGTTCATCCAGGCTGAACAGGCGATCAGCGCGAAGCAGAGACTGACCGGCAGCGGGAATTTCAGCCCGTAGGCAACGACAAGGACCGCCAGGCTCTGGCCGACAATGGCCAACCAGCGCAGCCTGATCAGCGTGTTGAGGCGCAGCCGCTGGCTTTGCTGGAAGTCGGGCGCCCGCAGGATGTTTATCATGGCCAAGGATTATAGCCGGAAAAGGACAAAGGCTAGGTCCCCCGCGGCTTGGCACGGCTGGTGGCGGTGGCGAGAAGCGGGTTCTCCGGCCAGACATGCCGGGGATAGCGGCCACGCATCTCGGCCCGCACATCGGCCCAGGAGCCGCGCCAGAAACCGGGCAGGTCGCGCGTCGTCTGGATCGGCCGGTGCGCCGGCGACAATAGCTCGAGCGTCAGCGGCACCGCGCCGTTGGCGATTGCGGGATGCCGGTCGAGGCCGAACAGCTCCTGGACGCGGATCGCCAGCACCGGCCATTCACCGTCATAGCGGATCGGCACGCGGCTGCCCGTCGGCGCGTCGAAATGGGTCGGCGCCAGCGCCTCGATCCGGCGCTGCAGATCGTGCGGCACCAATGCCATGAGCCCGGCCGAAAGCACGCCTGGATCGATCGCGGCAAAGGACGCCGCGCCGGAAAGGAAGGGCAGCAGCCAGTCGTCGAGGCGGCCGACGAGCGCCGCGTCGGAAACATCTGGCCAGGGCGCGCCAAGACCGCGATGCAGCCAGCCGAGCCGTTGGCGCAGCGTTTCGGCCTCCCTGCCCCACGGCAAAAGCGACAGACCGTGTTGGCGCAAGGCGTCGAGGATGGCGCGATCCGCCTCAGTGCCAGTCGGAGCCGGCAGCATGCGTTCGGAAAGGGTGATGGCGCCGAGGCGAACGGTTTCACGCACACGCACCGCGCGCCTGTCGCGGTCGAAGCTGGTTTCGCGGCTTGTCTCGATCTTATCGGCGAGCGAAGCGCGAAGGTCGGCCTCGTCTATCGCAGCTGCTGCCGTGATGCGGGCGTTCTGCGCCTTGCCCTGCAGATCGGCGACGACTAGCCAGGTTTCGCCCGCCAACGGGTCGGCGGCGTCGAGCATGGCGCCCGAACCATTGGCCAGCACGAAACGGCCGCGCTCGCCGCGCGCCTTGGCAACGCGGTCCGGCCAGGCATGGATGAGGAGAGCGCCGGCATTACCCTCCCCCTCGAGGGGGTCCGAAGGACGGGCGAGACCCGTGGCTCGCCCCGGTACGTCGATCCGCGCAGCGGAGCGGGGTGGGGTCGGATCGGGCACGCCATCGGCGACCCCACCCCGTCTCCTTCGCTTCGCTGCGCTCGGCTCGCTCGCCGACCCTCCCCTCGAGGGGGAGGGTGAAGCCTGTTTCGCCAGCCGCTCGGCGAGCTGCCGCGCGGCGGTGGCGCGCGGCGATCTTTCGGATCGGAACCGCATCAGCCGCCGTTCGAGATCGGCGCCTTCGCCGCCAAGGCCACGCTCGGTGAGCAGCACGGCGAGCATGGCCGCTTCTAACGCCTGGCCGGTGTTTGCCGCCTCGGCGACCATGTGAGCCAGCCGCACCGGCAGTGCCAGCCTGCGCATCGCAGCACCCGATTGCGTCAGACGCCCTGCCTCGTCAATGGCGTCGAGCGCACGAAGCAGCGCCCTTGCCTCGTTGAGCGCCGGGGCCGGCGGCGGATCGAGGAAGGAGAGGCTCGACGGGTCGGCGACACCGAAGGCGGCGCAATCAACCAGAAGTCCGGAAAGGTCGGCCTCGAGGATTTCCGGCGGGGTGAAGGCGGGAAGAGCCGCGGTCTGCTCGGCCCGCCACAGCCGGATGGCGACGCCCGGCTGGGTGCGGCCGGCGCGGCCGGCGCGCTGGTCGGCCGAGGCTTTGCTGACCCGCACCGTCTCCAGCCGCGTCAGGCCGCTGGCCGGCTCGTAGCGCGGCAGGCGCGACAGGCCGGAATCGATGACGACGCGCACGCCGTCGATGGTGATCGAGGTCTCGGCGATCGAGGTCGCCAGCACCACCTTGCGGCGGCCGGACGGCGCCGGCTTGATTGCGGCGTCCTGCGCCTTGTTGTCGAGCATGCCGTAGAGCGGCACGATTTCGGTGTCGGCGCCGATGCGTCCCTGCAGCCGCTCGGCGGTGCGCTCGATCTCGCGCTGGCCGGGCAGGAAGGCGAGCACGCTGCCTGGCTCATCGGCAAGGGCGGCGCGGATGGCATTGGCCATGGCGTCCTCGATGGCGACGCCGGCCGGCCGTTCGTCGTAGCGGATGTCGACGGGAAAGGCGCGGCCCTTGCTCTCGATCACCGGGGCGCCGGAAAGCAGCCGCGCAACGCGGGCGCCGTCGAGCGTCGCCGACATGACCAGCAATCGCAGATCGTGCCGCAGCGCACCTTGCACATCGAGCGCCAGCGCCAGACCAAAATCGCCGTCGAGCGAGCGCTCATGGAACTCGTCGAAGAATAGCGCCGAGACGCCGGGCAACTCCGGATCGTCGAGGATCATCCGCGACAGCACGCCTTCGGTGACGACAAGGATTCTGGTCCTCGCAGAAGTGCGGCTCTCCATCCGCATGGCATACCCGACCGTTTCGCCGGGCTCCTCGCCAAGCAGTTCGGCCATGCGCCGGGCTGCAGCGCGGGCAGCGAGCCGGCGCGGCTCGAGCAGAATGATCTTGCCCGTGCCGAGCCATGCTGCATCGAGCAGCACCAGCGGCACCAACGTCGTCTTGCCGGCGCCGGGCGGCGCCACCAGCACGACACTGTTGCCATGGCCGAGCGCTTCGCCGAGCGCCGGCAGCACGGCGGCGACCGGAAGCTCCGGCAAGGGTTTTCTGGTCATTTGTTTCAAGGATGCATCCATCCAATTGCGGCGGATTCGCAGTGCCCGCATATCAGCGGCGGCGGTCGCCACGCAACCGGCAACGACATGCGCTCAGAACCACCGCCCCAGAGGATCAGCAAGCAATGCTGCGGCGCAGCAACGATTTCGCTTGCGTTGTTTAGTAAAAATTGCATCACTAAACAAATTACTAAACATCGGACGCTCTACCGCGCGTCGTCATGTTTAGACCCCTGAGGAGGGGGGTTGAGGTTTTTGGAACCGTCATTCGGGCGCGTTTCGCAAATGGGAGGAAGGCATGAAATCGACCTTGAAACTGACGTTGGGACTGACCTCGGCGATGTTTGCGTCGACCGCCGTTTCGAACGTCGCGCAGGCTGAAGATCTGACGCTTTGCTGGGCAGCCTGGGACCCGGCCAACGCGCTCGTCGAATTGTCCAAGGATTTTTCCAAGGAAACTGGCATCGGCATGAAATTCGAATTCGTGCCGTGGACCAACTATGCCGATCGCTTCCTCAACGAGCTGAATTCCAAGGGCAAGCTGTGCGACCTGATCATCGGCGACAGCCAGTGGATCGGCGGCTCGGCCGAGAACGGCCACTACGTCAAGCTGAACGACTTCTTCGACAAGGAGAAGATCAGCATGGACGACTTCGTGCCGGCGACCGTCGTCGGCTACTCCGAATGGCCGAAGAACTCACCGAATTACTGGGCGTTGCCGGCCATGGGCGACGTCGTCGGCTGGACCTATCGCAAGGACTGGTTCTCCAAGCCGGAACTGCAGAAGGAGTTCAAGGAAAAGTACGGCTGGGATCTCGCAGCGCCGACGACCTTCGACCAGCTGAAGCAGATCGCCGAGTTCTTCCAGAAGCGCGAGATCGACGGCAAGACGGTCTATGGCGCGTCGATCTATACCGAGCGCGGCTCCGAAGGCATCACCATGGGCGCCATGGACGTGCTCTACAGCTTCGGCTTCAAATATGAGAACCCCGACAAGCCCTACGAGATGGACGGCTTCGTCAACTCCGAGAAATCGGTGAAGGGTCTGGAGTTCTACAAGGCGCTCTATGACTGCTGCACGCCTCCAGGGGCCTCGAACAGCTACATGGGCGAAGGCGTCGACGCCTTCAAATCCGGCCAGGTGGCGATGCACATGAACTTTGCCTTTACCTGGCCAGGCCTGCAGAAGGACGAGAATGTCGGCGGCGACAAGATTGGCTATTTCGCCAATCCAAAGGGCCCCGACGGCGATCAATTCGCCCAGCTCGGCGGCCAGGGCATCTCGGTGGTCTCTTACTCGGACAAGCAGGAGGCCGCGCTCAAATACATCAAATGGTTCGCCAACAAGGACGTGCAGGCCAAATGGTGGTCGCTCGGCGGCTTTTCCTGCCTCAACGCAGTCGTCAAGGATCCAGGCTTCGCGGCCAGCCAACCTTACGCACAGACCTTCCTCGACTCCATGGCCATCGTGAAGGATTTTTGGGCAGAGCCCAGCTATGCACCGCTGCTGCAGGCGTCGCAAAAGCGCTTCCACGACTATGTCGTGGCCGGCCAGGGTTCGGCCAAGGATGCGCTTGATGGCCTGGTCAAGGACTGGACCGGGGTCTTCCAGGACGATGGCAAGATGTAGTTGGGGCAAGATGTAATTGGGCAAGACCTAACCGGCTCCTCCCGAGCCACGACCGCGTGTCCCGTGCCACCCTTGGCACGGGACACAGTTCAGATAAATTCCATTGTCGAGACGACGAAGTGACCGAAGCGGGACTGACCATGCTCAATCGGACTGCGGACAGCGTTGCCCGGGCTACGCCTGAGCCGTTGGCCCGCAAGGTCCGGGGTATCAGCGACAAGGGCCTTGCCTGGCTGTTCATCTCGCCGACGATCCTGTTGCTTCTCGCCATCAACATCTTCCCGCTGTTCTGGGCAATCTATCTTTCCTTCACCAACTACCGCGCCAATCGCCCCAACGAGATGGTGAAGAACGTCGGCCTCGCCAATTACAAGCGCATCCTCGGCGACCAGGATATCTGGATTGCCATGCAGACGACGGCGCATTTCGTGTTCTGGACCATCCTCCTGCAGACGCTGATCGGCTTCACGCTGGCCTGGCTGATCGACCGGAAGTTTCGCGGCCACGCCTTCTGGACGACCATCATTCTGGTGCCGATGATGCTATCGCCGGCAGTCGTCGGCAATTTCTGGCGCTTCCTCTACGAGCCGCAGATCGGCCTGTTCGCCTATGCCGTCTCCTTCGTCACCGGCATTCCGGCAACGCAGATCGGCATGCTCTCCAACGTCTCGCTGGCGCCGTGGTCTATCGTCATCGTCGACACCTGGATGTGGACGCCATACGTGATGCTGATCTGCCTCGCCGGCCTGCGCTCGATCCCCGAATACATCTATGAGGCGGCGGAGGTCGACCGCGCCTCGAACTGGCGGCAGTTCTGGTCGATCACGCTGCCGATGGCACTGCCCTTCATCATGCTGGCGGTGCTGTTTCGCGGCATCGAGAACTTCAAGATGTTCGACATGGTCAACCTGCTCACCGGCGGCGGCCCTGGATCGACCACCGAAGTCGCTTCGATCACGCTGAAGCGGCAGGCCTTCGAAAGCTGGCGAACCGGCTATTCCTCGGCCTTCGCCATCATCCTGTTCGTCGCGGTGTTCGGGCTGGCCAACATCTATGTCAAGGCGCTCAACAAGGTGAAGCAGAGATGAGCCTGACGTCAGCCCATTCTGTTGTCGCACCCTCGGCGGTGTCGAAGCGCGTCGCCGGCACGATCATCGTGCTTTACGCGCTGATCTCGATCGTGCCGCTGTTGTGGATCTTCGCCACCAGCTTCAAGACGCCGCCGGACTCGATCGCCTATCCGCCAAAAATCCTGTTCCAGCCGAGCCTCGAGGGCTACTGCAATCTGTTCTCGACCCGCACCCGGCAGACGCCGGAATACATCAACGCGCTGGGGCCGGCGACCGGCGTCTGCGACGAGACAGTGCGCAAGCGCAACATGGTGATCGCCGGCCCGTCCAATTTCATGCCGCGCTTCGTCAATTCGCTGATCATCGCCTTCGGCTCGACCTTTTGCGCGGTGTTCCTCGGCACATTGTCGGCGTATGGCTTCTCGCGCTTCAAGGTGCCGCTGGCCGACGACCTGCTGTTCTTCATCCTGTCGACGCGGATGATGCCGCCGATCGCGGTCGCTATCCCCATCTATCTGATGTATCGCGAGCTTGGCCTGTCGGACACCGCGCTCGGCATGATCCTGCTCTATACGGCAGTCAATGTGTCGCTCGCCGTGTGGCTGCTGAAGGGCTTCATCGACGAGATCCCGCGCGAATACGAAGAAGCGGCGATGATCGACGGCTATACGCGGCTGCAGGCCTTCTGGCGCACCGTGCTGCCGCAGGCGACCACCGGCATTGCCGCGACAGCAATCTTCTGCCTGATCTTCGCCTGGAACGAGTATGCGTTCGCAGCACTGCTGACCTCGGGCACGGCGCAGACCGCACCGCCCTTCATCCCGACCATCATCGGCGAAGGCGGCCAGGACTGGCCGGCGGTCGCCGCGGGCACGACGATCTTCCTGGTGCCGATCCTGGTGTTCACCATCCTGCTTCGCAAGCAGTTGCTGCGTGGCATCACCTTCGGCGCGGTGCGCAAATGAGCCTGACCCAACCCGCAAAACGCAAGTCGCGCTGGCCGGCATGGGCCAGGCGCGGACTGATGGAGAATATCGCTACCGCGATCATTGCCATTGGCTTCCTGATGCTGTTCCAGCCCTTCGCGCTGTCGCTCTACACTTATTCGTTCATCACCATGCTTGCCGGCACCGCGATGTTCATCATCGTCTCGAAGTTTCCGGAGTAGACGATGGCGGAGATCAGGGTCGAGCATCTGAGAAAGGCATTCGGCGATTTCATCGCCGTGCAGGATTCCAACTTCGTCGTCGGGGATGGCGAGTTCTTCGTCATGCTGGGCCCGTCGGGTTGCGGCAAGACGACGACGTTGCGCATGATTGCCGGGCTCGAACTGCCGACCGGCGGCAAGATCCTGCTCGGTGGCGAGGACGTCACCATGCGGCGTGCCCGCGAGCGCGACATCGCCTTCGTCTTCCAGTTGTTCGCGCTCTATCCGCACATGAATGTGCGCAAGAACATCGGTTTCCCGCTGCTGGCGCAAGGCATGCCCGGCATCGAAATCCGCCGGCGCGTCGAAGAGACGGCGAAGCTGTTGCGCATCGACCATCTGCTCAACAAATCGGTCTCCGGCCTTGCCGGCGGTGATCGCCAGCGCGTGGCGCTCGGCCGCGCCATCGTGCGGCGGCCAAAGTGCTTCCTTATGGACGAGCCGCTCGGCACGCTCGACACCGAATTCCGCGATCTCATGATCCACGAGCTGCGCGAACTGCACAACCGCATCCACGCCACCACGGTCTACGTCACGCATGACCAGATGGAAGCGATGTCGATGGCCGACAAGATCGCAGTGATGAACCACGGCGTCATCGAGCAGTTCGGCACGCCACGCGAAATCTACGACCGGCCGGCGACCATGTTCGTCGCCGATTTCATCGGCTCGCCGCCGATGAATTTTCTCGGCTTCGGCGGCGGGCTTTCAAAGGGCGCCAGCGAGATTGTGGTGCAAGGCGCCAAGGTGGCAGTGCCGGAGGTCCGCGAGGATATCGCGCCCGCCGACATGGCGCTCGGCATCCGGCCCGAGCACATCCGCTTCGACGACGGCTCGAAGCTGCGCGGCGCCATCTATGGCACCGAATATCTCGGCACCACGCAGATCGTCGCGGTGGAGACGTCCGGCGGCATCATCAAGGCGCGGGTGCCGGCCGAAATCCGGCTCAATCCGGGCGACCAAGTCGGCCTGGCGCTGAGCAGCACGCGGCTGTCGCTGTTCGAGAAGGGCTCCGGCCGCGCTGTGCGAACCGCAATCCATGACACGGTAATCCATCACGGGGCTTCCCAGGGAAGAGCGCATCGTGGCTGACGTGCAGATCAAAGGCGTGACCAAGAGCTTCGGCGAGTATGTCGCCGTGGACACTCTCGATCTGCACGTCGCCGATGGCGAATTCGTCGTGCTGCTCGGCCCGACCGGCGCCGGCAAGACGACGACGCTGCGGCTGATCGCCGGATTGGAACGGCCCGACACGGGCTCGATCCATATCGGCGGCCGCAATGCGACAACGTTGTCGCCGGCCGAGCGCGACACCGCCTTCGTCTTCCAGCAATATTCGCTCTATCCGCATCTGTCGGTCTACGACAATCTGGCCTTTCCGCTGCGCTCGCCGGCGCGGCGGCTGAACGAGGACGCGGTGCGCCGCCGCGTCGAGGATGTGGCCAGGATGGTGCGCATCCATCACAAGCTCTCCAGCCGCTCCACCAAACTTTCCGGCGGCGAGATGCAGCGCGTCGCCATCGGCCGCGCTTTGGTGCGCAAGCCTTCGATCTACCTGATGGACGAGCCGTTGTCGTCGCTCGACGCCAAACTGCGCGCCGACCTCCGGCTCGAACTGAAGCGCATCCAGGCCGAGCTCGGCGCCACCATGCTTTATGTCACGCACGACCAGATCGAAGCGATGACGATGGCCGATCGCATCGGCATTCTCGCCGACGGCGTGCTGGTGCAGATCGGCACGCCGCGCACCATCTACTCGGAGCCGGCAAACCTTCATGTCGCCGCAAGGCTCGGCCAGCCGGCGATCAATCTGTTGCCGACCGGCCTGCTGCCGGATGGCGACATGCCGGCGGGAACCAAAACGATCGGCGCGCGTACAGAACATCTGTCGATCGGCAAGGCATCGAATGGCCCCGCCGACGGCGTTGTCAACTGGGTCGAACATCTGGGCGACCAGAACCACCTGCATGTGACGGTGGGAAGCAGAAAGCTGGTGACGCTGACCGACCCCGACACCCAATTGGAAAAGGGCGACAGGGTGATTATCCGCTATCGGGCGCCGCTGTTCTTCGACCAGGCCGGAAACAGGATTGCAAACCGATGAGCGCTGGGACGATGGTCAAGACTGGGACACTGGACAAGGTTGACCTGAAGACGCTGATATCAGTCACCGCCGACACGATTGCCGCTCACGCCGAAGAGTTGACCGCGCTCGACCAGGCGATCGGCGACGGCGACCATGGCCTCAACATGAAGCGCGGCTTCGAGGCGGTGCGCGCCGAGGCCGACACGTTCGCGACAAAGCCGCTGCCGGACGCTCTGAAAGCGATCGGCACCAAGCTGGTGATGACCGTTGGCGGGGCTTCGGGCCCCTTGTTCGGGACGCTGTTCATGGCGCTCGGCAAGGAAATTTCGGCAGAGCCGGATCGCGCCAATCTGACGGCAGCGTTCGGCAAGGCAATCGAAGCGGTGGCAGCACGTGGCAAGTCGCAGGTCGGGCAGAAGACCATGCTCGACGTGCTGCAGCCGGTGCATGACGCCCTGCTGCAGGGAAAGACCGGATTGGAAATCACTGACGCCGCGGACAATGCTGCCGCTGCCACCGTGCCGATGAAGGCCTTGCGCGGACGCGCTTCGTTCCTCGGCGACCGCTCTATCGGCCATATGGATGCCGGCGGGCGCTCGGTCGCGCTTCTGGTGCGGGCTGTCGCCGAGACGATCGAGGGGCAAGCATGAGCAATGTCGGCATCGTCATCGTCTCGCATTCACCGCTGGTCGCCGAGGGCACGGCCGACATGGTGCGCCAAATGGTCGGCGACGAAGTGCCGCTTGCATGGTGCGGCGGAAACGGCCATGGCGGGCTGGGAACCAATGTCGAGGCGATCATGGCCGCGATCGACAAGGCCTGGTCGGAGGCAGGTGTCGCCATACTTGTCGATCTTGGCGGCGCCGAAACCAACAGCGAGATGGCGGTCGAGATGATCGGCGAGCCGCGCGCGCACAAGATCATCGTCTGCAATGCTCCGATCGTCGAGGGCGCGGTGATGGCGGCGACAGAGGCGTCCGGCGGCGCTTCGCTCAGGGAAGTGGTGGCGACAGCACACGAATTGTCGCCATCGTGAATGAACAGGAATTTTGACTCAATGTCCGCAGCCGCCGAAGCCACCGTTCTGATCACCCATGAGGTCGGCCTGCATGCGCGCCCTTCGGTGAAGTTCACCAAGCTCGCCAAGACGTTTTCGGCCGAAGTCGAAGTGGCGCTCGCCGCCAACGGGCCTTGGTTCGACGCCAAGAGCATCGTCAAGGTGATGGCAGCCAAGGCGCCGAAAGGCACGGTGCTGCATATCAGAGCCAAGGGCGACGGTGCCGGCGAGGCGGTCGGCGCGCTCGTCGAGCTGGTGCGGCGCGATTTCGACGAGGGTGTCGACCATGCCCGAACCGCTTAGACTGAAGGGGATCCCGGCTTCGGCCGGCTATGCCGAAGGGCCGCTGTTCAACCTCGACCCGGTTGTCGCGCGCTATAGAAGTAAAGCGACCGCCGCTGACGAAAGGCTCGCGCTCGAAACGGCAATCGGCACAGCGACAGGCCGGCTTGCCAAGCTGATCCAGGCGACCGAGGGCGATGCCGCCGAAATTCTCGAATTCCAGCTCGCCATGCTGGAGGACGATGCGCTGACCGGCCCGGCCTTTGCCGCGATTGCCGCCGGCCAGCCAGCCGATGCGGCCTGGGGGCAGGCGCTCGACGCCGAAATTGTAGGCTACGAAACGTCAGATCAGGATTATTTCCGGGCGCGCGCCGCCGACATGCGCGACATCAGAGACCAGGTGCTGCGCGCGCTGACCGAGGACAGCGACCCTGCGGCGCCGGCAGGAGCTATCTTCTACGGCGAGGACATCGCGCCGACGCGCTTTCTCGAAACCGACTGGAGCGCCGGCGGCGGCATCGCGCTGAAGGCGGGCAGCGCCGCCAGCCACGTCGCCATGCTGGCGCGCTCGCGCGGCGTGCCTATGATCGTGGGGCTCGGGGCAGTCGGGCTCGGGGCTTCGCCGGCTGATCTTGCCGGCGTCGCCCTGCTCGATGCCGAGCATGGCGGCATCGTGTTGGGGCCAACAAGGGCAGAGGTCGAGGCGTTCCGGCAGTCGTCGTCGTGTTTCGCGGCACGTCGCAACATTGCGGAAACGTTTTTGGCCCGGCCGGCAGTGACGAAAGCCGGCACTGCGGTGCGGGTGCAGGTTAACATCGCCGATCCGTCCGACGTCAACGGTATCGATGTCTCGACCTGCGACGGCGTCGGGCTGATGCGAACCGAATTTCTGTTCGGCAAGACGCTGCCGGACGAGGAAACGCAGTATCGCGCCTACCGCAAGGTGCTCGAATGGGCTGGGGACAAGCCGGTGACCATTCGCACCGTGGACGCCGGCGGCGACAAGCCGGTGCCGGGCTTCACCGTCGAGGAGGGCAATCCGTTTCTCGGCCTGCGCGGCATCAGGCTATCGCTGGCGAGACCGGAGGTTTTTCGCGTGCAGATCAGGGCGCTGCTGCGCGCCGCCTTGCATGGCAATCTGAAGGTGATGTTCCCGATGGTCGCCGTGCGGGACGAATATCAGCGAGCAGCCGCGCTGTTCGCGGAAGAGCAGGCAGCGCTTGCTGCGCGCGGCGTCGCGCAAAAAATGCCGCCGCTCGGCATCATGGTCGAGGTGCCGTCGGTGGCGATCGCGCCTGAGGCGTTTGCCGAGGTCGCCTTCTTCTCGATCGGCTCGAACGACCTGACCCAGTATGTGATGGCGGCGGCGCGCGACAACGCGTCGGTCGCGCATCTCAATTCGATCAGGAACCCGGCCGTGCTTCGGCTGATCGCCTCGGTTGCGGCGTTCGGCCGCGCGCAAGAGATTCCGGTCAGCCTGTGCGGCGACGCCGGCGGCGATCCTGCGGCGATCCCGGCGCTGATTGAGGCCGGCCTGCGCGACCTTTCCGTGGTTCCCGCCCAGCTCGCAATGGCCAAAGCGGCCATCGCGGACGTCTCGATCTAGGCAACCGGCATGGTCGACAAGACACCTGAAGCCGGCTCCGAAGAGGCGATCCGCGCCTATAAGTCGATCCTGTCGCAGGTCCTCGACCAGCGCCCGTCCGGCATGCGCCAGCGCCTCGCCGACGCGTTGGGCAAGCATCGCAGCTTCGTCACCCAGATTTCCAGCCCGGCCTACTCGATCCCGATCCCGTCAAAACATTTGCCGGCTATTTTCGCCGTCTGCCATTTCAGCACGGCCGAACGCGACCATTTTCTTGCCGCCTACCATCAGGCGCATCCGGGAAAAATGTCGCTGGCATCCGGCATGCGCAAGACGCGGCATGTTTCGCTGATCGTTCCCGATTTCGGCGACGACAAACAGAACGCGGCGCTCGACAGGGCGGTCAACGATTTCATCCAGAAGATCACCAGTATCGCCGGCAAGGGCGGGACATAGTCGCGCCACGTTCAGCTATTTCGGGAGAGACGGCCATGAAGAAGTTTCTGAATTCTGTGGACACGGTGCTGACCGAAAGCCTCGACGGCTTCGTTGCCGCCCATGCCGACGTCCTTGTGCTTGGCGACGAGCATAAATTCGTGCGCCGCAGGACACTCAAGCCGGGCAAGGTAGCGCTGATTTCCGGGGGCGGCTCTGGTCACGAGCCGCTGCATGGCGGGCTGGTCGGGCATGGCATGCTGGATGCCGCCTGCCCCGGCCAGGTGTTCACCTCGCCGACGCCGGACCAGATGATGGCGGCCGCGGAGGCGGTCAACACCGGTGCCGGCTGCCTGTTCATCGTCAAGAACTACGAGGGCGACGTGATGAATTTCGACATGGCTGCCGAAATGTCGGAGGGCGTGATGCAAGTGGTGACCAATGACGATGTCGCGGTCGAGAACTCCTCCTATACTACTGGCCGACGCGGCGTTGCCGGGACGCTGGTGGTCGAGAAGATCCTCGGCGCCGCGGCCGAGCAGGGCATGGCGCTGAAGCCGTTGAAGGCGCTTGGCGAACGCGTCAATGGCGCGACGCGCTCTATGGGCGTTGCGCTGACCAGTTGCACCGTACCGGCCGCCGGCAAGCCGACCTTCGATATCGGCGACGGCGAGATGGAATTCGGTGTCGGCATCCATGGCGAACCGGGGCGCCGCCGCGACGCGTTGAAGAGCGCCGACGCCATCGCCGAGGAAATCTGCGCGGCGATATCAGGCGATCTCGGTGACGGAGCAAAAGGCCCGGCGCTGCTTTTCGTCAACGGTTTCGGCGGCACGCCGCTGATGGAACTCTACCTGATGTACAACAGCGCCCGGAAAATCTTCGAGAGCAACGGCGTGACGGTCACTCGCTCACTGGTCGGGTCCTACGTGACTTCGCTCGACATGGCCGGCTGCTCGATCACGCTGACCATGCTCGACGACGAGACGACCGCATTTTGGGACGCACCGGTTCATACGGCTGCGCTGCGCTGGGGGATGTAGCACGGCCAAAACCGCGCCACGGCTATAGGAACCGTATTGAGCGAGCAGGCGCTTTCAACGCACCTGGCCGGTTGCGGCGACAAAGCGGCGGTCACGTCCATTTCGACCACGAAGTCGCCAAGACGAATTTGCACGTGCTTGCAAAAACAGCATACGCTATTTCCAAGGACAGAAACATTCTTGGAGGAAGCTGGATGGCGTCACGCTACCACGAGGTCTATGACGGCTGGAAACGCGATCCGGAAAAATTCTGGGCGGATGCGGCCAAGGCCATCGACTGGTTCTCGCCGTTCGACACGGTCTTCGATCCGAATGCCGGCGTCTATGGGCGCTGGTTTGGCGGCGCCTCCTGCAACACCTGCTTCAACGCCGTCGACCGCCACGTGGCGGGTGGCCGCGCCGATCAGATCGCGCTGATCCATGACAGCGCGATTTCCGGCACGTTCAGGAAATTCACCTATGCCGAATTGAAACGCGAGGTGGTCGCACTGACCTCGGTGCTGAAGAACCGCGGCGTCAAAAAAGGCGATCGGGTCATCATCTACATGCCGATGGTGCCGGAAGCGACGTTTGCCATGCTCGCCTGCGCCCGGATCGGCGCCGTGCATTCGGTCGTCTTCGGCGGCTTTGCCTCGCACGAGCTCGCCACGCGCATCGACGACGCCAGGCCGAAGCTGATCATTTCCGCCTCCTGCGGCCTGGAGCCCGGGCGCGTCGTCGCCTACAAGCCGCTGCTCGACAAGGCGATCGACATGTCGCGGCACAAGCCCGAAGCCTGCCTCATCCTGCAGCGCGATCAGCTGCGCTGCGAGCTAAAGGAGAACCGCGACATCGACTATGCCGACACCGTCGCCCGCGAGCGGGCGGCGGGTGCCAATGTCGACTGCGTTCCGGTGCTCGCCACCGATCCGCTCTACATAATTTACACGTCTGGAACGACCGGCCAGCCCAAGGGCATCGTGCGCGACAATGGCGGCCACATGGTTGCGCTGAAATGGTCGATGGAGAACGAGTTCGGCGTCAAGCCGGGCGAGGTGTTCTGGGCGGCTTCCGACGTCGGCTGGGTGGTCGGCCATTCCTATATCGTCTACGGCCCGCTGCTGCATGGCTGCACGACCGTCCTGTTCGAGGGCAAGCCGGTCGGCACGCCCGACGCCGGCACCTACTGGCGGGTGATATCAGAGCATGGCGTGGTCGCACTGTTCACCGCGCCGACCGCCTTCCGCGCCATCAAGGGACAGGACCCCAAGGGCGAATTCGTCCCGAAATACGACCTGTCGAAATTCCGCACGCTGTTCCTCGCCGGCGAGCGCGCCGATCCGGAAACCATCAGATGGGCGGAGCAGAAATTGAACGTGCCGGTGATCGACCATTGGTGGCAGACCGAGACGGGCTCGCCGATGACGATCAACCCGGCCGGGTTAGGCCTGCTGCCGGTGAAATACGGCTCGCCCGGGGTGCCGATGCCCGGCTACGACATCCGTGTGCTCGACGATGCCGGCCACGAAGTGCCGCGCGGCACGTTGGGCAATGTCGTGGTCAAGCTGCCGCTGCCGGCCGGCTGCCTGCCGACGCTGTGGAATGCCGATGACCGGTTTCGCCAAGCCTATCTCGACGAATTCCCCGGCTTCTACAAGACGGCGGATGCCGGCATGATGGACGAGGACGGCTATTTGTTCGTGATGGCCCGAACCGACGACATCATCAATGTCGCCGGCCACCGGCTGTCGACCGGCGCCATGGAGGAGGTGCTGGCCGCGCATCCCGACGTTGCCGAGTGCGCTGTCGTCGGCATCGCCGATGCGATGAAGGGCCAGGTGCCGCTCGGCTTCGTCGTGCTGAATGCCGGTGTCACGCGCGACACCGACGCCATCGAGACCGAGGTCGTCAGCCTGGTGCGCGAGCGGATCGGCCCGGTCGCCGCCCTCAAGACGGTGGTGACGATCAAGCGCCTGCCCAAGACGCGCTCCGGCAAAATCCTGCGCGGCACCATGCAGAAGATTGCCGACAAGGAAGAATGGACGATGCCGGCGACCATCGACGACCCGGTCATTCTCGACGAAATCACCGCGGCGCTGAAGGGACGCGGAATCGGGCTTTAGTTGCTTTCGAAGCGCGGCAGGCGGATTGCAGTGCAGGACGAATCCACGAATTCATCCTGCACTGCAATCGTCTGTTGTGCAATGCAGCAATAGCCCTTAAACCTTTGCGTGGGGGGCCGTTCCGAAGGCACGGCATGGCTCAGCAAAAGACCACATTCGGCGGCGTCGACATCCTGCGTTTTCTCGCCGCTGTCCTCGTGATGTTCTACCACTACGGCTTCTGGGTGTGGGCGTTCCCCGAGGGCGTTTCGGCGCGCGCGACGGGCGGCATCCCGCCGCATCCGGAAATAGGCGGACTGGTCCAATTCGGATGGGTCGGCGTCCAGATATTCTTCGTCATCAGCGGCTTCGTCATCGCCTTCAGCGCCGAGCATTCGACACCGCTGCGGTTTTTCGAGGCAAGGGTGAAACGATTGGCGCCGGCCGTCTGGATCTGCGCGCCAGTCACCGCGATGGTGCTGCTTTTCGTCGATCTCAGTTGGCCGACGGACGCTGTCACCAGGCTCATGCGCACCGCCCTGTTCGTTCCGTTCAACCCCTGGGCCGACAGCGTCTATTGGACGCTCGGCATCGAGATCGCCTTTTATGCCGTCGTCTGGATCCTGCTGCGGATCGGCCGCTTCGATCTGATGGAAGCGGTGGCAATCGCGCTCGGCGCGATCAGCACGCTTTTCTGGTGCCTGTACTATCCATTCGACTGGTCGGACCTTGCCGAGGCGCGCTGGCTCGACCTGCTCCTGGTGCATCACGGATGTTTTTTCGCGACAGGTGTGCTGCTCTGGCTGATGCGTTTCAAGGCAGTGACGCCCGCCCGCCTTGTTTTCTGCGCCTTGTTCCTGGCCGGCGGCGTGCTGCAGATCATCAGTGCTGTCGACGTCCGCAGCATCAAGGTCGAAGCCGCGATGCCCTACGCGCCGCCGATCGTCCTGTTTCTCGCTGCCATGGCGCTGATGGCGTGGTCATTACGGCTCGACCTGTCCTGGCGCGGCTGGCGCCGGATCGGGCTGATGACCTACCCTCTCTATCTGATCCATAATGTGGTCGGCGCGGCTATTCTCGGGGCGTTGACGCGCGCGGGAGTGCCATACCTGCTTTCGGTGGTCATCGTCGGCGCGACCATGATCGCCGCGAGCTGGCTGATTGCGATCGAGGCCGAACCGCGTATCCGGCTTCTGCTCGACCACACCATCTTCCGCTATCGGCTCAAGGCCGTGTAACCGCGCCGGCGTTGTCACGCCGGTTCCTGGCTGCAAACGTCCTACGGTGTCCGGCACAAAGCATGGTGCGCACGCTTTTGCGCGCCCCCTCGCGGCTCGGCGACCTATACTAGTCAAGTCAAGCGAGGAAATCGTCCGGCACCCCCAAGCGTGTCGCGTTTGACCGGCCTCATGCGACGCGCTTAGGGTTATCGCAAAACCGCTGACACTTTTGCGCGACATGCACTAAGGGACATCATTCCCCACCGACCCTACCGGCTCCTGCGCAGGCTGCCGGTTATGGTCTGTTCGAGGGGCATTCGTCTTCGCTCGCGACGGCCTCGGGCCCGGTATCGGCCTGGCCGCGCAGGACGACGCCGATCTGCTCAGTATCCGTACTACCGACGGGCCTCAGCTGTTCACCTTCGTCCGCGCTTCCGACTTCTCCAGATAGTATGACGAATATCTGTCGAAGAATTTTTCCGAGCCGCCGAGCGATCCATACTTCGCCAGCTTCTTCAAATCGACCTTGTTGAGGACCACGCCGACGATCTTGTTGGCGATATAGGATTCCGAACTCAATATGGATTGCACCATCGCACGCGGCGTGCGTCCCCACTCGGTCACGAGCACGAAGCCGTCGGCAAGCGGAGCAAAGGCCTTGGCATCGACCACGGGGCCGAGCGGCGGCAGATCGACGATGATGTACTCGAAGGTCTCCTTGGCATTGTCGATGAAACGCCGCATCCCGGCCGACGACAGAAGCTCGCTTGTGTGCGAGAAATGACCGCGCGGCACGGCCGGGACGATCGCCAGCTTGGTCTGCCGGTCGATCTTGCCGACGGACTGCCAGGTCTGCCCGCTCACTACCGCTTCCATCAGGCCTTGCTCGGCCTCCATGCCAAGGCTGCGGCTGAGGCCGGGGTTACGCAGGTCGCCGTCCACCAGCAGGGTTTTCGACCCATTGGCGGCGAGCAATCCGGCCAGATTCGCCGCCACGGTCGACTTGCCCTCGCCCGGAAGGACCGAGATCACGCCAATGACCCGGCTGCCTTGCCCTTCCATCACCACGTCGAAGGCAATCTTGGCGCTGCGAAGCGTCTCGGAAAACATCGATGCCGGGGCGTCGATGCTCACCCGCATGCGCGCGCGTCTTTCAGCCGCCGACGGTGATTGGGCGGTTTTGATATCCGCCTGACCGCCATCGCGCTTATCGTCCTTGGCGACCTTGCTGCCAATGATCGGCAGGTAGCCGAGGAATTTGAGGCCGACGCGATCGCGAACGTCTTCGCCGGTCCTGAAGAACCGCTCCCTGAATTCATTCAGGCCACCAACCCCGGCTCCCATCATCACGCCAAGCACGAGCGAAAGTCCCAGCACCATGGACGTGCGCGGGGTTGCCGCGGACTTTGGCATCGTCGCGTCCGAGATGACGCGGATCTTGCCGACTGGGAAGGATTGCTGCTGGGAGGCTTCCTCGTAGCGGCCAAGGAACGTCTGATAGAGCGTCGAGAGCGCCGTTGCCTTCTGCTCCAGTTCGCGCAGCTTGACCTGCGACTGGTTGTCGATGGAACTCTTGCCAGCCGCTAACGCGACATTTGCGCGGAGCGCCGTCTCGCGCGCGAGAGCGACTTCGTATTCGTTGCGGTAGCTTTCGGTCAATTGCTTCAGCTCGCCGAATATCTGCGCCGAAATGTCGGCCTTTTCCTTGGCAAGTGCGACCGCCTGGGGATGCTCAGCCCCGAAATTGGCTTCGATATCCTGCTGCCGCTTGGCGACAGTGAGATAGCGGGTCTTGAGCGTTGAAATGATCGAGTTGCTCGGCTGGTCGGCGGATATGGCGGCGTCCCTGAATGCGTTGTCCGAACCGCTTTCGACGATCGACTTGTATTGCTGGTAGCGGGCGCTGGCGCGGGCGGTATCGGCCTGCGCCTCAATGAGCTGGCCATTGAGGTCCGACAGTTGCTTGCCACTGATCAACTGGCCGTCATCGACGGCCAGCCCATGTTCGGCCCTGAACTTCTCGACGGCGAGCGCCGCTGCCTGGGAACTTTCGCGAAGCTCCGTCAGCCGACCTTGCAGCCAGACCGCCGCCCGCTCGGTCGCATCGAAGCTCGCATCGAGCTGATCGGCGAGATAGGCGTCGGCATAGGCTTTGGTGACCGAGGTCGCAAGTGCGGGGTCCGTCGCCTGGTAGGCGATGGAGATCACATAGCTTCGACCAATGCGCTCGGCTTGCACCTCGTCCTGCAGTTTGAGGATTGCGTAATCGCGGCGTGACGAGGCAATCATCGCGTCACGCGTGGCCGGATCAAGCTGAGTAACGTCGGCAGTACCGACGGCGGGATTGGGACGGAAATACCGGACCACGCCGCGCACAAAACCGGCAGCCTTCGACACGGCCGACGTCGGAGGGTTCATGAAAGCGTCGTTCTGATCGAGCTTCTGCTTGTCGACGACCACCGCTGCCAGTCTCGCCGAGTGGAGTATTTCGATCTGGCTCAGAATGGCGGAGTCGGTCTGCATGCTGACCGACGCCGCCGAGACCTCGTCAACGACCTTGTTCAACCCTTCGTCGATCAGCACACGGCTCGTCGCCATGTAGGTGGGAGGCGTGGTCTGCAAATAGAGCACACCCAGAAAAAGACCGATGGCAGCGCATGCCGCAACCACCTTTGCCTGCCTTGCTGCCATGCCGAGCAGGCGCTCGACATCAATGAAATCGTCGGCGCTGACTGGGTCCGAACTCGGCAATGGTTTCCTCTTGTCGAGAGGAAAATTGGCATAATTCATCTTCGGTCCAATTCAAGTTTGCATCTAGTGCGGCGGTCTCTCAAGTCGAACGCGCCGCCGCTCTATCTTTGTTTGAGCCTCGGATTTTCCCAAACCCTGTTTCCACTCGGGTCCGCTGCTCTCCTTTGCAGGCGCTTAGAGCAGATCGGGAGCATCAGCATATGCCCAACGCAAGCTTCATGCCAGCCACCGCGGGACCTGGGCAGCAAACACATCGGCATGTCTTCCGTCATCATTCATATCCCCAATGCTCCCAAATAATGGGGTTTATGCGGCTTCCACCCGGCGCTCATGCGACCGGACGAACTCCTCAAGCATTTCGAAGATCGGTCCTTTCATGTCGTCGCGCGCCAGCGCGAAGGCGACATTGGCCTGGATAAACCCTTCTTTCGAGCCACAATCGAACATCCGGCCGTTGAAGGGCTGGGCGAAGAAAGCCTGGCTTTGCGCAAGGCGAACCATGGCGTCGGTCAGTTGGATCTCATTGCCGGCGCCGCGCTGCTGATTGCCGAGCAGCCCGAATATCTCGGGCTGCAGGATATAGCGGCCGTTGATGTAGTAGTTCGACGGCGCATTCGCCGGAGCCGGCTTTTCGACCATGGCGGTGACCTCGAAGCCCGAGCCGACATCGGCGCCGCAGCCGACGATGCCGTATTTGCTGGTCTCGGTCGGGTCGCAGCGCTCGACGGCGATGACGTTTCCGCCGGTCTGCGCATAGAGGTCGGCAATTTCAGCGAGACATCCGCGGCCGCCGAAGGACACCATGTCCGGTAACAGCAACGCGAAGGGCTCATCGCCGATGACTTCCCGGGCGCACCATACCGCATGGCCGAGACCTTGCGGCGACTGCTGCCGGATGAAGCTCGTCGCACCAGCCACCGGAAGCAGGCTTTCGAGCGCCTGAAGCTGCGCCGTCTTGCCGGTCTGCTCCAAAGTTCCGATCAATTCTGGATGCAGGTCGAAATAATCCTCGATGACCGCCTTGTTGCGGCCCGTCACGAAGACAATGTGCTCGATGCCGGCTTCGAACGCCTCGTCCACCGCATATTGCACGACAGGCCTGTCGACGACCGGCAGCATTTCCTTCGGCATCGACTTGGTCGCCGGCAGGAATCGCGTTCCAAGCCCCGCTACCGGTATGACTGCCTTCCTGACTTTCTTCATTGCATATTCCTTCTGAGGAGATCGATTTCAACGTGTTGCAGGCCGCGAAAATATTTCAGCTGCCTGCACCCTTTACCTCCCCCGCACCCACGGCAAATTGCGCCGCCACCCTTCGCAGCCGAACGGCGATCGGCATGCCCATGTGCCAAACCGCCGCCGGATCGCTGAGCGCCGTCCACACCGCCTTGAGTGGGGATCGCGCCTTGATGTGCTGGACCAGAGAAAGGAACGACGCCGCCTTGCGCAGGCTGCGTGTGCGCCTTGCGAAGGCGGCCTCGGCCTTCGCGTCCATCGAATGGGTTCTGGCGAAAACGAGGTCGGCCTTATGCATCGCCTCGACGTGATGAAGCTCAAGCACGCGGGAAATGGAGCCGGTCCGGATATGGTAGACATAGCCGGTCGTCGGTTCGACCACGCATTTGCCGCCCTTGGCCAGAGCACTGGCCAGCAGGATGTAATCCTCGCCGATGATCAGGCTTTCGTCATAGCGAAGCCCGTTTTCGTTCAGAAACCGGCGCTGGAAGATCGGTTTGAGATAGCCGAGATTGAACCTGGATTCGAAGACCACATTGCCGGCAATATAGTCCGCCAGCGAGATTTCACTCAAGCCCTCGAGATAGTCGGCCGGGAACATCGTCTCTTCGGCAACACCGTCCTCGCGAACGACCTGGAGATTGTCGACCGCGATCGCGGCGCCCGCTTTCTCGGCGCGGTCAATCATGGTGCAGATCCGTCCGGGATAGACCGCGTCGTCGGAATCGAGGACCGCGATCCACCGGCCTCGGGCAAGCTCAAGGCCGGCATTCCTGGCGCCGCCTGGACCGCGGTTTTGCTCAAGTGCGACGACGCGTACGATGTCTTCGGGGTAGGATCGCGCCAGATCGAGCGTCCGGTCGCGCGACTGGTCGTCGACGACGATCACCTCCACGCTGACATCGCGCTGGGCGATGGCGCTGGCGATCGCCCGCTCGATGGTCAGCTCTGCATTGTAGGCGGCAATGACAAAGGTGACGTCAGGCTGCACGCTTGCCCCCTTCCTGCGGCGAGGGCAGGCCGTATTGGCGGATTTCACGCACACCGACAAGACCGCTCACGACACCGACATGCATGATGCCGCGAAGCACGCTGCGGTTCCTGCGCACGGGACTGATGGCGACCGGGATTGCCGATGCGAAACAAAAAACCGCCTTTGCCGAGGCGAGGCCGACTTGCCTGACCAGCGCGAGGCCATGCGCGTCGCGCCCCAGCAGGTGCCCATGCGTCTGCCCGACGCGGAACCGGCGGCGACGGAGCCAGTCGAAAGCGGCCCTGGCGCGCGGCACCACTTCATCGACCCAGGCGTGCGGCGAAAAGGCGATGCGACCGCCGGCCTTGACCATATGGTCGAAGAATTCGGTGTCCTCGCCGCCGGTCTGGCCACGCGCCAGGCTGAATCGCCGGCCGCAGAGGCAGTCGGCGCCCATCCTGAGCAGGACGTTGCAGGTGTAGCCGGTGCGGATCTCGCCGCCCACCCAGACCGGCAAGGTGGAGTGAAAATCGCCGCGGCGCATCCAGTCGGGCGCGTCCGGCCGATAGCGCGCCCGCACTGGCCCGAGCACGGCGGCAGCGCCACTCAAATCCGCCGTCGCAACCAGTTCGGCGAGCCATCTCGACGATGCCGTTTCGTCGTCGTCGAGGAAAGCGACGAAATCCGCCGTGCTGGCGTCGAGGCAGGCATTGCGGGCGATCGAGATGTTGCGTGCCGGGCAATGACGATAGCTTATCGGCAGCTTCAGCGTCTCCGCCAGCGTCGCCACCAGCAGTTCGGCCGTCGGCCCGTCATCATTGTCGGCGACGATGACGCGGATGTCGAATCCTGAAGGCACGTCCAGGGCGGCTATGGAGCGAAGCGTGTCGGCAAGCTCCGGCCGCCGAAACGTGCAGACGCAGACGTCGACGCTGCGGTTTTTTTCGGCCACACCCATCACGCCATCCTCCTAGGCTGCGATCGCGGTCCAAGCAGTTGCAGCCAGAAACCGACGGACCAGCCGAAATGCATGACCATTGCCGAAATCCCGGCAAGGGCGCTGTCCGGATTGCGCTGGCTGATGGCGGTCCACACGCCATAGCCGAGACAAACCGACGCCCACACCAGAAGCGGCATGACTGCCAGCCAATGCACGAAGAAAAAGGCAGAGAGAAGGACGACAGGGAACACCAGAAGCGGCACCAGCTGCCGGACTTTTGGTATCATGCGGTGCTTGAGAACGTTCTTTGCCCGGCCGCGGCCATAGCCGAGATACTGGAAATAGAGGCCGGCGAGCGACGAGCGTGGGTAATAGATCATTTGCGTCTTGCCGCTCATCCAGATCCGGTAGCCGGCCCGACGGAGCCGGTAGTCGAGCTCCGCATCCTCGTTGTGGCTGAACGTTTCGTCATAGCCGCCCACCGCCTTGAAGGCCGATATTCGCATCAGCGCATGGTGACCGTGGTCGACCCACTCTCCCGCCGAGAGATGCCGGTGCTTGGAGCCGCCCGTGCCGAGCTTGGAATTCTGTGCAGCCGCCACCGCTTTCTGCACCATGCCGCTGCCGCTGGTCAGCATCGAGACGACGACCGAATCGGCGCCGGTGGCCAGCGCCTCTTCGATCAGCCGGTCGCAATAATCCGGTGGGTAGCCGCCATGCGCGTCGATGCGAATGAAATACTCAGCCCGATCGCCGTAACTGGCGATAGCGAGATTGATCGCCGCGCTCTGGAGGCGCTTTTCATTGTTAAGAAGGATGACCCTCGGATCCTTCCCGGCGATCTCCTCGACGATCGCCCTAGTGCCGTCCGTGCTACCGCCATCGGCAACGATGATCCGGGCGCCGAGCCTCTCGGCCGCCGGTCGAAGCTCATGAACAAGCGCACCGATGTGAGCCGCTTCGTTCAGGCACGGAATCACGATCAGGTTGGACGGCAGCATTTCGGTCTGCATCATCGGCCTATGTCCTTCCCTAGCCATCCTAAGCCAGTGCCTCGGCAGCATATGAACCGGGCGCGACCGTCAGCCCGCGAAGCTTCTCGACGAGCGCCCGGCAATCGCTGCGATCGTGGCTCCAGGTTCGCGGATTGCGGGCAAGAACACGCGCCCGCAATTCCCCGAAACGATGCTCCTCCAACTCGCCCAAGGCGGCTTCGAGTGCCTCGGGAGTGGCTTGAGGCAAGAGAACGCCGATTCCCTGCTGGTCGAGGAACCGGCCGGTTTCGGTATTGCCCATCGAGATCGGCACGGCGCCGAAGCGGCAGCCCTCGTAGAGGCGGTTGGGCAGCAGCCATTCAGAATTCAGCCCCTGCTCGAAAAAATCGATGGCCCAGGAAAAATGAACCTCACGGTAGATCGTCGCCATATCTTCGGGATTCCGATAGGGCCCGCCAAACGAGAGCCAAGGCTCAGATTCGACGAAACCGTGGAAATCCGGAAATTCGGAAAGCGCCGGACGGCCCCTTAGGATGATTTCGAAGCGGCCCTCAAATCGTCGGGAAAATTCGGCCAGCAGTTCCAGGGAGCGGCGGCATCGGAGCGCGCCGAACCAGCCGATCCGCCAAGGCGGAGCGACCGGCTCCGCCGCTGTGCGATCATTCAGCGAAACCGCGGCAGGCTCGAAATATTTGTTTTCGAGCAGTTCGACCGGCGCAGAAATCTGCCCGAACGGCTTGAAATAGTTGGCGATGAAGGCCGGCGAACTGGTGACCAGCAGCTTTACATCCCTGGCCAGATAGCGCTCCGCGCTGCGCATCGCCTTGCCCAGAAAATCGTTGCGAAGCATCAGACGATGGATGTCGAGACACTCATAGACGATCGGCACCGTTGCCTGGAATGCCGATTTGGCACGCCGGGCAAGCGCCAGCATTTCCAGATTGCGCGCGATGATGAGGTCGGGTCTGGGCATCGAACCGAGTTTCGACCCGATCGAAACCGCCGCCTTGGTGACCGCTGCCAGCCGCTGGGCAAATCGCCCGTCGCGCGTTGCGCCAAGATCGATCGGATGCAAGCCCTCGACCTCGGCGATCGGGCTTGCTGACCGGCGAAAGCCTGCCAGTGTGACCTGGGCGCCGCCTGCCTTGAGCATTATGATCCGCCGGCGCACCGCCGGATCGGAGACGTCGTGCACCAAGTACAAGACATGCAGCATGAAAACTCGACCGCTGTTGGCCCACCCGAAAGAATCCTAGTACAGCTCGTGCTGCATCGCAACATTTTTGGTGCAGCGTAGCAAAATCCACGTTTTTTGTTGCGCTGCAAAATTATTGCCGTAGTTTGGTGGTGGCATCGGGCATGGGTCGGGACTCCGGGACCCGGCACGAAAATCAGGGACCCTGAATTTGCAAGCCAATGCATTCGACCCGCCAGAGGGCTCTCTCCGCAGATCGGTCGGACGCGGCGCTATCATTACGGCTTTGGCGCAATCCGTGCGGGTTGCAACACAGATCGTCTCCGTCATCGTGCTGTCGCGCCTGCTGTCGCCGCAGGACTTCGGCGTCGTGGCGATGTGCGCGCCGGTGCTGGCCTTCATCGCGCTGTTCCAGGATTTCGGCCTGACCCAGGCGACGGTCCAGAAAAGCGGAATCAAGCATGAGGAGGTCAATTACCTCTTCTGGGTCAATGTCGCGGTCAGCGCATTGCTTGCCTGCGTGCTGGCCGGCGCGGCGCCGCTGGTCGCCGCCTTCTACGGCGAACCGCGGGTTGCAGGTCTGGTGGCAGCACTTGGGCTGCAGATCATAGCCTATGGGCTGGGCGCCCAGCATCTGGCGCTGCTGACACGCCGCATGCAGTTCGCCCCCCTGGCTATCATCGACGTCGCAAGTGCCATTGCCGGCCTCGCCGTATCGATCGCCTGGACTTTTATCGACCGTTCCTACTGGGCGCTTTTTGCCGGCACGCTGACAGCAGCCGTGCTGCCCACGCTTTGCTACTGGGCAAACTCGCGATGGCGCCCCAGCCTGCCGCGCAAGGTCAACGGCATCAGCGAGCTGATCAATTTCGGCGCCGGCATCACCGGGTTCAACTTCGCCAACTTCTTTGCCCGAAATCTCGACAATGTGCTGATCGGAAAATACTGGGGCGAAGCGCAACTTGGACTCTATGACCGCGCCTACAAGCTGCTTCTGTTTCCGCTGAGCCAGATCACCAATCCGCTGTCGAAGGTCATGGTGCCGGCTCTTTCCAGGCTGAAGGACGAGCCGGATCGCTACCGCAGCGCTTATCTTCGCGTCATGCCGCTGATATTGCTGGTCGCACTTCCAGGTGTCGCCTTCGCCATCGCCATGGCCGACGTGCTGATACCGTTCGCACTCGGCGAGCAGTGGCGCCAGAGTTCCAGCATCTTCCTGGCGCTCGGTTTTGCCGGGCTGCTGCAGCCGCTCAACAACCCGGCGGGATGGCTTTTCATCAGCCAGGGCCGCTCGGGCGATTTCATGCGCTGGGGCATCATAACAGCCTTGACGTCGGTGCTGGCCTTCCTGGTCGGCCTGCCCTATGGCGCGCTGGGCGTGGCGATCGCCTATGCGGTGAGCGAGTATCTCAGAACGCCTTTCCTGTGGCTCTATATCGGCAAGACCGGGCCGCTGCGGGCAAGCCATATCCTTCGCGCGGCAACCCCCTTCGTGCTTGGCGCGCATCTGGCGCTTGCCGTCATCTGGTTCGCCAAGCCGCTGCTACCGCAACAGCATATCCTCGCCATGGCGAGCGCGGCGGTGCTGTCCTATATGGTCACCATTGTGGTCGCGCTGGCGTTCGCTTCCGGCCGCGAGGCGTTGCGGGAGGCACTGAAGCTGCTGCCGGCACGGGCCCCCGCGGCAACAGCAAGCGAGGCGAAGTAACTTGCACGGACATCCATTCGAGGACCAGGCCTGATCCCATGCACTACCGATCGATCTCTGATATGAACGATGCCATCGTCAGGAACCTTCACCGGCTGCCGCGCGACATCGACCTGGTGGTCGGGGTTCCACGAAGCGGCATTCTCGCCGCCACTCTGCTCAGCCTGACAGCGAACATTCCGATGACCGACCTGGACAGTTTCCTGGCCGGAAAGATCTATGCTTCGGGCGTCACCAAACGCCGCGCCGCGCTCGACCGCCAGGCCGCCGAGATGCGCAAGGTTCTGGTGATCGACGACAGCGTCAGCGGCGGCGCCGCCATGAGAGAGGCGCGCAGCCGGGTAGAGGCCGCCGGGATCAAGGCGGACTTCACCTTTGCCGCAGTGTTCGGCCTGCTGCCGCAGCACGAGGAAACCGACATCGTCCTGGAGGTCGTGCCGCATCCAAGGATGTTCCAGTGGAATTTCATGCACCACAAATTCCTCGCGCAATGCTGCGTCGATATCGACGGCGTGCTCTGCCTGGATCCGACCGAAGCAGAGAACGACGACGGCCCCGCCTATGAGAAATTCCTGGGCGAAGCGCTGCCTCTGTTTGGCCCGACCCGCAAGATCGGCTGGCTCGTCACCAGCCGGCTCGAGAAATACCGCGCGCTTACCGAAGCATGGCTGGCAAAGCACGGCATCGAATACGACAAGCTGATCATGCTTGACCTGCCGAGCAAGGCGGAACGGCAACGGCTTGGCGTGCATGGCAGTTTCAAAGCCGATTTCTACCGCAAATCCGACGCCATCCTGTTCATCGAGAGCGAGCACCAGCAGGCCCTCAAGATCGCCGAGCTTTCCGGCAAACCGGTGCTGTGCGTGGAAACGCATCTGGTAACTTATCCCGACACGCTGTCGCTTCCGGCACTTGGACAGACGGCGCGCAACCTTCCGGGCAGGTTGCGGCAGATCAGTTCGCCCGACGGGCGCAAGACGGCAATCAAGACCGTCGCGCGCACGCTGCTTGGCGAACGCGGTTACGAGACGCTCAAAAGCCGGGTCAAACGACCGGCTTGAACCCAGGCGTTGGACTTTGAACCGATATCCCGATGGAATCGGGATGGGTTCTATCTCTTTGTGCGACCATGATCATTTTCCGAAAACCGGATCCACTTTTCGGGATCATGATCTATCTCCTTGCGGCCACGATCTTTTCCGAACCGAAGGTCCGGGATCAAACATCTAGGCGGCCTGCCGCGAAGGCTGCCGTGCCGCCCTCTCGAGCATCGAGAAGAAAGTCGCGAATTGACCCGCCGGATCGAGTTCCGGACGCTCGGAGAATGCGCGCGCCGCCGCTGAAAGCCCCCGATATTCCTGGCTATCGGTCCACAGACGCCTGACCACCGCCACCCAATCGGCGAGAGGGGCGTCGTAGTCCAGCACCACGCCACCGGAGCCGATCGCTTCGGGCAGGCCGCCACGACGCGAGCCGACGACTGGAATGCCGCTGCAATGGGCTTCCGACGCCACCCGGCCCCAGGCCTCTTCCCACTTGCTGGGAGCCAGCAGGATTTTCGTGCGGCCGTAGACCGTCTTCATGTCGTTGGTCCGGCTCTCCAGCGTGACGTTGCCGAGCGGCGCGATCGTCTGCTCGATCCGGGCCCGATGATCGTCATCGAGCTTCCAGCTTTCGACGAACAGGAACGGAATTTCAGAGCAGGCGGCGGCGATGCGCACCGCAAGTTCGAAACCCTTTTCCTCATACGGGTTGATCAGCGTGACAAACTCACCCGTCGTCGGCGTGCTGTAGAGTGTGGGATTGATGGTCGGCGGTATAACCGTCGAATCGATATCGAATTTTGCCTTGTAGGTGCGCGCCGTGAACTCGGAATTGGCGATGTAGAGCGCCGAACGCAGCTCGCGCAGATCGCCGCCCAATTCGTGGAACTCGACATTCCTGAGATAGACGACCAGCGGCACGCCTTCGGCCTGCAGCGCCTTGCCGATCGGAACCGACTTGTGGCACTGGACCACGGCGACATCCGGCCTCAGTTTTTCGACGGCAAATCCCGCCGCCTCCCAGGGAAACCAGGCGCGCACGACCGGATAGCCCGGAAAGCTGTCGATGACAGCGCGCTGCCTCAAAAGCTTCATCTTGGCGCGCGCCTTGTAGCCGAAGACGCCCTGGCCGAACAGGGCGGCGAGCACCGAAGCCTCATGCCCGTGCTCGCGCAACTGTTCGGCGAGATGATGGGTGCTGGACTGGACACCGCCGCTGAACTGGGGCGTGTAACCGTTACCGCCTGCAAAAAGCACTTTCATGGTTTCGGCTCCTTGTCGCATTCTCAAAATTACGGGCAATGACGCACGGCTTATTTACGGATGCTGGCTTGCGACCCGCTTCACGCATCCTGCTGCGTCTCTAAATTGGCGAACGGATTAGTGCATGGCTGCCATCCGGTGAACCGGACCGGGTCGGCTGGCGAACTGCGCCGGGCGTAGTCGGTCAGCATATGGAACTCGGCAATGACCCAACGGTCGAAATGCCTCAGGTCCGCTTTTTTCTGTTCGGGCAGAAACCGGCGTGCGGCGCCCAATTTCAACTCCTCAAGCAGAGTGACAGCATCGCCCAGCTTTGTGTTCGGAAATATCCAGGGGTTCCGCTTCTGAAATTCCAGGACGAACTGCTGCAAATGCTCGATGCGTATGTTCAGCCTGCCGAAATATCTTTCGAGCGTGACGCGCACCAGGTCCTCGTCCGAAAGCGAGGAAATGGCGGCGTAGGCGATGCCGGTCGAAGCAACTCCGCCAGCCATGATGGCCAGTGCCGCGCGTCGCGAAACCTTGATCATCCAGCCATTTCCTTTCCTGCTATCCGGCTCGCCGCCCGCAGGGAGAGGGCTGCCGCCGTCAGGCTCGGATTGGCGCAGGAACAGCTTGGATATGTGCTCGAGCCGACGACAACCAGGTTCCTCAGCTGATGGTGGATCATGTCCCGGTCGACGACCGAATCCGCTGGGCTCGAGCCCATCCGCAACGTGCCCTGGACATGCGATTCGGTGCGCCGGATGCCGCGATCGAAAATCTCTTCGACCGGGAGCGGCGCCAGAAGCGCCGCCAATTTCTCCTTTGCCCGCGCCATGCCCTTGACGGCATAGTCGGATGCTCCCGCGAAACTGACGAAGGCGTTTTCATCCTCGTCTAGAATCACGAGATTTTCCGGGTCGAGCAGGTCTTCGGTAACAATGATGAGGGGAAGCGTCTGACGGACACGTCCCTTTTCGGGGCGCATCCCGTGCTGCCAGCGGTTTTCGAAATAGACCAGCGCCGCCGCATGGTCTGATCTGTGAGCGCCGTCATAAAGGCCGAAATTCAAGCCGGTGGTGATGGTGCTTCCGTCGAAATTGTCGACACCGTCGAGATAGGCTTCGAGATTCCAGCCGTAGGATTCGTGCAGGCCGCGCCCGACGAATTCGCCCGACAGGCCCGAGCGCAACATGATCGCCGGGCTGTGGATGGCATTGGCGCCCAGAATGAAAAGATCGCCGCTGACCGAATATTCCTTGCCCTCATGGACGAAAGCGACCGAACGGACCGAACCGCCGATATGGTCGAGCCGGCGCACTTCTGCGCCAAGGCAGACCGAAACGTCGGGATGCTCGAAGACGTGCATCAGGCCATTGTTGGCGGTGAATTTGGCATCGACCGGGCATAATCCGCATCGCAAGTTGGCGCAGCACGAAGACCGCTGCGCGGTCGGCACGCGCGCCCGGGCTGTCGGCATGACAAAATGCTGGTCCGGCTGCGCCGCTTTCATCATCCGGTCCGGCGTCGACATGTGATGCGGTGGCTGGGGAAATGGCCTGGAACGCGGCATCATCGCCGCCATGTCGGGGTCGCCTGAAATCGACATGACGTCCTCTGCATCGCAGTAGAACGGCTCGAGCTCGTCATAGCTGATCGGCCAATCGTTACCGACGCCGTAGAGGCTTTTCAGCCTGAAGTCGTTCGGGTGAAAGCGAGGCGTCTGCGCGAACCAGCAATTCGTTCCGCCACCCAATCCGATGGTGTAGTTCCACGGCTTGTCAGAGTTGGTCTTGTAGGTGGTCTCGTCCTCGATGTCGGTGTTGACGTTCTGCTCGAGCTGCCATTCATGCGTGTTGTGCCGGCCCCATTCCAGAACCAGAACGCGTGCCTTTCGCTGCTTGGCGAACGCATGCAGGAAGAAGGCCGAACCGAAACCGGAACCGACAGCGACCAGATCGAAATGCTCGTTGGCGATCTGTTCCGGCCTGATGCCCAGCACCATCAGATAAAACCCTTTGTTGATACGAGCGCGTTCATCAGCGTCCTTGGTGCCCCAGCCGGTCTTGCCACCGGCCTTTCCCGCGTGATCTCACGCCGCCATCCTGCCGATCGAGTGATATTCGATGCCGTAGCGAGTGATGACCTTGGGATCGTAGAGGTTTCGGCCGTCGAAGATGATCGGCGTGGACAGCGCATCCTTGATCGCGTCGAACGAAGGTGCCTGGAAGTTCTTCCACTCGGTGGCGATCATGAGCGCATCGGCGCCACGCATCGCTGCCTCCTTGGTCCCGCACAAGAGCAGATCCTCGCGCAGTCCGTAGATGGCCTGGCACTCCTGCATCGCCTCGGGGTCGTAAGCCTGCACCTTGGCACCGGCCTTCCAGAGCGCTTCCATCAAGACCCGAGCCGGCGCCTCGCGCATGTCGTCGGTATTGGGCTTGAAAGCCAGGCCCCACAGCGCAAAAGTCTTGCCCTTCAGATTGCCCTTGAAATAGCGGTTCACCTTATCAAACAGGACCGACTTCTGCTCGTTGTTGCGTTCTTCGACGGCGCGCAGCAGCTTGGCATCGAATTTGACGCCTTCGGCGGTTTTGATCAGGGCTCGCACATCCTTGGGGAAGCACGAGCCGCCATAACCGAGGCCCGGATAGATGAAATGGTAGCCGATGCGCGGATCGCTGCCGATGCCCTTGCGGACCTCCTCGATGTCGGCGCCGAGTTCCTCGGCCAGATTGGCCATTTCGTTCATGAAGCTGATCTTGGTCGCCAGCATGCAATTGGCCGCGTATTTGGTGAACTCGGCGCTGCGCACATCCATCACGATCATCTTCTCGTGGTTGCGGTTGAATGGAGCGTAAAGCTCACGCATCACCGCCTCGGTGTCTTCGCTGCCGGTGCCGACGATAATGCGGTCGGGCTTCATGCAGTCGGCCACCGCGGAGCCTTCCTTGAGGAATTCCGGATTGGAGGCGACGTCGAAAGTCAGATCCTCGCGGCCCCGCGCCTTCAGCGTCGCGGCGATCTTGGCCTTTATCTTTTCGCAGGTGCCGACCGGCACGGTCGACTTGCCGACGACGATCTTGGGCGCGGCCATCTCCCGGCCGATGGCCTCGGCAACGGCCAGCACATATTTGAGGTCGGCCGAACCATCCTCGCCCGGAGGCGTGCCGACAGCGATCATCTGGATCTGGCCATGCTTGACGGCGGCCGCGGCGTCGGTGGTGAACTTGATGCGGCCGGCCGCATGGTTCTCCTTGACGAGGTTTTCGAGCCCGGGCTCGAAAATCGGGATGAGGCCCTGATTGAGCCGCTCCACCTTTTTAACGTCGATGTCGACGCATACGACCTGATGGCCGACTTCGGCAAGCACCGCCGCCTGCACCAGACCGACATAGCCAATCCCAAAGACCGTCAAATTCATGTGATTTCATTCCTGTTGAAGACTTCGGAGCGCTTTCGGTCCGGCCGGTTCAGATTAGTCGTTACTTTATGCTGCATGCCAGCGATTCCGGAAACTGGCATGGCTGGCCGAGCGCCGTGAATGCGACGCGATCCACTTGCAGGGCAAGCTTGCGACCCGGATCCGAAAACGGCCCCAGCCATTCGTTCATCGTGTCGCTGCCCCAGAGGCTAAAGAATATCTTTTGCGCATGGGTGGGCAGCTTTGCCGGATCGGTGATCGTGTTCACCAGCTCGCCATTGACGTACCAGCGCAGCCGGTCCTTTTCCCAGACGAAGGCGTAATCGTTAAAAGCCTTGTCGGTGCCGCCAGCTACATCCACCACTTTCTCGTTATTGCCCTTGCCGGCGATGTAGGCATTGATCTGCACTTTGGAGGTGTCCTTGGTCAGCACCTCGAAGTCGATTTCATCCCACGGCTGCTTATCGGTGGGGCCGATATAGGTGAAGAAGGAGGCGTTGATGCCAGAGCCCGAATCGGTTTTCATCCGCGCCTCGTAGGTGCCATAGCCGAAGCGCTGCTTGGATTGGATCTCGCCGCAGGCAAAGTCGCGAGCCTTCACCTTCTGCTTTTCGAAACCGAGCGTCAGCATGCCATTGGAAAGCTTGACCTGTCTTTTGGACCAGATGCAGTTCTGATACTTGCCGTTCGCCCAGCCGTCGGCAATGTACCAACGCGCTCGGTCGAAGCTGGTGAAATCATCGACGAACGACGGCGCAGTCGGGATGTCCTGCGAACGGGAAGGGGTCGGGCCCGCAACCAGGCTGCCGAGTGCGACCAGCAGAAACGCGCCGCCCGAACATAGCTGCCTCAGTTTCCCTTGCCTCATCAAGTGCGTGAACGGCCGGTCGCCGGTTTCTGGGGTGGACGTGCTTATCGAATCCGCGTTCATACCAAACTCACCTTGTGCTGTGCGCCCCCCCAACCCAAAGTCGATGTTCAAAACCATGACGAAACGAGCTGATCTTGACCTTCTGCCGGTAGCTTCCCCGGTTGCCTGCTTCTTGCCCAGTGGCGCCACCCAGGATCTTGAAATTTCACCCCGTGCCGGCGGCCGGGTTGGCGAAATCGGCGTTGGTGGTCGAGCTACGCTGGGCGCTTTCGTCGAAGATAGCATCCAGCGAATGACGGAGACCCTTCATCAATTCGTACTGGCGGGCGAGCGCCGCGATGCGCCGCTCGTAATTCAGGATCGACTTCGTCAGTTCGCTGACCTCGGAGGATCTGCTGGAGGAGGCCGCGCCATTTTCCATCGCCTCGACCAGGAAGGCAGCGTTGGTGGCCTTTGTCCGGTAGCGATTCTCAAGCCCGTTCTTCTCCGCCTCGATCTCGGCTGCGATCTGGTCAAGCAGCTTTGCCAGGCGGTCAAGGCGCGAGACATCGGTCTGTCTGTCTCGAGCCGGATCCCTTGATCTGAAGCCAAATATCGAGGCCATGCGCTCAGTTTCCTGTCATAGCCGGCCTAAGCTATCCCTGTGCCCGGCCGGCCAAAAAAATTCTTGTCGCATCGTCCAGCTCCTCTGACAGGCGGACATTTTCGGCCGATTCAAACAGCCAGTCAAAATTGCTGCACCGCAACATACATGCCATCCCCAAAGCGAGTAGGCAACCACCTAGGGCGGCGAATCGGAAATTCGCATCGCTTTGAGGCAGGGTAAGGACCTGTTGACATGATCGGCATGGCGCGGGTTGCGGACCAGCTCAACTCTCGCCGGCCGGGCTGGTTGCGGCCATGAGAAAGCGCCGCGGCGGCACAGGCTGTTTCGAGCCAAAGCCGGCGCGGCGAAACAGCGCATCCAGCTTGTCGGCGGTCACGCCGCGAACGATGGGGATGAGATTGGATTGGCTGGCCAGGGCGTAGGCCGCAGCCGCCGTCAGCCCTTTGTCGTTCTTCACGTCAAGGAATTTTCGCAACCGATATTTGTCACGCACCTGCCGTTCGTGCCTTCTGAGCACGGCTTTGGAGCCTTCCGGCAAACTGTCGATCGCCAGCAGCGCCAGATCCGCGTCGGCCAGACGCTTGAGATCCTGCGTCTTGTGCTGCCCGCTCAGCGAATCCGCGCGAACAATCGCGCCGTAGCCGCAGGACCTGATGACCTTGAAGCGCGCCCCGCAAGCGACCGCGCGCGCGTAGAGTTCATAGTCTTCGCCCAGCCGCAGGTTTTCGTCATAGCGCAGCCCATGCCGGTCAAGAAAAGCGCGGCTGATCACCGGTTTGAGGAAACCCAGCTCACCTCTCCGCACACGACGACTGGAGATGTTGCCTTCGATGAAGCGCTCGAAATCGAGAAATTCCGGATCGGCCGAAAACCGCGGAGCGGTGATTTTCGAAACGTCGGTCGCCGCATCGTCCCTGATCATCATGATGTTGTCGGCAGCGAAATCCCAATCGGCGCTGGCGAACAACTCGCGAAATCTGCCCTCGAGAAAAAAATCGTCGGCGTCCAGAATGCTGATGAACGGCGATTTGGAACTGGCGATCGCGGCATTGCGGGCGAAGGAAGGACCGCCGTTGACGTCGAGCCGGATGACGGAAAGCCTGCCGCTGCCATCGTCGGCCGCCCGAGCGACTTTCGCGGTATGGTCAGTGGAGGCATCATCGACGACGACGACTTCGGCCACCGCCGGCTCGCGCAAGGCCGATGCGACGGCAACCGGAATTGTCCGCGCCGCATTGCGGGCGGCGATGATCACGCAGACTTCCGGCTCTGTCATCAATTCGCCTCTCGACTGCACAGGTAGCTCCGAATTTCCTGCCCCCCTTTGATGTCCAACGCAGCTCTCGTTCTCACTGACTGTTCGGCTGTACGAAAAACATCAGCCGGCGCTTATGCTGCAATGCGAAGCAAAGCATCGTTAAAATCATTCGCTCCGTCCAGTCTTTCCTTTCGGTGTCGCAAATCGATGGGCGGTGAAATGCCAGCGGATAGGCGGGCCGCTTCGCACACCGTCCCTGCCCATTCTGGATGGGGCGTCAGCGCACTCGAAGCTGATCACCAGGTCGATCGACAGAGTTTAGGCAGTGGTGGCCGAGTCAGAGGATCCGAGGCTGAAGGGGAAATCCGCAAGTCGGTTGCCCAGGATGCTATCGGGCGAGCAGTCCGCCGGGACCCGGCCGACGCACCTGCCGTCAGGTCAGTGGAGGCTTCTCCTGGCACTGAACTTCTCGCCATCGGCCGCTTCGGTCGAACTCAGCTTTCGTTCGGCATCGCGAATCTTATCAGCCGATGTCGGGGTATTCCTGGCAATCATGACGAAAACCAGCAGGAAGTAGCCCAGTTGAATGACAATGGCGCAGGCTATGGCGCGAAAAAGCGTTGTGCCTAGCGAAGCGCCGTCGAGATAAGACCAGGCGACCACGATCGCCAGCGCGAAAAGCATGCCAACAATGAATTTTGGTAGCGACATACCCGATAGCCCGTCAACCTGCTCGGGCAAAATCGATGATTGACCCACCCCGAGCCTCCCTTCGCCATGCGAGCTCGTTGAGGCCACTCGCTTTTTTTGGCCGGTTGCTTCCGGCCTTCCTACGCTGTCCATACTCTGACAGAAACAATTTGCAACTCTATTAAGGTGTGCAATAGCGGGCAAGGCCAGCCGCAAATTATTTTGTATAAGCTCGGGGCATCGACTCTGCCATGTTGCGATGCACACCCGGTATCACAACCAACCACCCGGTATCGACTCACCTCAGTAAGGATCATAACATTAATCAGTATTTTACTCTAAAAGCGCTCTATATTTTTACAAGGATACAGCAGGATAATTCTCAGCCGCCTGGCACGAGAGCGATACGCCCAAAATCAGCCTCAAAAAGGCACTAGATTTTTCAAGGTTGCCCAAACTTTGTCACGAACTCGCCACAAAAGGCCAAAATTTGCGCAGGATCGGGTTATTATTTAGTCAATTCATGACGCGATTATTTCAGGCGCTCAAGGAATTGTGTGTTGCGATGCAGCATTTTTTTGGTATCGTGCGGCAAACCATCCGTTCAACGTATGGAGTTTACGCATGAGGGACGTAGCCAAGCCGGCCGACGCGGATTTTCCGCAGGCCGGTATCGACTTTCCACCGATCGGCGGCCTGCTTAAACGCAGCTTCGATATCGCCGGTTCACTGATTGGCCTGGTTGCTCTCAGTCCGCTGTTTGTGATGGTCGCGCTGCTTGTCAAGTTTTCCGACGGCGGGCCGATTTTCTACGGTCACAGCCGGATCGGTCGGGGAGGACGGATTTTCCCGTGCCTCAAGTTCCGCACTATGGTTCAGAATGGCGAACAGGTGCTGGCGGCATATCTTGCCGCCAATCCGGAAGCCAACGCCGAATGGGTAGCCACCCGCAAGCTCAAGAACGATCCACGCGTCACGCGCGTCGGGGCCGTGCTGAGGAAGCTCAGCCTCGATGAACTGCCGCAGATCATCAACATCCTTCAGGGTGACATGAGCCTTGTCGGTCCTCGCCCGGTGGTGCGCGACGAGCTCGAAATCTATGGCAGTTCGGCCGTCTATTACCTGAAATCGCGCCCTGGCCTGACCGGGCTCTGGCAGGTCAGCGGCCGCAATGACGTTTCCTATGACAGCCGCGTCGCATTCGATCGCCACTATGTCGAGAACTGGTCGCTGTTCGAGGACATTCGCATCATCATCAAGACCGTGCCTGCCGTCTGGATGTCGCGGGGCTGCTATTGACCGGCCGGGAGCCGGTTTTGTGCGGAGGCGTGACTGTCCAGGCCCCAAGCATTCTGCAGCAAGCTTCATCGGGCTAAAGCGAATCGGAAAACGTACAGTTGAAAACAGACATCTTCGAAATCTCCTGGGCCGGCACGGTTGGCAATCGCATGCGACGGATGCGACTTATGACCACTTGCCTCGTGCTGGCGCTCGCCGTTCCGCAACTCGCCGCGGCCGACGAGTACCGGCTTGGATCGCAGGACAGGCTGACCATCCGCGTGGCCGAATGGCAGACCGTTGAAGGCACGTTCCGCGACTGGACGGCCGTCAACGGAGAATACACGGTCGGCCCGTCCGGAACATTGTCCGTACCGTTCGTCGGCGAAATGCCGGCCTCCGGCAAGACCACATCCGAGATCGCGGCAGCGATCGGCCAGGCGCTCCAGCGCAAGCTCGCTCTGACGGACCGGCCGGAAGCCTCCGTCGAAATGGCGCAGTACAGGCCTTTCTACATTTCCGGGGAGGTCGAGACGCCCGGCCAGTATCCTTACGTGCCCGGCCTGACCGTCCTTAGGGCTATGAGCATCGCCGGTGGCGTCCGGCGGGCCCCCGAAGGACAGCGGTACGACCGCGACATGATCAACGCCAAGGGCGAGTTTGACGTTCTCCAGGACCAACGGGTCCGACTGATCGTTCGGCGCGCGCGCATCGAAGCACAGATCGCCGACAAGCCGACATTCGACGTGCCGAAAGAGCTGACCGAGGATCCGAAGCTGGCAAGCATCGTTGCCGACGAGATGGCGATCCTGACGGCCGATCAAAAGAATCTCAAACTGCGCCTTCAGGCGCTCGACGATTTGAAGAAGCTGCTGCAGAGCGAGATCGAATCGCTGCAGAAAAAGATTGTCAACCAGCAGCGGCAGGTCGACCTGGCAAAGGAACAGCTCAGCGGCATCGGTTCGCTTGCGCAAAAAGGCCTTGTCGTCAACACTCGGGTTCTGAATTCGCAGCAAACGATCGCCGACCTGGAAGGACAGATCCTGGATTACGAAACGGCCATCCTCACCGCCCGGCAGTCGATCAGCAAGGCCAACCAGGACGCCATCGACCTGGAGAACACCCAGAGTGCGGATCTCGCCACCGGCCGGCAACAGGCAGAAGCCGATCTCAGCGAAACAATGCTCAAGATGAACATGCACACCGGCCTGATGGCCGAAGCCATGTCGGGAAACCCGGCGCTACAACGCTATCGGGACGGCGAAGAGCCAGCGATGTCGTTTGGCCTGGTTCGGGTTGTCGACGGCAAGACGAGCGAAATCGCTGCCAGCGAAGATACGCCCGTGCTGCCCGGGGACGTGATCAAGGTGAAGCTGGTGCCAATGGCAAGCCAGTAGGCATGGAGCGATCGGCCGATCCGACCGCGCCATACAGATTCGATCTGCAAGGAGTTCGACCCGGACGAGTTCGACCTTGAACTCGTCGACACTGTGCTCGCTGCCCGACAAGCCAGCCTACCGCCAAGTCGGGACGTGAGTAATTACAGCGCAGGAGATGTTGTGCTTTAGTTGCGACTTAAATCCGTGGAGGACTTCGTAATGCACAGTGAAAGGGACGAAATCGTCAGTCGAGAAAGAGAATTTCACAATCTCAGATTTAGTCAGGAGGAGGATCCAAGAGGAAGCCTGGACAAGTGGTATCGAACAATTCGCCACGGCGCTGAACGTCAAGACGAGCAGATAAAACGGCTTTCGAAAAACGCAGACGTGCTCGAGTACGGTTGCTCCGATGGCGGGTGGTCCCTGCACTCCCTGCACCTGCCCGATCTTTGCCGATCTCTGACGGGGATCGATATTTCGGATGTAGCAGTAAACAAGGCGAACGAACGGGCGAGCGCGCTTGGAAGCACGAACGCTACATTCCTGGCGATGAATGCGGAAGCCATGTCGTTCGAGGACAACAAGTTCGACCTGGTGTATGGACGCGGGATCATCCATCACCTGGATCTGGACCGGTGTTTTTCCGATGTGGTCCGTGTCCTGAGGCCGAACGGCGTGGCGTCCTTCTACGAGCCGATGGGACACAATCCTCTCCTGAATGCCTTCAGAAAGCGGACACCCCTCATCCGCACCGCTGATGAACATCCCTTGCTAATTTCGGACTTCGCTTTGGCCCGCCGCTACTTCAGCAACGTCCAGGTGGACTATTTCGGCCTGTGCTCCGTAGGAAGCGCGCTGATGCCGCGAACCCTCTCGGAGACCGTCTACACAGTTGGCAAAGCTGTCGATTCAGTAGTTTTGACGCTTCCCTTTGTGAAGCGGTTCGCATGGTATGCGCTCCTGACCCTTAGGGCCTGATCAATAGGCAGCAAACCCAACTCGGGCGAGGCTCGCCTGCTGCCTGTGAGATGAGATGATTGCTTGGGCTTAGCGCTATCAGGCGGCGTTTTTGTGCGCGCCACCAAATCAGGGTAATATTTTAGCCCTTTGCTTAGCGCCCTGCGGTTTCTGGCTCCGCGAGGTCGGCCGCGGTCCATCGGGGACGGGCGACATGCACCCTGACCAGCTTGAAGTAGCTGTAATACAGGAGGAAGGAGCCCATGATGTAGGGGTTGAAGGTGTCGATCTCAACGAAGGACCGGATCAACAGAAGCACCATCACGCCGCCAAGAATCACCGACTCGGCTTGCCACGCCCTGAATATCAGGGCCGATATATGGCCCCATAGCGTGCGCAGGATGATCAGCGAAATCAGCGTCGCCCCGACATAACCTAGCTCGACGAGGGCTTCGATATAGGTGTTGTGGAAGTGGAAGCCGCTTCGGGTCGTGATGTAGAACTCGTTCCAAAGCCGCTCGGCCTCGGCGAACCCCTGCACCCAATAGGCCGCGTAGCCGACGCCGAAGATCGGCGCTTGCTGCGCCGCTTCCCAGCCCTGCTCCCAGAGATAGGTCCGTCCGGTGAGCGTGGAATCCTTTCCGAAGGCGCCAAGGACGAAATCCAGAAGTCCTGCAAAGGCAACCCCGGTGACCACGACCAGCCCGGATGCGCCGACCAGGAAAATCACCCGTCGGTAGCGGAGTGGAAGCTTTTTGGCCACGGCAAGCAGAACCACCAGGGCGAGAACTGCCGGTATCGAAGCCGTCGAGGTGGCGGAATGCGCCATGATCAGAAGATAGGCCGATAGGACGAAGATGGGCGCCGTCAGGATAAAGCTTATCCGGCCGCGCCTGAGAAGGGCCAGGAAGACAACGCAAAAATAGATGCCAAGGGAGGCGACAAAGCCGAGCTGGTTCTTGGAGCTGAAAGCGCCGACGAAATTATACGTCCCGTCGAGGACATCATAGGAATAACTCCCGACGCTGAGCGAATAGAGCAGCACGAGAAAAATCCCGATCAGCGAGCCTATCGTCAACGTCCGGACGCTGACGGTGCGCGCGGCGATGTAGGCGCAGGCGATATGGGAGCAATACTGGATTGCCGTTCGCAACGTGATGCCGGGGGCATCCGACCAGAACACCGAGAGGCAGACGTAGATTGCAAACGCCAGCGGCAGCCACGCACCGGAGGCATGTCGCAACAGCCGCCGGTAATCTACCATGATCAGGGGAAGCCAGACCGCATAATAGGCCAGGATCAGAACCGGGCCAAAAACCGAGGAGTAGGAGAACGCCCAAATGGAGATGGCAACAGCAAAGCTACCGTAGACCGTGTTCTTCTCGGGGTCGATCAACAGAGATTTTGGAATCTTCATCTCGGTAACGAATTCCCGTCCATGCAGTTCAATGCCGATCTGCCGCGGCGCCATGCGCCAACGCTTCCATTGTGCAGTGCAATATAAGCCATCCCCCACAGCCTGTCACCCAAATGAGGCGAAAACAGCCAAGGGCGTCCCGGAAGGGCGGTAAAATACCACGACAGGCCGTGCGGCAAGAACCGAGCATCGCGGCCGGCTTCTGGCTTGGCATCCCGTCGGCACAGTCAAGAAGCATCACCGTAGCGCGGGAACTGTTTTTGCTTTTCTTTCTCCGCCGTTGACCTCACATTCGCCGCCGACTGGGAGGACGAGCACATGACGATGAGTTTTGCGGGACGGTTTGGCGGGCGGTCGGCCGTGATCACCGGCGGCGCGTCGGGAATTGGCCTGGCCGTCGCGCAAAGAATCGTTGAAGAGGGCGGGCGCGTCTGCGTCTGGGATCGCGACTCCACCCAGATCGAGCAGGCGAAGGCTGTCATTGCCGACTTGGACGGCGTGACTGTCGACGTCGCCGATCCCGTAGCGGTCGCACAGGCCGCCCGGCAGACGATCGAAGCCCTTGGCGCGGTCGATATCCTGGTCACCAGTGCGGCCATCACCGGACCGAATATGACGACCTGGGACTATTCGGTGGAGGACTGGCGCCGGGTCATCGACATCAACATTAACGGCGTCTTCTACTGCAACAAGGCACTGGTTCCGCACATGCTCGAGCGCAATTACGGCAGGATCGTCAACATCGCTTCCATCGCCGGCAAGGAGGGAAACCAGAATGCCTCTGCCTACAGCACTTCCAAGGCGGCGGTGATCGGCCTGACCAAGTCGCTGGGCAAGGAACTGGCCAAGACCAAGGTGACGGTGAACTGCGTCACGCCGGCGGCGGTGCGCACCGCGATCTTCCAGCAGATGAGCCAGCAGCACATCGATTTCATGCTGTCGAAGATACCGATGGCGCGGTTCGGCGAGGTCGAGGAGGTGGCGGCGCTGATCTCGTGGATCGCTTCCGAGGAATGTTCCTTTACGACGGCTGCCGTTTTCGACATTTCCGGCGGCCGGGCGACTTATTGAAGCAACTGGAACGATTTGCAACCACGGACGCCAGACTGGAGTTCCCGTCGTTTGCGTAGGGTCGAACCTCCACTGTCCGACGAAGAACTCCTCGACCGCTTCCAGCGCGCCGCCTTCGGCTATTTTCTGGAAACAGTGAATCCGGAAAACGGACTGGTTGCCGACACGTCGCGGCCAAATTGGCCGGCAAGCATCGCGGTCGTCGGCTTCGCCCTGTCCTGCTATCCGGTCGGGGTCGAGCGCGGCTGGATAACGCGAGACGCAGCCGTGAAGCTGACGCTTGCCGCACTGCGCTTCTTCTGGAACAGCCGGCAAGGCGATGGCGACGACGTCACCGGCCACAAAGGCTTTTACTACCATTTCCTCGACATGCGGACCGGCCTGCGCGCCTGGCGATGCGAGTTGTCGGTGGTTGACACGGCGCTGCTGATGGCCGGCGTGCTCGCGGCTGGCGCCTATTTCACAGGCGACACTGACGACGAAACCGAAATCCGCGAGCTGGCGGAAATGCTCTACCGGCGCGTCGACTGGCGATGGATGCAAGGCAGCAGACCGACCTTGCGACAGGGCTGGAAGCCGAAGAGCGGTTTTCTGCGTTATGGCTGGGAAGGCTACAACGAAGCGACGATCCTTTACGTCCTGGCAATGGCCGCCCCCGACAAGCCAGCCTCGGACGACAGCTATGCCGGCTGGACGGCTACATATCAGTGGGAAAACATCTACGGCTACGACGTGCTCTATGGCGGCCCGCTGTTCATGCACCAATTCTCGCATGCCTGGATTGACTTCGATGGCATCCGGGATGCGTTCATGCGGGACAAGAACTCGGACTATTTCGAAAACAGCCGCCGCGCGACCTACCTTCACCGGGACTATGCGCGGCACAACCCCTCCGGCTATGACGGCTACGGCGAAGGACTTTGGGGACTTTCGGCGGGTGACGGACCCGGCAACTTTCGCGCGCAGATCGAGCGGCGACCGCGCAAATTTGCCGGCTATGCGGCGCGCGGCGCACCGTTCGGCCCCGATGACGGAACGATCGCGCCGTGGTCGTATCTCGCATCGCTGCCCTTCGCGCCTGAAATCTGCCTGCTGGCGCTGCGCCACCTCAGAGAACGCCACCCTGAGGTGGTCGACAGTTTCAGGATGCCGAGCGGCTTCAACCCGACGCTGGCGAACCGGCGGAAGTTCGGGCCAAGCGGCTGGATATCAGATTCGCATTATGGACTGGACCAGGGCATCGTCGTGCTGATGATCGAAAACCACCGCTCGCGCCTGATCTGGGACCTGATGCGGTCGAGCCCGCATATCCGTCGCGGCCTGTGCAAGGCCGGGTTCTGCGGCGGCTGGCTGTCGCAGCCGGCGAGCCCTCCTCGCAAGACCCCTGCTGAATGACGGCTACATCAAGTGGTCGCTGTCGTTTCGGCACGAAGACGTTCGCCCTTCCCAGCAACGCGCCCTTGCTGGGAGGGCCGTTCGATTTCGTCTGCTTGATTTACCTAGCCGGCAAACGTGTAGGCGGTCTTTACCGTAGTGTAGAATTCCGCTGCGTAGCGGCCTTGCTCGCGCGGGCCGTAGCTCGACCCCTTGCGTCCGCCGAAAGGCACGTGGAAGTCGACGCCCGCCGTCGGCAGATTGACCATCACCATGCCGGCCTCCGAGTTGCGCTTGAAATGCGTGGCGTGCTTGAGGCTCGAGGTGCAGATGCCCGACGTCAGCCCGAACGGCGTGTCGTTGGCTACTGCCAGGGCCTCGTCATAGTCCTTGACGCGGATGACGTTGGCGACTGGTCCGAAAATCTCCTCGCGTGAAATGCGCATGGCGTTGGTGGCTTGCGTGAACAGCGCCGGTTGCAGGTAGAAGCCGCGGGTTTCGCGATCGAGCCGCTCGCCGCCGAAGGCGAGATCGGCGCCTTCCTGGCGGCCAATGGCGATATAGTCTTCGTCCTGTTTCAACTGGCTCTGGTCGACGACGGGTCCGATCTGGGTTTTCGCATCGAGAGCGTCGCCGACGACCAGCTTGGCGAGGCGATCTTTCATCGCATCGACGAAGCGGTCATGGATGCCGTCCGTCACGACCAGGCGGGACGACGCCGTGCAGCGCTGGCCGGTAGAGAAATATGCGCCATTGATCGCGCAGTCGACGGCGATGGCAAGATCTGCATCGTCGAGCACGACGAGCGGGTTCTTGCCGCCCATTTCGAGCTGGTACTTGCGCATGTGCTCGACGCTGGCGGCAGCCACGCGCTTGCCGGTGCCGACCGAGCCGGTGAAGGTGATGGCATTGAGGTCAGGGCTGTCGAGCATGGCCTGACCGACTACCGAACCCTTGCCCATGACGAGATTGAGCACACCCTTAGGCAGGCCGGCACGGTGCAATATGTCGACAATGGTCCAGGCGCTCTCCGGAACCAGCTCGGCCGGCTTGAAGACGATGGTGTTGCCGTAGGCCAGGGCAGGAGCGATTTTCCACGCCGGGATGGCGATCGGGAAATTCCACGGTGTGATGATGCCGACGACGCCGACTGCTTCGCGTGTGATCTCGACACCGACGCCGGGCCGCACGCTTGGAACCAGCTGGCCCGACAGGCGCAGCGTCTCACCAGCAAAGAAATCAAAGATCTGGGCGGCCCGCACGGTTTCGCCAATACCCTCGACCAGCGTCTTGCCCTCCTCGCGGGCCAACGCCCGGCCGATTTCATCTTTCCGCGCGGTGATCTCGTCCGACGCCTTCCTCAGCACCGCATGGCGTGCCAGCAAGCCCGATCGAGACCACGCCGGAAATGCCGCTTTCGCCGCTGCGATGGCCTGCCGCGCCTGCTCGGCGTCGCCCGACGCATATTCGCCGACCACGTCGTCGAGATTGGAAGGGTTGATGTTGCGGGAGTCGGCATCGCCCACCCACTCGCCATCGATGAGGTTCTTTCGAAACGGGATCATGTCGCTGTCTTCCTTGTCCTTCGATTGCCGTCTATCTGGACCACCGGCCGCCACACCGCAAGGCCGCCAGCGGCAAAGTTCTGCTCCTCGACAGGCATGTGCTAAGCAGGTTTCGGAAAAGTGTTCGATGGTTTTCCGATAAAAACCTGCGACAAGCAAAAGCCCAGCAGGCGAAGCTGCGCAAGCCTGCTTGGGTGTCGAGGTGGTAAACCATGATTCTAGTGCGGTGCGACGCGGATCGCGCCAGGAGGAAGCTGCCATGTCCGACAGCGCGTTGCCGCTGGTGATCAGCGCGCCCGAGCCACGCACGCTCGACCTGATTTTCACGCCCGAGGCACTGGCGAGATTCCGCGCCAGATACCGTATTGTCGAAACGTCGCCTGAAGGCGTCGCGGGCCTGCCACACGATGTGCTCGCCGAGGCGCGCTACATCGTCGGCCAGCCGCCGATCGCGCCGGAGACGCTGGAAAGAATGACGACGCTGCGCTGTGTCTTCAATGTCGAGAGCAACCTCATCAACAACATGCCGTATGAAACACTGTTTTCGCGCGGCATCCATGTCGTCACCACGGGCATGGTATTTGCCGAGCCGGTGGCCGAGCTCGGTCTTGCCATGGCGCTCAACCTCGCCCGCGACATCGTCGACGCCGATCTTGCGTTTCGTCATGGCAAGGAGCTGTGGGGCGGCGAGGGCAACCAGGCGGCGCGGCTTCTCTCCGGCACGGATGTCGGTATCATCGGCTTCGGCGATCTCGGCCGTGCGCTCAACCGGCTGCTGTCGGGCTTTCGCACGCGGACCAAGGTCTTCGATCCGTGGCTGCCGCCCTCGATCCTGGTCGAGAACGGCGTCGAGCCGGCTTCCCTCGACACGGTTTTGTCGAGTAGCGATTTCGTCTTCGTCGTCGCTTCGGTGACCAGCGAAAACCAGGGTTTTCTCGGCACTGAGGCCTTTGCCAGGATGCGCAAAGGAGCCGCCTTCATCCTGCTCAGCCGTGCCGGCGTGGTCGATTTTCCGGCGCTGATGGATGCAGTTCGCAGCGGCCACATTGTCGCCGCCAGCGATGTGTTTCCGCAAGAGCCGCTGGCGCAAGACCATCCTGTCCGCACGCTGCCCGGCTTCCTGCGCTCCGCCCACCGGGCCGGCGCGCTCGACATCGCTTTCAAGCGCATGGGCGACATGGTGCTGGAGGACATGGACTTGATCGACCGTGGCCTGCCGCCGATGCGGTCGAAGCGGGCCGAACGCGAGACCGTCTCGCGCATGCGTTCGAAGCCGGTCGACAAGAACTAAGCCGTCAATCCAGCGCCTGCGCGGGATACTCAGATGGTGAACGACCAAAACAGGCAGGCCAGCGTCGCTGCAGCGAAGACGACAAAGAACAGGCTTCTCAACAGGATATTGCGGCGCAGCTCGTTCATGAAGAGATGGCAGCCGATGACGGCGGCGACTAACAGGAACCGCCAATTCAGCAGTGCCGGCAAGATATTGCTTCGATCAAAAGCCCATCTGGCGGCGAGGCCGCCAATGATGGCCGCGAACAACACGATGACTGTCCAGAAGATCGCATCCGCAGCATGTGTCAGGACGATGCCGGCGACCCTGATCGGCAGGATCATCATCAGCAGCGCGCTGAAGAAGTACACGGCCGCGAGCGGGATAAACGTCCCGGCATCGGCGACGTCGTTCAGGCGTTCTGCGCCGATCGCACCAAAGGGATAGCCATGCCTGGCCACTGCCAGGCTGAGAGCTATCAGCAAAGCCGTCAAGATGGCCACCAATGCGAATGAAGTGAGGGCTTTGCTCATAAGGGTCCTGCTCGGAACGAATCGGATAAGGACCTTGGTAGCCCACGGTTTGTAAATTGCTGGTAAGCGCCGAGACCCGGCGTGACAGAGTTCTAATCCATGTCGCGCAAAAGCATGCCTTCGGGCCTGACCCGAGGGTGTGCAGCGGTTTTGCGATAACGACATGCATAAAACAACAACCTAACGCGCGTCGCATGACGCCGGTCAAACGCGACGCGCTTTAGACGCCCTCACTCCGCCGCGTGAAGGCGTCGCGCCTCGATGATGGTCCTGATCTCGGCGCGGCAGGAGCCGCAATTGGTGCCGGCATGCAAGGTGGCGCCGATCGCTTCGACGCTTACGCAGCCTCCGCGCACCGCTTCGGCGATCTGATTGGCGCCGACCCCGAAACAGGAGCAGACAACGGCACCACGATCGACACTGTTGCCGCCCGGCCGCCCCGCCACGATCGCCAGCCGCCCGCGCCGATCGGCATGGTCCGCGCTCAACTGCTCGACCGCCCAGCTGCGCGACACCGCGACCGGCTTGGGCGCAAGATAGAGCGCGCCAGTCAGCCGGCTGCCGGTAAAGCGGGCGAAGCGATAGTGCCCGCCGGCAGCGTCATGATAGGCGAGCGTCTCGCCTGGCGCGTCCGCCCCGAAAAGCGAAGCCGCGAAATCCGGCCAGTCCCGGTCGGCTTCCAGCGCAAGCTCGAGACGCCAGCCGGCAGCGCAGCGGGCGAGGCTCCAATAGTCGGCGTCGATCGAGGCTGGCCGTTCGGCAAGCACCGCGAAGCCGAACGCGACGGCAGCGAAGCGTTCCACCCGAGCGGCAACATTCTTCGAGGCCGGCTGTCCTGAAATCGGATCGGTGATGGGCGCCACCAGCGCATCGACGCGAGCTCGCGCGGAAAACTGGTCCGTCCAATGCATCGGCACGAAGACCGAGCCTTGCCGCTGCCGCGCCGTCACCAGCGCACGAAGCAGCACCTCGCCCTGCGCGCTCGAGACGCGGGCGATGTCGGCGTCGCCGATGCCGAAGTGCTGCGCATCCGCCGGGTGGATTTCGGCGAACGGCTCGGCCAGGTGCTGCGACAGCCGCGGGCTCTTGCCGGTTCGCGTCATGGTGTGCCAGTGGTCGCGAACCCGCCCGGTGTTGAGCACAAGCGGGAATTTTTCGTTCGTGCGGGTTTGCGGAACTGGACGGATCGGGATGAAGCGCGCTTTGCCATTGGGTGTGTAGAAGTTGCCGTTGGCGAAAAAGCGGGTGCTGGGTGAGCTATGTCCAGCTTGAACACCCCCCTCTGGCCTGCCGGCCATCTCCCCCTCAAGGGGGGAGATTGGCAGCTTCCGCTGGAGCGCCTTTTCTGCAACGTCGGCGATTGGCGAAAACGACGGTGACATCCGATCTCCCCCCTTGAGGGGGAGATGGCCGGCAGGCCAGAGGGGGGTGCCTGGGCTCGGCGCTGGCCATTGGAATGGCGCCAACTCCTCATACGTCTCCGCATCGACCCCAGCATATGCACCGATGTCGAAATCGCGGGCGCCGTCATTCTCGAATGCCGACAGCGCGGCGTGCTCGGCGAAGACATCGGCTGGCAACGCATGCGAAAACGCTTCGCCAAAACCCATCCGCCTGGCGACTTCGGCGACGATCCACCAGTCGGCCCTTGCCTCGCCGGGCGTGGCCAAAAAGGCGCGCTGGCGCGAGATGCGGCGCTCCGAATTAGTGACCGAGCCGTCCTTCTCGCCCCATGCGGCGGCGGGCAGCCGGACGTGGGCGTGGCGGACCGTGTCGGTCTTGGCCAATACGTCCGACACCGCGACAAACGGGCAGGCCTTGATCGCCGCCTCGACAGCATCGGCGTCCGGCATCGAGTCGACCGGGTTGGTTGCCATGATCCACAGCGCCTTGATGCGCCCATCGGCTACCGCCTGAAACATCTCGACCGCCTTCAGGCCGGGCTTTTCGGCGACGGTCGGTGCGCTCCAGAACCGCTGCACGCGGTCGCGGTGCTCGGGATTTTCGATCTCCATATGGGCGGCCAGCATGTTGGCCAAGCCGCCGACCTCGCGACCGCCCATGGCGTTGGGCTGGCCGGTCACCGAAAACGGTCCGGCGCCGGGCTTGCCGATGCGGCCGGTGGCGAGATGACAGTTGATGATGGCGTTGACCTTGTCGGTGCCCGAGGACGACTGGTTCACGCCCTGGCTGTAGACGGTCACCGAATTCGCCGTCGCGGCGAACAGGCTGTAGAAGCGGACAAGTTCATCCTCGCCGAGGCCCGTGGCAGCGGCGATGCCGGCAATGTCGAGCGCGGAAGCGGCAAAAAGGGCTTGCCCGAAGCCGGTCGTGTGCGCCGTGATGTAGTTGCGGTCCAACGCGTTGTGCTGGCCGAGATAGGCGAGCAGCCCTGTGAACAGCGCGACGTCGCCATCCGCCGCGATCGCCAGATGCATGTCGGCGATATCGGCGGTCATCGTGCGGCGCGGGTCGATCAGCACCACCTTCATCTCGGGCCGTTTTTCCCGGGCAGCGGCAATGCGCTGGTAAAGCACCGGATGGCACCAGGCGAGATTGGAGCCGACCAGCACGATCAGGTCGGCGAGTTCCAGATCCTCGTAGCTGCCCGGCACCGTGTCAGAGCCGAAGGCGCGGCGGTGGCCGACAACCGACGAGGCCATGCACAGCCGCGAATTGGTGTCGATATTGGCCGAGCCGATGAAGCCTTTCATCAGCTTGTTGGCGACATAGTAGTCCTCGGTCAGCAATTGACCGGAGACGTAGAAGGCGACCGCGTCGGGACCATGCTCGGCGATGGTCCGCGAGAAGGTCGAGGCGACGAGATCGAGCGCTTCGTCCCAGTCGGTGCGGCGACCGTGGATCTCCGGATAGAGCAGCCGTCCGTCGAGGTCGATCGTCTCGGCCAGTGCCGAGCCCTTGGAACAGAGCCGGCCGAAGTTCGCCGGATGCTCAGGATCGCCGCGAACGGTTACCTCACCGTTCGCGGCGACCTTCGCCAGCACGCCGCAGCCCACCCCGCAATAGGGGCAGGTGGTCCTCACCTCGCGCGCTTCGTCGATCTTCATGCTCAAGCCGCGCGACTGGCCAGCGCTTCCAGCGCAATGAATAGACGCTCTCCCTCGATCCGCACCGGAATGGTGCGCACCGCACCTTCGTCAGCGCCAAGCGCCTTGCCGGTTTCCAGCGAGATCACCCAATTGTGCAGGGGACAGGTCACCGCCGCGCCATGGACGATCCCCTGCGAGAGCGGTCCGCCCTTGTGCGGGCAATGGTCCTCGATGGCAAAGACCTGGTCCTCCGCCGTGCGGAAGACGGCGATCTTGCCTTGAGGCGTGGCGACGCAGCGCGCGCCGCGGCGCGGAATGTCCGAGAGCGTGCCGACAGCAATCCAATTCATCATGATCACTCCGCCGCCTGCGCGAAGCCGACCGAAGCCATCGGCCGGAATTCGTGTTTGTCCTTGCCGGAAACGCGTTCCGACCACGGGTCGACCTGCGCGAATCTCTGCGAAAAGACGAAGCGGTCGAAATAGGCCTTGCGCTTCTCGCCATCGTCCATGATCTGGCGCTTGATCTCGGCGATGCCGATGCGCTTGGCCCATTTGTAGATGCGCTCGAGATAGCGGCCCTGCTCGCGATACATCTGCGTCAGCGCCACGATATGCTCCAGTGCCTCGTCCTCGGTCTTGACCAGGCCGAGCACCTCGGTGCCCTTGATGTCGAGGCCGGCTGCCCCGGCGAAATGGATCTCGTAGCCTGAATCGACGCAGACCACGCCGACATCCTTGCAGGTTGCCTCAGCGCAGTTCCTTGGGCAGCCCGACACCGCCATCTTGACCTTGGCCGGCGTCCACGAGCCCCACATGAATTTCTCGATGCGGACGCCGAACCCCGTCGAATCCTGCGTGCCGAAGCGGCACCAGTCCGAACCGACGCAGGTCTTTACCGTGCGCAGTCCCTTGGCATAGGCGTGACCGGAGACGAAGCCGGCCTGACCAAGATCGGCCCACACCGCCGGCAGATCCTCCTTGCGGATGCCGAGCATGTCGATGCGCTGGCCACCGGTGACCTTGACCATTGGGATTTCGAATTTGTCGACGACATCGGCAATGGCGCGCAGTTCGGCCGCATTGGTGACGCCGCCCCACATGCGCGGCACCACCGAATAGGTGCCGTCCTTCTGGATGTTGGCGTGGACGCGCTCGTTGATGAAGCGCGACTGGTAGTCGTCGGCATACTCGTCCGGCCAGTCGCAGACGAGATAATAATTGAGCGCCGGCCGGCATTTGGCGCAGCCGCAGGAGGTGGTCCATTCCAGTTCCTGCATAACGGCGGGAATGGTCTTCAGGCCCTTGGCCTTGATCAGCCGGCGGACCTCATCATGGCCGAGCGTGGTGCAGCCGCACATCGGTTGCACCGCCGCCGGATTATATTTGTCGCCGATGGTAAGCACCATCAGCTTTTCGACCAGCCCGGTGCAGGAGCCGCAGGAGGCGGACGCCTTGGTGTGAGCGCGCACGTCGTCGAGCGAGGTCAGGCCTTTAGCCGTGATCGCGCCAGTGATCTTTCCCTTGCAAACGCCGTTGCAGCCGCAGATTTCCGCATCATTCGGCAAGGCTGCAACGGCCGCCATAGGGTCCAAGGAGGCGCCTCCCTGGTATGACTGGCCGAAGATAAGCGTGTCGCGCATTTCCGATATGTCGGTCTGCTTCTTCTTAAGGTCGTTGAACCAGGCGCCGTCCGCCGTCTCGCCGTAAAGCACGGTGCCGATGATGCGGTCATCCCTGAGCACCAGCCGTTTGTAGACGCCGGCGGCGGCATCGCGCAGCACGATCTCCTGGCGGTCCTCGCCCTCGGCAAAGTCGCCGAGCGAGAACAGCTCGATGCCGGTGACCTTGAGCTTGGTCGGCGTATCCATATGGACGAAAGCCGCCGCCTCGTTGCCGGCAAGCTGGCTGGCTGCGACGCGCGCCATCTCGTAGAGCGGCGCGACAAGCCCGTAGACCTGTCCGTTGACCTCGGCGCATTCGCCGAGCGCGTAGATATCGGGATCGTTGCTGCGCATGCCAGAGTCGACGACGATGCCGCGATTGACGGCAATGCCGGCGTCCTTCGCCAACGCCGCATTCGGCCTGATGCCCACCGCCATGACGACCAGCGTCGCCGGGATGATGGTTCCGTCGGCGAGTTCCACCTGCTCGACCTTGCCCTTGCCTGTGATCGCCTGGGTGTTGGCCTTGGTGATGACCTTGATGCCGCGTTGCTCGACAGCTCGCTGCAGCAGATAGCCGGCGGCCGGATCAAGCTGACGCTCCATCAGCGTCGGCATGACGTGCAGCACGGTGACGTCCATGCCTTGCGAGTTCAAGCCCGCTGCCGCCTCCAGCCCGAGTAAACCCCCGCCGATGACCACGGCCTTGGCTCGCGACTGGGCGGCAAGCAGCATGGCCTGGACGTCGTCGAGATCGCGATAGGTGAGCACGCCCGGCAGATCGTGGCCGGGCACCGGAATGATGAACGGCACCGAGCCGGTGGCGATGACGAGCTTGTCATAAGACTCGGTGACGCCGTGGTCGGAAGTGACCGTCTTCGCCGTCCGGTCGATGGCGACGATCTTGTGGCCCTTGTAGAGGGTGATGCCGTTGGCGATGTACCAGCCGTCGCCATGGATGATGATCTCTTCGAAGGCCTTCTCACCCGACAGCACCGGCGACAGCATGATGCGGTCGTAATTGACCCGCGGCTCGGCGTTGAAGATGGTGACCTGGTAGCGACCGGGCACCTGTTCGAAAAGGTGCTCCAGCATCCGCCCGGGCGCCATGCCGTTGCCGATGATGACGAGTTTTTCGGTCATTTGAGCTACTCCGCGGCTTCGACGAAGCGGTGGCGTTCGTAGAGGAACTTCAGCACCGCCTCGCGGCAGCGCAGGAAGGTCCGGTCGGAGGAAAGCTCGACGCGGCGGCGCGGCCGGGCCAGCGGCACGGCAAGCACCTCGCCGATGGTCGCCGCCGGGCCGTTGGTCATCATCACGATGCGGTCGGACAACAGCACCGCTTCGTCGACGTCGTGGGTGATCATGATCGTCGTCGAGCCAAGCCTCGAATGGATATCCATCACCGCGTCCTGCAGATGCGCGCGCGTCAGCGCGTCGAGCGCACCGAAGGGCTCGTCGAGCAGCAGGATCTTAGGCTCCATGGCCAGCGCGCGGGCGATGCCGACGCGCTGCTTCATGCCGCCCGAAATCTCGGCCGGCCGCTTGTCCCTGGCATGCGCCATCTGCACGAGGTCGAGATTGCGCATGATCCAGTCGTGCCGTTCGGCTCGGCTCCTGGTGCGGCCGAACACCTTCGACACCGCCAGGTTGATGTTTTCGTAGACGGTGAGCCATGGCAGCAGGCTGTGGTTCTGGAACACCACGGCGCGTTCAGGACCGGGGCTGTCGACCTCCTTGTTTTCGAGCAGGACGGCTCCGGCGGTCACTTTCGTCAGCCCGGCGATCAGGTTGAGCAAGGTCGACTTGCCGCAGCCGGAATGGCCGATGATCGAGACGAATTCGCCCTTGTCGATGGTCAGCCGGATGTCTTTCAGCACCTCGCTGACCTGGCCGCCGCGGGCGAAGGACTTGTCGATATGGTCGAGTTTCAGATAGGCCGTCATTGCCCTCTCCTCACTTTGCCGTTGTGCCGCGGGTGACGAAGGCGCCGACCGCCGCGACCAGGCGGTCGAGGCAAAAGCCGGTGACGCCGATATAGGCGAGCGCAACGATGATGTCGGGCAGCCGCGACGAGTTCCAGGCGTCCCAGATGAAGAAGCCGATGCCGACGCCGCCGGTCAGCATTTCGGCGGCGACGATGGCAAGCCAGGACAGACCGATGCCGATGCGCAGGCCGGTGAAGATGTAAGGTGCCGCGGCCGGCACCATGATCTTCACGAAGAATTCGAGCTGGTTGAGCCTGAGGATGCGCGAGACGTTGCGATAGTCCTCTGGAATGTTGCGAACGCCGACGGCGGTGTTGATGATCACTGGCCAGATCGAGGTGATGAAGATGACGAAGATCGCCGACGGGCTGGAGTCGCGGAAAGCGGCCAGCGACAGCGGCAGCCAGGCGAGCGGCGGCACGGTGCGCAGAATCTGGAACACCGGGTCGAGACCGCGCATCGCCCAGATCGACTGGCCGACCAGCGCGCCGAGCGCAACGCCGACAATTGCAGCCAGGCCGAAGCCGATGGCGACGCGCTGCAGCGAGATCAGCACCCGCCAGGCCAGTCCGATATCCTGCGGACCATAATCGAAGAACGGATGGGCGATCAGATCGTAGGCCTCGGTCCATACCTGGCTAGGCGGCGGCAAGCTGGCGTTGGGCGACGAGCAGGCGATCTGCCAGATGACGAGCATGACCACGATGACGACTGCCGGCGGCACCAGCGTGCTCGCCAGCTTGCCGGCGATCGCGCCGGGTTCGAAGCGGCGCCTCACCTTGGCGGTGAAAGCTATGACCTCTGCGGGTTTGGCAGGCGTGGGGAACGCCTTCACCTTGGGGTTCTCGATGGCTTGGATAGACATTTCGCAAAAAGCTCCTTGAGCATTGGACCGACAGGCGGCGCCAAGTGGCGGCGCTGCCGGCGACGTCAGGCCGATGCCTTGATCTTCAGGCTGTCGAGATAGGCGGACGGATTGGCCGGATCGAAGATCTTGCCGTCGAAGAAGGTTTCGACACCGCGCGATGAAGACGCCGGGATGTCTGCCGCAGCGACGCCGAGAGCCTTCGCCGCCTCGCGCCACAGATCTTCGCGGTTGACCTGATCGACCAGCGCCTTGATGTCGGTGGTCGCCGCGAATTTGCCCCAGCGGATGTTCTCGGCGAGGAACCAGCTGTCGTGGCTCTTGAACGGATAGGACACACCGCCCTTCCAGAACTTCATGTAGAGGTCGGTGCCGGTGGCGACGCGGTCATTGCCATAGTTGATGTCGCCCTTGAGGCGGCCGATGATGTCGGCGGTCGGCACGTTCATCCATTGCCGCTTGCCGATGATGGCCGCCATCTCGTCCTTGTTTTCCATGGCTTCGCACCATTGCTGGGCTTCCATGACGGCCATCAGGATCGCCTTGGTGGCGTTCGGGTTCTTGTCGATGAAGGCGGCGCGCAGGCCGAGCGCCTTTTCCGGATGGCCCTTCCAGAGTTCGCCGGTTGTGGTCGCGGTGAAGCCGACGCCCTGATGGACGAGCTGCTCGTTCCACGGCTCGCCGACGCAGAACACGTCCATGTTGCCGACCTTCATGTTGGCGACCATCTGCGGCGGCGGCACGACGATGGTCGAGACATCCTTGTCGGGATCGATGCCGCCGGCAGCCAGCCAGTAGCGCAACCAGAGATCATGGGTGCCGCCTGGGAAGGTCATGGCGGCTTTCACCTCCTTGCCTTCGGCCTTCTTGGCCGCGAAGGCTTCCTTCAGCTTGGAGGCATCGAGGCCGACGCCGGTGCCGGCATATTCCTGCGCGACGGAAATCGCCTGGCAGTCGTAGTTGAGTCGCGCCACGATCGCCATCGGCATCGGCTGGTTGTTCTGCGTCACCTTGCCGGTGTGCATCAGGTAAGGCATCGGCGTCAGGATATGGGCGCCGTCGATGCCGTTGGCTTCGCCGCCGAGCATCAGGTTGTCGCGGGTCGCGCCCCAGGAGGCCTGCTTGAGCACCTCGACATCGGGCATGCCGAATTTTTCGAACAGGCCCTTCTGCTTGGCGATCATCAGCGGTGCGGCATCGGTCAGCGCGATGAAGCCGAGCTTGGCGCCCGTCACTTCCGGCGAGGCGGTCGCGGCATAGGCGCCGGACGGCAGCAGCGCGCGCGCCGCCGCCAGCGTTGCCGCAGTGGCCGCGCTCATCATCAGGAAATCGCGGCGGGTGACGCCCTTGAGGGCGGATTGGGTTTTGATGCGTTTCGTCATCGTCATCTCCGTTGGGCGCGGCTTGGGATCTGCGCCGTCGATTGCGTGTTCGACCAAAAACAAAAAAGCCGCCGGCCAGGCCATTACGTCCGTTGATCCGGATCGCGTGTTGACCTGAGCGGCAGCTTTGCCTGTGGCGCCCGCCATTGGACGCCGTATTCCGTGGCCTGAAGGCCTATGGAACACTATGCAGGAACCGTGCCACTTGGAAAAAACGACCGATTAAGCAATAAAAACAATCGAGCGCGCGGGCGTGAAGGCTGGAGCGCCGGATTGTCGATGCTCATGCGGCAGTCACATTCATTGTGCAGTGGCACAAAAATTGTGCAGTGCACGATAGTGCGCAAGGAATGCTCAGAGCATGGCCCAGTCGCGGACAGCGAGATATTCGTCGATCCTGTCCGGATCGAAGATGCGGCCGTCGAAGAACCCATCCGGACCAAGGACGAGGCTGGCGCCGGCCGAGCCTACCGGGGTGGCAGCGGTCAGCGCCCCCTCGACCTTGGCGTTGGCTCCCGGCAGGGCGACACCGAGCGGCTTCAGCGCTGCGCGATAGAGGTCGGGCCGGTAGGTGTCGCGCGCGAGCGCCATGTGGGCAGCGCTGTGCTTGACCTGCCCCCAACGGACCATCTGCGTGTAGAACCACAGCGCGTGGCTTTTCCACGGAAAATTTGCCGCCTTGCCGAAAGCCAGAAAGAAGTCCTCGACGGTCAGTTCGGCGCCGCCGCCCAGCGCCAGATGTCCGGTCAGGATCGGCATCTGCAGCGCCGGCGAAAGGCCGAGGAAGGAAGGCTGCGCCATCAGGGCGGCCAGTTCGCCGCGGTTTGCCGGATCCTGGCACCAGCGCGCGGCGTGATGGAGCGCGCGCAGCAGCGCCGAAAGGGCTTCCGGGTGTTTTTCGGCCCAAGCCTTGCGCACGCCGACGACTTTCTCGGGGCTGGTCTTCCAGATGGTGGCCTTGACCGTGGCGATATGGCCGGTTCCGGCGACGACCGAGGCGCTGTTCCACGGTTCGCCGGCGCAGTAGCCGTCGATCCTGCCGGCGGCGAGTGCGTCGGCCATGAAGGGCGGCGGCACGATGACGATTTCTATTTCGCGCGACGGATCGATGCCGCAGGCGGCGAGCCAGTAGCGCAGTTCGTAATTGTGTCCGGAGTGCGGATGCACGACCGCAAAGCGCAGCGGGTCGCGACCGGCATTTGCCCGTTCACGGATCAGCGCTCCCAAGGCCTTGCCGGCGCGCGCCGGATCGAGGTCGGGCAAAGCGCCGTGCTCGGCCATGCCCGCCCAGAGCGTGTTCGAAACCGTAACGCAGTTGCCGCCCAGTCCCAGCGAGAACGGCACGATCGTATCGGAGGCGAGTGGGGTGAGTCCGAGATTGCAGGCGATCGGCATCGGCCCCAGCATATGCGCCAGATCGAAATGCCCGATCGCGATGCGGTCGCGGATATTGGCCCAGGACGTTTCGCGACTAAGCGTCAGGTCGACGCCTTCGCGCGCGGCAAAGCCGATCTCCTTCGCTGCGACAAGAACGGCGCTGTCGAAGAGCGGCATGAAACCGGCATTGATCTGGTGTTCGGCCGCCATGCTCAACTCTCTCCGGAATCCAGAAGGCCTGCCGCCGTCACCAGGCTCTGTGCGATTTCGCTTATCTTGCGGTTCTGGTTCATGGCGGTCTTGCGCAAAAGCGCATAGGCCGCGTCCTCCGACAGGCAGCGCGACCGCATCAGGATGCCCTTGGCGCGGTCGATGACCTTGCGGTCCTCTAATTCACTGCGGGCTTCCTCCAGTTCGCGCGCCATCCGCGAGAACGCGTTGAAGCGGCTGATCGCCATGTCGAGGATCGGCTTGACGCGCTCCTGGCGCAGCCCGTCGACGACATAGGCGGAGACCCCCGCTTCCACCGCAGCTTCGATCGAAGCCTGATCCGACCGGTCCACGAACATGGCGATCGGCCGCTTCACCACGCGCGAAAGTTGGAACATGTTTTCAAGCATATCGCGGTTGGGATTTTCGAGATCGATGACGATCACGTCCGGTTCGATCTCGGCAATGCGCCGCGCTATTCCCGCAACATCGTGAAGGACCGTGACCTGCTCATGCCCGGCCTCCCGCAATCCCGCCTCGATGATGGAGGCGCGGATGTGGTTTTCGTCGATCACCAGGACGGTGAGGGATTTCCGGATCATGCCGCATTTTGCGCACGGCGCGCGATTGTGCAATGCGGCATGGTAAGAATTGACCCAGTTACCGCTTCGGGAACTGCCCTAAGTTGGCGGAGGTGACGCGTTAAGCTTCTTAAACGCCATTCATAGCGTCTGCTTTGCTTTTGTATCGACCGCGCTATTTTTCAGTTTTGCGACCTTGTCTCGCTGACTAGACGATTGGAGGTTTCCATGGATCGGCGATCATTTTTGACAGGAATGTTTGGCATTGCTGGGGCAGCAGCCCTTGTGAGCGCAGTCCGGCCAATCAACGCGGTAGCCGGCGTACCGAGCGCCAGAAGTGGCATCCTCGATGAACTCGACGCGCCGGATACGGAAGCCTTCGAGGATGAAAATACTCAAGCGGAGCCGGTCCGCCATAGACGCTGGCACCGCAGGCGGCGGCGCCGGCGGCGGACTTGGAGAAGGGTCTGTCGTCGTGCCTGGCGGTATGGCCGTCTGCGCAGACGGTGCTTTCGCAGGCCTGTTTGGGTTTGGGCCTGGTATTACTAGCAGTTAGGGTGCTGAAAACCCCGGTGGTTGCCGGGGTTTTCAGCCTCAGACTAGCCGGATACGGGAAAATTTTTCAGGAACCGTGCGAGTTGTCGGGCCTGCCAGTAAAGGAAAATAACAGGAATGCCCCGAGCCTGCTGACTTCCCCGCGCGCAGGCATCCACCAGTTAACCGGGCATTCCTTCATGAAATCAACTGCTTAAGGCTTGGCGTGCTTCGACGCTACCGCTTTTTTAGCGTCAGTCTCGGGGGGTCTAAAATAGAGCGAATTAGACGGGGGAGTAAAATTCGAAAGCGCTGCATTCTCAATCGGTTGCCGGCCAGGCACGGGGCGCCGCGCCTAAAGTAGGGGGAAACAGATGATTTTTGTCGGGCCCTAAAAGACCAAGCCGCCGCTTTTCTGCGCAATACGCGCGGAATTTTCGGAGGCAGTCATAGTCGGAAAGGAAAACACCACCTCTCGGCTTGCACGGCTGCCTTATCGCGGGTTACCAATCCGGATTGTCATCGAGCCAATATGCTCCAAAACAGCCGAATTGGGGCGGGAGATCCAGTCGCCGTTTGGCGTCAAATGCCATCTCAGAAACAGTCCAGAGTGAGTTGTTCTCCCTCACATTAGGAACGATGGTGTACCCTTCCTCGACAATCGTCAGTTTCAATTCCTCGAAGTGCCTTTTGAAGCCGCTCTTAATTTGGCTCCGTGGATACCGCCGCCCGTGCATGCATTGTTGCTTCAGAATGTCGGAATACAGCCGGGCACTGGCCGTTCTCACTGCTTCTTCGGCGATCGGCTTGTAAGGAAGCCTGTCATTGGACCAGCATTGTCCTGCCGACGCCACCAGCATCGCGGCAAACAGGCCTGCCAGGAAGTTCCCCACGTTGGTCCCTCCCGACCAAGGAGGTATGTTAGTCTCAATCGAAACCGTGCTGCCATCAATGCACAGTCAGTCCAATCAGCCGGCGGGCTTGTAAACCCTTGCAGCTTTGTTGGCCGCTGCGAGCACCGCCTTCATGTCGAGCTCTTCGAGGACAACGAGGTCGGTTACCGAGCCGCTTGCCCGCACCGCCAGGGCTAGCCCCATCCCAGCGGCCTGGTCCGGCACCTCAGCATTTACCACGATATCATAGGCGCCGCGAGTAAACATCACACCGAAAACCTTGCCGCCAACACTTTAAAAAGCGCCTTGATTGCAGCTTCTCGGTCTGAGCCCTGTATCAATCCTTTATAGGCATTGGGTGCATAGTTTGCCAATATAGTGACTTTCATGGGTGTTCCTCCAAAGCTTATACTCGTGTCGTATCAATATTTGACCAACACGGAGTTATTTATCTTTTCGCTACCAATTTACAGTGGTCTGTGAATGGCCCGACAGCCTTCGGCCGCCAGGCATAACCGGGTCGTGAGCTCTCGCACTCGCCGGCTGGAGCGAATTATAGGCGATTTCATGCATCATTGCTAATTTAGTAAATGATCTTGATCCGTTCCCCTAGCCACCAGATGGGACGGCCTAGACTCGATTCCGTGCGTATTCGCTGATGGAAACGGTGGCTTGAGCCTAGTTCACCGGCCTGTCCCCCGTGCCATACCGCGCGTGTGATAGGGACGGCCCGACAGCCGCTGCGGAGTAGGCAACGGACCGGGCTTTGGCCAGCGCTTTCCCCTCATGAACCTTCAACGGTTGATCCTGCGCTTGCGCCATCATATCAGACAAGCCTAATGAAAATCATGATCTGGCCATTGAGGGGGCGCGGCGGCGCATTCGGGTTGGGCGCTAGCATCGCCGCAGCCTGCGCTTTCGGAATGCCGTTGGCGTCGGCACATGATGACTGGTACGAAAAACAGTGCTGCCACGACCAGCATTGCGAGCCGATGGCAGACG
>NZ_CAKXZT010000113.1 GCF_935825525.1 Mesorhizobium escarrei
CAAAGCCCTCACAGGGGGAGAAGGCAAGAGGCGCCAGACTAGCCCCTTACGTATTCATCGAATCGAAGAAATCCGCGTTGGTCTTGGTCTGCTTGAGCTTGTCGATGAGGAACTCGATGGCGTCGGTGGTGCCCATCGGCGCCAGGATGCGGCGAAGCACGAAGATTTTTTGCAGGTCCTGCCGGGCGACCAGCAGGTCTTCCTTGCGGGTGCCGGACTTGAGGATGTCCATGGCCGGGTAGATGCGCTTGTCCGCCACCTTGCGGTCGAGCACGATTTCCGAATTGCCGGTGCCCTTGAACTCTTCGAAGATGACCTCGTCCATGCGGCTTCCGGTGTCGATCAGCGCGGTGGCGATGATGGTCAGCGAGCCGCCTTCCTCGATGTTGCGGGCGGCACCGAAGAAGCGCTTCGGCCGCTGCAACGCATTGGCGTCGACACCGCCGGTCAGCACCTTGCCGGATGACGGCACCACGGTGTTGTAGGCGCGGCCGAGGCGGGTGATCGAATCCAGCAGGATGACGACGTCACGCCCGTGCTCGACTAGGCGCTTGGCCTTCTCGATCACCATTTCGGCGACCTGGACGTGGCGCACCGCCGGCTCGTCGAAGGTCGACGAGACGACCTCGCCCTTCACCGAGCGCTGCATGTCGGTGACTTCTTCCGGCCGCTCGTCGATCAAGAGCACGATCAGGTAGCATTCGGGATGATTGGTGGTGATCGAGTGGGCGATGTTCTGCAACAGCACCGTCTTGCCGGTGCGCGGCTGCGCCACGATCAGAGCGCGCTGGCCTTTACCGAGCGGCGCCACCAGGTCGATGACGCGGGCCGAGATATCCTTCGAGGTCGGAACGTCCATTTCCATCTTCAGCCGCGAGGTCGGGTAAAGCGGCGTCAGATTGTCGAAATGGATCTTGTGGCGGATCTTTTCCGGGTCGTCGAAATTGATCGTGTTGACCTTGAGCAGCGCGAAATAGCGCTCGCCCTCCTTCGGGCTGCGGATCGGGCCTTCGACGGTGTCGCCGGTCTTCAGCGAGAACCGCCGGATCTGCGACGGCGAAATGTAGATATCGTCCGGACCCGGCAGGTAATTAGCATTGGCCGAGCGCAGGAAGCCAAAACCGTCCTGCAGCACCTCGACGACGCCGTCACCGATGATCTCGATATCCTGGGTCGCCAGCCGCTTCAGGATCGCGAACATCAGCTCCTGCTTGCGCATGACACTGGCGTTCTCGACCTCGAGCGATTCGGCATAAGCGATCAGCTCTGGCGGTTTCTTGTTCTTGAACTCGGTGAGTTTCATTTCTTGCATCATTAGACGGACTCTGAGTGAGTAAGTATGGGGAAATATCGGCGGGATGCGACAAATGCCGGGCGCGGCCGAAGCGATGAATGGGGCGGCGCATGACGGGAAGGAAGACCCGTCTTTTATCGCCGGTCGACTGAAAGAGCAAGCCGCCTTTTGTGGCCGCCAATCGCATCAGGTTTGCGCTGCCCCTCACCTGGCTGCCGGCATCCTTTCCCCGTATAGTGACGGGGAGAGGGGGCGCTCTCATTGATGGTTTCGCCAACCGTCGGCGTTACAAAATATTCGCTAAGCACGAAGCTTAAAACGGCTTCACGATTACCAGCACGACGATGACGATCATCAGCAATGTGGGGATCTCATTGACGATCCGCCAGTGCTTTGCGGGCTTTTCGTTGCGGTCCTCGGCGAATTTGCGCACCGCGCCGGCCAGATAGCCATGAACCGCCGAGAGGCCAAGCACCGCGGCGATCTTGGCATGCAGCCAGCCACCCTGAAAGCCAAAACCTTTCCAGGCCAGCCAGAGGCCGAACACCCAGGTGATGATCATGGCCGGATTGATGATGCCGCGCAGCAGCCGGCGCTCCATCAACTTGAAGGTTTCCGACTGGACCGAGCCTTTCTCGGCGTCGGCATGATAGACCAGCAGCCGCGGCAGATAGAGCATGCCCGCCATCCACGAGGTGACGGCGATGACATGGATCGCCTTTGCCCAGGGATAGAAATCATCCGGCCCGAACAGGAACAGAAGCGCCGCCAGGACGAGGAAGATGACGATGGCGATCGCTGCTCGACGCATCGCGCCCGCCCCGCTGCTGTCCGCCTTCCTGCTGGTCGTGTTCCTGTCGGTCATCGATGTGCCCGCACCAGTTTCACCATTGCCTCGACATGCGCGATCGGCGTTTCCGGCGTGATGCCGTGCCCGAGATTGAAGACCAGCGGTCGATCGCCCAGTGCCTTGAGGATCGTGTCGACACCGTCCGAAAGCGCCTTGCCGCCGGCCACCAGCCGCAACGGATCGAGATTGCCCTGCACGGCGCCGTCGCGCTGCAGTTCCTTCGCCGTCGTCAACGGCACGGTCCAGTCGAGTCCCAACCCGGTCACGCCGGTTTTCTGGCGATAGCTGCGGTAGTGGGCGCCGGCGCCCTTGGGAAAGCCGATGATCGGAATGTCGGGATGGACGGCCCGGACCTGCCTGACGATCTCCGCCACCGGCCTGACGCAAAACGCCTCGAAAGAGACTTCGTCGAGCACGCCGGACCACGAGTCAAAGATCTGCACCACATCGGCGCCGGCTTCGATCTGTCGGATCAGATAGGCAGCAGAGTGATCGGCAAGCACGTTCAGCAATTGTAAAAAAGCCGCCGGCTCACGATAGGCAAAAAGCCTGGCCGGGGCCTGGTCTGAGGTGCCGTGGCCGGCGATCATATAGGTCGCCACCGTCCAGGGCGCGCCGCAGAAGCCGATCAGCGTCGTTTCATCAGGCAGTTTTGTCCGCAATCGCCTGACCGTCTCGTAGACTGGGTCGAGATTCACGTGAAACGTTTCGCCGTCGAGAGCGGCAATCTCCGTGGCCGAGATCGGTGTCAACAGCGGTCCGCGGCCCTCCTCGAAGCGCACGTCGCGGCCCAGCGCATGCGGCACGACAAGGATATCGGAAAACAGGATCGATGCATCGAAGCCGAAGCGTTCGATCGGCTGCAGCGTCACTTCCACGGCAAGATCGGGATTATAGCAAAGATCGAGGAACGATCCGGCCCGCCGGCGTGTCTCGCGATACTCCGGCAGATAGCGGCCGGCCTGCCGCATCATCCAGAGCGGCGGCGGAGACAGAGGCTTGCCCTTCAACACGTCCAGCATGATGCGGTTTTCAGGCATTCAGCGCTCGCCTCTCCAGCCTTCTCTATAATTAAATATTCCATTTCTAGGAATCTTATGATTCTAAGAGTCTGTTGGTATCGGTGGTTGTCTCCTGTCCCGCCTTGCCCCGGAAAAGGCCAGCCAGCATATTGTCGCGTGCTTCTTCTGCCGGATAGGAGGAGTTTGGGGACAGTTGGAAATTTCCGACTGGGAACAATGTGTTACCGCCCGCCTAGAGAAAATGGCCTTGTGGATGGGGCCGAGTCGAAAAAGCCCGTCCCCGGATTTGTCCCCAGCCGCCCGACGCAGCCGACCGCGCATCGAATTGTGGACAAACTGGCATCTGATACAGTCGCCCCGAACCGGCCGATCTTTCCGACCGACCTTATCCACATCGGCCCACAGCTTGGAACGAACCCCTGTGAACAAACCCCAGAGCTTCTTTCACCTTCACCTGATTTCCGATGCCACTGGTGAGACGCTGCTGGCGGCCGGGCGCGCGGCTTCGGCGCAATACAAGGATGCGCGCGCCATCGAGCATATCTACCCGCTCATCCGCACCGAAAAGCAGGTGACGAAAGTGTTCGAGGACATCGAGGAGGAGCCGGGCATCATCCTTTATACGGTCGTCGACCAGAAGCTCGCCCGCGGCATCGACGAGCGCTGCGCCGCCATGGGCCTGCCTTGCGTCTCCGTGCTGGAACCGGTGCTGACCGTGTTCCAGTCCTATCTCGGCACGCCGGCCGGTCGCCGCGTCGGCGCCCAGCATGTGCTGGACGCCGAATATTTCCGCCGCATCGACGCGCTCAACTTCACCATGGAGCATGATGACGGCCAGCTGCCCGCCAATATGGATGATGCCGACATTGTGCTCGTCGGCATTTCGCGCACCTCGAAGACGCCGACCAGCATCTATCTCGCCAATCGCGGCATCAAGACCGCCAACATCCCGATCGTGATCGGCGTGCCGGTGCCGGAAAGCCTGGTCAACGCCACGAAGCCGCTGATCGTCGGGCTGATCGCCACCGCCGAGCGCATCTCGCAGGTCCGCCAGAACCGCATCCTCGGCAACACCAGCGCCTACGAGCCGACCGACTATGTCGACCGCGCCGCGATCAACGAGGAACTCGCCTACGCCCGCCAGATCTGCACCCGGCATGGTTGGCCGATGATCGACGTCAGCCGCCGCTCGATCGAGGAGACGGCGGCGGCGATCGTTGCCCTGCGCGGCAAGACGCGCTAGGGCGTGTGATATTCAGGTGATGCCGGCCTGCAAACGGCGGCTTCCTGCGCTTCCGGTGCTCACGTACGAAAAGTACGCTCCGCTCCGGTTCTCGGAAGCCACCATTTTCGGCTCGGCCTGACCTGAATCTCGACACACCCTAGTGAGCGTCAGAAATCGGGCGATAAAAATGACCGAAAAAATCATCCTTGCCTCGGGCAGCCCGTTTCGCAAGGCGCTGCTTGTCAATGCCGGCGTGGCGGTCGAGGCGGTTCCGGCGGAAGTCGACGAGCGCGCGCTCGAAGCACCCTTGCAGGACAGCGGTATCTCGCCCGAAGACGTCGCACTGGTGCTGGCCGAGGCCAAGGCCACCGAGGTCAGCGAGCGAAAGCCCGGCGCCCTGGTGCTCGGCTGCGACCAGACGCTGTCGCTCGGCGACGAAGTATTCCATAAGCCGGCCGACATGGAAGCCGCGCGCCGCCATCTCCTGGCGCTGTCGGGCAAGACCCATCAGCTCAACAGCGCCGTGGTGCTGGCCCGCGACGGCGCAGTTCTGTGGCGGCATGTCGGCGTTGCCAGCCTGACCATGCGAAAGCTCGCTCCGGCCTTTATCGGCCGCCATCTGGCGCGCGTCGGCGCCAAGGCGCTGTCCAGCGTCGGCGCCTACCAGATCGAAGGCGAGGGCATCCAGCTGTTCGAAAAAGTAGAAGGCGACCATTTCACCATTGTCGGTCTGCCGCTTCTGCCCGTCCTGGCCAAGCTGCGCGAGTTCGGAGCCATCGATGGCTGAGGCCGCGAAAAAGGCCTTCGTCACCGGTCACCCGGTCGCGCATTCGCGGTCGCCGAAGATCCACGCCTATTGGCTGGCGAAATACGGTATCGACGGCAGCTACCGGGCGATCGACATTGCGCCGGAGGCTTTTGCCGAATTCGTCGAAACACTCGAGGCGAATGGCTATCGTGGCGGCAACGTCACCATCCCGCACAAGGAGTCTGCCTTCGCGCTGGCGACGCGCCTGGACGCTGCGGCCGAACAGATCGGCGCCGCCAACACGCTGTGGTTTGAGGACGGAACTCTGTGGGGCGGCAACACCGACGCCTATGGCTTTGCCGCTAATCTCAACGAGCATTCGCCGGGCTGGGCCACAAACGGCCCGGCCGTGGTGCTCGGCGCCGGCGGCGCCGCCCGCGCTGTCATTCAGGCGCTCAAGCAGCGCGGGATTGACGATATCCGCGTCGTCAACCGGACGCTCGCCCGAGCCGAGGAACTGCGCCACCGCTTCGGCGCCGGGGTCTCGGCCCACGGCACGGCGGCGACCGGCGAGTTGCTTGCCGATGCCGGCCTGCTGGTCAACACGTCAGCGCTTGGCATGCATGGCAATGAAGGGCTGTCCGCCGATCCGGCCAGGCTGCCGGACCATGCCATCGTCACCGACATTGTCTATGTGCCGCTGGAAACGCCGTTGCTGGCCGCCGCCAAGGCGCGCGGCCTGAAAACCGTCGACGGGCTCGGCATGCTGCTGCACCAGGCGGTGCCCGGCTTCGAGCGCTGGTTCGGCATCAGGCCTGAGGTCACTGCCGAATTGCGGCAGATGATCGTCGCCAATCTCGGTGCCCAAGGTCTCGGTGCCCAAGGGATGACCAGGGAGTAAAAAAGCATGATCGTGCTCGGCCTCACCGGATCGATCGGCATGGGCAAGTCGACGACGGCCAGGATGTTTGCCGAAGCCGGCGTGCCTGTCCACGATTCGGACGAGGCAGTGCATCGCCTCTACGCCGGCAAGGCGGCTCCGCTGGTGGAGGCGGCGTTTCCCGGAACGACACAATCCGGCTTGGTCGATCGCACCACGCTGGCCGAGCGGGTGCTCGGCGATGCAGCCGCACTGAAACGGCTGGAAGCGATCATCCACCCGCTGGTCCGCGCCGACGCCGACGCTTTCCTGGCCAGGAACCGGGCCGCCGGCGCGTCGCTTGTCGTTCTCGATATCCCGCTGCTGTTCGAAACCGGCGGCCGCGACCGCGTCGACAAGGTCGTGGTCGTCACCGCGTCGCCCGACATCCAGCGCGCCCGCGTGCTGGCGCGGCCGGGCATGAGCGAGGAGAAACTGGCGTCGATCCTGGCTAGGCAGGTTCCCGACGCCGAAAAACGCAAGGCTGCCGATTTCGTCATCGACACCGGACAGGGTTTTGATGCGGCACGCGCGGCGGTCAATGCGATCGTCGCGAAACTGGTCGGGGATAAAGCCGGCAGGCCTGCTTAACGGCGCTTGCGTCCGGCGCAATATGTTGCCAATTTGTTCCCAAATTGATTCGGCTGGAACGACGCCGGACACAACGGACTGATTCGATGCGCGAGATCATCTTCGATACGGAAACCACAGGTCTCGATTTCCGCGATGATCGCGTCATCGAGCTCGGCTGCATCGAGCTGGTCAATCGCTTCCCGACCGGCCGCACCTTCCACCACTACATCAATCCGCAGGGACGACCGATCCATGCGGAGGCGCAGGCCGTTCATGGCATCAGCGCCGCCGACCTGATGGGCAAGCCGACCTTCAGCGACATCGCCGAGGAGTTTCTTGCCTTCATCGACGGCGCCAAGCTGGTCGCCCACAATGCGACTTTCGATATCGCTTTCCTCAATGTCGAGTTCGGCCGGCTTGGCCATCCGGTCGTTGATCCCGGTCTTGTCGTCGACACGCTGGCGCTGGCGCGCCGCAAGCATCCGATGGGCCCCAATTCGCTGGACGCACTATGCCGGCGCTACGGCATCGACAATGCCCGCCGCACCAAGCACGGCGCGCTGCTCGATTCGGAATTGCTGGCCGAGGTCTATATCGAGCTCATCGGCGGCAAGCAGGCGGCACTCATCCTCGACAGTGCCACGGCGCCGGCCGGCGGCAGGAGAAACGTCGACGACATCGACATCAGCATCGGCGCGCGGCCGATAGCGCTGCCGTCTCGCCTGACCGAGGCGGAGCGCAGCGCGCACGCGAGCATGGTCGGCACTTTGGGCGAAAAGGCGCTCTGGCTGCGCGTCGCCCGGGAAGCGAGTTCTGCGGCATAGTGATTTTGACGGGTTGAATGCCGATCGGCAGTGGCGTCGATAATTTTCAGCTGCCACTGTGGACGGTTCCTGCCGATCGGCATCCAATCGCTCAGGATCGAGCAGTTCGTCCCAAACAAAAAACCCGGCGTGAGGCCGGGTTTTTCAAGCCTACCGAGATAGCCTTCTCAGCTCACCTTGACCTTGCTGGCGGCCTGGTCCTCGGCCAGCTTCTGCTGGAACATCTGCGCGAAATCGATCGGATCGAGCATCAGCGGCGGGAAGCCGCCATTGCGGGTCGCTTCGGCGATGATCTGCCTGGCGAACGGGAACAGCAGCCGCGGGCATTCGATGAACAGCAGCGGCAGCATGTGCTCCTGCGGGAAGCCGCTGATGGCGAACACGCCGCCATAGACCAGCTCGACGTTGAACAGCACTTCCTTGTCGAAGGACGCCTTGGCGTTCAGCGTCAGATTGACGTCGAACTGTTTGTCCGAAAGCGGGTTGGCGTTGACATTGACGTTGATCGCGATGCCGGGGGCCTTGTCGCGGCCGCGCAGCGAGTTCGGCGCTCCGGGACTTTCGAAGGAAAGGTCCTTCACATATTGGGCAAGCACGTTGAGCGAAGGCTGCGTCGCGTCGCCATTGCCACTGGCCGCGCCGGTCGGCGCGTCGTCTTTGCTGGCCATAAGCCTTTGTCCTTTTGCCTCGGCAGCGTTGCTGACCGGATTGAAATCGGGCGTTCGCTACCATGGTCGGCATGACAAGACAAGGTTTGCCGGGGCAATCAAGCCGCAAGCGCGGCCGGCAGTGCATACCGACGCAAGATGACTTCGCCGGCGATCGACTGGAGAAAGGGATTGTCGTACAGCCCCGCCATGACCACCACCACCAGGTCCAAGCTTGGCACGATGTACATGCGCTGGCCGCCATATCCGACGGCGGAGATCCACCTGATCTCCTGACGATCGACAAGTGACCGACCCAAGCCACCACTGGAAACCGTAAAAGAACAGGCCTGCACCGTTCACATGAGGGCCGGTCGACTCTTCTATCCAAGCCTCCGAGATGACGGGCCCGCCCTTCCATATGCCCCGGTCGAGGACAAGCTGGCCAATTTTAGCAAGATCGCGAGGGCACATGCGAAGTCCCGACACAGCGTTGGGCGTGCCGTCTGCGTAGCGTACCCCATTCGACATCCTGAATACCGAGAGGTTCAAACAGCGCCTCCCTGGCGAGGGCATCGAGCGGGGAACCTGACCTTTTTTCCAAGATCGCGGCGAGGAGAGCGGTCAGGCCGCCATTGTAGCAATAGGCTGCACCAGGCGGCCGGATGATTGGCTGTTCAAGCACATAGCGATAGGGGTCTGGAGCATCGATCATCCGCCGTTCGCTGTTTGCCGGATTGCTGTAGGGGAGTTCCTCGTTCCATGCGAACCCTGCCGACATCGTGAGGAGGTGCCGAAGATCGATCCGCGCCTTATCTGGCGTGTTCAGATCCGCGTATTCAGGGAAGAATGAAAAGACCGGTCGTCCAGGTCGTCGATCCACCCTCGATCAACGCCAATGCCGAAGAGCAGTGACGTGATGCTCTTGGTGACCGAACGCAGATCGTGCCTGAGGCCGGCATGGTATGTGACGCGTCCGAGAGACGTTGCCCATGCCCTGTCCTCCCCGGTGAAGTAGCGCTCGCAAACCAGCTTGCCGCGGCGAACCATCAGTACGGCATGAGGGTTTGCCTCATCCCAGTTTTCAAACTGCGGAGCGAGCCCGCTGAGCATGTCGGCATCCATGGCCCCGGCATCAGGTGGAGAGATCTCCCAGCCGTCATCCCGATCATCGATGCTAGTCAATTCTTCCATCGGGGGAACCGAGCAGAGCCATCATTGGTGTTTCATCAAGACCTGTATCAATTTATTTCGATCGCGGTGAGGTCCGCCAGGGGTCGAATGCCGCTATTGAGCAGTGCAAATTCAACCAGATAAACTAGCTGCCGCTACTCGTCCTCAGGCCGACCTACTCGTCCTTGAGGCGGCGCCAGGGGGAATTGTGATCGGGGCCGTGCTCGTCGCCGCGCGAATAGTCGCTGTCGTCGAGGTCGATGGTCTTGTCGCGCGGCCTCGCCCGGAATCCGCCGGTGCCGAAACTGGTCGCCATCACGATGCGGCCTTTCAGCCGGCGCCAGGCGAGGTCACGGACCGGCGGCAGCAACAGCAGAATGCCGAAAATGTCGGTGATGAAGCCGGGGATGATGAGCAGGATCGCTGCCAGCACGACCATGGCGCCATGCGCGAGCTGGCGGCTTGGATCACGCCCGGCGTCCATTTCGGCACGGACCCGGGTCATCACGCCGAACCCCTGGTATCGCAACAACAGCGCGCCGGCGACGCTGGAAGCCAGCACCAGGCCGACCGTCGCCAGGGCGCCGACCTGGCGGCCGACAACGACGAAACCGGCGATCTCCAGCAGCGGAAGCGCCAGGATGAACAGGGGAAGCAGCGAAATGCGCAAATCTTGACCGATCGTTTCGATGTTTTGCTGGCCGGCGGGCAATCGCCGCTGGCCCTGAACCTTTTAGATAGGTATGGCTGCCTTTAATTTGAATGATTGCAGCTTGCGTTCTATATGCTTTGGATGTTGAACGCTATGCGACCGCAGCCATTGCCTGGCCGGGCGGTCCGGCCGGAGTAGGGATTGATTGGCGGAAGATATGGGATTCTTCGACTTCGGCACGATTTTCTTTCTGGTTGCGGCGGTTGTGATCTTTTTCCAGCTGCGCAATGTGCTCGGCCGCCGCACCGGCAGTGAGCGCCCGCCCTTCGATCCTTATACGGCGGGCCGCACCCGCGACGATGCCCAGAAGCCCGAGAACGTGGTCTCGCTGCCGCGTAAGCGAGCGCCGGGAGAGCCGGCAATCGACGCCTACGCGGCGATCGACGCCTTCGCCAAGCCTGACACCGATCTCAACAAGGGCTTGCGCGCGATCAAGGACAATGATCCGGGATTCGATCCCAAGACCTTCGTCGACGGCGCCAAGATGGCCTATGAGATGATCGTCATGGCCTATGCGGATGGCGACCGCAAGACGCTGAAGAACCTGTTGTCGCGCGAGGTCTATGACGGCTTCGTCGCGGCGATCGGCGACCGCGAGGCGAAATCGGAAAAGATCCAGTCCTCCTTCGTCGGCATCGACAAGGCCGACATCGTTTCCGCCGAGATGAAGGGCAGCGAGGCGCATATCACTTTGCGTATCGTCAGCGAACTGATTTCGGCAACGCGCGACAAGGCCGGCGCCGTCATCGACGGCGATCCTGAAACCGTCGCCGAGGTCAAGGATGTCTGGACCTTCGCCCGCGATACGCGCTCGCGCGACCCGAACTGGAAGCTCGTCGCCACCGAAGAAGAAGACTGAGCCCGGACTACGGCGGGGTCTGTCGTGCCGCTTTCTCAGGCGTTCCGGGAAAAATCCTTTGACGATCTGCCCGGCTGGGAGGAGGACGACCATCTGGCCGCGTTCGCGGCTTTCCGGCGTTCGGCTTTTCAGGTCTTGGCGAAACCCTATCGCTCCGGCGGGCTCGGTGTCGACTTCAATGCCTTCACCGAGGCCTATGCTGCAGCCCGCACCGTTTCGCCAACCGGCCGGCGCCAAGCCCGCGCCTTCTTCGAGCTCCATTTCATCCCGGCGCACATAGCGGCGGAAAGTGGCGGCGTCGGCCTCGTCACCGGCTTCTATGAACCGGTGGTCGACGCCTCGCCGGTGCGAACCGAACGATTTACAGTGCCGCTGCTGTCGCGTCCGGCCGATCTCGTCGACATCGACGACGCCAACCGGCCCGACGGCATGGACCCCTATCTCGCCTTCGGCCGCGCCACGTCGGATGGACCGGTCGAGTATTTCGACCGCGGCGAGATCGAGCGCGGCGCGCTCGTCGGCAAGGGGTTCGACGCCAAGGGTTTGGCGGGCAAGGGTTTGGAAATCGCCTGGCTCGCCGACAAGGTCGACGCCTTCTTTATCCACGTACAGGGTTCTGCGCGGCTCACCATGACCGATGGCCGGCTTTGCCGCGTCACCTATGCCGCCAAATCCGGCCAGCGCTTTACCGGACCGGGCAAGATCCTGAGCGAGCTGGGCGAAATCCCGCTGGAAGCGGTGACCATGCAGTCGGTCCGCGCCTGGTTCAAGGCGCATCCGCAGCGCATCGACGAGATCCTGTGGCGCAACCGCTCCTATATTTTCTTCCGCGAGATTTCCGTCAGCGAGGCGGCGGTCGACGACCCGGAACTCGGGCCGATCGCTGCCGCAAAAGTGCCGCTGACGCCGGGCCGCTCCGTTGCTGTCGACCGTCTGCTGCATACATTCGGCACGCCGTTCTACATCGACGGGCCGTCGCTGACCGCTTTCGACAACAAGCCCTTCCGGCGGCTGATGATCGCGCAGGACACCGGCTCGGCCATCACCGGCCCGGCCCGTGGCGATCTGTTCACTGGTACGGGAGATGCGGCCGGCGAGATCGCCGGCGTTGTCCGCAACCCTGCCGATTTCTACGCGCTGATCCCGCGTCGGCTTGTGCCGGGAGCCGGCCGATGACCCGGCGCATCGACAGGCTGAGCGAGGACGACCGGGTTCTGTGGAACCTGGTGGCGCGCACGGCCAAGCCGCTGAAGGGCAAGTCCGCCATCGACAACCCGGCGGACATCGGTGATGACGCCAAGCCACCGCCGCGTGCCCAGGCGATGGCTCCTGCTGCGGCCACGAAAGCCAAGACGCAGCATGTTTCGCATGCGCTCGACGAGCCGACGCTGGAAAAACTGTCGAAGGGCCGGCTGCCGATCGAAGGCCGCGTCGATCTGCATGGCCTGAGCCAGGACCAAGCCTATTCGCTTTTGTTTTCCTTCCTGCACCGGGCGCATGCCGGCGGCATCCGCTATGTGCTGGTGATCACCGGCAAGGGCTCCTCGTCGGGCGGCGACGGCATCTTGCGGCGCGCCGTGCCGGCCTGGCTGTCGACACCCGCATTCAGGCCGCTCGTCTCCAGCCACGACCACGCCGCCCGCAAGCATGGCGGCTCAGGCGCGCTCTATGTCCGCCTTCGGCGCGCGCGCTAATGCGGATGCGGGCATGAGAGTGCACCCCACGAGGATGGACTTGTGACCCCGTTCGGCGAAAAGCTTCGCGCCCTGCGGAGCGAACGCGGCGTCAGCCAAAAGGCCATGGCCAGGGCGATCGGCGTCAGCGCCGCCTATCTGTCGGCGCTGGAGCACGGCCGCCGCGGCGCGCCAACCTGGACGCTGATCCAGAAGATCATCGGCTACTTCAATGTCATCTGGGATGATGCCGAAGAACTCGCGCGGTTGGCCGAGACCTCGCACCCGCGAGTGAAGCTCGACACGTCGGGCCTCAGCCCCGCCGCCACCGAGCTTGCCAATGTCCTGGCCGAAAACATCGAAAAACTCGACGAGGCGGAGCTCCGCCGCATCACCGCATCGATCCGCGCCGCGCTGGGGCGGACGTAGGGCTTGTCCGACTCGTGTGGAGGCGATCGATTGTCGATGTTGGCGCCGCCCCTCATTGCCCTGCCGGGCAATTTCTCCCCGTAAACGGGGAGAAAGAGGCTACTGGACCGCGCCGACCAGAACCGGCTGGCCATCACGGATCGAGACCCAGCGACCGGTATTGTCGATCGCCTGCCGCTTGAGGAAGCGGTAGCCGGTCCGGTCCCATGAGCGGACCTTTCCGTCCAGATTGTCGAGGACGTAGTCGCCCTTGCTTGTGCGCACGGTCAGCACGGCATGGCCCTCGCCGTCCGGCTTGCGCACGACGGTCATCAGAAGATTGGCGTAGGACACGCCCAAGCGATTCAATTCGCGGCGCTTTTCCAGGACGTAGTCCTCACAGTCGCCGACGCCCCTGACGGGATAGGCCCAGACCTCGTCCTTGCCATAAATGTCGATGTCGCTTATCGGCTTGACGGCGGCGTTGACCCTGGCGTTGACGCCGAGCATCTTGCGCCAGAGCGCGCCGGTCATCGTGGCGGGGGCGAGATTGCCCGGGTGGATCGAGCATTCGGCCGGACTGGTCTTGCAGAAATCGTAATGGCCGATCGGCTGCGATGTCGGGCCGCCGGTTGCCATTGGTCCGGCCGCCGAAGCCGCGGTCGACCAGCCTGTCGCAAGAGCCAGCCCTAACAGGGCGCACACGCGCAGCCCTCTCGCCATTGGTGAGGAAATCATTGTCCCCCTCGTCCCTTGTTGTTAATGAAACGTTAAGGGCGATCTACAGTCCCTGTCAATTATACCAACGGCCAGATTTGCGATATGGTTACCCGCGCAGCCGAAAGCGCGGCTATTGTGCAACAGGTCGACTTGAACGGCGGCTGCCATCCGGGACATCTTTACTTTTTGGCGGTCCGAACCAGCTTCGGCCTCACCGCAACGCGGGTCTGGCGGCCATAGCTGGTGATGAAGTCGACGATGCGCGGCACGATTTCGGAGCGGAAGCGCGAGCCGTTGAAGACGCCGTAATGGCCGACCGCCGGCTGCATGTAGTGAGCGTGCCTGTCCGCGGGGATGTTGATGCAGAGGTCGTGCGCGGCCTGGGTCTGGCCGAGGCCGGAAATGTCGTCGTTCTCGCCCTCGACCGTGAACAGGGCGACATTGCGGATATCAGAGGGATCGATGACGACGCCGCGATGCGTCATTTCGCCCTTGGACAAGGCATGGCGGACAAACACGGTGTCGACCGTCTGCAGGTAGAACTCCGCCGTCAGGTCCATCACCGCCAAATATTCGTCGTAGAAATCGCGGTGTTTCTCGGCATTGTCGCCATCATTCTTCACCAGATGCATGAAGAAGTCCTTGTGGGCGATGATGTGGCGGTCGAGATTCATGCTCATGAAGCCCGAAAGCTGCAGGAAGCCGGGATAGACCTCGCGACCGAAGCCCGGTACCGGCCACGGCGCCTGCATGATGACGTTGTCGCGGAACCAGTCGACGCCCTTTTCCTCGGCCAGAAGGTTGACCGCGGTCGGATTGCGGCGGGTGTCGATCGGCCCGCCCATCAGCGTCATTGTCGAAGGAACGAACGGGTCGCCGCGCGTTTCCATCAGCGCCACCGCCGCCAGCACCGGCACCGAAGGCTGGCACACCGCCATCACGTGGGTGTCGGGGCCCAGCGCATGCAGCATGTCGACGATGTAATCGATGTAGTCGTCGAGGTCGAAGCTGCCCTCGCTGAGCGGCACCATGCGGGCGTCGACCCAATCGGTGATGTGGACGTCGGCATGGGGCAGCATCGCCTCGACCGTGCCGCGCAGCAGCGTTGCATAGTGGCCGGACATCGGCGCCACGATCAGCAGCTTCGGATCAGGCCGGCGTCCGACGGGAACCGCCCGCTCGAAACGGAGCAGATTGCAGAACGGCCGCGACCACACAGTCTTTTCGGTGACATCGACGCTTTTCCAGTCGAGCACGGTCTTGGTCAGGCCGAATTGCGGCTTGCTGTAGCGGCGCGTCGTGCGCTCGAACAATTCGGCCGTTGCCGCGATCGAGCGGCCCCAGGACGTGTGCGTGAACGGATTGAGTGGATTGGTGTAGAACATCCGCACCGCATCGGCATAGAGGCGGGCCGGCTGCACGGCGGCGTGGTTCATTTCGTAGAACTGGTAGAACATCGAAAACCCCGCTGCTGCGACCGAAGGGACGACGCAGCGCCGAGCCTTGAATCTCTCGCGCGAAGGTTAACAACAAACTGCTGCGATGCAATACGTCAAGTGAATTGATTTATACTGATACTTTCGTCTAAGGCGTTGAAAACCGACTTTGAACGGCGGCAGCCGGCTTATTGTGCAAGTGCGAAAGGTGCCGGAGAGGGCAAACTTCAGGTTGCGCCGCCCTTCATCCGCCTGCCTTCCGGGGCTGATGATTCGCGAAAGCCGAAGCGACGTCCATCGCCCCCTTGCCGGGGGATGTCCGGCAGGACAGAGGGGAAAAATCGCGGCTTCATTCCAGCTTGGGTTCCTCGCCCCCACGAAAGTGGGGGAGAGGTGGCTCGGCAAAGCCGAGACGGGGGGGAACCGCGCTCTACGAAAGCCCCCTCTCCGACCGCGGAGCCTGTCCTCGGGTTTGCCAGAGGCAAGACCCGTGGGCGGCCACCTCTCCCCCGCTTCGCGGTGGGCGAGGAACCCAGGTCTTGACAGCAGGGGCAGCGCGGCCATTCGGCCGTGAAGACATATCTCAGACGCGTGGCATCACACGCGGTCGGTGCACACAGCAGCATGGCCCGAGCTGATGAAGCCGAGCCGCCCCGCGGCGCCTTTCGACAGGTCGATCACGCGACCCTTGATAAACGGGCCGCGGTCGTTGATGCGCACGACGACGCTGCGGCCGTTGTTGCGGTTGGTGACCCTAAGCTTGGTGCCAAAAGGCAAGGTGCGGTGCGCGGCGGTCAGCGCCGACGGGTTCATGCGCTCGCCGGAAGCGGTCTTCGAGGTCAGAGCGTACCAGGAGGCGCGGCCGCATTGCGCGGCGGCAGGGGATGCGGCGACCATCAGGCCAGCCGCGATCGTCACCGCGACAAGCGCGGTCTGGTTGGGTTTGTTCATCTGTGCCAAGGGGCTCCGTTTGACAGACCCGGCCGTTACGGATCGAATATGGCACGAAATGCGGCAGTCGTCTGGCGGTTCCATGACTACAGTACACGTTTGGAGTCGGCTGGAAACAGTCTGTCATGGAATGTTGGGACTGCGCCGATGTATGTCTGGTGGTCTTCGCACCAGCATCGAGGTGTTTCCGGCAAGACCCGGCCCCACTAGGCAAGTAGATGTGAGAGCGATCGGGTCGCTTCCTTTCGCCTTGCCATTGCGGTCATGGCGGAATTGACAATCGACTTGGAAAGGGAATTCCGACGATGAGATTGATCAAGAATCTGCTGGCATTGATTGTGCTCGCCGTCGGTGCGCTGTGGTCGCTGCAGGGCATCGGCCTCGTCGGCGGAAGCTTCATGACCGGCCAGTCGCAATGGCTCTATATCGGTATCGTCACTGCGCTGGTCGGCCTGGGCGGCCTGGTGTGGGCGAACCGTTCGCTCCCCTGACACTCGATCCACCTCAGGCCTGGCGGCGTTACGGTCGACCGGCGAATGCGCGGCCCGCCGAAAGCAAGCATTTTCCTAATTCGCGCGCAGCTTCGGCAAATCAATGCTGCGAATGGCCGACGATTTGAAAACCGGTCGCTGTATTCGGGGCTAAGTATAGTAGTCTTATAGACATTGCAGGAATGAGAGAACGATGAGCGATGTCCATATCGCGGCGATCACCCGCATGAGTGTCGAGCGCTGGCTGTCCCCATTGGCGTGCCTCGTGGCTTCAGGAGGGAAGAACGTCCGGCAAATGGCCGCAGCGGCTTGAAAACGAAGCAAAATCAATGGCACCCGTCTTGTGTATCGAATTGCTAGAATGTCATACAAGCTTGGACGCGGTGGGGACGCACGCCAGGCGTTTCGCAACCGGTGGCCCTGCGCCATTGCATGACAGAGAAACGTTCGGTCTATGCTCACAAAAAAGGGCAAGTACGGCCTCAAGGCGCTCATCCATCTGGCGCGGCTGCCAGTTGGTCAGCTCGCCTTCGTTGGCGATATCGCCACCGGGAACAACATCCCGAAGAAATTTCTCGACGCCATCCTCGGCGAACTGCGCAATGCCGGTTTTGTCCAGAGCCGCAAGGGTAAGGAGGGCGGCTACCGCCTGGCGCGGCCGGCGGATGAAATCAAGATCGGCCACGTCGTGCGCGTGCTCGACGGACCGCTTGCTCCCATACCCTGCGCCAGTCGCACCCGATATCAGCGCTGCGAAGACTGCAACGAGGCGACATGCCAAGTCCGACATCTGATGCTGGAGGTCCGGCAAGCGATCGCCGAGGTGCTGGATCAGCGCAGCCTCGCCGAGATGCGCGATATCGCCGGCGACGACGACCTTTCCGCTGCGTTGAAAATCCAGGCCTGAGCCGGAACCGACGGCTCCTCAGGCAATTGGTCCGCGCATGACCGGCCGCGCAAATTCGATCGTCCCGAATTCGATCGTTATTGTCGGCGGCGGCGCCAGCGGCGTCGTCCTTGCCGCCCATCTCCTGAAGTCCCCCAATCCCGATCTCCGTGTCACGCTGATCGAAAAGCGCCCGCATTTCGGCCAGGGCATCGCCTATTCCACGCTGCTGTCGGCGCATGTGCTGAATGTCAGCGCGGCCGGCATGAGCGCCTATGCCGACGACCACGGCAATTTCTGGCGCTGGCTGCTTGAACGCGGCCTGGCAACCCCAGCGCAGGCGCCGGTCTACGCGCCGCGCAGCGTCTATGCCCGCTACCTGAAGGAATTGCTTGACGAGCTCGAGGCGCGCGAGACGGGGCGTCTTCGCCTGATCCGCGAGGAGAGCCTGTCGATCTCGCCGACCGGGTCCGGGGTCGAGGTGGCGCTGGCCAACGGCACCAGCGTTGTCGCCCACATTGCCGTGCTGGCGACCGGACATGACGAGGAGCCGGGCGCCGGCCACGGCCATGCCATCAGGATGGGATCGGACGCCGACACCGTGCTCGACCCGGAAGCCCGAGTCCTGGTGCTCGGCACGGGGTTGAGCATGGTCGATGCCTTCCTGTCGCTCGAACAGCGCGGCCATCGCGGCGAGATTATTGCGGTGTCGCGGCGCGGCCTGCTGCCTTCGCCGCATCGCAAGGGCAATCCGATCAAGCTCGACGTTGCCGACATTCCGCTCGGCACCCAGCTCTCCTATTTCGTCGGTTGGTTTCGCGACCTGATCCGGGAAAACCAGAAGGCCGGCATCGACTGGCGCGACATCGTCGACGGTCTCAGGCCGTTCAACCAGAAGATCTGGCAAAACTGGCCGTCTTCGGCCAAGCGCCGCTTCGTCGAGCACACCAAGGCGTGGTGGGACATCCACCGCCATCGTATGGCGCCGGAAGTCTATGGCCGTGTCACCGAGGCGGTCCAGTCGGGCCGCATCCGGCTTGTCGCCGGGCGCGTCGTCGGCATCAATGCGGGCGATGAATTTACGGTCGAGGTCCAGTCGCGCCACACGCAAAACATCGAGACGTTCGACGTTGCCCGCATCTACGATTGCACCGGCATCGCCAGGGACATCTCGACCACGTCGAACAGTGTGGTGCGATCGCTGGTCGATCGCGGGCTGGCCCGGCCGGATCCGCTGCGCCTTGGCCTCGACGTATCACAATTGCGAGGTGATCGCCAGCGACGGCACCGTCTCGGCCAAGATCCTGGCGGTCGGGCCGCTGACCCGCGGCACCTTCTTCGAGATCGACGCCATACCGGACATCCGCATACAGTGCGCGCGGCTGAGCCGGCGGCTGCTGGGTTAAGGTATGAGGTCGGCGCTCTACGGCGCCCCCTCTGTCCTGCCGGACATCTCCCCCTCAAGGGGGGAGATCGGCAGTTTCAACGCCCCGTGTCTCTTCAACGCTGGAGATTGGCGAAAGCCGATGTGAGATCCGATCTCCCCCCTTGAGGGAGATGCCAAGTTTTGGCAAAGAGGGCAGGCCAGAGGGGGGTGCTGTCCCGCGACCTTATCGTGATTAGCGTGACGGAGCGGCCCTACGGAATCCCATTCCCCGTCTGGCCAATGGAATGGCACGATCTATCTTCTTTCAGACTGCAAACGGCTGGAAAAGAGGATAGGCTGACAGCCTGCCCAAGGCGGTCGCTTGACCATGGAGCATCAGCATGAGCGTGCACAAGATCGCCCCCCCGGACAGGGCAATGTCCCGCCTGCGTCCGCCCTATGCATCGGTTCTCGACCTGATCGGGCAGACGCCGGTTGTCGAGCTGACCAAATTCGAGATCGGCAAGTGCCGGCTGTTCATCAAGCTCGAAAGCCAGAATCCGGGCGGCTCGATCAAGGACCGCATTGCGCTGTCGATGATCGCCGACGCCGAAAAACAGGGCAGGCTGAAGCGCGGCGGCACCATCGTCGAGGCGACCGCCGGCAACACCGGCCTTGGCCTCGCCCAGGTCGGCATCCCCAAGGGCTACCGCATCATTCTGGTCGTGCCCGACAAGATGTCGCGCGAAAAGATCCAGCATCTGCGGGCGCTTGGCGCGGAAGTCCGCATGACGCGTTCCGATGTCGGCAAGGGCCACGCCGAATACTATCAGGACATGGCCGAAAAGATCGCCGCCGAGTTGCCTGGCGCCTTCTATGCCAACCAGTTCGCCAATCCGGCCAACCCGGACGCCCATGAAACCACCACCGGTCCGGAGATCTATTCGCAGCTCGACGGCGACGTCGATGCAGTGGTCGTCGGCGTCGGCTCCGGCGGCACGCTGACCGGGCTTGGCCGCTATTTCGCAAAAATCTCGCCGAAGACCGAGATGATTCTCGCCGATCCGGTCGGCTCGGTGCTGGCACCGTTGATCAAGACCGGCAAGATGCAAGAGGCCGGAAGCTGGACCGTGGAAGGCATCGGCGAGGATTTCGTCCCGCCCAATGCCGATCTGTCGCTGGTCAGGAAGGCCTACTCGATCACCGACAAGCAGAGCATGCTGGCGGTGCGCGACCTGCTTTCCAAGGAGGGCATCCTCGCCGGCTCGTCCTCCGGCACGCTGCTTTCGACAGCGCTGCGCTATTGCCGCGAGCAGACCGTGCCGAAGCGGGTCGTCACCTTCGTCTGCGACAGCGGCAACAAATATCTGTCGAAAGTGTTTGACGATTTCTGGCTGATCGAGCAGGGCCTCGCCGAGCACGAGCAGCATGGCGATTTGCGCGACCTGGTGATGCGCACGCACCGCACCGGCGACATCGTGTCTGTCGGCCCGGACGAAAGCCTGCTCAACGCCTATGGCCGCATGCGCCGTTCGGATGTCTCGCAACTGCCGGTGCTGGACGACGGCAGACTGGTCGGCATCGTCGACGAAAGCGATATCCTCGCCCACGTCGAAGGCCCCTATGACAGCCGCTGGGACCGCTTCAAGGCCCCGGTGCGCACGGCGATGACCGCCAATCTGCACACGCTGCAGGCCAGCCAGACGCTCGATGCGCTGCTGCCGGTGTTCGACCGCAACGAAGTCGCCATCGTCTTCGACGGCGACGAATTCATCGGCCTGATAACCCGCATCGACCTGATCAACCATCTAAGGCGCCGCGCAAAATGACCATCAAAGCCACCGTATCGGGCAGCAACCGCCTGGCCTTCTCGACGCGCACGATCCATGGCGGCCAGAGCCACGACCCGACGACGGGCGCGGTGATGGTGCCGATCTATGCGACCTCGACCTACGGCCAGCAGAGCCCGGGCGTGCACAAGGGTTTTGAATATGCGCGCAGCCAGAACCCGACCCGCTTTGCCTTCGAGCGCGCGGTGGCCGATCTCGAAAGCGGCGCAGCCGCCTTCGCTTTCGCCTCGGGGCTGGCGGCGATCGCCACGATTTTCGAACTGCTCGATTCCGGTGCCCATGTCGTTGCAACCGACGATATCTATGGCGGCACGTTTCGGCTGCTGGAGCGGGTGCGCAAGCGCTCGGCCAATCTCCAGGTCGACTTCGTCGACTTCACCGATCTGGCCGCAGTCGAAGCGGCGATCCGCCCGGAAACGAAGCTGCTCTGGGTCGAGACGCCGACCAATCCGCTGCTGCGCGTCGTCGATCTCGAAGCGGTGGCCGCCCTGGCCAGGCGCAAGGGCGTGCTCTCGGTTGCCGACAACACCTTCTGCAGCCCCTATCTGCAGCGGCCGCTGGAGCTCGGCATCGACATATCGGTCCATTCGACGACCAAATACCTCAACGGCCATTCCGACATGGTCGGCGGCGTCGCCGTCGTCGGCGACAACAAGGATCTGGCCGACCGGCTGAAATTCCTGCAAAACGCCATTGGCGCTATTTCCGGGCCGTTCGACAGTTTCCTGGCGCTGCGCGGCCTCAAGACGCTGGCGCTCAGGATGGAGCGCCATTCGTCGAACGGCCAGAAGATCGCGCACTGGCTGGAAAGCCGCCCCGACATCCGCCGCGTCATCTATCCCGGTCTTCCAAGCCATCCGCAGCACGCCATCGCCAGGCGGCAGATGCACGCCTTCGGCGGCATGATCACGGTCGAGCTCGACCGTGACCTCGCCGGCACCAAGCGCTTCCTCGAGCACACGCAGCTGTTCACGCTGGCCGAAAGCCTCGGCGGCGTCGAAAGCCTGATCGAGCACCCGGCGCTGATGACGCATGGTTCGATCCCGGCCGGGAAGCGGGCTGAGATTGGGATTTCCGATTCGCTGGTGCGGTTGTCGGCTGGCATCGAGGATGGCGATGATCTGATTGCGGATCTGGACCAGGCGCTGGGGGGGTGAGGGCCCTGTGTTGGGGCGCTCGTTTCTGGCATTGAAACCGCTTACCGACGCTGAGGCGGTCAATCATCGATGCTGGCGCTGCCCCTCACCTGCCTGCCGGCATCCTCTCCCCGTAGAACGGGGAGAGGATGCTCTCGTCTATGATTTCAATTTCCAGCATTGCAGAAGAGTGCAGAAGCTGCGGCCAGCGGGCTTCTCCCCGTTTACGGGGAGAAGGTGCCGGCAGGCGGATGAGGGGCAGCGCAAACCTGAAGCGATTTGCGCTGAACCTCTGCGATAGCCGTTGACCTTCGCCGCATCCGGCGGAATTGTGGCTTCCCTATAATTGCCGACAGGCACGGTAGAAGTCATGACCACTCGAGAGCGAGACCAGCCAATAGCCGCCGCGGCCCCGCTCACCTTCGCCATCCTTGTCTTCCCCGGCTTTCCGATGATGGCTTTCAGTTCGGTGATCGAGCCGTTGCGTGCGGCCAACGTGCTGGCCAAGAAGGAATGCTACCGCTGGATCATCGTCGGCGCCGCCGAAGGTCCGGTCGCGGCTTCGAACGGCGTCGTCATCCAGCCCGGCTTTTTCGCCGGCGATGCGCCGAAGGTCGACCGCATCGTCGTTTGCTCGGGCGGCGACGCCGATCATCTTGTCGCCGACGATGCCGTGAGCTGGATCCGCAGGAGCCTGCGCGGCGGCGCCCATATCGGCGCGGTGGCGGATGCCGCTTTCTTCCTGGCGCGGGCCGGCCTGCTCGATGGTCATGCCTGCACCTTGCACTGGACCAGCCAGGCGGCCTTCACCGAAGCGTTTCCGGACATCGAGTTGAGGCGCGATCTCTACGTCATCGACCGCAAACGCTTCACCTCGGCCGGCGGCGTCGGCAGCCTCGACATGATGCTGGAGATCATCACCAAAGATTATGGCGCCGAACTCGCGGCCGGCGTCGCCGAATGGTTCGTGCACAGCCCACTGCGCTCCAGCGTCGACCGCAAGCTGATGCCGCTGCGGCTGCGCACCGGCGTCCAGAACGAGCTGGTGCTGGCGGCCATCGCCATCATGGAGGACGCGGTGGAGGAGCGGCTCGGCATGGCGGCGCTGGCCGAAAAGCTCGGCGTCTCCTCCGACAAGCTCGAACGCAACTTCCGCGCCGAGCTCAGCATCTCGCCCAACGGCTATTACCGCCGCCTGCGGCTGAAGCGCGCCGCCGATCTCCTGGCGCATTCGACGCTGATGGTGCGGGACGTGGCGCTCGCCTGCGGTTTTGCTTCGATGTCGAGCTTTGCGCGGGCGTTTCGGGAAGAGCATGGGCATGCGCCGAAGGTGATGAGGCGGCATTAGGGCTTGCGAGCGTTGGCGGGACAGCGCCCCCCTCTGGCCTGCCGGCCATCTCCCCCACGAGGGGGGAGATCGGCAGCTTCGGTGTTTCGCTTCTCCTGAGATGGTGCAGTTTGGCGAAAGCAGCGGTGACGGCCAATCTCCCCCCAAGTGGGGGAGATGTCCGGCAGGACAGAGGAGGGCGCCGTAGAGCGCTACTCCAAGCGGTATTCAGCATAACATCTGCGGTATCCCGCACAGCCTCTGAACGACGCATGGCTCATCTTCCCCGCATCCAGGAGGCCACGCCGTGAGCATCGTCGTTTTCGACCCCGACAGCACCGAGGACGTCGACTTCAAGGACCGCATGCGCCACCCGGCTGCGGCCGATCCGGCCGGCGGCATGTGGCTGTCGGATACCGAGCCGTCCTTCATCGATGCCGACGCGCTGCGCAAGGGGCGGCTGGCCAGGCTTCGCGCCTGGATGCGCGAGGCCGGCTACGGCGCCGTCGTGCTGTTCGATCCCTATAACCAGCGCTACGCCACCGGCTCGCGCAACATGTTCGGTTATTTTCTGCGCAACTCGACGCGCTACTTCTTCATCCCGACCGAAGGGCCGATCGTGCTGTTCGAATATCCGCAGAGCTATCATGTCTCGATGGTGCTCGACACGATCGACGAGGCACGGCCGTCCAGGCTGGTGTGGTCTTCGGTGTCGGGCCGCGACGACGAAACCGCAGGTCCATTCGCCGACGAGATCGGCGAACTGCTCAAGGCGCATGGCGGCGGTTCGATGAAGCTCGGCCTCGACCGCTGCGGCCATTTGCAGGCGCTGGCGCTGGAAAAGCGCGGCTGCGAGGTCCGGGATTGCCAGGGAGAAATTCTCGCCGTGCGCGCGGTCAAGACGCCCGAAGAAATAAAGTGCCTGCAGGTGTCGATGGCCGGCGCCGAAGCCGCCGTCTATGCGGTGCGCGAGGCGATCAAGCCCGGTGTGTCCGAAAACGACCTGTTCGCCATCATGTATCACGAGGTGATCCGCCAGGGCGGCGAGTTCATCGAAACCCGGCTGCTGACCTCGGGCCAGCGCACCAATCCGTGGTTCAACGAGGCGAGCGGCCGCAAGATCAGGCCGGGCGAACTCTTGGCGCTGGATACCGATACGATCGGCTGCTACGGCTATTATTCGGACTTCTCGCGCACCTTCCGCTGCGGGCCGGGCAAGCCGACGGATTATCAGAAGTCGCTCTACCGCATGGCCCACGATCAGGTTCAGCACAACATCTCGATCGTGAAGCCGGGCATGGCGTTTCGCGAGATTGCCGAAAAGGCCTGGAAGATCCCGGACCGCTTCGTCGACCAGCGCTATACATCTGTCATGCACGGCGTCGGCATGCATGGCGAGACGCCGTTCATCGCGCACGCCATGGACTACGAGACCTATGGCCGCGACGGCTTTATCGTGCCCGGCATGGTGGTGAGCGTCGAGAGCTATATCGGCGAGAAAGGCGGCCGCGAGGGCGTCAAGCTAGAGGACGAGATCCTGGTCACCGAAACCGGCACCGAGCCTCTGTCGCGCTTTCCCTATGAGGACGATTTTCTGGAGAAACAAGTGTGACGCTCGTTCCCTCGCAACGTTTTGATAGCCGGATGCGTTTGACCGGTCGCATGCTTTGGCGACTGTCGCAAACACCCTTCGCTTCGTCATCCTGGGGCGAAGCAAGGAGCGCAGCGACGCGGCGCAGACCCTTGGATCCATGCCGTGACTTAAGAGCGCTGCTGCGGTGCAGAATTCTGTTTCGCCGCATTCCTCGGCATCCCTCACTTCATGGATCCCAGGATTTCCGCGAAGGAGCTTCGCTCCTGCTTCGTTCTGGGCTGACGAAGCTGGCTTGGAGCCCTCCGAAAGGAGCAGCGTTAGCCGGGAAGCCAAGCGCGGTCGAATGAAAACTCCGGTCTCGATCAAACGCGGCACGGTGGCCGCAGTGTTCGTCGACCTCCAGGAGGAGCATCGCCAGGACAAGCGTTACCTGGTCGAGGGTTTTGGCGACATCCTCGCAAACGTCCAGCGCCTGCAGGCGGCGGCGCGGGCCAACGATGTGCTGCTCTATCATTCGGCCTATATCGTCGACCTCACCAGGGAGGCGCGGCGGTTCCATCCGGTCGATGCCAATGGCAGGTCGGCTTTCTCCGACAAGGACGATCCGCTGACGGCGATCTGTCCGGAAGTGGCGCCGGTCGCCGGCGAGATGATGCTGGTCAAGACTGAGGCCAGTGCCTTCGGTGCGGGCCCTGCCGCAGGCCGGCTCAAGGCCGAAGGGATCGAGTGGCTGGTCGTTGCCGGTGTGTGGACCGAGGCCTGCATCGACGCCACCGTCAGGGATGCGGTGTCATCAGGCTTTCGGGTGCTGCTGGTCAAGGATGCCTGCGGCAGCGGCACCACGGCAATGCACCAGACCGCTATCCTCAACCTTGCCAACCGGCTCTATGGCGGCGCCGTCACCACTACCGACGGCGCGTGCCGACTGATGGCAGGCGAGACGGTCTATGCATGGCAGGTCGTGGGTTCGGTGCCTTTGCGCTTCACCTACGAAAACGCCGCCCGGCTCTACGCCGAACTCTGACGCTTTGCCGCGCCTGGTGGTACGAGGAGCCGCGCGTCGTCCACAGTTTCCTGCGCGCCCGCAAAACCTTGCCGCGGGCCGGCGAAGCCTTCACCCGCATCGCCGCCGCCATCGCCACGCTCGGCAAGGGCGAGTGGTTGTAGGGAACCCGCGAATGCCCCCTCATCCGGCCGCTTAGGGGCCACCTTCTCCCCGAGGGGAGAAGAGATCGCCCACGCCGGTGGCAGCCTCTTCTCCCCGCCGGGGAGAGGGTGGCCCGAAGGGCCGGATGAGGGGGGCCTTTCAAGCACCCCGCTTCCACCGATGCGGAACAGCGCACAACAACTGCGGAAACCCGAACACTTTCCGGGCCACGCCCGCACTATCATTGCCTATCGCGAAAGGCGCCCGGCGGCCGCATCCGCCCCCGCGACGCGGTCGACCGGGCGCCGACAGGGAGGATTCGACGATGAAGTTGATGCTGACCGACAGAGCGTTGCATCCGCAGGCTGAGCCCGTCGCCGACGGCTTCAAGAAAGGCGGCATGAATAGGCGCGAATACCTCGCCACCATGGCCGCACTTGGCGTCAGCGCCGCCGGCGCGCTGGCGCTTGGCGGCCTTGCGCCCTCGCCGGCCAGGGCGCAGGAGCCGAAGCGCGGCGGCGTCTTGCGCGTCGCCATGAACGTCAAGGGCTGGAAGGACCCGCGCACCTTCGACGGCGTCGAAATGTCCAACATTGCCCGCCAGTGCAACGAGTATCTGGTGCGCTGGAACCGCGATTTCACCTTCGAGCCGTGGTTGCTCGAGAACTGGGAGACCAGCGACGACGCGCGCGTGCTGACGCTGCATGTCCGCAAGGGCATCACCTGGTCGAACGGCGACACCTTCAACGCCGACGATGTCGTCCACAATCTGACGCGCTGGTGCGACGCCGGCGTCGCCGGCAATTCGGTCGCCGAGCGGATGGGCGCGGTGGTCGACGCCGCCACCAAGAAGCCGATCGACGGCGGCATCGAGCGTGTCGACGACTTTACCGTCCGGCTCAATCTGCCGAAGCCCGACATTTCACTGATTGCCGGCATGACCGACTATCCGGCGCTGATCATGCATCGCAGCTACGACGGCGACGGCGATCCGCTGAAGGCGCTGGCGATCACCACTGGACCTTGCGAACTGGTGCAATGGGACGCTGAGGTTGGCGCCGAGGTCCGCCGCAAGGAGAAGCCTTGGTGGAAAGGCGACTTCTGGCTCGACGGCATCCAATGGGTCGACTACGGCTCCGATCCCAATGCGATGTTCTCGGCTTTCGAATCGGGCGAGATCGACACCAACCACGAAACCGCCGCCGATACAGTTTCGCAAACCGACGCCATGGATCTGAGCAACTCGGAGCTTGCCACCGGCTCGACCATCGTCGCGCGTTTCAACGTCGGCAATGCACCCTATGACGACATCAGGGTGCGGCGCGCCGCCCAGCTCGCCGTCGACAACGCCGCGATCCTGAAGATCGGCATGGGCGACCGCGGCAAGCCGGCCGAGAACCACCATGTCGGGCCGATGCATGCCGAATACGCCGATATCGGCCCGGCCGTTCGCAATGTCGATCAAGCCAAGGCGCTGCTTGCCGAGGCCGGCAAGTCCGACGACGAATACGAGCTCATCTCCGTCGATGTCGACTGGCAGAAGAACACCGGCGACGCCATCGCCGCGCAGATGCGCGACGCCGGACTGAAGGTCAAACGGACCGTGCTGCCGGCGGCGACGTTCTGGAACGACTGGAGCAAATATCCTTTCTCCTGCACCGAGTGGCTCGGCCGGCCGCTGGGCGTCCAGGTGCTGGCCCTGGCCTACAGATCGGGCGCCGCCTGGAACGAGACCGCCTACGCCAATCCCGAATTCGACGCCTTGCTCGACAAGGCGCTGGCCACACCTGATGCCAGTGCGCGCAAGGAGATCATGGCCAAGATCGAGCAGAACCTGCGCGACTCCGGCATCATCATCCAGCCCTATTGGCGCTCGGTCTACCGGACCTATCGCAAGGGCGTGCACGGCTGCGAGCAGCACCAGTCGCTGGAGCAGCATTTCGAGAAGGTTTGGCTCGAGGCGTGATCCGGGTGCCGTCCCTACAGCCTCTCAAGGCCTGGGTTCCTCGCCCACGCGAAGCGGGGGAGAGGTGGCCGCGAAGCGGCCGGAGAGGGGGCTTTCGTAGAGCGCGGTTCCCCCTCTCCGTCCCGGCTTCGCCGAGCCACCTCTCCCCCACTCTCGTGCGGGCGAGGAACCCAAGCTGGAATGAAGCCGCTTTCCCGCCAACCTCGGAGCATTGACGATCTTCGCGCCACACGGATCAGCGAGCGGCGCCCGATTTTAGAATCTCCTGCCCAAGCCGAACCGTCTCGCGCACCAGCAAGTCCAGATCGTCGCGCCGCGTGCGGTGGTTGTTGATCGCTACCCTGAGGCAATGCTGGCCGTGCACTGTCGTATCCGAAAGGGCGGCGATGCCTTCTTCCTGCAGCCGCAGCATGATCTCGGTGTTGAGAGCTTTCTGCCGCTCTCCCGTCAGCCCGTCGCCGCGGTAGCGAAAACAGACGATGTTGATGTTCGGCGGCGCGACCAGTTCCAGCAGCGGCTCGGCCTCGATCAGCGTGCCGAGCATGTGGCCTTGTGCGATGTTCTGGTCGATCAGGCGGCCGAATTTCTCGATGCCGTGCTGCTTCAGCGCCATCCACACTTTCAGCGCGCGAAAACCGCGTGACGTCTGCAGGCCAAAATCATGCAGCCACTGGCCCGAGGCGAGGCCGCGCGGCGTCGATTCGAGATATTCCGGCGTCACCGCGAACGTGCTGCGATGGGCCGCGGCGTCCCTAATCAGCACGCAGCCGACCTCGAAAGGAGCGTGCAGCCATTTATGCGGGTCGAGCGCGATCGAGTGGGCGTGCTCGATGCCGGCAACGCGGTGGGAATTTTCCGGCGCGATGGCGATCAGCGCGCCGATGCAGCCGTCGACATGAAACCAGAGGTCTTCCTGCGCCGCCAGCCTTGCAAGCGCCTGCAGATCGTCGATCGCGCCGGTGTTGACGGTGCCGGCCGTGCCGATCACGCAGGCCGGCCGAAAACCCGCCTGGCGGTCGTCGGCGATGGCCGACCGCAACGCATCGATGTCGATCCGCAATCCGGCATCGGTCGGGATGCGGCGCAGCGCCCGGTTGCCGAGGCCGAGCGCCTCCATCGCCTTGCGGTGGCAGGAGTGAAGCTGGTCCGAGCCATAGAAACGCAGCGGCTTGTCGATGGCGGCAACGCCATGCTCGCGCACGTCGATGCCGGCCTTGACATTGCGTGCCACGGTCAGCCCGATGATGTTGGCCATCGAGCCGCCGCTGACCAGCGTGCCGCTGGCTGATGGCGGAAAGCCCATCATCTGCTTGCACCAGTCGACGACCTGGCTGTCCATCAGCGCGGCGGCATGGTTGCCGCCGCCGAGGTTGGAGCCCTGGATCGCCGCCAGGAAATCGCCGAGCGCCCCGGTGAAATTGCTCGATCCCATATACCAGGACCAGAAGCGAGGATGGATGTTGCCCATCGGGTAGGCCATCACGTTCTCGACGACCTCGCCGTAGATTTGGGCAAGCGGTTGAGCCGATTGCGGTAGCGGTGCCGCGAAAAATTCTCTCACCTCCGCCGGCATCTCCTGCCACACCGGGCGTTCGCGGACATCGCGCAGATAGTCGACGGCGTCGTCGACGATCCGGTGCGACAACGCCTGCACATCGGCCCAGTCGACCGGATCGAGCGTTTCTTCGGCAACCATACCGGCAGTGCCGGCGGCTTTCAGCATGGCGTCCATCCGCATTGCTCCCGATGGCAATTATTCGGCCGGGAACTGGCAGCCCGGCGTTGAGCGCGACAGCGCGACCTCCTCGGCGTCCATCTCGGCTTCGATGCCGTCGAACAGCGGCGTCGTCATGTAGCGTTCGCCGGTGTCGGGAAGCATGCACAGGATCACCGAGCCGGGTGCGGCTTTTTCGGCGATCTGGCGCGCCACCGCAAAACTGGCTCCGCCGGAAATGCCGGTGAAAATCCCTTCCTTCTGCGCCAGCGCCTTGGCCCATTTGATGCCCTCGGGCCCGGCAATCGGCACCACCTCGTCGTAGAGATTGGCGTCGACCGCCTCCTGCAGGACGTTGGGAATGAAGTCCGGCGTCCAGCCCTGGATCGGGTGCGGCTCGAAGGCCGGATGGCTGGCGGCGGGTGCGCCGTCGGCGCCGCGCTCCTGTGCCTTGCCGCTGCCGATGAGCTGGGCATTGGCGGGTTCGGCCAGCACAATCCGGGTTGCGGGACGCTCGCGGCGCAGCACGCGCCCGACACCGACGACGGTGCCGCCGGTTCCGTAGCCGGTGACGAAGCAGTCGAGCCGCGATCCGGCGAAGTCGTTGATGATCTCGCGCGCCGTCGTCGCCTCGTGAATGGCGGCATTGGCCTTGGTCTCGAACTGGCGGGCCAGGAACCAGCCATTGGCCTCGGCGAGCTCGACCGCCTTATTGTACATGCCAAAACCCTTGTGGGCGCGCGGCGTCAGCACCACCTTGGCGCCCAGCATGCGCATCAGCTTGCGCCGCTCGATGGAGAAACTGTCGGCCATCGTCACCACCAGCGGATAGCCCTTCTGCGCGCAGACCATGGCTAGGCCGATGCCGGTGTTGCCGCTGGTTGCCTCGACGACGGTCTGGCCCGGTTTCAGGGCGCCGCTGCGCTCGCCCTCCTCGATTATGTTGAGCGCCAGCCGGTCCTTCACCGACGCCGCCGGATTGAAGAACTCGGCCTTCACATAGATCGTCACATGATCGGGGCCGAGATTGTTTATCCTGATCACCGGCGTGTCGCCGACCGTGTCGATAATGCTGTCGAACAGGCGGCCGCGGCCAGCCGTGGTTCTGATTTTCCGTTGCTGCAACATGTCTGCTCTCCCCTTATTGTTGTCGTCACGAGGTGTCGTCGTCACGAGCTGGTTACAAACCGGTGGCCTGGGCGGCGAGGTTTCGAGACCTTGCCGCAGTACGCTTGCTTTGCCGGCATGTGGCCCGGAAAAGGGCGATGCCAGCAGCCGGCGCGGAAATTCGTTGCCGGATGCACTCTATCGCTTTCGATGGTAGAACAGAGGACAACTGGCCAGCGTGGGAGCAAGCGTGGAAACGCACGTGGAATCCGCTCGATCGAGCCTGGACGGCGCAACGGCCGGGCTGTCCGTGCGGCTGCTCGGACCGCTGACGGTCATCCGCGACGGCGCCACCGTGCAACTGCCGGCATCGCGCAAGCTGCGCGCGCTCTTCGCCTATCTGGCGCTCGCGCCGCATGCCGTCGGCCGCAGCCGTCTGTGCCAGCTTTTGTGGGATGTGCCGAATGATCCGAGGGGCGAGCTTCGCTGGTGCCTCAGCAAGCTCAGGGGCGTCCTCGACGAACCGGATCGCCGCAGGATCGAAACGCCTGGCGATACGATCGAGCTTGATCTGAAAGGCGTTTCCGTCGACGCGATCGACATCGCCTCGGCCGCCGCTAGAGGAATCGAGACGCTCGATCTGCAGCGGCTGCAGGCCTTGTCCGGGCTGTTCCTCGGCGATTTCCTCGACGGGCTGGAGATCGACCGCAGCCCGCATTTCAACAGCTGGCTGATCGCGCAACGCCGCCGCTTCAGCTCATGGCATGCCGCCATTCTGGAACATCTCGTCAACAAGCTTCCGGCGGATGCCGACGAGATGTCCGCGCATCTGGAGAAATGGGTGGAACTCGCTCCCTTCGGCGGGCGTGCGCATCTGGCTCTTCTGACAAGGCTGGCGCAGCGCGGGCAGATCGCCGCGTGCGAGGAACATCTCGCTTCCGCGGCGCAGCTGTTTGCTTCCGAGGATCTGGATTTCGAACCCGTTCGTGAGGCATGGCGGACGATTCGCAGCGAACGCCCGACCGCGACGCTCTGGGCGCGACCGGCACTCGTGCCCGTGGTCCCGCAAGCGGAAATTATGCTTCCCGATTCCGGTGTTGCTGCATCGTGCAAGACCTCGCTCGCGATAATGCCGTTTGTCGAGGAGGCAGCTGTCGACGACCCTCGCGGCGGCCCCTTTCGCGGTGGCCCCTCTCGCGGTGGATTGGCCGACGGCCTCACCCACGACATCATCACCCGCCTGGCCAAGCTCAGGGATTTCTTCGTCATCGCCCGTGGCTCGGTCTTTGCGCTGGCGGAGAAAAACATCGCGCCGGAAGATGCCGGCCGGCGGCTCAACGTTGACTATGTCGCCACCGGGACGGTGCGCAGCCAGGTAGGCCGTGTCGTGGTCTCAGTCGAACTTGTCGAGGTGCGCACCGCCAGGATCGTCTGGGCCGAGACGTTCGAACGCAAGCCCGACGATATCTTTGCCGTCCTTGACGATATCGGCAACAGCATCGTCTCGTCGATCTCAGCCGAGATCGAGATGGTTGAGCGCAACCGCGCCATGCTGAAACCCCCCAACTCGCTGAACGCCTGGGAGGCCTACCATCGGGGTCTCTGGCACATGTATCGCTTCACCCGCACCGAAAACGAGCAGGCCCGGCATTTCTTCGGCATGGCCCTGAAGCTCGATCCGACCTTCGCCCGTGCCTATGCCGGCCTGTCCTTCACCCATTGGCAAAGCGCCTTTCAGCGCTGGGGAGACCGCGACCGGGAAAGCGCCCTCGCCCTCGAGACCGCCGGCCAAAGTCTTCTGGTCGACGATCACAATCCGGCCGCGCACTGGGCTATGGGCCGGGCTCTGTGGCTGCGCGGCGAGCACGACGGCTCTCTCATCGAGCTGGAACGGGCCGTGGACCTCAGCCCGAACTTCGCGCTCGGCCACTACGCGCTTTCGTTCGTACACTCGCAGTCGGGTGATCCGAACGCGGCGATCGGTTCATCCGACCATTCGCGTCATCTGAGCCCGTTCGATCCGCTGCTGTTCGGCATGCTCGGCGCCAGGGCGATGGCGCATGTCCGGCTCGGCCAGTTCGAAGAGGCCGCCGAATGGGCGCTGAAGGCAGCCGCCCGTCCCAACGCCCACGCCATCATCCTGGCAATCGCGGCGCACTGCCTTGCGCTGGCGGGGCGGCTTGACGAGGCCCGCACTTTCGCGGCCGCCATCCGCAAGACGTTGCCGAACTACTGTGCCGACGATTTCATCGCCACCTTCCGCTTCGAGCCGGACGCCGCAGCACTGTTCCGGCAAGGCGCCAGGCGCATCGGGTTGGGGTGATCACGCGGCCCTGACGGTGGAGAGCTTCCCTCCTCCCTTTTTGGGAGAAGGTGGATCGGCGCGCAGCGCCGAGACGGTTGAGGGGTGCTGGACGGATCGCCGTGGTGCCAAGCTGGAACACCCCTCATCCGACCGAGCTTCGCTCGGCCACCTTCTCCCACAGGGGAGAAGGGGGAGCATCTATATGCCGAGCATCGACTTGGCTTGGTTGAGCGCAGCCTCTGATCCTGCATGATCGCCGGCGGCGTGCAATTTCTCGCCCTGGGCGCGCAGTTCCTTGACTTTGGTCTTGTCCGCCTCGGCGATGGTCGCGGTCGGCAACGCCGCGTCGATCTCGGCCATGATGGTCGGGCATGAATTCGCAAAGGCTGTCGCAGGAACGACCGCCAGGAAAACCGCAAGCGAAATTGATCGTAACATGGACATTTCTCCCTTGCCGGAACACGCAATTTCGGCGACCGGCATAGGAACGGTACAGCGAATGCCCGAACGTGCCAATCACGATGATGCCGCTGGGTTGAGGCACGCTGCGGTCGGTCGGGCTTTTTCTCGCGGTTTCTGAACCTTTCACCACGGCAGGTCGCCAACTTCGTCACGTCCGAAGTCGACGCGAGGTTCGCGGCAATCGTCAGATCGCCGCGAAATCCTTCGACCAGATCGGATCAGGTGGGCTGAACGGATTTGACATTGCCGTCCGTATCGACAAGGCAGCTTGTCTTTTTGCCGCTGGCATCGAGTTCGACCTGATAGGTTTTGGAATCGATCTTGCCTGATGAAACCGGAAGTATTTTGGTGCTATCGGCGCCGCTCGCCTTGGCGACCGCGTCGGCACAAAGCAGCTGAATGTCCGCCGGGGCCGTCTCGACCTTGGTCCTGGACATCTGGTCCTGAGGCGGCGGCGGCGGCGCGCTGACGCAAGCGCTCAAGGCAGCCAAGAATCCAATTGCTATTGCCCGGATCGAAGATCTCACTGAAGATTTTGCCGACATTGCTTGTCCCTCTCCGAATGCCGCTTCACATACCCCGGCTTCACACACCCGGGCTTCACACACCCTTGTAAAGTGCCGCCCCCTGCATGAGAACGATGACCTTGGCCCCAACCTTGACGCGCGATGCCAGATCGGTGATGTCGTCGTTCCGCATCCGGATACACCCTGATGACACGTCGAGCCCGATCGTCCACGGCTCCGGCGTGCCGTGTATCCGGTAGATCGTGTCCTGGTCGCGCTCATACAGATAGAGCGCCCTGGCGCCGAGCGGGTTGTCCGGCCCCCCCGGCATGCCTCCCGCATGTTTGACCGCATTTGGATCACGAGCAATCATTTCGGCCGGAGGCGTCCAGGTCGGCCATTCCGCCATGCGGCCGACGCGCACGATGCCGGCCCATCCAAAGCCTTCCCGGCCCACCCCGATACCATAGCGCATGGCACGCTGCCCCGGCTGCACAAGGTAGAGAAAATGCTGGTTGCCGTCGATGATGATCGTACCCGGCACTTCCGCGGTGCGGAACTTGACCATCTGCGGGCGAAACGCCTCTGGCACTTCATTATGCGCGGCATAGTATTTGCGCGCCTTGGTACGGTCATAGTCCACCCATTTACGGGTTTTCGGATCGAAAACCTGTGTTCCCGCAGCCAGCGCCGCCACCGCGACAAGACCGAGCGCCATCGCGACAATTGCCGTAAGGGATTTCCGCTGGAGAGCGGCGCGTCCCGCGATCATCAGCTTTCCGTTCATGGATTTGCCCACCCGTGCACCCGAGCGCCCTGCGCGGCAACCCATTGTTTGGCGTACTCGTAAGGATCCTGACGCTCTACCTGGAGCGCATAACTCATCTTCGTGACGTCGTCGGGCTTGAAGTCGACCCGTTCCAGGAACTCGACCACCTTGGGATATTTTTTGCGCAATGAGGTGGCGAAAGCGATGTGGAAATGTGCGGTATCCCATGACACCGGCGCGCTGGACTTCGAGACCCAGAGCGGGTCCTCGGAAGGCAGCACGATCTTCCACTTTGCCGGGTCAAAAGGCGGCTCGGTAAGCCGGACAATGTCGTGCAGTTTAAACACGTGATGCGGCGCGTAGCAGGCAAACACCATCGGATGAGCCGTAGCAACCGCGGCATCGACAGCCGCCATTCCGACATCCTCCGGCGTCTCCAGCAATGTCATTGTCTTGGCGTAGCCATAGCTGTTGGCGCGTACGCGCTCGATAGCCGTCGAGGACCAACCCTCGGCGCCAATCCAGAGTTCCCCATGTCCGTCCCGATCAGTGTCCAACGCGGCGGTTTTGTGCGGGTCGGTGAGGTCCGAAATGTCACGAATGCCAAATTTGTCGGCAGTTTCGCGGGTAGCGCATATGCCTTGCCATGCCGGCACACCGATGGGACTGATGGCTACGGTGCCGGCGCCGTCGACATACTTCTTCACCAGATTGTCCAGGTTGGGCAGCCAGATTTCGGGATGAATATCCACCTCGCCCGAATCGAGGCCGGCAAAGGCAATAAGCGTCCCCATCTCGCGCACATCGGCATCGAGCCCGAAATGGTCCTTCAGGCTGACCTTGAGGATGTTCGCCGTCGCCTGGCCCGAGGGCCAGTTCGGCATTGCAATGACAAGATCAGCCGCGTGGACCGGGACCGCCAGCATCGTCAATGCCGCCAGCGAAATTTTCCGCAGGCACTGCCGAAATCGATTGTGCATTTCTCTCCCCTCGCTTCGGTGCTGAAACGAACCGGGACGGGACCAATCTGTCACGGCAAGCACCGAGTTGTGACAGCAGCCCCATCTTCTGACGGCAACTGCTGAAGGTGCGACAATGCATTCGCCAAAGAGAGCGCCGTCACGTGCCGCCCCTGCACGCTACTCGATGACATTCCGTATGGGAAGATGCTCAAACACGGCCGCCAGGCCCCGACTGGGCCGATGATCTCATCGGTCACTTTCCGATCCGAGAAGGCGCCGACAAGCGGATTGGATTGGGGTGTAATCTTTCAGCATGGAACAGCATGGAGACCTCGAACCTGGGAATCGCTCTCGCAAACGGAGAAACTGCTCCACCACGCCAATGCCGCAGTGTGGGTCCCGATTTCATGCTCCCGAAAATCGAAACTTAAGGAGACGGCCGTCTCTCCGTCGGGCACTGCACCCGTTGCCGGCCACGCGGCGTGGCGTAACGTAGAGCGTGGCGTGCCAGGAGTGGTTCATCCAAGGCGCGTGCGCGAGGCGGTACTTGCCGACGATCTGCGCCCACAGATGCAGTGCAGTACAAGTCTCAGCCCAGTCGGCGTAGGGCAGCAAGGGCCAGTCAGTCTTGTTGTCCTGGGTCATCGACCGGCTGCCTGTCCTGGCGCTTCTCCTGCGTTCCGAACCTCGGCAACGAGATGTTATCAGCACACGTCAAACTCGTTGTTTGCTTGATTTATGACGTCCGTGCGCCTTCTGATTAGCCCATCACCCGATCAAGATCTGCCGATCCCCAGGGCGGCTAGCGACCTCGGCGGCAGAACCTTGGGGCCGCGGGCGTTCTTCGCGGCCCAGTCGAGCGCGAAGTCCGCGACCTCCTCCCAGCCCGGCTGAATGCAGGTCCAGTGCGAGCGGTTGGGGTAGATTTGGAGCTCGGTGTGCGACGGCGCTTGCTTCTGCTTCTCGAACATGGCCTTGGTCATCTTAGCCTGGGCGATGAGGTCGATACCGCCGCCGATGAGCAGAAGAGGTGCGCGATCGGGGTTGTCCCAGCGGATCTTGCCTGCGGCCGAGACCAGACCGTCCCAGTAGACCTTCCCCGCCGTGGGGACGATGTAGCCGTCGTACATGGCATCGAGCTGCGCCGGCGGTACGGTCTGTGCGAAACGCGTGCTGAAGAACCTGCGCGACATGGTCATGACACGGCGCCAGCTTCCCCAGGAAAAGAACACGGGGAAGGTCGACTTGATGGTCTGCCACCCGACCAGCACGCCGGAGGTCGGCGCAGGGTCAATGACGACGCCGGCCGCGCCGAGCCCGCGGTCAAGCAGGTGCTGGGTGACCGTGCCGCCGAACGAGTGTCCAATTAGGATTGGCGGCTCCGGCAGCGCGCGGATGAGGCGATCGTAGTGATTGATGATCTCGTTGATGCCTACCGTGGAGAGAGCGGGGTTCGGGGACGCCCGTAGCTCGGCTGGAGAGCGGTCGTTGAGAGGCCAGGATGGGGCTATGACGGTGTAGCCCCTCGCTTCGTAGCGGGCCTTGAAGCCTTCCCAGCTGCGGGCATTCAGCCAGGCGCCATGGATTAGCATGATGGTCTTGGACATTGGTCACTCCATCGGGTCTGCTTAGTAGCTGGGCAGTGTCCGTTGCGTCGACATCCTGCCATCGGATCAAGCTTGCGGCCATCGTGAGGCTAATTTGACTGCCTTGCGACCTCCTGAGCTTTGCCGTAGCTCTCTACGACGGCCGCATAGTTCGGCGACACGTGGCCATAGAGTTCACCAATTTCTCTGGCTTCCGGACGATTCCAGGTGCGGTGGACTTCCGACAGCACAGCATTGGTTGTTACAGGGACGCCGCCGCCCTGGACGAGGCGCGCCAGTGTCGTCCGGTTCGCCATTTCGCTCACGTCACCCGACGCATCCATCACGGCGTAGACATTGTAACCAGCCAGTTTCGCATCCAGCGCCGGAAACGCCACGCAAACGCTGGTCCAGACCCCCGCCATGATGAGCGTCTTGCGACCCGTCGCGCGCACGGTCTTGACGAAGTCTTCGTTGTCCCAGGCGTTCACTTCGCCCTTGCGTGCGACATAGACTGCATGGGGCGCGAATTCGTGTATCTCCGGCATCAGCGGTCCGTTGGTGCCGTTCGGCTCGGACGCCGTTGTGATCACGGGGATTTTCATAAGCGTGGCGAGCTTCGCAAGCGTCACGGTATTGGACCGAAGTTCAGCGACCGTAATGTCCTTCACGGTTTGGAATAGACCCGCCTGGTGATCGAGCAGGAGAAATACAGTGTCCGACGGATCAAGGAGCGCTGCCCCACCTCCTGTGGGAAGAACGCTCGATCGAGCGCTGTCTTGAGCTTGAGCCGGCGGGACGGAAACAGGTGAAAGAACGCCGATTGATAGAATGCCGGCAAGTATCATCTTGTTGAGTGCGGATTTCTGTATTGCGAACATGGGGGAACCTCGTCCTTGGCCCTTCGACAATTGTCGATCGATTGCTATGTCGATGACACTACGGTTGAAGGATGGTTGTGGTCGATCGGATCAAGGAAGAGGGCGGTCGATACCGCGGCATAGGTTTGTCACCTCGAAGGACGCGGCGCACTGGCGTCAGCCGCGGGCCGAGCACAGCCGACCACGCCCTCCGCTGCGTCATCGCCACCGCTTTCGCCTAGAACATACCGGCGTTCACCGTCTGGACGGTAATCACCCCTCAACGGGCCTCATTCGGCTCTGGGGCTCATGGCGCACCGGTCCGCCCAGCTTGCAGGAGGGGCTTTCAGGTGATGACCTCTATGATCGTATGGATAGGTCCCCTGCACGTCACAGCCAACCAGGACGCGCTGCGGGGTGGCTGCAACTGTTTCGCTACCCCGAAGATTGGGAAGAAAGCTTCAAAGGCGCGAAAACGACCTGGTCACCGTTGCACATCGGAGGACTCTGTATAGACCGTCCTTAGCCGGTACGCGCGTCGGCACGGCTGCTTCGCCGGGTTTGCAAGACCGATGATCACGCACGTATATGTCGTAGAGCATCAATTTATCTACGCGTGCTGAGTGGTATCGAAGGATGGATCGGTGCTCCGATTGAAGGGCCCTACCGACCGCCTCGCGCGACATTTGCGACACGTTGTGCCTCTCGATTGCTGCTGCATGAGTGGCGAGAATGCTCATTGCAACAAGCATGGCTATCCGTCTCATGGATGCTTTTCCTTCCAGTCGATCTGGTCGTGCATTGTGTCGCTCAGTTCGATCGGAGCTTGCCACTAGCACGTGCTTCGCCGCTGCTGCCGGACGAGCAAGCACCCTGCACGCCACCGGTGGGAACCGTCCATTGCGCAGCGCCATCATTAGTCGTGCCTGACTGTCTGTCGGTGTGCGACATACCCGGTTCCTCATTTGCTCGATCGACCAGCATGGCGACCAGAGACCTGCGGAGAACGCTATGTTGAGGGCGCGCGTGCAGTCGACTGCGTCAAGGCCGTGGACGACTGATACCGCGGTATAGGATTGATCCCGATCCTACGCGCCGGGTCTACCGCCGGCATGCAAGAGGCACAGCCCGTTCTTCGCTGCTCAAGCGGCGTCTTCTGACGTTTGCCGCGAGATCACCCATGCTCGCAACGGGTCTGCCATAGACCTTCGTATTGCACGCCCGATGCTTCGGTTCGATGGCCGCGCAGGCTGCGGCAGCGCAACCTCCTCCCGCAGACGCCAGGTGGCCGATACGGCCGTGGGTAAGGCAGTCAACAGGAGAGAAACATGAGCTTAGCTGAGCAGCAGAAGACAAACGTGAGCTTGCACAACACCTCACAGCCATCGGTCAAATACTGCGCCGACAAGGTGAACGCGAGGCACATTCACGGTAGACCGGAGCACGAATTGGTTCCGTCGCGCTATGCGCTGAAGGTCGGCGCGATCGACGTGACGGTGATCAGCGACGGGGTGCTATCGCTGCCAGGCGCGATGTTGGGCCATAACGTCGACAAGACCGTCCGGGAGGCCTGGCTGGAGGACATGTTCCTGCCACCGGATGTGCTCGAGTGGGCGCTGAACGTGGTGCTGGTGCGTAGCGGTGACCAGACCATCCTCGTCGACGCTGGGATCGGGGCCGAGTTCCCGGACTTGAAGCGGGCCGGGCAGTTGGTCCGGCGACTGGACGACGCCGGCATCGATCTCTCATCCGTGACCGACGTGGTGCTGACCCACCTGCACATGGACCACATGGGCGGGCTGCTCGTCGACGGGGTGAAGGAAGTGCTGCGTCCGGATCTGCGGATCCACGTGGCGGCCGCCGAGGTCAAGTTCTGGGCGGAGTCGCCTGATTTCTCCCGCGTCTCCATGCCGCCGGGGTTCCCGGACGCGCTTCGGGCGTCGGCCAAGCGGTTCTTGAAGGAGTACCGCAACCAACTGCGGCCGTTCGAGGACGAGCACGAGGTGGCGCCGGGAGTGCGCGTCCAACGCACCGGCGGCCACACCCCCGGGCACAGCGTCGTTCGCCTGGCGTCCGGCGGCCAACGGCTGACGTTCGCCGGCGACGCCGTGTTCCAGGTCGGGTTCGAGCACCCCGACTGGTACAACGGCTTCGAGCACGACCCCGAGGAAGCGGCCCGAGTCCGGGTCCGTCTTCTGCGAGAGATGGCGGCGAACCGTGAGTCGCTGCTGGCCACTCACCTGTCGTTCCCAGCCGTCTGCCATGTGGCGGTCGACGGCGACGTCTTTCGTTGGGTGCCGGGCCCCTGGGAGTACTGACCGCTGGTCGGTTTGGGACCGAACGGGAGCCATCGCGCCATGATCATCTGTTCGTGCAATGTGTTGAGCGATCAGGATGTGCGCTCCGCCGTCGAGGCGGAGCGCACACGCTCGATCAGCCAGGTCTACGGCTGTCTCGGCTGCAGCGCCCAGTGCGGCCGCTGCGCACGCACCATCCGCCGCCTCATGGACGAGGCGCTCAACAGCGCCCGTGCGGCATCCTGCAACGGTTGCCCTCCGTCATCGCAATAAAGGAGAACAACGATGGAACCTGAACACATGGCAGGAACTCATGACCCAGGTCCATCGCAACTGGATGGACTTTTCGAGCCCAAAATGATCGTGCGGCGCAGGTTGCTGAAGTTCCTCGCAGCGAGCCCTCTCGTCGCGACGCCCACGGTCGCCTCCGCCATCGCCAGCTTGCTTGCCTCCGCGCCGGGCCAGGCGCTCGCGCAGAACTACGACGTGCTGCGCGGTTCTCGAAGAGCGCTTGGCCCGGACGGCATCATCACAGCGCCCGGCGACGCGCTGAACGTGTTCGAGTTCGAGCCGGCGGCGAAGAAGGCCGTCCTCAGCCAGGACGCGCCGGCGCACTGGGGGTATCTGGAGAGCGGCGTCGACGGCGACGTAACGCGCGATGCCAACCACACCGCCTACCAGCGTTACAGCCTTCGCGTTAAGCGCCTCATCGACGCGCGCAAGGTCGACGCCAGTATCAAGATCTTCGGTGAGACCTGGGGCAGCCCCATCTTCATTTGCCCGGTCAGCAGCCTTGGCGCCTACGACCCCGAGGCGGGGGTCGCTGTGGCGCGTGCGGCCGGCAAGCGCAAGCACCAGATGATCCTCTCCACCGTCGACAACGCGAGCATCGCCGACGCGAATAAGGCGCACGGCTCGCCGGCTTGGTTCCAGCTTTATCCGACCGACGACTGGGTCGTCACGCAGGCGCTGGTGAACCGCGCCGAGGCGTCGGGCACTCCGGTGATCGTCCTCACGGTGGACCGGCAAGGCGGCCGCAACACCGAGGACCTGTTCCGCGCACGACGTCTGGACGAGCGCGACTGCACGGCCTGCCACACTCCGGGCTTCACCAACGATGTCAGCCGCAAGGCCAACTTCTTCGATATCGATGTCTCGAAAGTCACCAACCTCTACGGCACCGGCATGACGTGGGAATTCGTCGATCGCCTGCGCGGGATCGTCAAGGGCAAGCTCCTACTGAAAGGTATCATGACAGGCGACGACGCCAGCCGGGCGCTGAGTCACGGCGTGGACGGCATCCTCGTTTCCAACCACGGCGGCCGTGCCGAAGAGAGCGGACAGGCGACGATCGGTGTTTTGGCTGAGGTCGTGGGGGCGGTGGACGGCCGCATCCCAGTGCTCGTCGACGGGGGCGTACGCCGCGGCACCGATGTGTTGAAAGCGCTCGCTCTGGGTGCAACTGCCGTCGGCATTGGCCGGCCCTATGTGTGGGGCCTGGCCTCATTCGGAGAAGCCGGCGTGGACCGCGTGTTGGAGATACTAGACGCGGAGTTCGTCACGATCATGCGGCAGGCGGGAGCGCTGAATATCAAGGAGATCACGCGGGGCAACGTGACCAGCGCCCTTTAGCCGTGATCGGCTGCACGCCGATGGCATGCCCGCCCAGTGAGCGGCACGCCTCTAGTGTTCTGTTCAAGCCGTGTTGACTTTGCCTCGTGGCCACAGGAACGTCCGAGCGGTTCAAAGCGCAATGGCTGTGTCTTATCCCATTCCGGGTAACGAATACGAGCGGAACGAAGCTGTTCGCTCATACCGGATCATGGATTCGCCGCCGGAGATCCTCTTTGATGAAATCGGAGAGATAGCCGGCCAGATCTGCGACTGCCCGATTGCAACAACTGTCAACAACTGGTTGGATTGCTCGAACATCGGCGGCGGGTAATCGAACTCGACGAGGCGATGCACAAACTAGACGCAGCTCATACAGCGCTCGCTGCGGAGAAGGCCAAGACGGAGAAGCTGCTTACCAGAATATTGCCTGAAACCATTGCCAACGAGCTCAAGCAGAATGGGAGGGTCGAACCGCGATTCCACGCTTCGGCGAGCGTGATCATTGCCGATGTCAAGGGCTGGCGGCCTCCAGGTCGATCGTTTAGTCTCATGGCGGAAGTTCGTCGGTTGTTGCTGGTACCGCGCACGGGGCCGCGTTTCGGGTCGCTGTGCCACGAAGGTCGCCATGACAGTGACTCAATCCCAAATAGGGCTGATCTCAAGCGCGCCGCCGAGCCGAGTGGAGAAGCGCGCGGCATTCGTCACAGCTATGGTGCTTCTGGTCGTGTTTTTTTCGGCGCTGCCGTTCGCCCATGTTCGCCTCGAACGGCTTGATGTCTTCCTTCCGATTTTCGCGACCATCCTGTTTCTTACCGACTTGATCTCCGCCACACTCCTGTATGCTCACTTCGCGATTTTGCGTTCTTGGTCTCTTCGATTGCTCGCGGGCGGCTATCTGTTCTGCGCGTTGACCATCATTCCATATGCTCTCACCTTCCCCGGAGCATTTGCACCAAACGGCTTGTTGCACGCCGGTCTGCAAACCTCGCCGTGGCTATTTACCATTTGGCAAATGGCCTTGCCGACGACCATCATCGTGTACTCGACCGCGCGGAATCTCGCGCCGCAGCGAATGGTCCGTAGCTCCGTTGCGACCGTCGTAGCCGTTGACGCTTGCATCGTGGCTGCCCTGGTGTGCGCCGTGACCTGGTTTCTCACGGCGCACGAGGACATGGTGCCACCCTTGATCGTCACCGTAACCGACACGGCTGCATTTGTGAAATTCGTCTCCGCCTTCATGCTGATGGTAAGTATAGCTGCATTGGTGTCGATTTGGCTTTCACAACGCTCGGTGCTTGACATGTGGCTGCTAATTGTCGCGCTGGCCTGGCTCTTGTCGTCGATCCTCTTGAATCTCGTCGACGTTCGCTTTGACGTCGCCTGGTATGCAAACCGCATTTTAGCGGTTGCGTCAGACAGCTTGGTCTTGCTCGTGTTGCTCGCCGAGTCGACAATGCTCTACGCAAGATTGGCCATGTCGGTGCTGGCGCGCCAAAGAGAGCGCGAAGGCCAACTGATCTCAATCAATGCGGTGTCCGCGGCAATGGCGCATGAGATCAGGCAGCCGTTGACTGCCATTGCGGCGAATGCCGGAGCCGGTTTGAACTGGATCAGAAGGACTCCGCCTAATCTCGAGAGGGCCCAACGAGCATATGAGCATATTATTTCGGATACCGGCAGGGTCGGCGAAGTCATTCAATCGGTGAGAGAAATGTTCGCCGGCCGCGAGCGACAAAGAACGCTGGTCGATGCCAACGACATCATCAGGGAGACGATCGCACTAACTAGGGGAGAACTGGAGGATGGAAACGTTGTGGTCGAGTTGGACTTGAGCGAGCCAATTCCGACGGTGCCAGGTCATCGAGGTCAGATTCGGCAAGTTTTGTTGAACCTTGTCAGCAATGCGATCGAGGCCATGCGACACGTGAGCGGTCGACGGCGAGTCCTTCGGATCAGGTCGGAACCGGATGAGCACAATGGCGTAGCGCTATCCGTGGAGGACAATGGGATCGGGGTAGCTCCGGAAAACACGGGGCAGATATTCGACGTGTTCTTCACAACCAGGTCTGATGGAATGGGCATTGGCTTGGCAGTCTGTCGATCGATTGTGGAAGCGCACGGCGGTGCATTGTACATTGCGCGGACTGGCTCTCACGGATCTGTTTTCCGGGTCGCGCTGCCGGGATCGATTGACCCGGATGCTGAGGCATCTCCAGCGCCAATTCGAACGCAGGATATGCGATGAGAGATAAGACAACATCCGGCCACCTTGGGGTCCGCTCCTGTGGCGCGTTCCGGAAGTGGCTCCGATCCAGACCGGCTTCCGGAGTTCAACCGAACCGGACTCTGGTTAGTCACCGCGCAACATGTTTATGAGTTCACGGTCTAGCTAGATCGTCCGAACGCGTTTGAACAACTGGTCGATCACTCCTCGTATGACAACGCCCGTATCTTCGCCGCTCAGGCTTAGGCTCCCACCGCAAGCAGGCCTAACATCTCGCGCCCCCGCCGCACCGGCTTGGGCTCCGGCAGCGGCGCGCAAGTTCGCGGAAGCCAGTTCGGGCCGATCCCGTTGACGTTTCCGCGATAGTCCGTCTCACCTTTGACCAATCAAGCAAGGAAAGCTCATGGCCTCAATTTCTTTCCGGCTGAAAATTGACGAAGTGGGTGAACTCCAAGTCGCTGCTCGGCCGTCCGGCGCAGCCTTTTATTCAGGAACCCATAGACCAACGTATCGGACGCACGCGTCCTCGGCACGATGGTCCGCACCCTGGAAAGGATGGCATGGTTGGGTTTCTTCGTAACCCGACCAAGGAGCATCAGAAATGAGGCTGGGACTCACTCTTTCAAGGATGCAGCAGCTCCTTCAGAGGCTCTGGGCTCTCGATAGTGCAGCGCAGCCAAGGCGCAGCAGCGGCGTCGACGAATTCGCTCGCGCGGCGGTTCGGCCGATCTACTCACGCAACGGGATCAGAGTGTCCGTCGCGTCGAGGAAGGTTCGCGACCCCGAGTGAACACGCTCATCCGTGGTGAAGGCGGCTGTCCAAGGGGCGCAAGCCGATGTCGATGCCGACAATTCGAGAACCAGAAGCAACGCGATGAGCGGTGGACATTCAACCTATGTTCCCAGGACAAGGATCGGACGCTGGTTTGACGCCCGCCTGCCGGTGCCGCGCCTGGTGCATGATCAGTTCATCGTCTATCCGGTCCCGCGCAACCTGAACTACGCCTATTCGTTCGGCGGCATACTCTCGATGATGCTGGCGGCGCAGATCGTGACCGGCGTCGTGCTGGCCATGCACTATGCGGCTGACACGACGCTGGCCTTCGACTCCGTCGATAAGATCACGCGCGACGTGAATTCCGGCTGGCTGTTGCGTTATCTGCATTCGAACGGCGCGTCGTTCTTCTTCATCGCGGTATACGTCCATGTCTCCCGCGGCCTCTATTACGGCTCGTATAAGGCGCCGCGCGAACTGCTGTGGGTTCTCGGCTGCACCAACCTTCTGTTGATGATGGCGACGGCTTTCATGGGCTATGTGCTGCCCTGGGGACAGATGTCGTTCTGGGGCGCGACCGTCATCACCGGCTTCTTCAGCGCCATCCCGCTGGTCGGCGATTGGGTACAGCAACTGCTGCTCGGCGGCTTCGCGGTCGATAATCCGACGCTCAACCGCTTCTTCGCGCTGCATTATCTGCTGCCATTCATGCTGGCGGGCGTCGTCATACTGCACATCTGGGCGCTTCACATCGTCGGCCAGAACAATCCGGCAGGCATCGATGTGAAGTCGGAAACCGACGTCGTCGACTTCACGCCCCATGCTACGATGAAGGACGGGCTCGGGGCCGTGGTGTTCCTGCTCGCCTTTGCGTATTTCGTCTTCTACATGCCGAACTATCTCGGGCATCCCGACAACTACACCGCCGCCGACCCGCTGAAGACGCCGGCGCATATCGTGCCCGAATGGTACTTCCTGCCCTTCTACGCGATCCTGCGCGCTGTCACCTTCAACATCGGGCCGATCGACTCGAAGCTCGGCGGCGTGCTCGCCATGTTCGGCGCGATCGCCGTGCTGTTCTTCGTGCCCTGGCTCGACACTTCAAAAGTGCGCTCGGCGGTCTACCGGCCCTGGTACAGGCGGTTCTTCTGGCTGTTTGTCGCCAATGCACTCTTCCTCGGGTGGCTGGGATCCAAGCCGGCGGAAGGTTGGTACATCCCCGCCATGCAGGTGTCGACCCTCTACTATTTCGCGTTTTTTCTGGTCGTCATGCCGCTGCTGGGCGTGATCGAGACGCCGCGCCGGCTGCCGAACTCGATATCCGAAGCGATCCTGGAGAAAGGCAAGGAATAACACCGAAGGATCGCTTGCCCCGATGCCCTGCTCTCGCTCAGAGGCGAGGATTGTGAGGATTATGTTGGATCCGAATCCGGTCATGAGCTGGTGGAACGCCCCCCATCTCTACATGGTGCTGGTCGGTCTCGCCGGCATAGTTGTATGGCACGTCATTCCGCAGCGGCTCTCCACCACCAGGCTGATCGTCCAGATCGCCTTCTTCCTCACCATGTCGGTCCTGCTTCTTGACGGAGCTGTGGTTCCCTACCAGCCGACAGGAGGCAATGACATAACCGCGGAAGCAATCCTCGTCGGGACCGCCAAGGTACTCTGGTGGATTCACCTCGCCTGGGCTCTGATCGGATTTGTTCGCATCTATCTCGTGTTCGAGCGAAAGCCGCGGGAGGCGCGCCTCCTGCAGGACCTCGTCGTCGGCATCGTCTACGTTGGAATGCTGCTGTCGATCTTCGCTTTCGTTTTCGGCGCACCGGTCGGAACGCTGATTGCCACCTCGGGCGTCTTTGCGATCATACTCGGGCTGGCGCTCCAGAATACGTTGAGCGACGTCTTTTCCGGCATCGCGCTCAATCTCGGCCGACCATATGTGCTTGGCGACTGGATCGTTCTCAGCGACGGCACCGAAGGCCGTGTCGTGGAGACCAACTGGCGATCTACCCACCTGCTCACTTTGGCCCACAACGTCGTGGCGCTGCCGAACAGCTTTCTCGCGAAGCTTGGGCTGACCAATGTCAGCAGCCCTGAAGAGAGCCATGGGCTGTCCGTCACGATAAGATTGGCTCCGACCAAAATGCCCGCCGTCGTCGCGGACGTCATGAACGCGGTTTTGCAAAGCAGCAACCTAATACTGAAAGAGCCGCCACCGGTGGTCGCTATCAAAGGTCTGGATGCGACAGCGATCGAGGTCGCCTTGTTTTTTCGCGTCGCAAATGTTGGCCAGCGAATTCCAGCGAGGAACGAAATCTTCGATCTCGTCTATCGTCATTCCAAGTCCGCCGGCTTGCCGCTGGCGATGCCACCCTCCTCTTCGATTTTCATGAGCAGCCTGCCGAGCGAAGAGACGGAAAATCTCCCGCGAGTCACGCCGATTAAGCTTATAAACGCCATACCGATATTCTCGGCCTTGACGGACAACGAAAAAGAGGCCCTCGCCGCGACGGCCACGGTGCGCACCTATCGCAAGGGCGACATTATAGCACGACAGGGAGAGATGCTGCCGTCCCTTATGGTCGTTCGGGCGGGCGTCATAGTCCGGGAACGCGGCGACGATGACGCCCATCCGCAGGAGATCGGCCACCTCGCTCCCGGCGACTTTTTCGGAGAGTCAGGTCTGCTAGCGGGCATCGGCGAGACCTCGACATTGCGGGCCATGAGCCACGTCGTGGTCTACGAAATTGACCAGCAAAGCTTTGCTCCCCTGCTGCTTGACCGGCCCGAAATGGCCGAAGATCTTGCGGCGATCCTGTCAGCCAGGATGTCGACCTTCGACGAAAGCGGGACAACCGGACAACAACATACGCGTTCGAAATTTGCGCTGCTCAAAGCCATGCACAAGGTTTTTCACGCCGTACCGTTCCGGCGCGTTTTGAGCGCCGACAGACAGGGCGCACAAGAAGGAAGAAAGCCATGACCATCCGACAAGGCGGCGTCATAGACATCGACACAGTCGTTTTGCCGGTGTCCAGTGAGCTGGTGAGCGGTTTCAAGGTGCGGCGCGTATTGCCCTCCAAGTATGGGCGAATGGTCGGGCCCTTTGTTCTCTTCGACCAAATGGGTCCTGCGGTGTTTAATACCGGTCAGGGTTTCGACGTGGGGCCGCATCCCCATATCGGCCTCGCGGCCGTAACCTACCTGATCGATGGGGAGATCGTTCACCGGGACAGTCTCGGGAAGGTGCAGGCTCTCCGCCCCGGTGAAGTCAGCTGGATGACGGCGGGTTCGGGGATCGTCCATTCCGAACGGACGCCGCCGGAGGCTCGGGCGTCCGGGAGCAATTTTTTCGGCATTCAGGCCTGGGTTGCCCTTCCTTGCAGGCATGAGGAAGTCGCTGCCGATTTTGCCCACTACAGTGAGCCGGAGATACCGAGGACGTGTGCAAGAGGAGTTGAGTTCACCTTGATCGCCGGAGCCTCGGACGGTTTTGTCTCGCCGGTAAGAACTTTCTCCGACATGGTGTTCGCCGAAATCGTCCTCACCAGCGGCGCGCGATACCAGGTCAGGCCCGAACATCACGAGCGGGCGGTCTATGTCGTCGCCGGCGAAGTTGAGATCGTCGGCCGGCCGGGCTCGTTCCGCGCGGCCGAACTGATTCTGCTGGAACCCGGCGCCGAGATCGTGCTCAAGGCGCCGGCCTTTCATTCATCACGACTGATGCTGATGGGAGGAGAGCCCTTTCCCGAACCCAGGCACGTCTACTGGAACTTCGTCTCCTCCTCCGCTGAACGGATCGAGCAGGCCAAGACCGATTGGCGTGAACGCCGGTTCCCGGAAGTGCCTGGGGAGGAAGAATTCGCCCCTCTGCCGAAGGATCTGGATCAGAACGCAAATGGCTTACCCTGATCTCCCTTGGCCGGCATGCGACCGCACGCGGCACGGCGGAATGTCCAGCTTGGCCAGACCGTCGAGAAAGCTGATGGGCGCGAAGCTTTCTGCCTCTTCGAGGGTGCGAGGCAACCGGCGATAAAGCGGATTCGCGTCATGGTGTCCTCGTCGAGCAAACCGTTGAACCAGACGTCGAACATGGTTTCGAACAGGAACTCGTCATAGCTGGCTTCGGAGAACAGCGTCAGCGACGCCTGCAGTTTGCGTGCATCGACATCGCCAAAGACGGTGCGGACGCTGACGTCGATCAGCCGCTGTAGCGTGCGGACGCTTTCGCGATTGCGTCCTACAGCAGCGGCGAGGAGACATAGGCATTGGCCTCGTCGAGCGATCTGATCGCGTAAGGCTCGAGCGTACAGTCGCTTCTGCGAGAGGCCAGCCCGGGGGAACATGAACTCCATGCAGGGAGTACACATCATTCCACGACGCAGGATGCGAATGGCATCTTCGTAACCGGATCCTGCGCGTGGACGAATCTCTGCAGGTTGTATTCGTCATCCATGACGGCTCACCCGATCTTCCCCGAAGCAGCAAATTGCGTCCAATCATCCAGCAAGAACGTCTGAATATTGCGGGTTCTTGACGAGGAACCGGTCCATGAACGGGCATTTCGGGATTGCTTTGCGGCCGGTTTTGCGCAGCAGCTCGAAAGTGCCGTGCGCCAACTGCGACGCGATCCCTGTCCGGAGAATTCCAACGGAATCTCCGTATGGATCAGGACAACCCGCCCGTTCTCGAGCCTGTAGTAGGCCGCAGCGAGCGCTTCATCTGCAATCGGCAGCTCGAACCGATGTTGTTGCGTATTTTCCGTGACCTTCATTTAAATGTCCTCGACTGTGTGCCGGATATGTCTCAGACGGGCGGTTGCAGGCGTCATTGTCGCTTGGTGAGAATGTCTGGGGCGCTGTGAGCGCCGGCGGATCAGGTCGGCCAGCGCCCGGAAGACGGTCATGCCATAGTCCTTCCGAGAATCGCTTGAACCCGACGAGGCTCGACACAAGAATACCTCTTAAGTTGATATCCGGGGTTCTTGTTGATGAAGTCGGCAGCCTTGGTTTGCCCCGTCATGAGGCACTCCGTAAACTGCATCTGTTCTCCTATCATCGGCTGGCATTGCTGCCCCGACGAGAGACATACCCATAATACGAGGATGCTGGTCATCGAACTCTCCTATCGGTTTGCAGTTAGTCATGCCAAGCCTGCATTGCGGGCAGCCGCAATATCACTGTCGTGCCCGACCCAAGGGTGCTCTCAATGTCTACACTTCCGCCAGTTTCCTCCGCGAAGCGTTTCACCATCGGCAAGCCGACGCCGCCCAGGCCTGCGCCCTTGGTGGTGAAAAAGGGATCGAAGGCCCGGAGCATGGTCTCCCGCGTCATTCCGATGCCGCTGTCCTCAATCCGCAGCTCGACGACGGTGGCCGGACCATGAACGACCGCAGCGGCGTTTATTGCGATCAACCCGCCGTCCGGCATTGCGTCGCGCGCGTTGAATACGAGATTCAAGACCGCGTTTTGCAAACCCAGGGGATCACATTTCGCAGCGGGTAGATCGCGCCCAACGCGAACCTCGAGACGGACGTTGGTGTCCCATGCGCTTCGGATGAGGTTTTCGACCGCGGCTAGGCAGGCGCTCACGCTTGTCTGTTCAAGCGTGTAATAGTTCTCTGCGGCACCGCCTACCGTCTGCTGGACGAGCACGCCGGCTCGCTGCAGGGCAGCCTTGGCGCTGGCAATCACGGGATCGAGAGTTGGGGCCGTCGAGACACTCGGGTCGCGAGCAATCCGATTTAGCGCGGATAACGCGACCTGAATAAGATTGCCCAGATCATGAACAATGCCGGCGGTGGACTGCTCTACAGGCGCGTCGGGCAGGGAAACATCGCTAGTCCGGGCAAAGACATAGTTGCCGGCCGTTCCTGATCTTGTTTCCGCGCCTGACATTTTCATGCCCCCTTCTGTTCGGTCGACACTTGGCGGCTTGGTCGTACGGGGACGCTATATTGAGGAGCATTCGCGGGTCGATTGGATCGAGGATGAGGACAGGCCATACCGCGGTATATGTCCCGCTGCAGTTTTCGCTGGATTGCTCGTCATAGCGCCCATGACGAGCGATGGAGCCAGATACCAGGGGGCGTCAGTCAGGGGCGCGACCAAACCTGCCAGCCCCGGTGCGCTGCCCGCGGAATGTCGACGCCTCCTTATTCCAGCGGTGCGGTCGATCGATGCCGTGAACCTCGTCCTCCGCCGACTACTGGCTACGCCTGCCAATCCCCGGGTGCAGCAGTCCTAGACTTTCGGATCACGTGACCGCGCCGTCCGTCGAATATTTTCGCGCGCCAAGTGGGCGCATTCTCCTCGGCATCGGACGACCGCCGCACAGGAGAAGACGCGTGCACACGATCATCAGAGTTCTGGCCCTTGTTTATGCATGTTGCGTGTCGGACAGCGCGACGGCGCAGGCCGCGTCTATCGTCGTCGAGGGCGGATCGCACGCGCTGATGGTCTCGCATCCCGGCGGGGTCGCCTCGCTCATCGAGGAAGCCGCATCGGCACCGTGACGAAACCGGCCGCCTTGCGCCGGCTGCGTTCGGCAAGTGCAAGCTCAGGAGACATTAACATGAAAATCGTGGTCATTGGTGGCACCCGGTACATCCGGTCAGCGACCGTCGAGAGGCTGCGCAGCCAGGGTCACGAAGTCGTGGCTGCGTCCCCTAGACCTCGTGTCAGCACAATAACCATAACCGCGGCGCCCCGCGACCCGGGCTACGCTGGTCGGCCGTTCAGGGAGTTCCTCGAGAAGCTATGGCTCGGCCGCTTCCAACCTCGCATCGGGGTCGTGAGTTCATGGCCCAGCGGAGGGGAGGCCGAGAAGACGGCATTTTGATGAGGCATGACCCGCGCCTCGACCGTCCAGCGCGCGACCGAGGCGTCGGCAGCATCCCAAGCAAATCATTTCTCAAGATCAGAATAGGAGAGTGACATGAAGATCGTGGTTATCGGGGGCACCGGCCTCATCGGCTCGAAGACGGTCGAGAGGCTGAGCGTAAAAGGTCATGACGTCATCGCGGCCTCGCCTAACACGGGCGTCAATACCATCACAGGCCAAGGCCTGACGGAGGCGCTTGCGGGAGCGCAGGTCGTCATCGACCTGGCGAACTCGCCCTCTTTTGAGGAAAGTGCCGTCCTGGAGTTTTTCGAGACCTCGGGCCGCAACCTTCTCGCCGTCGGGAAGGCTGCGGGAGTGAAGCACCACATCGCGCTGTCGGTCGTTGGCGCCGAGCGCTTGCCAAAGAGCGCCTATCTCCGCGCCAAAATGGTGCAGGAGCGACTGATCAGAGAATCCGGAATCCCCTACACGATTGTCCACTCCACCCAGTTCTTCGAGTTCCTTGGTGGCATCGCGCAATCCGGGACGGTCGGAGACACCGTCACGGTATCGTCGGCCTATTTCCAGCCCATCGCATCGGATGACGTCGCAGACTTCATGGCCGACGTGGCCCTTTCTCCGCCGATCAACAGCGTGACGGAGATTGCTGGGCCCGAGCCTGTCCGCATGAACGAGCTCGTCGCACGTTTTCTAATGGAAGCCAACGATCCGCGAAAAGTTCTCGGCGATCCGCATGCGCTCTACTTCGGCACGGAGCTCGACGACAGATCTCTCGTGCCGGGCAATCACCCGCGAATCGGCGCAATACGCTTCGAAGACTGGTTCAGCCACGCTTCGCCGCAGCGACACTGATCCGCATCCCCCGCGGCTCGGGCGTCGCCCCGATGCCGCGACCGCCTCACTCAAAGGATCGACACGATGATAGACGACTTCCTTTCTCCCGCAGGACCATCGCGGCGTGATGTCTTGCTAGGCGGACTAGCCGCCACTGTTGCAGCCGGTCTGCCCATAGCTGCGCAGGCGCAAACCCCTTCCTCCCCCAGCTCAACCAAAGGAGCAATGACCATGAGCACGATCACCACCAAGGATGGCACAGAAATCTATTACAAGGACTGGGGCACGGGTCCGGTCATAACCTTCTCGCACGGCTGGCCGTTGAATTCTGACGCCTGGGATGGCCAGATGCTCTTCCTCGCGCAGAACGGTTTCCGCGTGGTCGCACACGACCGCCGTGGTCACGGCCGGTCGAGCCAGGCATCCTCCGGGAACGACATGGACGGCTATGCCGAGGATCTCGCGGCCGTCATCGAGGCGCTCGATCTCAAGGACGCCACGTTGGTGGGTCACTCAACGGGCGGCGGCGAGGTCGCTCGTTACATAGGTCGGCACGGATCCAAGCGGGTCGCCAAGGCGGTTCTCATTGCTGCCGTTCCGCCGATCATGCTCAAGACCGAGGCCAATCCGGAAGGCTTGCCGATCGAAGTATTCGACGGCATTCGTGCCGGCGTCGCCGGCGATCGGTCGCAATACTACAAGGAGCTGGCCGTCGCCTTTTACGGCGCCAACCGGCCGGGCGCGAAAGTCTCGCAAGGCACGCTGGACCAGTTCTGGCTGTGGAGCATGCAGGCTGGAGCGAAGAACGCCTATGAGAGCGTCAAGGCATTTTCCGAGACGGACTTCACAGAGGATCTCAAGAAATTCGATGTCCCGACGCTGGTCCTGCACGGGGAAGACGATCAGATCGTCCCGGTCAAGGATTCGGCGCGGAAATCGGCGAAGCTGATCAAAGGCGCCAAGGATATCTACTACCCAGGCGCACCGCACGGCATCACCGCCACGCATCAGGATCAGGTCAACGCCGACCTGCTCGCCTTCATCAGGTCATAGGCTCACGCTGCACCCCCCTCAAGCGAGAGCCCGACCGCCGGCCGCCTCCCCTCCGGCCGGCGGTCACCCATCCTCAACCGCAAACCGGAGCTAAGACAATGATCAGGACCATACTCTACAGCACCGCCGCTCTCGCGACCCTCGTCGCCACCGCGGCGCTTGCCGAAGATTCGGCGGGCGTGCCCTTCAAGGGCGTGAAGCTCGTCTACGACCACCCGCTTCCGAACGTACCCGGCAAGAGCATGAGAGGCGTGCTTGTCGAATATGAGCCGGGCGGCACGTCGCCCGCGCATCTCCATCCCAAATCCGCCTTCATCTACGCCACGGTCCTTGAAGGGGCGATCAAGAGCCAGGTCAATGATGGCCCGGTAACCACCTATCGCGCCGGCGAAAGCTGGTCCGAGTATCCTGGCGATCGTCACAGCGTCAGCCAGAATGCCAGCGCAACCGAATCCGCCCGGCTGCTGGCCGTGTTCGTCGTCGACACCGACGAGACGGAACTGGTTATCCCGTACGACGAATAAACTAGGGGATTTCATCGCCTGTTTGAACGGGAGGAGCGCCGCGCCGTCGGAGCGTTTGAAGAATTCGGCGGCACGGCTAATCAACCAAGGACGGCAGCAATGCTTATCGAGAAACTGCATGCCTTCACGTCGTCGCGTCTTGCGGTGATCGACTTCAATGCAACTGTGCAAGCGGCCGCCCTTTCGCTTTCCAGGCCCGGCATCGGCCTCGTTGTCGTGTGCAATGCCGGCGGAAGCGCTGAAGGCGTGCTCACCAAATCCGACCTCGTGCGCCATCTCACCGGGCCAACGTCCTCAACACCGCCGGTGTCCGACCTGATGTGCAGATCCATCGTCTCGTGCAGTCTGCAGGACGATGTTCATGACGTATGGCAGACCATGGCCGCGCGACGCCTGCAGAACATTCCGGTGATCGACGTTGGCGTCAGGCCTCTCGGCATATTGGACATCCGGGACGCCATGAAAGTCCTGTTCGAGCAGGAAGAAATGCAGGAGAGGATGCTCTTCAACTACGTCACCGGCCTCGGCTACCGCTAGCTGTTTCCTGCAGCGGTGCCGCGCCTCCTCCAGGAATCCTCCCCGAAAGGATTGTGAACATGAAACTATACTACAGTCCGCTCGCGTGCAGTCTTGCCGATCACATAGCCTTGCTCGAGGCGGGCGCGCCATTCGAACGGGAGAGCGTCAATCTGAAGACGAAGCGAACGGCGTCGGGCGCCGATTTCAACGATGTGGCGTGCAAGGGCTACGTTCCGGCGCTGGTGCTGGACAGCGGAGAAGTCCTCACCGAGAACATCGCCGTCCTGGATTGGCTGGCTATGGAGTATCCGGCGCTCGGCGTTCCGGAAAATCTCGGCCGTACCCGCGTGCTGGAAGCGCTGGCTTTCATCTCGACCGAGGTGCACCGCAGCTTCAAGCCGATGTGGCATGCGAGCAGCGACGGTCAAAAGGCACAGGCAAGAGCGACGATTTCCAGGCTGCTGGACATCCTTTCGGGCAATCTTGCGGGCGACTACCTGTTTGGCGCAAAACCCAGCGTGGCCGACTTCTATCTTTTCGTGATGCTGCTGTGGGCCGAGCGCTTCGATGTCACCGTTCCCGCGCCATTGATTGCGTTGCGTAAGCGTATGGCGAGCCGTCCGGCCGTACAGGAGGCAATGCGGCACGAGGGCCTCATCTCGTTGATAGACAATGACCAAGCGTCTCGGGTTCGTGAGGCAAAGCCGCCGGTCGAAACTCGCTAAGGAGATTATGGACATGAACCGAACCAGCAGTCGGATGCTTGCGGAAATTTCGGTTCCCGATACGCCGCTCGTGGAACAGGCCCTCGACTATGCCCGCCGGGAAAGCGAGCCTTATCTGTTCAATCATGTTGTCCGCTCCTGGTTGTTTGCGGCACGGATCGGACAGCTTCGCAACATTGAGCACGACGCGGAAGTCGTCGCCCTAGGGACGCTGCTGCACGACATCACGCTCAACGAGCGGTTTGACGGTCCGCGCCGCTTCGAAGTCGAAGGCGCTGATCTGGCTCGGATCTTCGCCCGGCAAGGCGGGGTCGACGAGCGCCGAGCCCAACTGATCTGGGACAGCGTCGCCCTCAACTCCACACCATCCATCGGCCTCTACGAGGAGGCGGAGGTGGCGCTCTGTACTGCCGGCATCTGCCTGGATGTGATCGGCCTGCAATACGAGCTTATCCCCGCAGCAGAGATAGCGAGGATCGTTGAGGAATTCCCGCGGCTCGAAATGAAGCGGCGGATGAGCCGGTGCTTCTGTCACATCGCCGAGGCCAGACCGGAAACGACCTACGACAATTTCGTCCGGGATTTCGGTGAACGCTATGTATCTGGGTATCGAGTTCCTTCCTCCGTCGACCTTGTGTCGAACGCACCCTTCGAAGGGTGAACACGGCTAACAGCCAGATCGTCCGACAGTTCCGCGCATGGAACACAACATCGGGAACTCGTACGTTGCTGTAAGCTTGACTCAGGGCTATCGCATATGAACTGGTGGCAGGCTTACCTGTCCGCCTTAGTCCTGCCCTCATGCGATAGCCCTGGCCTTGACCCGACAAGTCCGCTGCCTTCAAGCCAACCTCCTCGTAAAGCACGAGAAGGAATTCCCTGCGCGCTAGGTGATCCTTTCGGACGGAAGCATCTATCCTGGCTTATGCCAAAGTCTTGTTCGCGCCGGCCTCGCGCATCGGCGCCGGCAGCGTCTCCCATGCCCGGATCAACTCGCCGATGGAAGCAGCCTCCATCTTGCGCATGACGTTGCCGCGGTGCAGCTTCACCGTAACCTCGCTGATGCCGAGATCGAAGGCGATCTGTTTGTTTAGACGTCCCCACGCGACCTGACAAAGAACCTCGCGCTCGCGTGGCGTCAGTGTCTCGAGACGTTCGAGGTTGCGTTTGACGACCGCGGACGCCGCCCGCCGCGCGGCATCCGCGGCAACACCGGCGATTACCGCATCAAGCAGCGTCTGGTCCCGCACCGGCTTCGTGAGGAAGTCCACCGCTCCGGCCTTCATTGCCTGCACGGTCATTGGAATGTCGCCGTGCCCGGTCAGGAAGATGATCGGCTTGGGGTTGCCCGTTTGGGCCAGATGAAGCTGCAGGTCGAGGCCGCTCGCTCCCGGCATGCGCACATCGAGGATCAGGCAACCGGAACTGTCCAGTACGTCGGCATTGAGCAATTCGCGCGTCGAGCTAAAACAGACGGGCTGAAACCCGGCAGAAAGTATCAATTCGGACAGCCCCTCGCGGACAGCCGCATCGTCATCCACAATGATGACGAGTGGCTGCTCCGCTTCGTTGCTCCGCTGCGATGACAACGGCGCCGATCTCCGTAAGTGCGGCTGCTCAAGTCTCATGCTAACCTCCATTTTTCGATTTGCGTAAGACATCGCCGATGGCTGCCAGCATGACCTGCGCATCGAAGGGCTTGCGGAAGCATCCGCTGACGCCCTGGGTTCGGTCCGCCTCGGCAATCTGGTAGCGCCCGGTGATCAGGAACACCGGCAGGTCCGGACGCACCTTCTTCACCAGGTCACAAAGTTCGAAGCCGTTCATGCCGGGCATCCCGATGTCGGTGATGAGCACGTCCATACCGGACAGCCCGCTGACGAGCAACGATCGCGCCGACGAGAAGCTGCGGGCCGCATAGCCTGCGGACTCCAGTAAATCCGCCAGGGACTCGAGCAGCCTTGGATCATCGTCGACAACCGCAACAACTGGTCTTCCCTTGGTCACGCCCGGTTTCCTTCCGCTCGGCGTGAGTGGGTGATCGGTATCTCCAATCGCTCAGCGATCCGCACGAGATCGGCGAGCGATGCCGCCGCCATTTTCTGCATCACGTTCCTTCTATGGATTTCCAGCGTGACTTCGCTGATCCCCAACTCGGCTGCGGCCTGCTTGTTGAGCAGACCGCTCACCACAAGCGGCAGCACCTCGCGTTCGCGCGGCGTCAGCTCAAGATAGCGTCGCTTCAGCACGCCCAGGTCGGCACGCGCGGACCTTTTTTCCCGATCCTCGGCGAGCGCTGCCTGGATTGCCGCCATGAGATCAGCGTCGCTGAAGGGCTTGGTCAGAAAGTCCACGGCGCCATGCTTGATCGCCCGAACGGATGACGGGATGTCGCCGTGCCCTGTTATGAAAACGATCGGCGGATGATCTCCCTTTGCGATCTGCCTCTGCAGATCGAGGCCGTTGATATCGGGCAGCTCGACGTCGAGGATGAGGCAAGCCGGGGTGTCCGGCTTGTCCGCGCTAATGTATTCGCCGGCCGATCCGAAGGCTTCGGTACGGATGCTGTGTGAAGCCAGCAGTTCGCTCAACGCCTCCCGGATGCGCGCATCGTCATCAACGATGAAGACGACATGTTCATCCATGGTCATGGCACCGCTTTCACTTCAACCGGCAAGGTGAAGACGAACGTCGCTCCCTGCGGTTCGTTCTTCTCCGCCCACAGGCGTCCGCCGTGCGATTCGACGATCGAACGGCAGATCGCGAGCCCCATACCCATTCCGGTTCCCTTCGTCGTGAAGAATGGCTCAAATATTTTGTCGGGAAATTCGATCCCCGCGCCGCGATCGCTGATTTCCGTCTGGACAACATCTCCCATGCGGCGCGCCCGCACCAAAAGAACTCGGTCGCCCTGGACGGAGTCCATCGCATCCATGCCGTTGCGCATCAGGTTGATCAACACCTGCTGAACCTGGACACGATCGAGCGCCACGAGCGGCAGGTCGTCTTCGATGCCCGTATCGATGCGGACACGCCGCCGCGCCGCCTCCTCGGCTGTAAGATCCAGCGCTTCGGCCATGGCGCTGTTGAGCGCCGTGCAGCTTCCGGTCTGTGTGGATTGCTTGAACACGGCACGGATGCGGCTCACGACATCGGCGGCGGAGTTTGCGTCACGGATAATGCGCTCGGCCGTGGTCTTCGCGCGCTCGAGGTTCGGAGGTTCCGCGGACAGCCAACGGTGGCATGCGTGGGAGTTGGCGACGATCGCGGCCAGCGGCTGGTTGACCTCGTGGGCGATCGAAGCCGAGAGCTCCGCGAGGCTAGTGGCCTGTGTCGCCTTGGCGAGCTCGTCGGCGGCTTGTCGCAGCGCCTCTTCGGCGCGCATCTGTGCCGCTTCCGCACGCTTGCGTTCGGTCAAGTCGAGAATGTAGGCGACTCCTTGCCTAGACTGCCCCTCAAAGCAGGCAGCTCCGATCAGTACGGGCACCCGGCTGCCATCCTTCCGGAAATACTCCTTCTCGCGAGCTTGCATCTTGCCCGTCGCCTTGAGCTCTTCAGCTTCCTCGCGGGCGTGCACGTCTTGCCATTCCGGAGGCGTCATATCAAACCATCGAAGCCCGGCCTCCACATCCTCACGCCCGTACTGGACCATGCGGAGAAATGCGTCATTGGCGTCGATAACCCGTCCGTCCAAGTCCCAGATAACGATCCCGATAATATCTGAATCGACCAGTCGCCGAATCTTCGCTTCTCGTTCCTCAAGGTCGCGGTAAAGGCGCATCTGATCGTCTATGTCGATGGAAATTGCGTACCAATGCACGATCGCTCCACTCTGATCTCGCAGCGGCTCCCCGCGGCCGTCGACCCATCGGTAGACGCCGTCCGCACGGAGCATGCGGTACTTCATGGCGTAGGGCTCGCCGGTGGCGAGGGAGTGCCGGACCGTCTCTAGCAGGCGGGTTGCATCTTCGGGATGGACGAGGGTCTTTATGGCTGCCGCCAGCCTGCTCATGCCGTGCTTGTCCAATTGCGCTACGTCGGACAGACCGAAGAAATCAAGCAGGCGCTTGTTGAAGAAGGTTGGCTCGCCGTCGGGCGTCAGACGTCTGATGTGGACCGGGACCATGTTCACGATCTGCGAGAGCTCCCGCTCACGCTCTCGCAGCGCCTCCTGCGCGCGCACTTCTTCATCGATGTCGAGAGACACGCCGTACCATTGCGCAATCGCTCCGGCTTGATCACGCCAGGGCTCCACCCTGCACTCCGCCCAGCGATAGACACCATCCTTTTCGCGCCAACGAAACCGCATAGAGGAACCGCCGCCGGTTTCGAAACAATTCTGTAGCGTGCGCTGCACCTCGGGAGCGTCTTCGGGATGGATCAGCTCCTGCAGCAATTCTTCGATGCGTGGCTCTTCGATGGCTTCGAAATTGGCGATAACGGAGCGGAAATGGTCCTGGTATCGCTTGTTGAAGTAGACCGGTCCGCCCGTAGGCGTGGCGCTCCAAATCCGGACCGGCACGGCGTCGATCATCTGCTGAAGTTGCTGCTCACTCCGCCGGAGCGCCTCTTCGGCGTGCACCTGATTGTCGATGTCGTGACAGAGACCGAACCACTGGACAATGCGCCCGTCCTGATCCCGCAAGGGCTCGGCGCGGCTCGACATCCAGCGATAGACACCATCGGCGCGGCGCAGACGGTATCGCAGCGCAAAGCTCTCGCCGATGGCGAGGCTGCGACGGAGCGCGTCGCCGAACCCTGCTGCGTCGTCCGGATGGACAGTTTCTATGACCGCCTCCAGCCGACTCATGCCGGGTTTGTCCAAATCCGCTACGTCCAGGCCTATGAAATCGGTCATGCGCTTGTTGAAGAAGATGGGCTCGCCGTCGGGCCTCAGACGCCAGACGTGGCTCGGAACCATGTCGACAAGCTGCGAGAGCTCCCGCTCGCTGTCGCGCAGCGTGAGCAGCGCCTGCTGGTGCTGCCGGGAAACGGCGGCCACGGTGAGCACGGAAAATGCCGAGATGGCCAGAAAAAGCTGCAGCGCAAACTGCATCTGCTTCTGGAACTCGGGATCGCCGACGAATTGGCTTGTGCCGGATATCGTAAATACCACCGTGATCAGGGCGAGAAGGGTCAAGGCGACGGCGGCGCCTTTGAACTCGAAGCGCACCGCGGCCCAAAGAAGCGGCGGCATGACGATGTAGGCTGAGGGCAGGTGACCGCTCAAGGAAAGGGCGGCGACACCGAGAAAGATCAGCCCCAGGACGCAGGCTTCCATCCAACGCGCGGCCGAGAGCTGGGTCCTGCCGCCACAGTTTTGCAACACGGCCAGCGCCAGTGGCGCCACAATCAAGACCCCGGTGGCGTCTCCGAGCCAAAATAGAGGCCAAGCGGCCGCGAAGGTTTGCATGCCAAACCACGCAAGCGTCGCGCTACCCACCGTCGCGCTTGCGACTGGCGCAATTCCCGCGCCCAATACGACCAGTGTAAGAACTTCCTGCAAGGTTTCCAGCCGAAACGGCCGTCTGCAGGCCCAGGTCACGAGCCATGCGCCGGCCACCGCTTCAAGAACGTTGCCGGTATAGATCAGCAAGGCAACGGACAGTGGATTATGGAACCACAAGGCGTTGCTGAACAGTTCAGCCAGGCAGCCCCCCAACACCCACCACGGCCAGCTGTGCCTGGAGGCGAGGATAAGCGTAGCCATGAAAAGCCCGCTGGGAGGCCAAATGGAAATACCTGTTCCAGGCACGATTGCGAGCGCCTGAGCGAATCCGCAGCCCAATACATATGCTGCAATGAAGAGCCCCAGGTGCAGGAAGTGGGGGCGGCGCGACCAGACTGACATCATCGACTTCTCCTGCCGGGCAAAGAAAGGCTGGGAACTGTCAGCGCTTGATGTAGCACTTCTCCTCGATGTCTGGGTCGGCAAATTCATACCTGCACTCTAGTCCCGCCATCCTGCGGCCGCACCTCATGGAAATCCATGAGCCGACGCGTATTTCTTAGCCGTCGGGATGGTGCTGCCTGGGTCATGAACTCATAAAATGGATTGAACGAAGCCACTGACGCGGCAGATGGGTGGCCGGTCCCATACGCATCTCAGGATTGATCCGAGACCTCACCCAGGACGTGGCCGGACCATGCCTGCCTGGTCGCCCCTGTTCTTTCCTTCGCGCGGACCAGGCTCCGTTCCGATGCCGGCTCATTGTCCTCGAGCCCTGCCGCCACCGGAGAATATTTCCAGAAGGTCTGTCAGGCTGGCAACCGCGCCTCTTCCACTTGCCTCGGATTCCCGTCGACGGGGACGTTCGAGGCCAAGTTTGGAGACGGCCAGCTTGGGGTCATATCGGGCGTCGGCGCGATCAGCATCGGGACCGCGGTCAGCTCCAGGGACGACTGTTCCGTGCGCTTTCTCATGTATCGGGAGAGGCCGATCTTGATCGCGACCAGCACGGGCGCGGCGATCACAAACAGCAGCGCGACTGCGTTGAACGCTGTGTCGAAGGCGATCACAGTGGACTGACCGGCGACCGCTCTGCCCAGCAGGCTCGTCGCTGCCAGGCCGGCTGCCACGGGATCCATTCCTTTTCCCGCGAGCATAGTTGTCGTCGTCGCCAGACGCTCGCTGACCGCGGGAATGCCAGCCGTGACGTTGGCGCCAAGCACCGCGACATTCGCGGCGACGTTATTCTCGATCAACGTCTGCAGCCAGGCGACACCCATGAGGCCGCCAAACTGGCGACCCGTGTTGAAGAGGCCTATGCCGGATGCGAGGTTTTGGTCGTTGAGCTTGCTGAAGGCGATGAGGGTGATAGACAGGAACAGGAAGCCGAGGCCCAGGCCACGCAACAGGATGGCCGGCATCATGTCGTCCGCGCCGCTCTCGATCGTCGAGCCGGACAGCATCCACATCGCGACCATGATCATCAGGATTCCAAACGGCACCGTGGCGATCGGAGGAACACGGCGGACCTGCATGAGGAAAGCAGCGATGAGAAGCGCGCCGATGAAAAGCGCGCCGCTCGGCAATAGGAGCAGGCCGGCGTCGGTTGGCGTCAATGCAAGGACGGACACGGCGAACGACGGAATCAGGAACGCGCTCCCGAACAAGGCGGCGCCGGCGACGAAACTGACGATGAACGCGAAGGAGAAATCCTCCGACCGGAACAAGGTGAAATCCAGCAGGCCCTGGCCTTTGGCCATCGCCTGTTGGCCGATAAACGCCAGCAGCGCGGCCGTGCCGATCACTGTCAGCCACAGGATGCGGGATTCCTCGAACCAGTCCCATCGGCTGCCTTGGCTGAACACATAGGTGAAGCAGTAGAGTGTGGCAGACACGAGCGAGAAGCCGAGCCAGTCGAACGGTCGGCGTGCGACTTTGACGGGCGCTGGGCAGTCCGCGAGCAGCAGGAGACCGGCGGCCGCTAGCGCCACCGGGACGGCACTGAAGAAGATCCACGTCCACGACTGGCTGTCGAGCAACCAGCCCTGAAGGGCGGGGGCAATCGTCGCGGGGGCAACGACTGCACCCATTGCGAACAGGGCCTGGAGGATCGGTTGGTGGCGTCGCGGATAGGCAAGAAAAATGATCGCCTGCCCCGCCACGAGCAGGATGCCTCCAGAGAAGCCTTGCATCACGCGGAGCAGGACCAACAGGTCCAATCGAGCCGTGATCGCGGCAATGGCGCAGGCTGCGCCCATGACCAGGGCCGAGCCGACGATCAGGCTCCGTGGGTTCATACGGTTCATCAGCCAGGCCGCGGCCATGAACCCGATCAGCTTCGGGGCGGTATATCCAACATCCAGCCAGGCGAACTCATCGGGTGTTGCATAGGTGTCGCCGATGATGTCGCCGCGCCCGAGCGACAGGGCCGTGCTGGCGATCGCCTCCGTCAGGGTGGCGAGCACTATGCCCGCGACGAGAAGCGTTCCTGTCGCGGGTCGATCGAGGCACGGCGTGGCGACAAGCGCCGCGGTCACGAGCCGCTCCCGTCATCGATATCGACACGCGCGGACAGGCCCGGGACGAGGCGGCCAGGCAGTGGATTGCCGACAAGCCGGATCTTCACCGGAACGCGCTGGACGACGCGCACGAAATTCCCTGTCGCATTGTCTGCGGGAAGCAAGCTGAAAGCAGACCCGCTGCCGGGTGCAAAGCTGTCCACCACGCCTTCAAATGTCGCATTCGGATAGCCATCGACGGTAACACGCACATGCTGACCGGCCCGGATATGTTCGATCTGCGTTTCTTTGAAGTTCGCCACGACCCACAGATCGTTGACCGGAACGATATCGAGCAAGGAGGCGCCCGGCGCCACAAGTCGGCCGATGCGAACCTGGCGGTTGCCGACGACGCCGCTGACCGGGGCACGTACCACTGTGTTGTCGAGGTCGATTTGAGCGAGTTCCTCTGCGGCCCGGGCTTGCGCTACGGCGGCTACGGCGGCTTCGCGTTGGGCGTCGAGAACAGCGATACGCTGCCGCTGTGCTTCCAGTGCTGCTGATGCTGCCTCCACGGCCGCTTCGGCCCTCGAGCGCGCGGCATCGCTTTCATCAACCTGGGCCTGGCTCACTGCGCTGCTGCGGATAAGTTCGCGGCGGCGGTCGGACGCCTTTGTCGCTAGGTTCAGCTCGGCCTCGGCCGCACGCATCTGGGCTTCGGCCTGCCTGATTAGGGCACGCTGAAGCAGGACTTCGGCATCGACATTACCGAGGCGCGCCTGGGCGGCTTCGACATTGGCCACGGCTTGTGCGAGCCACGCGCGATAGTCCCGATCGTCGATCTGGAACAGGACGTCACCGGCTTGGACGGCTTGGTTGTCCCTGACCTCTACCGCAGTGACGTAGCCCGCAATCTTCGGCGCGAGCCCGGTCACGTCCCCGCGGACGTAAGCGTTGTCGGTTGACGTCTCGTCTGAACGTGCCCAAGCCCATCCTGCACCTAGGACGACCACGGCTGAGAGGCACAGCAGCAAGCCGATCGTCTTTTTCCTGCTATGTTGCGCCATGACGGCCTCCGGTAATAGACGTTACCATTGACGTTTACGGTAATAAGCGTTACCAGTCAAGTGATGCATTGGAGCGAATGAATGGCTGCGGCTGTAAAGACCACGCGGCGCAAGGGCCGACGGGAGGCCCTTCTTCAAGCGGCCGCCGAGGTCTTTTTTGAACAGGGCTACGCCGCGACAAGCATCGACGCGATCATCGAGCGCGCCGGCGGATCGAAACGCAACATCTACGATGAGTTCGGCAACAAGGAGGGCCTGTTCTCCGCTATCGTCAAGGAAAGCGCAGACAAGGTGCTGTCGCCCCTGGTGATCGAGGAAATAGAAGGCCACGACCTGCGGGCGACGCTGACGGCGTTCGGCCGGTATTCCATGGACGCCTACATGTCGCCCACCTTGATCGGTATCTACCGAATTGCCGTCACCGAGGCCAACCGCTTCCCCGATCTCGTGAAGTCGTTCTACGAACAAGGGCCGGGTCGGACCACGGTCCGGCTCGCCGAGGTCCTCGAAGCCGCCAGGGAACGAGGGGAAATCCACGCGGATGATTGCTTGCGCCTGGCCGGGCACTTTGTAGGCATGATCCGCGACAACCTTCATCTGCAGGTCGTTCTCGGCCTCCGGCCACCGCCGTCGGACAAAGAAGCGCAGGAGGCGGTCGCTTCCGCCGTGGAAGTCTTTCTGGACGGTGTTCGGCGCGGTCAGAAGTAGAAGGGCAATCGTCATCGTTAGCACCGAGCTGTTTGCCGAGAGGTCGGGCGGTGTGCCGCGTTCGACCAACAAGCCTCGACGCCGAAGTGCCTCGCGGGCCTCGTGAACGATCCGCCTCACATCGTCGGCGCAGACGTTGTCGTGCCGCATCAGCAGCTGGACGATAGGATCGCCCAGCATCTCTTCGAGTGTTGGTTCGGGGCTCACGGGGTCCATAATCTCTTTCCTTGCCGGCTCGGGCTTGCGGCGCGGGTTTCCACTCGCAACCCGCTGAAGCATCCCAGGGGGCGGTCGCAAAAACAGCTCGCGCGCCCCGTCCACTGGTGTGGCCTTCAATGACATCATCTGGCGTTGGACTTGGAAGGTATCTGCGCCTTGCGGCCGCTCGAAAGCTGCATGATGGCAATCGTCGCCACGCAAAGCCCAACCAAGACGTGCGTCCACATTTCCGCCTCCGCCGATCCGAAGCCGAGCAGAAACGGGGCGGCTACTGCCCAACACCCCAAGGCAAGATTGGACCACTCGGCCCAGGCTCCGTAGCGGTAGAGCGCCACGGCAGAGCAGCAAACAATCAGCAGGCCGACGATCCCCGCATTCCAAGCCGCGGCAGGCAGCTCGGTGAGCGCGAAGGCAGCGCAGGTCAGACCTGCGCCCAGAACGAGGTTGGTCCACTCCAACCCCTTGCTCGGTACTTCACTTGTCATTTTAATCTCCTTTTCCAGTCCGGCTCCGTACCCAGGCCATAAATGTTGGGGCGGCGGGGTGCGAGGAGAATGAGGCGGTCCCGCGCAGCAGCCTAGTCTACGCAGGCATCTGTCGGGCGATGCTAAGGTCTAGTGCGGCTGAGCGCGGTGCTGGCGGATAATATCGAAGCGCCTGGGGTCACAGCTTCTTGGGCGTAGGAAAATTCGCCTTTCTCTCTGTCGAGCAATGCTCCTGCTCACAGCCGTCGGTCGGCGAAATCAGGGCGGTCTTTCCACAGGTTGCCAGCCAGAAAGCGGGCGTAGCCGAGCCCATAGATCGCCCGCATATAGCTGGCGTTGAAGGGATCGAGCATCGAATAGGGGACTTGAGCGTCAATGGTCGCGAGATGGAAACGTGCCCCCGTCAATTTGGCGTAATTGTAGAGGATAGCCAGTTCGCTCTGTGTCTGGGACTTGAGAAGGATGGTGTATGCCCTTGCGATCACAGACAGCGTACTATTCCGCGTGGTGGCGAACTCCGGAATGAGTGCGTTGTTCACGATCACATGGAAATCGACGCTCTGGCGTTTCGCAGGCACGAGAGGGTTCGTGCTTGCCAGAATTGCCTGTGGAAGTATTAAGACCTGCGACGTGGACCCCCCATCGGAATGCATTTCCTGGAAGTAACGCCCGCCTGACTCGGCCTCGATCATGACCGCCGGGTAAACGCCCGGGATGCTTGCCGACGCTATCATTACGTCCTGGAACAGCTTCAGCGCGTCCGGTCGGCTGGTGTTTTGGCGATGGCGCCCATGTTCCACACGACTGCACGTTGGGTATCAAGATTGGTTGTGAGGACTAGAAGGCGACGGCCCTTGCGATGTTGGGCTGCAACCTGCTGCAGGACCGCTTGCGTGATAAAGTCCTCGACCATCCGCCTCATTGGCGTGGTTCTCAGCAAGCTCGATCCGATCAAACCCACGGGAAATTTGGTTGCGACAAGGTCGTCGGCGACGCCGCTCGTAAAGAGATGCACCAGCGTGTCGTCATGAGCCGATCCGAGGAACGCGAATGGCGCGATCAGGGCGCCAGTGCTCACGCCGGTGACTACATCGAATTGCGGGCGGGTCCCGGCCGCACTCCACGCCGAAAGCACGCCGACACTGAAGGCGCCTCCCCACACCGCCGCCGGAGATCATGAGGACATCGAGGCCATCCGGCTCGGTTGCCGGCGTCCAGTCGCGGACGCCTCCTGCAGCGATCCGAGCGTCGCGATACATCCTAATCTCGCCATAGCCGGCGATCGAAGCCTTCTCGGCTTCCGTGGCGTCATAAGGTCTGTCTGTCTCGGCGATCCGGGGATCGCAACCCTGGAACCAAACGAAGCTCGCAACCAGTGCCGCCATCCCAACGAGCACCGATATTTTCACAGAGCGCAAAACCGGATCTCCAACGTGCTCGGCTTCGTCAACGCGGAGCAGTTCGCATATCCGATGGCCGCAGGTCTCCAACGCCTCGGTCGACGAGTGCTTCCGGCAAGAGCCTCGATCTCCGTCCGGCATGCGTAACGCTGGCAGCGTGACATACCCAACGCATCACGCGCATGATGTGCTCATCGCTCTACAAGATGACGTCGGTGATGAGCCACTGGAGCAGCCTATGTGGAAGGCGTGGTTGTGGTCGATTGGTTTAAGGATAAAGGCGGGCAATACCAAGGTGTAGGTCGCCGCTTGCGGTGATGTCGGCAAACCGCCACGGATCTACCCCCTGTGATGGCTCCGGGCGCGTTTCCATCGTCTGAAGGGCGCGCCTGACCCCCGACGTCCCTGACGATTCCAGCCCGCCGGATTGCACCGCGAAGCAGGCGCTGAGCGCGAGGAGATGGACTGCCGATGCGGCTTTCCTGGCTGGTTCGATCGCCATGGCCGGCCGCCTAATATCCCTTTGGCGGAACGAAGAGGCAGATCGTCTTGCCGTCGTTGCCGCCGGCCACCGAGCACCAGTGATAGACACCGTCGGGCGAGTTCTTCACCCGACTGTCGCTGTAGGCGACGACCTCGCAGGTCCCGTTAATGACATAGCCCTCAGGTCGCTCGCTGATGGCCCTGTTGCTGACCTGGCGGCAGTCAATGCCGGAGCAGCACGAGTGCGGATAGCTCCAGCCCAAGGGCTTGGCGGCTGTGGGCAGCGCTTCATGCGCACTGACCTGACATGCCAGGAGGATTGGTGCGGAGAATATGGCGGCGGCAAGGGAGGTGCGGTACGGCGGCATTACGTTCGAATTGTGCATTGTTTCCTCCATGAAGGCTTGTAGCCAGTACAGAGGAGGATGCGCCGGACCGTCACGCCAACCTATTCTACAGGAGTCTTTGTGATGCGATGCAAAGGTACAGGATACCTGCACCCGCCGCTCGTGAAACCAACCAGGATAGGCACTGTACAGCGGCTTATGGCGCAGCCGCCGCTCACCGCGATGGCGATGCCCTGCTCCGAATGTGAATGACATAGGGGCCGGAACCGACGGTCCGCACACCTATACCGAGGTTTAGGTCAGCCATTCAACTCGCTAGGTCCGATCACCCTTTGTCGTGTTGCGTTGCCCGCCGCGATACAGGTACGCAAGACCTGACGTAGAGATTGCGCATTTGCGGGGCATAGCTGGCTATCGGTCGCCCGACCAGTTTTCCGGCGGCGTCGCGTGAGGCGCAGGTCCCGGTTGACGTGTGACGGAAGCGGGGTTGATACTAACCACGTGAACGCCAATTCGTGTCCAGCAGATCTCCGAGGCGAGAGTAATGGGCGTGGCAACTTCAGGTATTGCAGAAAGTCCCGTAGCAATTCTGATCGACGATGACGCAGCGGTCCGCGAAGCGTTGGAGGAGTTGCTGAATTCGGTCGGCATCGACACCATATCGTTTTCCTCGGGTCAGGAAGTGCTGGACGCAGAACTGCCGGACCGCCCAGGCTGCCTCGTTCTCGATGTGCGAATGCCAGGTCTGAGCGGCCTCGATCTTCAGCATCTCCTTGCGACCAAAGGCATATTAACGCCGATCGTGTTCTTGACGGGTCATGGCGACATCGCCATGAGCGTGCAGGCGATGAAAGCGGGGGCCGTGGATTTCCTGACCAAGCCGGTCCGCGACCAGACGTTCCTTGACGCGGTGTCCACCGCTATCGCCAACGACGTCGCGCGAAGAGCGGCATCGACCGTATCGCGCAAGAACGAGGCCCTTTATGAGACCCTTACGCCCCGCGAGCGGGAAGTGCTGAGGCTGGTGGTCTCCGGTGCGATGAACAAACAGATCGCATCAGATCTCGGTATCAGCGAGATCACCGTTAAGCTTCATCGGAGCAACATGATGAAGAAGATGAACGCAAGGTCCATATCACATCTCTTCAACGTCTGGCAGTCGCTTCCAGCCGACGTCCGCTGAGCGCCTCCGGTTGCAGGAGAAGACGGGTGTACAATCAGGGCGCAGGGGCTCCGTAACTGACTTGGATTACGGCCGCGACAGGGAGTGGGACGCGGAAGCGGTCTCGAGAGGTCTCAAATGAAGCTGACGTCAACGAAACAACGCCGCGCCGTGGCATTGGCGATCGGCGCTGCGAGCGTCTTGCTGGCACTATTCGTCAATGAGCCATACGTTCTGCTGGTCGCCGTTGCAGTCATATGCATCTGCATCGGCTGGGAGGCTGGCTTGGTGGCCGTTGCCGCGGCCGGCCTGCTTTCATCCGTGATCCTGTTTTCGCTGGAATCCGGAGCCCCAGGCGGCGCGGTCCGGTTGGTGGTGTTCGTCGTTGCGGCGTTAGCCCTGTGGCTCGTGATCAAGATTTTCAGGACCATGAGCTTCTATGACCGGGTCTACCAGGGCACCGAACTTAGCGTTGCCGATATTCCGGGCCTCGGATGGTCGGCCCATCCGGATGGCCGCTTTCGCTTCGTCAATCCGGCGGCGCTCGAGTATGTGGGTGTGACAGCCGATGAGATGCGCCGGATCATGGATGGCGATGATTATCATTGGACACAGTTTATCCATCCGGACGATGTCGAGACGAGCATGGCGCGCTGGCGTCACAGCCTAGAGACGGGCGAGCCTGTGATCGACGAGCAACGTGTGCGCCGGTTCGATGGGACTTATCGATGGTTTCGCAACACAGCGGTTGCTTCGCGCGACGAGCACGGAAGGATTACCGGGTGGTATGGCCAGATGGAGGACATCGACGACCAGAAGAAAGCCGAAGCAGCATTGCGCGAGCGTGAACGTGAGCTGCGCCTGCTGGTCGATACGGTTCCTACCATGATCTGGCTGATGACGCCGGCGGGGTTGCCGTACTATTTCAACAAACGGTTCGTCGACTGGGCGGGCATCGACTTGGCCAAGGAGGAACCGCGAGGCACGCGGCAATTCGCCTCGCATGTGGAGTTGTTCCATCCCGATGACCGGGCAGCCGTCAAGGCCGTGTTCAAGAAGTCCTTTGCCCGTGGAGAGCCACTCCAGCACAAAGGTCGGCTGTGCCGGAAGGATGGCGAATATCGCTGGATTGATTCGCGCTTCGAACCGCTACGCGACGAAGACGGCACGATCCTTCGCTGGTACGGCGTCAACTTCGACATCGACGACGAGGTCCGCGCGCAGGAATGCCTGCGTCTGGCGGACGAACGCCTCGCGCGCGCCTTGCGCGCCGCCAGCCTGTCCGAACTGTCGGTGTCCATTGCGCACGAACTCAACCAGCCGCTACAGGCGGTCGTGGCAAACGCCGGCGCGTTCCAGCGATGGCTGAACGCCGATCCGCCAAACTTTAATCACGCCAGCCGGGTCGCCCAGAAAATCATCAGGAACGCCGACGCGGCGGCGCAGGTGATCAGCCGCATCCGGGCGCTGTTCAGCAAGACCGAAGGCGAACCGCACGCGATCGATCTGAACGCCGTGATCCGCGAAGTGTGTGATCTCCTGGGTGACAGGCTCGCATCGAGCACCGTCAAGCTGGACCTTAACCTCGATCCTGGCCTTCCTGCGACGACTGCCGATCAGGTTCAGATGGAGCAGGTCGTCCTCAATCTCGTCCGCAACGGCATCGAAGCGATGCAGGACGTCAGCATCAACGTGCGAAGCCTGCGGATCGTGTCGCGGCATCAGAATGATGGAACAGTCGAGGTCGAAGTGCGAGATCGCGGCCGCGGGTTTAGCAATCCGGAACGGATTTTCGAGGCGTTCTACACAACCAAGCCGGATGGAATGGGAATGGGCCTGGCAATCTGCCGCTCGATTGTCGAGGCACACAGCGGACGGCTCTGGGCGGAAAATGTCGAGACAGGGGGGGCATCCATAACCTTCAGCCTCCCATCCGCGCTGCCGACTCGACCAAGACACCCACTGCCGCAACAGTAAGCGCCTGAGTGGGCGCTTTCAGAGGTTGATCCGGGGATCGGCCATCGACTGCCCGATCTCGATGAGCGTGTTGACCAGGATGTACAAGATTCCGAAGACGATGGCGACGCCCAGCACTGCCGGGAGATCGGCGCTGGCAAAAGCCTGGACCGTGTAAAGGCCCAGACCAGGCCACCCGAAAACGCGCTCGACGACAAGCAAATTGCCGAAGAGAAGGCGGACCTGCAGGCCGAGCATGGACAATGGGGCCGTGGCGGCATTGCGCAAACCGTGGCGCAACAGCACCTTTGTCTCGCTGAGACCCTTGCCGCGTGCTGTCCGAACATATGCCTGACTCATAACGTCGTGAAGCGCACCGTTCAGGCTTCGCCCAACCGCGACGCCGATGGGCTGCGCCAGCGCAAGCGCCGGCAAGATCATGTGCAGCAGCGCGTCGACGCTGACTTCGGGCCGGCCGACCAGTATTCCATCGATGACGTTGAGTCCCGTAGGGCCTGCGAAGTCGCGGTAGGTAAGCCGACCCGCTCCGGGAAGCCAGTCGAGTTGGAACCAGAAAAAGTAGCTGAGAAGTAAGGCCGACAGAAAGATCGGCGTGGAGCCCACTCCCACCATAGCGAGCCTTATGCCAGCCGATCCCGGAATCAGGAACTGAAGCGCTGCCATCACGCCGGCGAGCGCCACTCCCAAGGCGATCGACGCCAGTCCGAGTTCAAGCGTAGCGGGAAGAAATTGCTGTATGTCGTCAGACACCGGCTGCCGGGTCCTTACCGACGTCCCCAGATCCGCATGTGCGAGGCGCAATAGAAAGCGCCCGTACTGAACGACAGCCGGGTCGTCCAGTCCGAGCTGCTCGCGCATCGCTTCGACCGTTTCCGGCGGAGCGTTCGGCCCGGCAATGGCCCGCGCTGGATCGGCGGGGATAATGCTTTGGAGACCGAAAACGATGAAGCTCATCACCAGGAGAACGACGACGGCGCCGACGATGCTTTTGGTGAGATATGTCAGCATCTACGCCCCCCTCAGTGCGGCGCGAATGCCGTCACCCGCAAGGTTGGCGAGGAGGCAGAGGAGAAAGATGATCGCGGCCGGCAGGATCGGCAGCCACCAATGGACGGTGAGACTGTCGAGGGTGCGCGACGTCATCGAGCCGAGTTCAGGCGCCGGTGCAGGCAGTCCAAGGCCAAGGAACGACATCAGCGACAACGTCATGATGACGTTGGCGACATCCAGTGACGCCCCGATGAGCAAGGCCGGGACCACTCCCGGCAACAAGTAACGCAACAGCAGGCGCGGACCGCCGACCCCGGCGATACGCGCCGCCTCGACATGAGGACGGGCCTTGAGGCGACGAATTTCGTCACGCGAGATGCGCGCGTACCAGGGCCACCAAAAAATGGCCATCGCGATCATCGTGTTGGCAAGCCCGGGGCCAAGCGAAGCCACGACCGCGAGCGCGATGAGCGTTCCTGGAAGGACTAAGAACAAGTCGACGATCCGCTCGATGACCAGATCGACCTTGGCGCCCATCAGACCCGAAATCAGTCCGACGAGGGAGCCCACAGTGAGACTGAAGCCAATAACGGCAAGCCCTGGCAGCCACGTATATTGAACGCCGAGGATGACGCGCGAGAACAGGTCGCGGCCGATCTCGTCGGTGCCGAACCAATGTCCGGCCGAAGGCGGCAGGTAGGCCCCGGCGACGCGCAGTTGTGGGTCGAACGGCGTGATCCATGGCGCCAGCACGGCCACAACGGTGACGACAGGCACGCCGACAATGCCGACGCTTTCAAGCCAACCGGCACGCCGGAAGAAATCGCGCCAGTTGAACCGAGGCCGCGCAGGCAGCGTGTCCGGGCTTGGCCGGCTGGTCATCGTCCGCCTCCCGCCTGCAGGCTCGGCATCGCCGCGATGAGAGACCGCGTGTAGGCGGACTGCGGTGCGGCGATGATGGCATCTGGATCGGCAATCTCAACCAACTCACCATCCTTCAGCACCGCGATACGGTCGGCGATGATCCTGGCGGCCGCCAGATCGTGGGTGACGAACAGCATGGCCATGTCGAGCCGCCGTCGAAGGTCGCTAAGAAGGTTCAAGGTGGTGGCCGCCAGCGACACGTCCATGGCGCTGATTGGCTCATCGCACAGCAGAAGCCTTGGGGGGACGATCACCGCGCGAGCCAAAACCGCGCGCTGGCACTGCCCGACCGACATCTCGGCCGGCAGCGCGTCCATCAGGACCGGATCGAGGCCGACCAGCTTTATTGCCTCTCCGACGCGACGGCGACCGTAATCACTGTCCGGCGAAACGGCACGCAGGCGCTCACCGATCTGCTCGCCGATCGTGAGCCACGGAGTCAGCGACGCCACGGGGTCTTGAAACACGACTTGCGGAGGAAGCTTGTCAAAGCGTGTAACGGTGCCGCTCTCGGGTACCACGAGCCCGGCAGCAATCCTCAGAAGGGTAGACTTGCCGGCGCCGCTCTCGCCCACCAGGGCCACGCACTCGCCAAGCTTGATCGAGAGGTTGATCGACCTAAGAATGGGCTGCGGTTGACGCCGCCCCCAAAACGACCGGGCGCCTGTCGGATATGTTTTTCCGACGTTGGACAGCCTCAAGGCGGCGGTTTCCTGGATCGCCTGGGCCGGCCATGGTTTCGCATCAGCGCGCTGCGCTGAGAGAAATGGCGTTTGTTCGTGGTGAAGGCAGGCGACTGCGCCACCGTGGACGGAAGCGGGCTCCAGCGGTGGGCGGATTGCCGTGCAATCTGGCTGGGCGATCGGGCAACGTGTTGCGTAAGCGCATGCGTTCTCAACCCTGATGGAGGGCGTGTGCTCGGACGGGAGCGTGGGAAGCGGGCGCCGTCGATCAGAGTCCAGATCGAATCGAGCGGCGAGAAGGCCGGCGGAATAGGGGTGCGCGGCATTGCGGGCCACGTCCTGCATGCGGCCCATTTCAACGATGCGTCCGGCGTAGAGAACCAGGATGCGGTCGGCCAGTGAGGCCGCCACAGTCAGATCGTGGGTGACGAACAGAATTGCCGTCTGCTGATCGCGGGCGAGAACGCGCAACAGGTCGAGGATCTGCGCCTGCATGGTGACGTCGAGCGCGGTGGTCGGTTCATCGGCGATGAGCAGCTTCGGTCTTGCCATCATCGCCAGGGCAATAAGCACTCGCTGACGCTGCCCTCCCGACAGCCGATGCGGAAGCGCATCGGCGATGCGGTCCGGGTCAGGTAGGCCGGTTCGGCTGAGCCAGTCTTCGATCGATCCCTCGGACCTCCCATTGGATTCTCGCATCTGGCGGCGGATCGTCATCGTGGGGTTGAGCGCGCCCATCGGATCTTGCGAGATGGCGCGGACGAGGTGGCGGCGGGCCGACTGCCAGGTGCGCCTTCCCGCGCCGACAAGCTCGATCCCCGCTAGCCGGATCGAGCCTGCAATCTGCGGCAGGTATTCGTGCGGCAAGAGCCCCTGAAGCGTCAGCCCGATGCTTGTCTTGCCGGAACCGCTTTCGCCGACCAGCGCGATGATCTCGCCCGGAAACATGTCGAAACTAATGCCATCGAGGACGCGGGAGGGACGGCCTTCGCGGCTGAGAATGACCGAGAGGTCTTTGACGGAGAGGACGGATTCGGTCACGGGTTCGGACGTTCGGTGCGAAAGCTTGACCATCTGCGATACGAGCCTGACCAGCTTCCGGAATGAACCGGATGGCCGGAGTTTAGGGTCCCCAGCGAACGGTGGCGAAGTCGATGTTGCCGGGTGGGTACACGGGGCGGAGTCCAAGGTCCTTCAGACCTTTGGCGTGGACAACCACATCGTTGACGTCGACAAGCGGGATGACGATGCCGGCATCGAAATACATCTGCCCCGCTCTCTCGTAGAGAGCGTCGCGTTCTTTGACGTCGGTCACCTGCCCGGCCTGGTCCACGATGGCATCGGCTTGCGCCAGCGCCCGCCCAAAAAAGTTGAGGGGAGCGTCTTTTGTGAAGAACGCCTTGGCCTGGCTATCCGGGTGAGCGGCGTCCGGGCCCGCGATCGTGAGCAGCAAATCGGGAGGTTTTGGGTCGTCCTTCAAGGTGTAAGCAGCGCCGGAAGGCAGCACGTAAGCCGTTGCCTTTACGCCGATCAACGCCAGTTGCGCTATCATCAGGTCGGCGATGCGGCTGTAGCTCGGGGCCGCGCTATGGAGGCCAATGACCAAATTGACTGCGCCATGTTTGGCGATCGCGGCTTTCGCTGCCTCGAAGTCGGTCGGGAACCGGATCGGATTCACTGGGTCGAGCATCACGTTCGGATAAACCGACTTCGACGGGCTTGCGAACTCTCTAAAGGCGTCTTTGACCCACAGCGCCGGGTTGATGGCTGTCAAAACGGCCTTGCGGACCTCCGCGTCGTCGAGCGGCGAGTTCGGCCTGACGAAGAGATCGTACGGTATCATGCTCGGGGCGGCAGTGATCTCCAGCCCCCACGGCAGGCTGGCGAGTTGCGCGAACGGATAGTTGATCGGCACGGCATCGATCGCACCCGCCTGCAATTGAAGTATCTGTTGGCTGATATCGGGCACGACCGAAATCTGGATCTGCCGGAAGAACGGTTTGTCGCCCCAATAGTCGTCGTTGCGTTCGAGCACATAGCGCTGACCGCGTCTGAATTCAGCCAGTTTGAATGGACCCGTGCCGACCGCATGCTCATTGAGCCAGGTCGTCGCGAAGTCGCCGTTGTCATGCTCGGCGAGCGCTGTGGGGCTGACGACCTTGGGTCCCCACGGACTGGAAAGGGCATCGAGGAGCGAAGCCTGAGGGTGGCCCAGCGTGAGCACGACCGTCGAATCGTCGGGCGCCCTCATGTCCTTCACGTTGGCCAGGAAGTAGCTCAGGATCAGTCCACGATCGCGGCGGCGTTCGAACGACTTTATGACCGCCGCCGCATCGAATGGCGTGCCATCATGGAACTTGACACCGTCGACCAGGTGAAAGGTGTAAGTCAGCCCGTCGTCCGAGATCTCCCAGCTCTTGGCGAGCAGACCAACGATCCTGGTCGAATACGGCTCGTATTCGACCAGACCCTCGTAGACATTGTTGATTGCGCTCATCGCGCCGGTCTCAAATCCGTTGTCCGGATCGAATGTGCCGATGTCGGCCACATACGGTGTGCGCAGCACCTCTTGCGCGTAGACCGGCGCAATCCAGACCAGCAAACCGAGAGCGAGTCCTAGCATGCGCGGCCCGAAGCTGAGCTTGTAAGATCGTTCGGTCCGGTGCGCATAAATCTGCATGAAGGATTCCCGTTGGCCTGGTACTTCACTAGGGACTGCAGGAAGGCCACCCGCAGTCAATTCTTGGCCAACGAGGCATTTAACACTCTTGTCCAACCCAGCGTCCCACCGATGCCGTCAAGATCTTCACGCTGCGCTCGGCATAGATGCAGACACCCAGACATTATGGCCATGATACGTCAGTCTGACGATCGCGGTCTACGAGCATCAAGCAGAGGTTACCCTATCCCCAAGGTATAGATCATGGCCGCGCCGGATAGGCATGTGGACCTTGCAGGCGCGGATTCACACAGAACGCGTTGCAACTGCAATATCGATCCGGCAGGACGGCAAAACGATTGGCGGGCAAGTGCCCGTCCGACCCGCAACTTCTCGCGGCCGTGATCCGCCCGCGCGCACCGGCAGGAGGCTCACAGCCACAACGAGATCTCGCATAGAACGAAGACGGGAAAATCGGAGCCGGACGCCACATCTGCCGCTACATGTTCGGCGTCAGCGCCAATCAACGCCAGGCCTGCTGGACGTCCAATATTCGCCAGAAAGGGCGTTTGATTTCGACGAGTTGGCGACGGGGATCGCCGGCCTTCACTCTGTCGCGGATGAGCGCAACCAAGTCCGCCTTGACAGCCGGATCCGACAAGAAATAGCTATGGCCGATGAAGCCGCCGCCGCCAGAAAACTCGATGAAATCGACCAGCCCTCCCATCTGAGACCCTGCCCATTTGGACGCCGCCTCGCTTCTGTCCTCGGCGCGACACTCGTCATGGCAGGTATTTTCTATGCAATCCGGGATAGGGCCGGATGACATACCCTCCGCGCGCAGCCTGAGCGCACCGTACGTCCGCTTCCGCACTTCGACGGCCGAAAGCTGTCAGTCCGAAATCGGCCCACTATGCTCTCGAGCAGCAATGCGCCGCATGTCGGCCGCAATGACGTTGATTGCGGTTTCCCAAAAGCAGACATCTGAATGCGGCATCGCGTTGGACGCGTTGCCCCAGGACCGGACCTTGCCAATCATGTCATGCCGCGCACGTCGCGTCTCGACCCTGCCGACCTCCCTAGGGCCTGAGCACGGGCAAATGCTGAACCCAAACGGTTTTCCGGATACGCATCGTAACCTCCGTTGGCGCGGACAAAGGCAGCATGAACCATGTCCAGCCCTCGGTTGCTCCAAACTCCGACCCTGCTATTGTGTGCGAGTTCGACTCCAGACAGAGCCGTTACCCATCAGAGGGGGTCACCCGAAATGACTGAGGAGGCAGTGCAGCGTCGTTTGACCGCCATCCTCGCTGCCGATGTGGTCGGGCACAGCCGGCTCATGGGTTTCGATGTGGGCGGATGAGAGGTATCTGCTATGGCGCAAGCGTCCATCAAAGTCGGCATAATCGCGGAAGAGACAGGGGCACTTTCGTTCATGGGCCGCGCCAACGCCAACGTGGCAAGGATGGTGATTGACGAGATCAACGCCAACGGCGGCCTGCTGGGGCGGAAGATCGAGCTCTATCTCGAGGACGGCGCAACGACCGACGCTGTCGCGGAGGCCAAGGCGGCCAAGCTTGTGGCGCAGGACAAGGTGGATGTGATCTTCGGCGGCATCTACAGCTCCACGCGGCAGGCCATCAAAGGCCCCGCCGTCGTGAAGGGCAGGACGCTTTACATCTACCCCGAGCAATACGAAGGCCAGGAATGCGACCCACTGATTTTCTGCACCGGCCCAGTGCCGGCGCAGCAGCTCGACCCGCTCATTCCCTGGCTGATGCGCAAGACCGGGGCCAGGACATTCTACCTACCGTCCGCAGACTACATCTGGCCGCACGTGATGAACGAGAGGGTCCGCCAGCTCGTCAACGCCGAAGGTGGCAGCATCGTCGGCGAGGAATACCATCCGCTCGATCACATGGAATACGGCGAAACGGTTGAGAGGATCATGTCCAGCGGAGCCGAGGTGGTGTTCAATACCATCGTTCCGCCTGGGGTCGTGCCATTTTTCGCGCAACTCCATGACGCTGGCTTCCAGAGCCGCGGCGGGCGGCTAATCTGCACCTATTTCGACGAAAACCTGCTCGGCCTGCTGCCGCCGCCGCATGTGGAAGGCCTCTATGGCTGCCTCGACTACTACCAGAACGTCAGCGATCCCTTCAGCAAGACGCTGCTTCGCGCGTACGACGACCACTATCGCGGCAACGAGCAGTTCACGGGCGGCAGCGCTTGCTCGGGCCTCTACAGAGGGATGAAGCTCTGGGCGGCGGCCGTGAACGAGGCCAACTCGCTCCGCCAGGAGGACGTCATCGCGGCCCTCGATCACGCAAGGATCGTCGAAGGGCCGGGCGGTCCCGCAGAAATGGTTCCTGGCCAGCACCACGTCCGCATGAACATGTATATCGCCCAGGCGCAGAACGGCCGTTTCGAGATCGTCGAGAGCCTGGGGGCCATCGACCCGGACGAGGCGACGGTACCGTCCGCCACGGAGTTCGGCCGGGGGCCGATAGCGTAGTCAGTCCGTCAGGTAGGGTGCATGAGATGAGTGTCCTGTCTCCGGTGAACGATAGTGTCCTGAGTGAGCGCCTCCGCGCACTCGGATCGGCAAGAGACTGGGTACCAAACGCTCTGCCGGAGCTCGAACGCTTCATCCGCACTGCCGATGATTATGATCTCTTTCGCGTCAACCCAATCCAATACGGCAGCGCTGTCGACCTTTCCGAGGCGGGCGCAATAGAGTTGTTCGTGCATGCCGCCAAGGCGGGCCTGTTCGAGATGGACTGGCTCCTCATCTGCGCATATTGCCCACAAGTCGCCGGGAGCTTTCGCGAACTGGACCAGGTCCATCCGCGCTTTCAGTGCGCGTTTTGCAACGCGATCAACGATGTCGCGCTGGACGACTACATTCAGGTCACCTTTACGATCTCGAGCGGCGTGCGGGACATCAGGTTCCGACATCCCGAAATGCTGTCTGTCGAGGATTTTTACCTGCGCTACAACTTTTCCAAGGGCTTCATCGCGCCGCATGGGATGACGCACCAGCAACTGGTCGCCGTGCTCTCGCGGGGCTTCGCCGATATAGAGCCCCACGAGGACCGAAGCTTCGACTTCGACGTCACAGCAGGCCGTTTCGAGGTACTGGATCTGAGCCACAAACTCCTTCTGGTCTTCTTCGCAGACGGGGAGCCGGCGGAACCTCAACGGACACTGGTCCAGCTCGAGTCGGGCCGCTTCCTCCTGCCTGACCGGTCCACAGCACCAAGAGACATGGTTCTCGGTGGCGGAAGATTCTCGTTTCGGCAGACAGCCGATCTCAGTCCAGGCAAGCACACAATCCAGATCGAGAACCGGACCGACGATCGCGGTCGCTTCTGGTTCGTCCAGTATCCCTTCGGTTTCGAGCCTCATCTGGTCGAGTATGAACCGCTTCTCACCGGCAAGCGGTTGCTGCTTACCCCGAGCTTCAGCGAACTCTACAAGGCGCAGCTTGTGGACGAAGGCGAGAGCCTTCAAGTCTCCGACGTGACTTTTCTTTTCACCGATCTGAAGCAGTCGACTCCCCTGTATGAAGCCGCGGGCGACGTGAACGCATATTTCCTTGTTCGCCAGCACTTCGAGATACTGAACAAAATCATTCGGGAACGATCCGGCACCATCGTCAAGACGATCGGCGACGCGGTCATGGCCGGTTTCGAGCGTCCCCAGGACGCCGTCCGCGCCTCCATCGAGATGATCGAAGAACTGTCGCAATTCAACCGGACCGCTTCGCGTCCGCTCGGCCTCAAGGTTGGTGTCCACAGGGGGCGGGCGATTGCAGTGACGCTAAACGACCGCATCGACTATTTCGGACACGACGTGAATATCGCGGCACGAGTGCAAGGCCTAGCCGACGTGAACGAAGTTTGCATCAGTGCAGCGGTGATGGAGGTGCCGGGCGTCGCTGACATCGTCCAATCACGTCCGGTGTCGCGCAACTACGAGAACCTCAGGGGCATCGGCCAAAAGATGGAAGTCCATCGCATAGCGATCATGCCGACGCAGACATGACCGCGATGCTAAGGCGGATGCTGGCGAAGCTCACGATAGGCGATGACAAGGAAATTGCCACAGCCGCACGCAGGGTCGATAAAGGTGAGATTTCTTAGGCGGCGACGAAAGGCTTCGAGTTCGCCGCGGCGGCGGTTGTCCTTGCGGGCTTCGATACGGGTGAATTCTGCTTTGAGGCTATCGAGAAACAGCGGCCCGATAACCTTCATGATGTTCTTTTCGGTTGTGTAGTGCGCGCCTTTTTTGCGCCGCTCCTCTGCGTTCATCACCGATTGGAAGAGGGAACCGAAGATCGCCGGCGATACGGCCGACCAGTTAAAGCGACACGCTTCGATCAGCGTTTCGCGCATTTTGGAGTTGAAGTCGGCAGTCGGCAGGCGGTCGGAAAAGAGATCGCCGTTGACATAGGGAAACTTTTGCAGATCCTCATCGAGGTTCCTCTGCCGACCCTCTTCCGGAGTGTTTAGAACCTCAAAAAGCCGGTTGAGCCAGGGGCCGACGTCCGAACCATCTTCACTGGTGCGGCTTTCGATGAAATCAAGCAGGATGTCGCGCGGCTCAAAAATGCCGGTGTCGTCGGCAAACAGCATTCGGCTGCAGCAAGTCACCAACTGCAGAGTTAAGGGTGCTGAGGGCCGCCTGCCAATTAGGGACAGGGTCAAGCTCTTGAGCACAATCGATCTTGTCGTCGTTCAGCCTGCAGTCCACCCCGATGACAACGACGCCTCCGGCCGGTTGCTGAACGCTGAAAGCGCCTTGGCTATGGCAGCCTTTCCGCTCGTTGTCAGCTTTCCCTCGTTCGTGAACAGCGCGCCTAGTTTCCCGATCGCGGCGGTTTTGAAGTCGAGCTTCAGGCCTTCCTGCATTCTCCAAGAAGACTGCCTCCTGCAAGAACGCCTCGCCTCCACGAACTACGTCGTCAAAATCCATTCTGTCCTCCCGCTATCGATGCTGGGCGACTCATTGTGCGCGTCACTCGCTAAAGTATGAAAGCCAGTCCGGCACGACCGATCTGTACGCAATTGATTTTTCGTCACGGTTCCCGGTTGCCGGCGGCAAATGGGCGTCCAGCGACGATCTAATTGCATATTGAAGTGTGTAAAGCGCCCCTGCAGAAAGCGCTAAGGCGTTGATTATACCCGATTTTTCGGGATAAAATGGTGCCCAGAAGAGGACTCGAACCTCCACTCCTTGCGGAACACGGACCTGAACCGTGCGCGTCTACCAATTCCGCCATCTGGGCTGGTGCGGGCTCTTTAGGCGGGCAAGGGGTGAGTGTCAACGCGCTTTTTTGCTCAATCAAGAAACACGCCCGCGCGCCGGCTCACCCCTCCAGCACTTCCTTCGAAGCCACGGTCGAATCGGCGTTGAGCTTGTAGATGACCGGCACGCCGGTGCCGAGCTCCAGCCTGACGATCTCCTCGCCCGACTTGCCGTCCAGCGCCATGATCAGCGCGCGCAGCGAATTGCCGTGCGCCGCCACCAGGACTGTGCCGCCGCGGAGCACATGCGGCTGCAGGTCGTGCAGATAATAGGGCCAGACGCGCGCGCCGGTGTCCTTCAGGCTTTCGCCGCCGGGCGGCGGCACGTCGTAGGAGCGGCGCCAGACATGCACCTGCTCCTCGCCCCATTTCTGGCGCGCGTCGTCCTTGTTGAGGCCGGAGAGGTCGCCATAGTCGCGCTCGTTCAGCGCCTGGTCGCGGATGGTCTCGAGATCGCTCTGGCCGACGGCGTCGAGAATGTGCTGGCAGGTCTTCTGAGCCCGGATCAGCGACGAGGTGAAGGCAATGTCGAATTTCATGCCGCGCGCCTTCAGTTTGGCGCCCGCCTCCCTGGCCTCGGCGTGGCCCAATTCGGTCAGGTCGACATCGCGCCAGCCGGTGAAAAGGTTCTTCAGGTTCCATTCGCTCTGGCCATGGCGCACGAGCACGAGAGTTCCCGACATTTTTGCTCCTTCAGTTGGTGAATCAGATCGTCTCAGGCGAGTCCGAGCACGTCGCGCATCGAATACAGACCCGGCTTCCTGCCGCGCGCCCACAGTGCGGCCTTGACCGCGCCACGGGCGAAGATCGCCCGGTCCTCGGCGTGATGGGCAAGCGTGATGCGCTCGCCGGTGCCGGCCAGCACGACACTGTGGTCGCCGACCACCGAGCCGCCGCGCAGCGTGGCGAAGCCGATCCAGCCGGTCTTGCGCACGCCGGTATGGCCGTCGCGCGACCGCACGCTGTTGCCGTCAAGATCGATGCCGCGCCCAGCGGCGGCGGCTTCGCCGAGCAGCAGCGCCGTGCCCGACGGCGCGTCGACCTTGTGCCGGTGATGCATTTCCAGGATCTCGATGTCGAAATCGTCGGCATCGAGCGCACGCGCCGCCTGCTCCACCAGAACCGCCAGCAGATTGACGCCGAGGCTCATATTGTCTGATTTGACGATCGCCGCGTGGCGCGCCGCAGCAGTGATCCTGGCATTGTCGTCGTCCGAGCAGCCGGTGGTGCCGATGATATGGGCGATGCGCGCCTGCGCCGAATAGCCGGCGAATTCGACGGTCGCCGCCGGGCTGGTGAAATCGAGCACGCCGTCGGCCTTGGCGAAGGCCGGCAGCGGATCGTCGCCGATCGCCACGCCGATAGTGCCGATGCCGGCAAGCTCGCCGGCATCCTTGCCGAGATGGGGCGAGCCGGGCCGCTCAATCGCGCCGGCGACGCGTGCCCCCGGAATGGTGTGGATGGCGCGGATCAGCGCCTGGCCCATCCTTCCGGCCGCGCCGACCACCACGAGGCCCATTTCATTGACGTCCTTTGTGGGTGTGCCGCTCATAAAGTTCTCCCGACCGCCTTCTTCGCGCGTCGCAGCGGATTTTGGATTGGCTTGCCGTCGTCGACAAGCCCCAGCCCCTTGTTGCCCTGCACCCGGTGGAACCGGGCATATACGCTGTGCGGGTCGGCCATCAGCGAGGCATGCGTGCCATGTTCGACCAGCCGGCCCTGGTCCAGCATGATGATGTGGTCGGCATTGACCACCGTCGACAGCCGGTGCGCGATGACGATGGTCGTGCACCCTTTCATAACCTGGGTCAGCGCCTGCTGGACGCGCGCTTCCGCTTCGTTGTCGACTGCTGAGGTTGCCTCGTCGAGCAGCAGGATCGGCGCCTGCCGCACGATGGCGCGGGCGATCGACAGGCGCTGGCGCTGGCCGCCCGACAGCGTCAGGCCGCCCTCGCCGACAGGGGTGTCATAGCCCTGCGGCTGCTGGCGGATGAAGCCATCGGCCTCGGCCTGTTGCGCGGCCAGCTCGATCTCGGCGTCGCTGGCGCTCAGCCGCCCGTAGCGGATGTTGTCCCGAATGGTGCCTTCGAACAGATAGGGCTGCTGCGAGACATAGGCGATGGAGCGGCGCAGCGACTGCTTGGTGACTTTCGAAATGTCCTGGCCGTCGACCTCGATGCTGCCTGCGTCGACATCGTGGAAACGCTGCAACAGCGCGACCAGCGTCGACTTGCCGGCGCCCGAGGCGCCGACGATGGCCGTCATCTTGCCGGCGGCGGCAACGAAGCTGAGATCCTGCAGCACCGGAGCGTCGGCGACATAGCCGAACGACACATTGTTGAAGCGCACCTCGCCCCGGGTGATCTTCGCTTCGGCCGCTCCAGGCGCATCGCCCTGCTGCGGCTCGAGGTCGAGCAACTCGTAGATCATGCGCGCATTGACCAGCGCCCGTTCCATGCCGACCTGCATGCGCGCCAGCCGCCGGGCCGGGTCGTAGGCAAGCAGCAGTGCGGTGATGAAGGAAAAAACCGCGCCAGGCGGCTGGCCGCCGACGGCTGCCCGGTAGCCGGAATAGGCGATGACGCCGGCGACGGCGAAACCGGCCAGCATGTCGGAGATCGGCGATAACCGTTCCGAGACGCGGGCGATGCGGTTTGCCCGCTGCTCGGCGCCGGTGACAAGATCGCTGATGCGCCGCGACAGCTCGTCCTCCAGCGTAAACGCCTTGACGATGGCGATGCCTTGCGTTGCTTCCTGCATGGCGCTGATCAGCCGCGAATTTATCTGCACGGCTTCGCGCGTGGCGCGCCTTATTCTGCGGGTGAGATAGACGACGGTGTAGATCAGCGGCGGCCCGATCAGCAGCGACATCAAGGACAGCATCGGATCCTGCCAGATCATGACGCCGATCAGCGCGATGAGCGATACGGCGTCGCGTGCCACTGATGTCAGCGTCATCGACAGCAGGTCGCGGATGCCGTTGACGTTCTCATTGATCTGGGCGGCCAGCCGTCCCGAGCGCGTGTCGTTGAAGAAACCGATGCCGAGCTTCATCAGGTGAGCGAAGATGCGGCGTTGGTATCGGGCCACCAGATTGTTGCCGATCCTGGCCAGCGTCACCGCCTGGCCGTAGGTGGCCAGCCCGCGCAGCATGAAGGCGCCCAGGATCGATAGACAGATCAGCGCGATGAGATCGCCGCGCTGCTCATAGAAGATCTGGTCAACGACATCCTTCATGATCCAGGCGGTGAAGGCGGTCGTGGCCGCAACCGTCACCAGGCACAGAACGGCCAGAACATAATACCAGCGATAGTCGCGGCTGTTCTCGGCGATGATGCGGCGGATCACCGCTACGATCTCGCCGGGCCGGGCTTTGGCTTGGTGGTTTGGCGACTGGTTCAAGTCGGGATCGTTCCGTGATGTCGGTTCGGCTCCGCGGCCGGGCCAATTAGGCAATCCTCTTAGCGCCCCGGCGGCGGCTTGCCTATGGCAGAGGCCGGCAAACTTCGCCGCGGCTTCGGTCGTCATCTAGGCCCGCCAGCGCCGCCCCGCGGTCTGGACGCCGAATAGCGACGGGTTTCTGGCATAGGCGGCAAGGCCGGAAAGCGCTGCCAGCGGATGGGTGATCACATAGACGGGCATGGTGCGCATCAGCTCGCTGTGCGGCGCCTTGTCCTCGAAGGCGGCGCGGAAATTGCCGGATTTCAGCGCCGGCAGGATTTTCTGCGCGATGCCGCCGGTCAGGAAGACGCCGCCGCGGCTCATGAACACCAGCGCAAGGTCGCCGGCGGTGCGCCCGAGGCAGGTGACGAACAGCGACAGCGCCTCCTCGGCCACCGGATCTGACTTGGCCAATGCCGCGGCGGTGACCTCGGCCGGCGTGGTGAAGGGCGTCGGCTTGCCGTCCGCCTTGGCCACCGCCCGGTAGGCATTGACCAGGCCGCGTCCGGACAGGATCTGTTCGCCGGAAATTCTGCCCTCGAGCTTCTCGATATGCGCAAAGACCTGGAAATCGCGCGGCGAGCGCGGCCCGATATCCATGTGACCGCCCTCGCCGGGCACCGGTATCCAGTGGTTCAGCGCGTGGACCAGGCCGGCGACGCCAAGCCCGGTCCCGGGACCGAGCACCACGCGCCCCGCATTGGGCTCCGGCGCATCGCCGCCGATCTTTTCCATATGCTCTTCGCCGAGCGCCACGACGGCCAGCGCCTGCGCCTCGAAATCATTGAGCACCACGACGTCGCTGAGGCCGAGGCTGGCAAACATTTTTTTTGGCTTGACGATCCACGGGCAGTTGGTGAGCGGGATCTCGTCGCTGTCGACCGGGCCGGCCACCGCCAGCACGGCGGAGTTGGGCCGGGCCGACGAGCGGTCGAACACCGCCGCCTGGATCGCCGCGTCGATCGTGTTGAAATTGGCGGTCTGGACGATCTGCGGTTCGGTTGGTTCCGAATTCGCGTCGAGCACGATCGAAAAGCGTGCATTGGTGCCGCCAATGTCGCCGATCAGGACCGGAAACTGCAGCACTGTGTCGTCGTCGCCTGGCATTCTCTCGTCCGTCCCGGTTCCCAGTGGCGTTCCGCCGTTCTTTCGTTGACTAGCGCATGACCCGGGAAAGGGAAAGTCGCTTCAGAGTCAGTTCCGGTGCAATCACTTCAGGTCCGAATTTGGCCCTAGCCCATTCAGCGTTGGCGCTGCCCCTCACCTGCCTGCCGGCATCCTCTCCCCGTATAGTGACGGGGAGAGGGCGCTCATCGGTGATTTCGCCAATCGCCGGCGTTCAAAGAAGGGGTGTCGAGGCTGCGGCCAGCCCCTTTCTCCCCGTCACTATACGGGGAGAAATGCCCGGCAGGGCAATGAGGGGCGGCGCCGACCCCAACAAGTTGGTCGTCCCCTGACCTCAGCCTCCCGGCCGGGGTCGCGGCAGCGGAATGCCGATCTCGGGCGTTTCGGCGTAGGCGTTGGCCGTGGCCGGGAGCGCTGCCGCGCCGCTTGCCGATGCCCGCGCCGGCGACGGAGCCTTTGTGAGAACGGGTGCAGCCGCGACCGGCACGCCGTCGCCATAATAGGTGACCGCCTCCGCCGAAGCCGGATCTGGCCCGTCGAGCACGGCCTGGCATGCTGCGGGCAGGCTCGCCATCGTCATCAGGTCGCGCGCTTTCGGCCTGTCCGGGTTCTTGTTGGGGCGCCATGGCTCCTCGGTGAACCACCATGCCAGCGACTGGTCGCAGCCGTCGCCTGGCGCCGTGTTTTCCTGCGCTTTGCATTTGGGCGAGCCGGGCTGGCAGCCGATGCGGATGTGGAAGTGATAGTCGTGGCCCCAGAACGGCCTGACCTTGCGCAGCCATCCACGGTCGCCTTTCACCGTGTCGCAGAGCTTCTTCTTGATGCCGGGATTGACCAGGATTCGCTCGACTTCCGCATAGCTTGCTGCGCGCTTCAGCAGCCGTGTATGCGCCGGTGCCCAGAGCGCATCTTTCACCAAATGGGTCTTTTCATCGACAAGCAAGGTGGCGCTCATGTTTTCGCGCTGCTCGAGCGAAAGCTTGCGGTCGGGCATTGGCGTCAGCCAGATGTCGGCGTCGAGGCCGATCTGGTGCGAGGCATGGCCGGTCAGCATCGGGCCGCCGCGCGGCTGCGAAATGTCGCCGACCAGCAGGCCGGGCCAGCCGTCGGCCGCGGCGTCGCGCGACAGTTTCTCGATCAGCGCGATCATCGTCGGATGGCCCCAGCGACGGTTGCGCGAAGGCCGCATCACCTCCCATTTCGGGCCGTTCAGGGGTATGGCGACGCCGCCGGCAAAGCAGCCCTTGGAATAAAAACCGATCGACTGCGGCGCAGCCACGGCCGGCAGCTTTTGGGCGCCGAACAGGTTTTTCGCCAGTTCCTCGGCCGCCGCAGGTCGGGCTGCAAGCCCCGCCAGGGCAAGGACGGCGAGCGCTGCTGTCAGCAGCAGCCTTTTGCCGGGCAATGACTGCGGCAACGTGTTCATGAGGCAGAACCCCTCTGCGAATTAAGTCGAATCATACCACGCCTGGCGCGCGATTTCGATCACGACCGCTTCATTGGGCTGCGCGCCTCGCCGTCGCGCCAGTTGCCCTCAGCCCACATATGGTCGAATGCGCTGCGGTAGTCGGGAAAGCGGAAGCGATAGCCGGCCGCCTTGATCGCCGAGTTGGCGACCCGCTTGTTCTCGCCATAGAAGGACCGCGCCATGGGCGAAAGTTGGGCGGTCTCGAACGGAATTTCCGGTGGCGGTGTGACGCCCATCAGCCTTGCGGCATAGGTGACGACGTCCTGCGGCGGCGCCGGCAGGTCGTCGGTGACGTTGAAGATGCCGCCGCTGATGTCCTTGAGCAGATGCCAAAGCGCCCCCGCAATGTCGTCGCAATGGATGCGGTTGAACACCTGGCCCGGCTTGATCAGCCGCCGCGCGGTGCCGTTTTCCAGATTGACCAGCGCATTGCGGCCCGGCCCGTAAATGCCGGAAAGCCGCAGGATCGCCACCGGCCGCCCGATGTCCCGACCCAGCTTCAGCCAGTCCTGCTCGGCGGCGACACGCATCATCGAGCGCTTCGACACCGGCCTGCATTCGGCGGTCTCGTCGACCCAGTCGCCGCCATGGTCGCCGTAGACGCCGACGGTGGAGAGATAGGCGATCCATTCGAGCGCCGGCATTTCCGCGATTGTCTCGCGCGCCGCATTCAGCACCGGGTCGCCGGCCTCATCCGGCGCCACAGAGACGACGAGATGGGTTGTTTTCTCGAGCGCGTCGCTGATTTCAAGCGTCAGCGCGCCATCGAAAAGCAGCGGCTGGATTCCAGCTTGCCGCAGCGCTTCGAATTTCTCCGCTGCGCGTGTCGTGCCAAGGATGGTGCAGGCATCCTTGCTGGCGCGGGCAAATGCCTTGCCCGAATAGCCGGCGCCGAAAATGAGGATCTGCTTCTCGCTCATGCATGCGCCTCGATCTGGTCTGCCAGCGCCAGGCGCCATTCGCGTCGCACGGCCTCGTCGCCTTCTGCTTTCACCGCAGCGGTGGCCCATTTGGAAAATTCAGAAGCCGGCACAAGTCGTGACAGCGCCCATACCGCCGCGCCGCGCACCAGCGGCGAGGCGTCGCCGAGCAGCGCACGCACGGCGTTGCCGAGCGAGGGTTGGCGGGAATTGCCGGCGGCGATCAGCACATTGCGGACAAAGCGGTCGCGACCGATGCGCTTGACCGGCGAACCGCTAAAGAACGACCGGAAAGCAGCGTCGTCGAGCGCCAGGAGATCGGCGAGCGGCGGCTCGCGCAAATCGTCGCGGGCGGCAAGTTTTGCCTCGGACGCCGCCCGGGCAAACTTGTTCCACGGACAGGCGGCCAGGCAATCGTCGCAGCCATAGATGCGGTTGCCGATTTTTTCGCGGAACTCGTGCGGGATCGGCCCCTTGTTCTCGATGGTGAGGTAGGAGATGCAGCGGCGCGCATCGAGCCGGTAGGGAGCCGGAAAGGCGTCGGTCGGGCAGACGTCGAGACAGGCGCGGCAGGAGCCGCAATGGTCGTCCTCGGGCGAATCGGGCGCAAGCTCGGCCGTCGTGAAGATGGTGCCGAGGAACAGCCAGGAGCCGTGCTCCCGGCTGACCAGATTGGTGTGCTTGCCTTGCCAGCCGAGGCCGGCGGCTTCTGCCAGCGGCTTCTCCATCACCGGGGCGGTGTCGACGAACACTTTTACGTCGCTTCCCGAGCGCGCCATTATCTTGCCGGCGATCTCTTTCAGCCGGCCTTTCATCACGTCGTGATAGTCGCGGTTCTGCGCATAGACGGAGATCGCTCCGCGCTCGCGCTTGCCCAGCACCGCGCCCGGGTCGTGGTCGGGGCCGTAGTTCATGGCCAGCACGATGATCGAGCGAACTTCGGGCCAAAGCGCTGTCGGCTCGCCGCGGCGCTCGAGCGTCTCGGCGATCCAGCCCATCGAGCCGTGGAAGCCGTCGGCGACGAATGCGGCCAGCCGGGCCGGCGCCTGCGGGATGGCGTTTGGCGTGGTGACGGCAACGGCATCGAAACCGGCGCGCCGCGCATCGCGGTCGATCAGCGCGCGCAGGTTTTGCGCTCTAGAAATCGAGGTCCGCATAATGTGACACCGGCGACAGGCCGCGCACCCGGTCGGACAACAGCGGCCGGAACGATGGCCGTGATTTCACCCGTGCATACCATTCGCGCGCAGCTGCGTGTTCGCGCCAGTCGATCTCGCCGAGATAGTCGAGCACGGACAGCGCAGCCGCAGCCGCGAGGTCGGCATAGGTGACCTTGTTGCCGGCCAGCCAATGGCGGGTGCCGGCCAGCCAGTTGGTGTATTTCATATGCTGGCGGATGTTGGCGCGCGCGGCACGGATCGCCGCCGAATCGGGCGAGCCGCCGCCCGCCGTTTCCGGCATGATCGGCTTCAGCACGCGCTCGCGCACCAGGTGCCGCGTCACCTCGCTATCGGCCTTGTTGAGATACCAGTCGGTCAGCCGGCGGATTTCGGCGCGCCCCATCGGGTCCTCGGCGAACAGCCGCTTGTCGCGCTTGAGCACACCGCGCGTCTCGTCGAGATATTCGCCGATGACCATGGCGCCGACGATAGGCACGTCGCCCTCGGCAAGCAGGATTGGCAGCGTGCCGGCCGGGTTCAGCGCCAGGAACTCCTTGCGCCGCATCCACGGCTTTTCCTCGATCAGCGCCAACTCCTCGCCATACTCGCCGAAAGCGAGGCGAACGAAGCGGCAGGTGGCGAACATCGGGTGGTGGAAAAGCGTCAGCATGGTCCCGCGATAATAGAGCGCACTGGCAAATCGCCGGCTGCGCCGGTAAGTCTTGGTCGCCCCGATTCAGGGGGCCGCCCCGATTCAAAGGGCCGTCAGGGTGCTGCGACCTATAGGAGGAGTTCTGCGCCATGACAAGCAAGCCGTTCTTCAAAGCCCTCACTCGAACGCCGAGGTTTCCATGGAAAGCCAGACCATTGTCGAAGCGCTGCTGCTCGGCATGATCGAGGGCATGACGGAGTTCATTCCGGTCTCGTCAACCGGCCATATCCTGCTTGCCGGCCATTTTCTCGGCTTCCATTCGACCGGCAAGGCCTTCGAGATCCTGATCCAGCTCGGCGCCATACTGGCGATCCTCAGCGTCTACTTCCATCGCCTGTGGCAGATGCTGGTCGATCTGCCGCGTGATCGGGTGACGCGGCATTTCGTTCTCGGCATCCTCGTCGCCTTTCTGCCGGCGGCCGTCATCGGCGCGCTGGCGCATGGCTTCATCAAGGCGGTGCTGTTTGAATCGCCGAGGCTGATCTGCATTATGCTGATCATCGGCGGCTTGGTCCTGCTGTGGGTGGATCGCTTCAAGCCGAAGCCGCTCTATCACGACGTCGAGCGGTTTCCGCTCCGGCTCTATCTGCAGATCGGACTGTTCCAGTGCCTTTCGCTGATCCCCGGGACGTCGCGCTCCGGCTCGACGATCGTCGGCGCGCTGCTCCTAGGCGTCGACAAACGGGCGGCTGCGGAATTCTCCTTCTTCCTCGCCATGCCAACGATGGTCGGCGCCTTCGCCTTCGACTTGTTCAAGAACCGCAATGTGCTGACCAGCGCCGATCTGCCGATCATCGCCGCCGGTTTCATCGCCGCTTTCGTCGCAGCACTTATCGTCGTGCGCTTCCTGCTCAACTACGTCTCGCGCCACGGCTATTCGCTGTTCGGCTGGTGGCGGCTGGTCATCGGCACCGTCGGCCTGGCGGCGCTGTTCGTCTGGGGGTAATTGCGGAGACTGTTTCCCACTACTCCGTCGAGTTCCTTCGCGCCCCCTCTGTCCTGCCGGACATCTCCCCCACGAGGGGGGAGATTGGCAGTTTTCGCGACAGCGCCTCTTTTTCAACGTTCGAAGTTGGCGAAGACGGCGCAACTCCCGATCTCCCCCCTCGTGGGGGAGATGGCCGGCAGGCCAGAGGGGGGCGCTGTCCCGCTGACGTCTCGCAAGATTCGGATGGCGACCTACCTCAACTCCGCCCGTAAAAAACGTTCTCGACATGCACCGGCCAGCGCCACGGCAGCACCGCGACCATGTCGAAGCGCACCGACAATCTGCCATAGTCGGGCTGGCGCGACAGCCAGAGATCGGCGGCGCTTTCGATGCGGCGCTCCGATTCGTAGCGAACAGCCTCCATCGCTTCCATCAGCGTGCGGCGCGCCTTCACCTCGACGATCAGCACCAGGTCGCCGCGCCGCGCGATCAGGTCGATCTCGCCGAACCGCGTGCGGTGGCGGCGGGCCAGGATCCGATAGCCCATCACCATCAAGGCCGCAGCCGCCAGCCACTCACTGCGGTGGCCGCGCCGATAGGCCCGCTGGCGGCTGGCGACCGGGCGTTCAGCCATCGCCGTCTTTCCCGGTGTCGCTCTCTTTGCCAGTATCGTCCTCTTTCCCAGTATCGCCCTCTTTCCCAGTATCCTTGAGTTCGAGCAGCCGCCGGTAGAGCGCCTGCTTCTGGCCGCCGGTCATCTTGGCGGCTTCCGCCGCCGCCTTGGAGGCCGGCATCTCGGCTGCAAGCGAAAGCAGAAGCCGGTCGATGTCCGCCGGCTCGTCGGCCGTTGCGTCCGACGGGCCGACGCAGATGACGATCTCGCCCTTCGGCGTATCGGCCACCGCGTAATGATCGGCGAGCGACTGCAAGGTGCCGGTCCGGATCTCCTCGAAGGTCTTGGTCAACTCGCGGCCGATCGCGGCCTTGCGGGCGCCACCCAGCGCCTCGACCATGGCACCGAGCGTCTCGGCCAGCCGGCGCGGCGATTCGAAGAAGATCAGCGTCGCCGGCACCGCCCGCAGCGCTTCCAGCCGCGTCAGCCGCTGGCCGGTCTTCACTGGCAGGAAGCCGGCGAACAGGAAGGCGTCGGAGGGTAGGCCGGAGGCCGTCAGCGCCGCGAGTGGCGCCGACGGGCCGGGGATCGGCACGACGCGAATGCCCTGGTCGAGCGCTTCGCCGACCAGTCGGTAGCCCGGATCGGAGATGAGCGGCGTGCCGGCGTCCGAGATCAGCGCCACGCTCTGCCCGGCCAGCAAGGCTGCGATCAGTTTTGGGCCGGCCTCGCCGGCATTGTGCTCGTGATAGGCGGACGTGCGGCGGCGGATGCCGTAGCGGTCGAGCAGCACGCGGCTGACACGCGTGTCCTCGCAGGCGACGATATCGGCGGCGGCGAGCGTTTCAAGCGCGCGTAATGTGATGTCGGCGAGATTGCCGATCGGCGTCGCCACCAGATAGAGCGCCGGCTCGAGCGGCCGGGCCGATATCTCTGTCTGGCCGATCACGTAGCTGCGTTTTGCCAACTCGCCGGTCACCGGTATCCCCGTCAGGCTCTGACCTTGAATGCATTGGGCCCTGTTTGGCACGGCTCACGCCGGGTTGCAAAACCCATGCCGAAGTGACGCGGCGGTCATGCCTTTGCCACACTACGGAACGAAACCGTGCCCGGCGGATTTATGCCTGATCTCGGGAGGAGCAGGATGGACAGCCTCAAGATACAAGACGTTTTCGAACCCTACTATGCAGGCCGCAAGCGCTTTGCCGTGCGAAAGGACAAGAGCCTGCCTGCCAAAGCCGGCGCCCGCCTGGCTAAAAAGCCGCGAAAGCGTCGTCCGTCAAAGGCAACCAAGCTGGAAATCGAGCCCTCGACCGGCACCGGCAGCACGATGGAGCACTGACCAGACGATGCCCAATCGCTTCGACATTTTCATCACCCGCCTTGAAACCAAAAGCTCCCGCAATGGAGCGCCCCCACATCCGACAAGCGATCGATACCGCGCACGCCGCGACAAGGGCGACGCCAAGCCGGCTCGCGACGGTGAGGCGGACGCCGAGAAAGACCACGCCAAGCGCCGCCCCAAGCACGACGCCTGACTACCGCAACCTTCGCGATTGGCCGAGACACTTCTCTCTAAAGCGCGGGGGAAACGCTCGGGTACATCATTCAACCCAGATACTTCGAGACGCGCGCTTCCAGCAGACGCACCAGACCCGGGTCCATGAACTCGTAGTCGTCTGGACTGTCGAGGCAGATCACACGAGCCTTCTTCAGGCTGGCCTTGAATTTCTGCTGCAGTTTGGCGCGGTGCGCCTTTTCCATCACGAGGATGATGTCGGCCCAGGAGACGAGGTCGTGCGTCAACGGTGTCGGCATCGTGGCTGGTGCCTTCGATATCCCTTCTGGAAAACACGGCGGAGGTTCAAACTTTGTTCGCCTGAAAGGCTCGGCGCTCCCCATGTAACTCGGGCCGCAATTCCGCTCGCTAAGCCTTTTGTATGATGGGCCGCCAGCCTCTGTTCGTAACGTGCTAATATTGGAGCTGCGTGTGCGCTTGGGCGTACGGGAGAGGATTATGTCGGCAACTTTAACCGCACTGAGTAACAGAGAGGCCTATAAGCTGGGAGATTTCAACCTGATTGGTCGTGGTGACCATGCCACCATATGCTTGGCAGACGGGGAAGTTTCGCGCCAGCATGCAACGATCCGGCGCGACGGCGCGAACTACTGGGTTGTTGATGTCGGCAGTGCCAATGGCAGTTATGTGAATGACGTGGCGCTCACAACCGCGCGTGTGCTGCACACCGGCGATCGCGTCCAGTTCGGCAGATCGATTTTTCTTTTCGAACAGGGCACGACTGCCCCCGATCTGGATTCGCAAGTGGCGAACACAAAAACTCAATGGGGCAACCCGGCAGCCCCTAAGAGCCGGCCGGCCACCCTGTTCGTTGCTGATTTGAAGGAGTTTACCGGAATTAGCGCAAGGCTATCCCCGGAACAGGTGGCGGCCCTCTTGGCCGAGTGGTATTTGGACTGCAATGCGATTTTGAAGCACTACGGGGCCTCGATCGACAAATTCATCGGTGATTGTGTATTTGCTTATTGGCACGGGACCGGAGCGGATGTCTGTGTCTCTGCGGTTCAGGCTGCCCAGGCGCTCCGCGCTGCGGAAGACGCGGCTACGTCGCCAACCCGAGTCCTGGTCAGGGAACAACAAGACATCGTACTCGACTGCCGCATTGGCCTTCATGTGGGTGAAGTTGCTATCGGCGCTATGGGCAAAGGCATCAACACCGCGCTGGGCGATGCCGTGAATTTGGCCTTTCGTATTGAGGGATTGACGCGAAAACTGAACAAGCCGCTGTTGGTCAGCGCCCAATTCGTCGAGCACTGGCCTGAAGGTAGACAATATTTCAAGTCCTGCGGCTATCACGAAGTCAAAGGGCGCGCCGAGATGATCGAGGTATTCAGCCTAGAATAGGCGCGCCAGCAGTGGGATTTTCGAACGCAGCTCACACGCCTAACACCTATTCCCATGTTGATACCAATGCTTTTCCTGCCCAGGCTTTGCTAGGGCAGAGAGGCAGCCATGGGCCTCAGAAATCTTCCGACATTTTTATTTTTTCTGCTTCTGATGGTGCTGGGCTTTCAGCGCCGGGGCGGGGTCCCTCCGGCAGCGAAGGTTCGCTCCTGCCGCCCAGAATGACCAAGGCATGTTACTCTACCGCGCCAGATCCGCCACCACCGCATCGAGCACGATCATGCCGGCCGGCGTGGCGCGCACGCGGGCATTGCCGATCGGCGCCACCAGCCCCTCGCCCTGCAGCATCGACAGCCGCGCCGTCGACAGGCCACGGCCGGAAAACGCTTCGTAGCGGGAGAGGTCGATGCCCTCGGCCAGCCTCAGCCCCATCAAGAGGAACTCGTCGGCCTCTTCCGAGCGCGTCAGGATCTCGCCGCCGGTGACGCCATGGCCCTTGGCCTCGACCAGATTGGCCCAGGTTTCCGGCATTTTTTCGGCGATCGTCACCACCCGGCGGCCGTTTTCGACGAAGCGGCCATGCGCGCCGGGACCGACGCCGACATATTCGCCATAGCGCCAATAGGTGAGATTGTGCCGGCTTTCGGCGCCTGATCTGGCGTGGTTGGAAATCTCGTAGGCCGGCAGCCCATGCGCGGCGGTGATCTCCTGCGTCAAAGCGTAGAGATCGGCGGCATGGTCGTTGTCGGGAATGGCGAATTTCCTGGCCGCATGCAGCGCGTGGAACGGCGTGCCTTCCTCGATGGTCAGTTGGTAGAGCGACAAATGGTCGGCGGCGTGGCCGATCGCCTGCTCGAGCTCCGCCTGCCACGCTTCCGGCGTCTGGCCGGGCCGTGCGTAGATCAGGTCGAACGACAGCCGCGGAAAAATCTCACGCGCCAGGCCAATCGCATGCAGCGCTTCATCGACATTGTGCAGCCGGCCGAGAAAGCGCAGATCCTTGTCGTTCAGCGCCTGCACGCCGAGCGAGACGCGGTTGACGCCTGCCGCCCGGTAGCCGCGAAAGCGCTCGGCCTCGACCGAAGACGGGTTGGCTTCCAGCGTCACCTCGATGCCGGCAGGCACTGTCCAGTTCTTCGCCACCGCGTCCAGCACCGTCGCCACCGTTTGCGGCTTCATCAGCGATGGCGTGCCGCCGCCGAGAAAAATGCTGGTCACCTCGCGCGGTCCGGTGCGGTTGCGCATCGTCGCAAGCTCGGTCTCGAAGGCGCGCGCAAAACGCTCCTGGTCGACCGGCTGGTGGCGGACATGGCTGTTGAAGTCGCAATAGGGGCACTTGGCCGCGCAGAACGGCCAGTGAACGTAGACGCCGAAACCGGGGGTGCGGTCGAGCAGCATGGTCATTTCACGGCCGATCGCGCCAAATCCAGTCTGGCCAGCGCGAATTTCTGGAAGGCGCGAGCCCGATGCGACAATGCTGTCGGCTGGCCGGGCTTCCAGCCATGTTTCTCCTCTGCGGTCATCTCGCCGAAGGTCTTTTCGAAACCGTCCGGCACGAACACCGGGTCGTAGCCGAAGCCGAGTTCGCCGCGCGGCGGCCACACCAGCGTGCCCCCGACTTCGCCACGGAAATACTCGGCCGCGCCGTCGGGAAAGGCCAGGCAGATGACGGCGACAAAGCGGCCCTTGCGCTGCGCTGGATCAACCGCGCCGACTTCCTGCAACGCCACTTCCGCCCTCTGCATCGCCATGCCGAAGTCGCGGGCCCCGTCCGGCGCCTCGGCCCAATTGGCGGTGTAAACGCCGGGCGCTCCGCCCAGCGCATCGACACACAGGCCGGAATCGTCCGACAATGCCGGCAGGCCTGTCGCCGTGGCGGCGGCAAATGCCTTGATATAGGCGTTCTCCTCGAAGGTGGTGCCGGTCTCGTCCGGCTCCGGCAGGCCATATTCCTCGGCCGACTTCGCTTCTATGCCGAACGGCGCCATCAGATCGGCGAATTCGCGCAATTTGCCGGCATTGTGGCTGGCGACGACGATCTCATGTCCATCAAGCGAATGCATCAGATGCCCCAAATTCTTGGCTCGGCGAATTCGATCGAATTGCCGGAGGGGTCGCGAATATAGATAGAGCGGCCGCTTTGCGGCCATTCGAAGTCGCTTTCGATGGCGATTTTCTTGCACTCAAGATGTGCTCTCCAGCGCACGATCTCGTCCGCGCTCGCCGCAAAGCAGAGATGGCCGTCGCCGACCGTGCCGTGCGGCGGCACTTTCAGTCTGGCGTCGGGCGCCGGCGGCACCTTGGTCGCCTCGGCGTTGAAGATGAGCAGCACTCCGTTCCCGCAACGGAAGAAAAGATGCCTGCCGTCGACCTTGCCCAGCAGATCGAGCCCAAGCACGCCGGAATAGAATTCTTCCGCGGCATCGAGATCGGTCACGTAGAGGGCTGATTCGAGGATGGCGGAGGGTTGCATCAGGCACCCCCCTCTGGCCTGCCGGCCATCTCCCCCTCAAGGGGGGAGATTGGCAGCCTCTGCGCTGCTGTGCATCTTGTGGCTTTGGAGATTGGCGAAGGCCGAAATGACATCCGATCTCCCCCCTTGAGGGGGAGGCCGGCAGGCCAGAGGGGGGCGGACAAGCTCGGCATTTTCAGGACTACGCCACGGCCATCTGCTGCAGGCTGACCAGTCGCGTAATACCTTTCCTGGCCAATTCCATCAGCGCCGCAAATTGCTCTTCCGAGAAAGGCTCGCCCTCGGCCGTGCCTTGTATCTCGACGATGCCGCCCTTGCCGGTCATGACGAAATTGGCGTCGGTGCCGGCCGATGAATCCTCAAGATAGTCGAGGTCGATGACCGGCTGGCCGTCGTGGATGCCGCAGGAGATAGCCGCGACATGGTCCTTCAGCACCTTGGCGACGCTGGCCATCTGCCGGGCTTCCATCCAGCGCAGGCAGTCGTAAAGCGCCACCCAGCCGCCGGTGATCGAGGCGGTGCGCGTGCCGCCATCGGCCTGGATCACGTCGCAGTCGACGGTGATCTGCTGCTCACCCAGCGCCTGCAGATCGACCACTGCGCGCAGCGAACGGCCGATCAGCCTCTGGATTTCCAGTGTGCGGCCGCCTTGCTTGCCAGCCGAAGCCTCGCGGCGCATGCGCTCGCCGGTCGAGCGCGGCAGCATGCCGTATTCCGCCGTCACCCAGCCCTTGCCGGAATTGCGCATCCAGCCCGGCACCTTTTCCTCGAGGCTGGCGGTGCAAAGCACGTGGGTGTCGCCGAACTTCACCAGGCACGACCCTTCCGCGTGCTTAGAGACGCCGCGCTCAAAGGAGATGGCGCGCATTTCGTCGAATTGGCGTTTGGAAGGGCGCATTCAGGCTTCTTTCTTGTCGTTTTAGGATTCGTGGCCGGCTTGTAGCCGCACGCGACGAGAGGCGCAAAGGAAAATGGACCAGTTGCGCGGGCGCGGCCGAAGTCTATATCTTTGGGCCGGAGGTATTTGGCTCGAAATGACCAAGGCAGTCGATCCCAGTTCGCAGTCGGCGGCAGCGCTCCAATCGCCCGCGCTTCAATCGCCCGCCCTTCAATCACTCGACATGCGCTCGCGAGACATCTTTCGGCGCATTATCGATTCCTATCTGAAGGACGGCGAGCCGGTCGGCTCGCGCAGCCTGTCGCGTATCCTGCCGTCTTCGCTGTCGCCGGCCACCATCCGCAATGTCATGAGCGATCTCGAGCATCTCGGCCTGATCTACGCGCCACATATCTCAGCCGGCCGATTGCCGACCCAGGCCGGCCTGCGCTTCTTTGTCGATGCCTTCATGGAGCTTGGCGATCTCTCCGACGAGGAGCGCCGCACCATCGAGGCGCAGGTGCGCGCCTCCGGCTCTGGTGCGACGCTGGAGCACATGCTCACCGAGGCCAGCCAGATGCTGTCCGGCATGTCGCGCGGCGCCGGGCTCGTGCTTGCCGCCAAGAACGAGGTGGCGCTCAAGCATATCGAATTCATCCAGCTCGAGCCGAACAAGGCGCTGGCCGTTCTGGTGTCGCAGAACGGCGACGTCGAAAATCGCGTCGTCGACCTGCCCGCCGGCATCACCGTCTCGCAACTGCACGAAGCCTCGAATTTCCTCAACGCCCATATCCGCGGTCGCACGCTGGCCGAGGCGCGGGTCGAGATCGCCCGCATCAAGGAAGAAACCAAGGCCGCCCTCGACACGCTGTCGCAGGATTTGGTCGAGAAGGGCCTTGCGGTCTGGGCAGGCGCCGAGAGCGGCTTGCCGGCGCGTCTCATCGTGCGCGGCCGCGCCAATCTGCTGGAAAATGTCACCGCCCAGGCCGACATCGAGTTGCTGCGGCATTTGTTCGAGGATCTGGAGACGCAGGACGGACTGATCCAGCTTCTCGACCTTGCCGAGGAAGGCTCCGGCGTGCGCATCTTCATCGGCTCGGAAAACAAGCTGTTTTCGCTGTCGGGCTCGTCGCTGGTCGTGGCGCCCTATCGCGACAAGGACGCCCGCGTCATCGGCGCGCTCGGCGTCATCGGCCCGACCCGGCTGAACTATGCACGCATCGTGCCAATGGTCGACTATACCGCGCAGCTTATTTCCCGCATGCTGCGATAATGCATGTCGCCCAAAAAACCGAAGCGCGTCGCACCAATCGCTTCAAACGCGATACGCTTAAAGGAACCTCAAGGAGAAAAAAATGGCGCTGGAATCATTCAAGGCTCAGATCAGCCTGTTGCTCGAGCAGATGATCAACCAGCCCGAGGATCAGCATGAAGTGCAGGAGCAGTTGCGCGAAAAGCTGGGGGAGATGCGCGCCATGGGCCTGCCGCTGCCGGCCGATCTCGTCGCGCTGGAAAAGCGCCTCGACGACGATTTCTACGCCGCCGGAAACTGAGCCCGAAAACCATACGGTCGATTTGCTTCTTGAAACGCTTTTCCGAGGTGTTCGCCATGCGACCCGTCGGATATTTTCAAACGGCAGACTAGCTTGCACGGCCGAAGGCTTTATCCTGCCCTGACTCACTTAGTTGCCTGACTCTTGCCCATTTGACTCTTGGGAGCGAAAACCAATGAACAAGCCCGCCACCACCGCGCACTTGCCCGGCCGCGGCCGCATCTACAATTCGATCACCGAGACGATCGGCGACACGCCTCTGGTGCGGCTCGACAAGTTCGCCGGGGAAAAGGGCATCGTTGCCAATCTGCTCGCCAAGCTTGAATTCTTCAACCCGATCGGCTCGGTCAAGGATCGCATCGGCGTCTCGATGATCGAGGCGCTGGAGGCATCGGGCAGGATTGCGCCCGGCAGGACCACGCTGATCGAGCCGACCTCGGGCAACACCGGCATAGCGCTCGCCTTCGCCGCCGCCGCCAAGGGCTACAAGCTGATCCTGACCATGCCGGAAACCATGTCGGTCGAACGCCGCAAGATGCTGGCGCTGCTCGGCGCCGAGCTGGTGCTGACCGAAGGGCCGAAAGGCATGAAAGGCGCCATCGCCAAGGCCGACGAGTTGGCCGCGACGCTGCCCGACGCCATCATTCCGCAGCAGTTCGAAAATCCCGCCAATCCGGAAATTCACCGCCGCACCACTGCCGAGGAAATCTGGAACGACACTCATGGCGAGGTCGATATCTTTGTCGCCGGCATCGGTACCGGCGGCACCATCACCGGCGTCGGCCAGGTGCTGAAGCAGCGCAAGCCCTCCGTGCATGTCGTCGCCGTCGAGCCGGAAGCCTCGCCGGTGCTGTCGGGCGGCCAGCCCGGCCCGCACAAGATCCAGGGCATCGGCCCCGGCTTCGCGCCAAAGATCCTCGACACGACGATCTATGACGAGATCGTCAAGGTCTCCAATGAGGATTCGGTCGCCAATGCACGGCTCGTCGCCCGCCTCGAAGGCGTGCCGGTCGGCATCTCGTCGGGCGCTGCCCTGCAGGCGGCGATCGTCGTCGGCTCACGGCCGGAGAATGAGGGCAAGAACCTGGTGGTCGTTATTCCATCCTTCGCCGAACGCTATCTGTCGACGATCCTGTTCGAAGGGCTGGGGGCTTAGGTCCTCGACACGGTAGCGATCCTTCGCGCCCCCTCTGCCCGGCAGGGCAGAGGGGGGCGCTGTCCCGCCGGCATCAACAAAGTTCTGCATCGTCTCTGCGGCACGAACCACTGGCCTGGTGGGATTGCGCGGGTTAGGTCTTCGCCGTCCTTTCGCCGAGCCGCGCCCGTCGGTCCTGCAGGAACCGGCGCACGGCCGGGTCGCGTTCGAGGCCGATGGCCCGGTCATAGGCTGCGGCCGCTTCCCGGGTTTTGCCGAGCCTGGCCAGAAGACCGGCAAGTGCGGCCCAATAGGGCTGGTAGTCGGCAAGCCGCTTGTCTCCACCAAGCTCATCAAGTGCATTCAATCCCGCCTCGGCGCCGTCTGCCTCGGCAATGGCCACCGCGCGGTTGATCGACATCACCGGCGAGCCGGCAATCGCCCACAGCGCGTCGTAGAGATGTCTGATCGCGACCCAGTCGGTCCGCCCGGTCAGCCGCCTGGTCGTATGGGCGGATTGCACGGCTGCCTCGAGCTGGTAGCGGCCGACGACGCCCTTGGTCGCGGCGCGTCTGAGCAGCGTCTCGGCTTCGTCGATCAAGCCACCGTCCCACAGCGCAAGCTCCTGCTCGGCCAATGGTACATAGTCGCCGGCGGCGTTGCGCCGCGCCGCACGCCGCGCCTCGGCAAACAGCATCAGCGCCAGCAGGCCGAGCGCTTCCGGCTCATCCGGCATCAGCGACGCCACCAGCCGACCGAGCCAGATGCCTTCAGTCGCCAGATTGCGGCGCCGGGTTTCGGTGCCGTCCGGGTCGGCCCAGCCTTCGGCGAACGCGGCGTAGATCGCTTCCAGCACCGCATCCAGCCGCTCACCAAGCTCTGCCCGCTCCGGCACGCGGAACGGAATGCCGGTCTCGCGTATGCGGCTTTTGGCGCGCACCAGGCGCTGGCCCATCGTTGCCGGCGACACTAGGAAGGCGGAGGCGATCGTCGCTGCGTCGAAGCCCAGAATGGTCTGCAGGATCAGTGGCGCGCGCACGCCGGCCTCGATCGCCGGATGGGCGCAAGCAAACATCAGCCGCAGCCGCTCGTCGGGCAGGTCTTCGTCGCCCATGCGTGCCTCGATCTCCTCGGCGATCAGCCTGAGATGGTCGCGGCCAGCCTCGCTGGTCAGCCGCCGCCGGATCGCATCGACGCGACGTCGGCGCGCCACCGCCAGCAGCCAGGCTTCCGGCTTCTCGGGCACGCCGGTTTGCGGCCAGCGCTCCAGCGCCGCCGCAAAGGCGTCGGCCAGTGCGTCCTCGGCGCCGGCCACGTCACGCATGCGCGCTGCGAGATAGGCGACCAGCTTGCCGTAGCTTTGCCGGGCGGCCGCTTCCGCCGCCGCCCGCGCGATCTCCGGGCGACTGTCCATCACATGATCATTTCTCAGATAAGTACTCCGTCATTTCCCAGATCGGTCGCACCTCGACCGTGCCGGTGCTGGCTGCCGGACAGCGCGCAGCCCATTCGATGGCCGTGTCGATGTCCGTCGCCTCGATCATGTAGAAGCCGGCGAGTTGCTCCTTGGTGTCGGCATACGGGCCGTCGAGCACGTTGGTCTTGCCGTTAGCCATCCGCACAGCGGTGGCCGCCTGGGTCGGGCGCAGCCGGTCGCCGGCCAGCCATGCGCCGGATTTCTTCAACGCTTCGGTATAAGCGCCGTAGGCCGCGAGGGTCTGCTCGGTGCTCTCGCGCGGCGCATTCGCCATTGCGGCTTCGTCATTGTAGATCAAAAGCATGTATCGCATGGTCTTCTCCCGTGGTTTCGAAGGCCGCGTCGTTGCCGGCCGATCCAAAGTCGCGCGTCCTCGCCCGATTTCGACAGGCGCTGCAAAAATCTTTCGGCTCGAATGGCATCTCGCGCAAGCCTGCATGTCCAGCGGCGTCGACCGTTGGTCTAATCGGCGCAATTGCGGGTTGGCATTTCCTGCCCGCTGTCTAAACTCGCCTCGGGTCGTGCGGTGGCAGATATTTCAGGGAGGAGATCACATGCATAATTTCAGGACGAAGTTTATTGCCGCCGGCGCGCTGGCGCTGTCGCTGGGCCTTGGCGCGGCGTCGGCCAAGGCGCAGGAATTCATCAACGTGCTGACCGGCGGCACCTCGGGCGTCTATTATCCGCTCGGCGTCGCACTGTCGGAAATCTACGGCAAGGGCATTGAGGGCGCCCGCACCCAGGTGCAGGCGACGAAAGCTTCGGTCGAGAACCTCAATTTGTTGCAGCAGGGCAAGGGCGAGATCGCTTTCGCGCTCGGCGATGCCGTCAAACTGGCCGCCGAGGGCAACACCGAAGCCGGCTTCCCGGGCAAGCTCGACAAGCTGCGCGGCGTCGCCGCCATCTATCCCAACTATATCCAGATCGTTGCCAGCAAGGAGTCCGGCATCAAGACGCTTGCCGACCTCAAGGGCAAGAGCCTGTCGGTCGGCGCGCCGGCTTCCGGCACCGAGCTCAACGCCCGCGCCATCTTCGCCGCCGCCGGGCTGAAATATGAGGATCTCGGACGGGTCGAGTATCTGCCCTTCGCCGAATCGGTCGAACTGATCAAGAACCGCCAGCTCGACGCCACGCTGCAATCGGCCGGCCTCGGCGTCGCCTCGATCCGCGACCTCGCCACGTCGGTGCCGATCAACGTCGTCGCCGTACCGGCGCAGGACGTCGCCAAGATCGGCTCGCCCTATCTTTCGGTGACCATTCCCAAGGGCACCTATGAGGGCCAGACCGAGGACGTCGCGACCGCCGCCGTCGGCAATTTCCTCATCACCCACGCCGACGTCTCCGACGAGACCGGCTATCAGATGACCAAGCTGCTGTTCGAAAATCTCGACCAGCTCACTGCTGCCCACGCCGCCGCCAAGACGATCGACATGGCCAAGGCGCTCGACGGCATGCCGGTGCCGCTGCATCCTGGCGCCGAGCGGTATTACAAGGAAAAGGGATTAGTGAAATAGGGCCGCTCCCTCCCCCTTGAGGCGAGGGTGGCCCCGTAGGGTCGGGAGGGGTCCTCGGCGACGCGCTCCTTATTCAGGCAAAGGCCGAGGCAGTTGAGGTTACCCCACCCGTCCATCCGCCTTCGGCGGCTGTCCACCCTCCCCTCGAGGCGGAGGGGCGCCCCGCCAGGAACCCGCCAATGACCGACGCCCATCCCGAAACGCCAACCGTTCTTTCCCCCACCGCCGAAGCCCCGCTCGAAGGCCTGCCGCCGGGTTTCGGCGAAGGCATCGCGGGCAAGGCCGCCTTTCTCATCGCCATCGCCTTCTCCATCTTCCAGATCTACATTGCCGCCTATGGCAGCTTGCCGAGCCAGGTGGTGCGCGCCATGCATGTCGGCTTCTTGCTGCTGCTCGGCTTCGGCCTGGTCGCCAACCTGCGCGCCACAAGCATACCGGCCAAAGCAACGTTCTGGACGCTCGGCCTGCTCGGCTTTGCCACCGGCCTCTACAATTGGGTGTTCTATGCCGACCTCATCCGGCGCTCCGGCTTCCTTACCACGCCGGACCTGATCATCGGCACGGTGCTGGTCGTTCTGGTCTTCGAGGCCGGGCGGCGGCTGATGGGGCTGCCGCTTGCCCTGATCGCCTTGATCTTTCTCGCCTACGCTTTCTTCGGCAATCATCTGCCGCCGCCCTTCATCCATCGCGGCTATGATTTCGCACAGCTCATTGACACCTTCGCCTTTGGCACCGAAGGCATCTACGGCACGCCGGTCTACGTCTCGGCCGCCTATATCTTCATTTTCGTCGTCTTCGCCGCCTTTCTCGAACGCGCCGGCATGATCGCACTGTTCAACGATTTCGCGCTTGGCCTGGTCGGCACGTGGCGCGGCGGCCCGGCCCAGGTCTGCGTTCTGTCCTCGGCGCTGATGGGCACCATTTCCGGCTCCGGCGTCGCCAATGTGGTGGCCAGCGGCCAGTTCACCATTCCGCTGATGAAGCGCTTCGGCTTCCGTTCGGCTTTCGCCGGCGCGGTCGAGGCGACCTCTTCGATGGGCGGCCAGATCATGCCACCGGTGATGGGCGCGGTCGCCTTCATCATGGCCGAGACGCTGAACATCCCCTATGCCGAGGTGGTCAAGGCAGCGATCATCCCGGCGCTGCTCTATTTCGGCGCCTGCTTCTGGCAGGTGTACCTGGAAGCCGGCAAGGCCGGCCTGCAGGGCATGGCCAAAGCGGACCTGCCCAATCCGTGGCACGCAGTTAGAAGGCATTGGCCGCTGGTGCTGCCGCTGGCCGCGCTCATCTATCTTCTGTTTGCCGGCTATACGCCGATCTTCGCCGGCACCATGGGGCTGGCGCTGACCATCGTGCTCATCCTTGGCACGCCGCTGGCGGCATTGATCGGGCCGCTTGCCTTCCGCATCGTCTTCTGGCTCGCGCTGGGGCTTGCCGCCGCCTCCTTCATGAAGTTCGGCGTCAGCATCCTCAGTTTTGTCATCGCCGGGCTCGTCATCGCCTGCGTCACCTTCAGGGGCGGACGCGAAACGCTGCAGATATGCATCGATTCGCTTGCCGAGGGAGCGAAGAACGCGCTGCCAGTCGGCATCGCCTGCGCCATCGTTGGCATCGTCATCGGCACTTTGACGCTCACCGGCATCGCCTCCACCTTCATCGGCTGGATCATCTCCATCGGCGAGAACAATCTGTTCCTGTCACTGGTGCTAACAATGCTCACCTGCCTGGTGCTCGGCATGGGCATCCCGACGATCCCCAACTACATCATCACCTCCTCGCTGGCCGGGCCGGCACTGCTGTCACTCGGCGTGCCGCTGGTGGTCAGCCATATGTTCGTCTTCTATTTCGGCATCATGGCCGACCTCACACCGCCGGTGGCGCTGGCCGCCTTCGCCGCCGCACCGATGGCCAAGGAAAGCGGCCTCAAGATCGGCCTCCAGGCCACCAAGCTTGCCGTCGCCGGCTTCGTCGTGCCGTTCATGGCGGTCTATACCCCGGCGCTGATGCTGCAGGATCCTGGCCCGATCGCCGCCCAGTTCGGCTATCCCGTCGAGGTCGCCTATATCGTCGCCAAGGCCTGCATGGGCATTGCCCTGTGGGGCGCAGCCGCCGTCGGGTTCCTCGCCCGGCGCATGGCCTGGTGGGAACGTCTCGTCGCCTTCGCCGCCGGCGTGTTGCTGGTAGCCGCACTGCCTGTCACCGACGAAGCCGGCTGGGCGCTCTCTGTCGCCTGGATCGGCTGGCACTGCTGGCGGGCGCGGCAAGTCACCGGCACCGCATGAGCCTCTGTATCCTCGCCGCCGGCAAGACGGTGACGCTCACGGTGGTCACCTTCACGCTCGCCTGGACGCATTCGGTGGAAAAGACGCATTGGCAGGAGAACTGGAAGGTGACGCCTTCCGGCTTGCAGATCGCCGAGGCACGGATCAAGGGCTCGGGCGCCGGCATGGAACCGCCGGAAGGCTCGGTGCTGCGGGACGGTTGGTGGGCCTATAAACCCAAGATGGCGCCGCAGCGGCGCCTCGTGCTCGCGGCCTCTGGCGCGACGGGTGAAGGCTGGACGCTGTGCACGGTTCAGGGCTGCCGCGAACTGGGCAAGGCGGCAGGCGACACGACCGTGCTGGAGCCGTGCGAAGGTTCGAGCCAGCCGCGGTAGCGGACGATCGGCAAGGGGATGCGGGACCTCATCCTCCAGGGCTTTGTCGGATGTCGAGTGCCGGGCACATCACATCCCGCGGGCCGAAGACGCTCCATCGTTAGCCGCCAAACCCGGATTCCGACTGAGCAAGCCAACGCTCTTCCTTGCGGAAGAATGCTTTGAAAAACAGAATGTCGGAAGCCGAACTGATTGCCCGTGCGATCAACGCGGTTGCGAGCACGGCAAAGATCAGGCGAACGAAAAACACACTGGTGAAGTCTGCACCCAGAGCGATGACAACCAGTGTGTCCTCTATGAGACTGTGGGCAAAGCCCATAAACACGCAAGCGAGGAAGATCTGGCGCGGCTCTACGCTGGTCGTGCGCGCCTCGCGGATCAGCAGTCCCGCGCCATAGGAAATTCCAAGAAGCAGACCGACCCCAGTGAACGGTATCGCTTGTGACTGGATGCCGGCAAGACGAAAGAGCGGTGCAAGCCCCTTGTTCAGCCAACCCAGGATACCCGACACCTTGAGTAGCTCGATCAGCCAGCTCAGCGCGATGAGAATGACAAGCATGGTTGCCAGGGTTTTGAGCATGCTTAGAAAAAATCTGCTCCAGTCAGTGCCTTCGCTCATTGGTATCCACGCCGGCTTCAGGGGCTCGGATAGCCATCCGGTTGCTGCGAATATCTGGTGCAGGAGCATGGCAAGGATCAATCCACCGCCAATACGAAGCGCCGCAGTGACCACGAAGCTTGGCCCAACCTTCTGAATGATGCGTTGTTCAATCGGAATGGCATGCGCAAATAGCAAAAGGGTTGAAAGAACGGTCATGTCGGCAGTGCTCAGCGTTGAAACCGGAGCCAGCGTGAACACGGTCACCGCCGCGCCCCAAATTCCCACCAGCAATCCTGTCAGCCAGGCAAGGGCGAGCTCGGGCGGCAGTCCAACCAGCGTCATGAGAGGCGCGAAGAACGGAGAGATCGCCCGGATGACACCAAGATCCTGCAGGATCTGTGTGACTATCGTGACCGGAACGATGATGCGGACCAATTCCCAATAGATTTCAAGCGTTTCCAGCGTCTTCCGATAGAGGGCGGCCTGCACTGCCATGGCGATGTCTCCGTAATTTGACGCCAAATGACTAGCGTGAGACGATTCGCATTTGTGGTCAAAATTTGCAGATTTGTGCAATAAAATTGCATACCGGCAGACGACGACGGAGGACCGGAATGGACCGGATCGACAGCAAGCTTCTCACGCTTTTGCAAGAAGACGCTTCGCGAACCAATGCCGACCTGGCGGCGGAGGTCGGGCTTTCGCCGTCCAGCTGCTTGCGCCGTATACGGCGGCTTAAGTCAGCCGGTGTCATCGACCGCGTTGTCGCGCTACTTAATCCAGCCAAGGCCGGCAGGGGGATGAAGGCTATCGTCACGGTCGAGCTGGAGCGCCACGGCGAGCAACACATGCGCCGCTTCCTCGAGCTTGCCGTCATGGAACCAGCGGTGATCCAGGCCTACAGTGTAAGCGGCTCGACCGACGCTGTCCTTATGCTGCGCCTGATGGATATGGACGAGTTTGACACTTTTTGTGAGCGGCTGTTCCGAGATCGGACGAATGTGGCGCGGTATTACACCATGTTTGTAATTCGAACCGCCAAGGAGACGACCGTAATCCCGCTCTAGATTTTTGGAGGCCAACTCGGCGGAAGGATCTCGGGGGCGGTCACGCCAGTCCCGGCTGCTGGTGTCAAACGGCGCTAAGCTTGCCGGAGGCGAGATCAAAGCCCCAGAAAACTCGAAGCCCTGGAATCTCAGAACCTTGGCGTTATCGCACGCCGCCTCTCGGCTAGCGCAGGACGTTCCGTGCGATAGGTGGTCGCACGGTGATCGGCGGCCGGCCTGCATATCCGGCTGTCGTGACGGCTTTCCATGGTCATCATCAGTGCGCGCTGATGCCGAGCGTGTGGCCGCGGCGTGCGCATGCGGGGCCTGGGCCGCGCATGTAATAGCGCTCCGGCCGATAGGTCGGCGCGACGAATTCGCGGATGGCGGCAGCGTAGCCGATGAGGCGCGTCAAGAAGTTCATTTTCCCTGTCCCTGTCCCGATTTCGGATGTCCCTTCCGATTGTGTGGGATCATAGCGTCGAGGCGTGAATACTCGGTGAACACGATGTTAATCTTTGGTCAAAAAGGCCTTGGTTCGTGGCTGGAATGCGGCTGATTCGGGGTCTTTCCATGCAGTTCGTCGGCATTCCGGCTAGTGTGACTTTTGCATCACATATGTTTCGTTTGGATGTCGCTCCGACGCGCTTGTGTTTCAACTTTGGCCGGTTCCGCGAAATTTTCGTGCTTGGTCAAATTTCCCTGCTTATTCGGAAAGCCAGGAACCCGTCCGATAGAAGCACGTTGACGCTGAGGGCCGGGACCAACCCGGCCCAGCGGCTTCCGAGCGGAACCGCCGCCGGAACCCCCAACACAGCAAGAACAATGGAAAGGCAAAGCCATGGGTTTCTTTTCGAAAGACATCAAGACGCTGGACGACCTCTTCGTCCACACGCTGCGCGACATCTATTACGCCGAGAAACAGATCGAGAAGTCGCTGCCGAAGATGATCGACAAGGCGACCGATCCGCAGTTGAAAGCCGGCCTGGAGAAGCATCTCGGCCAGACCAAAGGTCATATCGAGCGGGTCGAGAAGGTGTTCGAACTGCATGGCGTGAAGGCCAAGACGGTCAACTGTCCGGCCATCGACGGCATTCTCGAGGAAGCCGATGAAGTCAGCGGCGACATCGACGACAAGGACGTCCTCGACGCCGCCCTGATCGCCTCCGCGCAGGCGGTCGAGCACTACGAGATAACCCGCTACGGCACGTTGATCGCCTGGGCCAAGCAGCTTGGCCGCACCGACTGCGCCAATGTCCTGGCCAACAACATCAAGGAAGAGCAGGCGACCGACCGCAAGCTCACCGAGATTGCGGAAGCCAAGGTCAACCTTCAGGCCGCCGAGTAGACTCGCGATCGAGGCAACGCCGGACAACCGGCTTTGCCTCACTTTCCGTACCTGGACGTCGACCGTATGATGCGCCACGCTCGTTCGAGGGATTGCGCGAGGAAAAACCGGCGGAGGAAGTCGTGCAGGAAAAGCCGAAAGCACCCGCAGGCAAGGCCGACACCAAGGCAAAGCCTGCCGGCGGAAAGGCAAAGCTTGCCAGCGGCAACGGCGAGATATCCACCTCTGTCAAATCCGCCGCGGCGGCAGACAGCGTCGTAAAGCTTTCTAATCCCGACAAGCTTCTGTGGCCGCGGGAGAAAGTATCGAAGCAGGGCCTGCTCGATCATTACGCTATAGTCTGGCCGCGCATGCACCAATTCGTCGTTAATCGGCCGCTCAGCCTGGTGCGCGCGCCGGACGGCGTCGGCGGTCAACGCTTCTTCCAGAAGCATGCGTCGGCCGGCATGCACGAAAAAATCGCCAGGATGAAGGATCCGACGGACGGCGAGGAGATGTTGTTTATCCGTGATTTCGACGGTGTCGCTGCCTTGGTCCAGCTCGGCGTGGTCGAGATCCACATCTGGGGCTGCACCGTCGACGAACTGGACAAGCCGGACCAGATCATCTTCGATCTCGATCCCGACGAAGGCGTCGACGTGAAAGCGGTGCGCGCGGCGGCGCTTGAAATTCACGGCCGGCTCGATGCGCTGTCATTGCCGAATTTCGTCAAGACGTCGGGCGGCAAGGGTTACCATATCGTGGTTCCGCTGAAACCATCGGCGGATTGGGATGAGGTGAAGGACTTCGCCCATGATTTCGCCCGTGCCCTCGAGCAGGCCGCTCCTGATCGGTATACCGCGACGCTGTCGAAGAAGGCGCGTACCGGCAAGATCTTCGTGGACTATCTGCGCAATGGCCGCGGCTCGACCACGGTGGCACCCTATTCGTCGCGGGCCAAGAAAGGCGCTACGGTATCGATGCCGGCGACCTGGGCGGAAATTGAAGCCGGATTGGCGCCGAACGCATTTCCGATCGTCGACAAGACGACGCTAAAACTGTTGGCGAAAGCCGATCCCTGGGTGGATTTTTTCCAGCAGGGCAAGCCGCTCAAGCGCGGGTAATTCATTGGCTTCTTCCCAAGGCTGAGTGAACGCGAGAACGAGCGCCGGCGATCCTTCGCGCCCCCGTCTGTCCTGCCGGACATCTCCCCCACGAGTGGGGAGATTGGCCGTCATCCCCGCTTTCGCTAACCTCTAACGCTGAAAAAAGAGCTGGACGGCGAAGCTGCTGATCTCCCCCCTTGTGGGGGAGATGCCCGGCAGGGCAGAGGGGGCGCTGTCCCGCCGATGTCTCGCTCGCCAGGGGCGTCGCGAAACCAGCGCCCGGCAAACCATCAGGCCAGAAACACCTTCTCGAACGCCTGCTTGCCCATCGGCGAGAAGATTACCGCGCGGCTGCCTTTTTCGCGTCGCCCCCATTTTTCCAAGAGAATCTTATCGAGGATGGCAGCGCCCAGCGTGCCGGCCAGATGCGAGCGCCGCACGCTCCAGTCGAGGCAGGCCCGGCACACCGGTCGTCGCGCCTTGCTCTCGACATCGATGCCGATCGCGGCGAAATGCGAGGCGGCTGACGGCCCGAGCCGGATTTCCTTGTCGTGGCGCAGGAGCACTTGTCGAGCGACAAGACGGTCGAGCATCGCCACGGCCTGCTCGCCGGCGAGGTGGTCGTAGCAAACCCGCGCCACGCGCATGGCCGCATCACGCGGACCCGGCCGCACCCGCTGCGGCCCGACCGCAGCGGCGACGCCGGTGATCGCCTCGATCATCCCAGCCACCTGCGGCCCGGCGAGCCCGTAGTAGCGATGCCGCCCCTGGCTTGCCAGCGTCAGCAGCCCGCCCTCCATCAGTTTCGACAGATGCGAGCTGGCGGTCGGCAGCGACACGCCGGCCTCGAGCGCCAGTTCGCTCGCTGTCAGTGCCGTGCCACCCATCAGCGCGGTCAGCATGTTTGCCCGCGCCGGATCGCCGACCAGGCTGGCGATGCGGGCTATGTCTGGTCCTTCACGCATAGTTAGTCCTTCATCGAAGCATTGACGTCAGATAACCACTATCCTCCGCTGAGATCAAGGAGACGACGATGACCGCAAGAACCATTCCCCACACCATGCTTGTCAGCCGCTTCGGCCGTCGGCCGTCTCCGTTCATGATCTTGCGCCGGGTGCATCTGCGGCTGCTGGCACGGTGGTACGATCGTCATCTGCAGCGCCTCGACCTCGCCGGGATCGACGAGCATCTTCTGCGCGACCTTGGCCTGACGCCACAAGACGTTCGCCGCGAATGCGCGAAATCCTTCTGGCAAGCGTGATCAACATGGAAAATTGCTAGCACATAGAACCACAGAACGTTTCGACACCGTTCGAACTGTCGGCGCAAACTGCATCCACCTGTACAGGAGACAAAAGATGACCATCACCTGCTTCATCCGCTACGAGATCGACCCGTTCGGCAAGGCGGCGTTCGAGGAGTATGCCCGCAACTGGGGCCAGGCGATCCCGCGTTGCGGCGCCGATCTGATCGGCTATTTCGCGCCGCATGAGGGCTCGGCCACGACAGCCTATGCCGCCTATAACATCGACAGCCTGGCGGCTTATGAAGCCTACCGTATCAGGCTCGCCGCCGACCCGGCCGGCAAGGCCAATTACGAATTCGCCCGACGTGAAAAATTCATCCTGAAAGAGGAGCGGACTTTTCTGAAACTCGCATCCGGGCAGCACGCCTCTCTGGTGAAGCTATGATCGCCGTTATCTTCGAGGTCGAGCCGGCAACAGGCAAGCGCGACGCCTACCTCGGCATCGCCGCCGACCTGCGGCCGCTGCTCGACGGCATGGACGGTTTCCTGTCGATCGAACGCTTCCAGAGCCTCGTCGATCCGAACCGCATCCTGTCGCTGTCGTTCTGGCGCGACGAGGAGGCGGTGAAAGCCTGGCGCAACACGGAGGAACACAGGCAGGCGCAGAAGGCCGGCCGTGGCGGCATCTTTGCCGGCTATCGTCTGCGCATTGCCCATGTCGTGCGCGACTATGGCCTGACCGAACGAGCCGAGGCGCCTGAGGACAGCCGGGTAGTGAATGGGTAGGGTTTGCTATGCATTCCCGATCAGCACTCCAGCCGCAAACACCAGCGCGCCGCCCAGCACCACCTGGAAGGCGGCGCGCCAGAACGGCGTCTGCATGTAACGGTTCTGCACAAAGGCGATCGCCCACAGTTCGAAGAACACCACGACCGCAGCGACAATCGTCGCCGTCCAGAAAAATGGGATGAGGTAAGGCAGCGCGTGGCCGAGGCCACCCAGCGCCGTCATCACGCCTGTGGTGATGCCGCGTTTCACCGGCGAGCCGCGGCCCGACAGCTTGCCGTCGTCGGAGGCGACCTCTGTGAAGCCCATTGAGATGCCGGCGCCGATCGAGGCGGCAAGCCCGACCAGGAAGGTCTGGAACGTGTCGTGCGTGGCGAACGCAGCGGCGAAGATCGGCGCCAGCGTCGACACCGATCCGTCCATCAGCCCGGCCAGTCCCGGCTGCACATAGGTCAGGATGAACTGGCGCTGCTCGGCCGCTGCTTCTTCGGCCTTCACCGCGCCCGGCACATGCTTTTGCTCCAGCCGCTGCGCCAGCGTCTCGTGGCCCTGTTCGGCCACCGCCAGATTGTCGAGCAGCTTTCGCGTCGAGGCGTCGCTGGTGCGTTTCGCCGCTTCGACGTAGAACAGGTAGGCCTGACGCTCCATCGTTGCGGCCTGTTGGCGCACTTGTTCGATGCCGAGCGGCCGGACCAGCCAGTCGGGCTTGCGCTCGTAATAGCCCTTCACATGCTCGCGCCGGATCAGCGGAATGCGCTCGCCAAAACGCTCGCGGTGAAGCTCGATCAGCGAGTCGCGATGGCCGTCCTCCTCCTCCGCCATTTCCTCGAACACTTTGGCCGAATGCGGAAACCTATCCGCCAGCCCGTCGGCATAGGCGCGGTAGATACGCCCGTCATCCTCTTCGGAAGAGATGGCGAGCGCCAGGATCTCTTGCTCCGAGAGCGACTCGAAGGGACGGCGACCGAAACCGAAAACACGGGAAAGCATGAGAAATCCGCCCTAGTTTAGAATGATTCTAAACTAGGGTTTGGCGCACCGTTGGTCAATCGGGCTCGTAGCCGGAGGTTCAAATTTATGGCTGCGGGATCCTCCTCTGGCCTTCATTATTAGCGAATGTTCACCTATATAGATGGGCTTGAGCCAATAGAAAGGAATCCGGATGCCGGCAAAACAGCCCACCCATGCATTTGACCCGAAACCCGTTCTCGACCTGATCGCCAGCATAGAGGGGGACCTGCAGCGCCTGAAAGGCCTGATCGAGCAGCAGGTCGAAAAATTCGATCCGGCCAATCCGCACAACAAGGCCCCCGACGGCAAGCTGACCGAGGAGGGCGTCGAATGCTGCTACCGCCTGTTCGACGAGGGCAAGTCACGCTATTCGGTTGCCCAGCAGATGAAGATATCCTTTGCCGCCGCCACCCATCGCTTCAACACCTGGCGCAAGATGGGTGGCGCCAAACGGCAACGGACGCTTTTGGGGTGAGGAGCGGGCGGCGAAGCGCGCCACTCTCTGCTCGCAATCCACGAATTGTCTCGGTCACATTTTTCCAGTGGTGCGCGGCCTGGTTTTCCGTGCACCATGGGCGGTCTCATTCTGCAGGACCTCACCATGACCACCCCTCCCGGCATCGCCGATATCCACCGCGCAGCAACGCGATTGTCCGGCTTGATCGTCGAAACGCCGCTGATCGAATCGCCGGAGCTGAATAAGCGTTTCGGCGCCAGGATCCTGTTCAAGCCGGAGACGCTGCAGCGTACCGGCTCGTTCAAGTTCCGCGGCGCCTACAACAAACTGTCGTCGCTCAGCGATGAGCAGCGCAGCCGCGGCGTCGTCGCCTTCTCGTCGGGCAACCATGCGCAAGGCGTAGCCGCGTCGGCGGCGATGTACGGCGTCAAGGCGGTTATCGCCATGCCCACCGATGCGCCGGCGATGAAGGTCGGCAATGTCAGGAAAATGGGCGCCGAAGTGGTTCCGTTCGACCGGTTTCGCGACGATCGCATGGCGATGGTTCGCCCGTACATGGAACGGGGCATGGTCCTGGTCCCGCCATTCGACGATCCGGCCATCATCGCTGGCCAGGGAACGATTGGCCTCGAGCTGATGGCACAGGCGAAAGCGCTCGGGGTGAGCCTCGACGCCGTCGTCATTCCCTGCGGCGGCGGCGGCCTGAGCAGCGGCATCTCCATTGCAGTCAAGGACGCCTCGCCGGGCACGGCCGTCTGGGCCGTGGAACCCGAGCATTTCGACGACACCTGTCGGTCACTGGCCAGAGGCGCCCGGGTTCCGATCGAACCCGGCCACACGTCGATTTGCGACGCGCTCCTAACCACCGAGCCGGGCGCGATCACCTTCGAGATCAACCGCAGGAATCTCGCCGGCGGCATTGCCGTTTCCGACCAGGCCGCCGCACAGGCGATGCGCGACGCCATGGCCCATCTCAAGCTGGTGGTCGAGCCCGGCGGCTGCGTCGGGCTGGCCGCGCTGTCATCGGGCGAGATCAAGCTATCAGGCAAATGCGTCGCCGTGGTGCTGTCCGGCGGCAATGTCGATTTCAGCACCTATGCGGAGATCATGGCGGCGGCATAGGGTGGCAAGCGGTTCCGGCTTCGCTCCGATGCCAAGTGTCAAAGCTCCTGCGCGTCCAGTCGACCATTCAAGGACTGACATGCAATGAAGCTGTACTTCAGCCGCAATCCCAATCCCCGCCTCGCGGTCGCGGTGGCACGCTATCTCAACGCGAAGGTCGAGTTTGAATTCGCTTCCCCCTTCGCTCCCGGGCAGGCTGAGCGATATCGCCCGCTAAATCCAAATCTTTCATTGCCCATACTCGTAGGCTTGGGAAAGAGCCTCTGGGAGGCCGATGCCATAGCCTGCCGGCTTTCACGCGACGCGCATTCGGATCTCTGGCGCACCGGCGACGACGAACCCGAGATGATCCGATGGCTCAGTTGGGGCAAAGAGAACTTCGCGAGAGCTTGCGACGTCGTGCACTTCGAACGCGGGACCAAACAGCGGTATGGGCTCGGCCCGATCGATCAGGACCGGGTTGAGGAGGGGCTGAGAGACTTCCGCACGGCCGCTGCTACACTTGAGGCCGAGCTTTCCGAGCGAGAATGGCTGGTCGAGAATTCGGTTTCCTATGCCGACTTTCGAATGGCGACGTTTCTGCCCTTCAACGATGTCGCCGGATTGCCGCTCGATGATTATCCTTCTGTCAGCCGCTGGTATCGTCAGTTTGAAGAAATCCACGCCTGGCGCAATCCTTTCCAAGGACTGGATGCGCCTGAATTGCCGCCGGTCCCGGGAAGCCGGCATGAACCTCGATCCGAATGATCATGCCTATCGGCACAACCCAATGCGCTTTCAAAGGGTACTGCTTCACGCTATCCGCCAAGGCGAGACTCCGCCCTTTTTCAGTTGATCAAAACGGGAAAACAACGCTAACTGGCTCCCGCGAGGGACCATGCTGACAGTTGATGAAGTGGGAGCAATCCCGTTGTTTTCGGGTTTGCCGCCGCGCGAGCTCGAGCGGCTGGCGCGGACAGCGGCTGACCTCCATCTCAGCCCCGGAGAGTTCGCGGTTCACGAGGGCGGAGAGGCCGCGCTGTTTGCTGTTGTCGCCGGCAGGATCGAAGTCGTAAAGACCTTCGACGGCGTCGAGCGGACGCTCGGCTGGCGGCTGCCGGGAACGATCTTCGGTGAGGTGCCGATTGCCCTGGGCTCCGGTTTTCCGGGCGGGTATCGCGCCGCCGAACCGTCCCGCGTGATGCGGATCGAGGTTCAGCAGTACTATTCCGTCGCGGCGGTTTCAAAGGACGTGGCCCAGAAAGTCAGCGCGCTTGCCCGCGAGCGGATGGGCGGGCTGCAGAGCGTCACTGCCGAGCCGCAGAAGCCGCGGGTGACATTGGTCGGCCATCGCTGGGACACGGCGTGCGGTGATCTGCGCCGATTTCTGACCCGCAACCAGATTTCATTCACCTGGCTGTTGCCCGACACATCCGATGCCGAGGCTTTCTGGTCTGCCCTGGGCAGGCCGGCTCTCGATGGTCCCGTTGCCCGGCTGGCGGACGGAGAGATCATGGAAAATCCCGTCGTGCGCGATCTTGCAATACGCCTGGGGCTGCAGACGCGCCCGCGCGGCGCCGAGTACGATGTCGCGATTATTGGCGGCGGGCCGGCCGGCCTTGCCGCGGCGGTCTACGGCGCATCCGAGGGGCTGCGCACCATCGTCGTCGAGCGCGAGGCGCCTGGCGGACAGGCGGGGACATCGTCGCGGATCGAGAACTATCTCGGCTTTCCCAGCGGAATCTCCGGCGACGAACTGGCCAGTCGCGCGCTGCAGCAGGCGAGGCGGCTGGGCGCCGAAATCCTTGTCACCCGCTCCGTCGCCGGCATCGATCCGGCGACGCACCAGCTGTTTCTCGACGGCACCGATGCCGTGCGGGCGCGCAGCCTCATTCTTGCGACCGGCGTGACATGGCGTCGTCTCGCCATCGACGGGTTCGACCGGCTTATCGGCAAGGGCGTCTATTATGGAGCCGCGCGCAGCGAGGCAAGCACCACCCATGGACTGGATGTCTTCCTGATCGGCGCCGGCAACTCGGCCGGCCAGGCAGCACTGCATTTTTCGGGCCATGCGCGCAGCGTGACACTGCTCGTGCGAGGCCCGTCGCTTGCAGACAGTATGTCTCACTACCTGATCGAGCAGCTCAGGGCGAAATCGAACGTAAAAGTGCAGCTTCGATCCGAAGTCCAGGCCGTGCACGGCGAGACTCACCTGACGGCGATCGACATTCTCGACAAGGCCGGCAACGAGGTGACCCGGCACGATTGCGGCGGGCTGTTCGTTTTCATTGGCGCCAACGCAGAGACCGAGTGGCTGCCGGCCGACGTCGTGCGCGATACCCGCGGATACGTGCTGACCGGGGACGATGTGAAGAAGGCCGGGGGCTGGTCGCACGACCGCGACCCCTATCTGCTCGAAACCAGCGCGCTCGGCGTTTTCGCATGCGGCGACGTACGCCTGAGCCCGATCAAGCGCGTCGCCTCAGCGGTCGGCGAGGGCAGCATGGCGATTGCGTTCGTCCACCAGTATCTGGCGAATGAAGAGAAGGCCAAACGCGGCCAAAGCTAGGAGAGTTGCATTAGTCCAGCGTGCGGCGGAACCGCACCAGCGCCACACCGGCAAACAGCGCCACGAACACGACGAGCCAGCCGATTTCGGTTGCGACCGCCGGCAGGTCGGCGCCCTTCAGCATCACCGCCCGGATGATGCGCAGGAAATGCGTCAGCGGCAGGATCTCGCCGAAGATCTGCGCCCAGCCGGGCATGCCGCGATAGGGGAACATGAAGCCCGACAACAGGATCGACGGCAGGAAGAAGAAGAAGGTGAGCTGCAGTGCCTGCATCTGCGTGCGCGCCATCGTCGAGATGGTGTAGCCGAGCAGCACCAGCGCCAGCACGAAGACCAGAACCGCCGTTAGCAGCAGCGACAACGACCCGGTGAAGGGAACCCCGAACAGCAGCTTGGCCGCCGCCAGCACCACCACCACTTGCACGGCGCCGACCACCAGATAGGGCAGCACCTTGCCCAGCATGATTTCGAGCGGGCTGGACGGCATCGCCAGAAGGTTTTCCATTGTGCCGCGCTCGGTCTCGCGCGTCAGCGCGATCGAAGTCATCATCACCATCGTCATCTGCAGGATGACGCCGAGCAGGCCGGGCACGATGTTGTATTGCGAGATGCCTTCCGGATTGTAGCGTCGGTGCACAACGACTTCGAGTTGGCCTCGGGCAGCTTCGGCGGCCGTCTCCTGCATGCCGCGCGCCCTGAGCAGCGCCTGGTTGGCGACGGTGCCGAGGGTCGAAATGGCGCCGCTGGCGACGGCCGGGTCGGTAGCATCAGCCTCGATCAGGATTTGCGGCTGGTCGCCGCGCTCGACTCGCCGGGCAAAATCGGCGGGAATGGTGACGACAAAGGCGACGTCGCCACGCGCCATCAGGAATTCCGCCTCGGCGGCACTTTGCGCGAAATGGTCGAAGCGGTAGTAGCCGGTGGTCTGCAACGCCGAAACCATGGCCCGTGTGTAAGGATCGCTGCTCATCGCCACCAGGGCCGCCGGCAGGCTCTTCGGATCGTTGTTGATGGCATAGCCAAACAGCACCAGCTGCATCAGCGGCACGCCCAGCATCATGGCGAAGGTGATGCGGTCGCGCCGCATCTGGATGAACTCCTTGATCAGCAACGCACCGAGTCTGGCGAAGGAAAAGACGCTGTTTATCCCGTTTTTCATCCCATATTGTCCTTCGAGCCGGACATGAACTGGATGAACACATCCTCCAGGCTGGTCTCGCCCGGCGTCACCGTGACGCCCTTGTGCTCCTTCTCGACATCGGCGAGGGCTGCCTGAAGCGCCGTCTTGTCGGAACCAACGACATGCAGCGTCGCGCCGAACGGCGCCACCTGGTCGACGCCGGACCGCCCGCTGAGTGCGGCAGCGACCTGGTCGAGCCGCGGACCCTGCACGACGAAGGTCGTCAGCCCGGCATTCCTGACCACCTCGTCGACCGTGCCGGTGGCCAGCATCCTGCCGTAGGAGATGTAGCCGATGCGGTGGCAGCGCTCGGCCTCGTCCATGTAGTGGGTGGAGACCAGCACGGTCAGCCCGCCGCTGGCCAGCCGATGGATCTCGTCCCAGAATTCACGCCTGGCTTTCGGATCGACGCCCGCCGTCGGCTCGTCGAGCAGCAGCAATCTCGGCTTGTGCATGATGCAGGCGGCCAATGCCAGCCGCTGCTTCCAGCCACCGGACAGCGTGCCGGCCAATTGGTCCTTGCGCGAGGTGAGGCCAAGATCCCCCAGCGTCCTAGCCACATGCTCGTTGAGCGGCTTCAACCCATAGAGCCGCGCCACGAATTCAAGGTTCTCGGCGATGGTCAGATCCTCGTAGAACGAGAATTTCTGCGTCATATAGCCGACTTCGCGCTTGATCCTCAGGCTGTCGGTGCGGATGTCGAAGCCGAGCACCGTGCCTTCGCCCTCATCCGGCGTCAGCAGGCCGCACATGATGCGGATGGTCGTCGTCTTGCCCGAGCCGTTGGGGCCGAGAAAGCCGACGATCTCGCCCTCGGCCACCGTCATCGTCACATGGTCGACGACGGTCTTGTCACCAAAACGCTTGACCAGGCCGTGGACGTCGATGACGTTCATTTGCCGATATCCGCCAGTTCGACATCGACGATCTGCCCCGGTTGCAGCGCGCCGGCGTCGCCCTCCGGCCGCGCCTCGACCAGATAGACCAGCTTCTGCCGGGTTTCGAGCGAGTAGATCACCGGCGGCGTGAATTCCGGGTCCGGCGACACGTAGCTGACGCGAGCCTTCACGTCCGGCCCGCAGCCGTCGCAATGGACGTTGAGCAGCGTGCCGACTGCTACCGATGAGAATGCGGTTTCCGGCACATAGACGCTGAGCTTCACCGCGCCGTCCGGCAGAATCGAAATGACCGGCGCGGTCGGCCCGGCGGTGTCGCCGGGATAGCGGATCACATCGTTGATGCGGCCGGACGAAGGCGCCGCCAGCTCACGCTTCGACAGCCGCCACCGCGCTTGCTCCAGCGCCGATTGCGCCTGCCTGACCTGATTGTCGGCGGCCTTGATCGTCTCGGGCCGCGCCGGCAGGCCGCCGACCGCAAGATTGGCTTCCGCCTGGCCGAGCTGCGCGTTGGCAATTTCCAGCGTCGCGGAAGCCGTATCATAATCGGCCTGGGTGCCGGTGCCGCGTTTGAACAAATCGCTGGCGCGGTTGTATCTGCGTTTGGCGTCGGCGGCTTGCGCCTTGGACATGTCGACCTGCGCCTTGAGCACCTCAATCTCTTCGGGCCGCTTGCCGACCTGCAGGTCGGCAAGTTGCGCCTGGGCCTGTGCAAGGGCCGCGTCGGCTTGCGCGACGGCTATTTTTGCGTCGGCGCTTTCCAGCGTCACCACTGGCGTGCCCGGCGCGACGCGGTCGCCGCGCTTGACCGAAATCGTCTCGACCTGCGCCACCTCGATCGGCGCGAGCAGCACATAGTCGCCCTCGACATAGCCGACGGCGAGCGGCGCCGCCGGTGCGCAGGCGCTGAAAAGCAGGGCGGCGAGCGGCAGAGAGCAGAGGAAACTCATGACCTACCATCCTTCCGGTCGGTTAAATGACGCCGAGCCAAAATCGCGCCGAGATTATCCGTCACTGCCGCCGCGATCTTGGCGGCCTCGGCGTCGCCGATCGCGCGCCAGCCCATGCGGCGCATCACCGCCTCGCGGCCGATGCGGAAATAGACGACCTGGCCGATCAGCGTGAACACGGTCAGTCGGGTAGCCTCGCTTTCGGCCGGCTCGCCCGTCGCCTGCTCCCAGATCAGGCAGAGCCGGCGATGCGTCGGCTCGAACACGCCGTTATAGATGCGGTCGAGTGCCGCCGTCGGATGCGACAACTCACGCAGGACGAACTGCACGATCTCGCCGGCCTCCGGCCTTGCCACGATGAAAGCCACCATCCGCTCCAGCGCGGTGAACAGTTGTGCCCGCGCCGCTTCGGGGTCGTCCGTTTCTGAGTCGCCCGCTTCTGAGTCGCTTGGCCCTTGCAGATTGCCGATTGCTTGGCCGGCAATGGTCTGGATGGTGTCGACGATGTAGTCGGCCGCAGCGTTGCGAAGCCCTTCCTTGCCGCCGAAATGATAGGCGATCGAGCCGATATTGGCCCTGGCCTCAGACGCGATCTCGCGCGTCGAGGTGCCGTCGAAACCCTGGCGTCCGAACAGCTTCAGCGCTGCGCGAACAAGTGCCGCGCGCGTCATGTCGGCGGCGGATGCCTCGCGTCGCGGAATTTTGGAGTTTGCCGGTTTGCTCATGATCCACAATTTAATCAATCGAATGATTAAAGTCAAGCTTTGCCGATCTCCACCTTGCCATCTCCAGCCGCACGCGCTTTAGTGCGAAGCCATGGTCAAGGAAATCGAGCGCAAGTTCCTGGTCTCCGGCAATGGCTGGCGGGGTCTGGTCGAAGCGGACATCCGCATTCGCCAGTTCTATCTCGTTGCCGCGCCCGACCGCTCGGTCCGCGTGCGCATCAGCGACGGCGCCTCGGCAAAGCTGACGCTCAAATTCGGCAGCAAGGCCCGCGAACGCGACGAATTCGAATATCCAATTGCTCTGGCGGAGGCGGAAGAGATGCTGGCCTTCGCCATCGGACGTGTCATCGAGAAGACACGTCACCATGTTAGGCACCGCGGCCATCTCTATGAAGTCGATGTCTTCGGCGGGATGCTTAGCGGTCTGGTGGTCGCCGAGCTTGAGACGCCGCAGGACGTGCAGGACGAAATGCTGCCAGATTGGCTCGGCCGCGAAGTCACCGGCGAGCACAGGTTCTACAACGCGTCGCTCGCCCTCGAGGGGATTCCGGAGATCGCCGCATGAGCTATCGCATCGATCCGCGCCTGCCGTTGACTGGCGAGGTCAGGCGCATCCTCGCTGAGGAAATAGGCAAGGCGCTCGTCCATCTGGACGTGGCGCATGACAGGCCGGAGCAGGCGCTGCACAAATGCCGCAGGCGGCTGAAGAAGGTGCGTGCCTTGCTGCGCCTGGTCCGTCCCGGGAACGAGACATTTTGCAGTACCGAGAATCACTGCTACCGAGAGGTGGCTGCCCTGCTTGCCGAACCGCGCGAGGCGACCGCGCTGGTTGAAACCATCGACCGACTGGCAAAAAACTTTCCCGAGCAAAGCGCTGGCGGCGGTCTCGATGTCGTTCGCGACACGCTGGTGGCGCGCCAGCACGAATTGCATGGTGGAGCTGGCCTCGGCGCCGCGATAGCTGCCGCGACTGCCGCTTGCGAGGACGGCATCAGCCGCATCGATACGCTGGCCTTGCCCGACCAGCCCGAACAAGCCGCCGACGTGCTTGCCGAAGGCGCCCGCATCACTCTGCGTCGCGCCAGAAAGGCGCTGGACAAGGCAGGCTCCCGCGGTGAGGCCGACGATTTCCACGATCTGCGCAAGGCGGCAAAGACTCACGGCCTGCATCTGTCGCTGCTTGGAAGGCTGTGGCCGACGCCGATCAAGGCCCGGCGCAAGGCGGTCGACGAACTCGGCGAAAAGCTGGGCGAACTGCATGATGTGTTCGTCTTGCGCACGCTTCTCGATGCCGGTGACCGGCCGCTCGGCTCTCCTCAGGAAACGCGGCTGCTGAGCAAGCTGTTGAAGCGTTCGGAGAAAAGCCTGAAAAAGACCTGTCTTGCGGCGGCAGCCGATCTGTTCGGCGATGGGCCCAGGCGCTCGACAAAAAAACTCGCGCGCAAGGCGCGCGATGATCTGGCCGCTGCGCCGCACGAAGACGCCAGCGCGCCCGGCGCCGCTGCCTGACGCGGTGCTTGCGTCGGTATCGTCCGACATCGCTGACAATGATGGAGAGGCTTAGACCTCTCCAGGCGCGGCATTCTTCAACTGCGCCCGCGCGTCCCTGATCGAGGCGGCGTATGTCACCAGCGGCCGTTTGACGCCATGGTTGATCAGCATGCGGCGTGTCTGCGGCGAAGCGCCTGATATGATGAAGCGCACGCCGGCGCGCCTTGCCTTGTGGGCAGCGCTCTCAATGACGTTGGCCGCCGTTGAATCGAAGAACGGCACGGCCGAGCAGTCGAGGATGAAGTTCTTGCGCTGGTCGGCGATGCGGTCCAGCACCGTGGCGACGGTCGAGGCGGCGCCGAAGAAGAAGGCGCCGGAAATCCGGTAGACGACGGTGTCGGCATCGCTGGCTTCGCTGGAATCGTATGCGCTGTCGGCGCCGGTTCTGTCGGCGACATCGTCCTGCACCAGTCCCTGGTCCGGCTCGACCGCAATGCTCTTGGCCATACGGTCGATGAACAGGATCGAGCCTAGCGCGAAGCCGACGACGATGCCTTCGGTGAGATCGCGGAAGATCACGATCAGGAATGTCGCCATCAGTACCAGCGCGTCGCCGCGCGAGGCACGCAGCAGCGTGGCAAAGGCCTGCTTCTCGAACATGTTCCAGCACACCACCGCCAGCACGCCGGCAAGGGCTGCAAGCGGGATGTAGCTGGCCAGCGGCGCCGCCACCAGCATCAGGGCAAGCAGGAGGGCCGAGTGGATCATGCCCGAAACCGGTCCATGCGCGCCGGCCCGCACATTGGTCGCCGTGCGGGCTATGGTGCCGGTGGTGCAGATACCGCCGAACAGGGCGGACGCGATGTTGGCAAAGCCTTGCGCCACGAGTTCGCAGTTGGAGCGGTGCCGCCTTCCTGTCATGCCGTCGGCGACCACCGCCGACAACAGCGATTCGATCGCGCCGAGCAGCGCAAAGGCTAAGGCGTCTGGCAGGACGTCGACTATCCTGTCAAAGCTGATCGGCGGAAAGGCCGGCATTTGCAGACTGCGCGGGATGCCGCCGAAGCGCGTGCCGATCGTTTCGGCAGGCAGCGAAAACAGCGCCACGACAAGCGACGCTAGACCAATGGCGATTAGCATGGCTGGCCATTTCGGCCGCCACCGCTTCATCAGGGCAATGGCGACGATGGTCAGTAGAGCGACGAAGGTGGCGGCGAGATTGATCGTTCCGGCCGCCTCGCCGATCGCCAACAGCTTCGGCACCAAAGGTCCAGGTTCTTTGCCGGCGAGCTTCAGCCCGAACAGCTCGACGATCTGGCCGGAGAAGATGATGATGGCGATGCCGGCGGTGAAGCCGACGGTCACCGGATAGGGAATGAATTTGATGTAGGTGCCAAGCCTGACGTAGCCGATGGCGAGCAGCAAGACGCTGGCCATTATCGTCGCCAGCAGCAAGCCGTCGACGCCGACCCGTGCCACCGTTGCCGCGATCAGCACGATAAAGGCGCCCGCCGGCCCGCCGATCTGGAAACGGCTGCCGCCCAGCGCCGAGACGAGGAAACCGCCAATGATGGAAGTGTAGAGCCCGCGCTCCGGGGACACGCCCGATCCGATCGCGATCGCCATCGACAGCGGCAGCGCCACGATGGCCACGGTCAGTCCGGCGATGGCATCGGCCTTGAAATGCTCTGATGTGTAGCCCTCGCGCAGCACCGTCACCAACTTCGGCGTGAACAGTTCGGAAAATGTCGGCTGCGCCGGTTGATGAATTGCCCGCCGGGCTCGATTCATGACTGCCTTCCGCTCCTGATGCATGCCGCCCAAAGTGGACAGCGGCCACGCAAAACCAAGCAGGCGGCGGGATCGTCGGCAGGACTGTCGGCGGTCGCCGTCGCGACTCTATTTCGGTTCAGCCTGGCGGTTTCTGCGGCACGACCGGCTTGAGGCGCACGCCCCTGCCGCCGCGCTCGCTGGCCTGGTTCTCGCCGATCAGCTCCACGCCGGCCTCGTCGAGGGCCTGGATGACCTTCATCAGCGTATCGACCACGCCCCTGACCACGCCGTCGCTCGCTTCCATGCGCTGAATGGTTGGAAGCGAAACCCCGGCGCGCTCGGCGAGCGTCTTTTGATCGATGCCGGCCAGCGCCCTTGCGGCGCGCATCTGCGCGGCAGTGATCATCGGCTAAAAACCCCCGTCTGAGTCTGCATTCCCATGTATAATACAATCATTATGATGGTTTAAGCATCATTATGCACATGTCAGACATACACGCCAGGCCGGTCGCGTCCTGGAGAGCCTGCGCGCCTGCTGGACCAGCACGCCCCCGCCCCCGCAACTTTCGAGGGAAATTGGCGCAGCGTCGTTCGGAACGGCCGGTTCAGGCGCCGGCGGTCTGCCCGCGCCATCGCTGGAACGCCCATGCGGCCAGCCAGCACAGCATCGCCCAGGCGAAGCCGGCGCACCAGCCGGCCAGCACGTCCGATGGCCAATGAACGCCGAGATAGACGCGGCTGATGCCGACCAGCAGTGTTGTCAGCACGGCAAGTGCCAGCACATAGATCCTGGTCGTCCGCCCAGGCAGGAAACGCGACGCCATGCTGCCCAGCGTCAAATATGTCACCGCCGACAGCATCGCATGGCCGCTTGGAAACGAAAGCGTCGCCACGTCGGCGAGATGCGAGACAAGGTCGGGGCGCGGCCGATCGATTCCGAGCTTCAGCGTGCTCGACAGGACCTGCCCGCCAGCCACCGCGACGAAGACCAGAAACGCTGCTCCCGGCTTGTGGATCAGCAGCAGATAGACGATCACCGCCGCTGTGATCAGCCCGAGCACGATGGCGCTGCCGAGGCTGGTGATGTCGCGCATCGCCCCTTCCAGCCACAGCGGTCCGATCGGATTGTCGGGCTGGCCCGCTTCACGGAAGGCGAGCATGATTTCCGTGTCGAAGGCGTGCGGCGTGGTGTCTCGCGCCACCTCCATCAACTCCTCGAACCCCCACAGTCCGCCGGCGATGACCAGTCCGGCCAGCAGCACCGGGAATTCGATCCAGTTGAGCAGCTTGCTTGCGTTATTCTTCATCGGCCCATCGTCCTACAGCGCCGCGCGTCCTTTTGGACGCGCAAAGGACGCTGTAGCACTTTAACTTTGGCGTATGATCCTTTCCGAAAATCGATTCCGATTTTTCGGGATCATGAGCAACTATAGTTTTTGCAGATAGGGTCCGAGCGTGATCAGCGCCACCGCTGCGACGGCGAGCACGATGCCGGTCGCCTGCAACGAATTGACGCGCTCGCCGAAGAACACCAGTGCCACCACGTTCACCGACACCAGTTGGATCACCGCCGACAGGCTGAACGACACCGACATGCCGAATTCACGGATCAGCCTCAGCATGATCAGATTGCCCAGCGAATAGAGCGCCAGAGTCAGAACGATCTTGCCGAGGCTCGGCGCCAGCCCCCATTGCTTGGCCGCCGTTGCCGCCAGCAGGAAGATCACCGTCGAAATGCCGAGCTGCCCCAGTCCCCAGAAACTCACGTTTTTGTCCCTCCGACGCAGTACTTCCGCGCCTGCCGCAGATCTTGTTTCGGAAGCGTCGGTCGCGGTCAAGCGGCCTGATCAAAGACATGAGATCGGGGCTGGAAATTGGCCGGCAACGTCATCAAACTGTGATCTGCTGGCGATACGCGGTAGTCAAGCAACACGCTCCAGCCATCCCAAAGAGCCAGAGGCAAGCCCCCATGACTGAACATCGCTCCCCCGACGCCCATTTCCGCACCAGCCTGCTCGAGGAAAACGATGGGCCAGGAACCAATCCCACCGACAACCAGACGATGGGCGAAATCATCGCCGGGCGGTTCTCGCGCCGTGGTTTCCTGCAGGGATCGCTCGCGGCAACCGCCATCGCCGTCACCGTTAGCCCGCTGGCGCTGATCCTCGCCGACGATGCCCGCGCCGGCGGCGGCTCAGCCTTCACCTTCGACGAGGTCGAGGCGGGCGTCGACGACAAGCACCATGTCGCCGCCGGCTATGACGCCGACGTGCTGTTGCGCTGGGGCGATCCCTTGTTTGCCGATTCGCCGGAATTCGATCCGACAAAACAGTCGGCGCAGGCCCAGGAAAGACAATTTGGCTACAATAACGACTATGTCGGCTATATCCCGATCGACGGCTCGGCCGAGCATGGTCTGCTGGTGGTCAACCACGAATACACCAATCCGCATCTGATGTTCCCAGGCCTCGTCACCATCGTCGATGGCGAGGCCAAGCAGGCCCCACTGAGCAAGGAACAGGTCGACGTCGAGATGGCCGCCCATGGCGGCACCATCGTCGAGATCCGCAAGGTGTCAGGCAAATGGCAGGTGGTGCGCGACGGCAAGCTCAATCGCCGCATCACCTCGAACACCGAGATGGCACTGTCCGGCCCCGTCGCCGGCCACGACCGTGTCAAGACCAGTGCCGATCCGACTGGCACGAAGGCCATCGGCACCGTCAACAATTGTGCCGGCGGCGTCACGCCCTGGGGCACCTACGTCATGGCCGAGGAAAACATCCATGGCTATTTCTCTGGCGAACTGCCGGCCGATCACGCGGAAGCCGCCAACTACAAGCGCCTGGGCATTCCCGAAGGCGCCTATGAATGGGCTGCGCATTATGACCGCTTCGACATCGGCAAGGAGCCGAACGAGCCCAACCGCTTCGGCTGGATCGTCGAGGTCGACGTCAACGATCCGACCTCGGTGCCGCGGAAGCGCACTGCCATGGGCCGCTTCAAGCATGAGGGTGCCGAATCGATCGTCGCCAAGGATGGCCGTGTCGTCTTTTATCTCGGCGACGACGAGCGCTTCGACTATGTCTACAAATTCGTCACCGCCGGCAAGTTCAACGCCGAGGATCGCGCCGCCAACATGGATCTTCTCGACGACGGCACGCTCTACGTCGCCAAATTCGCCGAAGACGGGTCGATCGAATGGCTGCCCATCGACTTCGGCCAGGGCCCGCTGACGGCGGAGAACGGCTTTGCCAGCCAGGCCGACGTGCTGATCGAGACGCGCCGTGCCGCCGACCTGCTCGGCGCCACCAAGATGGATCGCCCCGAGGATATCCAGCCCAATCCGACGACCGGCAAAGTCTACGTCATGCTGACCAACAATTCGAAGCGCAAGACGGACCAGGTCGATGCCGCCAACCCGCGCGCCGAAAACGCCTTCGGCCACATCATCGAGATCGTCGAGGACGGTGGCGATTTCACTGCTGCCAAGGGCAAGTGGGAAGTGCTGCTGAAATGCGGCGATCCCTCGGTGGCCGAAGTCGGCGCCACCTTCTCAACCGCAACCACCGCCAATGGCTGGTTCGGCATGCCGGACAATTGCGCCATCGATTCGGCCGGCCGGCTCTGGGTCTCGACCGATGGACAGGGCCCGAAGGCCACCGGCCGCACCGATGGCCTGTGGGCGGTCGACACCGAAGGCGAGGCGCGAGCGACCTCGAAGCTGTTCTTCCGCGTGCCGATCGGCGCCGAAATGTGCGGTCCGCTGTTCACGCCAGACGACCAGACCGCCTTCGTCGCGGTTCAGCATCCGGCCGATGGCGGCGAAGACTGGGAAGCTTTTGGCCGTCCTTCTTACTATGAGGACCTGTCGACCCGCTGGCCCGACTTCAAGCCCGATATGCCGGTGCGGCCGTCGGTCGTCGCCATCACCAAACAGGGCGGTGGCAAAATCGCGGTCTAAGCTCATCCCGCTGCAGGGTTCCACGCCGATAAATCGTGAGGAGGGGTTTCGGCTCGACCGAAGCCCCTCTTTCACGTTTCCCCTCTTTCACGTTTCTATGTCTGATTGCGCAGCGTGCTGTAAGCCGGTCAGTTCCGCAGCCGGTAGCCGGTCCTGAAGATCCACGCGACGATCGCTATGCAGATAAGCAGGAAAACCACGGTCATGCCGAGGCTGATGCCGATCGAGACGTCGGACTTGCCGTAGAAGCTCCAGCGAAAGCCGCTGACCAGATAAAGGACAGGGTTGAACAGCGTCACCGTGCGCCAGGTGCCCGGCAGCATGTCGATCGAATAGAAGCTGCCGCCAAGGAAGGTAAGCGGCGTGATGATCAGCAGCGGCACCAGCTGCAGCTGCTCGAAGCTCTTCGCCCAGATGCCGATGATGAACCCGAACAGGCTGAAGGTCACCGACGTCAGCACCAGGAAGGAGAGCATCCAGAACGGATGCTCGATGGTCAGCGGCACGAACAGCGACGCTGTCCCTAGGATGATCAGGCCGAGTATGATCGACTTGGTCGCCGCACCCCCGACATAAGCGATGATGATCTCCAGATAGGACACCGGCGCCGACAGCAGCTCGTAGATCGAGCCGACAAATTTCGGGAAATAGATGGCGAAGGAGGCGTTGGAGATCGACTGCGTCAGCAGCGACAGCATGATCAGCCCCGGCACGATAAAGGCGCCGTAGCTGATGCCGTCGATCTCGGTGATGCGCGAGCCGATGGCCGAGCCGAAAACGACGAAATAGAGCGATGTCGAGATGACCGGCGAGACGATGCTCTGCAGCACGGTCCGAAAAGCGCGCGCCATCTCCATCCTGTAGATCGCCCAGACTGCTCGCAGGTTCATGCGCCCTTCCTCACTAGGTTGACGAAGATCTCCTCGAGCGAGCTGTTTTGCGTGTCGATATCGCGGAACTGGATGCCGCACGTCTCAAGGTCGCGGAGCAGCGAGGCGACGCCCGGCCGCTCGCTCTGGTTGTCATAGGTGTAAGTCAGTCGATCACCGTCCGGCGAAAGCTCCAGCGTGTAGCGCGACAACGTCTCCGGTATGATGGCGAGCGGACTGCGCAATTCCAGCAACAGCCGTTTGCGGCCGAGCGTGCGCATCAGTTGCACCTTGTCCTCAACCAGCACGATCTCACCGCGATTGATGACGCCGACGCGGTCGGCCATCGCCTCGGCCTCCTCGATATAATGCGTAGTCAGGATGATGGTCACGCCATCCTCGCGCAGCCGGCGCACCATCGCCCACATGTCCTGACGCAGTTCGACGTCGACGCCGGCTGTCGGCTCGTCGAGGAACAGCACCCTCGGTTCGTGCGACAGCGCCTTGGCGATCATCAGCCGCCGCTTCATGCCGCCGGACAGGGTGATCGCCTTGGCGTCCTTCTTGTCCCACAACGACAGGTCGCGCAGCACTTTCTCGACGAAGGCGTGGTTGGCCGGCTTGCCGAACAGGCCGCGGCTGTAGTTGACCGTCGCCCACACGCTCTCGAAGGCGTCGATGGTCAGTTCCTGCGGCACCAGCCCGATGAGGCTGCGTGCGGCGCGATAATCCCGGCTGATGTCGTGGCCGTCCACGCTGACCGTGCCCGACGAGCGGTTGACGATACCGCAGACGATCGAGATCAGGGTCGTCTTGCCGGCGCCGTTCGGCCCGAGCAGCGCAAAAATCTCGCCGCGCTCGATATCGAGGTTGATCTCCTTCAGCGCTTTGAAACCGGTCGCGTAGGTCTTGGTGACCCCGGAAATGGAAATGATCGATGGCATGGCTGAAAAACGGCTGCTTGAAAGGAGGTCTGTTGATTTTAGTCCGCTGAATGTCGGTGCGCGCAGCCGGAAGTCAATGGCACTCCTGACAGTTCTGAACATCGGCGCATCCACCGCTGCCGCAGTCCTGCGGCGTTCCGCCTCGCGTGACGCCACGCCGCTTTGACCGCCTAGCGCATCCGGCCTATCTTCCCTGACATAGCAGCAGCCGGAGCCCGCCATGGACCCGCTCATCCTGTCGCGCATCCAGTTCGGCGCGAACATCTCGTTCCATATCCTGTTTCCGGCTATCACCATCGCGCTTGGCTGGATGCTGCTGTTCTTCAAGCTTCGCTACAACGCCACCGGCGATACCGCGTGGATGCGCGCCTATTTCACCTGGGTGAAGGTGTTCGCGCTGTCCTTTGCCATGGGCGTGGTTTCGGGCGTCACCATGAGCTTCCAGTTCGGCACCAACTGGCCGGGCTACATGGAGACCGTCGGCAACATCGCCGGCCCGCTGCTCGCCTATGAGATACTCACCGCCTTCTTCCTCGAGGCGGCGTTCCTCGGCATCATGCTGTTCGGCTTCCGCCGCGTCTCCAACCGCATCCACACGCTGGCAACCGTGCTGGTGGCCGGCGGCACCACCCTGTCCGCCTTCTGGATCATCGCGCTCAATTCATGGATGCAGACGCCTGTCGGCTTCGAGATGCGCGACGGCGCAGCCCACGCTACCGACTGGTGGGCGATCGTCTTCAACCCGTCCATGCCCTACCGGCTCGTCCACATGCTGCTTGCCTCCGGCCTGACGGTTTCGTTCCTGATCGCCGGCCTGTCGGCGCTGCGCTATCTCTATGGCGACCGTTCGGAATCGATGTGGAAGGCCTTGCGCACCGGTGTTTTCACCGCGGCGATCCTGATCCCCATCCAGATCTTCGCCGGCGACCAGCATGGCCTCAACACGCTCGAGCATCAGCCGCAGAAGATCGCCGCCATGGAGGCCAACTGGAACACCGGCCCCAACGTGCCGCTGGTCCTTTTCGCGCTTCCCGACGAGGCGGCAAGGGAGAACAAATTCGAGATCACCATCCCCGATGGCGCCAGCCTCATCCTCAGGCACAGCGCCAGCGGCGTCGTGCCGGGGCTGAACGACTATGCCGGCAACCACCCGCCGGTATTCCCGGTGTTCTGGGCTTTTCGCATCATGGTCGGCACCGGCGTTCTGATGCTCGTCGTCTCCTGGTCGGCCGCCTTTTTCCTCAAGCGGCGCCACAGCCTGCCGAGACCGCTGGCGCTGGTGATGGTGCCGATGGCGCTGTCCGGCTGGCTGGCAACGCTGGCCGGCTGGTACACCACCGAGATCGGCCGCCAGCCCTGGCTGGTCACCGGCGTGCTCAGGACTGTCGATGCCATCGGCCCGGTCGCCGGCAGCCAGGTCGCGCTGTCGCTTGCGGTCTATCTCATCCTCTATGCGCTGCTTCTGATCGCCTATCTCGGCGTGCTGGTCTATCTGGCGCTGAAGGCGGCGAAGGACGGCGATACCTCGCCGCTGCCGGGCGTTCTCGAGGCGCCGCTGTCGCAGCCGGCGGCGAAATAGGAGAACGGCGATGACCCTCGACTGGCCGACATTGCTCCCCCTCATCTTCGCCGGCCTGATGGGCCTTGCCATCCTGATCTATGTCATCCTCGACGGCTTCGATCTCGGTATCGGCATCCTGTTCGCAGCCGCCGAGGACGCCGAGCAGGACACGATGATCGCGGCAATAGGCCCGTTCTGGGACGCCAACGAGACCTGGCTGGTGCTGGCCGTCGGCCTGCTGCTGGTCGCCTTCCCGCTGGCGCACGGCACCATCCTCACCGCGCTCTACATTCCGGTCTTCCTGCTGCTTGTCGGCCTGATCCTGCGCGGCGTTGCCTTCGATTTCCGGGCCAAGGTGCCGGCCGGTCGGAAGCATCGCTGGAACCGCATCTTCTTCCTGGGCTCGGTCATCGCTTCGCTGGCGCAGGGCTACATGCTGGGGATCTATGTGCTGGGCCTTGATGTCGGCCTCGGCGGCATGGCCTTCGGCGCGCTGGTGGCGCTCTGCCTTGCCGCCGCCTATGCGGCGATGGGCGCGGCCTGGGTCATCTACAAGACGGAAGGCGAATTGCAGAAGAAGGCGGTGCTATGGCTGCGCCGGGCGCTGGTGCTGACCGCGCTCGGCATGGTCGCCGTCTCGCTGGCCACGCCGCTCGCCAGTCCGCGCATCTTCGACAAATGGTTCGTCTGGCCGGCCATGTTCTATTTGTCGCCGCTGCCGGTCCTGTCGGCGGTGCTATTCACATGGCTGTGGCGGCAGACCTTCCATCTGCCTAAGGCCGACGACCGCCATGCGCTGACGCCGTTCTTGACGCTGGCAGCCATCTTCACGCTGGGCTTTGCCGGGCTCGCCTGGTCGTTCTATCCCTTCGTCGTGCCCGACAGGCTGACCATCTGGCAGGCGGCGTCCGCGCCTGAAAGCCTCGCCATCATCCTGGCCGGCACGGTGGTCGTGCTGCCGATCATCATTTTCTATTCGTTTTATGCCTACCGCGTCTTCGGGGGCAAGGCGACGGATCTGACCTACGACTGACAGGCGAACCGCCGAACTGCACAATATTTAGGCAGCCCACTGGTCGGGCGGCATCGGCTCGCAATGACCGCCTTGCCAATCCCACCGGGAAAGTCCAATTCGCAGCGATTTCGATGGTTTGGCATGTCTGTTGCTTTGCCCTGGCGACCAATTGGTTTTGTCAGTCAAAGGGAAAGATAATGAACCGTCGCAATGTCTGCATGCTGGCCTTCGTCGCCGCCGTTGGAATGGCCATGGCTTCGTCTCCGCAGGCGCAGGCTGACGCCTTGAGCGACATCACGGCGCGGGGCACCGTCCGCATCGCCGTTCCACAGGATTTCCCGCCCTTCGGCAGTGTCGGCGCCGACATGACGCCGCAAGGCTACGACGTCGATATCGCAAATCTGATTGGCGAAAAGCTCGGCGCCAAGGTCGAAATCGTCCCGGTCACCAGCGCCAACCGCATTCCCTATCTCCAGACCAACAAGGTCGACCTGGTCATTTCCAGCCTCGGCAAGAATCCCGATCGCGAGAAGGTCATCGACTTTTCCGAAGCCTATGCTCCCTTCTACAACGGCGTGTTCGCTCCGGCAGATGTCGCGGTCGCAAAAGCGGAAGACCTCGCTGGCAAGACCGTTGGCGTCACCCGCGGCGCGATCGAAGATCTCGAATTGACCAAGGTTGTGCCGGCGAGCGTCGAGATCAAGCGCTACGAGGACAATAACGGCACTATTTCCGCTTTCCTTTCGGGCCAGGTCGAGGTGATCGCGACCGGGAATGTCGTCGCCGCCGCCATCCTTGAAAAGAACCCGCCCAAGCGGCCGGAGCTCAAGTTCCTGATCAAGAACTCGCCTTGCTACATCGGCATGAGCAAGGAGCAGCCGGCGTTGATGGCCAAGATCAACGGCATCATCGCCGCCGCCAGGTCCGATGGCGTCCTCAACGCGATTTCGCAAAAATGGCTGAAGGTGGACCTGCCGGCTGACCTGTGATCGTCGCCCGCCGCATGTGGCTGAGGTCGGATAGCAAGCCATGACCTATCAGTTCGATTTCGGCTGGCTGATCGGTTCTCTGCCGGTGCTGCTCAAGGGCATCCGGATCACCGTACAACTCATCCTGATCGGCGCGGTGTTCGGCGTGGCATTGGGCATTGCCTGCGCGTGGGTGCGGACGCTGGGGCCGAAATGGCTAAAACCCGTCGTCGCGACCTATGTCGAGCTGATCCGCAACACGCCCTTCCTCATCCAGCTGTTCTTCATCTTCTTCGGCCTGCCGTCGCTTGGCATCAGGATGTCGGAACTGACCGCCGCCAACCTCGCCATGATCGTCAACCTCGGCGCCTACAGCTGCGAGATCATCCGCGCCGGCATCCAGGCCACGCCACGCGGCCAGTTCGAGGCCGGCGCCAGCCTCGCCATGACCCCGTTCCAGACCTTCTGGCACGTGGTTCTGGTCCCGGCGCTGCAGCGCATCTGGCCTGCACTGTCATCGCAGATCGTCATGGTCATGCTGGGTTCGGCCGTCGTTTCGCAGATTGCCGCCGAGGACCTGACCTTCGCCGCCAATTTTATCCAGTCGCGCAATTTCAGGGCCTTCGAAACCTACATCGTCTCCACCTTGATCTACCTGGCGCTCGCCATCCTGCTACGCCAACTGCTGGCCGGCCTGGGCTGGATGCTGTTCCCGAGGAAGGCGTCGCGATGAGACAGGCGCCATGACCGAGTTCAGCTTCTGGGACATCCTGCGCAACCTGCTTCTGGCCGCCCGCTGGACCGTTGTCCTCTCGCTGGTCTCCTTCATCGGTGGCGGCATCGTCGGCGTGGCCCTGCTTTTCCTGCGCATCGGCGGCCGGCGTGGGATGCGGGTTCTGTCACGCGGCTACATCCAGCTATTTCAGGGCACGCCGCTCCTGATGCAGCTCTTTCTGGCTTTCTTCGGGCTTGGCCTGTTCGGCATCGACGTTCCCGCCTGGCTTGCCGCCTGTGTCGCGCTCATCCTGTGGACCGCCGCCTTCCTCGCCGAAATCTGGCGCGGCTGCGTCGAGAGCATCGCCAAAGGTCAATGGGAGGCGTCCGCCAGCCTCGGCATGGGTTATCTCCAGCAGATGCGCTACGTCATCCTGCCGCAGGCACTGAAAGTGGCGGTGCCGCCGACCGTCGGCTTCTCGGTGCAGGTGGTGAAGGGCACCGCGCTCACCTCAATCATCGGCTTCGTCGAACTGTCGAAGGCCGGTTCGATCGTCACCAACGCGACGTTCCAGCCGTTCACCGTCTATGGCCTGGTCGCGCTCATCTATTTTGCCTTGTGCTGGCCGCTGTCGAAATCCAGCCAGCGCCTGGAAAGGAAGCTCAATGTCGCTCATCGCAATCACTGAGGTGAAGAAGCGCTTCGGCGACAACGAGGTGCTGAAGGGGATTTCCATCGACGTCGCGCCGGGCGAGGTCGTCGCCATCATCGGCAAGAGCGGTTCGGGCAAGTCGACGCTGCTGCGCTGCATAAACGGGCTGGAGACCATCGATGAAGGCTCGATCGTCGTCGCCGGCGCCCAGTTCCTGCCCGACGAGGTGCATCTCAAGGCGCTGCGCCTGAAGGTCGGCATGATTTTTCAGCAATTCAACCTGTTCCCGCATCTCACCGCTGGCGGCAATGTCATGCTGTCGCAGATGGTGGTGAAGAAGACGCCGAAAAAGGACGCCGAAGCGGTCGCGCGAAAAATGCTCGACCGCGTCGGTCTCGCCCACAAGTTCGATGCCTTGCCGGACGAATTGTCCGGCGGCCAGCAGCAGCGCGTGGCGATCGCCCGGGCGCTCGCCATGCAGCCCATCGCGCTGCTATGCGACGAGATCACCTCGGCGCTCGATCCCGAACTCGTCGCCGAAGTGCTGGCCGTCGTCAAGGAATTGGCCGCGGAAGGCATGACGCTGGTGATGGTCACCCACGAGATGCGCTTTGCCCGCGACGTCTGCTCGCGCGTCGTCTTCATGCATCAGGGCCGCGTCCACGAGATCGGCGCCCCCGAGGAGGTCTTCGCCAACCCCAGGACGCCGGAGCTCCGGCAGTTTCTGGGCGTGCAATAAGGTATATTGATGTTCATGTGATGCCGGCCTGCAAACGGCGGCTTCCTGCGCTTCCGGTACTCGCGTACCCGAAAGTACGCTCCGTTCCGGTTCTCGGAATCCACCATTTTCGGCGCGGCTTAACTTGAATCTCAACACACCTTACGCCGACGTGCGTCCATTAGGAGGCACCAAGTACACACTGGTAAAAGATCAGCTCTTGCTGGCGGCCAGCACCAGCACCGGCTTGTCGCTGTAGAGGTCTGGGAATAGCGTCTTCAAATTCTCGACCTTGGGTAAGTCGTTGTAGACGATGTAGGGATAGGTCGGGTTCAGCGTCAAAAAGTCCTGGTGATAGTCCTCGGCCGGATAGAACGTCTTTCCGGTCTCCAGCGTGGTCACGATCGGCTCTGGAAACACCTGGGCCTTGTCGAGCTGGGCGATATAGCTCGCGGCGATCTTCTTCTGCGCGTCGCTTTCGGCAAAGATAGTCGAACGGTATTGGGGGCCGCGGTCCGGACCCTGGTAGTTCAGCTGAGTCGGGTTGTGCGCGACCGAGAAATACACCTGCAGCAACTGGCCGTAAGTGACTTTGGACGGCTCGTAAGTGATCTCGACGGCTTCGGCGTGCCCGGTCCGGCCGGTGCCGACCGTCTCGTAGTCGGCGGTGTCCTTGTCGCCGCCGGCATAGCCGGAGACGGCGCTGGTCACGCCCTTGACGTGCTGGAACACGCCTTGCACGCCCCAGAAGCAGCCGCCGGCGAAGATCGCCCTGGCGGTGCCGGCGGCGGGTTTTTCGTCCATCGCCGGTGGCGGGATCACCAGCGCCTCCTCGGCCGAAATCGCCGGCGTCTGCCACAAGGCGGCGCCGGCCGCCGCGAGCATCAGCGCCGCAAGCGCGCCCCAGGCGATATTCGTCAATCGTTTCGCGGCGGTTTTTTCGATGCCGGTCATCTCTGATCTCCATGCAAGAGTTTTTCGACTATACGACAGATAGGTCCGTCGCGGTCTCACATTGCCGTGCGGGCGTCGGACGGACCCCGTCCGGACGCGGCCTACTTGGCCGTCCCCATTGCGTCGCAGGTCTTGGTCGCTTCGTCCTTCTTCATCGCGTCGGTTTCCATGGCAGCCTTGTCCATGCAGTCCTTCAGCTTTTCGACCGCCATCGGACTCGCGGGCTTCATCGCGTCGGTCGCCGGCTTCATGGCGTGAGTCGCCATCGCAGCGGCCGGCTTCATCGCATCTTCGGCGCGTGCAAGGCCGCCGGCAAAAAGCGCCGTCGAGCAAAGCGCGAAGGCAAGTGCCGGCAAGGTCAGGCGGGTGAAATTGGTCATGATGGTCTCCCAGGGTTGGTGGCGCGCCGGAATGGCGATCACATCAACTCTTCGCCGCCGCCTGGGCCATCGTTACAGCCATCACCGCTTCGTGATCGCCACCTCCGCCCGTCCTCGAATTGGGCCACAAATTAAAACGCCGCCCGGTGGCGGGCAGCGTTGTGATTGCATTGCTTCGATAAGGTCGAGCGTTGCGCCGTTCCCGTCCAGCGCTATTGCGTAAGCACTGTTTGCGAGGGCCGCTGATTGAAGTCGCACTTGCCGGTCACAGTGTAGAAGAAGTCAGCGTTGGACACCGGAGCCGGCACGGGATTTCCGCCGTCCTCCCAGGCCTGCTGGCTGGATTGGCCGCACGGCACTGCGGTGAAGATGTCCACCTTCTCGCCATTCGCGACCTCGACGCCGTCGATGTACAACCGGTTTGATGTGCTTGCGTCATTCGACTTGAGTCTGGGTGGCTGAGCCGACGGCACATCCATCTGCAGAAACAGTGAATCCATAAGACTGACGTCGATCACCGCGCCGGCGCCGTTCGCGGGGTACATGGTGTTGGCGCAGGTGGTCAGGTATTTCTTGTTGCCGCTAACCTGTGTGATCGCCCCGGTTGGCAGGTTATTGAAATTCTGCACCGTCTTGGTCGTGCATTTTTGTTCCTGGACCTTCGTCTCCGTCGCTCCATTGACCGTAAAGACCGTCGACGTGCCGTAGCCTTTCGGATCACCAAAATTGTTGTAGACATAGGTGATCTTCATCAGCGGGTTGACCGCAGTCTCGGTGAATTTCGTGCCGTAGAGCGCCACGGTCTTGTTCCAATGGCCCGACACCTTTTGGACCTTGAACGTGGTCTGCACCAGCGCCGGCCTCTTGCGCACCGCCGACGCGACGCCGATCTGCACGGTATCGACGCGGGCGATCTGCATGAAGTTCGTCGGCATGGCAAAGCTGGCCGAAGCATTGATGCTGGCGGTGCCGTCGGCGGCGACGACGAAGCCGTCGAGCTTGGCGGTGCCTTGCCCGCTATTGGCCGCAAACGACTCCTGCAGTTTCACCTGACGGTCCGCCAACGACGTGCTGGTCGGCAGCGTCGTGATCGACAAGGTCGCGGCATCGAGCGCATTCTGCATCGAGCCCTTGGTCGCAATGGCCGCGTTATAGTCGACCGAGAGGCCCAGAGCTGCACACATCGGGATTAGCATGATGGCGAGTATCGGCGCTAAGGAGCCGCTCTCGGAACTGAGAAAATGGCTTCCGGACAGTGGCATTTCGCGTTCCCCAAACGGTAACAGGTCGTGGCCTATCACGCAGGGCGCGAATTATGCTCTAATCTGATGGAGCAAAGTTTAACGACGTGCGCCCGCCGGCGGCTCATGCGGCGCCCGGCCGCTTGCCCGGGCAAGCGGCCCCTGCTAAAGCGCGCGACATGACCACGCCGATCAAGAACATCCGCAATTTCTCCATCGTCGCGCATATCGACCATGGCAAATCCACGCTTGCCGACCGGCTGATCCAGCTGACCGGCGGGCTGGAGCTGCGCGACATGAAGGAGCAGGTGCTGGACTCGATGGATATCGAGCGCGAGCGCGGCATCACCATCAAGGCGCAGACCGTGCGGCTGAAATACCACGCCAACAATGGCGAGGACTATCTCCTCAACCTGATCGACACACCCGGCCATGTCGACTTCGCCTATGAAGTGTCGCGGTCGCTGGCCGCCTGCGAAGGCTCGCTGCTGGTCGTCGACGCTTCGCAAGGCGTCGAGGCGCAGACGCTGGCCAATGTCTACCAGGCCATCGACAACAATCACGAGATCGTCGTGGTGCTGAACAAGGTCGACCTGCCGGCCGCCGAGCCCGAGCGCATCCGCGAGCAGGTCGAGGAGGTGATCGGTATCGATGCCTCCAACGCCGTGCTGATATCGGCCAAAACTGGGCTCGGCATTCCCGATGTGCTGGAGGCGATCGTCAACGATTTGCCGCCGCCGCGCGAGGGCGACATTGCCGCCCCGTTGAAGGCGATGCTGGTCGACAGCTGGTACGACGCCTATCTCGGCGTCATCGTGCTGGTCCGCATCATCGACGGCGTGCTGAAGAAGGGCCAGACCATTCGCATGATGGGCACCGGCGCAAAATATCTGGTCGAGCGCACCGGCGTCTTCACGCCGGCCCGCATCAATGTCGACGAACTCGGCCCCGGCGAGTTCGGCTTCTTCACCGGCTCGATCAAGGAAGTCGCCGACACCCGCGTCGGCGACACCATCACCGAGGACAAGCGCCAGACGGCGCAGGCGCTGCCCGGCTTCAAGCCGGCGCAGCCGGTGGTGTTCTGCGGCCTGTTCCCGGTCGACGCCGCCGATTTCGAGGATCTGCGCGCCGCAGTAGGCAAGCTGCGCCTCAACGACGCTTCTTTCTCTTATGAGATGGAAACCAGTGCCGCCCTCGGCTTCGGCTATCGCTGCGGCTTCCTTGGCTTGCTGCATCTCGAAATAATCCAGGAGCGGCTGGAGCGCGAGTTCAACCTCGACCTCATCGCCACGGCGCCTAGCGTCGTTTACCGCCTGTTGCTCAATGATGGCTCTGTCAAGGAATTGCACAACCCGGCCGACATGCCCGACGTGGTCAAAATCTCGGCCATCGAGGAGCCGTGGATCCGCGCCACCATCCTGACGCCCGACGACTATCTCGGCGGTATCCTGAAACTCTGCCAGGACCGGCGCGGCATCCAGGCCGACCTCTCCTATGTCGGCAAACGCGCCATGCTGACCTATGATCTGCCGCTCAACGAAGTTGTCTTCGATTTCTATGATCGCCTAAAATCGATCTCCAAGGGCTACGCTTCCTTCGACTATCACCTGACCGACTATAAGGAAGGCGACCTGGTGAAGATGTCGATCCTGGTCAATGAGGAGCCGGTCGACGCGCTGTCGATGCTGGTCCACCGCACGGCGGCGGAAAAGCGCGGCCGGCTGATGTGCGAGAAGCTGAAGGAACTGATCCCCCACCACCTGTTCAAGATCCCGATCCAGGCCGCCATCGGCGGCAAGGTCATCGCCCGCGAGACCATCTCTGCGCTGCGCAAGGACGTCACCGCCAAATGCTACGGCGGCGACGTCTCGCGCAAGCGCAAGCTGCTCGACAAGCAGAAAGAAGGCAAGAAGCGGATGCGCCAGTTCGGCAAGGTGGATATCCCGCAGGAGGCGTTTATCCAGGCGCTGAAGATGGGCGATTGAGGAGTGAGCGGTGTAAGCTTCAACAAGGACGCTTATCAAATAGCTTGGAATTGGTTTCGCATACATGCCGCATAGGACGGCCCTTGAGAGGGTCTGCTCTGGGACCGGAGAGCAGTCATTTATTGGCCGTGGCGTCGGTGTTGCCTTCCCCTAATGGGTACGTCAGGACCTCGTCGAGAAGGCGGCGCGCTTCTTCGGCCGTGGGCGGCGCCGGAGTGAACAAAATCCGATACATGAGGGGCGCGATGACGCGTTCCAACAAGAGCTCTGCCGGAGGCGGTAATTCGCCTCGGTCGAGTGCACGAGCGTGAATGTGTTCGATCTGCCCATAGGTGAAAGCGGAGCATTGGCTGGCATTCCCCGGCAGCGTTTCGCGGAGTATGTCACGGATCATCGCACGCCCCGGGGCGGAAGCCATCTCCTCAACATACTGTTCGAGCCACAGAATTAGGTCCCCCTTGAGGCTTCCCGTGTCAACAGGGGCCGTTTCGGGGCGCAACTTCTCCAGCGCCACATCGGACAAAAGCTGCGACAGCGTCCCCCAGCGTCGGTAAATCGTCGACGGCGTGACCCCCGCCCGAGCCGCGACGGCGGGCACGGTCAGTTCCCCTTCGCCGGCCTGAAGCTCGCGAACGGCCCGATGCACGGCCTTCTGCACCCGCGCGCTCCGTCCGCCGGGTCGCGGACTGGACCTATCGACTGCCTCCTTCTGCATACTCCCACGCGCCTCCGCCCCATCTAACGCTAACGATTTGCTTTAGTGGCAGGTTTATCCTATATCACCAAAAGCACACTTTTTGCTTTTACCACGAGGCCACGCGCATGACCACGTCTACGGCCGAAGCTTTCGCTCAGGATCGGCAGCCTCGCTTCCTCCATGCTGTGACGTTGGTTTTGTTCCTCGCGGCGGCAAGCGTACCTACCCCCCTGTATCGTCTATATCAGCGAGAATGGGGGTTTTCTCCATTGATGCTCACCGTGATCTTCGCGGTTTATGCATTGGCCCTACTTGCCGCCCTACTCATCTTTGGGTCGCTATCCGATCGGGCAGGTCGTCGCCCTGTCATCCTAGCGGCGCTGACGCTTGAGGGCGTCGCCCTAGTGCTCTTTCTCACCGCTCGGGGTATCGAGTGGTTGGTGTTTGCCCGGCTGATCCAAGGCTTCGCGACCGGCCTTGCGACCACATCGCTCGGGGCTGCCATGCTCGACATCGACCGGCAGGGAGGAGCGCTGACCAACGCTCTCGCGACGATAGCAGGCACGGCGTTCGGGGCAGTGGGTTCCGGCCTTCTGGCGCAATACGCGCCCGCGCCACTCCATCTCGGCTATGTCCTGCTGTTCGCGCTCGTCGTCGTCCAGGCGATCCGGACGGCGCACGCCCCTGAAACGATCACTACGCGATCGCTCCAACGATGGTCCTTCAAGCCGAGGGTCGCTGTGCCGGCGCGGGCGCGGGTCGCATTCCTCGCCATGACCCCGATCAATGTAGCGCTTTGGGCCCTATCGGGCTTCTACCTGGCGCTGATGCCGTCCTTGCTCGTGACGATAACCGACCCTGCCGCCGCCTGGTTGGGCGGGCTCGCGGTCGCCGCGTTGATGGCAGGCGCCGCCGTTGCCATTCTAGTCCTCCGTCGCTACTCGGCTTCATCCGCTCTCATTCTAGGAGCGGGAGCGTTGGTGGCCGGCCTGCTCGGGGTTCTCGCCGGAGCAAATGTCGCGTCGCCTTCCCTGCTGTTGGCGAGTTCCGCGCTCGCTGGCATCGGCTTCGGCGCTGCCTTTCTCGGCGCGCTGGGCAGCATCGCGCCACTGGCGGAACCGCATGAGCGCGGCGCCTTGATGGCGGCTTTCTATATCGAGGGCTATCTGTCCTATGCTTTGCCTGCTGTCGGGGCTGGCTACTTGGCGCAGGAGATCGGGCTACTTGCGGCGGCCAACGTCTTCGGTGCTGCTCTCATCCTGCTCGCGTGCTCGGCGATATTCCTTGCGCTCGCTCAGCGTCGAAACCTTAGCTGGCGCAGGAGATCAGCGTAGTTCACCGGACTCGGAACGGATGTCAGCTTTGGGTCATTCGCGACGGAGCCGCCGGGAGCGGAAGACGAGATCAAGGTCGCAGCACATTCCTGCCGAGCTAAAACTCTGGAACGAACTTCGCGCGCACCGGCTGATGGGCTTGGCTTCCGGCGACAGTTTCCCATTGCCGGCTATATCGTCGAATTCGCTTGCCCGGAAAAGAAACTGATCGTCGAGGTCGACGGCTCCCAGCATGCGCAGGGCGATGCTGTTGCCGGCGATGAGGCGAGGACATTGCGTCTGAAACTGGATGGCTGGACCGTCCTGCGCTTCTGGAATGACGACATCATCCGCGACATCGACAATGTCTGCCAGCATATTGTGATTGCGGCGGGGCTTGGGGCGTGCTTCTGAATGAACGGCCGGCGCGGGATGTAACCACGGCGAGGCCGGCGGGACAGCGCCCCCCTCTGTCCTGCCGGACATCTCCCCCACAAGGGGGGAGATCGAACTTCATCGTGGCCCAGCGCTCGTGGCTTTATCCGCCGTTCCGTATCGGCTAAGGGGCGGGGACGAATTCGCCGGACCCGCCAGAATGACCACCAAACCCTCGCCCCTGTTCCTCGGCATCGACACCGGCGGCACCTATACCGATGCCGTGCTGTGGTCGGAAGCCGGCGGTCCTACCGGCAAGGTGCTCGCCAAGGCCAAGGCGCTGACCACCCGCCATGATCTCGCGGTCGGCATTTCGGGCGCGGTCGATGCGGTGCTGGAGAAATCCGCCACCGATCCGGCCGCGATCAAGCTGGTGTCGATGTCGACGACGCTCGCCACCAACGCGCTGGTCGAAGGGCAGGGCGGGCGTGTGGCGCTGATCATGATCGGCTTTTCCGAAGGCGACCTCGCCCGCGACGGGCTGAAGGCGGCACTCGGCACCGACCCGGTCGTGTTCTGCCCCGGCGGCCATGATGTCCATGGCAGCGCGGCAAAGCTGGACCTCGCCGGGCTGGAGGCAGCGCTGCCAGAGCTCGGCGCCTCGGTGTCCGGCTTTGCCGTCTGCGCCTATTTCGCCACCCGCAACCCGGCGCATGAGATCGCGGCTCGGGAACTCATCCGCGAAAAAACCGGCCTGCCGGTCACCGCCAGCCACGAACTGTCGGCCAAGCTTGGCGGCCCGCGCCGGGCGCTCACCACGCTGCTCAACGCCCGGCTGATCTCGATAATCGACCGGCTGGTGGCGGCGACCGAAGGGTTTTTGGCCGCGCGCGGCATCGCCGCCCCGCTGATGGTGGTGCGCGGCGACGGCGCCTTGGTTTCGGCCGCCTTCGCCCGCCAGCGGCCGATCGAGACGATTCTTTCAGGCCCGGCCGCCAGCCTTGTCGGCGCTCGCCACATGACCGGCCTCGACAATGCTGTCGTCTCCGACATCGGCGGCACCACCACCGACGTCGCCGTGCTCGACAACGGCCGTCCCAGGCTTGACCCGGAAGGCGCCACCGTCGGCGGCTTCCGCACCATGGTCGAGGCGGTCGCTATGCGCACCTTTGGGCTCGGCGGCGATTCCGAAGTGACGCTGGAGGATGGCGCGCTCAACCCAAGAATCCTGCTCGGGCCGCGCCGCCTGGTGCCGCTGGCGCTGGCCGGCATGATGCATGGCGAAGCGGTGACCGTCGAACTGGAACGCCAAATCCGCGCGGCCAATCCCGGCCGCATGGATGGCCGCCTGGCGGTCAGGACCGGCGTGCCGGAGCGGCTCGCGGCCGGCCTGACCGGCGCCGAGGCCAAGCTTTATGAGCTGATCGGCGCTGTGCCGCTCGCCGTCGACAGGCTTTTGACATCAAACGCCCAGAACGCCACCTTAAACCGGCTGGTATCGCGCGGGCTGGTGCATCTTGCCGGCTTTACGCCGTCGGACGCCGCCCATGTGCTGGGCAAGCAGGCCAACTGGGATGCCGCCACGGCTCGGCTCGGTGCCGAGCTGTTCACCCGCAAGCGCGACGGCCGCGGACAGGCGATCGCCGCCTCACCGGAGGCGATCTCGGAACGGGTGCTGACCACGCTGACCCGGCTGTCGGCGGAAGTCATCCTCGAAACCGCCTTTGCCGAGGACGGGCTGGATGGCGCGGCGACCGTGGCGCACGCGCTGGTCCAGCGCGCCGTCGATTCCCATCCCGGCATCGCCCGGCTCAGCGTCGCGCTCGACCGCCCGGTCATCGGCCTCGGCGCCTCGGCGCCGCTGCATTATGCCGGGCTGCCACCGCTGGTCGGCCATGACTGCGTGGTGCCCGAAGATACCGATGTCGCCAATGCGCTCGGCGCTGTCGTCGGCCAGGTCAGGGTTTCGGCGGAGGCGCGCGTCAGCCAGCCCAAGGAGGGGCTGTTTCGCGTCGCCTCAGGCGAAACCGTGCGCGATTTCGCCGACGAGGCGGCGGCGATCGCCGCGGCGGAAACCGACGTGCGGACGATTGCCGCCGGGCGGGCCAGGGACGCCGGCACCGACAGCGCCGAAATCGAGATCGCCAGCGAATTCCGCGTTTCGACCGTCGAGGGCCAGCGCATGTTCATCGAGGCGCATGTGGTGGCGGTGGCGTCGGGCAGGCCAAGGATCGCGGTGTAGGGCGCGTAGTCTCCCGCCGCGCATGAAGCGCGACGCGATTTGGTGCAAAAAAGGGGTCGCGCTCCACGCGAGGCAACCCCCTCTGGCCTGCCGGCCATCTCCCCCTCAAGGGGGGAGACCGGCTGCAAAATACCTCCCCTTCACCCTAAGCTGAATTGACCCTGCCACCCTGACATGTCAAAGGCCCGGCCAAAGCCTTTCGTCTGGAGAAGCCCGATGACCGATCGCGTCGAAATCGCCGGATTGCGGATTGCCCGCGAGCTTTATGATTTCGTGGTGAACGAGGCGCTGCGGGGCGCCGGCATTGCAGCCGACGCCTTCTGGACCGGCTTCTCGGCCATTGTGCATGATTTGGCGCCGAAGAACCGGGCTCTGCTCGCAAAGCGCGACGCGCTGCAAGGCCAGATCGACCACTGGTATCGCGACAATGGCGCGCCCGGCGACATGGAAGCCTACAAGGATTTCCTGAGGGAAATCGGCTATCTCGTGCCGGACGGGCCGGCCTTCTCCGTCGCGACGGACAATGTCGACCCTGAGATCTCGGTGGTTGCCGGGCCGCAATTGGTGGTGCCGGTGATGAACGCGCGCTACGCCCTGAATGCCGCCAATGCGCGCTGGGGCTCTCTCTACGACGCGCTCTACGGTACCGATGCCATTCCCGAGACCGGCGGCGCCGAGAGGGGCGCCAAGTTCAATCCCGAGCGTGGCGCCAAGGTCATTGCCTGGGCGAAGGGTTTGCTCGATGAATCGGCGCCGCTGACGACGGGTAAATGGGCTGGGGTGAACGGGCTTTCAGTTGCCAACGGCATGTTGCGGCTGGGCGAGGGCGCCGGCGCCACCACGCTCGCCGATCCCAAACAGTTTGCCGGCTATGGCGGCGACGCCGATAATCCAGAAGCCGTCCTGCTCACCCGCAATGGCCTGCATATCGAGATTGTGATCGACCGCAGCAACCAGATCGGCCAGACCGATCCGGCCGGCATTGCCGACGTCGTGCTGGAATCGGCGCTGACCACCATCCAGGACTGCGAGGATTCGGTCGCGGCGGTCGATGCGCAGGACAAGGTCGTGGTCTACCGCAACTGGCTCGGCCTGATGAAGGGCGACCTTGCCGAGGAGATCACCAAGGCCGGCAGCACGTTTACGCGAAAACTCAATCCCGACCGGTCGTACACCGCGCCCGATGGCGGCGCACTGACGCTGCCCGGCCGCTCGCTGATGCTGATCCGCAACGTCGGTCACCTCATGACCAATCCGGCGATAACGGACCGCGATGGCAACGAAGTTCCGGAAGGCATCATGGATGCGGCGATGACGGCACTGATTGCGCTGCACGATGTCGGGCCGGACGGCCGCCGGCAAAACTCGCGCGCGGGCTCGATGTATGTCGTGAAGCCCAAGATGCACGGACCGGAGGAAGTCGCCTTCGCTGTCGAGATTTTTGGCCGCGTCGAAGCGCTGCTCGGCATGGCGAAAAACACCATCAAGATGGGCATCATGGACGAGGAGCGGCGCACCACCGTCAACCTCAAGGAGGCGATCCGCGCCGCCAAAGATCGCGTCGTCTTCATCAACACCGGTTTCCTCGACCGAACCGGCGACGAGATCCACACCTCGATGGTAGCCGGCCCGATGATCCGCAAGGGCGACATGAAGCAGGCCGCCTGGATTGCCGCCTACGAAGCCTGGAACGTCGACACCGGGCTGGAATGCGGGCTGGCCGGCCGCGCCCAGATCGGCAAGGGCATGTGGGCGATGCCCGATCTGATGGCGGCGATGCTGGTGGAAAAGATCGCCCATCCCAGGGCCGGCGCTAACACCGCCTGGGTGCCGTCGCCGACAGCGGCGACGCTGCACGCCACCCATTACCACAAGGTCGACGTCCACGCTGTCCAGGCGGCGCTGAAGAGCCGCCCCAAGGCAAAGCTCGACGACATCTTGTCGGTGCCGGTAGCGGTGCGGCGGAACTGGTCGCCGGAGGAGGTCCAGAACGAGCTTGACAACAACGCGCAAGGCATTCTGGGCTATGTCGTTCGTTGGATCGACCAGGGCGTCGGCTGCTCGAAAGTGCCTGACATCAATGACGTTGGCCTGATGGAGGACCGCGCCACGCTGCGCATCTCCTCGCAGCATATCGCCAACTGGCTGCATCATGGCGTCTGCACCTCAGACCAGGTCATGGAGACGATGAAGCGCATGGCCGCCGTCGTCGACCGCCAGAACGCAGGCGATCCGCTCTACCGGCCGCTGGCCCCCGACTTCGACAGGTCGATCGCCTTCCTCGCCGCCTGCGACCTGGTCTTCAAGGGCAGCAATCAGCCCAACGGCTACACCGAGCCGGTGCTGCACGCGCGGCGGCTGGAGCTGAAGGCGAAGGAAAGACCCTCGATAGCGCGCACAGCGTTTTAGTATAACCCGACAGATATTAGCAATTGCTAAAACGTCGTTGTCCCGGTGCACGCGATCTGCTACGATTTAACCACCGACAAACGGCTCTGGGATGCCGTGCGTCCGACATCATGCACAAGATCAACTCAAAACCGGAGAACGGCCATGAAACGGCTTCTGACGGTCACTGCCCTTGTGGCGGCGGGCAGTTTGGTTGCGATGCAAGCCGCAGCCGCCGATGACGCTGCGATGATCAAGAGCGCTGAATCCGCCGCACCCCCCGCAGTAGCAAGCGGCGCTGCGATCCACGCTATGGATGAGAAGGGTGCAATGCGCACACTGCGCGAGGGCACGAACGGCTTCTGGTGTATGCCGGACAACCCGGGCACACCTGGCCCGGATCCAATGTGTGGCGATGCCAACGCGATGGAATGGGCCATGGCGTGGATTGGAAAAAAGGAACCGCCCAAGGGCAAGGTCGGCTTCATGTATATGCTGGCCGGCGGCACCGACGGCAGCAACACCGATCCTTATGCGACGAAGCCCGAGCCCGGCAACAATTGGGTGGAGACCGGACCGCACGTGATGATCGTCAACGCAATGGACATGATGCAGGGCTATCCGGCTGACCCCAAGCCTGACACGTCCAGGCCATATGTGATGTGGGCGGGCACTCCCTACGCACATCTCATGATCCCAGTTAAGTAGCTGCCGCGGAAATGACTGGCCACAACGATCGGGCCGCGTAGCTCAGACCGTCGAGTTCCTTGCGGGCCGGGCCGCTCCCGGCCCGCAGGCGGAGGAGCAGATTCTTGTTTCCGGTTGACGCCTATCGCCGCTGGCGACGGCGGCGATAGGGGCTTGGCTTCGACGGTTCCGTCGCCTTCCTCGCCGCCTGCGACCTCGTCTTCAAGGGCTGGCAGGGCCGAGCGTCTCCTCGGCCCTCCCGGCTGCTTCGCGGCCGCCCTCCCCTCAAGGGCCCTCAAGGGGGAGGGAACGTCACGCCGCCTGCGCCATCCGCTCCGAGCTCATGCGATACGAAATCGCCTCGGCCAGATGGATGCGGCCGACCGTCTCGCTGGCCTCGAGATCAGCCAATGTCCGCGCCACTTTCAGCACCCGGTGATATGCTCGCGCCGAAAAGCCGAGCTTTTCGCTGGCATCCCTGAGCAGCGACAGGCCTGGTGCATCCGGCATCGCGATCTCCTCGATGACCGAGGGTGAGCAGTGCGCATTGGTGGTGGCCGAGGTCGCGCCGAGCCGCTCGAAACGCTCGCGCTGGATCGTTCGGGCGCGGGCCACGCGCAACGCCACATCGGCACTTTTCTCCGCCCGGTCCGGCCGGATCAGGTCGCTGGCCGAGACCGCCGGCACCTCGATCCGGAGATCGATGCGGTCGAGCAGCGGGCCGGATATGCGCGCCTGGTAGTCGGTGCGGCACCTTGTCGCCGAGGCCGACGATGTGCATGTTGACCTTGCCGGGCGCGATCATCACCTGCACGTCGACCGGCACGGCCTCGATGCCCTGGAAAGCGACCGTGCGGACCCGCGCAACCATTTTCTGCCCCCGGACATGGGCTCGCCCGAAGCCCATGCGATTATGCCGCGAACGGCGTCATCTGAGACAACCACAGATTTTGGGCAAAGGCAAGAACATTACGGGAACAATCGAGCGTTGTGCATTGATGGCGTCGCATCGGCTACGCATCGGAAAACCGTTGTTCCGCCAAGCATGGACGCTACTTGCGCTTGTCTTCAACCGCATCCCAGAACAGGCTGGCGATGTCGGCACCGCCGAAGCGTTTTACCTCGCGCACGCCGGTCGGCGACGTCACGTTGATCTCGGTCATGTAGTCGCCGATCACGTCGATGCCGACGAGGATGAAGCCGCGCTCCTTCAGCGACGGGCCGATGCGGGCGCAGATCTCGCGTTCGCGCTCCGTCAACTCGGTTTTTTCGGCGCGGCCGCCGACATGCATGTTGGAGCGTGAATCAGTCTCGGCCGGCACCCGGTTGATGGCGCCGACCGGCGCGCCGTCGATCAGGATGATGCGCTTGTCGCCGGCGCGCACCTCTTTCAGATAGCGCTGCACGATATAGGGCTCGCGGAACATCTGGCCGAACATTTCGAGCAGCGAGGCAAGGTTGCGGTCGGCCTCATGCAGGTGGAAGATGCCGGCGCCGCCATTGCCGTAGAGCGGCTTGACGATGATATCGCCGAACTCCTTGCGGAAGGCGGCAACCTCTTGGCTATCCTTGGTGATCAGCGTTTCCGGCATCAGGTCGGGAAACTCGGTGACAAAGATTTTTTCCGGGCTGTTGCGCACCCAGGCCGGGTCGTTGACCACCAGCGTCTTGGGGTGGATGCGCTCGAGTATGTGCGTCGTGGTGATGTAGTTCATGTCGAACGGCGGATCCTGCCTGAGCAGGACGACGTCCATCTCCGACAGGTCGGTGCGCACTTTCTCGCCGAGCGAATAGTGATTGCCCTTCTCGTCGCGGACCTGCATTTCCTCGACTCTGGCAAACACCTTGCCGTCGCGCAGCGACAGCCGGTCGGGCGTATAATGGAACAGCTGGTGGCCGCGCCGCTGCGCTTCCAGCGACAGCGCAAACGACGTGTCGCCGGCAATCGAAACGGTGGAGACGTGGTCCATCTGGACGGCGATTTTCAGACGCATGGCGGATCTCCGGCGGATCGGATGGGCTGCTTGCCTGTACAACCTCGCCGGTCATCTGCCAATCGCGACGTTCGAGGATTGCCGCTGCAAGCTGGGCGTGTGTCCGTCAGTTGGAGACAAGGCGAGCTGGGCGTGCGCTTGCTGTGCGTGCGCTTGATGCCTTCGTGGGGTTGGCCGCCGCTGCGAGGACGCGTAGTGGGGCGTGATCGTCTTTTTGTCTGACATAAGCCTCGGGAATCGGTTTTTCGCCCTTGCTCCCCCGACCGGGCTGGCTAGGATGCGCGCCGACTGAGCCAGGGAGAAAAAAATGATGCCATCGGCACGCTTTGCCGACCTTGAAGGGGCTTCGGTGCTGATCACCGGCGGCGGTTCCGGCATTGGCGCGGCGCTGACCGAGGGTTTTGCCCGCCAGGGGGCAAAGGTCGCCTTCATCGACATCGCCGACGGCCCGAGCCTGGCGCTGGCCGACCGCATCGAGAAGGAGCTCGGCCGGCGGCCTCTCTATCTCAAGACCGACATACGCGACGTCGAGGCTCTGCGGGCTTCGGCCGCCAGGGCGGCAGAGGCGCATGGCGACGTCACCGTGCTGGTCAACAATGCAGCACTTGACGACCGCCACGCGGTGGAAGACGTCACCGTGGAGTTCTGGGACAACAACCAGGCGGTCAACCTGCGTCCGCATTTCTTCTCCGCACAGGCGGTGGCGCCGGGCATGAAGCGCGCCGGCGGCGGCTCGATCATCAACTTCACGTCGACGTCGTTCCTGATCAATCACCCCGACATGCCGGCCTATACCGCCGCTAAGGCGGGCATCGTCGGCCTGACCAAGGGGCTTGCCGGCAAGCTCGGCGCCGACGACATTCGCGTCAATGCGATCGCACCCGGCTGGGTGATCACCGAGCGGCAGAAGCAGCTCTGGGTCACCGAACAGGCGCTCGCCGCCCACGTGGCCAAGCAATGCATCAAGCAGGTGATGCAGCCGGAAGACGTCGTCGGCACGGTGCTGTTCCTGGCGTCGGACGCTTCGCGGATGCTGACCGCGCAGATGCTGATCGTCGACGGAGGCTTCCTGTGAGCCCAGGATCGTCGCGCAAGGCGCCGGCCGTCGCCGCCGTCGACTGGGGCACGACCCGTCTCAGGGTCTGGCTGGTCGATGAGGCCGGAAACGTCCTTGCCGAGCGCCGCGGCGACGACGGGCTGATCACCGCGCAGGCGGCCGGATTTTCGACCATCCTCGAAGGACATCTGGCGGCGATGGGCGCGCCGGAAACGATGCCCGTCATCATCTGCGGCATGGCCGGCTCGCGCCAGGGATGGCTGGAGGCGCCCTATGTCACCGTGCCGGCGCCGCTAGGTGCCATCCTTGCCGGTGCTGCGCGCGTTCCCGGCCAGCGCCGCGACATCCGCATCGTGCCGGGCCTGGCCCAGCGCCAGGCCGACGCGCCCGATGTCATGCGCGGCGAGGAAACGCAGCTTGCCGGCGCCGGTTTGCCGGCAAAAGGCCGCCATCTCGTCTGCATGCCCGGCACCCACTCGAAATGGGTGCTGGTCGAGGACGGCGCCGTTGCCGGTTTCGGCACCTGGCCGACCGGCGAGCTGTTTTCGGTGCTGGCGGCGCATTCGATCCTGCGCCATTCGCTGGGCGAGCAGCCCAAGCCGGTTGCACCAGGCAATCCGTTTTTCCAGCGCTGGTGCGAGACCGCGCTGGCCGAGGGCGGCGATGTCACGTCGAGACTGTTCTCGATCCGCGCTGCGGGCCTTTTGCAGGACCTGAAGGCCGACGATGCCGCTGCTTGCCTGTCCGGCCTGCTGATCGGCGGCGAGATCGCCTCGGCCAGCCGCCGCTATGGAAAAGGCGCGGCGTCGATCGTGCTGGTCGCATCCGGCGCGCTCGGCGCGCTCTACACTGAAGCGCTCGGCCTTGCCGGACTTGCGGTGAGAGCCGTCGATGCCGACGAGGCGGTGCGTGCCGGCCTGATCGAGGCGGCGCGCGAAAATGGCATGATTGCCCAGACATGATCGACAACAGCGGAGTTGCCGCATGACCGAGACCACATCGTTTCCGAAGCTCGAGCGCGGGCTTGTTGCCATTCTGCGCGGCCTCAAGCCGGACGAGGCAGTGGCCGTCGGTCGGGCGATCTTCGAGGCCGGCATCGAAGCGATCGAAGTGCCGCTCAATTCGCCGGACCCGTTTGTCTCCATCGCAAAGATCGTGGAGGCGCTGCCGGCGACGGCACTAGTCGGCGCCGGGACTGTGTTGACCGCAGCCGATGTCGACGGATTGAACAAGGCCGGCGGGCGGCTGCTGGTCAGTCCCAACATCGATGCGGAGGTCATGGGTCGCGCCATGAATTACGGCATGGTGACGATGCCCGGCGTGTTCACGCCGACCGAGGCCTTCCAGGCCATCCGGCTCGGCGCCTCGGCGCTGAAATTCTTCCCGGCCAGCGTGCTCGGCGCGGCCGGGATCGCGGCGATGCACGCGGTTCTGCCTACCCGGACGTTGGTCGGCGCGGTCGGCGGCGTTTCGGAAAGGGACTTTGCCGGCTACAAGGCGGCAGGTGTCAGCGTCTTCGGCCTTGGCTCCAGCCTGTTCAAGCCCGGTATGAGCGTCGATGAGGTGGCAACGCGGGCGCAGGCCGCAGTCGCAGCCTGGGATGCGGCGTTTGGAGCGGCAGGATGAGCGAAGCCATCGTCTCGGTTTTTTCCGACCATGTCTGCCAGCTCGGCGAAGGCCCAAGCTATGACCCCGCCACCGATACGCTCTACTGGTTCGACATCGTCAACGGCCAGCTTTTGGAAAAGCCCCTTTCCGGCGGTGCGGTCAAAATCCAAGAGCTTGGCCAGATGGCCAGCGCGATCGCCATCGTCGACGACAAAAGACAGTTGATCGCCACCGAAACCGGCCTGCACGTCCGCGATGTCGCGACAGGCAAGATGACGCTGCATACGGCCATCGAGGCCGACAATGCGGCGACGCGCTCGAATGATTCGCGCGTCCACCCCTGCGGCGCCTTTTGGGTCGGCACGATGGGCAAGGGCGAGGAAAAGGCCGCCGGTTCGATCTACTGGTTCTTCAAGGGGGAGTTGCGCCGGCTTTATTCCGACATCACGGTGTCGAACTCGATCTGTTTTTCCGAAGATGGAACCGTTGCCTATTACACCGACACCAGCACCGGCCTGCTGATGCGCGTCGGCTGCGATCCGGCGACCGGCTTGCCGATTGGCGAGCCAAAAATCTTCGTCGATCATCGCAAGGCCAAGGGCTATATCGACGGTTCGGTGCTCGATCGCGACGGTGTCCTGTGGAACGCCTGCTGGGGCGGCAGCGTCGTTGAAGCCTACGGACCTGACGGCAAGCTCATCCGTTCGGTCGCGATGCCGGTGACGCAGCCGTCCTGCCCGGCCTTTGTCGGCAGGGATGCCGACCGGCTGGCGGTCACCTCCGCATGGTCGGGCAAGGATGAGAAACAGCGCCTGCTGGACCCGCAAGCCGGCATGACGTTTTTGCTCGACATTCCGGTCAACGGCCGCTTCGAGCCGCGCGTGCTGATCGCCTAGACCATGATCCGGAACCTCCGGTTCGGAAAGATCATGGTCAAACAGGAAGATCGCGCCAGCACTGTCGCGCAGGCGCCCGGCTGACGTCGGTTACACGAAAGCCCGATACATCAGCCGTGCGATGGTAGGCCAATCGCGCTGCCAGGACCCATTCACATCGATGTCAAGCCGCAGGCCGAAGCTGATCCTTGTCTACGAGCCGGAAAAGGCCTGTTTCGAGCGGCTGGTCGCCGATGGCCACGTGGCGGGGCGCGCCGCCGAAATCGCCTCCTATCTGGCGCAATCGACCGACATCGCCCCTGAGTTCGACGCGCTGGCCGCAGCCTGCCAGACGCGCGGCCTGTCCTTCGCGCCGGTGGCGCTCGACGATGCCGCAAATGTGCTTGCCGGTGAGGATCCGAAGACGACGCTGGTGTGGACGCTGACCGACGGCATCGCCTATTTCCGCGGCGGTGCAGCGCCGGCGCTGGCAAGGCTGAACGGCCTGAAGCTGCTCGGCGCCGATGATGCGCTGTTTGCGCTCTGCCAGGACAAGTTCCGCTCCGGCGCCGTGCTCGGCGCACTCGGCCTGCCGGTGCCGCAATCCGGTTTGGCCCGCGACGGCCGCTGGCTGGTCGAGCCACCGGCTTCGCCAGCCGGCTGGTTTGTCAAACCGAACCGGCTCGGCGCCAAGATCGGCATCTGGCCGGATTCGCGCAGCAGAGATCTCGGCCACGCGCTTGAGCTTAGCCGGCGCGTCTTCGCTGACTATCGCGACGATGTCGTCGTGCAGCCCTACGTCACCGGGCGGAATGCGCGCGCCAGTTTTCTCGGTCTAAAGCCGGACACCGGCGTCGAAGCGCTCGGCATCGTCATTGTCGATTCGGGAAGTGATTTCCAGACCATGGAAGACAGCCTGGCGCTCTACGGCGACACCGGCGAGGCTGCCAGGGCGGCGGGAACCTATGCCGAGCCGGTGCTGCTGCCGGTTGCCGCCAGCCAGCCGCGTGCCGATGCAAGGATCCGACGGATCGCGCAAAACCTGATCGCCGGGCTTGGCCTGCGGGATGTGTTTTCCATCGATTTTCGGGTCGAAGCCGACGACAGCGTCCATCTCATCGAATTCGAGGTTTGCCCCGGCCTGCCCTGCTTCGATTTCCGCGCCTATTGCCGTACGCAATGGGAGATGGGACTCGCCGATGCTATGGCCGAGACCGCCGCGAGCCGTTTTAGCCGATTGGCCGCGTCCTGAGCAGAAACCCTGCGCGAAGCTGCCCAGAGAGCCAAGTCCGCCAGCAAGATGAGCAGCGCCCGCGTCGCAGCTGACCGGCGGCCCAGGATCGTTTCTCGACAAAAGGCTTGCGTTCCGACATCTCACTTAATAAGGTGTTAAGTGAGGAGGCAATCGGTGAAAGTCGACCCTGCGACATCCCCCGCGATGACGGCGCTGGCAGCGCCGGAAGCAGAAAAGGCGAAGCATGTCGGCGGCCGGATCAAGGCCATTCGCACAGCCCGGCGCATTTCGCTTCGCCAGCTGGCCGACATGGTCGGCACGACGGCGAGCTTCATCAGCCAGCTCGAGCGCAACCTGAGCGGAGCCAGCGCCAGCACTCTGATGCGGATCGCGGCTGCGTTGGATCTCGGCATCAACGACCTGTTCGAGCAGACCGAGGGCGGGTTCCACAAGGTGCTTACCAGAGCCGAACGCCCCTTGCTGCCGATCAGCCACGGTTGCCGGAAGACGCTACTGTCGCGGCGGCCGATCCATGAATTCGAGGTTTATTCGGGGGAGTTCGACGTCGGCGGCTCGACCGGCGACGACGCTTACACGCATGGCGGCAAGCACGAGATGTTCGTCGTCCTGAAGGGGACGGTCGAGTTGACGCTGGCAGGCGAGTGTTTCGTCATGAACGAGGGCGACAGCATCGAATACGCAACCTCGACGCCGCATCGCACCGCAAACATCGGCGAGACGCCGGCGCAGGTGCTCTGGATCATCGCGCCCCCGACCAGCGGCGCGGCGGAACTCAATCGATACACGCCCGGACAAGGCTCGCAGCCGGGCGAACCGAACTAATGCGGGTGCAAATAAATGGGAGATAAAACTATGAAGACCAAGATCGGACAGGTGGCCGCACTCGGGCTGCTGATGATCACGACCGCAGCGCTTGCGCAGAGCAAGCCCGTGGCAGGCGAGGTGGCCGAGGGCTCGCTGAAGGGCAAGACGCTTACCTTCGTCTCGTATGGAGGCATTTACCAGGATGGTCAGATCGCCGCGCTGAAAGAGTTCGTCGACAAATCCGGCGTGACGCTGCTCAGCGACGGGCCAACTGAAATCTCGAAACTGAAGGCGCAGGTCGAGTCCGGCAATGTCACCTGGGACGTTGTCGATACCGGCGATTTCCCGCCCTACGTCTATTGCGGCAAGCTGTTCCAGAAGCTGGACTTCTCGAAGATCGATACGTCCAACATTCCGGAGGGCCAGATCAGCGAATGCAGTGTGCCGGCCATGAACTATGGCGTGGTGCTGATGTACAACACCGAAAAATACAAGGATAACCCGCCCAAGAGCTGGAGGGATTTCTTCGACATCGAGAAGTTCCCAGGATCGCGCGCGTTGGACGGCAGCGGCGATCTGTCCGGCGGAATGATCGAGCAGGCGCTGCTCGCAGCCGGTGGGTCGGTCGAAAACATGACGGTTGCCGATATCGACAAGGCGATGGAGAAGCTGAAGTCGCTCGGTCCGGACACGATCTTCTGGAAGACCGGCGCCGATTCCCAACAGCTCGCCGAATCCGGCGAAGCCGACATGATCGCGATGTGGACCGGACGTGCCATGACCGCGGTCAAGAACGGCGCGAAGTACACGCCGGCGTGGCAGGACTGGCTGGTTGTGATGGACCAGATGACCGTTCCGATGGGCGTCAAGGATCCCGACGCGGCGCATGCGCTGATCAACGCCTATGTCGGCAAGAGCGCGCAGGAGACGCTTGCAAAAACCACCTCGTATACCCCTATCCACAAGGACGCGAAGCCCGAAGTGGACGAGGTCACCGCGGCGTTCATGACCAACACGCCGGACAAGCTGAAGCTTGGCTACCAGCAGAACATCAAGTTCTGGGTGGAGAACTTCGAGGTGGCGAACGAAAAGTGGAACGCCTTGATGGCGGGCAACTAGGTTCGCTACCGTGGCAACGAGAGCAATCGACAGCCGGAACACTGTTTCGGCTGTCGCCGCAGACGACCGGCGGCGCTGGTTTCGTGGACAAGCTTTTTGGCTTGTCGCGCCGGCGCTGCTGCTGCTCGTCATCTGCCTTGGTCTGCCGCTCGCCATCGTCACCTTGCGCAGCTTTTCCGAGCCGCAATGGGGATGGCAGAACTATGCCTGGTTCTTCGGCACGCCGGTCAACCTGACCGTGCTTCAGCGGACCTTCGCGATCTCCGCCTGGGTGACGTTGGTATGTCTCATTGCCGGCTATCCCTATGCCTATGTGATGACCGCGGTTGGACCCAAGATGCGGCTCGTCCTCATCCTGTGCGTGCTGGTGCCGTTCTGGGTGAGCGGCGTGGTGCGCACCTTGGCATGGGTCATCCTGCTGCAGGATTCCGGCGTGATCAACTCCGTCATCCGGGCAGTCGGCCTGAGCCCGGTCAAGCTGATCCGGACGCAGACAGGCGTGGTGATCGGCATGGCGCAGGTGCTGTTGCCGTTCATGATCCTGCCGCTCTATTCGGTGATGAAGACGATCGACCTGCGGCTCATGCAGGCGGCACGGAGCCTCGGCGCGAGCCCGGCGCGCGCCTTTGCCCAGGTCTATCTGCCGCTCTCGCTTCCGGGCGTCTACGCGGGCGCCATCATCGTGTTCATTCTTGCGCTCGGATTCTACATCACCCCGGCGCTGCTCGGTGGTCCGCGGTCGACCATGCTCTCGACCTTGATCCAGAACCAGGTGCTCAGCCTGCTCAACTGGGGTCGCGGCGGTGCGATGGGTGTGGTGCTGTTGATCGCGACCTTCGTCCTGCTCGCGCTCGCAGCACCGCTGTCGCGTCAACCGCACAAGACGGGCTCGAGGCGCTGATGAAACAGCCCGGTCGAATCCTGCTCGGTCTGTACTGCCTGCTGGTCGCGGTCTGGCTGGTCGCACCGACAATCGTCGTCGTGCCGATGTCGTTCAACGACAAGAAGTCGCTGGCCTTTCCGCCATCCGGCTTTTCCTGGCAGTGGTACCAGAACTTTTTCACCAATCCCGAATGGTCGGCGAGCCTGGTCGGCTCGCTCAAGGTTGCCGTCGTCACGGCGCTGTTCGCCACCGTCATCGGCACGCTGGCGGCATTCGGCCTCGATCGCATGAAAAGCCGCGTCAGCGGCGTGCTGCGCGCGCTGCTGATCACGCCAATGGTCGTGCCGGGGGTGGTGCTCGCCGTCGGAATCTACGCCGTCTATCTCGATACGCGGTTGGTCGGCACCATGGCCGGCTTCGTGCTGGCCCACACGATGCTCGCCGTTCCTTTCGTCATCATCGCCGTCTCCGCCAGCCTGGAAGTCTTCGACAAACGGCTGGAGACTGCTGCGGCCAGCCTCGGCGCGACCCGGCTGACGGCGTTCAGGACGGTGACGTTGCCGCTGATCGCGCCGGGCATCCTGTCGGGCCTGCTGTTTGCCTTCGTAACCTCGTTCGACGAGATCATCGTCGCGCTGTTCATCACCAGCCCGTATTTGAAGACACTGCCGGTCCAGATATTCTCGAGCATTACCCGGGATGCCGACCCCACCGTTGCGGCGGTGGGCACGCTGCTCTTCATCACGACGTCGCTGGTGATAGGGGCGGGGCTGCTGATCGGTTCGAGACAGGGAAAACGTTGACATGGCCTCTCCATCGACCCGCGGCGCAGCCATCGATCTCAAATCCGTCAGCAAACACTATGGCAGCTTCATCGCTCTCGATAAGGTCTCGCTGCACATCGAGCCGGGGGAGTTCATGACGCTGCTCGGACCCAGCGGCTCGGGCAAGACGACCACGCTCAACGTCATCGCCGGCTTCACTGAGGTCAGTTCGGGTTCGCTTGATGTCGGCGGCAAGAGCGTCATTGGCGTACCGGCGCATAAACGCAACATCGGCTTGGTCTTCCAGCACTACGCGCTGTTCCCGCACATGACGGTGAGCAGGAACGTCGCCTATCCGCTGACCCTGCGCGGCATCGCCAATCCCGATCGCGAGGGCCGGGTGCGCAAGGCGCTGGACATGGTGAAGATGGCGGATTTCGGCCACCGCTTCCCCAGCGAGCTCTCCGGCGGGCAGCAGCAGCGCGTCGCGCTGGCGCGTGCCATCGTATTCGACCCGCCGCTGCTCCTGATGGACGAGCCCCTCGGCGCACTCGACAAGAAGCTGCGTGAATGGCTGCAGCTCGAGATCAAACGGATCCACCGGGAACTGGGCACCACCTTCGTTTACGTTACGCACGACCAGGAGGAGGCCCTGGTGCTCTCGGACCGCATCGCCGTGTTCAACCAGGGACGCATCGAGCAGATCGGCACCGGCCGCCAGCTCTACGACGAGCCCGAGACCTTGTTCGTCGGAAAATTCGTCGGCGACTCGACGATACTGCGTGGCGCAGCCTCCACCTCCGGGAACGAGACCGCCATCGACGTAGCCGGACGGAAAGTGGCTGCCGCAAAACGCCTTGGCGACGGCGCTAAACCCGTGATGCTGCTGCGGCCGGAGAAGCTGAGCCTCGCCAGGCGGGGGAAGGGCGGACAAGATCGAAACACCCTGCCCGGGCGCATCGGTGAAGCCATCTATCTCGGATCGGGCTCCAAATACGAGGTCGTGCTGGCCGACACCTCCAAGGCCATCGTGCGCTCGACGCTGGACGCCGAGACCTTCGCCATCGGCGACGAGGTTGATCTCGTATTCGCGGGCAGCGACGTGAAGCTGTTGGCGGACGACGAAAACGCCGATTTCACGCTGACCTGAATCCTATCTGGGAAAATCTCGACAATGGACGTGAAGAAGAACGGCGACGTTTCATTCTGGTATGCCGACATCGGTGGCGTGCCCGGCCATCGGCCGCCGCTGCAGGGCGATATCGTGGCCGACGTCTGCATCGTCGGAGCCGGCTACACCGGCCTTTGGACCGCCTATTATCTGAAGCAGGCAGCGCCCCACCTCAACATTGTCATCGTCGAGAAGGAGTTCGCCGGCTTCGGTGCTTCGGGGCGCAATGGCGGCTGGCTGTCCGGCGGGTTCTCATGGTCACGCGAAAAATATGAGAAGGCAGCCTCGCGCGCTGGAGTCATCGCCATGCAAGCGGCAATGACGGGTACGGTGAACGAGGTCATATCGGTTGCGGAAACCGAAGGCATCGACGCCGACATTCGCCGTACCGATGAACTGCTGGTCGCAACCAACGAGGCGCAGGAGCAGCGTGCCAAGGCGATGTATGCCCATGCCAGATCCTGGGAACTGACCGACGAACGTGTGGGGTATATCGATGCAGCCGAGATGCGCCGGCGCATAGCGGTGCACAACGCGCGCGGCGCCTTCGTCATCAAGAAAGTTGCGCGGGTTCAGCCCGCAAAGCTGGTGCAGGGGCTCGCCAGGGCAGTGGAGCGCCTCGGTGTCCCGATCTATGAAAAGACGACGGTGCTGTCGATCGAAAAAGGCAAGGTCGCAACCAACCGGGGCGTGGTGCGAGCCGAAAAGATCGTGCGGGCGACCGAGGGTTTTACCGCGGGAATCGCCGGCCACGAAAGACTGTGGTTGGCGCTCAACAGCGCCATCGTGGTCACCGAGCCGTTGTCCGAAAAGCTGTGGAGCGAAATCGGCTGGGATGGCTACGAGGTGCTCGGCGACGCCGCGCACACTTACTGTTATGCCCAGCGCACCCGGGAAGGACGCATTGCCATGGGCGGACGCGGGGTGCCCTATCGGTTCGGCTCGAAGACCGACGTTCGAGGCGTCACCCAGCAGGCGACGATCGACAAGCTGCACAAAATCCTGACGACGCTTCTGCCGCAGACCAAGGGACTCAAGCTCGACCACGCGTGGTGTGGAACGCTGGGCGTGCCGCGCGACTGGTGCACGACGGTGGGCTTTGACAGGCAGACCGGAATAGGTTGGGCCGGCGGCTATGTCGGTCTCGGCGTTTCCACCTCGAACCTTTCGGGGCGCACTCTGCGCGATCTGCTGCTGGGCAACGACACCGAGCTGACGCGGCTTCCCTGGGTCAATCGAACCGTGCGCAAGTGGGAGCCAGAGCCGCTGCGCTGGCTTGGCGTCCATTCGATGTATCAGCTCTATCGAATTGCCGACGAGCGGGAAGCAAAGGGGCTGCCGCGCACGTCGCGGCTGGCCGCCCTGGCCGATCGCATCACCGGGCACTGAACCGCATCACTTCGAGGATTTAGCAATGATCGACTTCAAGACTTTCGCCCACCTGGCGCACATCGACCTCGGTGAGCCCCAGCCGAAACCCACCTCGCTGGAAGGCGATCAGCTGGAAGCAGCCAACACGCTTTGGACGTCGGAGGATGGCAAGATCGAAGTCGGTGTCTGGGAATGTTCGCGAGGCCGGTTCACCGCGCGCCGTGACACGAATTCCGAGGTTTGCCACCTCGTGTCCGGCCGCGTGACGCTGCACGGTCCTGGTGGCGCAGCCAAAAATGTCGGACCCGGCGAATTGCTCGTCCTGCCGCTTGGCTGGGAGGGCGAATGGACCATCCATGAGAAAACGCGCAAGCTTTATATCCTGCATGCGGTCTGACCGACACAGCGGTTGCCGCTGAGCTAAAGCCCCTCGACCAGCACGATCTCGCCGTCGGCTACTTTCTGGCGGATCGCGACCGCCCGCTGATACTCCGGCGAGTGATAGCAATCATGGGCCGCAGCCAACGACGGAAACTCGATGATGACGTTGCGGTCACGACCGGGCCCCTCGACTTTTTCATGTGCGCCGCCGCGTGCCAGGAATTTTACATCGAAACGGTCGAAGGCAAGCTTGGCGGCTGCGACATAGTCCTTGTAACCTTCCGCATCGCGCACATCGACGCGGGCAATCCAATATCCCTTGGGCATGCTTCTTCTCCTGTTTTGGCCGTGCGGACCAATTTTGAAAGTCGCTCCGGCGAGATTGCTGGGGGTGTTTTCGAGAACCGGAGCGGAGCGTACTTAAAGTACGTGAGCACCGGAAGCGGAGAAAACGCCGCCAGACGGCCGCCGGAGTAGAGTTTCGGAATCGGTCCCTACTGCATGTCGCGCAAAAGTGTGCAGCGGTTTTGCGATAACGACATGCATGAAACAACAACCTAAAGCGCGTCGCATGAGGCCGGTCAACGCGACGCGCTTTAGGCCGAGCGCATTTCGTCAAGAATGGCTTCCGCGACCGCTCGCCTGTCGGCGGCGCCGACGATCGGCCGGCCGACGACGAGATGGCTTGAGCCGTTGCGGATCGCTTGCGCCGGTGTGACCACGCGTTTCTGGTCGCCATGGTCGCTGCCCTTGGGCCGTATCCCCGGCGTGACGACGGCCATGTTGGGGCCGACGATCCGGCGCACCGCTTCTGCTTCCTCGGCCGAGCAGACGATGCCCCCCATGCCGGCATGCAGCGCCTGCTCGGAGCGCCTCAGCACCAGCGTATGCGGGTCATGCTCATAGCCGGCGTCGATCACGTCCTGCTCGTCCATCGAGGTCAGCACGGTGACGCCAAGCAGGCAGAGATCGCTGCCCCTGGCGGCCTCGACCGCTGCCTTCATCGTCTTCGGATAGGCGTGCAGCGTCAGCATGGTCATGCCCATCCTGGCAATGGCCTCGACGCCCTTGGCCACCGTGTTGTCGATGTCGAGCAGCTTCATATCGAGGAAGATCCTGGTGCCGCCGCTGGCGAGCTCGCGGGCGAAGTCAATCCCGCCAGCGAAGGCGAGCTGATAGCCGATCTTGTAGAAGGAGACGACCCCGTCGAGCTCGCGCACCACCTTCTCGGCGTCGTTCAGCGTCGGCACGTCGAGGCCGACGATCAGCCTGCCTTGCATGGTGCTGGCGCGCTCCCGGATCACGCCTCGATCCGCGTCGACAGCAGGCGCGAGGTTTCGATCAGCGTGCGGCATAGGTGCTCCATCGATCTGTGCAGTCGCTCGTCCCTGAAATTCCCGTCCGCGTCGAACGCGTTGCCGCCCTCCGGCACCAAGCACTCCGGCGTCACCACCTCCATCTGGCAGCGCACCAGCACGGCGCGCAGATGGTTGATGCAGCGTACCCCGGCGAAATGTCCTTTGGAAGACGAACAAAGGCCGGCGGGCTTGCCGGTGAACGGTCTGAACGACCGCCCGCCATCCGTGCGCACCCGGCTCACCCAATCGATGGTATTCTTGAGCAGCGGCGGGATCGAGCCGTTATATTCGGGCGTCGCGATCAGAAGCCCGTCATGGACCGCGATTTGCCGGGCAAGCTTGATGGCGTTCTCGGGAATGCCTTCCTCCTTTTCCAGATCCTCGTCGAAGATCGGCAGCGGATAGTCGGCAAGCGAGATGCGGGTCACCTCGGCGCCCTGCATGGCGAGTTCCTTCTGCGCTACATCGGCGGTCCTGCCGCTGTAGGCGCCAGAGCGAATCGAACCCGCGAAGACGAGAATTTTCGGGATCACTGCCATCGGCCCCCCATGTTCCCGGACAGGTACAGCCAAGGATCGGCCAAATCAACGCACCGGCCCAAAAATCGAAAAGCCATCTCGGGGGGCACTTGCGTGAGGGTGTGATGAGATTCAGGTCAGGCTGGCCTCACCTGAAAATCGGCACACCCTAATACGCCCCGCGCCGGTAGATCCACAGCTGCGTTGGCGGGATGTTGCGGATGACGAAATGGAAATGCTCGACCGTGTAGTCGCCGCGGCCGGGCGGGATCGGCGACAGCGGGCCGTAGGTCAGCTGCACGATGGGGCGGCCTGTCGGCATGCGGTCGAGAAGGCTTTCGACATAGGCGACGCGCTGGGCGACCGGGAAATTGAGCAATGGCACGCCGGAGATGACCGAATCGAAGGTCAGGCCGCTCTTGTCGCCGAGCGTCGCATCGAGATTGAAGGCGTCGCCCTCGATGACGTTGACGCCGGGATAGAGCTGGCGCAGATGGCGCACGAAATCGGGGGAGTATTCGACTGCGTAGAGATTTTCAGGCTTTACGCCCTGGGCGAGGATGGCTCGGGTGATGACGCCGGTGCCGGGCCCGACTTCGAGCACCGGCAGGCCCGAGTTCGGGTTGACGACGGACGCCATCTTGCGGGCCGTGATGGAACTGGTCGGCACGATCGAACCGACCGCCTTCGGCTTGTCGATCCAGCCCTTGAAGAACTTCAGTTCGTCGTCGAACTTCTCTGCCAGCGCCTTTCGCAGTCCGGGACCATGTGCCATGCAAGTTCTCCTGAACGGTCCCCCGAGTGGCTACTTAGCAGCTACGGGCTTCAAGACAAGGCGGACGCCGGTATAAGCTGTTGATGACGCTAGGGGAGCTTCCGCTCGATTGTAATCTACACCCGATTGGCGAGAGTCGCCATCAGCGCTCGCCGAAGGTCTCGAAAAAGTCCTTCATGCGGGCGAAAAAGCCGCTCGACTGCGGCGAATTATCCTTCGAGGAAAGCTGCTCGAACTCCTCCAGCAGCTCGCGCTGGCGGCGGGATAGGCTCTGCGGCGTCTCGACCGCGGTCTGGATGTAGAGATCGCCGACATTGTGCTGGCGCAGCACCGGCATGCCCTTGCCCTTGAGGCGGAACTGGCGGCCGTTCTGGGTGCCTTCCGGCACCTTGACCTTCGTCTGGGTGCCGTCAAGCGTCGTCACCTCGAAGGAACCGCCAAGGGCAGCCGTCGTCATTGAGATCGGCACCTTGCAGTAGAGATCGGCGCCGTCGCGCTGGAAGAATTCATGCGGCTTGACCGCCAGGAAAATATAAAGATCGCCCGACGGGCCGCCGCGCAGGCCGGCCTCGCCCTCATTGGCAAGGCGGATGCGGGTGCCGTCCTCAATGCCGGCCGGGATGTTGACCGACAGCGAGCGCTCCTCGGTGACGCGGCCCTGGCCGGCGCATTTCGGGCACGGCTCCTTGATGGTCTGGCCACGACCCTGGCATTGCGGGCAGGTGCGCTCGATCGAGAAGAAGCCTTGCGTGGCGCGCACCTTGCCGTGGCCGTTGCACATCGAGCAGGTGACGGGCTGGGTGCCGGGCTTGGCGCCGCTGCCGGAGCATTCCATGCAGGAAATCGAGGCCGGCACGTGGATCTGCGCCGTCTTGCCGGTAAACGCCTCCTCCAGCGTGATTTCCATATTGTAGCGCAGGTCGGCACCGCGCTCGCGTCCGCCTGACGAGCGGCGCTGGCGCCCGCCCATCATGTCGCCGAAAATATCCTCGAAGATGTCGGCGAACCCGCCGGCGCCGAAGCCGTGTGCGCCGCCGTTCATGCCGCCCTGTTCGAAGGCGGCGTGGCCGAAACGGTCGTAGGCCGCGCGCTTCTGCGGATCCTTCAACGTCTCGTAGGCTTCGTTGATTTCCTTGAACTTGTGCTCGCAGGCATGATCGCCGGGATTGCGATCGGGGTGGAACTGCATGGCCAGCTTGCGGAAAGCGCTCTTGAGCTCCTTCTCGTCGGCTCCCTTTTGCACGCCCAGCGTTTCGTAGAAATCAGCTTTCATCTTTTCCCGCAGTCCGGATATTCAACGTCTTGAAGCACTTTGCGTCGTTCGCCGGCACGCTGTTCCGATTTAGGTGCGATGGAGCCGGGATGCCAGTGTTGACACGGGCTTGCCCGCACTTTTTCGATCAGGCGCGCACTTTTTCGGCCAGAGTTGCAAAAAAGCCCGGCTTTGCGCCGGGCTTACTACAGCGCCGCGCGTCCTGTTGGACGCGCAAAGGACGCTGTAGCACTTGATTTTTGCGCATGATCCTTTCCGAAAATCGATTCCGATTTCGGGGTCATGCACCTAAACCCTGCCGTCAGGCCGCTCAGGCCGACTTCTTCTTGTCGTCGTCCTCGTTGATTTCCTCGAAGTCGGCATCGACCACGTCGCTGTCCTTGGCGGCGTCCGCCTTGGCGTCAGCTTCCGCGGCTTCCTTCTGCGAAGCCTCGTACATGGCCTGGCCGAGTTTCATCGAGGTTTCGGCGAGCGCCTGCGTCTTGGCTTCGATCTCGGCCACGTCGTCGCCTTCGGCAGCGGTCTTCAGCGCGGTGATCGCATCGGCGATCGCCGTGCGGTCGGCCTCGGAAACCTTCTCGCCATATTCCTTCAGCGACTTCTCCGAGGAATGCACCAGCGCCTCGGCCTGGTTGCGGGCCTCGACCAACGCGCGCCGCTTCTTGTCGGCCTCGGCATTGGCTTCGGCGTCCTTCACCATCTTCTCGATGTCGGCGTCCGAAAGGCCGCCAGACGCCTGAATGCGGATCTGGTGCTCCTTGCCGGTGCCCTTGTCCTTGGCCGAGACGTTGACGATGCCGTTGGCGTCGATGTCGAAAGTGACCTCGATCTGCGGCACCCCACGCGGCGCCGGCGGAATGCCGACCAGGTCGAACTGGCCGAGCGCCTTGTTGTCGGCGGCCATTTCACGCTCGCCCTGGAAGACGCGGATGGTCACCGCTGATTGTGAATCCTCGGCAGTCGAGAACACCTGGCTCTTCTTGGTCGGGATCGTCGTGTTGCGCTCGATCAGTCGCGTGAACACGCCACCCAGCGTCTCGATGCCAAGCGACAGCGGCGTCACGTCAAGCAACAGCACGTCCTTAACGTCGCCCTGCAGCACGCCGGCCTGGATGGCGGCGCCCAATGCGACGACCTCATCCGGATTGACGCCCTTGTGCGGCTCCTTGCCGAAGAACTGCTTCACGATCTCCTGGATCTTGGGCATGCGGGTCATGCCGCCGACCAGGACGACCTCGTCGATTTCGCCGGCCTTCAGGCCGGCATCCTTGAGCGCCGCCTTGCAGGGTTCGATCGTGCGCTGGACGAGATCCTCGACCAGGCTCTCGAACTTCGCCCGCGTCAGCTTCAGCGTCAGGTGCTTGGGGCCGGTGGCATCGGCGGTGATAAAGGGCAGGTTGATCTCGGTCTGCGTCGTCGACGACAGCTCGATCTTGGCCTTTTCGGCCGCTTCCTTGAGGCGCTGAAGCGCGAGCTTGTCGCTGCGCAGGTCGATGCCCTGTTCCTTCTTGAACTCGGCCGCCAGATATTCGACCAGACGCATGTCGAAATCCTCGCCGCCGAGGAAGGTGTCGCCATTGGTCGACTTCACCTCGAAGACGCCATCGCCGATTTCGAGCACCGAAATGTCGAACGTGCCGCCGCCAAGGTCATAGACGGCAATGGTCTTGCCTTCCTTCTTGTCGAGGCCGTAGGCAAGTGCGGCCGCGGTCGGCTCGTTGATGATGCGCAGCACTTCAAGGCCGGCGATCTTGCCGGCATCCTTGGTGGCCTGGCGCTGGGCGTCGTTGAAATAGGCCGGAACGGTGATGACCGCCTTCTCGACCTTCTCGCCGAGATAGGCTTCCGCCGTTTCCTTCATCTTCTGCAGGATCATTGCCGAGATCTGGCTGGGCGACTGCTTCTTGCCGCCGGCCTCGACCCAGGCGTCGCCATTGTCGCCCTTGACGATCTTGTAGGGGACAAGCTTCTTGTCCTTTTCCGTAACCGGATCGTCATAGCGGCGGCCGATCAGGCGCTTGACCGCGAAGATGGTGTTTTCAGGATTGGTGACCGCCTGGCGCTTGGCCGGCTGGCCGACGAGGCGCTCGCCGTCGCTGTTGATGGCGACGATGGAAGGAGTCGTGCGCGCGCCTTCCGCATTCTCGATGACCTTCGATTCCTTGCCGTCCATGATGGCGACGCAGGAGTTGGTGGTCCCCAGATCGATACCGATTACTTTTGCCATTTTTCTAATCTCTCCGCTAAGCAGGCTCTCAGGACCCGTACAGGCGTTCCGACGAAAGCCCCTGTTCACAAGAAATTCCGCTTCGGCAACCGGCATTCCGGCGCCGAACGGCTTGGCGCGTATATAAGAACAGGCTGCGCGGCGCGCAAGCATTCTGCGCAAGGCGTCCAACATCCTTTTCTCGGGCCGGCCGGTTGTTCTCCGGCCATGGCACGGTGAGCCCAGGCCGCCCAGCGCTTCCATGAACCTTTCCGCGTCCGTTCGCGACAGACACCTAGGCAGCAAGGTCATTCTGGCGCCACGACGACTGGCCATTTTCGGGCCGATGCGGTAGGCCGGAAGCGGGCTTAGGAACGGAAAGGGGACATGGCTCAAAAGACCCTTATCGCGCCATCGGTGCTGGCGTCGGATTTTGCGAAGCTGGGCGACGAGGTCGAGGCGGTGGCGGCGGCCGGCGCCGACTGGATCCATCTCGACGTCATGGACGGCCATTATGTGCCCAACATCACCTTCGGTCCGCCGGTGATCAAGGCGATTCGCAACCGCACCAAGGCTTTCTTCGACTGCCACCTGATGATCGCGCCGGCCGACCCCTATCTGGCGGCTTTCGCCGAAGCCGGCTGCGACGGCATTACGGTGCATGCCGAGGCCGGGCCGCATCTCGACCGTTCGCTGCAGACGATCAGGGACCTCGGCAAGAAGGCCGGCGTATCGCTCAATCCGGCGACGCCGGAAACAGCGATCGAATATGTGCTCGACCGGCTCGATCTGATCCTGATCATGACCGTCAATCCGGGTTTTGGCGGCCAGACCTTCATCCCGGAAATCGTCGACAAGGTGAAGCGGGTGAAGGCGCTGATCGGCAATCGGCCGATCCGGATCGAGATCGACGGCGGCATCTCGCCGCAAACTGCGCCCCTGGTCACCGCCGCCGGCGCCAGCGTGCTGGTCGCCGGTGCAGCCATCTTCAAGGGCGTCAGCGTCGAAGCCTATCGGGCGAACATCGAGGCGATCAGGACAGCGGCCGACCGGGCGGCCGGCTGAGGCTGCCGGCGTCGTTACCAGAACGCGGCGTCTCTTCAGCCGGTCAGGAATTCGTTGGCCGACGCCGGTGCGCTTGTGCTCATGACATGCGGTCCCCCGGCCAAAATGTCTTTGTCCATTTTGACAATTGTTATTGGGTATATCTAAAACTGCATCCATATTCTCTGTCTCACCCCCATGCCTCTCCGGACCCTCCCGCAGGCTCCTCTTCGACGGTCGGATCGATGAACCGCAGCCCTTTCTTCGCTGACCTGCTGAACACCATCGCCGACCGCGGCCGGATGATGCTGAACCTCGTGCGCGGCGACGAGCCGGTTTCGGCCGACAGCCTGGCGCGTCTGTGCGTCCGTCTGCTTTCCAGCCAGGGCGAGGCATCGGGCGTCGCCTATGCAAGAGAAATCCTCGAGCGCTGGCGCACCCTCGGCGCCGACGGCAGGCTGGCTTTCCTGCATGTGCTGCGCGATCGTTTCGGCACCGATCACGCCAGGCTTGCCGCTGCGGTGGATGCCTATCGCGCCGCGCCCGACGATCGCTCGGCGCTTGCCCTGCACGACGCCGCCGAGCCGGCCAGGCAGGAGCTGCTGCGCCGCCTGAACCTGGCGCCCGGCGGCATCGAGACGCTGGTGCGCATGCGCGAGGATCTGCTTGCCCGGCTGCCAACATCGCCCGATCTCGCCATCGTCGATGCCGACTTCACGCACCTCCTGTCGTCATGGTTCAACCGCGGCTTCCTGGTGCTGCGACGGATCGACTGGTCGACGCCGGCCAACATCCTGGAAAAAATCATCCGCTACGAGGCGGTGCATGCCATCCACACCTGGGACGATCTACGCCGCCGGATCGAGCCCGCCGACCGGCTCTGCTATGCGTTCTTTCATCCGCAGCTCGGCGACGAGCCGCTGATCTTCGTCGAGGTCGCGCTGACCCGGGCGATGCCGACGACGATCGCCGAGCTGCTCGCCGACGAGCGGCCGCCGGTGCCGCCACGGCAGGCTACGACGGCGGTGTTCTATTCCATCTCCAACTGCCAGGAGGGCTTGCGCGGCATCTCGTTTGGCAATTTTCTGATCAAGCAGGTGGTCGAGGATCTGCGCCGCGACCTTCCCGGCCTGACCGATTTCGTCACTTTGTCCCCAGTGCCGGGCTTTGCCCGCTGGCTGGCCGAGCAGGCCGAAACCATCCCCACCGCCGCCGAAGTGTTAGACCTTGTCGCTGACGAGCGCTGGCCTGCGGATGCTGCCGTTCGCGACCGCGTGGGCCCGGCGCTGCTGCCGCTTGCGGCACAGTATTTCCTCGAAGCCCGCACCGGCTTCGGCAAGGTCATCGATCCGGTCGCCCGGTTCCATCTCGGCAATGGCGCGCGGCTGGAGCGCATCGACCTTTTCGGCGATCTGTCGCCCCGCGCCTTGCGTCAGGCGCATGGCCTGATGGTCAATTATCGCTACAAGCTCGACGACATCGAGAAGAACCACGAGCTGTTCGCTGCCAGGAACGATGTGGCGGCCGCGCCCGCCGTGCGCCGCCTGCTGCCGAAACCGGCGAGACCGGCCGCGCCGCGGCTTCCGGCGCCTGCCCAGGGGATTGAGGACAAGAGGGACATATGAGCAATCCACCCGCTTCAGGCTGCGGGCCGATCGGCTGATATCTTGGAGCAATTCCAGGAAAAGTGCCTAGCGGTTTTCCGTCCGGAATTGCGTAAAAACGAATACTTAGAGCGGTTCGGCGGTTCTATCAAAAGCTGAACCGCTCTAGACGCCCCTTGCGACACCGGCCCCGAAAACCCTGTTGCCTTCCATCCAGACGCTTCTCACCTCCAATTCGTCCGACAGCGCAACAATATCGGCGGCGGTGCCGTTGGCGAAGCGCCCGAGCCGGTGCGACTGGCCGATCGCCTGCGCCGGATAGAGCGAAGCCATGCGCAGCGCCTCTGACAGGTCCAGTCCGACGACGCGGTGGACGAAGCGCACGGCGGAGATCATGTCGAGGTCGGCGCCGGCCAGCGTCCCGTCGGCAAGCCGCAGGCTGCCGTCCTTGCGGTAGATGGTGCGGCCGTTCAGCGTGAACGAGGTCATCTCGGTGCTGATCGTCGCCATGGCGTCGGTGACCAGGAAAATTTTTGCCGGGCCCTGCTTGGCGCGCAAAGCGATGCCGATGGTGGCGGGATCGACATGGATGCCGTCGGCGATGATGCCGGCAAACAATGTGCCGGTACCGATGGCGGCACCCGCCAGACCCGGCTCGCGGTTGCCGATCTGGCTCATGGCGTTGAACAGATGGGTGACCATTGTTGCGCCGGCCTCAATGAACGCGCGCGCCTTGGCATAGCCGGTGTCGGAATGGCCGAGGCTGACGACGATGCCGGCCTCGACCAGCGCCGAAACCCTCGCCGGCTCCACCGATTCCGGCGCTACAGTCGTCAGCAGCACCGGCAGGGTTTTCCGCGCCGCAATCAGCATCGCTTGGTCGGCATCTGACATCGGCCGGATCAGCGCCGGGTCATGCGCGCCCTTGCGGGCGATCGACAGATGCGGGCCTTCTAAATGCAGGCCCAAAAAGCCCGGCACCTTTTGCCGTGCGGCCTCGGCCCCGGCGGCAACCGCCGCCGCGGTGATCTCAGGCGTGTCGGTGATCAGCGTCGGCAGCAGCGCCGTTGTGCCGAAGCGCGCGTGCGCCCGGCAGATGGTTTGGATCGAAGCGACATCGGGGTGGTCGTTGAGCATGGCGCCGCCGCCGCCATTGACCTGCAGGTCGACAAAGCCCGGTGCAAGCATGCCGCCGCCGGTTTCGATACGCTCGACGCCGGACGGAACAGCGCCAGCCGAAATGATGGCCTCGACGAGGCCGTCTCGCACGACAAGGGCAGCGTTGTCGTGCCAGTGGTCGCCGTCAAAAATCCGGGCGCCAGTCAGGGCAAAACGGTCGCTCATATGGTTTCCGTCACCTTGCGAAGATTGGGCGGCGTGTCCGGATCGAGGCCGCGATGGCGGGCAAAGGCCTCGACGAAGCCATAGAAGGATACGATCAGCGCCAGCGGGTCGGTCAGTGGATGGCCGGTGGCGACATGCGGCAGGTGCTGAGCGCTTGTCGCCTTGTCCGAAGTCACGAAGACGGCCGCGCCCTTGGCCGCCAGGTTGTCGGCGGCCTCTGCGACCGACGGCTCGGAAGCATCGCGGGCGGCGAGCGCCAGCACCGGAAAATCAGGCCCGACCAGCGCCAGCGGGCCATGCATGACTTCGGCGGCACTATAGGCCTCGGCGTGCATGGCGCAGGTTTCCTTGAACTTCAGCGCCGCCTCATTGGCGATCGCCGCGGACGGACCACGACCGAGGATGAACAGAGACTTCTGCGTCTCCAACGCACCGGCCAGCGCCATCCAGTCGCAGCCGATCGCTTTGCGGAAATGTTCCGGCAAACGGGCGAGCGCCGCCAGCAACTTGTCGTCGCCGGTGCTGTACGCCATCAAGGCGAGGCCGGCGACGGCTGAATTGACGAAGGTCTTCGTCGCCGCGACGCTGCGCTCCGGGCCGGCCAGGATGTCGATCGCATAATCGCAGGCCCGCGCCAGCGGCGAATCGGCGGTGTTGGTGATGGCGACGGTCAGCGAACCGCCGGCTCTCGCGGCTTGCGCCATGGCGACGATGTCCGGGCTCTTGCCCGACTGCGAGATCGCCAGGCAGGCCGAGCCGCCCAGCCTGAGCCTGGCGCCGTAAATCGAAGCGATCGACGGGCCGACCGATGCTACGGCAAGGCCGGCGGTCAGTTCCACCGCATACTTCATGAAGGTGGCGGCATGGTCGGAGGAGCCGCGCGCCACGGTGACGACGAAGTTTGGATCGCGCTCGCGAATGCCGCGCCCGGCTTCGGTCAGCACCGCTGCCGAGCCGTCGAGCAGGCGCGCGGTGGCTTCCGGGATCTCCTCGATCTCGCGCCGCATATGGGTAATTGTCGCACTCATGGCCGGCCCTCTTCACCCGGCCCGCTGAGCCGGAGCTCGGCGACGAAATCATAGGCGTCGCCCCTGTAGATCGAGCGGGTGAATTCGATCACCTTGCCGCTCGCCAGATAGGAAATACGCTCGATGTGCAGGCCGGCAATGCCAGGCGGCACTTCGAGCAGGCGCGCGTCGTCGTCGCCGAGATTGGCGGCGGAAATGCGCTGCACCGCCCGTACTGGCCGATGGCCGGTCGTTTCAAGCGCCGCGTAGAGCGACGAACCGATCGCCGCTGGGTCGGGCAGCACGCTGGCAGACAGTGCGGCGCGCTCGATCGCCAGCGGCGTGTCGTTGGCGATGCGCAGGCGTGCCACCCGCGCCACCAGTTCGTTGGACGACAGGCCGAGCACCATCATCTCGTCCGGCGAGGGCGCATAGAGGCCGCGGTCGAGCCAGGCCGAACGCACCGCCATACCGCGCCGCGCCATATCCTCGGTGAACGACGTCAGCCGCGACAGCGACTGCTCGACGCGCTCCATCCGCGGCGCGACGAAGGTGCCGGAGCCGTGACGCTGGACAAGGATGCCGCCCTTGACCAGGTCCTGCACCGCCTTGCGCACGGTGACCCGCGAAATGTCGGCCTTGCTGGCGATGTCGCGCTCGGACGGCAGCGCGTCGCCCGGCCCGATCAGGCCGCGATTGACCGCGTCCTCGATGCTCTTCCTGAGCTGCAGATAGAGCGGTGCGCCGCTTTGCGCCGACTGTTTCAGCGTGGCGAAGATCTGGTCGGCGGCTTCGCTCATCGCGCCGCCTCCGCCGCTTTGGCGAAGACCCGAACTGCCATCTGCACGGCGCCGCCCAGCGCGTCGTCGAGCGGCGGCTTCAGCAGCGCCCGGTAGCGCGCCGACAGGCGTGGTGCATAGAGCGGCGCCAGCCCGCCGAGCAGGCAGAGCGGATCGTCGTCGCCGAGATCGAGCACGCCAAGTGCTGCCTCGACGTCGGCGACCGCCTTGTCGAGGATCCAGTTGGCGACGGCGTCGCCCTTTTCGGCATGGTCGAAGACCTTCGGCGCGAAGCCGCCAAAATCGCCGGGTTTGGCGTTGGTGGTGAACTCGACCAGATCCTCGGGATTGTCGCGGAAGATGGCGAGCATGGCTTGCGTCAGCGGCGAGCCCTGGCGGATGCCGTCATAGGCGAGCAGCGTCTGTTCGAGCAGGTCGCGGCCGATGCGGGCGCCGCTGCCCTGGTCGCCGACCTGGAATCCCCAGCCGCCGATGGCGCGCGACTTGCCGGCCTTGCGCGCCATATAGGCGGTGCCGGTGCCGAGAATGGCCATGGCGCCGTCACCGGAACCGACCGCGCCTTCCAGCGCGATCTCGGCATCGGTCTCGACACGGCTGACGCTGAACGGCAGGATGGCTTCGAGCTGCTTCCTGTAGGTGCCGACATTGGCGCCGGCGAGGCCGAGAATGGCCGGCGTCTGTGGGATCAGCTCAGAATCCTGCCCGGCGGCGACAAACGCCTGCCGCGCCGCGTCGAGGATGTTGGCCCTGGCGCCGGTGAGATCGGTGCGGATGTTGGCCGCACCGCTCTTGGCGCGGCCAATGACGGTGCCGTCCGCTGTTGCAAGGGCCGCCCTGCAGCTGGTGCCGCCGCCATCGATGCCAAGCACGAGTTTCACACGATTTCTCCTCCGGGCGAATAATACCAATAAAATACCAATAGCCAAGGATTAATTTCCGTTTCAAAAAGATTAAGGCGTATTCGATTGAAAAATCTATGCTTTTTGCCGGAACGGCGATTTCAGGGCAGGGAAGTCGCTAATGCGTATGGACAAGTGGTATTTTTTTGGTATTGTTTTGCGGATTGGAGGGAAAGCGGATGGCCGAAACGCGCACCGAAGCGCTTCACCAGAATGCCGAGGGGCTGGACATCCAGGCTCCGGACGCCATCCTTTCCTCTTTGGCCAATGCGCAGATCGAGGCCGCCAAGGCGGTGCGCGGCGCCATTCCTGCCATCGCCAAGGCCGCCGAGATCATCGCCAGCCGGCTGGAGAGCGGCGGCAAGCTCGCTTACGCGGCGGCCGGCAGCTCGGGCCTGATGGCGCTGGCCGATGCGCTCGAACTGCCGGGCACCTTCGGCATTCAGCGCGACCGTATCGCCATCCTGATCGCCGGTGGCGACGATGCCTTCAAGACACTGGCCGGCGGGCCGGAGGACGACACCGACGAAGCCTCGGCAGCGGTCGCTGGCGCCGGCATCGGCGAGGGCGACTGCCTGATCGCGGTCTCGGCCAGCGGCTCGACGCCCTATGCGGTCAGGGCGCTCGATGACGCCAGGCGCCGCGGCGCGGCGACCATCGCCATCGCCAACAACAAGGATGCGCCGCTGCTTCGGCTGGCCGACATCGCCATCCTGCTCGAAACGTCGCCGGAGCTGATTGCCGGCTCGACGCGCATGGGCGCCGGCACCGCGCAGAAGATCGCGCTCAACATGCTGTCGACGCTGGCCGCCATCCATCTGGGCCATGTCCATGACGGCTACATGGTCAATCTCATGGCCGACAACATCAAGCTGCGCGACCGCGCCGCCCGCATCGTCGCGGCCATCAGCGGACGCGACAGGGACGATGCGGCGCAGCTGCTCGAGAACAGCGGCGGCGTCGTCAAGACCGCCATTCTGCTCGCCGCCGGCGCCGCCAGCGCCGATGCGGCCGAGAAGATACTGGAAGGCACCGGCCACAAGCTGCGCCCGGCGCTTTCCGCGATCGAGGGGAGCATGGGGCGGCAAGCCTCTGTTCTCAAAACCGAACCTGAAAAAGGTCAACAGGGAGACTGAGCATGACAAACAGACTACTGACGGCACTGCTTCTCGGCACCAGCATTCTCGGCTCGGCCGGAATGGCCTATGGCCAGGACGTAACGCTCAATATCGAAAGCTGGCGCGGCGACGACCTTGCCATCTGGAAGGACAAGCTGATCCCGGCTTTTGAGGCCAAGAACCCGGGCATCAAGGTGGTGTTCGCGCCGTCGGCGCCGACCGAATATGACGCAGCGCTCGGCGCCAAGCTCGCCGCCGGCTCGGCCGGCGACCTGATCACCTGCCGCCCGTTCGACAAGTCGCTGGAACTGTTCAAGAAGGGCAATCTTGCCGATATCTCGATGCTGCCCGGCATGGAGAATTTTTCTGACGTCGCCAAGGCCGCCTGGCAGACCGACGACGGCAAGGCGAGCTTCTGCGTGCCGATGGCTTCCGTCATCCACGGCTTCATCTACAACAAGGACGCCTTCGACCAGCTCGGCATCAAGGTGCCGACCACCAATGAGGAGTTCTACGCCGCGCTCGACAAGATCAAGGCCGACGGCACCTACATCCCGATGGCGATGGGCACCAAGGATCTCTGGGAAGCCGCGACCATGGGCTACCAGAACATCGGCCCGAACTACTGGAAGGGCGAAGAAGGCCGTCTGGCGCTGATCAAGGGCGAGCAGAAGCTGACCGATCCGCAGTGGGTCGAGCCGTTTGCCGAACTTGCCAAGTGGAAGCCCTATCTCGGCGACGGTTTTGAGGCGCAGACCTATCCGGACAGCCAGAACCTGTTCACCCTCGGCCGCGCCGCCATCTACCCGGCCGGCTCGTGGGAAATCGGCCTGTTCAACACCCAGGCGCAGTTCAAGATGGGCGCGTTCCCGCCGCCGGTGCCGAAGGCCGGCGACACCTGCTACATCTCTGACCACACCGACATCGGCATGGGCCTCAATGCGGCCTCGAAGAATGCCGATGCGGCCAAGACCTTCCTGACCTGGGTCGCCTCGCCGGATTTCGCCACCATCTACGCCAACGCGCTGCCGGGCTTCTTCAGCCTGAACAACACCCCGGTGAAGATGGAAGATCCGCTGGCCCAGGAATTCGTCGCCTGGCGCGACAAGTGCAAGTCGACGATCCGCTCGACCTATCAGATCCTGTCGCGCGGCACGCCGAACCTCGAGAACGAGACGTGGGTTGAATCCGCCAACGTCATCAACGGCACCGTCACGCCGGAAGCTGCCGCCAAGAAGCTGCAGGACGGCCTCGACAGCTGGTACAAGCCGGCGAAGTAAGGACGAGCGCTATCTCCCCCCTCGAGGGGGAGATGTCGCCGAAGGCGACAGACGGGGGTCGGTAAAGGCAGGCTGCGGCTTGATCGTTGCTGGAAAGCGCGATCGAAACCGCGATGGCGCGCTGCCTTGGCCGACCCCACCCCGCCTCGCTTTGCGAGGCACCCTCCCCTCGAGGGGGAGGGAGGCGCCGCGCCTTGGCGGCAAAAACCTGATCGGCGGGGACCGAACGCATGGCCGCAGCACCGAAACGACCGTTCCGCTGGCATATCGTCGTCTTCCTGGCGCCGGCGGTGCTGGTCTATACGGCGATCATGATCCTGCCGCTGGCCGGCACCCTGCAGCTCTCGCTGTTCCGCAACATCGACCAGGCCCAAGTCTTCGTCGGGTTCGAAAACTTCCGCAGGCTGTTCGGCGATCCCAACTGGTCGGTCAATTTCTGGAACGCACTGCGCAACAATGTCTGGTTCTTCATCATCCACATGATCGTGCAGAATCCGATCGGCGTGCTTTTGGCCGCACTGCTGTCCAGCCCGCGGCTCAGATTCTCCGCCTTCTACCGCACCGCGATCTTCGTGCCGACGATCCTGTCCTTCGTCATCGTCGGCTTCGCCTGGAAGCTGATCCTGTCGCCGCTATGGGGCGTGGCGCCGAACCTGATGGATCTCGTCGGCCTCAAAAGCCTGTTCACGCCGTGGCTCGGAAAAGAAGAATATGCGCTGACCACGCTCAGCCTGATCTCGGTGTGGCAGTTCGTCGGCATCCCGATGATGCTGATCTATGCGGCGCTGCTGTCGATCCCAGAGGAGGTGATCGAAGCGGCCGAATGCGACGGCATCACCGGCATGTCGCAGTTCTGGAAGATCAAGCTGCCGCTGATCCTGCCGTCGATCGGCATCATCTCGATCCTCACCTTCGTCGGCAATTTCAACGCCTTCGACCTGATCTACACCGCACAGGGTGCACTGGCCGGGCCGAACTATTCGACCGATATCCTCGGCACCTTCCTCTACCGCGCCTTCTTCGGTTTCCAGCTGCAGGTCGGCGATCCCAACATGGGCGCGGCGATCGCCACGATGATGTTCCTGATCATCCTTGGCGGCGTCTGCGTCTACCTGTTCCTCGTCCAGACGCGCCTGCGTCGCTATCAGTTCTAGGGGGCCAGACATGAGCACGGCAACCCGTTCCCTGCCCCGCACCATCGGCGCCCATGCGGTGCTGTTGACCTACACGGTGATCGCGCTGTTTCCGGTGATTATCGTCATCATGAATTCGTTTAAATCCCGCGCCGGCATCTTCGGCGCGCCGCTGACGCCGCCAACCCCGAAAACCTTCGACCTGATCGGCTACACCACTGTCATCGGCCAGGGCGATTTCATCCACTATTTCCAGAACAGCCTTGTCGTCACCGTCGCCTCGCTGTTCTTCGTGCTGCTGTTCGGCGCGATGGCCGCCTTCGCGCTGTCGGAATACCGTTTTCGCGGCAATTCGCTGATGGGGCTTTACCTCGCCCTCGGCATCATGATCCCGATCCGCCTCGGCACCGTCGCCATCCTGCAATTGATGGTGGCGAGCGGGCTGGTCAACACGCTGACGGCGCTGATCCTGGTTTATACGGCGCAAGGCCTGCCGCTCGCCGTCTTCATCCTGTCGGAATTCATGAAGCAGGTCTCCGACGATCTGAAGAATGCCGGGCGCATCGACGGCCTGTCCGAATACACCATCTTCTTCCGGCTGGTGCTGCCGCTGGTACGGCCGTCGATGGCGACGGTCGCCGTCTTCACCATGATCCCGATCTGGAACGATCTGTGGTTCCCGCTGATCCTGGCGCCGTCGGAGGAAACCAAGACGGTGACGCTCGGCGCCCAGCTGTTCCTCGGCCAGTTCGTCACAAACTGGAACGCCATCCTGGCCGCGCTGTCGCTGGCGATCATGCCGGTGCTGATCCTCTACGTCATCTTCTCGCGGCAGCTGATCCGCGGCATTACTTCAGGAGCGGTCAAGTGAACTCGGAAAAACCCCTTCGCGTCGTCGTCGCCGGCCTCGGCAATATGGGCCGCAGCCATGCGCTGGCCTATCACACCAATCCAGGCTTCGAGATCGCGGCACTGGTCAACCGCTCGGATCTGCCGCTGCCGGCCGGGCTTTCCGGCTATGGCATCAGGCGCGCCTTCGACGAGGCGCTGCTCGACGAAAGGCCCGATATCGCCTGCATCGCCACCTATTCCGACAGCCATGCCGACTATGCGGTGAAGGCGTTCGAGGCCGGCTGCCATGTCTTTGTCGAAAAGCCGCTGGCGACGACGGTGGCGGATGCCAAACGCGTCGTCGCGGCGGCCAAGGCCAATGGCAGAAAACTGGTGATCGGCTACATCCTGCGCCATCACCCTTCCTGGATCAGGCTGATTGCCGAGGCGCGAAAACTGGGCGGTCCCTACGTGTTCCGCATGAACCTCAACCAGCAATCCTCCGGCCATAGCTGGGAGACGCACAAGCAGTTGATGCAGACGACGTCGCCGATCGTCGATTGCGGCGTCCACTATCTCGACGTGATGCTGCAGATCACCGATGCCAGGCCGGTCGAGGTGCGCGGCATGGGTCTGAGGCTGACCGACGAGATTGCGCCCACGATGTACAATTACGGTCATCTGCAGGTGCTGTTCGACGATGGTTCGGTCGGCTGGTACGAGGCCGGCTGGGGGCCGATGATCTCGGAGACGGCTTTCTTCGTGAAGGACGTGATCTCGCCCAATGGCTGCGTGTCGATCGTCATGAAGGAGGGCGTCAGATCCGACGACATCGACACCCACACCAAGACCTCGACCCTCCGCCTGCACAGTGCGGCGACCGGCGCGGACGGCAAGTTCGCCAAGGCGGATGAGATGCTGTCGATGGAGGGTGAGCCCGGCCATCAGGCTCTTTGCGATCGCGAACAGGCTTTTCTGCTCAAGGCGATCCGCGAGGATCTCGACCTCTCCCGCCACATGGATGACGCGGTGAAGTCGCTCGCCGTCTGCCTTGCCGCCGACGAGAGCGTGCGCAGCGGGAAGGCGGTGCAATTGTGACAGGGGAATTTTCGTCAGGGGGTGCCCTGGCGCCCACATTCCAATCCGGAGGAACGAAGTGGGCGCGCTGAATATCGAGAATGTGAAAAAGGCGTTTGGGCAGGTCGAGGTGCTGAAGGGCATCAACCTCGAAGTGACCGATGGCGAATTCGTCGTCTTCGTCGGCCCCTCCGGCTGCGGAAAATCGACGCTGCTCAGGGTCATCGCCGGGCTGGAGGATTCGACCTCGGGGCGCGTGGTCATCGACGGCGCGGACGTCTCCGCCACGCCGCCGGCCAAGCGCGGCATCGCCATGGTGTTCCAGACCTATGCGCTCTACCCGCATCTGACGGTGAAGAACAATATGGGCCTCGGCCTCAAGCAGGCCGGCACGCCAGCGGCCGAGATCGACCGCCGCATCGGCATTGCCTCGTCGATGCTGTCGCTGGAGCCCTATCTCGCCAGGCGCCCGGCCGAACTTTCGGGCGGCCAGCGCCAGCGCGTCGCCATCGGCCGCGCCGTGGTGCGCGAGCCCAAGCTTTTCCTGTTCGACGAGCCTTTGTCCAACCTCGATGCAGCGCTGCGCGTCAACACCAGGCTGGAGATTGCGCAACTGCATCGCCGGCTGAAGGCGACGATGATCTATGTCACCCACGACCAGGTCGAGGCGATGACGCTGGCCGACAAGATCGTCGTCCTCAACGCCGGCAAGATCGAGCAGATCGGCGGCCCGATGGAGCTTTACAATGCGCCGGCGAATGAATTCGTCGCCGGCTTCATCGGCTCGCCGAAGATGAATTTCGTCGATGGCGCCAGGCTTGGCGAGACGGCCAAGACCATCGGCGTCCGTCCCGAGCACCTGACCGTCGATGCGAAATCCGGCGCCTGGAAGGGCACGGTCGTCCATGCCGAGCACCTCGGCGCCGACACCAACCTCTATCTCGACTGCGAAAAGGCCGGCCTGATCACCGTGCGCATTTTTGGTGTCTACAACGCCGAGCCTGGCGCCACGCTCTACGCGACGCCGGATCCGGCGAAGACTTATCGGTTTGGAGCCGATGGCAAGGTGCTGAAGTAGGATTGCGGCAAAGGTTGGCGCTGCCCCTCACCCTTACCCCCTCCCGTATAGTGACGGGGAGAGGGGGGCGTCAGCGCTGCAGCTTCGTCCTTCTCCCCGTCACTATACCTATCGGATTCACACATCGCAAAAATCGACTCAGGATCAATAACTTAGATGACCATCGGTGTTGGAAGCGCCGGATGCAGCGCGCGACCGGCGACGTTGAAAAAACTCGCTTTTCCAGCACGTTCCCTCGTGATCGATCAATCTCGGCAGAGATGTGTGAACATGATAGGTCACTATACGGGGAGAAGACACCGGCAGGCAGATGAGGGGCGGCGCAAACTTGCCAAACCGAAGCGCCTACGCGTCCGCCTTGAACGTCTGCTTCTGCATGCCCAGCCCTTCGATGCCGAGCTCGACGACGTCCCCGGGCTTCAGGAACACCGGCGGCTTCATGCCCAACCCAACGCCGGGCGGTGTGCCGGTCGAGATGATGTCGCCCGGATGCAGCGACATGAACTGGCTGAGATAGGAGACCAGATAGGCGACGCCATAGACCATGGTCTTGGTCGAGCCGTTCTGCATCGTCTTGCCGTTGACCTTCAGCCACATCGGGATGTTCTGCGGATCCTGGACCTCGTCCTTGGTCACCAGCCACGGGCCGATCGGCCCGAACGTGTCGCAGGACTTGCCCTTGGTCCACTGGCCCTGGCGCTCGGCCTGAAAGGCGCGTTCGGAAACGTCATGCGCGACGCAGTAGCCGGCGACATAATCCAGCGCCTCGGCCTCGGTGACGTATTTGGCTGTTCTGCCGATGACCACGCCAAGCTCGACTTCCCAGTCGGTCTTGACCGAGCCGCGCGGGATCAGCACGTCGTCGTCAGGCCCGACGATGGCCGAGCTTGCCTTCATGAAGATGATCGGCTCCGGCGGCACGGTGGCGCCGGTCTCGGCGGCATGGTCGGAATAGTTGAGGCCGACGCAGATGAATTTGCCGGTGCCGGCAACGCAGGCGCCGATGCGCGGATTGCCGGAGACCGCCGGCAGCGATTTCGGATCGAGCGTCGACAATGTCTCGAGCGATGCTGGGTCGAGCGCCTTGCCGGCAATGTCGGTGACATGGGCGGAGAGGTCGCGGATCGTTCCATCCGCATCGAGCAGGCCGGGGCGTTCGCTCCCCGCTTCGCCATAGCGCAGCAGTTTCATTCTTTTTCTCCTGGTTGCGACCCAGAGGCCGTTTGCAAACTCGCTCCGCTGCGGCGAATGGCGTGGTTCTCGAGAACCGGAGCGGAGCGTACTTAAAGTACGTGAGCCTAGGCAAGCGCAGAAAGCCGCGTCAGCGCCTGGCGGATCAGCGTTTTCAAATGGCCTGTTAAATCGACCAGCCACCGTCGATATTATAAGCCTGCCCTGACGTATAGGTGGCGCCGGCCAGATAGACGGCGAGATCGGCGATTTCCTCGGGCGTGCCGAGGCGGCCCATCGGCTGACGGGCGATGAAGGCGGCGCGGGCCGCCTCGTAGTCGCCCTGCGCATGCATGCGGTCCTCCAGCGACGGGCTCTCGACCGTGCCCGGGCAAATGGCGTTGCAGCGTATGCCCTTGCCGACATAATCGGCGGCAACCGATTTGGTCAGGCCGATGACCGCAGCCTTGGTCAGCCCATAGACGAAGCGGTTGGGCACGCCCTTGGTCGAGCCGGCCAGCGACGCCATGTTGATGATCGAGCCATCGCCGCGCTCCAGCATGCCGGGCAGCACGGCGCGGATGGTGCGGATCATCGAGCGAACGTTGAGATCCAGGGCAAAATCGAGATCGGCGTCCTTCATCTCAAGAATCGAGCCGGAGTGGACGAAGCCGGCGCAGTTGAACAGCACGTCGACGACGCCGATCTCGGAGAAGGCGGAGGTCACGGCCTCGTCGTTCAGCACGTCGAGCTTGCGGGTCTTGGTACCAGCCGTCTTGCCTAAGTCGGCGAGCAGCACCTCGTTGATGTCGGTGGCGTGGACGACAGCGCCCGCCCTGGCGAAAGCCAGCGCGCTCGCCCGGCCAATGCCCTGCGCCGCCGCCGTGACGACAACGATCTTGCCTGCCAGATCCGCCATGCTGTTCTCCTCTGTCGCCGTCCGGGTGCTATTCGCCTAGGGGCCGCAAATGTTTTTTCTCGGTAAAGAACATCATTTCTGCCGTCAAGCTCGGAGATCTCTTGGGTATCTCTGGGCCAGGGCAATCGCTTCAGGTTTGCGGCGCCGACGTCGACAATTGCAATCTACACACGGGCTCAGTCGCCGTAGGGCACCCAGACGTTCTTGACCTCGACGGCACGGCGCAGGAAGGCATCGCCGGCCGCCTCGGTCGACGTCCAGTCGAGGCTGCGGCCGTTGCCGGTCCAGACGCGCTTGAGATTGCCGACGGAGTCGGCTTCTGCCTTGGCGCAGGTCTCGGCATCGGCGAACAGCCAGAGCCCGTCGACATCGTCATGCCAGGCCAGCACGCCGCCGAGCTCGGCGCTGCGGCCGGTGACGATGTTGATGGCGCCGGCCGGGACGTCGGAATACTCGATGACCTGGTAGAGATCGGTGGCAAGCAGCGGATATTTTTCTGACGGCACCGCGACCACGGTGTTGCCCATGGCCAGCGCCGGCGCCAGCAGCGAGATCAGGCCGAGCAGCGGCGCATTGTCTGGCGCCACGATGCCGACGACGCCGACCGGCTCATGCAGCGCCAGCGCAACGGCGCGGGCCGGCGGCTGGTGGACGCGGCCCTCGAACTTGTCGGCCAGGCCGGCATAGAGGAACAGCCGCTCGATTGACAGCTCGACCTCGTCGCGCGCGGCCTTGGCGGTAGCGCCGGTAAGCTCGGTTAGACGCACGGCAAATTCGCCGGCGCGGCCGGACAGGTTTTCGGCCAGATAATACAGCACCTGGCTGCGGTTGTAGGCAGTCGCCTCCGGCCAGGCCTTGCAGGCGCGAGCAGCCGCAACGGCATCGCGAACATCCTTGCGGCTGCCGAGGCCGACCTCGCCGGCAAGCTTGCCCTTAGCCGAGGCGACGGCAAGCGAATAATTGCCGTCAGGCCGCACCTGCTTGCCGCCGATGAACAGCTTTGCCGTCCGATCGATGGCGCCGCTTTCCGCCTGCTCGACGGGCTGGGCCCCAGGCGTTGCCGGCTTGACGACCGGGCCGAGCGGCAATTTTGCCGAAAAATATTCGAACATGCCCTCGCGCCCGCCTTCGCGGCCAAAACCGCTCTCGCGATAACCGCCGAAGCCGCAGGCGGCGTCGAACATGTTGGTGCCGTTGACCCAGACGACGCCGGCCTTCAATTGCGGCGCGACGTGCAGCGCGAGGTTGACGTTCTCGCTCCACACCGAGGCGGCCAGGCCGTAGCGCGTGTTGTTGGCCAGTTCGACCGCTTCCTCGGTGTTGCGGAAGGTCATGGTCGCCAGCACCGGGCCGAACACCTCTTCCTGCGCCAGGATGTTAGCCGGCGAAACGCCTGTCGCCAGCGTCGGCAAATGGTAATAGCCGGAGGACGGCAGCGCCACGTCGGGCTGCCAACAGACGGCGCCCTGCCTGGCGCCTTCGGCGACCAGCCCTTTGACGCGATCGAGTTGGGTCAGGTCGACCAGCGGGCCGATGTCGGTGTTCTTGTCGAGCGGGCTGCCGACGCGCAGCCGGCTCATCCGCGTCTTGACCTTGGCGATGAAGGCTTCAGTGATGCCTTCCTGCACCAAAAGGCGCGAGCCGGCACAGCAGACCTGGCCCTGGTTGAACCAGATGCCGTCGACCAATCCCTCGACGGCGCTGTCGAGATCGGCGTCCTCGAAGACGACGAAGGCCGACTTGCCGCCAAGCTCAAGCGATATTTTTTTCCCTGATCCGGCGGTGGCCTTGCGGATGATCTTGCCGACCTCGGAAGAGCCGGTGAAGGCGATTTTTTGGACGCCGGCATGATTAACGATTGCCGCGCCCGCTTCCGGCCCGCCGTGGACGATGTTGACGACACCCTTCGGCACGCCGGCGCGCTGACAAATCTCGGCGAACAGGATGGCGGTGAGCGGGGTGAACTCGGCCGGCTTCAGCACCACTGTGCAGCCGGCGGCGAGCGCCGGCGCGATCTTCCAGGCCAGCATCAAGAGCGGGAAATTCCACGGGATGATCTGACCGACGACACCGACACCCTTCTGATCCGGAAAATCCCTGTCCAGTGCCTGCGCCCAGCCGGCATGATGGATGAAATGGCGGATGGCCAGCGGCACGTCGATGTCGCGGCTTTCGCGGATCGGTTTGCCGTTGTCGATCGATTCCAGCACCGCGAACAACCGCTGATGACGCTGCATGGCGCGGCCGATGGCATAGAGCACTTTGGCCCGGCTGTAGCCAGAGCTGGCGCTCCATTTCGGCAGCGCTTTTGTCGCGGCCGCAACCGCCGTGTCGATATCGGCAGCTCCGGCATCCGAGACCTTGGCCAGCAGTTTTCCTGAAGACGGGTCGCTGGTATCAAAAGTCTTGCCGCCCGCGGCTGCCTTCCAGTCGCCGCCGATGAACAGCGCTTTGGAGAAATCACGCGCCGCAAGCCAGGCATCGGCCTCGTTGCGGGTCTCCGGCGCCGGACCGTAGTCCATGGCGTGATAGCGTTCGAGAATGTTCATGGAGCGCTCCAGATAATCGTCTTGGTGGGCGTTCTGTGGCGCCCCCCTCTGTCCTGCCGGACATCTCCCCCACGAGGGGGGAGATCGGCTGTTCCGCCGACACCGCCTCTTTTTTCGAGGTTGGCCGTTGGCGAAATCAAAGATGACAGCCAATCTCCCCCCAAGTGGGGGAGATGTCCGGCAGGACAGAGGGGGGCGCCACAGAACTCCACGTTCAAGGCCGCCTCACGCCATCGCGTGGCGATGATTGGCCGAGTAATGACCGGTCAGATGATGCTCCAGTTGGCGCTCGATGTCGGTCAGCAGGCTCGACGCGCCGAAGCGGAACAGGTCCGGCTCCAGCCACCGCCGTCCCAACTCCTCCTTCATCAGCACCAGCCAGTCGAGCGATGCCTTGGCGGTTGAAATGCCGCCGGCCGGCTTGAAGCCGATGAGATAGCCGGTTTCCTCGAAATAGGCGCGGATGGCGCGCACCATGGCAAGGCCGACCGGCAGCGTCGCGTTGACGCTTTCCTTGCCGGTCGAGGTTTTTATGAAATCGGCGCCCGCCATCATCGCCACCATCGACGCCAGCATGACGTTGTGCAGCGTAGCGAGGTCGCCGGTGCCGAGGATGACCTTGAGATGCGCCTCGCCGCAGGCGGCCCGCATCGAGACGATCTCGTTATAGAGTTCCTGCCATTTCGCGGCGAAAACCAGGCCGCGCGGAATGACGACGTCGATCTCGTCGGCGCCGTCGCTGACCGAGGCTTCGATCTCCTGCAGGCGCGTCGACAGCGGGGTGAGGCCGTGCGGGAAGGCGGTGGATACGGCGGCGACATGGATGCCGCTGCCGCGCAGCGCATCGACGGCGGTGGCGACGAAGGGATGATAGACGCAGACCGCCGCCGGACGGATCTTTTCACCTGAAATGCCGAGCCCTTCGACGATGTCGCGGCGGAAAGGATTGACCGCCTTGGCGCAGAGCCGCCGCACGCGCTCGTCGGTGTCGTTCGAGTTCAGCGTGGTCAGGTCCATGCAGGCGACGGCGCGCAGCAGCCAGGCGGCCTGGTTGTCGGCCTTGATCGAGCGCCGCTTGGTCAGGCTGGCGACACGCCGTTCCAGCGCCGAGCGGTTGACGCTGCGCATCGATTCCATGAAGCCGAGATCGAGCTTCATGCCGGGATTGCGGGCAATGCCGTGCGCTTGCGGCGCCGGCGCGTTGGCGGCGCTGCGCGCCGGCAGCGGCGTGATCCTGGAAGGGCCCAACCTGTCGGCATCAAGATCGGCCTCGCGAATTGTGCTGCTCATCTCCTGCCCTTTCGTTCGACGACTTATGCCGAAGATAGCCCGTGAAGCAGCGCTTCACGAGTCCTTCAGGCGGTCATAGAGGAAAAAGGTTGCTGTGACATCAGCCGAACAGCGCGGCGCTGGGGATTAGCCACAGGCCACCATGCCTTCGTCATCCCAGGGCGAAGCAAGGAGCGAAGCGACGCGGCGCAGGCCCTAGGATCCATGCCGTTACATCGGCCGAGGAATGCAGCGACTCAGGATAAATGCTGATCTGTAGCGATCCTTGGCGCCCCCTCTGTCCTGCCGGACATCTCCCCCACAAGGGGGGAGATCGGCAGCTTCAGCGCTCCGTTCACTCTTGCGGCGGTGGTGATTGGCGAAAGCCGGGATCACGGCCGATCTCCCCCCAAGGACAGAGGGGGGCGCTGTCCCGCCGGCATCAAAGGTTCTGCACCGTCGTGACGCTCTGATGTCACGGAATGGATCCCAGGGTCTGCGCCGCGTCGCTTCGCTCCTTGCTTCTCCCTGGGATGACGAAGTGTGTCGAGGCTCTACCCGACGAAAGCGCGCTCAACGACGAAGCTTGCCGGATGATGCAGCGAGCCTTCCTCGAAGCCGAGGCTTTCGGCCAGTTCCTTGACATCCCTGAGCATATGCATCGAGCCGCAGATCATGATGCGGTCGGTCTCGGGGTCGAGCTTGTCGATGCCGAGATCGGCATAGAATTTTCCCGAGCCGATCAGCGCGGTGATGCGGCCCATGCGCTCGGAGGTTTCGCGCGTGGTCGAATTGTAGAGCGTGACGCGGCCACCGGTCAGTTCGCCGATCAGCGGGTCGTTCTCCAGCTCTGCAACCAGCTCCTGGCCGTAGGTGAGTTCGGCATTGTCGCGGCAGGTGTGGGTCAGGACGACCTGCTCGAATTTCTCAAAAGTGTCGGGATCGCGCAGCAGGCTGGCGAAGGGCGCGATGCCGGTGCCGGTCGAGATCATGAACAGGCGCTTGGCCGGGGTCAGCGCGTCGACCACCAGCGTGCCGGTCGATTTCTGCCGCATGATGACGGTGTCGCCGATCTCGATTTTCTGCAACTCCGAGGTCAGCGGGCCGTCCGGCACCTTGATCGAGAAGAATTCCAGTTCGTCGTCCCAGGCAGGGCTGGCGATCGAATAGGCGCGGAACACCGGCTTTTCGGCGTTGGGCAGGCCGATCATGACGAATTCGCCGGAGCGGAAACGCAGCGACTGCGGCCGGGTGATGCGGAACGAAAACAGCCGGTCGGTATAGTGCTTCACCGAGACGACGGTTTCGGCATAGACATTGGCCGGTATCGGGAACTGCAGCGGCCGGGCGCCGGCGATGTTGAGCGCGGATGTGGTGTTCATCAAACCTAACCTTCTGGCCAACCCGAGGTGCTGACGCCAAACCTTCTGCTGCGCGCCCGAACCGATCAGGTTCCGGCGTGCCGTTTGCCCACGACGAAGCGGTAAGCTCTTGTGTCCGGAATTTATTAGTATACAAATGATATTTGCGTCAAGACGCCAGCGGGAAACACCTTTCCAAACTGAGACATATCTGTAGTCCTGACATTTCGGATTTCGACAATGGAAGAGAATTTTTCGGCGCAGACGCTGGATTCCTCGGGCAGCGTCGTCGCCGGCATCGATGTCGGCGGAACCTTTACCGACCTGCTTCTGATCGACGGGCGTCACGGTGGCAAGGTGCATATCGCCAAGACCCCGACCACCATCGACAACCAGGCTTTTGGGGTCGTTTCGGCGCTCGGTGCCACCGGTTTTCCCATCCGCGGCATCGACCTCATCGTGCACGGCACGACCACCACCACCAACGCGGTGCTCGAACGCCGGCTGGCCAAGACCGGCATGATCACCACGCGCGGCTTTCGTGACGTCATCGAGCTTGGCCGGCGCACACGGCCGCAGGCCTATGGCATGACCGGCCGCTTCGTCCCGATCATTCCGCGCAATCTGCGCCTAGAAGTGTCGGAGCGCGTCGAAGCCTCGGGCGCGGTGCGCATTCCGCTCGACGATGCCGAAATGCGCGCAGCGGTGAAGGCGCTGATCGCGGCCGGTTGCGAATCCCTCGTCATTCATTTCCTGCATTCCTACGCCAATCCGGAACATGAGCGGCGCGCCGCCGAGATCGCCGCCGAGCTTTGGCCGAACAGCTACATCACCACCGGCCATGCATTGCTGTCGGAAGCGCGCGAATTCGAGCGCGGCGTCACCGCTTCGGTCAACGCCTCGGTGCAGCCGATCCTCGAACGCTACGTCGAGCGGCTGCGCAAGGAATTGGCAGCAAAAGGCTACGCCCGCGACTTCCTGATCATGAACGGCAATGGCGGCATGATCTCGGCCCGCTTTGTCACCCGTGAATCGGCCAAGACCGTGATGTCGGGTCCGGCCTCCGGCGTCATCGCCGCCGCCTATACCGGAAAACGCGCCGGCTTCGAAAACCTGGTCACCTACGACATGGGCGGCACCTCGACCGACGTGGCGCTGATCCGCAATGCCGAACCGGCGGTGTCGAACGAGATCGAGATCGAATATGCGATGCCGATCCATGTGCCGATGGTGGCGGTGCACACCGTCGGCGCCGGCGGCGGCTCGATCGCCCGCGTCGATGCGGCCGGCCTGATCCAGATCGGCCCGGAAAGCGCCGGCGCCAATCCCGGCCCGATCTGCTACGGGCGCGGCGGCAGCGAGCCGACCATCACCGATGCCAACCTGGTGCTCGGCCGGCTGGCGCCGAACAAGCTGCTCGCGGTCGAAAATCCGGTCACCGTCGAACGCGTCACCGGCATATTCGAGGACAGGATCGGCCGCCCCACCGGCCTGTCCGGCGTCGAGGCGGCGGGCGCGGTGCTGCGGCTCGGCAACATCAAGATGGCCGGCGCCATCCGCATGGTCTCGGTGTCCCGCGGCCACGACCCGCGCGATTTCGCGCTGTTCGCCTTCGGCGGCGCCGGGCCGCTGCATGCGACAGCGCTGGCGCGCGAACTCGGCCTGCCAAAAGTGCTGGTGCCGGCGCGGCCAGGCATCACCAATGCGCTCGGCTGCGTCGTCGCCGATCTCAGGCACGATTTCGTCAACACCGTCAACCAGGCGGTGGCCGGTCTCGATGAAACCCAGCTTCACACGATATTGGAACGACACCGAAACGAGGGCGAAGAGCTGATCGGCAAGGAAGCGGTGAAACCGGAGACGATCCGCGTCAGCCATTCCGCCGACATGCAGTTCGTCGGCCAGACCCACATCATCAATGTACCGCTGCCGTCATCCACGGTGACACGTGAAACATTGCAGCAACTGTTCGAAAAGGCCTATTTCGCCCGCTTCAAGGTCGAGCTGCCGGAAATCCGCGCCAATCTGGTCAACCTCAACACCTCGGTCACCGGCGTGCGGCCGGCGATCGATCTTTCGCGATTGATCGACCCGGCTGGCCGCGCCAAAACGCTCGACGAGGCGCGCCGCGAGATCCGGCCGGTCTGGTACGGCGGACGCTGGCACGATACGCCGGTCTACAGCAGGGAAAAGCTGCCGCTCGACGCCGTCGTTGAAGGGCCGGCGATCCTCGAACAGATGGACGCCACCACTGTGCTCGAGCCCGGCGACCGGGCGCGCTCGGACGCCGACGGCAACATCATCATCGACATCGGCATTGAGGCCTGAGATGCAAAAGCTCGACGCCATTACGCTTTCGGTCATCCAGGCGGCGCTGCAACAAGTCTGCGACGAGATGGACCTGACGTTTTCGCGCGCTGCCTTTTCGCCGGTTATCGCCGAGGCCAATGACCGTTCCGACGGCATCTATTCGGCGCTCGACGGCTCACTGATCGCGCAAGGCAGCCAGGGCCTGCCGGTGTTCGTCGGCGTGATGCAGTATTCGACCAGAACGGTGATCGAAATGATCGCCGACGGACGCTGCCTGCCGCCGGAGCCCGGCGATATCTACATCGTCAATGACCCCTATCTCGGCGGCACCCATCTGATGGACGTGCGCTTCGCCATGCCGGTTTACAGGGACGGAAAAATATTCTGCTGGCTGTCGAACACCGGCCACTGGCCCGATATCGGCGGCTCGGTCCCGGGCGGCTTTTCCGCCTCGGCAACGGCGGTCGAGCAGGAAGGCCTGCGGCTGCCGCCGGTGAAACTGTTCAAGAAGGGCGTGCTCGATCCCGAGATCTACGCCATCATCTGCTCGAACATCAGGGTTGCCGACCAGCGCATCGGCGACATCCGGGCGCAAGCGGCAGCACTGCTGATCGGTCAGGACAGGCTTAATGGAATCCTGGATCGTTACGGTAATGAAACAGTCGTCGAGGCCGTCGCCGAATTGCGCCGCCGCGCCGCCGAACAGATGCGCGCCAACATATCGGCCATTCCCGACGGCATTTATCGCTCCAAGGCATTCGTCGATTCCGACGGGGTGGTGAACGAGCCGCTGACCATCGCGCTTGCCGTGGAGAAACACGGCGACACGCTCAGCTTCGATTTCTCAGACTCGTCAAAGCCGTGCGCCGGGCCGATGAACAGCGTGCTGGCGACGACCTTGTCGTCGGTGTACCTCGCCATGCGCCACATTTTCCCCGACGTGCCGATCAGCGCCGGCGCCTTCGAGCCGCTGGTTGTCAAGCGGCCGGAAGGCACTTTTCTCGACGCCAAATATCCGCGCCCGGTGTCGGGCTGTGCGGCCGAGGTCTCGCAGCGCATCGCCGAGGCGGTGTTCGCGGCAATGGTTCAGGCGCTGCCGGACAAGGTGACGGCGGCTCCGGCCGGCTCCAGCGGCAATTTCGCGCTCGGCGGCAACGACCCGGCCCGCGGCCGCGACTACGTCATGTACCAGATCTCCGGCGGCGGCTATGGCGGCAATGCCGGTCATGACGGCTTGAGCAATGGCTGCTCGACCATCGGCATTTCCAAATCGCCGCCGGTCGAAATCATGGAGCAGGCTTTTCCGGTGCTCTACCGCCATTATGCCCTGCGCGAGGGCTCGGGTGGCGCCGGCAAGCATCGCGGCGGTTTCGGCCTCGCCTATGAGGTCGAGATCCTGCGCGGCGACGCCCGCGCCTCCTTCGTCATGGACCACGGCCGTTTCGGCCCGCAGGGCGCGCTCGGCGGCAGGGACGGCGCGGTCAACACGGTGACCGTTTTTCGCGACGGCAGGGAACATGTGCCGCCGCACCTCTCCAAGGAGCAGGACATCGCGCTGAAAACCGGCGACCGCGTGCGCGTCGGCACACCGGGCGGCGGCGGCTATGGCGATCCCCTGCAGCGCGACCCGGAGCTGGTGCTGCGGGATGTCAGGCTGGGGTATTATACGCCCGAACAGGCCAGCGAGAAATTTGGCGTTGCCCTGTCGGCGGACGGGTCGGCAATCGACCAGGCCGCCACCGAGCGGGCACGAGCAGCCGGCTGACCGCCGAAGCTCTCAATCAGCATGCTGCGCCGTGATCGCCGCAGGGCATGTCGCTTCCGTCTCCGCCGCGCCCACAAAACTCCGTAGACTCTTCTATCAATGGAGATCTGGATCATGCGCCTTTTCGCTCGTTTCTTGGCTGCCGCTTCCATCGCGATGGCGGTCGCCACCGGCGCTGCCTCCGCCCAGGACAGGAAACTCAGGCTTGGCACCGAGGGCGCCTATCCGCCCTTCAACTATGCCAATGCCGATGGTACGCTGGGCGGCTTCGACATCGATCTCGGCAAGGCGCTGTGCGCCGAGATGAAGGCCGAGTGCGAGTTCGTCGTGCAGGATTTCGACGGCTCGATCCCGGCGCTGCAGGCGGGCAAGTTCGACGCCATCATCAACATCACCATCACGCCGGAACGCGCCGAGAAGGTCGACTTCACCCACAAATACTACCAGACGCCGCCGGCCATCGCAGTGCCGAAGGATTCGACTGTATCAGGCACCTCGCCCGAGGACCTGAAAGGCAAGGCGCTTGGCGTGCAGAGCGCCACGATCCACCAGAATTTCGCCGAGCAGAAATACGCAGGCTCGACCATAAAACCGTATCCGACCGGCGACGACGCCCGCACCGACATGGTCAATGGTCGCCTCGACGCGGTGATGGACGGCTCGATCCTGCTGACCGAATGGCTGGAGAAGCCGGAGGGCGCCTGCTGCAAGCTGCTCGGCACCCTGGCCCCCGACCCGGCCATCCATGGCCCAGGCGTCGGCATCGCGCTGCAGAAGGGCAACAAGGAACTGGTCGAAAAGCTCGATGCGGCGATCGACGCGCTGCGCGCCAACGGCAAATACAAGGAAATCAACGACAGGTATTTTGCCTTCGACGTCTACGGCGAGTAGGCGGGGAGCAGCGAGCGGAGTGCTTGTTCAAACGCCAGGGCAATTGCTGTAGGCTGCCCATCATCGCTACATCGCTTCGTCATCCTGGGGCGAAGCAAGGAGCGAAGCGACGCGGCGCAGACCCCAGGATCCATGCCGTGCCCCCAGAGCGTCACGGCGGTGCAGAACCTTTGATAGCGGAGCGAGGCGCCCCCCTCTGTCCTGCCCTCTTTGCCAAAAACTTGGCATCTCCCCCACAAGGGGGGAGATCGGCAGCTTTGGCGTACCGCTCGCTCTTGCAACGGTGGCGGTTCGCGAAGGCGGTGGTGACGGCCGATCTCCCCCCAAGTGGCAGGGCTATCGCATTTGAG
>NZ_CAKXZT010000114.1 GCF_935825525.1 Mesorhizobium escarrei
GTCTGACGGCTTCGCGCTCCTTGCGCCGCTTCTGGCGTTCCTCGGCGATCGCGGGCTCGGGTTCGGTGGGGCGCCGTTTGACGGCCTCGCGCTCCTTGCGCCGTTTCTGGCGCTCCTCGGCGATCGCGGGCTCGGCGGCGCGCCGTTTGACGGCCTCGCGCTCCTTGCGCCGCTTCTGGCGTTCCTCGGCGATCGCGGGCTCGGGTTCGGCGGCGCGCCGTTTGACGGCTTCGCGCTCCTTGCGCCGCTTCTGGCGTTCCTCGGCGATCGCGGGCTCGGGGTCGGGCGGCTTCG
>NZ_CAKXZT010000115.1:0-42640 GCF_935825525.1 Mesorhizobium escarrei
GCGAGCGGCTTCGTCCTCGGGTCAGGCCACGACATCGGGCCTTGCAGGTTGAATGTCCGCTATCGTTATCCCCTGCACCGCAAGCCGACCGACCGCTAACGGTCCGCTCCAGTGATCAACGCGCCGCACAGCGGTCGTTGCTGTTCCTTCGAAGCAGTCTGCAGGCAATACCGGAGGTTGTCATACGAGGCCGGCTTTGCGAAGGCCCTCCACGATCAGCTCGAAATCACTGGGATCCTTGTAGGGCAGCACTTTGCGGCGATGTTCCAGAGAATATTGGGGGTTGACGCGAAACGCTTCCTGCCACTCGCGACGGGCTTCTTCGAACCGACCCAGATGGCCGTAGCTCGCCGCCAGGAGCACGCGTGAGACGTCGGTGGAAGGGTTACGAACAAGTCGCCGTCTCAGGATCCCAATTGCCTCTTCATACCTGCGCAGCTGGAACATCGCTTGCGCCTGGAAGTGAAGGTACACGTCCGGATAATACGGGTTCAAGGCCATTGCCGTGTCGAAACACCGGAGTGCGTCCTCGGAGTTGCCGGAATAATGGAGTGCATAACCGAGGTTTTCGTGCCCCTCGGCAAGATTTGGCGCAAGACCGATCAAGCGTTTGGCTGAACAGATGGCCGCCTCATGCCGTCGCGAATACAATTCGACGATGCCCAGCGCCCAATGCGCGTAGGGATATCGATCGTCGAGCGTCACAGCGCGTGCCGCGAACATTTCCGCTTGCGCCATTGCGGCCGACCACGACGAGCTCCACTGGTTTGCATAGTCCAGTATGCTCGCGAACGCGAGGAACGCGTAGGCGGGAGCGAATTTCGGGTCGAATTCGACGGCGCGCTGCAACAGCTCCCGGCCCTTGATGTTTTCCGCTTTCGTGAACCGCCATAGCTGCTCTCGACCATGAAGAAAGCAGTCATACGCGTCTGCGTTGCCGGTTTGCTCGGTCGCGACCCGCTGCTGGTCGCCCTTTGTCAGGTTGAGCGCCAGCGCGTCGATAATTTGCTGCGTAACGTCGTCCTGTACGGCAAAGATATCGGTCAGGTTGCGATCAAAACGCTCCGCCCACAGATGTCCGCCTGTGGTCGCGTCAATAAGCTGTGCGGTGATACGCACCCTGTTGCCGGATTTGCGGACGCTGCCCTCCAGCACGTAATGCACGCCGAGGTTCCGGCCCACCTCCTGAACGTTCACGTTCCTGCCCTTGAAAGTGAAGGACGAATTGCGAGCGATCACGAACAGCTGCGACAGCTTTGAGAGAGCTGTGATGATGTCTTCGGAGATTCCGTCGGCGAAATATTCCTGCTCGGCATCACCGCTCATGTTGGCGAAGGGCAGCACGGCGATCGATAACCGAGGCGGTGCCGCTGCCGAAAGTAGAGCTTCCGAAGGTTGGGGGGTTGGCGACGCCTTTGCGTGAGCCGCGTTGCCGATTCGGAGTGAATAAACCCGGATCGGCTCGGCAATATTCTTGAGCTGGGTGTCGCCGAGATCACTGACCGAAACGTCTAGTCTCGTCTTGACTTGCCTATAGGCGTCTTCGGATAGGCAGATGGTGCCCGGGGCAGCGACACCCTCCAAACGGGAGGCGATGTTGACGCCGTCGCCCATCAGGTCGCCGTCGCTTTCTTCGACCACGTCGCCCAAATGTATCCCAATACGAAACTCGATGCGGCGGTCCTCGGGCACGCCGGCGTTGCGCTCGACCATGCCATTCTGCACCTCAACGGCGCAGCGCACGGCATCTACCACACTGCGGAATTCAACCAGCGCACCATCGCCTGTGCGCTTGACCACACGTCCGTTATACACGGCGATGGTCGGGTCAATCAGGTCGCTACGAAGTGCCCGCAACCGGGCCAAGGTACGATCTTCATCCGCGCTCGCCAGCCGGCTGTACCCGACCACATCAGCGGCAAGGATCGCGGCTAGCTTGCGGTGCTCGCTCACGGGGCAATCTCCTCGTATCAACAATAACACGAAGACGCAGGGAAACATGAAAGTTCGCTGTCCCCTTCAGAGCGATATCTTGCACTTGCTAGAATTCTGCACCGTACGCCGAAGTAAGGGGATCATCATCCCTCCGAACTCTCGGCCACCGGCAACCTGCGCGCTGTGCAGATTCTGGGACACGCCAAGATCGAGAACACTGTTCGTTATCTTGGTGTCGATATCGAGGACGTGCTTGCCGAGCGGACTGAGATCTGACGTTAGGGGCGGTCGTTCGGCAGTGCTGAATGACCGCTTCCAGCCGGAGCAGGTCTCTGCCTCGATCCGACTTTGGAGGAAAGCGGAATGGCAGCTATTGATCGACACAGAAAACGATCCGGACACTCAGACCGCGCGACACCCGGACGGGCCAGCCCATCATCCATCCTGTCGCCGGCTCTGTCCCCGAAGATTCTTCTTCCCGTTTCGGCGATCAATCCCGGCGCGGATCGCAAGGCTTGGCGGCCCGTTGAGCGACGCGCTCACGGTACCTCGCGTCGGTTCCACTTCGGTTTTCCGGCTTGGTAAGCGTTTCGACAGGCTTCCCGAGTACGACCAGCAGCGTGTCCCATTCTTCCTGGCCGAGCGTCTTGTAGCGGTACTCCAGACCCGGCGAAGCCAGGAGCTGCTCGATCTCAGGCCGCGCGACAGAGGCCGCAGGGCCAATGCGGCGAAATCCGCTTCGCACGGCATCGGTAGCCGCGGTCAGGTCGCTGAAGCCATACTTGCCCGGATCGTAGACGGAGTACTCGCGCAGCAGTCGCAACAGGTCGGGCACGGCATCGACGCCGCGGTCGCCATGGCGCTTGATCAGGCCGGTGGCAAAGCGGCTGACCGCCGGGTCGGCGAGAATCGCGCGCTCTTCCGGCAGCGGATCGGCGTATGCATCTAAGGGAAGGCCGGCCAGGACATTGATCCAGTTGCGCGCCTCCTTCTTGTCGTGGCCGCGAGGTAGCGGCGGGCGGCGAGCCGCCGCAGATCGGCGGAGTCGCCATCGACCTCTTTGATGATCGCCCACAGCCCGTCTGAGGATCGCACCCGCGGGTCCTCCAAGATGCGAACCAGCAGACGCCGGTCGCTCTCGCCGAGCGGCTGGTCGTTCGCGCGGAACGAGTCCATCCACTGATTGGCGAGCGCGAACGCGGGATCGTTCACCGGCTTACGCGGATCGTCGAGCGCTTTGGCCAGTTCCTCGCGCGTTCTCGTTTTCGCCGCTTCCATATTCACGCCGCGCGAAACACTGGTGTGGTCGAGTAGCAGCCGGTTGACCGGAACCTCGGCGTACATCCTTCCGTCACCGAGCCGCCGACGCGCCCAGCCGAACCGGAAGTTCTCGATCCCGCAAGAGGGCCCGATCAGCAACGGCGTCGCCGGGGCGAAGATTGACAGGATCGACTGCCGCAGCAGCACCTGTTCACCGGCGTCGGTGATGGTGAGCGCCTTGCGGTGGGGTGCGGAGGGTTCGAGCGACCAATCCACCCGTCCCGATCGGGGCTTGGCATCGGGCACGGCGGGGCCGTTCTCGATCGCGATGGTGAAGTCGGGTTCGGGGGCGTCGTCGCTTTGTAGCAGCGCCTTGCCCTCTGACAACATCAGGTTCCATTCGGCTTCCAGCGCGCGCTGAGGGGCGAGCGGATCGGAGGCATCGTAGCGCCGCTCTTCCAGCAGGCCATGCCCGATGACGGTGCTTCGTTTGCCGGGCGTCGAGTCCGGCACGACGCGATAGATGTTGGAATGACCGCGAAGGGTCTGGACGCGGACCGAAGTGACGCCCGGGGTCTTGAGCAAGGCCGCGCACAATGCATCGCAACGGCCCTCGAACGGGCGGGCGAGGAGAATGTCGCCCTTGAGCGCAATCGGTGCGCTCGACTGAATGTCCGGCTCCTTCAGGCTGGCCAGCATGCCCTTCGCCCAGGTGAGGCCTGGCTGGGGGATGGTCCAGAACAGTGCCAGCGTCGCGGCGCCCGACATGACGTTCAGAGGAACCCCTGAAAGGAAACGTCCGAGCAGCAAGCGGAACAGCGCGAAGGCGACGCCATACATGAAGGCCGTTGGCATCGACGCGAGGATGAGCCCCGGGATGATCAGGAAACTGCCGATGATGACCAGCCATGGCATTGTCAGCGCCACGAACGCGCCGACGCCGGTGATGATCAAGTAAGTCTTCAACCACATGCGCGGAACCTTACCGCGCAGGATTCAAAAAAATGATAAAGCTACTGTTCTCGGGTCGGTGCCGTCTTTCGGGATCCCCCCGTTGACGAAATCTCGTCACGCTCACCTCAAAAAGCTGTCGATCGTCCGCCTTTGGTGGCTCTGGGGCCCCCATCAGATGACCGACTAGGTGAAGGTTTTTCAACGCGGGGCGATGTCGATCCAGCCCCAACCGTCGTGCCGCGGCCCGCATCGAAAAACCTTCACCAAGGCTGCCAGTCAGCAGCGCGCATTTTGCAGCCAAGTGGACTCAGTTGGCGTCGCAGAAATGCGGCTAAGACAAATAGATGAAGCGGGATGCCCGGTTCAATTGGACGTATTCGCTCTAGTCGGGACGGCAATAGGCCAGAACCCCGGTCGGCTTGCTCAGGCTCTGCAAGGAGCCAGGTGTTGCGCCGCCGATCCAGCCCAGCACCGAGCGGGCGAGCTCGGCGCCGGCCAGCCGGAAGTTCTCGTTGACCACCAGCAATTCCCTGCGGAACAGGTGCAGCAGGTCGGACGACTGCTTGGACACCACGTCGACGTCCCGGCCGAGCTTGAGGCCGGCGTCCTCGATGCCGGCGACGATCGCGAGTGTCGCGGCAGCGGCGCTGCTGACGAAACCGTCCGGCCTGACGTCCCGGCGCATCAGTTGCGCCGTCCTCATCCTGATCTGCTCGATCGAATGGTCGATCGAAACGGTGTTGAACGGGATTTCGCTGGCGCCGACCTCGCTCAGCGCATCGGTGAAACCGTCCAGCGTGTGACCGTGGTAGGTCAACTCGACGGGAGGCGCCAGCAGAGCCAGCCGGCGGCGGCCGATGCCGGCCAGGTGGCGCACAGCCTCGGTCGCGAACGCGTAATTGTCGAAATCATGATAAGGGTGGATCAGCCCCATATCGGTGCGGCCATGCGTGGCGAAGGGGATACCACGCTCCAGCATGTAACGGGCCCTGGGGTCATTCGGCTGGGTGCGCGAAATGATGACGCCGTCGGCGGAGCCGGTTTCCACCAGATAACGGATCGGATCCAGGGGATCCTGAGTGCGTGAATAGGGCGTGACGATCAGGTGGTAGGGTGTGTCGGCGATGACTTCCGAGACGCCGTAGATGATATCCGAGACAAAGCTCATGATCTCGCGCTCGGTGTTGAGCACGAGGCTGATGACGCTGGTCTTGCCGGTCCGCAGGCGCACGCCGGCACGGTTGGGGCGGTAACCGATCTGCTTGGCGACGAGCTGGACGCGCCGTCTTGTTTCGGCGCCGATCTCGGGCGCGTCCTTCAGCGCCCGCGACACGGTGGTGACGCCGAGGCCAGTCATGAAGGCAAGCGTCTTCAATGTCGGCCGGCCCAGTCCCGACGCCTCGTCGTCCTTTTCCGTCTGATCTCTGTCCATTCATCCCGCCCGTCAGGCGCATAGCAGTTGCCGTGCAGGTCGGCAATCGGCGGGTCGCCCGCCTGATGAACACCCTATACACTGAAACGTTACAGATTGTCACTTGCCATCGCGCAGCGGCCAGTAAAGCTAACTTGGATGAGCCGACGCTCCGTTCGACGCAAAGTCGGTGTGCGTCGGCAAGGACTTGCCCGCGGAACAAGGTTTTGCCGAATTTCACGCATGGTGGCATCATTTTTGCAATGCAACCTGTCTTGCGGCTGTGCAGTGGACGGACATTGCATGGCGAGTTTGTTCGCAGTTCGAAAAAATGCCGAACTGTTCCTGTACGGGGGTTGCGCGCCTTCAACAATTGCCGTATCGAAAATCTGTAACGTTTCAGATTCTGGGAGGAGCCGAAATGCGATACCAAATCATGTCCGCTGCGTTGGCAGTGACAACCGCGCTGCCATTCGCCGGCCCGGCGGCAGCGACGGATCTGGAAGTCACCCATTGGTGGACTTCAGGCGGCGAGGCGGCGGCGGTCGCCGAATTCGCCAAGGCGTTCGACGCGACAGGCAATCATTGGGTCGACGGCGCCATCGCCGGCTCCGGCGGCACGGCGCGACCGATCATGATCAGCCGCATCACTGGCGGCGACCCTATGGGCGCCACCCAGTTCAACCACGGAAGGCAAGCGGAAGAATTGGTGCAGGCCGGTCTGATGCGCGATTTGACCGAGCTCGCCACCAGGGACAAGTGGGCGGAAATCGTGCAGCCGAAGAGCCTGCTCGACGGCTGTACCATCGACGGCAAGATCTATTGCGTGCCGGTCAACATTCATTCCTGGCAGTGGCTGTGGCTGTCGAACGCGGCCTTCGAAAAGGCCGGTGTGCCGGTGCCGAAGAATTGGAATGAATATGTCGCGGCCGCCCCTGCGCTGGAGAAGGCAGGCATCATACCGCTGGCGGTCGGCGGGCAGCCTTGGCAATCCTCGGGCGCCTTCGACGTGCTGCTTACGGCGGTCGGCGGCACGGACGCTTTCTTGAAGGTCTATCGCGACAAGGATGCCGAATTCGCCGCCGGGCCTGAGCTCGCGAAGGTGTTCAAGGCCGCGGACGATGCCCGCAAGATGGCGAAGAACACCAATGTGCAGGACTGGAACCAGGCCACCAATCTCGTCATCTCCGGCAAAGCCGGCGGCCAGATCATGGGCGACTGGGCGCAGGGCGAGTTCCAGGTTGCCGGGCAGACTGCCGGCAAGGACTATACGTGCCTTCCCGGCCTTGGCCTGAACGAGGTCATCGCCACCGGCGGCGATGCCTTCTACTTCCCGCTGCTGCAGGACGCTGAAAAGTCCAAGGCGCAGGAAGCGCTGGCCGAAACGCTGCTCGATCCCAAGACGCAGGTCGCCTTCAACCTCAAGAAGGGCTCGCTGCCGGTGCGCGGCGATATCGACCTCAAGGCGGCGAACGACTGCATGAAGAAAGGGCTCGACATCCTGGCCAAGGGCAGTGTCATGCCCTGGACGGACCAGCTGCTGTCGCAGGACACCCAAAAGCAGAAGGAGGACCTTTTCTCCGAGTTCTTCGCCAAGCCGGACATGACCGTGGAAGAGGCGCAAAAGCGCTTCGCCGACATCGTCGCCTCAGCGGACTGACGATCGACGAACCGCTCGCTCCCGGCCTGCGACCGCGGGGCCGGGAGCTCCGGGTCAAGTCTTGACCCTTCGGCCCTGACCCTTCGGCCTTACCCGATCCAGCCCGGCTGTGCAGATGAGCAAGAGCGAACGCCCCAACCAACTCTTCCGCAACCTTAACGCCAAGGTCGCCTCTGTTCCGATGGTCCTCACCGCAGTGGTGATCTTCGTCGGCGGCAGCGCGTGGACGGTGCTCTATTCCTTCACCAATTCAAAACTGCTGCCGCGGCTGAACTTCGTCGGGCTCGACCAGTATTATCGACTGTGGTCGACGCCGCGTTGGCTGGTCTCGATCGAGAACCTGCTGGTCTACGGCGTGCTGTCGCTGGTGTTCTCTCTGGTCATCGGCTTCATACTGGCGGCGCTGCTCGACCAGAAGATCCGCTTCGAGGACACGTTCCGCACCATCTTCCTCTACCCCTTCGCGCTGTCCTTCATCGTCACCGGCCTTGTCTGGCAGTGGCTGCTCAACCCGGAGTTCGGAATCCAGGGGGTGGTGCGCGGCCTCGGCTGGGAAAGCTTCAGCTTCGATCCGCTCTACAATTCCGACATCGTCATCTACGGCATCTTGATCGCCGCGCTCTGGCAAGGCACCGGGCTGATCATGTGCCTGATGCTGGCAGGCCTGCGCGGCATCGACGAGGATATCTGGAAGGCCGCGCGGGTGGATGGGATACCCACCCTAAAAACCTACCTGTTCATCATCATCCCGATGATGCGACCGGTCTTCATCACCGCGCTGGTCATCATCGCCGCCGGCATCGTCAAGGTCTATGACCTGGTTGTCGCCCAGACCAGCGGCGGTCCCGGCATCGCCTCCGAAGTGCCGGCCAAATATGTCTATGACTACATGTTCTTCGCCCAGAACCTCGGCCAGGGCTTTGCCGCCTCGACCATGATGCTGCTGTCGGTGGTGGTCGTCATCGTTCCCTGGGCCTATCTCGAATTCGGAGGCAAGAAGCGTGGCTGACCTTGCCGTTCCCCTGCCTGCCGATACGGGCTCTATCGGGCTTGAGGCATCCGGGCCGCGAGGGCCAAAGCCGCGGCATGTGTTCTCGCGCCGCAACATCTTCCTCTATGGCACGCTCATCGTGGTGGCGCTGTATTATCTGCTGCCGCTCTATGTGATGGTGGTGACATCGCTCAAGGGCATGCCGGAGATCCGCCTCGGCAACATCTTCTCGCCGCCGCTCGAGATCACCTTTGAGCCTTGGGTAAAGGCCTGGTCCAGCGCCTGCACCGGCCTCAATTGCGACGGGCTCTCGCGCGGCTTCTGGAATTCGGTGCGCATCACCGTCCCGTCGGTCATCCTGTCGATCGCGATCGCTTCGGTGAACGGCTACGCGCTTGCCAACTGGCGCTTCAAGGGAGCCGATACTTTCTTCGTGATCCTGATCGTCGGCGCCTTCATCCCCTATCAGGTGATGATCTATCCGATTGTCATCATCCTGCGCGAGATCGGCCTCTATGGCAGCCTGAGCGGCCTGGTGATCGTCCATTCCATTTTCGGCATGCCGATCCTGACATTGTTGTTCCGCAACTATTTCACTTCCATGCCGGAGGAACTGTTCCGGGCGGCGCGCGTCGACGGCGCCGGCTTCTGGGGCATCTATTTCCGCATCATGCTGCCGATGTCGCTGCCGATCTTCGTCGTCGCCATCATCCTGCAGGTGACCGGCATCTGGAACGACTTCCTGTTCGGGGTCGTCTACACCCGCCCCGACACCTATCCGATGACGGTGCAGCTCAACAACATCGTCAACTCGGTGCAAGGCGTGAAGGAATACAACGTCAACATGGCCGCCACCATCCTGACCGGCCTCGTACCGCTCGTCGTCTACTTCGTTTCCGGCAAGCTTTTCGTGCGTGGCATCGCCGCCGGCGCGGTGAAAGGATGATGATGACAAGGTTAGAAAATCCCAGTGTCTCGATCCAGGACCTGTCGCTCAATTTCGGCGCAATTTCGGTGCTGGAAACGCTCAACATCGATGTCGCCGAGGGCGAGTTCATCGTGCTGCTCGGGCCGTCCGGCTGCGGCAAGTCGACCTTGCTCAACTGCATCGCCGGCCTGCTCGACGTTTCGGACGGCCGCATCTTCATCAAGGGCAAGAACGTTACCTGGGAGGAGCCCAAGGACCGTGGCATCGGCATGGTGTTCCAGTCCTATGCGCTCTACCCGCAGATGACGGTGGAGAAGAACCTGTCCTTCGGGCTGCGCGTTGCCGGCATTCCGAAGGACGAGATCGCCAAGCGCATCGCGCGGGCCGCCGAGATCCTGCAGATCGAGCCGCTGCTGCAACGCAAGCCGTCGGCGCTTTCGGGCGGCCAGCGCCAGCGTGTGGCGATCGGGCGGGCGCTGGTGCGCGATGTCGACGTCTTCCTGTTCGACGAGCCGCTTTCCAATCTCGACGCCAAGCTGCGCGCCGAATTGCGCGTCGAGATAAAACTGCTGCACAGCAAATTGCAGAACACCATGATCTATGTCACCCACGACCAGATCGAGGCGATGACGCTGGCCGACCGCATCGCGGTGATGAAGGGCGGCGTCATCCAGCAGCTCGATGCACCGCAGAAGATCTACAATCGCCCGGTCAACCGTTTCGTCGCCGGCTTCCTCGGCTCGCCGGCGATGAATTTCCTCGATGGCCGGCTGGAGAAAAATGATGGCAACTGGCACTTCGCCGTCGAGGATGTGCGGATCCCGCTTGCCACCTACGCTTTTGAAAAGGAGCCGGTGCCGGGAGCGGCGGTGTTCGGTATCCGGCCCGAGCATGTCGCGTTCAACAGCGGCTCCGGATGGCCGTTCACAGCCACGGCAAATGTCGTGGTCGTCGAGCCCATGGGTTCCGACACACTGGTCTGGCTGAAGCTCGGAAATCAGAATTTCACCGTGCGGGTGACATCTGAGCGCACGCCAAACAACGCCGATACCGTGAGCATCGGTTTTGACCCGATGCGTGCTTCACTGTTCGACGCTGCAACCGGCAACCGCCTGTAACACCCGCCTGTAACACCCCGAGAATTTCACCCTCAAAAACATCCATCCCCAGAGAACGGACAGAGACGATGAATTGGTCATTCCAACTTTACAGCGCGCGCAACTTCCAACCTTGGGCAGGGGTGCTCAAGATGCTGGGCGAGCTCGGCTACGCGCAAGTCGAGGGGTTCGGCGGCGTCTATGACGATCCCACGGCAATTCGTGCCGAACTCGACAAGAACGGGCTCGCCATGCCGACCGGCCATTTCTCGATCAATGCGCTCGAGAACGATTTTGACGGCGTGCGCAAAATCGCCGACGCGCTCGGCATCACGCTGCTCATCTGCCCCTATCTGGTCGCCGAGAACAGGCCGACCGACGCGGCCGGCTGGCGCAGCTTCGGTGCACGCCTGGCCAAGGTCGGCGAGACGGTTGACAAAGCCGGCTACGGCTTTGCCTGGCACAACCATGATTTTGAGTTCAAGCAGCTTGCCGACGGCTCGGTGCCGCAGGACCACATCCTGGCGGCAGCGCCCGACATCGGCTGGGAGATGGACGTCGCCTGGGTGGTGCGCGGCGGCGGCGATCCGCTGCCCTGGATCGAGAAGTATGGCAAACGTATCGCCGCCGTCCATGTCAAGGACATCGCCAAGCCCGGCGAGGGCCTCGACGAGGACGGCTGGTCCGATGTCGGACACGGCACGATCGACTGGGCCGGTCTGATCCAGGCGCTGCGCGCCAACAGCGCCGCCAAATACTACGTCATGGAACAGGACAATCCCAACGATATCGAGCGCTTCGCCCGCCGCTCGATCGCAGCCGCCAAGACCTATTAGGAGCAAACCAGCATGGCAAAAAAACTTGGGGTCGGCGTCATTGGCTGCGGCAATATCTCGAAAGCGTATTTTTCACTGGCGCCGCTATTTCGCGGCATCGAGATGCGCGCCTGCGCGGATATCGACATGGATGCGGCCAAGGCGCGGGCGAAGGAGTTCAAGCTGCGCGCCGAGACAGTCGAAGGGCTGCTCAAGGCCGGCGACATCGACATCATCGTCAACCTCACCATTCCGGCGGTGCATTACGAGGTGTCGAAACAGATCCTCGATGCCGGCAAGCACGTCTATTCGGAAAAGCCGTTCGTGCTGTCGGTCAAGGAAGGGCTGGACCTGAAGAAACTGGCGGAGAGAGACGGACTGCGCATCGGCTCGGCGCCGGACACTTTCCTCGGTGGCGCGCACCAGCTTGTCCGAAACCTGATCGACACAGGCAGACTTGGCAAGATCACCAGCGGCACATGCCACGTGATGAGCCATGGAATGGAACACTGGCACCCCAATCCGGACTTCTTCTTCCAACCCGGCGCTGGTCCGGTGCTCGATATCGGACCCTATTACATCACCAATCTGATCCAGCTGATCGGACCGGTAAAGCAGGTGGCGGCCTTCGCTTCGATCCCGTCGACAGAACGCACCATCAGTTCGAACCCGCGCGCGGGCGAAAGAATCCTGGTCGCCACGCCGACGACGATCCACGGCGTGATGGAGTTCGAAAATGGCGCCGTGGTGACGCTCAATAGCAGCTGGGACGTGTGGAGCCATGGCCATGCGCCGATGGAACTCTACGGCGAATTGGGCACGGTGTTTTTGCCGGATCCGAATTTCTTCGGCGGCGACGTTCGCTTCACTGACGCCGCCAAGCCGGTCAAGAAGCTGCCAAAGTGGAAGCATCCGTTCGGCGTGGCCAACCAGATGCATTCGCACGGCATGATGGCCAATTACCGCACCGCCGGTCTCGCCGACATGGCGCTGGCGATTGCGGAAGGCCGGCCGCATCGCTGCTCGATGGAACTGGCGCTGCATGCCGTCGATGTGATGACCGGCATGTTGCGGTCGGGTGCGAGCGGAAAGTTCGTTGCCATGCAGACCACCTGCGAACGGCCTGCGGCACTGGGCGTCAAGGATGCGGAAGGGCTGTTGGCGAAGAAGAAAGGACCTTCGGCGAAGAAGAAATAGGTGCAGGAGACTGTTTGGAAACTCTACTCCGGCGGCCATCTGATGGCGGTTTCTGCGCTTACCTACAGCGCCGCGCGTCCTTTGGACGCGCAAAGGACGCTGTAGCACTTTTGATTTTGCGCATGATCCCTTCCGAAAATCTTTCCGATTTTCGGAAGGGATCATGCGGGCCCACGGACCAGCGCATGACCCCGGAAACCGATTTCGGTTTCCGGAAAGGATCATGCGCAAATGCAAAGTGTTAGAGCGTCCTTTGCGCGTCCAATTGGACGCGCGGCGCTCTAATGTCCGCTCCGCTCCGGTTCTCGAAACCACCACCATATGACTCGCCGGAGCGACTTTCCTAACAGCCTCTAAGCGCTTCAGTGGTTGCGACATGTCGACCCTCTCCCCATTGGAACGGCGAGAGGCTAAGGGTGAGAGGCAGAGCCGACTCACCTTTTTTTCGCGATGGCAGCTGCCTGCTCGCTTATGATTTGAGGATCCCCATGCCTTATGTGCCCGCTGAAAACCGCTACGAGAACATGGTCTACAATCGCTGCGGGCGATCCGGCCTGAAATTGCCGGCGATCGCGCTCGGGCTCTGGCACAATTTCGGTGACGACACGCCGCACCGGACCAAGCAGGCGATAGCGCGCAAGGCCTTCGATCTCGGCATCACACATTTTGACCTCGCCAACAATTACGGCCCGCCGCCCGGTTCGGCGGAGACGGCTTTTGGCGAAATCCTGCGGACGGATTTCTCATCCTATCGCGACGAGCTGATCATCTCGACCAAGGCCGGTTATGAGATGTGGGCCGGACCCTATGGCGAATGGGGCGGGCGTAAATATGTGCTGGCCAGCCTCGACCAGAGCCTGAAGCGTATGGGGCTCGACTATGTCGACATCTTCTATTCGCACCGCTTCGACCCTGATACTCCGCTGGAAGAAACGATGGGCGCGCTCGATCAGGCGGTGCGCTCCGGCAAGGCGCTTTATGCCGGCATCTCCTCCTATAATTCGCAGCGCACGCGCGAGGCCGCCGATATATTGAAGCAACTTGGCACGCCTTGCGTCATCCATCAGCCGAGCTATTCGATGCTCAACCGCTGGGTCGAGGACGATGGTCTGCTCGACACGCTGGAGGGGCTCGGCGTCGGCTCGATCGTGTTCACGCCGCTGGCGCAAGGTATGCTGACCGACAAATATCTCGGCGGCATCCCTGAGGGCAGCCGCGCCAGCCAGGGCAAGTCGCTGCGGCCGGCCTTCATCAACGACAAGACCATCGCCAACATCAAGGCGCTGAACGCTATCGCTGGACGCCGCGGGCAGACCCTGGCGCAGATGGCGCTGGCCTGGGTGCTGCGCAAGGGCCGGGTGACCTCGGCGCTGATCGGCGCCAGCCGGCCGGAACAGGTCGAGGATTGCGTCGGCGCGCTGAAGGCGCTCGACTTCAGTGATGCCGAACTCGCCGAAATCGACACCTACGCGCGCGAAGCCGACATCAATCTGTGGGCCGCCTCTGCCGAGCGCAAGGGTCCGCCACGGAAGTGACTCAGGGCATCACTTCAGCGTAGACATCGAAAATTGGCATAGCCAAACAATGTCTCGGAGTTGGCCGGCTTCTGGGCCATGCCGACACAGAAACAGTAGCAAAGAGGCCGCTTCGTCGCTATCTGGAGAGAACTGGAGCCGCTTGCATGCGGAAATGACGTGCAGCCGGCGCAAAACGGGTTGGAAACAGGATCATGGCGGCAAGGGATGGGCTGACGAAAAACCAGTTGTGCGTGCTCGAGAAACTCGAGGCCGCCAGTGGTCCGCTCAGTGCCTATACGTTGCTCGACCAGCTTCGCGAGCGGGGTTTTCGCGCACCGCTGCAGGTCTATCGCGCGCTTGATACGCTGGTGAAGTCCGGCTTCGTGCACCGGCTCGAAAGCCTCAACTCCTTTGTAGCCTGCGCCGAACCGCACGACCACAGCCATTCGATGACCGCCTTTGCCATCTGCGACACATGCGGGCAGGTGACCGAATTTTCCGACCATGATCTCGGACACCGGCTCGACGAATGGGTGCGCTCGACCGGCTTCGCCGCCAAGAAGGCGGTGATAGAATTTCGCGGGACGTGTGCGAAATGCCTGGCCGAGGCGGCTTAGCTCTTCGTCATCCTAGGGCGGAGCGACGCAAAGCGGAGCGAAGACCCTAGGATCCATTCCGTTACGTTTCCGGACTTGCAGCGCCGCAGAAAAAATCTCCGCCGCCGCTGCGCTTTGGCGTCACGGCATGGATCCCAGGGTCTGCGCCGCGTCGCTTCGCTCCTTGCTTCGCCCTGGGATGACGAAGGCGATGAATGTTCAATGCGCCTCTTCCCAATTGTCGGCGGGTTCGAAGCCTCGCTGGGTGCCAATGACGGCACCTAGGAAACGGGCCTTCTTGAGGTATGCCGGATGTGCAGGATCTCGATTGCATCGGCACGGGCGCGGTAGAAAACTTTGTAGGGATAGTGACCTATGAAGAGAACGCGAACATCAGGGATGTCGGTCGCGTGGCCACTTTCCGGAAATTCGGCAAGACGCGAAATCCCAGCTTGGATCCGGGAAGTGACTGAATAGGCGCCCTGAGGTGATCGCTCTTCGAGGTAGTTGAAAATCGCTTCGCGTTCGGCAAAGGCTTGCCGCGTGAATCGGACCTTCATAGCCTGCGACGAGTGTCGGCAGCGCGAACCGTATCCTCATCTACGAAGGTGCCTTGATCGGCCTCTGCGAGTCCTGCTGTCACTCCGCGGCGCTCTGTTTCCGACGTGGCATACAGACCGGTTCGGCGCGCTTCGATGACGCGGGCATAGTCGGCAAGCTCCTCTTGGTCTTCGCGAGGCCAAGCTTCCGCGTGCTTTACCAGGTTCTCGAGTGTCTTGGTGATCATGGGGGCAACATAACACACGCCTGCTTGTCGTGAACCTTGAAACCGAAAAATCGCACACAAGCTGAGGGAAGGGAGTCACCAGATACTGCCTTCTTAAAACGGGAAGTCGATAGCGGCCCCGAACTAATGCGCCTCTTCCCAATTGTCGGCGGCGCGGGCGTCGACATGCAGCGGCACTGACATCGACACCGCCGGCATCGCGGCGTTCTCCATCACATGGCGCACGACGGGAATCGTCGCCTCGACCTCGGCTTCGGCCGTCTCGAAGACCAGTTCGTCATGCACTTGCAGCAGCATGCGGGCGGAAAGCTTCGCCTTTTCCAGCGCTTCGTCCATGCGTATCATGGCGCGGCGGATGATGTCGGCCGCGGTGCCCTGCAGCCGGGCGTTGATCGAGGCGCGCTCGTTGAAGGCACGGACTGACGGGTTTGACGACCGTATCTCCGGATAGTGGATGCGGCGGCCGAAGATCGTTTCGACATAGCCGTATTCGCGGGCATAGGCCTTGGTCGCGTCGATATAATCGCGGATGCCGGGGAACCGTTCGAAGTATTTCTTGATATAGGCGCCGGCCTCTTCGCGCGGGATCGACAGCTGGTTGGCGAGGCCAAAGGCGGAAATGCCGTAGATGATGCCAAAATTGATCGCCTTGGCGCGGCGGCGTATCTCCGAGGGCATGCCCTCGACCGGCACGTTGAACATTTCGGAGGCGGTGATGGCGTGAATGTCGGCGCCGTCGGCAAACGCCTGCTTGAGCTGCGGGATCTCGGCGACATGGGCGAGCACGCGCAGCTCGATCTGGCTGTAGTCGGCGGAAACCAGCTTGTTGCCCTTGTCGGCGATGAAGGCCGTCCGGATCTTTCGCCCCTCGACCGTGCGTACCGGAATGTTCTGCAGATTGGGATCGGAGGACGACAGCCGGCCCGTCGTCGTTGCGGCAAGCGCGTATGAGGTGTGGACGCGCTTGGTGTCGGGATGGACGAAACCGGGCAGCGCATCGGTATAGGTCGATTTCAATTTGGTCAGCTGGCGCCAGTCGACGATCTTGCGCGGCAGCTCGTGGCCTTCGGCGGCGAGATCTTCCAGGAGCTGCGCCGAGGTCGACCATTGGCCGGTCTTGGTCTTGGAGCCGCCAGGCAGGCCCATCCTGCCGAACAGGATATCGCCGAGCTGTTTTGGCGAGCCGATATTGATGCGCTCACCGACGAGCTGGTAGATCTCGTCCTCCAGGCGCGCGGCGCCCTGTGCCAACTCGCCGGACAGCCGCGACAGGATCTGCCGGTCGACGGAGATGCCGCGCTGCTCCATCCTTGCCAGAACCGGCACCAGCGGCCGTTCCAGCCGCTCGTAGACCGAGACCAGGCCCTTGGCGGCAAGCCGCGGCTTCAGCACCCGCCAGAGCCTGAGCGTCACATCGGCGTGCTCCGCGGCATAGGCCGTTGCCTTGTCGATGTCGACCTGGTCGAAGCCGACGAAGCTTCTTCCAGAGCCGGCCAGTTCCTTGAGGGCAATGGTCGAGTGGCCGAGCCACTTTTCCGACAGAGCCGCCATACTGTGGCCGCCGGACGTGCCTGCGTCGAGCACGTAGGAAATCAGCATGGTGTCGTCGAAGGGGGCGATATCGATGCCGTGGCGGCTCATCACGACGAGGTCGTATTTCAGCTCCTGAACGATCTTGAGAACCGACCTGTCCTCCAGCAACGGCTTCAGGATGCCAAGCGCCTCACGGATCGGAATCTGGTTTTCGACCACTCCACCGCCGAGCAGGTCGCCGTTGCCGCTTTTGTGGGCGAGCGGCACATAGGCGGCGCGACCGGGCGCGGTGGCTATGGACAGGCCGATCAGCTCGGCCTGCATCGGATCGGCCGAAGTGGTCTCGGTGTCGAGGGCGACGATGCCGGTCTCCATCGCCTCGGCCACCCATGCCTTCAGCACTTCAGTGTCGCGGATGGAGACGTAGGCGCTGGTATCGATCTTGCTGGCAGTGGCGTCCTCGAAGCGAAGCGCCGAAAGAAGCGAAGGGGTGTCGCCTTGCTTGGGTTCCACCTTGACGGTGGCCGGCACCGCTTCCCCGGCTTCGTCTGTCACTGTGCCTGCCGCGCCTTCGGCAGCGGCGGGCACGCCAAACCCCATATCGGGACCATGCGCGGTGTCGGCGCGCTCGATAATGACGGGAACGGATTTGACGCCAGCCGCGTCCGTTCCGGTCGCTTCCGCCACGCGGCGGGTCAGCGAGGAGAATTCCATCGTCTTGAGGAAGCCGATTAGCCTTGGTCCGTCGGGCGGGTGCAACACGAAATCGTCGAGCCCGCCGTTCACCGGCACGTCGTTCTTCAGCGTCACCAGGTCACGCGAGATGCGCGCCTTGTCGGCATTGGCGATGATCGATTCGCGGCGCTTGTCCTGCTTGATCTCGGTGGCGCGGGCGAGCAGCGTATCGAGATCGCCGAACTGTTCCAGCAATTGCGCCGCCGTCTTCGGCCCGATGCCGGGCACGCCCGGCACATTGTCGACCGAATCGCCGGTCAGCGCCTGCAGGTCGATCATTTTTTCCGGCGGCACGCCCCATTTCTCGACCACCTCGGGAACGCCGATCTGGCGGTCCTTCATCGGGTCGTACATGGCGACCGAAGGGCCGACCAGCTGCATCAGATCCTTGTCGGAGGAGATGATGGTGGTGTCGGCGCCGGCTTCGCAGGCAAGCCGGCAATAGGTGGCGATCAGGTCGTCGGCCTCGTAGCCTTCCGTCTCGAGGCAGGGCAGGTTGAAGGCTCTGGTCGCCTGGCGGATCAGGCCGAACTGCGGGATCAGATCTTCCGGCGGTGCCGAGCGATTGGCCTTGTATCCGGGATAGAGGTCGTTGCGGAAGGTTTTCGACGAATAGTCGAAGATGACGGCGAAATGCGTCGGCACGATGCCGACATCGGTGTTGCGGGCGTCCTGCGTCAGCTTCCACACCATGTTGCAGAAGCCGAGGACGGCACTGGTCGGCAGCCCGTCGGATTTGCGGGTCAGTGGCGGTAACGCGTGATAGGCACGGAAGATATAGCCGGAGCCGTCGACAAGGAACAGATGATCGCCTTTTTTCATGGGACGAAGGGATAGCGCGGCGCGGCGTCGTGGTCCATGCCAAAGGCGGCCTCAACCACCGGTTCCGGCAACATCCCTGACACGTCGATCCGATCACGGGTATGTTACGAAAGTGTAATCTTCGTGCCCTTGAATCGCCACGTTCGGAGACACAGATAGACCCCATCGGCATTTTTCGCCGAGGTCCGGAGCAAGGCCCGTCCCCCGCCTATCCCGGACACTTGCGGCAGCCTATCCCCCCTCTCCGGGCTGCCGCATCGTTTCGAGTAAAGGCCGCCGTGGTTCCCCCTCCACCACGGCGGCATTTTTTTGCTCTTTGAAGCCCGTGGTCCAACGACCGCCGGCTTTTCGTTTCTGCCTCGCAGCTTTAGGGTTGCCGCTCAGAATCGAAAGGCCTGATAAAAATGTCCAGAATTTCTCCCGTCCTCGACCGCCTCGACAACAACCTCGACGAGAGCCTGGAGCGCCTGTTCGGCCTGCTCAGGATCAAGTCGATCTCGACCGACCCGACCTATGCCGCAGACTGCCGCAAGGCGGCGGAATGGCTGGTTGCGGAGCTCAAGCTGATCGGCTTCGACGCCAGCGTGCGCGACACGCCAGGCCATCCGATGGTGGTGGCGCACCATGACGGGCCGGCGGGCGCGCCGCATGTCCTGTTCTATGGCCATTACGACGTGCAGCCGGTCGACCCGATCGAGCTCTGGGAAAGCGATCCGTTCGCGCCCTCGGTAAAGGAGATCGAGCCCGGCCGTCAGGTGATCGCGGGACGTGGTTCGGCCGACGACAAGGGGCAGTTGATGACCTTCGTCGAGGCTTGCCGCGCCTGGAAGCAGGTGCATGGTAGGCTGCCGTGCCGCATCACAATTCTGTTCGAGGGCGAGGAGGAGTCCGGCTCGCCATCGCTGAAGCCGTTCCTTGAGGCAAATGCGGCCGAACTCAAGGCCGACTTCGCGCTTGTCTGCGACACCGGCATGTGGGACCGCGATACGCCGTCCATCTGCGTCGCGCTGCGCGGGTTGGTCGGCGAGGAGATCACGGTGAAAGCCGCCGACCGCGACCTGCATTCCGGTCTCTATGGCGGTGCTGCCGCCAATCCAATTCGCATCCTGTCCAGGATCCTGGCCGACATCCACGACAAGGACGGCCGCGTCACCATTCCCGGTTTCTATGACGGTGTCGAGGAGACGCCTTCGCAGATCCTGAAATCGTGGGAGGCGCTCGGCGAGACCGCTGAGACGTTCCTTGGGCCAGTTGGCCTGTCGATCCCTTCCGGCGAACACGGCCGCTCGGTGCTCGAACTCACCTGGGCGCGGCCGACTGGCGAGTTCAACGGCATTACAGGTGGCTATACCGGCAAAGGGTTCAAGACGGTGATCGCGGCGGAAGCCTCGGCAAAAGTGTCTTTCCGCCTCGTCCACAAGCAGAATCCGGAAAAGATCCGCACCGCTTTCCAGGCCTTCGTCAGGGAGCGCATCCCGGCCGATTGCTCAGTCGATTTCCACCCGCATGGCGGCTCGCCGGCGATCCAGCTTTCCTACGACTCGCCGTTTCTCGCCAAGGCCAAGGACGCGCTGTCCGACGAGTGGCCGAAGCCGGCGGTGACCACGGGAAGCGGCGGCTCGATCCCCGTGGTCGGTGATTTCCAGACTTATCTCGGCATCGAATCCCTGCTGGTCGGTTTCGGGCTCGACGATGACCGCATCCATTCGCCGAACGAGAAATACGAGATGAGTTCCTTCCACAAGGGCCAGCGCTCGTGGGCCCGCATTCTCGACGCGCTGACACGCTGAGAGGGCGAGACTGCAACTTTCTGTTGATTTTTAAGCGGATCGCGGCGAGGACGGGCTAGAGCGACGTGCGTCCAGTTGGACGCACGAAGTACGCATGGGTCGCGACCGGAGAAGACGATGAGCGATATCCGCTTCCACAAGAACGACCTGCCGGGCCTCCTGCACTACGACGTCGGGGCGGTCGCCATCGACACGGAGACGCTGGGGCTGAACCCGCATCGCGACCGGCTTTGCGTGGTGCAGATCTCGCCGGGCGACGGTTCCGCCGATGTCATCCAGATCGCGCCCGGCCAGAAGAAGGCGCCAAACCTCGTCAGCCTGCTCAGGAACCGCAGCATAACCAAGCTGTTTCATTTCGGCCGCTTCGATCTCGCCGTGCTCTACCGCGCCTTCGGCGTCATGCCGGAACCGGTGTTCTGCACCAAGATCGCCTCGCGGCTGACCCGAACCTACACCGACCGGCACGGGCTGAAGGACATCTGCTTTGAGCTTCTCGGCGTCAATCTGTCGAAGGCGCAGCAATCGTCGGACTGGGCGGCGGAGACGCTGACGCCCGAACAACTCGAATACGCCGCCTCCGACGTGCTCTACCTGCACCAGCTGCGCGATGTGCTGACGATGCGGCTGGCGCGCGACAACCGGACCAAGGAGGCTGAGGCCTGCTTCCGCTTCCTGCCGACGCGTGCGAAACTCGACCTGATGGGCTGGGATGAGGCAGACATCTTCGCCCACAGCTAAGTGGAACCAGGTGTTCGCCGCGACGTTCTATCGGGCGATGGAGGGGATGAGATGGCTGCCAGAAAACCGATCGAAACAGCACCCAGGGATGGCTCGAAGGTCACCGTCTACTGGAAGGACAGCGACGGGGTGATGAACGAATCCATCGCGCAGTACAGGGCGCTCGACCGGTTGAAAGCGGCCGGCGGCGACTGGGACGAGAACGACACAGGCTGGTGGGCTTATACGGACGGTCATACGCAAAGAAAGATCGATCCGATCAGCTGGCGGCCGGCTTCCGGGGATGACGAGGGCGAATGACGCCGCTGGCGGCGCCGGCTTCTATCCAATAGGTTGGACTTGTTGCAATCGGAGGTCGATTCGGAGCTTTCTGCTCCGCGACCATTCGCTTGGGAGGGATCTGCAATGGGTACTGAGAGCCTGCTTGTCTTCATCATCATCGGCGCCATTGCCGGCTGGCTCGCCGGCTTGATGGTCAAGGGTTTCGGCCTCGGCCTGGTCGGCAATATCGCCGTCGGCATCGTCGGCGCCTTCATCGCCGGCTGGCTCTTCCCAAGGCTGGGATTCGCCATAGGCGGTGGCATACTCGCCGCCATTATCCATGCCACGATCGGCGCAGTGATCCTGCTCGTGCTGATCAAGCTGGTGAAGCAGGCCTGATCCTCGAAGCACATCAAGGGCGCGCCATGAAACAGAACATGCTCTATCTCATCATCGGCGGGCTCGTCGTCGTGGTCATCGCGCTCGGCATCTATGTCTATCGCGAGCAAACCAGGCCGGAGGGCGTGGAACTCAAGATCGACGACAAGGGTATATCGATCCAGCAGAATTGAGCGGGTGTTGGGTTGGCGCGGCAAAGGTGCCGATGACCTACCCACATCAGGCCGAAAAATTGACGATAGGGCAGGGCCGCTCGATCCTTCGATGCACCCGGAGAGAAGCCAAGCTGGATATGGAATGAGTGTGACGTATCGGCACATTCGCGGTATGATCTTGGCACAGGGAGTTTGGGGCCAACCCACCTACTATTAGGAGGTTGCCATGAGGCACCAAACACTGGACCAACTGCATACGGTGGCTAAGGTACACAGAGACCCAACACCTCCTGCAATGGACCGAACCCAGCGTCTCGAACGTTGGTCAAGACTTCTTGAACGGCAGCCCAACCGACTCCTCACCGCACTTATCGGGACGGAATATCGTTCGTCACCCGAGCGCGAAATTATGCGTGGCGAAGGCTCGCCAATATCGGTTGCCTTCGAGGATTCGATCCTGCGCGATGAGGGGCTGAAAGACGATACTTATGGCGAAGCAAAGCGTTTCTTCGAATTGACCGACAATGAACTCCACGAAATTGTCTGCTACTGCCATGTGGGCGAGACGATGCAATCATCCTGGGCAGCGCTTTCCGTTCGTGCTGCGATTGGCTAACGAACGATCCCCCAGTGCGCGTGACTTTGGCGACAAGGTCATGCGCAGATTCAATGGTTTAGAGCGCGATCGAACGCACTTTACCGATCGCGCTCTAATGACGAGCATAGATTGCGGCTACCTTGCTATGGGCGGTCCGCGCCGAACGACTACGGCTGGGCAGTTGATGCCGAAATGCGAGAACGCTTCGCCGTCTCGCGATGGACGCCATTGTTGCCGACCGCCAGGAGCAAGGAACGGAGCGGTGACGTGCCGTAACGCCTTGAATTAACTTTGAACCATTTAACCCGCCCTTAAATCGCCGCATCTACTCTTCACCCCGAACGCCATGGAGCGACGTGCGTCCGTTCGGACGCACGCTCTAAGACTTTGAAGCTTCGCATCGGCTTTTCCGAAAATCGATTCCGATTTTCGGGCCGATGCGACAGGCATCGGGACAGACAGCACAGCGCATGGCGAACCGCAGAGACAGCCGCATCGAACCGAGCTTCGAGGGACCGCCACGGGCGAAATCCTCGGCCGGTTTTTCGGTGAGCGAGGAGGATCGCGTCGTGCCGAGCAACCGCAAAACCTCTGCAAAACGCCAATCGGCCAGGACAAAATCGTCGCGTCGCGGGCGCGGCAAAAGCCGGCACGGCCTGTTCGGCGTGCTCGGCCGGTTGGCCTACTGGTGCTTCGTGCTGGCCATCTGGGGCGGCATCGCCGCCGCCGGCATCGTCGTCTATTACGGCGCGAAAATGCCGGCGGCCACCACCTGGGCCATCCCCGACCGCGCTCCCAATATCAGGATCGTCTCGGTCGACGGAAAACTGCTCGCCAATCGCGGCATGAGCGGCGGCGAAGCCGTCGGCCTGCATGAAATGTCGACCTATATTCCCGAGGCCGTCATCGCCATCGAAGATCGCCGCTTCTATTCGCATTTGGGCATCGACCCGATCGGTCTGTCCAGAGCCATGGTGGCCAACGTTGTCGGCGGGCGTTTTTCGCAGGGCGGCTCGACACTGACCCAGCAATTGGCGAAAAACCTGTTCCTGACGCCCGACCGCACGCTGGAACGCAAGGTGCAGGAAGTGCTTCTGGCGCTGTGGCTCGAGCACAAGCACACCAAGGACCAGATCCTCGAAATGTATCTCAACCGGGTCTATTTCGGCTCCGGCGCCTATGGTGTCGAAGCGGCGTCGCGCCGCTATTTCGGCAAGAGCGCGCGCGACGTCACGCTGCCCGAAGCCGCTCTGCTCGCCGGCCTGTTGAAAGCGCCGTCGCGACTGTCTCCGGCGCGTGACCCGCAGGCCGCCGAGCGGCGCTCGCAGCTTGTTCTCGCCGCCATGCGCGACGAAGGCAAAATCAGCGCCAAGGAACTGACCACGGCGATGAGCGCGCCGGCGTCGCGGGTGGCATCCTACTGGACGGGCTCGGAAAACTATGTCGCCGACGCCATCGTGGAAGAACTTCCCGACCTGATCGGCGACGTGCGCGGCGACATCATCGTCGACACCACCGTCGACCTGACGCTGCAGAAGCTCGCCGAACAATCGATCCGCCGGCTGATCGACGGCAGCGGCAAAAAGCTCAATGCCAGCCAGGGCGTGCTGGTGTCGATCGATAATTCCGGCGCGGTACGCGCCATGGTCGGCGGCTATGATTATTCGACCAGCCAGTTCGACCGCGCCTCGGAGGCGCGCCGCCAGCCGGGCTCGGCGTTCAAGCCCTTTGTCTACATGGCGGCGCTGGAAGCCGGCCGCACGCCCGACAGCGTACGCAATGACGCGCCAATCAAAATTGGCAAATGGACGCCAACCAATTACGGCGGCAAGTATTTCGGCAAGGTGACGCTGGCGACGGCGCTGGCGAAATCGCTGAATTCGGTGGCCGCCCAGCTGACCATGGAAGTCGGGCCTGACGCGGTCGTCGAGGCGGCGCATCGCATGGGTGTCCAGTCCGATCTCACCGCCAATACCTCGATCGCGCTCGGCACCTCTGAAGTGACACCGCTGGAACTGACGTCGGCCTATGTCCCCTTCGCCAATGGCGGTTACCGGCCAGAAATCCATTTCATCCGTCGCGTGACGACAGCCGGCGGCAAGGTGCTCTACGACAACAATGGCGGCGGCGCCCCGCGCGTCGTCAAGCCCGAGATCGTCGGCATGATGAACTCGATGATGACCGGCACGGTTGAAATCGGCACTGCCAGAAAGGCGGCCTTTGCCTGGCCGGCCGCCGGCAAGACCGGCACCAGCCAGAATTCGCGCGACGCCTGGTTCATCGGCTATACCGCCAATCTCACCACCGGAGTCTGGTTCGGCAATGACGATGGCGGTCCGATGAAGAAGGTCACCGGCGGCGCGCTGCCGGCCCAGGCCTGGCATGAGTTCATGGTCGCCGCGCACGAAGGCGTGCCGGTGCGGCCGCTGCCTGGAACATGGAGGTCGACGCCTGCCGATACGATCGTGCAGGACGAATTACCGCCCAACACGGCGCAACCGGTGCCGTCCGCTTCGGTTGGCCACTCGGCGCCGTCCGCCCAAAAAGCGTCGCCGCCTCGCGCCGTGCGTCCCGCCGAAACTGTCGATGGCGGAGGCTTCGGCATGCCGGGCGGTGACAGCACCACTGCATCGATCAAGCGCCCGGTGCCGCCTGCCGATGTCGGCGGCCCGGTCAAGAAGCGGCAGACCTCGATCCTCGACATTCTCACCGGCGGCTGACCCCCTCGTCATCGCTGCCGTGTTCCGCTACATCTGCGGGTTTAAAGAGAGATCGTGAATGGCCGAGACCGACACCAGAAAGACCATCGTACTGACCGGCGCCAGCCGCGGCATCGGCCATGCCACGGTCAAGCGCTTTTCGCGCGAAGGCTGGCGCGTCATCACCTGCTCGCGCCAGGCCTTTGCCGACGACTGCCCGTGGCCGGCCGGTCCGGAGGACCATATCAAGGTCGATCTCGCCGACCAGGAGGATGTCGGCATCGCAATCTCGGAGATCCGCCATCGGCTGGAGGCGCATGGCGGCCAGCTCCATGCGCTGGTCAACAATGCCGGTATCTCGCCGAAGCTCAAGGACGGCAACAGCCGCATGAATTCGATCGACACGCCGATGCATGTCTGGCGCGACGTGTTCCAGGTCAATTTCTTCGCGCCGATCATGCTGGCGCGGGGATTGTTCAGGGAATTGGAGTCGGCCAAGGGCTCGATCGTCAACGTCACCTCGATCGCCGGCACTCGCGTGCATCCCTTCGCCGGCACCGCCTATGCGACGTCGAAGGCGGCGCTCGGCTCGCTGACGCGCGAAATGGCACATGATTTCGGCCCGCACGGCATCCGCGTCAACGCCATCGCACCTGGCGAGATCGACACCGCGATCCTGTCGCCGGGCACGGAAAAGATCGTCGAGACGATCCCGCTGCGGCGGCTGGGCACCACGGCGGAAGTCGCCGACATCATCTTCTTCCTGTGCTCGCAGCAGGCGTCCTATGTGACGGGCTCGGAAATTCACATCAATGGCGGCCAGCACGTGTGAGCTTTCGATCGATCGTTGACGCTGCCCTCATTCCCCTGCCGGGACCTTCTCCCCGTGAGCGACGGGAGAAGGGGCTTGACCGCAACGCTGGCGACCCCCTCGGCATTGGCCTGATGCCCGATCAGGCGGCCTGCAGCAGGTTTTCGATGTCGACGATGGTGTGGTTGGTCAGCGTCTTGGGAATTTCCACTGTGATTTTCTCGGCAACTTCCTTGTGCAGTTTTCGACGCATGTCACCCAGTACCTGCGGCGGTGCGATCAGCACCATCTCCTTGAAGGCGCCGCGATGCGCGAGCTTGTACAGGCGCTCGGCAACTTCGTCGGCGAAACGCTCCTTGCCGAGGCGATGCCAGTCAGTGTCCTCGACTGCGCTGCGGTGGACGGACGGGCCGTCGCTGTAGCGGCCGGGGCGGTCCGAACCTTGCTCTCGCGTCGCCGGATTTGCCTGTTCCATCTCCTGCACGACCTGAAGGTCGGGATATTGGGTGTCGCCACGGTTCTCAAGGAACAGTGCCTTCTCGCCGTCGGCCACCACGACCCACAGTCCGCGTTTCAGCTTGAGGTTATTCACCGGAGCGCTCCTTTTTCTGTTTTTCATGGTTTTCCAGGCCCGTCTCTGGAGCCATTGCCGTAGCTGAACAGCCAGGCTCGGATTCGCAGAGGCAAACGCGCGCCGAGGCAGGAATGTTCCGGTGGCGACAAGCACGGCGAGCGAGCCAACCAACGGGGATGACGGTGTTCAGCGCATGTCGGCTTTAATCTACCAGATTGGTAGAATTTAGAAAAAAGTGTTTTGTAATATACTTCGCTTGTCGCTAGAACGGCCGCAGATCAGGGCGCAACAGCGGCTTGGATCCGCTCCACTCGTGGGCGTGGAATTTTTTTCTCCTACCTCTGGTGCTTGCGGAAAAGCGATTGCTTCGCACGAAGCGATGCGCGAGTGCGTTCCTTCTGCTTGTTCGCGCTCGCGCGTAGAACTGCCAGTGTATTCAGGATTCCGCTCGCTATGCCGCAGTCCCCCGCCAAGCTCAACGCCTTCCCCGTCTTCATGCGGGTCGCGGGCGAAACCGTGGCCATCGTCGGCGGCGGCGAGGAGGCTCTGGCCAAGGCGCGGCTGATCGGCCAGTCGAGCGCCGTCTTGCGCATCATAGCCGATGCCCCGGAGCACGAGTTGCTGGCCTTCATCGCCGCGAATGGCGCCGTCCACATCGTTGCCGCCTACGAGGCCGCGCATCTCGAAGGCGCGGTGATGGTGTTTGCTGCCAGCGGCAACGAGGCGCTTGACCGCCGCGTTGCCGAGGATGCGCGTCGGCTGGGCATTCCGGTCAATGCCGTCGACCGGCCGGAGCTGTGCGATTTCTTCACCCCGGCGCTGGTCAACCGCGCTCCGGTCGCCATTGCCATCGGCACGGAAGGGGCCGGCCCGGTGCTCGCCCAGATGCTGCGCAGCCGCATCGACCGCATGCTGTCGCCGTCGCTCGGGCCGCTTGCTTCGCTTGCCGCCTCGTTGCGCGGCACCGCCGAGAGATTGCTGCCGAAAGGCAATGCCCGCCGCCGCTTCTGGAGCGGCTTTTTCGGCGGCGCGCCGGCTCGCGCCATGGAAGTCGGCCAGCTTTCGCAGGCGCATGATGCCGCCGTCGACCTGTTGCTTTCGAATGCGCCGGCATCGGGCCATGTTGCCTTGGTAGGAGCTGGCCCGGGCGCCGAAGACCTGCTGACATTGCGCGCCCACCGCCTGCTGATGGAAGCCGATGTCATCGTCCATGATGCGCTGGTGCCGGAGGCGATCGTCGCCATGGGCCGCCGCGACGCCGAGCGTCTGCCAGTGGGCAAACGCAAGGGCTGCCACACCAAGAGCCAGGCCGAAATCAACGCGCTGCTGATCGAGCTCGGGCGCGACGGCAAGCGCGTCGTGCGGCTGAAATCCGGCGATCCGCTGGTGTTCGGGCGGGCGGGCGAGGAAATGGCAGCACTGCGTGATGCCGGCATCGCCTATGAGGTGGTGCCGGGCGTCACCGCGGCCTTTGCCGCCGCCGCCGATTTCGAGTTGCCGTTGACGCTGCGCGGCGTGTCGTCGTCGATGGTGTTCACCACCGGCCACGACCTCAAGGGAAATTCGCTGCCCGACTGGGCCAAGCTCGCCATTTCCGGCGCCACGGTCGCCGTCTATATGGGCCGCTCGGTCGCGGCCGAGGTTGCCGGCCGGCTGATCGAGGCTGGCCTGTCGCCGGATACGGCGGTCGCCGTGGTCGAGAATGCCAGCCTTGCCGACCGCCGCCGTTTCCACGGCACGCTCGCCGACCTGCCGTCGCTGGAGGTCCGCGCCGACCTTACCGGCCCGGTGATGACGATCATCGGCGATGCGGTCGCCGGCGCCAATTTTGAACGTTCCGAGCCGCTGGCGGCACACAGGTATGAAGGCGCGGCCCAAACAGCCGCCGAAGGAGTTGAACGATGAAAGTTCTGACTGCAAACCGCCTCGCCGACGGCGAAGCCGTCTGGTACGCCAATGGCGGCTGGGCCGAGACCGTCGACAATGCCGATGTCGCCTATGACAAGGCGGCTGAAGACCGGCTGGAGGCGATCGGCGCCACGGCCTCTGCCAACAATGAAGTGGTCGACGTCAATCTGATCGACGTGACCGTCGCCAATGGTGTCGTCGAGCCGGTCCGGCTGCGCGAAAGGATCCGCGCCGCCGGCCCGACCAACCGCAACGGCCTGGGCAAGCAGGCCCGCCCGGTAGCCGCCCGGGCGGCGTAAACGACCACATCGAAGACAACGGGCGGACGCGCCCGGAAAGACCAGACATGTACCGTTACGATGAGTTCGATCACAATTTCGTCCAGGCCCGCGTCGCCGAGTTCAGCGATCAGGTCGCGCGGCGGCTTGCCGGCGAGATCACCGAGGATCAATTCCGGCCGCTGAGGCTGATGAACGGCGTCTACCTGCAGTTGCACGCCTACATGCTGCGCATCGCGGTACCTTACGGCACGCTCAACAGCAAGCAGCTGCGTATGCTCGGCCACATCGCCCGCAAATACGACAAGGGCTACGGCCATTTCACGACGCGCCAGAACATCCAGTTCAACTGGCCGGCGCTGTCGGATATTCCGGCGATCCTGGCCGATCTGGCGAGCGTCGAGATGCACGCCATCCAGACCAGCGGCAACTGCATCCGCAACGTCACCGCCGACCACTTTGCCGGCGCCGCCGCCGACGAGGTGGCCGATCCGCGTCCTTATGCGGAAATCCTGCGCCAATGGTCGTCGGTGCATCCCGAGTTCTCGTTCCTGCCGAGAAAATTCAAGATCGCGGTGACCGGCGCCGAGCGCGACCGCGCCGCCATCCAGACGCATGATATCGGCCTGCATTTGAAGAAGAACGCTGCTGGCGAACTCGGTTTCGCCGTCTATGTCGGCGGCGGCCAGGGCCGTACGCCGATGATCGCCAAGAAGATCCGCGACTTCCTGCCCGAGGCCGACCTTCTGTCCTATTGCACGGCGATCCTGCGCGTTTACAACCTCTACGGCCGCCGCGACAACAAATACAAGGCGCGCATCAAGATCCTCGTCCACGAGACCGGCGTCGAGGAGATCACCCGCCAGATCGAGGCCGAATGGCAGGAGCTGAAGGATGCGGATCTAAAACTGCCGGAAGCCGACATCCGCGCCATCGATGCCTATTTCGCGCCGCCGGCGCTGGCCGACCGGCCGGAAGGCGACGAGGCGGTCAAGCTCGCCCGCCTCGATTCCAAGAGCTTTTCGGAATGGCTCGACCAGAACGTGGTGACCCACCGCCACCCCGATTATGCCGCCGTGACCATCTCGCTCAAGGGCATCGGCGAAGCGCCGGGCGACGCCTCCGACAGCCAGATGGAAGCGGTCGCCGACCTTGCCGAAAAATATGCTTTCGATGAGCTGCGCGTCAGCCATGAGCAGAACCTGATCCTGCCGCATGTCGCGCGTGCCGACCTCAAGGCGGTCTATGACGCGCTGGTCGACATCGGGCTGGCGACGGCCAATTCCAACCTGATATCAGACATCATCTCGTGCCCCGGCCTCGACTATTGCGCGCTGGCCACGGCGCGTTCGATTCCGGTGGCGCAGGAAATCTCGCTTCGCTTCGCTTCGCTTGAACGGCAGCGCGAGATCGGCGAATTGAAGCTGAAGATTTCCGGCTGCATCAATGCCTGCGGCCATCACCATGTCGGCCATATCGGCATCCTCGGCGTCGAGAAGAAGGGCGCCGAACTCTACCAGGTCACGCTCGGCGGCTCGGCCGACGAGAACACCTCGGTCGGTGAGATCATCGGCCGCGGCTTCAGCTCGGCAGAGATCACCGACGCCATCGAGCAGATCGTCGAGACCTATCTCGGCCTCCGGCTCGACAGAAACGAAAAATTCATCGACGCCTACCGCCGTGTCGGTCCCGCGCCGTTCAAGGAGGCGCTCTATGCTGGCGAAGCCAAGACCGCTTGATCGCATCGTCGACGTCGAGGCCGGCATCGCCGCCGAGGCGGCGGGGCTCGATGCGCTCTATGGTCATCTGAAGCCGCTGGAGATCATCGAGCGGTCGGCCCGGGAATTGTTTCACGGTGAAATCGCCGCGGTTTCGTCGTTCGGGGCGGATTCGGCAGTGCTGCTGCACATGATCGCCAAGATCGACCGGACGCTGCCGGTCATCTTCCTCGACACCGGCAAGCACTTCGAGGAAACGCTCGGCTATCGCGACGCGCTCGTTGCCGATTTCGGGCTGACCGATATAAGGGTGATCACGCCCGAAGAAGCGGCGCTCGAACGGATCGATCCGACCGGTAATCTGAACGAAACCGACACCGACGCCTGCTGCGACGTCCGCAAGGTCGAGCCGCTGGCGCGCGGCGTCGAGCCGTTCCGCGCCTGGTTCACCGGCCGCAAGCGTTTTCAGGCGACGACGCGGGCATCGCTTCCGGTGTTCGAGGCGGTCGGCTCGCGCATTCGCATCAATCCGCTGGCGCATTGGACGACATCAGACCAGGCCAACTATATGCGCGCGCATGCGCTGCGTGAGAATCCGCTGGTCGCCTATGGCTATCTCTCGATAGGCTGCTTCCCGTGCACGCAGCCGGTGCAGCCGGGCGAGGATGCACGCAGCGGCCGCTGGGTGGGGCACGCCAAGACCGAGTGCGGCATCCATTTGTCGGGGCTGGAGAAGTCGCTGACCGACGCATCGCTTTAGGGTATGTCGATATTCAGGTGAGGCCGGCCTGCGAATGGCGGCTTCCTGCGCTTCCGGTGCTCACGTACCCAAAGTACGCTCCGCTCCGGTTCTCGGAAGCCACCATTCTCAGCTCGGCCTGACCTGAATCTCAACACACCCTCGAGTGTTTTGAACTTTAGAATTTTGTGGACTTGGGAATTTCTCGATGAGTGAATCGATAGTGAAAAACGCCACCCGCCTCTGGACCCCGACAGGTTTTAGCGAGGACGAGTGGAGCCATGCCGAGAGCGCCGACGCACTGTCCGGCAATGGCCGCTTCATCCTGCCGTTGCAGGCGTTTCTCGACCTCGATCCGGCGGTGCGCCGGTCGGCGAAGGAGCGCCTCGGCGTCCTGCTTCAGCCCGGCGATCAGCTCGAAAAGATCGCGGACCTGCTCGACCAGATGTCGCTGGTCGCGCTGGCCTTCCCGGCTTTCAGTGACGGCCGCTCCTTCTCCAAGGGCGAACTGCTGCGCAGCCGCTACCGTTTCGAGGGCGCGATCCGCGCCACCGGACAGGTTCTGGTCGACCAGCTTCCGCACATGCTGCGCCTCGGCTTCGACGAGTTCGAAGTGTCAAATCCAGTGTTGCTGAAACGGCTCGAGGAAGGCCGCACCGGCGGCCTGCCGCTCTCCTATCAGCCGACCGTGAAGCCGGAGGCCAAAGGTCCCAAATATTCGTGGCGGCGGGTGCGCGCCAGCTGATCGCCTCCGTTTGGGGGGCACATCTGGTCGGACCACATTGCAGATTCTGTCTTTTATTTTCGGCTTCCGCACCTTAGGATAGGCCCCATTATTTCGCGATCCGAAATAAATGACGCCACCAAGGGAGGAACCGGGAATGGCTGGTAAGAAGATATTGATGCTCGTTGGCGAGTTCAGCGAGGAATACGAGATTTTCGTCTTTGAACAGGCCATGCATGCGGTTGGTCACACGGTCCATGTCGTGTGCCCCGACAAGAAGGCGGGCGATATCCTGAAGACGTCGCTGCACGACTTCGAGGGTCACCAGACTTATACGGAAAAGCTCGGCCACGACTACATCCTCAACAAGACCTTTGCCGAGGTGAATCCGGCCGAATACGACGCCGTCTATGCGGCAGGCGGGCGCGGCCCGGAATATATCCGCATCGACAAACGCGTGCAGGCGCTGGTGCGGCATTTCCACGAGACCGGCAAGCCGATCTTCACCATCTGCCACGGCGCCCAGATCCTGATGGCGGTCGACGGCGTGCTGCGTGGCAGGGAGGTCGCGGCGCTGCAGTATTGCGAGCCGGAAGTCACGCTCGCCGGCGGCACCTACATCGATGTCGCGCCGAGCGGCGCCCATGTCGACGGCAATCTGGTCTCGGCCAAGGGCTGGCCGGGGCTGGCCGCCTTCATGCGCGAATGCCTGAAAGTGCTCGGCACCGAGATCCGCCACGGCGAGATCCTGATGCGCGACGAACGCAAGGCGGCTTGAGCTAGATCTTGGAAAGCCGCCGCACCTGTGGTGCGGCGGCTTTACAGCGCCGCGCGTCCTTTTGGGGGACGCGCTTTACGCGGTCATCCGCGCTTCGCGAAACGACACCAGCTTGCTGCGGCTCTCATCCCACAGCGCCAGCTTGACGCAGCGCAGGCTGTCGAGAAGCGTGACGCGGCCAATTTCGCGCAGTTCCGGATAGTCCCTCAGGACCTCCTGCAGACGATAGCACGGCACCTTGGCGGAGAGGTGGTGCACGTGATGGACGCCGATATTGCCGGTGAACCAGTTCAGTACCGGCGGCAGGTCGTAATAGGACGAGCCGTGCAGGGCCGCATGCTGGAACTCCCATTCGGAGTCCTTTGCCCACTCTGTCTCTTCGAACTGGTGCTGGACATAGAACAGCCAGATGCCGGCGGAACCGGCCAGAACGACGATGGGCAAATGGACGACCAGGAAAGCTTCGAGACCGACGAACCAGACGAGGGCGGCGGCGGCGACCGCGATGGCCGCGTTGGTGGCCATCGACGACACCCAGGGCGTGAGGCCACCTCGCATCATGCCGACCGGCAGTCTCTGCTCAAAAATGAAAAGCCAAATGGGGCCGAGGCCGAACATGACGAGCGGATGGCGGTAGAGGCGATAGGCAAGGCGGCCCCGCCAGGACATTTGCCGATATTCCGCGACAGTCAGCGTCTTGATGTCGCCCGTGCCGCGTTCATCGAGATTGCCGGCGCTGGCGTGATGGGTTGCGTGGGCACGTCGCCAGCAATCGTAAGGCGTCAACGTTAGGATGCCCAGGCCGCGGCCGATCCAGTCGTCGGCGGTGCGGTTGGCGAAGAAGGAACCGTGGCCGCAATCGTGCTGGATCATGAAGATCCGCACCAGAAAGCCGGCGGCTGGAAGGATCAGGATCAGACCCCACCAATGGCCATAGGCATAGGCAGCCGAGGACAGTGCCCACAGGGTGGCAAAGGGGATGAGAGTGATGGCAAGTTCGACGGCGCTGCGCCGCCTGTCAGGTTTCTTGTAGCGCGCCAGGATTTTCAACCAGGCACGCTTGCTGTTCGCCACAGCTTCGGGGGAAATCATGTTCATCAGGAAGCATAGACGGACCATTCCGTCGCCGCAAGGCAGGCATCACGCAAAGTTACTGCGCGTAATTGACGCGCGACGCGCAAGCGTAAGGTGCTGCAATGTGGAATGGCATGCTTGGCTTCTGGGCCGGCACGCAACTCAGGCGAATGTATTCGACTACCGCCGGCGGCGATTGGCGGCTACGCTGCCTTCGATGCCGTCCAGGCGGTCGAGCAATTCCTTGAAACGGTCGGGAATGTCATTCTCAGTCCGGAACGCCGGCAACGCACGCAGAAAGCGGATCGTAGCCTCGGTGCCGAACTGGCGCCTGAGGCCGGCCGCGAGCCGTTCACGTCTTTCGGCATCGTTGCGCGCGCCCTTCTTGCCACGGTCGCCATTGTTGCGGGTTGTCATTTCAAAATCCTATGTCGGCTTCGAAACTCTTCCAGCAGACGAATGGTTCCCGCTTCGCAGCATCTTGGCAACCAAAGCCGACGATTACAGTAAAATTTGAATTAATATCGAAAGGTGTTCATGATGCGCCGTCAGAGCCCTGGCGGCCTCTTCAGTATCGCTTGCCCCTTGATTTTTGGCCGCCAAACCTCGATATCGGGCACAAAATCCACATCATTCGAAATGACGGGAAATGGCGATGAGCGACCAGGCAAAAGACGAACGCGCGCCCGATGAAGCCGAGACGACCGGGGCTGCCACCGACCACACGCAAGGCAGCACCGACGGCGACTATGAAGCGCTTGTGCGTCTGCTGAAGGAAAACGATGAGTTGAAGGATCGCGCGCTTCGCGTCGCAGCCGAGATGGAGAATCTGCGCCGCCGTACCGCCCGTGACGTCCACGATGCGCGTGCTTATGCGGTCGCCAATTTTGCCCGTGACATGCTGTCGGTATCCGACAATCTGCGCCGGGCGCTGGACGCGATCCCGGATGAGGCCAAGGCGTCGGGCGATGCCGGTTTCAAGGCGCTGATCGAGGGCGTCGAACTCACCGAGCGTGCCATGCTATCGGCGCTCGAGCGGCACGGAGTGAAGAAGCTCGAGCCGGAAGGCGAGAAATTCGACCCGAATTTCCACCAGGCGATGTTCGAGGTGCCCAATCCGGAGGTGCCGGCCAACACGGTGGTCCAGGTCGTGCAGCCAGGCTTTTCGATAGGCGAGCGGGTGCTGCGGCCGGCCATGGTCGGCGTTGCCAAGGGCGGTCCCAAGCATGTGGCTGGTGAAGCGCCGGTCGAGCCAGGGCCGGTGAATGAGCAAGCTGAGAAGGATGCGTAAGTTAGGGGAGTAGGGGAATAGGGCAGTACGGGAGTAGGGAATAACGCTACGCAAGTGGAGCAGGAGCAATTGCCTACTCCGGCCGTTGCCTTCTCTTCCCCTACTCCCCTACTGCCCTACTCAGGCCGCGAAGCGCTGGGCTTCCCCGCCATAATAATTGACATAGCGGGCGCCGATCTCCTTGACCGGCATCACCACGAACACGTCGACCGTCGAGAATTCGCGGTCGATGACGCAGCCGTCGCCGATGCGCGCGCCGACGCGCAGATAGCCCTTGACCAGCGGCGGCATCGCCGCGATCGCGGCCTTGGCGTTGACCGCCTCGATTGGCATCAAATCCATGCAGCAGTAGCGCCCGGCGACCGCGCGCACGTCCCAGGCCGAATTCGTCCGGCAGTGATGGGCGAGATAGGTTAGCGCTTCGGCGTGCGCCGCCGGCACGGTGCCGGGGAACGAGGCGCAACCGGTCATCACGCCGATCCCATAATGGTTGATATAGGCCCAAATACCTTGCCAGAGCGCCTCGATGGTGCGCTTCGAGCGGTATTGCGGCAAGACACAGGAACGGCCGAGCTCGAGGAAACGCTGGCCGGGGTGGCGGGCGATAAGATTGGTCAGCTCAAACTCGCCCTCGGAATAGAAGCCGCCGGCTGCTGCCGCGATTTCCTGCCGCAACAGGCGGTAGGTGCCGACAATGCGGCGATGCTCGGGACCGGACAGCGAGGTGTCGAAGACGAGCAGATGATCACAGAGCGGATCAAAATGGTCGGCGTCGCGGCGGTCCTGCACCTGAAACAGGGTTTTCCTGGCGCCGAGCTCGTCATAGAACACCCGGTAGCGCACTTCCTGCGCGGCGGCGATCTCGGCCTCGTTGCGCGCGAGTCGCACTTCGAGGTTGCCGATACGGCCGAGCGCTTCGCCTTTTATGACGGCATCGACGTTGCGCCCGGTGAGCAAAGCACCGCTGGCGTTCGGCCGAGCGTCACATTCCGGCATAACTGTATGCACGAGTGATTCTCCTTCGAGCCATCCCTCTTGGCACGGGGATACGGTGTAGGTGCAACAGGATTGTGACAGTACCGTGATAAGGCGCTGCGGGCAATACTTCGTCGGCTGGGCAACTCTTCAACCGGCTATGTTCTGCAGGTAAGCCAGGGAAGGACAGAAGGCGGGTCAAGCGGCCATGTGGCCCTCAACCGCATGGACAAGCGCGTCGGGGTCGAGCGGCTTGGTGACGAAGCCGCTGGCGCCATGGGCGAGCACTGCGTGGCGGGTCTTTTCCTGGCTGTCGGCCGATAGGACCATGATCGGAACCGGCGGCACGGCGGTTTCCTCCTCGTGCCGGCGGATGGCGGCGATCGCGTCCAGCCCATCCATGACAGGCATGTGCAGGTCCATCAGCACCACGTCGAAGCGGTACTTGTGATCGGTGCCGGTGATGGCCTCGACGGCGGCCTTGCCGTTGCCGACCAGTTTCACGCGATGCCCGGCCTTCAGCAGCGTGGCACGGGCAAGCATGGCGTTGATGTCGTTATCCTCGGCGATCAGCACGGACAGGCCCCGCCGCCGGCTGCCAGTGGCGCGGGCGGATGGTGCGCCGCGCTTTTCCGGCTGCGGCGGGGTGAGGGCAGGCACGCTGCTGGTCAAAAGCACGCGAAGCAACGTTTCGCCACGCACCGGCCTTGCCAGAAAGGTGGCGTAGCCGCTGGCGCGGAAGTCGCCCAGCATGCCGCGGTCGGTCGGCGCGATCAGTGTGATCGCCTCGCAATCGGCAAAGCCGCCCTGGCGAAGGCGCTTGAGCAACCTGCCGTCGCCTTCCTCCATGGCCGCATCGACCAAAAGTACGTCACAGCCTTCGGCGAGGGACGCTGCCTGGGCGGCGGTCGCGGCCAGATCGACCTTGCCACCATTGGCGCGGATGGTGCGGGCGATGGCGTCGGCCTCGATGGCGTTCTTCGACAGGATCACGGCGCGCCGCCCTGACAGCGCATTCTGACGGCTCTGCGGCGGCTCGGTGGCCGATATTGCCGGGATTTCGAAGACGAATTCCGAACCCTGGCCAAGCCGGCTCGACACCGAGATTGTGCCGCCCATGGCGATCACCAGGCGCCTGGAGATGGCAAGGCCGAGCCCGGCGCCGCCATGCGCTCGGGTCGAGGTGCCGTCAGCCTGTTCGAATTCCTCGAAGATGCGCTCCATGTCGTCCTCGTGCAGGCCGGGACCGGTGTCGGTGACGGTGAAGCATATGCGGTCGGTGGTTTCGGTGCGGACACGAGCGATGCTCACCAACACGCCGCCGCTGTCGGTGAACTTGATGGCGTTGCCGATGAGGTTTAGCAGCACCTGCCTGACTCTTCCAGGATCGGCTGATATCATCTGCGGCACGTCGGGTTCGACATGGCAGCCAAGGCCGATATTCTTGGCGAAGGCGCGCGCCGCCAGGAGTTCTACGATGTTGTCGGCGATCTCGCGCACCGACATTGGCTGCGGTTCGGGATCGAAGCGGCCGGCCTCGATCTTGGAATAGTCGAGCAGGTCCTCGATCAGCGCCAGCAGCGCGCTGGCCGAGGTCGAGATGGCGCCGACATAGGTCCGTTGTTGCGGCGAGAGCCCGGTGTCCGCCAGAAGCTTAGCCATGCCCATGATGCCGTTCATCGGCGTGCGGATCTCGTGGCTGACGGTGGCGAGGAAGCGCGATTTGGCCTGGCTTGCATATTCGGCTCGCTCGCGGGCGGTGATCAGCGACGTTTCTGCGTGCTTGCGGGCGGTAATGTCGCGGGCGATGGCGCGATGCGAGACAGCACCGCTCTCCTTGTCGCGCACGGACAGTTCGATCCATGAGAACCAGCGCGGGCCGCTCGGTGTGCTAATGGCGACGTCGGTGGAGCTGAGGCATTCATGGTCGGAAAAAGCGGCATCGGGAACGATGCCGACGTCGATGCCGAGTTCGGCCAGGGCCCTGCCGGCAAGGTCGCGCTGGTCGGCTCCGACAAGCTCGGCGAAAACCTTGTTGGCATAGACGATGTGGCCGTCACGGTCGCGATGGACGACGAGATCGCCAAGCGCGTCGATCAGCCCGCGAAAGCGTTCCTCGCTCTCCTGCATCTCCCACACGCGGTCGGCCAGGCTCTCAACCTCGGCGCGGCTGCGCGCTGCGGTCTCGCCAAGGAGCGCAACCGTGCGACGCTGCGTGCGCCTGGCACGCAGATGCACGGCGAGGCCTGCCATGCCAGTCGCCAAAAGGCCGACGGTGATGAAGATCGGCGCGCCGGTCAGATGCGACAGGCCTGCCAGCACGACGATGGCGACGAGCATCAGGAACGGCAGGCCTTCGCGATTGGCGGCGGGCAATTCAGGCGCCAGCGGCGGCGCCGCGACATGCTGCCGGCTTGGCGCCTCCGGGCCGATCCCGTCGACGCTTTCGGCGCTCTCCGTTTCTCTGATGCCGGATTCCGTGACCATGCGGAAACCCTTGCCAGACAGAGATTATGGAAAACTGCGGCGGATTGTTCGAATTTTAGCGGTCCGCGTGGTTTTTGCCTCTCCGCTCCTAATGCGCGTCGCGTTTGGCCGGCCTCATGCGACGCGCTTCCGGTTGTTGTTTTTACGCATGTCGTCATCGCAAAACCGCTGCACGCCCCTCGGGTCAGGCCCTGGATCAGGCCCGACGGCATGCTTTGCGCGACATGCGAGAAGGAAGAGCTCACATGTCCACCACCACGCGACCGCGGATCTTGCCCTCGACGATGTCGTGCGCGGCGTCGATGATGCCATCGAAGCCAATGGTCCTGGACAGGCTGGCGAGCTTCTGGAGGTCGAGGTCCGTGCCGATGCGGCGCCACGCCTCCATGCGGACCGCTTTTGGCGCCATCACCGAATCGATGCCGAGCAGACAAACGCCGCGCAGGATGAACGGGGCGACGCTCGCCGGCAGATCCATGCCGCCGGCCAGGCCGCAGGCGGCGACCGCGCCGCCATAGGAGGTCATCGAAAGGACGTTGGCCAGCGTGTGACTGCCGACCGCGTCGATGCCGCCGGCCCAGCGTTCCTTGGCGAGCGGCTTTGCCGGCTGGGCAAGCTCGTCGCGCGAAATCACTTCTGAAGCACCCAGGTCGGTCAGGTATGGACTTTCAGCGCTGCGGCCGGTCGAGGCGATGACGTGATAGCCGAGGCTGGACAGGATCGAAACCGCGACCGAGCCGACGCCGCCGGCCGCGCCCGTCACCACGACGGGGCCGCGATCCGGCACGATGCCGTGCCGTTCCAGCGCGATGACGCAAAGCATGGCGGTGTAACCTGCCGTGCCGACCGCCATCGCATCATGCGGGCTCATGCCCTGGGGCAGCGCCACCAGCCAGTCGCCCTTGACACGGGCGCGCTCGGCATAGGCGCCAAAATGCGTCTCGCCGACGCCCCAGCCGTTCAAAATGACCTTGTCCCCCGTGCGCCAGTCGGCATGGGAAGACGAGATGACGGTGCCGGCGAAATCAATGCCCGGCACCAGCGGCCAGCGGCGGATCACCGGCGCCTTGCCGGATATGGCGAGGCCGTCCTTGTAGTTCACCGTCGTCGCCTCGACGGCGACGGTGACATCGCCTTCCATCAGGTCGGCTTCGGTGAGGTCGGTGATCGCGACCGACTGCTTCTTCTCGGGGTCGCGCGAAACGAGGATGGCTTTGAAGGTTTCGGGCATGTCGTCTCCTCGGGCTTCTTGAATGGGTCACTGTATGGCGGCAGAAGGCCAGGTCAATCGCCAGGGCAATCGCCCAGGGTCAATCGCTTGAGGGCTTGGCCTCGCGCCGCCAACCAATGAGCTCATCGAGGACGACCACCACCGCGCCGACCGCGATGAAGGCGTCGGCGAGGTTGAAGATGGCGAAGGACCATATTGGGGTGTGAAACAGGATGTAGTCGATCACGTGACCATAGGTAACGCGGTCGAACAGATTGCCGAGCGCGCCGCCGACGATCAGCGCAAAGCCAATGCGGGTAAGCACGTGGCCGGGCGGAGTGCGGGCCGCGAGATAGAGCACGAAAGCGACGACGAAAGCGGCGATGACCACCAGGCCGGTGTCGCCGAAGGACGAAAACATCGAGAAGGCAATGCCGGTGTTGTAAGTGCGATACAATGCCAGGAACGGGACAAGATCGACCTTTTCCTGAAAAGGGAGGCCGGTCTCGACCAGATATTTCACCCACTGGTCGAGCGTAACCGCGGCGGCGACCAGCACGACGTAGGGCAACCAGGATTTTGCCGTTGCGGATTTCACCATTCGGGATGTCACGGTCAGGCGCCCTCCGGGGCAACTTTCAGCGCGCCGCGCCGGATCTCGAACAGCATGATGCCGGTGGCCACCGCGAGATTGAGCGAATCGGCCCGACCGGACTGTGGAATCCGCAGCAATCTGTCGCAGCTTTCGGCCAGGCTTTCGGGCAGGCCCTGCTGTTCGTTGCCCATCATCAGCAGCACCGGGCCTTTGGAAAAGTCGACCGAACGGTAATCGACCGCACCCTTCAGATGTGTGCCGGCAACGAGGCCAGGAAAGCTTTTTCGCCACGCAAGGAAGGCCTCCGGCGTCGCCTTGACGACCGGCACGGCGAAGATCGAGCCCATCGTGGCGCGCACGGTCTCGACGGAAAAAGGATCGGTGGTCTCGCCGACCAGGATGATGCCCTTGGCGCCAACGGCATCGACGGTGCGGATGACGGTACCGAGATTGCCGGGGTCGCGCACGCGGTCGAGCGCCACCCAGACATCGCCGTCTTGAGCGCGGATGTCCTTCAGCGGCAGGAACTTTTGCGAAAAGACGCCGACCACCATTTGCGGGTTGTCGCGGCGGGTGATGGCGACGAGCACTTTTTCCGAAACTTCGAGCACGGTGCCGCCGGCGGCAACTGTGCGCGCCGCGACCTTTTCGACCGCCGCATTGCCGCGTCCGGCTTTGGAGAAGACCAGCGTCCGGATCGACCAGCCGAGGTCGAGCGCGTCGATGACCAGCTTCAGCCCCTCGGCCATGAATGCGTTCTGCTGGTCGCGGTATTTCTTCAGCGAGAGAGCCTTGATGTCCTTGATCAACGGATTGGCAAGGCTGGTGACTTCCTTCACCTGCCCTGGCGCGCCGGCGTGCCGCTCGCTCATTCAGGCCACCCAGCGAGAGAACAGCGAGGTGGACAGCGCCCGGCCGGCGGATTTCTCGCGGATAATCAGTTCGCCGGATTCGACCGTGCCGCCCATGCCGGCAAAAGTGTCGCGCATCAAGGCATGCATGGCGAAGAAGGAAGCGCGGATCGAATAGGCGGTCAGCACGACAGCGAGCGGCTTCGGCGTCAGGATCGAGCGGCAGAGGTCGGTCAGATCAGGCAGATCCTCGAACAATTGCCAGACCTCGCCCCTGGGGCCACGGCCATAGGCGGGCGGATCGAACAGGACGATGTCGTAGCGGCTGCCACGGCGCTCCTCGCGCTCGGCGAATTTTAGGGCATCGTCGACGATCCAACGGATCGGCTTTTGTGACAGGCCCGCCATCTCCTGGTTCTCCCTGGCCCAGCCGATCGCCTTCTTGGACGCATCGACATGGGTGACCTCGGCGCCGGCGCGCGCCGCCACCAGCGAGGCAAGGCCGGTATAGCCGAACAGATTCAGCACTTTGACCGGCCGCTTCGCCGCCGCGATCAGCCCGGCCATGTGATCCCAGTGCGACGCCTGCTCGGGGAACACGCCGACATGGCGAAACGAGGTGAAGCGGCCGAGATAATCGATGCCGTCATGCTTCATCGGCCAGGTTTCGCCGAGCGGCGTCTTGGGGAAACGCCAGCGGCCGATGCCTTCCTCGTCGGTGTCGCCGGTGAAAATGGCGTCGGCGCGGTCCCAGTCTTTGGCCGGCAACGCTTTTTGCCAGATCGCCTGGCCTTCGGGCCGAACGATACGATAGGGGCCGTACTGCTCGAGCTTCTGTCCGGCACCGCTGTCGAGCAACGCGTAGTCGGCGTTGGGCGCCACTTCGAGGATCAGCGGCAGGTGTTCGGCGGGCAGGGCGCCGTCGCGGCGGGAAAGGACGCGCGGCGCGGCTTTCGGCTCGGTGCGATTGCCTGATGCACCGGTTCCGCGCAGTTCCGCCCCGCCCTTTGCGAGCTGATGCGAGCGGCTGTCGCGGCGTTTGTCGCGAAAAGGTTTCAAGAAGGGCATCTCCGGGGCGACGTGGCCCGCTTCTGCCACAGCACATTCACCGGCGCAACAAACGCGGGCGCTGGACATTTTCGAACGGTCAGCCGCGCTTGATGAAAAGCAGGGCGACAACCAGAGATACGAAACCGACGGACTTGAAGCCGGCGACGATCATATGCCCGGTTTCCCAGCGCAGCCGGATCGCTTCGAAGTTCTCCGGAATCGGTCCAGGCACCCAGGTGGCCAGAATATCGTTTGCCGCCTTGACGAGAGAAAACCACATCGCGAGAGACACCGCATAGATCATGGCAGCGGCCAACGCGTACCAGAACGCCGGACGGTCATTGCGCAGCATCCAAGCGAGCAGTCCCGGACAGCCGATCGCGGCCAGGTCCAGTGGCGCGCCAATGACGCCAAACAGCTGGAACTGGGCGTTGAAGACAGTGGCCTCGCGCCAGAGAGAAGGCGACCATTTCGTCAGCCGAGGAGGGGATTCCAGGACATGGGCGAAAGATGGTCCAAGGCTGAGCGCCGCGACAACGGCGGCCAAGATGGACCAGAACAACAGGAACCCACGTATTTCCATAACGCCCGAACAACGGCGTGACGCCGGAGACGTTCCCCTACGGAAGGGAGTAGGGCAGTAGGGAGTAGGGGAGTAGGGGAGTAGGGGAGTAGGGGAGTAGGGGACTAAGGGAGCAA
>NZ_CAKXZT010000115.1:42650-100714 GCF_935825525.1 Mesorhizobium escarrei
CTTCAGCGGTGGAGTGGGGGAGTGGGGGAGTAGGGGAATAAGGCAGTAGGGCAGTAAGGCAGTAAGTGAATAAGGAAAGTATGACTTGCACGAAGCCACTACGATTGGGACAGCCTCCCCTACTCCCCTACTCCCCTACTCCGCGCCTTGTACACCGCAATCCCGGCGGCGAGGTCTTCGAGGGCTGCGCCGACCGATTTGAACAGCGTGATCTCACCGGGGCTCTGCCGGCCCTTCTTCTGGCCACGCGCCAATTCATGCAGGTCGGCGACGATGGCTTGCGCCTTCAGCACGCCCGAGGCCAGCGGCTGCACGATGTCGCCCGCCTCCTTGGTGGCGCCTGCCCTTGTATCGACGTAGACGCGGGCACGGGCAATCGCATCGTCGTCGCTTTCGCGCATAGCCGGCGTGAAGCCGCCGACCAGATCGACATGGGTCCCCGGCTTCAACAGCGCGCCCTTGATCAGCGGCGTGGTCGTGATCGTTGCCGACGAAACGATGTCGGCCTGGCCGAGTTCGGCGTCGAGATCGCTCGCGGCGGTGGCCGCAAAGCCCTCGGCGCGCAATTCCGCCGCAACCTTTTCGGCATTGGCCGGCGTGCGGTTCCAGATGCGGATGGCGGTGATCGGCCGCACCGCTGAATGCGCCCTGGCGAGGAACGGCGACAGTGCGCCGGCGCCGACCACCAGCAGCCGCGAAGCATCCTCGCGGGCCAGATAGGAGGCGGCGAGCGCCGAGGCACAGGCCGTGCGCCACTGCGTCAGCCGCTGGCCGTCGATCATGGCTTCAGGCTCGCCCGTCGCACCGTCGAGCAGGAGGTAAAGCCCCATCACCGCGGGCTTGCCTACAGCGTTGTTGTCGGGCGACACCGTGACGATCTTGACGCCGATATGGCCGCCTGCCGACGAGCCGGCGGTATTGAAGTCGGTCCAGGCTGGCATCAGGAGCAGGGTCGAGGCCGCGCCGTCGGGCCGTTCGACCGTATGGTGGTGCCTGACCGGCTGTACCGCGCCATCGCGAAAGGCCGCGCGCAGCGTTTCGACCAGGCCGGGAAAGGTCAGCGCCTGATCGACCTCGGCCGCCGAAATGCTCAGCATAGGAAACTCCGTCGAGAGAAATACGCCTGACGCATGACCGCGAAAATCAGAAGCGATTTTCCGCAAAGGTCATGCGCAATCAAAATGGTACAGCGTCCTTTGCGCGTCCAAAAGGACGTGAGGCTGTTCAGGCTCAGCTCGTCGGCTTCGGCAAGGAGGGGCCTTGTTGCGCGGCCGGTGCCCGGCTGACCGCCTGGCGCAAGTTCTCGGCCTCGACGCCGCGCTGGCGCGCCAGCTTGCGATAGCGGCCCTGCTTGATCCAGGTCGCCAGGCTGCCGACGACCATGCCGACGGCGAGGGCCAGGAACAGGAAGATGAAAAGCGGCAGCGTCATCGTCAGCGCCGGATTGCCAGGGTTGAATGGGTCCAGGGTGAACGCAACCGGATCGCGGTTGGCGACCGCCAGCGCAATCAGAATGACGGCCAGCGGCACGAAGACCACGATGAGCATGAAACGATTGAACATGGAATTTCCTGTCGAAGGCGGGCTCTACCGAAGGCCGGGCCCACCTGAAAAGGCCGGCATGGCGCATGAGCCCGCGCGGCGCTTATTTGCCGCTGTTCAGCCTTTCACGCAATTCCTTGCCGGTCTTGAAGAACGGCACCCATTTCTCCTCGACCTCGACGGATTCGCCGGTACGCGGATTGCGGCCGGTGCGGGCGGGGCGGTTTTTCACCGAGAAAGCGCCGAAACCGCGCAGCTCGACCCGGTTGCCTTCGGCAAGCGCGTCGGTGATCTCGTCGAAAATCGCGCCGACAATGTTTTCGACGTCACGCAGGAAAAGGTGCGGGTTGCGTGTGGCGATGATCTGCACAAGTTCGGATTTGATCATGAGAAGGCTCCCCGTGAAAACACTGCGGTCAAATTATGAGGATGATTTTATTTGCTTTTTCACTCGTCTCAAGGGTGCCAGACGGAAACAAGACCGTCAAGAAACAAGCGATCGGCACCAAGTTCTTGAATGATGTCGCCGCCATAGTCGGGCAGGCCGAGCGCACTGCCGATGGTTCGCGCCATCGCCTTCGAGAACAGGAAGCCGCCGCTTTCCGCGTCCTTCCACTCCACCACTTTGAGCTTGGCGTCAACGCCCTTGGTTGCGAGCCAGTCGATCGCTTCGGTCTCGCCGCCGACCGCGTCGATCAGTTTGTTGGCAACGGCCTGCCGGCCGGTGAAGATCGATCCGTCGGCCAGCGCCAGCACCTCCGGTTTGGTCATCTTGCGGCGTTCGGCGACGATGCCGACGAACCAGTCGTAGCTGTCGAGGATGAGCTTGCGGACCATGGTGCGCTCGTCGTCATTGGTCGGCTTGAAAGGGGATGGCGAGGCTTTCAACGGCGAGGATTTCACTTCCTCGAGCTTGATGCCGAGCTTGTCCATAAGGCCGCTGACGTCCGGATACTGGATCAGCACGCCTATCGAGCCGACAATCGACGATTTGCGTGCGACGATATGATCGGTCGCGGTGGCGATCATATAGCCCGCCGATGCGGCCAGCGTGCCGACCTGGGCCACCACCGGCTTCTCGGCGGCCAGCTTGCGCACTGCCTCGTAGATCGATTCGCCGCCGACGGTGGTGCCGCCCGGTGAATCGATCGACAGGATCACAGCTTTCACCCTCGAGGATTCACGGATGGCGTCCAGTTGCTTGATCAGGTCTTCGTCTTCGGTGATGGTGCCCTCGATCTTGACCTTGGCGATATGGTCGACCGCCGCGCCAGTGAAGTCGTCGCCGTAGATCCAGGTCGAAAAGGCAATCAGCCCGGCTGCCGCGACAACAAGCGCTGCAACGCGCCAGAATGTCAGCTTGCGGCGCAAGCGGCGGCGGTCGATCAGGTCGTCGGCTCTCAGTGCCATGGTCAGCCTCACAGTCGGTGGGAGCAGATGCTTTTAAAGCAACCGCCCGCGCCCGGCTACCGATTCCTGACGAGCTTGTGCCAAAGACAAGGTCTCGACGTTGGCGAGCCGGCGTTTCGAGAGAACATAAAAGACCAATCCACAGCCCCTAACGCTGTCGGCCCGTATCTGGTATGACGTGCAAGTTGTGCCGGTTTCATTTTCGTTTGTGCAACAGCAACCGTCACACTTTTGCGGTTTTCCTCCGCTTGTGCTTGCTTGAGGGCGCCGGCATCCCACCTATAGGGGTGCTTGGCGGCAGGGGTTTAGAAGAAAGCAGTTATGTTAGCGCGACCGATCGAACCGACCAACACCGAGACGGGGTTGGCTCCCCCGGACGTAGGCCCAGCGCGAGTCGACGCCTTCGGCATCGCCCAGCGCCATTCGCGCCGCGTGCGTATCTTGAAGCTGGCGGTGCCGCTGGCCGCTGCCGCGATCGCGGTCGCCGTCCCGGTCTATTCCTATCTCGCGGCGCCTGGCTCAATCCAGATCCAGGCCGACGCCAGCGCGTTCGCCAATGGCAAGCTGGTGATGGCCAACCCCAAGCTCAACGGGTTCACCAAGCAGAAACTGCCCTATTCCATGACGGCTTTGCGCGCCATACAGGACGTGAGCCAGCAAGGCATCATCAATCTGGAGGGCATCGACGCCAAGTTGCCGATATCAATCGACAATGTGGCGGCCATCAATGCCTCGCACGGCTCCTTCAATCGCGATGGCAACACGATGAGCCTGACCAGCGATGTCACCATAACCACCACAGATGGCTTGGCGGCAAAGTTCAAATCGGTCTTTCTCGACATGGGCAAAGGCACTATGAAGACGAACGATCCGGTCGACGTCAGCCGTGGCGGGTCACGGATTACCGCGGATTCGATGTCGATCCAGGAGAACGGCAAGATCGTGGTTTTCGAGAACAGAGTGCGTGTCAACATCGATCCCGCCAGCTTGAAGGCGGCAAAGGCAATGAGCGGAGAATCCAATGCGGTTCAGTAGTTCGACACGGCTCGTGGCCGCGGCTTCGGCGTTGCCGGCTGTTGGGCTGGCCGCCCTGGGGCTGGCTTTGGGGCTGGCTTTGGGGGCGGCGCCGGCTCTGTCGCAGTCCAGGACCACCAGCCAGCTGTCGGGCCTCAAACTGTCCGGCGACAAGCCCATCCAGATCGAAAGCGACAAGCTCGAGGTCCGCCAGGCGGACAGCGTCGCCGTGTTCACAGGCAATGTAAGCGTCGTCCAGGGTCCGACGTTGCTCAAGGCCGGTAAGATGACGGTCTATTACGTCAAGGACGCCGACGCTGCCGCCAAGGGTGAGCAGGCCGCAGGTGCCGCGATGACCGGCTCGGCCGACATCGACCGTCTGGAGGTCGCCAACAAGGTCTATATCAAATCGGACGACCAGGTCGCCACAGGCGACAGCGGCACCTTCGACATGAAGACGGAAGTGCTGGTGCTTTCAGGCAGCAAGGTCGTGCTCTCGCAAGGCGACAATGTACTGGTCGGCTGCAAGCTGACTGTGCAGATGAAGAGCGGTCTGGCCCAGGTCGACCCCTGCGGCGGTGGACGCGTCATGATGTCGATCACACCCCCGGCGAGGTCGGGAGCGACGAACCCCTGATGGTCGACGTAGCATCGCTGTTGGCGCGTCTTCCGGGACGCGCCGCCAGTAAACTTGCGGCACCGGCCGCGGTTAACCTCGATCAGATAAAATTCAAGGGAACCTTGATCGCCAAAGGGCTGACCAAGAGCTACAAGGGCCGCAAAGTCGTCAGCGGCGTGACGATCGGCGTGCGCGCCGGTGAGGCGGTCGGACTGCTCGGTCCCAACGGCGCCGGCAAGACCACCTGCTTCTACATGGTCACCGGCCTGGTGCCGGTCGACGAAGGCACGATCGAAATCGACGGCTTCGATGTCACCTCTATGCCGATGTACCGCCGCGCCCGCCTTGGCATCGGCTACCTTCCTCAAGAGGCGTCGATCTTTCGCGGCTTGAGCGTCGAGCAAAACATCCGTGCCGTGCTCGAAGTGGTCGAAAAGAGCCGCAAGGAGCGCGAACGCAGTCTCGACGAACTGCTCGAGGAGTTTCACATCAGCCATCTGCGCAAGGCCCCGTCGCTGTCGCTTTCCGGCGGCGAGCGGCGGCGCCTTGAAATCGCGCGCGCCCTGGCGACCCGCCCCGCATACATGCTGCTCGACGAGCCTTTCGCCGGCATCGATCCGATCGCCGTCGCCGACATCCAGCAACTGGTGCGCCATCTGACGGCGCGCGGCATCGGGGTGCTCATCACCGATCACAATGTCCGCGAGACGCTCGGCCTGATCGACCGCGCCTACATCATCCATGCCGGCCAGGTGCTGACCCATGGCCGGGCCGACGAAGTGGTCGCAAACCCGGATGTGCGGCGGCTTTATCTCGGTGAGGGGTTTACACTCTAAAGCGCGTCGCATTTGAAGGGACTCATGCGACGCGCTTTAAGTTCTTGTTTCTTGTGCATGTCGTTATCGCAAAACCGCTGCGCACCCTCGGTTCAAGCCCGGGGGCATGCTTTTGCGCGACATGTATTAAGCGTGAAATTTCTGTCCAAACGCGGTTTTTGACGCGAGACAGAGCTTTTTCTTCGAATTCTCGTCGGAATACGCACGGACAGGCGAGTTTTGATCGCCGTCGCCTTGACAAGCAAAAGCCGGGCCAGTTTCTATGCCCAACTCGTTCCGGCAGTCCGGATGCGTAGACAGGGCGTTTGAAACCGAACCATGGCGTTGGCGGCAAAACTACAGCTACGACAGTCCCAGTCGCTGGTGATGACGCCGCAACTCATGCAGTCGATACGGCTGCTGCAGTTCACCCACATCGAGCTGGAACGCTTCATCGACGACGAGATCGAGCGCAATCCTTTGCTCGAGCGCGCCGAGCCGCAGGACGATGCCGTCAGCGACCAGGCGCAGAAGATCGATGCTGCGCCGGAAACGGCCACCGCCGGCGACTGGTTCGAGAAGGACACGGCGTGGAGCGCCGAGGCGATCTCGGAAAAGCTCGATACTTCACTGGAAAACCTGTTTCCCGACGACCCCGGCACCAGCGAGCGGCTCGGTCCCGACCTGACGGCCCAGTGGAAATCGGCATCCGGCAACGGTTCCGCATCCTCTTCCGACGGTTTTGACGTCGGAGACATGGCGGCCGGAGCCATCACGCTGCGCGAGCATGTCGCCGAACAAGTTGCGCTGGCCTTCGCCGACCCGGCAGCACGCCTGATCGCCAGCGAACTGGCCGATGGCCTCGACGAGGCCGGCTACATGCGCGCCGACATGGCTGAGATCGCCGCCCGTCTCGGCACCGACAGAGCGGCGGTGGCAAATGCACTCGCGGTCTGCCAGACATTCGAGCCCACCGGCATGTTTGCCCGCGACCTCGCCGAATGCCTGTCGCTGCAGCTTGCCGTCCGCGACCGTCTCGACCCTGCGATGAAGGCTTTGATTGCCAATCTCGAACTCCTGGCCCGGCGCGATTTCCTGACCCTGAAACGGATTTGTGGGGTCGATGAGGAGGATCTGCTCGACATGCTGGCCGAGATACGTGCGCTCGATCCGCGCCCGGGGATGGCGTTTTCGGGCGGCGCCAGCGACGCGATCATCGCCGATGTCGAAGTGCGTGCGGCCAATGACGGGAGCTGGGTGATCGAACTCAACCCCGAAACGCTGCCGCGCGTGCTGGTCGACCATATCTATTTCGCCCGGGTTTCACCGCATGCGAAAAATCAGACCGAAAAGGATTTCCTGGCGGAATGCCTGCAAAACGCCAATTGGCTGACGCGCAGCCTCGACCAGCGGGCGAAGACTATCCTCAAGGTTGCCTCAGAAATCGTGCGCCAGCAGGACGCCTTCCTCGTCCATGGCGTGCGTCACCTGAGGCCCCTCAACCTGCGCACGGTGGCCGATGCCATCGGCATGCACGAATCGACCGTTAGCCGGGTCACCGCCAACAAATACATGCTGACGCCGCGCGGCGTGTTCGAACTGCGCTATTTCTTCACCGCCTCGATCGCCTCGTCGGGTGGCGGTGACGCGCATTCGTCGGAAGCGGTGCGCGACCGCATCAAGCAGTTGATCGACGAGGAGAAACCTGCCGACGTGCTTTCCGACGACGCGATTGTGGATATGTTGCGGGAAAGCGGCGTCGATATCGCCAGGCGCACGGTCGCCAAGTATCGGGAGGGCATGAATATTCCCTCGTCGGTGCAGCGGCGGCGTGAAAAACGCGCTTTGGCCAGCGCCGGACGTTGATCTCCGACCGAACTTCCACAGCTTTCGCACTTCCCAACAGCTTTCGCACTTCATTGACAAGCCGCAATGAAGTGGCTAGAAGCCCGCCCGCATGGGACGGGCTACTGCCCGCATGCGGATGGTCCGTCACGACGTTGGCCACGGGACGGTCAAGAAGGCGGCTTGTGATCAATCGGAAAAGTTCGGATTTAAAATCGGCGCAAGTGACGCCGCAAAGCTTGTGCGCTCAGACCACGGGTATAAACTCGGGACAGTTTGAAGCCTGAGCAAGGAAGGTCAGTATTCAGATGACACTGCGCATATCAGGAAAACACATGGATATCGGCGATGCGTTCCGTACGCGCATCAACGACCGTGTCGGAGAAGTGATCGGGAAATATTTCGATCGGGGCTTTTCAGGGCAAATTGTAGTCGTCAAATCGGGGTCGCGCTACACGGCCGATTGCATGATCCGGCTGGATTCCGGCGCTTCGCTGCAGGCGACCGGTGAAGCGCAGGACCCGACGCTCGCTTTCGAGGCGGCGGCGGATCGCCTCGAGACCCGCCTTCGCCGCTACAAGCGTCGGTTGAAGTCGCATAATTCAGGCAACGCCAATGGCGAACCCACCGACGTCGCCTATACGGTGATGGCGCCGCTTGCCGACGATGACGAAGAAATACCGGAGAATTTCGCGCCAGCCATCGTCGCCGAATCAACCATGACGCTGCGGACCATGTCGGTGGCGTCAGCCGTGATCGAACTCGACACCAAGGACAGCCCGGTCCTCGTCTTCCGCAACGCCGGAAACGAGCATCTCAATATCGTCTATCGCCGGCCGGACGGAAACATCGGCTGGATCGACCCGTCTACGACCAAGGTCGCGCAGGGGTGACGGCCAAAGCCGCACTGAGATGACGGCCAAGGCCGCACTGAGATAAGGCACCAGTCGCACGCGAGAGTGAGGGCTGGCGACGGCAGGCGAACAAGGGATTTCAAGTATGGACCTGAGCGATCTTATCAACGTTCCGGCAATCTTGCCGGCGTTGAAGGCGAACTCCAAGAAGCAACTGCTGCAAATGCTGTCCGAAAGGGCGGCGGCGATTGCCGGCATTCCGGAACGGGAGGTGTTCGACACCATCCTGCAGCGTGAACGGCTGGGCTCGACCGGTGTCGGCAATGGCATTGCCATTCCGCATGGCAAGCTGGCCGGGGTGAAGCGGATCGCCGGGGTTTTCGCCCGGCTGGAGACGCCGGTCGATTTCGAGGCGCTGGACGACCAGCCGGTCGATCTGGTGTTCCTGCTTTTGGCGCCCGAAGGCGCCGGCGCCGACCATCTCAAGGCGCTGTCGCGCATCGCGCGGGTGCTGCGCGACGCCGACACAGTGGCCAAGATCAGGGGCACCCGCGACGCCGCCGCGATCCACGCGCTTTTATCGGATACGCAAGCCTCGCACGCGGCCTGAAGCTTTTTCGATCAGTCCGTCAAAGAGCCGCCGCGAGCGGCCCCGTGCGTTTCTAACCAGATCGCTGCGCCGTATTGTTAGTGGATGGCGACTTAGTGGATGGCGACTGGGGTCAGGTCGTTTTCCAGGGCGCCGGCCAGCGCCCGGTCGCGAGCGTCCGAAAGCAGGATCGGCTGGCCGTTGGCGGCAAACAGGGCCCACAGTTCCAGCCCGGGGGCGATTTCGCCGAGGCCCGGGAAACGGCCGCGCAGATCGTCGCTCGAGATTTTCCTGAGATAGGCGACCGAGCCTTCGCCGAGATGGGCGAATTCGCCGCTGGTCATGATAAGATTTTCGTCAGTTCTAGTCATTTAAGCCTCCTTGTCGCGAGGACGCCGTTCAAGGCCGCCTCGCATAAGAGCGATCGGTAAAGATCAGTCTTTCACCGATATGTTTATTTTCCGTACCAGCCGTTCGGACTCGGGCCGATCGAGGTCGATAGACAAAAGACCGTTCTTCAGCTCCGCCGCGATCACCCGCATGCCGTCGGCCAGCACGAAACAGCGCTGGAACTGGCGCGCGGCAATGCCGCGATGAAGAAATTCCCGCTCGGTATCGTCGTTCTGACGGCCGCGCACGACCAGCTGGTTCTCCTCCGTGGTCACATCGAGATCGTTTTCAGCAAAACCGGCGACAGCGAGCGTGATGCGTAGCCTTTCGGCCTTGCCGTCGGCACCGCTGAGGCGCTCGATGTTGTAGGGAGGGTAGCTGTCACCCGACTTCGCCAGACGCTCCAGGGTCTTTTCCATGGCGTCGAAACCCAGGAGAAGCGGGCTGGAAAAAGGCGTCATTCGGCTCATGTTACACTGTCCTCTCAAGAGCGACATAAAGTGGAAAAACCCGGATGGCATTTTTCCCGATGGTCTTGATATGGTCCGCCCGGCGGTCGAGTTCAAGCCGTCACAAGCCCCGCCCAAAAAGACTCCCTAAACAAGGAATTGAAATGCCCCAATCCCGCAAGATCATCATCGACACGGATCCCGGCCAGGATGATGCTGTCGCCATATTGCTGGCGATCGGCAGCGCCGAGCTGGAGATCGTCGGCATGACCGCCGTCGCCGGCAACGTGCCGCTGAGGCTCACCGAAAAGAATGCACGCAAGATCTGCGAACTGGCCGGGCGGCCTGATATCAAGGTCTATGCTGGCGCCATCCGGCCGCTGGCGCGCGAACTGGTCACCGCCGAGGAGGTGCATGGCGAGACCGGTCTCAACGGACCGCAATTGCCCGAACCGACAATGCAGCTGCAGGACCAGTATGCGGTCGATTTCATCGTCGAGACGCTGATGAAGGAAGAGAGCGGCACGGTCACCCTCTGCGCGCTCGGTCCGCTCACCAACATCGCGCTGGCGCTGATCCGCGAGCCGAAGATCGCGCCGCGCATCAAGGAAATCGTGCTGATGGGCGGCGGCTTCTTCGAAGGCGGCAATGTCACCCCGACCGCCGAATTCAACATCTATGTCGACCCGCATGCCGCCGATGTCGTGTTCAAATCCGGCATTCCGATCGTCATGATGCCGCTCGACGTCACCCACAAGGCGCTGACCACCGCCAAGCGGACTCAGGCCTTCCGCAAGCTCGGCACCAGGGTCGGCACGGCGACGACCGAGATGCTGGAATTCTTCGAGCGCTTCGACGAGGAGAAATACGGCACCGACGGCGGCCCGCTGCACGACCCTTGTGTCATCGCATATCTGTTGAAACCCGAGCTGTTCAGGGGCCGCAACTGCAACGTCACCGTGGAAACTGCCTCCGAACTCACCATGGGCATGACCGTGATCGACTGGTGGGGTGTGACCAAGCGCCCGAACAACGCCATGGTGATGCGCGACATCGACCATGATGCGTTTTTCGCGCTGCTGCTGGAAAGGCTGGGCCGGCTTTAGGGTTTTTCCTTCCCCCACAAGAGGGGGGAAGGAAAGGTGCCGCTCACTTCGCCTTTGAAAACGCCAGCCACAGGCCGCCGCCGACCAGAAAGCTGCCGCTTATCCGCGACAGCAGCTTGACGCGGCCGGCCGAAAGCAGGCGTCCGGCGCGGCCGGCGGCCAGCGCGTAGGTCGAATCCGATACGGCGGCAAAGATCATGGCGGTGAGACCCATCACGCCGATCTGCAACCCATAGTTGCCGTCAGGGGCGATGAACTGCGGAAAAAAGGCGCCGAAGAACACCAGCGTCTTGGGATTGCTGATCGCCACCAGCAGGCCCTGCAGGAAGAAGCCGCCGCGCGGTGTCTTCGCCGATCCGTCGGCGTTCAGCTTGCCCTTGGAGCGGAACATCTGCACACCCATCCAGATCAGATAGGCGGCACCGATCAGCCTGACCCATTCGAACCAATGGCCCATTCCCGCGATCAGCGAGGTCAATCCGATGCCGACAATGGCGATCATGATCGCCAGTCCGGCCTGCGTGCCGGCGACGTTGGCGAGGCCGGCGCGAGAGCCGTGGCGGATGCTGTTGGCGATGATCAGCGTGACCGTCGGTCCGGGCACCAGGATGATGACGAGGCAGGCGACGAGATAGGTGGCATAGAGTTCCAGCGACATGATTTCCTCGACAGTATGCGGCTTTGCGACACAACTGACTGCGATCAATGCATGACAGTAACGCGGGTGCAAGCCGGCAGGAGATGTCGCTGGCAAGCTTGACCTGGATTTTAGGCTCCAGCCTGCCACGGCAGCGTCGTCTCGTAGGCTGCCGCCGCTCTCAGCACGGCCATGTCGCCGCGCGGCCGCCCGATCAACTGCATGCCCATCGACCTGCCTCTACCATCGAAGCCGGCCGGTACGTTGACCGCCGGGCAGCCGCCCAGCGTGGCGAGCGCTGAAACCTGCATCCAGCGGTGATAGCTGTCCATGGCACGCCCGGCCACCTCCCTGGGCCAAGGAGTACTGACATCGAACGGAAAAACCTGCGCAGTCGGCAGGGCAATCAGGTCGAAGCGATCGAAGAGCGACAGCAGGGTTTTGTGCCAGGACGAGCGCCTCACCGTGGCGGCGTGGATCTGCGGCGCCGTGAGTTGCGCCGCCTGTTCCACCTCCCACACGGCCTCCGGCTTCAGAAGACTGCGTTTCATGGGATCGTCGTAGTGCGCCTTGAGCGCACAACCGCTGCTCGCCTGGCGCAGCGTCACAAAGGCCTGCCACAGCGCCTCGAAGTCGACATCCGGCACCAGCGCTTCGGTCTGAAAGGATGCCTCGGCGAACCGGCCGAGAGCGGCCTCGCAAAGACGAGGGATGCCGGGTTCGACCGGCAGATGACCACCGAGATCGCCGAACCAGGCGATGCGGCCGCCGGCCGTCGGCGTTTGCAGTCCCTGTAGGAAGCAGTCCTGCTTGTGATGTGAGAGCGGCGCGCGAGGGTCGTAGCCAGCCTGCTCGTCGAGCAGCAACGCCATATCGCGCACGCTGCGGCCCATCGGCCCTTCGACGCCCATCTGGGCGTGGAAGACGTCAAGCTCGGGGCCGGCCGGGACAAGCCCCTGCGACGGACGGAAGCCATAGACGTTGTTGTAGGCGGCCGGGTTGCGCAGCGAGCCGCCAAAGTCGCTGCCGTCGGCGACAGGCACCATGTCGAGCGCCAGCGCGACCGCCGCGCCGCCGCTCGAACCGCCGGCGGTCAAGGCCGGGTCGAATGCATTGAGTGTCGGGCCGAACACGGTGTTGTAGGTGTTGGAGCCCAGGCCGAATTCGGGAACATTGGTCTTGCCGATGATGATGGCGCCGGCCTTGCGGATGCGCTCTACGAAGAAATCGTCTTCCTGCGGCACGAAATCGGCGAAGATCGGTGAGCCGAAGCTGGTCCTGAGGCCTTTGGTCTGCGCGAGATCCTTGATGGCGATCGGCAGGCCGAACAGCGGTCCGGCATGCCCTGCATGCGCCAGATGGGCGTCCGCCCTGTCGGCCTCGCGCAGGATGTCGGCAGGGTCGCGCAGCGAAACGATGGCATTGACCAGCGGGTTCACGGCGTCGATCCGGTCGAGGAATGCCGTCACCACCTCGCGCACGGACAACTGCTGGCGCTTGATCGCGTCGGCAAGGTCCACGGCGGACAGGCGGCAGATATCACCGGCAGGCGGCAGGGCATGTTTTGTGGCCGGACGCATGGCTCTCACCTAGCTGGCAGGTTTTTGTAGCGCGGCGTCGACTTCTTTCGCCAGCGGGATCGCCGGCTGGGCGCCGGGCTTCAGGCAAGCGAGCGAACCAGCGGCTGCAGCACGGGCGAGCGCCTGATCGAGCGGCAGGCCAGACGACAGCCCGGCAGCGAAATAGCCGCAAAACGTGTCGCCGGCACCGACCGTATCGACAGGGGTGATGTTCAGCGCTGGAACCATCAGAAGATCGGCTGGCGTGGCAGCCAGAACGCCGTCACCGCCGAGCGTGACGACGATTGTGCGGCCGGTCTTCCCGGCGTAATCGCGCATCCGCGCCGGGCGATCGCGGCCGCTCAGCGACAGTGCCTCGCCATAGAGGTCGAATTCGGTTTCGTTGGCGACGACATGGTCGGCCTTGCCGAGGAAGGCGGCCGCCTCTGCGCGGAACGGTGCCGTGTTGAGCACGGTAACCGCGCCTGCCTCCCGTGCTGCGTCCAGTGCTGCATCGACAGTCTGCAGCGGGATCTCCTGCTGCAGGAGCACGACATCGCCCTTCTTCATGAAAGCCTTGGAGAGGTCGCCTGTCACGACCGAACCATTGGCGCCCGGCACCACGGCAATGACGTTCTCGCCGTCGTCGGCGACCATGATCAATGCCGTGCCGGTCGAGGCGAAGGTTTCACCGACACCGGACAGGTCGATCTTGCCGTCGCGCAACAGCGCCAGCGCTTCAGTGGCGAAATTGTCCTTGCCGACCGCGCCGACCATGCGCACCTTGGCGCCGGCGCGCGCGGCGGCCAGCGCCTGGTTTGCGCCCTTGCCGCCGGGTGCGGTGGTAAAGCCGGAGCCACGGACCGTCTCGCCGGGTGCGGGCAAGCGGTCGACATTGGCGATAAGATCGAGGTTGATCGAGCCGACAACGATGATCAAGTGGTGCCTCCCTGCTGACGCATCGTGCTTTCCGAAAATCGGAATCGATTTTCGGAAAGCACGATGCGTAGAATTAAAGTGTTAGAGCGTACTTTGTGCGTCCGAATGGACGCACGTCGCTCTAATTGCGCGGGAAGCTACTCCGTAAGACCGCCGCTTGCCAGACCGCGCGAGATGAACCCGCGCGGTCTGGCCCGAATCTATGGGCGTTTCATTCAAGATCCGACTTGTCCCGCTTCCCAACCAAGGATGGCGCGCTTGCGGGTCAGGCCCCAGTGGTAGCCGGTGAGCGCGCCGGACTTGCCGAGAGCCCGGTGACACGGCACCACGAAGGACATCGGATTGGCGCCGACCGCGGCACCCACCGCCCGGCTGGCGCTCGGTGCGCCGATGCCGGCAGCGATCGAGGAATAGGTGCAGGCCTTGCCCATCGGGATGCGCAGCAGGGCTTCCCAGACGCGGACCTGGAAGTCGGTGCCGATCAAGACGACGCGCAGCGGCTGGTCGGCGCGCCACAGCGCCGGATCGAAGATGCGCGCCGCATAGGGCGCCGTCGCCGCCATGTCCTCGACATAGTTTGCGTTCGGCCAGCGGCCGGACATGTCGGCGAAGGCTGCGCGCTCGTCGCCGGAATCGCTGAAGGCGAGGCCGGCAAGCCCACGGTCTGTGACCATGATCAGGGCGATGCCGAAGGGCGAGATATGATAGCCGTAGCGGATCGTCAGCCCGGCACCGCGCGTCTTGTAGTCGCCCGGCGACATCGCTTCGTGAGTGACGAAAAGGTCGTGCAACCGGCCGGGGCCCGACATGCCGACCTCGAAAGAAGCTTCGAGCAGCGGCATGCCGGAATCGAGCAGTTTGCGCGCGTGGTCGAGCGTGACCGCCTGCAGAAACGCCTTGGGCGACAGGCCGGCCCAACGGGTGAAGAGCTTCTGCAACCCGGTCGGCGTCTCGCCGACTTCCTTCGCCAATATTTCGAGCGACGGCTGGTCACGATAGTCAAGGCTGATCTTCTCGATCGCGCGCCGAACAACTTCGTAGTCACCGTCTTCGGGTGTGATGTCTTTCTTCAGAATAGCTGTCTGTGCGTTCATCGGACCATCTCCTTGATCGTGAATATCGTCCTTCGCGGCTCCGATCACCACCCGAAACTTGCCTTCTCGTCATGTGCATCCAGATAGATTTGGCTTCGAGGAAGGAGCCGACGATGGCTAGCGAAAAGATGCATCCCACCAAGGAGAAGTAGACGCTGCCGATTACCGTCTATGGCAAGGCACTGCAGAACCGGTTCGCGAACGAGGCGGTTCGCTCACATTCAGCGCACTTTCGCGGTCGCCAGGGCGCGCGAAAACGCTGACGCGAAGCTCTCGCGGTCGTCGGGATTGAGGAAGCCGCCGATCGGCACATTCTGGCCTTGTGCTTCCACCGCCATCCTGGTGATGCCGATCTCGGCGTGGCGGGCGACCGAAAAGCGAGCCCAGAACGGATTGAAGCGATGTGCTTCCGATTTGCCTGATGGCGCCGTCTTGCGGATGTCGAGGCTGGTGCGCGAGACCGACACTTCCTCGCGGGCGCGGGCGGCACGATAGTTGGCGCGAAAGGCGATGTAGACGGCGATGACGTCGAGACCGAGGAAGCCGAACACCGGCCAGGCGCCGCGCGACAGGAAAAACGCTCCGGTCACCAACGAGCCGAACAGCAGAACGCCCATCAGGATGGCAAAGCCGGTTTTGCCCAGCGACCGATGCGGAATCAGCAACGCCTGGAAGAATGGCTCGTCGGCCTGAAATGAGGCGTTTGTGTCGCTCATGCCGGGATATTATAGGAAGGGGATGACGAGCCCCAAGTCCAAAAATTCCTCTACACCCAAAAATGAACTGCTCCCCGGCCGACGCGACGGATCGAACGCCAAGCCGCGTGCCCGGCTGGTGCGGTCCCATTCGCTCTACCGCCCGGCCGAGGTGCACGAGATTTTCCGACGCTTTTCCGTTCAGCGGCCCGAACCGAAGGGCGAACTCGAACATGTCAACGCCTTCACGCTGCTGGTGGCGGTGGTGCTTTCGGCACAGGCGACCGATGTCGGCGTCAACAAGGCAACGCGCGCGCTGTTCAAGGTCGCCGACACGCCGCAAAAGATGCTGGCTCTCGGCGAAGCCAAGGTCGGCGACTTTATCCGCACCGTCGGGCTCTGGCGCAACAAGGCCAAGAACGTCATCGCGCTGTCGGAGGCGCTGATCCGCGACCATGGCGGCGAAGTGCCCGACGACCGCGACCAACTGGTCAAGCTGCCGGGCGTCGGGCGCAAGACCGCCAATGTCGTGCTCAACATGGCCTTCGGCCAGCACACCATGGCGGTCGACACGCATATCTTTCGCATCGGCAACCGGCTGCGGCTGGCGCCCGGCAAGACGCCGGAACAGGTCGAGCAGGGGCTGTTGAGGATCATTCCGGACGAATATATGCGCCATGCGCATCACTGGCTGATCCTGCATGGCCGCTATGTCTGCAAGGCACGCAAACCGGATTGCCCGGTCTGTGTCATCGCCGACATCTGCAAGGCCGAGGAGAAGACGAATGATGTTCCGGCGCCGCTGGTAGAAATTGCGCCGCTCGAACCGTTAAGCGAAATTCAGTAGCCGTAGCCGCGCGCCATAGCCGCGGCGAAGACCGGGATCAGCAGGAAGATCAAGGCTTCGGCGCGGACATAAGTGCGAACGGATGCAAGTTGTGCTGCCGGCACTTGAAAGCCGGGACTGGCCGAGGCCTGCCTGCTCCAGGACGCAAAGCGGACCGTCGGGATGATCGACAGCAGGCCGACGGCGACGAAGGCCGCCATCTTTGCCCAGAACACCCAGTTGTAGACGTAGAATTCCCAACCCTTCAGGCCGTAGATGACGCGGCCGATGCCGACGACGATGATAAGCATGGCGATGATGCCGTAATGGCGATCGATGCCGACAAGCCGCCGAAGCGTCGCGGCGGGCAGATCGCCGCGGACCAGGACAAATTCGGCGCCGATGATGCCGGCCAGTGAAAACACCAGCAGATGATGAAAGATGGCAAGCAGAAGATCGGTGGTATTCATGCCCTTTTCCCTCTGTCGGACGGCACAGCGGACGCTGAATCAGTTTCGTGCGAAGGGTAGCATCGTTCGGCAAGATTCCCATGCCGGAGCTGGAGTTCGCGGCTACTTCCCAGCGTTGTTGACGCCAAATCCTGACAGCCTAAATTTTGAGCATGACCAGACTGAAACGCGCCTTGAACCCGGTGCCGGACGATATCCGAACCGCTTTGACAAAGCAGGGACTGCTGGCGGCTTACGATGACAGACCCGATTATCAGAAGAACGACTATCTCGGCTGGATCGCTCGTGCCAAACGCGCCGAGACAAGACATAAGCGGCTCGACCAGATGCTGGACGAGTTGAAGCGCGGCGGCGTCTACATGAACATGCCCTGGCGCGGCTGAAATCGCGCTTATCGGGTCACAGTTTCCCTCGCTCGATGCGCCTCGAACCTCGTTTTTTCGCGCTGGAAGATGATCTGCGCTGGCTTGGCTCTTGTTGGACATTTGGGCGACATGCATGAGGCACCCACAAACAACCACTTTTGAATTTGCGCATGATCCTTTCGGAGGCGGTTTTTCCGCGGTCATGCGCCGTGAGGCAGAGTTTATGGGAAATCCAAGAGCAGCCAGCGCACCGGTCATCGAGACGAAGCGAACCATCTTGCGGCCGCACCAGCTCGATGATTTCGATGCTTATGTCGCCATGTGGGCCGATCCGGATGTCACCCGCTTCATCGGCGGCAAGCCGCGCACGCGCGAGGAAAGCTGGATGCGCTTCCTGCGTCATGCCGGCCTGTGGTCGCTGCTGGGCTACGGCTTCTGGGCGATCGAGGACAAGGCATCCGGCCGCTTCATCGGCGAGGCCGGTTTCCACGATCTGAAGCGCGACATGGTGCCGTCGATCGAAGGCGTTCCGGAAGCCGGTTGGGCGCTGGTCCCGAGCGCACATGGCCAGGGGTTCGCCAGCGAAGTCGTCGGACGGATTCTCGCCTGGGGCGACGTGACATTCGGGCGCGCAAGGACCGTCTGCATCATCGATCCGGAAAACACCGCTTCGCTGAGCGTCGCGGCCAAATGCGGCTACAGCGAAGTGTTGCGGACCACCTATCACGACAATGCGACGATCCTGCTGGAACGGCAGCCCTAGGGGTTACGGCCTGTCATCCTGCGGTTCTGATCGGGCCGAATCGAGGCTTTCTAGGCCTGCCGCTTCAGCACCGGGCCTTCCGCTTCGGCCTTTAGGGCCGCCTGTTCGAGCATCGAGGCGTCTTCGCCGAAAGCGCGGGTGGCGCGCGCGGCCGCCTCGATCAGCGGATTTTTCATGCGCTGCAGAAAGGCCGCGTCGACGCGTGTGCTCGGGCCTGACAGCGTCAACGCACCGAGCAAGGTGTGCCCCGGCCCGAAAACAGGTGCCGAAACGCCCGCCGTCTCGGGGTCGCGATCGCCGACCGACAAACAATGATAGGTTTTGCGGATCGTCTCGTATGGTTCGCCCTGCTGGCCGGAAAACGCCGCAAGCACGCGGCCGCCCGTACCAGCCAGCAGGGGCAGCACGTCGCCTTCCCGTATGGTGTAGCGGATGGGATGCTTGGACTCGACGCGATAGAGACAGGTGCGTACGTCGCCCGAACGGACATAGAAAGCGACGCTTTCCCAGCTTCGCTCAGCCAGATCGCGCATGATCGGCAGCAGGATGTCGATCGCCACGACCGAACGCTGGTATAGGGCGCCCAGCCGGAAGGTGGCAGGGCCGACACGGTAGCGGCCGTCGTCGAGTCGCTCCAGCAATTGCCCGCGCAGCAACGAGTTCGCCAGCCTCAGGATCGTGCTCTTGTAGAGGCCGGTCCGCGCCGCGATTTCGGCCAGGCTGAGCGAGCGGTCGGCGGCAGCGAAAGCATCGAGGATGGCGATCGCACGATCGAGCGCGGCAACGCCGTTGGTCGACGCAGTCTTGGATTGTGTTACGGTCATCTGCTTGACCACGTCATTCCATTCCCAGTTGGACAGAAGGGCCGATCGGAGCAATTGTGCCGCATCCAGACAGTTCTGTCCAGCAGAATGATATTCCGGTTGACAGAACGAGGCAAAGACTGCATGAATTTTTGTCGAGCGGGTCTGAATTCAGGCTACGTTGCTGGCAGGCACCGGAGGAGGTGTCGTGATTGGAGGAATCCCATGCTGAACAGACGCAGATTTTTAACGAGCACCGCCGCTGCCGGCGCCGCCGGTTTCGCGGCGTTGCATCTCTCGCACGCCTTCGCGCAGGATGCACCGCAGATCCAGATCTTCGTACCGGCAGCGCCCGGCGGCGGCTGGGACCAGACGGCGCGCACGATGGACCAGGTGCTGCGCAGTGAGAAGCTGATCTCCGGTTCGCAGATCACCAATGTCGGCGGCGCCGGCGGCACAGTCGGCCTGCCGCAATTCATCAGCCAGTGGAACGGCAAGGGCAATTCGCTGATGGTTGCCGGCATGGTCATGGTTGGCGCAATCATTGCCAACAAATCGGCCAATAATCTCACCGAGGTCACGCCGATCGCCCGCCTCACCGGCGAGTTCGAGGCGCTTGTGGTGCCGGCGGCCTCGCCGTTCAAGACCGCAGCGGATTTCGTCGCCGCCCTCAAGGCCGATCCGACCAAGGTGCCGGTGGCAGGCGGTTCAGCCGGCGGCTCGGACCACATATTGTTCGGCCTCATCGCCAAGACGGCCGGTGTCCCGGCAGCCAACCTCTCCTACGTGCCGTTCGCCGGCGGCGGCGAGGCACTGTCGGCGCTTCTCGGCAACCAGGTCGCGGCCGGCATCTCCGGCTATGGCGAGTTCTCCGAACAGGTCAAGGCAGGCGCGCTTCGGCTGCTCGCCATTTCCGCGGACAAGCGCCAGGAAGGCATCGACGCACCGACGCTGAAGGAAGCCGGCATCGATGTCGAACTGTTCAACTGGCGCGGCGTTTTCGCACCGCCGGGCGTTTCCGTCGCCGACAAGGCGGCGATGATCACGCTGGTCGAGACCATGGCTAAGAGCGATGCCTGGGCCACCGAATGCAAAAACCGCAACTGGACGCAGATCCTGCTCACCGGCGAAGACTATGCGAAATTTCTCGCCGAAGACACGGCTCGGATCGCAGCCATCCTCAAGGACCTCGGCCTTGCCTGATGTCCTCGGAGAGGGGGGCGGTCTGCACTGCCCCTTTCCGATGTTCGCCAGCCGCATGGACATGCGATCCGGCGCGAGTGAAACTGCGGTGAGGTCGGCCGTGGGAGACCGGCCATCCAGGGAGGACGATCATGAGCACCAGCGACCAGCAGGCGGCGCAGCCGCGCCTCGCCGTGCCCGAATTGCTGATCGGCATCGGGCTTCTCGCCTGCGCCGGCGCAGTGGCTTGGCAGACGCTGTCGATCCCGGTGTCGCCGCTCTACTCCAAGGTTGGCCCGACCGTCTTCCCCTACATCACCATGGTCGGCATGACGATCCTTTCGCTGCTGCTGATCGTCGCCGCGCTGCGGGGCGGCTGGCAGCCGGAGGAAGAAAAGGAAACGCCGACCGACTGGAAGGCGATGGGCATCGTCGCCGTCGGATTGGTCGCGAACCTTGTGCTGATCCAGCCGCTTGGTTTCACCGCAGCCTCTGTGGTCATGTTCGTTCTCATCTGCCACGGGTTCGGCAGCAGACATCCGCTGCGTGATGTGCTGCTCGGCCTGATCCTGGCGCTTGCCGCCTATTTCGGCTTCGCCAGGGCGCTCGGCGTCAACATCGGCGCCGGCTTCATCGAGAACCAGCTGAACACGGTAGTCGATTCCATTATCCGTATGTTGAGAGGCTGAAGCCATGGAAACGCTTGGCCATCTCGCGCACGGATTCTCGGTCGCTTTTACGCCGGTCAATCTCATGTGGTGCCTGCTCGGCACCACGTTGGGGACAGCGATCGGCGTGCTGCCCGGCCTCGGACCGGCGCTGACCATCGCGCTGCTTTTGCCGATCACCTATCAGGTGGCGCCGGAAGCGTCCTTCATCCTGTTTGCCGGCATCTATTACGGCGCCATGTATGGCGGTTCGACGACATCGATCCTGCTCAACACGCCGGGCGAAAGTGCGACCATCGTCACTGCGCTAGAAGGCAACAGGATGGCCCGTTCCGGTCGCGGCGGCGCGGCACTTGCCACCTCGGCGATCGGCTCGTTCGTCGCCGGCACACTCGGCACGCTGGGCGTCGCCTTTCTGGCCCCGGTCGTGGTCAAATTTGCGCTGTCTTTCGGCCCGGCCGAGTATTTCTCGCTGATGGTGCTGGCCTTCATCACGGTTTCGGCGGTGCTCGGCTCGTCGTCGGTGCGCGGCCTGACCAGCCTGTTCGTCGGCTTCGTCATCGGCATGATCGGCGTCGACCTGCAGACCGGGCAGCCGCGCTTCACCTTCGGCATGAGCCAATTGCTCGATGGCGTAGACGTGATCGTCGTCGCCGTCGGCCTCTTTGCGGTCGGCGAGACGTTCTACATGGCCTCGCGTCGCTATGCCGGCAAGGACGAGATCGTGCCGCTGAAGGGCTCGCTCTACATGACGGCGGCCGAGTGGGCGCGCTCGTGGAAGGCTTGGCTGCGCGGCGCCCTGCTCGGCTTCCCGATCGGCGCCCTGCCGGCCGGCGGCGCCGAAATCCCGACCTTCCTGTCCTACGCAATCGAGAAGAAGCTCTCCAAGCACAAGGAGGAGTTCGGCACGGTCGGCGCCATCGAAGGCGTTGCCGGACCGGAAGCCGCCAACAACGCGTCGGCGGCCGGCGTGCTGGTGCCGATGCTGACGCTTGGGCTGCCGACCTCGGCGACGGCCGCGATCATGCTGTCGGCCTTCCAGAGCTATGGCATCAATCCCGGGCCGATGCTGTTCATGACGCAGGCCAATCTGGTCTGGGGGCTGATCGCCAGCCTGTTCATCGCCAACATCATCCTCGTCATCCTCAACCTGCCGCTGATCGGGTTGTGGGTGCGCCTGCTGAAAATCCCGGCGCCGCAGCTCTATGCCGGCATCCTGGTGTTCGCCACGGTCGGCACCTACGGTATTTCTCAATCGCCGATCGACCTCGTCATCCTCTATCTGCTCGGCGGGGCCGGATTCCTGATGCGGCGCTTCGATTTCCCGACGGCGCCGGTGATCATCGGCATGATCCTCTGGCCGCTCGCCGAAACCCAGTTCCGCCGCGCGATGACCATCTCGAACGGCGACTGGTCGGTGTTCTACAAACATCCGCTGTCGCTGACGCTGCTGACGCTGGCGTTCATCGGGCTGATTGGACCGCATATCTACGCTTTCATCGAACGCCGGCGCACGCGCGGACCGGAACACGTGCCGGGCGATGCCTGACCTGTTTGTGACATCATGACCGATCTGCTGTCCGGCATCCGCGTCCTCGACCTGACCAATGTTCTGGCTGGCCCCTACTGTGCCTATCAGCTGGCGCTGCTCGGGGCCGATGTGATCAAGGTCGAGGCGCCGCAAGGCGGCGATCTGGCGCGCCAGCTCGGCGGCTCGCCGGAACTCAACAGCACCGGCATGGGCGCTTCGTTCCTGGCGCAGAACGCCGGCAAACGATCGGTGGTGCTCGATCTCAAGAAAGAGGCCGATCGCGAACGCTTCCTCGATCTGGTCGCCTCCGCCGACGCGCTGGTCGAGAATTTCCGCCCAGGCGTGATGGATCGGCTGGGGCTCGGCTATGCCAGGCTGAAAGAGGTCCGCCCCAGTCTTGTCTATTGCGCGATTTCGGGCTTCGGCCAGACCGGGCCGATGCGCGACAATCCGGCTTACGACCAGATCATCCAGGGTCTTTCGGGCATCATGAGCATCACCGGCACACCGGAGACCGCGCCGTTGCGTGTCGGGTATCCGGTCGCCGACACGCTGGGTGGGCTGGTCGGGGCGTTCGCCATCACCGCGGCACTTGTGAAGCAGAAGACGACAGGCGAGGGCGCTTTCCTCGACGTGTCGATGCTCGAATGCACGCTTTCCGCGCTGGGCTGGCCGGTTTCCAACTATCTGACGGCAGGCGTCGAGCCGCAGCCGATGGGCAACGAGAACATGACGGCGGCACCTTCCGGCACGTTTCGCACCGGCGACGGCCTGCTCAACATCGCCGCCAACAAGCAGGAGCAGTTCGTCACGCTCTGCCGGCTGGTCGGGCTGCCGGAGCTGGCGTCGGACCCGCGATTTGCCGAGCGCGAGACGCGCAAGCGCAACCGCATCGCCTTGAAGGCGCTGATCGAGGACGCACTGGCGAGCGGCTCGGCCGTAGCCTGGGAGGAGACCCTCAATCGCGCAGGCGTGCCAGCGGGCAGGGTGCTGACCATCCCGCAGGTGCTGGCCGAGCAGCAAGTGATCGCGCGCGAGATGACCGCCCGCTTCGATGGCATGCCGAACATCCACCGACCGCTGACCGTCGTGCGCGGCGGGTTCATGGTCGATGGCGCAGCACCGTTGCCGACCAGGCCGCCACCAACGCTGGGCGAGCATATGGACGAGGTGTTTGCCAGTCTGCCGCCGCGCGTCAAGACAAGAGCGCAGACATGAGCGACGCGAGAACATGAGGGACGGTGGGAAAAAAACCGGCCGCGAGCGCGGCGAGGAATGGTGGCAAACCGATATCATCGAAATGCGCCCTGGCGTGATCCGGCTGCGCGGCTATGAGGTCCAGGACCTGATCGGCCGCGTCAGCTTTCCGGCGATGATCTGGCTGATGCTGCGCGGCGAACTGCCTGGTGAGGAGCAGGCGGCGCTGCTCGGCATCGCGCTGGGGGCCGCCGTCGACCACGGGCCACAGGCGCCGTCGATCGCCATTGCCCGCATGGCGGCTACCTGCGGCGTCGGCATCAACAGTGCCATGGCCTCAGCCATCAACGTGCTTGGCGATGTGCATGGCGGCGCCGGTGAGCAGGCGCTTGCCTTCTATGGTGACATCGCTGCGGCAGTGGACGAAGGCGTGACGCTTGGCGATGCCGTCGTGGCGCGGCTCGATCGATTCTTCGCCGAGGAAAAGTCCTATGTGCCAGGGCTCGGGCACCGCTTCCATCCGGTCGATCCGCGGGCGCCGCGCCTCATCGAGCTGACCCGCGATTTTGCCGCGCGCGGCATCGTCAGTGGACGTTTCGCCGACATCGCCGAGGCTGTTGAGGCCGAGGTCGCGCGGCGCAAGGGCAAGAAGATCCCGCTCAACATCGACGGCGCCACCGCCGTCATCTATGGCGAACTCGGCTTTCCGCCGCCGCTGACACGCGGCCTTTTCGTGCTGTCGCGCTCGGTCGGCATATTGGCGCATGCGTGGGAACAGTCGCAACAGAGCGACCGCAACAAGGGACCACTGCCGCGCGAATGGTTGTGGGCCTATACGGGCAGGCCGGTGCGGCCTTTTCCTCAGGGAGAAGACGACGCCAAATGAGGCCTTGGTTCAAGTTCGCCGGCGCGCGCTGGCTGGGGAATTTTCAGGTTCTTCAGCAGTGTTGAAAGATCGGGCTCGTCGATGAGCACTGCTGCGTCTGCCGGCGTCAGCCATGATCGCTGCCGTCGCTTGGCTTCCTGCCAGTTGGCCAGCTCGTCCGTCACCGCCAGCAGGTAGACGGTGACGTCGACGCGGACGAAACGGTTCGTCAGCCGCTTCCAGTAGGAATAGGTGCCGGCCGGCTGCTTCAGCGTCTTGCCGAGGACGCCGGCTTCCTCCTGCGCTTCGATGGTGGCTGCCTTGCGCCCACTCTTGCCCTTCATCGGCCAGCCCTTGGGCACGATAAAGCGCCTTGTCGATATCGAGGTGACCAGCATCACCTCGACGCCGCCATGCTCGCCCAGCCGAAAGGGAATCGCCGCGACCTGACGGATCCGCTCGCCCTTCCTCGCTTTGCGTACGACCTTCTTCTTGGTGGCTGCCATTGACGACGATCCAATCAGGGCAGTGCCAAAGCACAAAAGCACGTTGCGAAATCAAAACCGCCTTGATGCTACTTGGAGGCGAGTGGCATTCAAGGATATAAGTCGGCTAAATAAATGAGCTCATCATCGGCAGGTCCTGATAAAGCGGCTGCCCGAGCGCTGCAACTGGCAAGTGGGCGCCATCTGCGGCACATCTGGCCGTTGCGGCACGACCACGCGATCCTGGGCACGGAACTGCTGTTGCTGCTGCTGATATTGCTGCCGCCGCAGCCTGTTCTCCAGCATCAGCAAGTCGCTTTGCCGGACCACCGCGTTACGATTGGCAGGAGTGACGTTCTGCGCGGAGAGAGCCGCGTCCGACAGCACCGCTGTTGCCAGGGTTGCCGACATCAAGATCGTCGATAGGCGAAGCGGCGACATCCATCCATTCCCTTACGAAACAGAACCTTGGGCCCGCACAAAACAGAACCTTGCGATTATATAGGGCGTTTGTCTGATGATGCCATGGCTAAAGCCTCGCCGGATCGGAATTGGCGGCTAGCCAGTCAGGCCGCAAAGCCCGTCGATCGATGTGTGCTGGCGAAGGGAACCAATACGAGGCCGACGACAAGAAGCTGGAGGGCATCCTGCAGTTCCATACCTTTCGGGCCTTGAGCAGATAATTTGAACCGCAACATCGCACAGTTGAAAAGCTCGGGGGCGGCGCTGCGTTCCCCGGAGCCGTTGGCCACGGCACGGCGATAGCCCAGCCGCGCGACTATTCGCGGAATGCGCGGCTGATCTGGTCGGTCAATGGCTTCATCAGAAACGAGATGACGGTGCGATCGGTCGTGCGCATGAACGCCTCCACCGGCATGCCCGGCTTGAGGCTTTCCGGATCCAACGAGCCAAGCTTGGCTTCGTCAAGCCTGATCCGCACGGTGTAGTAGGATAGTCCGTTCCGCTCGTCTTCGACGAGGTCGGGAGAAACCGTTGCTACATGTCCTTCGATTTCCGGCGTGACCTGCTGGCTGAACGCCGACAGCCGCAGATGGACAAGCTGGCCGGGCTGGACCTGATCTATGTCTTGAGGCGTGATGCGTGCGTCCACAGTCAGTTCGTCAGCGGTCGGGACAATCATCATAATTGGCTCGCCGGCAGTGACGACGCCGCCGACCGTATGAATCGCAAGCTGATGCACCCGCCCGTTCTGGGGTGAACGAATATCGGTTTGCCTAAGCAATTCCTCCGCGGCGATCTTTCGTTCTTCCAATTCTGCGGTGCGAGCCTCCGTTTCGCGTAATTCTTTCGCGACCTCGCTGCGCCAATCCTGCTCGATCTGGATGATGGCCATTTCCGTTTCGCTGATTCTGCCGTTCGCTTCGGCTATCGCAGCGACGAGCTGGCCGCGCCCTCCCTCGATCTGGGCCTCGCCCCGCTCCAGGTCCAGCAGTCGCGACCGCTGAACGAGCTTTTTCTCCCATAGGCCCCTGACGCCCCTGATCTCGTCGCGGACCAATGCAATCTCGTGCTCCTTGGCCGCCCTTTGTGCCTCGAGGCCCGCGATCTCCTCCTTGAGCTGGCTCATCCGTTGATTGCGTTGCTCGATTTGAGCACGGTAAGCTCCCCGGCGCAAAGCGAAAAGTTTCTGCTCCCCGCCGATCACACGCGCGACATGTCCAGCAGAGGAGCGGCTGGTGAGATCCTCGGAGAAGGATATCGCCTCGGAACCCTCACGCTCTGCTGTGAGGCGTGCCTCCCGCGCCGAGAGTTCGTCCAGGGTATTGGTTATGACGGCGAGATTGGCGCGTGTAAGCGTGTCGTCGAGACGAAGCAAAATATCGCCTGCTTTGACTTCATCGCCGTTGCGCACGTTGATCGCACCGACAACGCCGCCGCTTGGATGCTGAACCGCCTTGACGTTGGATTCCACTGCGATATGGCCGGTGGCGATTACGGCGCCTGACAATTCCGTCGTTGCGGCCCATGCACCAAGGCCGCCGACAAGCAGCGCCACGGTTGCGGCACCAAGAAGCATATACCGGCGAAGGGATAAGTCGTTCTGCGTCGGCTGCGATCGCAATTCGGTATGGAGGTTAGCCCGAACGAACAGCAGCCCGCCGATCTTGCCCTTGACGCCCGCCAGATGGCTCGCTCCGGCACGAAGATGCGGCATCATCTCCCTCACGCCGTCACGCACGCCAAACAACGATCGATCATGAAATAAATTCATCCTGATGCCTTTCCCTCCGAGGCAACTGCTTGAAGCGTTCCCACGGGGGAGCTCGGCGTCACGCCCCGGACGATCAGATCCCTCGCCCCAAATGCGTGCTGACGGCCGGAGTCGAGAACAAGTAAAAGGTCCACTGCCGCCAAGGCACTTGGACGATGCGCGATTACGACAACCACGCCGTGCCGCTGTTTGACTGCAAGTATCGCCTGAGTCAAAGCCTGCTCGCCTCCAGCGTCCAGATTTGAGTTCGGTTCGTCCAAAACGACGAGGAAAGGATCACCATAAAGCGCGCGGGCCAGTCCGATGCGCTGCCGCTGTCCTGCTGAAAGCGACGCGCCGCCTTCCCCGATCTCGGTCTGATAGCCGCGAGGCAAGCGCAGGATCATTTCGTGCATTCCCGCGGTCTTGGCCGCCGCGATAATGGTTGTCGGATCCGGAGAAGGATCAAAGCGGGCAATGTTTTGAGCAATGGTGCCCGCGAAAAGTTCGACATCTTGCGGCAGGTAGCCGATATGTCGCCCCAGTGCCTCAGCCGGCCACTGTTCCATGGCGGCACCGTCCAGGCGGATTTTGCCGCGCGCTGCCGGCCAGACGCCGACGAGCGCCCGCGCCAGCGACGATTTACCCGATGCACTCGGACCGATGACACCGAGCGCGGAACCGGCGCTCAGCGAAAACGCAATGTCCTGTACGACAAAACGGGGTTCGCCTGGCGGAACGACGCTAACTCCTTCAACCGAGAGCTGCATCCGCGGCGGCGGCAGCTGCAAGCGATCCTCTGTGGCAGGGAACTGCGTAAAAAGTTCGTTCAGCCGGCGCCAGCCTTGTCTGGCGGCAAGAAAGTTCTTCCAGTGCGCAATTGCGAGTTCGACTGGCGCCAGCGCTCGCGCAGTGAGAATAGAACTGGCGATGATGATGCCAGGCGTGGCTTCCCCGCCGATCACCAGATACGCTCCGATCGCGAGAACGACTGATTGCAGCAGCATCCTGAGACCGCGCGAAAGCGCGCCGAACGAACCTGTGACATCGCTGGCGCGCATCTGCGCCTGCCTGTATTTGCCGTTTGCCTCCGCCCAGCGCGAGGCCAGGGTGGATCTCATGCCCATCGCTTCGAGCACTTCGGCGTTACGGATGCTTGCCAGTGCGATATTGCTGCGCGCTCCGGCATACCCAGACATTTCGGTTGCTGGACGGCGGACCGTTTTCTCCGTGAGCACGGTCAATGCCAAAAGCAGGATCGCACCAATCAGCGCAGCCAGGCCGAGCCAAGGATGGAAGGCAAAGCAGAGTCCGAGATAAAGCGGCATCCACGGCAGGTCGAAAAGAGTGGCGGGACCACCGCTGGCCAGGAAGCCACCGATTTGATCGAGATCGCGCACCGGCTGCATGCCTTCGCCCGAACGGCCTCTGGCCAAGGGCAGTTGCGACATCACGCGGTAGGTCCGTTCACTCAGGCGCTCGTCGAGTCCGCTGCCGATACGCGCCAGCACCCGGCCGCGGATCGCGTCGAGTGCACTTTGAAAAACATAAAGAATCGAAATCAGCAGGACCAGAGCCACCAGCGTCGGCAAGCTACGGCTGGGCAGGACCCTGTCGTAGACCTGCAGCATGAACACCGAGCCGGACAACATCAGCACGTTGATAAGGCCGCTGAAACCCGCCACCGCAAAAAAGGCGCGCCGGAAATGCGCCAGGCAGGCAGCCAATTCGGACTTCGCCCTCGGTGGGCGGAGCCTCTCTAAACCGGATTGTGACATTGATGTCCCCTCGCACAACGCATGCGTCAGCAGGCGATGCGGGCCCATAACTGCAGGCCCGCATCGTCCGGCATCGACTAAGCGGCCTGATCGGCGATCGTGCTGTTGTTATGCGCAGACAGTTGCTCGATGAGCTTCGCAGCCAGCGCGTCGGCATCGCCCGCTTGCGTGTGTGCGTACTCTGCCCAATCAAATGCCGATCTCGGATCGCCTGCAGTTGCTAACGCGGTCGATGCACCGTCCCGGACCTGCTCGACAGCGTCGTCGAGTTGGCCCCGAGCGTTCCCGAGTTGTGGAAACACGATGTTATCGCCGTCAAGCGCCACCTGTGCACCACTCTCCTTAGCCGTGCCAGGCGTTCCTTCAGCCTCCTCATGTTCGGCCAAGGTCTGGCCGGACCGGAAGTTTGCGCCTTGCTTGCCGAAGAAGGTTGCAAGCCACTCGGAGCCAGAAACCGGCTGCCCAGAATCCGGCTGGGTTGTCGTGGCCGGTTCAGCTTGCGCCGTTGGCGTCGGGTCCTGCTGCGGCGCCGGATCGGAAACGGCCGCCGGTTCATCCTGAACGGCAGCGACGGCTCCCTGCTTGGGGTCGACGAGATCGAGTTTGACGTTCTTGCTCCCTACAGAGACGGTGCGCGTCGAAGCTTCGATGCCCGCCCCCGAGAAGGTTACTGTGTAGGTGCCCGGCTTGAGGGCGAGGTCGTAGCCGCCAGCGGCCATGGTCTTCGTCGTAAACGTCGTGCCCGTCGAACTCTTCGCTGTGATGGTGAGACCGGATAGACCTTCACCGGGATCGTAGAATCTGTCCCCGTCCTTGTCGTCGATCGCCACACCGGTCAGGAACAGGTCTGATCCGGTCTTGGCGAAATTCTCCGCCACGAAACCGCTGGAGCGCCCCCGGTAATCGCCAACCTCGAAGCCAAGACCTACCTCGCGGAAGTTCCCGTTGAGGATGTTGGCACGATGACCCGAGGAGTTCATCAGGTTGTTGTGCAGAAGCAGAATCTCGTCATTATAGCCTGTCGGTGACCTGGTCGTAGCCCATGCGATGTTCTCCCCTGTCGCCCAGGAGCCCGCGAGGGTGTAGCCAGCAGCCTTCATACGCTGGGTGGGCGTGGACCCTCCCGACCCCGTGTGAGAAAAGGTGTCGGTTGCAAGCATCCATCTGCTGTGCCCCTCAGCCGCCTCGCTGAGATCATTGTCAAAGGCCAGTGGCTGCACGCCGGCCTTAGCCCTCTCCGCGTTGATAAGTTCAAGTAGATATTGTTCATGTGCGCTATGCTGCGGCATCAGGTTGTCGCTCCACTGTTTCGTTTTTGGACATTTCCGCCATGCTGTAGATATCCCCCAGCCGTGCTTGATAAAAGCCGACTGTGGCTAAGCTACGGCAGGGACCTGTTAACCATGATTTTGTTAAAGAGAATTTGTGGGAACGTGATAACGCAAAGTTTCATACTGTAATGCAACCAGTATGACACTCAATTGTGCGCCTACTCGCGACGCGCGACTTGCGCCAGACCGTGAGGACCTGCGAGAGTGGCGGGCCGCGGCTATGCCGCCGGCATGGAGAGATCAAAGGCCGCAAGCGCCCCATGCCCTAGTCTACGCCGAAGGTCGGGCTCTCGTCCTTTGTCCGCATTCCGCCAGCAATCCAGATCGGGACGCCGCTCGGTGCCGAGCGGGTTATCGGAACTTAAAGCCTGTCGGCCCTTATGCACCGATCGGAGCATCATCGTCACAGGTGTGAATTCGGGTCTGTATTCTTTGCGTTTGTTTGGCGATGCCAAGGTCAAGGCGCCGATGGCAGCCGAATTGATGCGTTGGTGAGTCGACTTCTGATTCCGGGCGTCTGGACGAAGCATAGTCGTCATATGACGACTATGAAACGCCGGATATTCTCGTCAGTGTCTTTCACGCAACACTTCGATTCCTTCGGATGAAAGATCAAGTTTTTCGATTCCGTCCGGAAAAGGTTACGGTATTCTAATCAAGCTAAGGCTTCACAAGTGACCAGATGGAGTGTTGGTGTTACTGCTTTGAGTTCTATTGCGTATTAGGCATTCCTTATTGACTGGCAGGCGGGTGGCGGCTTCAGACTCACAGAGGGGTTGGAGCGTCCGCAGGTAGGGGGCGAGTGCATGGCTTTGTTCTCAAAGCATTCTGCGACGTATGTGCGGCGCGGGTTCGTTGGCAATGAACCAAATTCGGCGGAATGCCTGGCCGAAATGTTCTCGAACGAGGAATCTGGACCGACACAAAATAGAACGCGCCGCGAGAACCGGCGCATTCTGCCGAGCCGGCCCATTCCACCAAGTCGGCCCATTCTACCAGGTCACTTGGCGCTGCTGCTTGGTGCGACGGCACTGGCAGGGGTGCTTCCGCTTTCACCAGACGTTGTTCATGCCCAAGTCCTTATCAACCAGAATGGCGGCAACGGAGGCAACGGCAGCGGCTATGACGGCGACGGCGGCAATGGCGGCGCCGGTGGCAACGCGGTGCATGTCAACAACATCGCCCAGAGCGTGCCCGCGCCGGCTCTGCCCCAAGTCAGCGCCTACGACGTAACGGCCGACGGCGGCAATGGTGGCAATGGCGGATATGGGACTCTGTTTTTCGTGGGCAATGGCGGCGAGGGCGGCAACGGCAATAGCGCCGGAAGCGCTGCAGCCACCAACACCGCCGGGCTGTTCACGGAGGGCAATTTTCATCACGGCATGGTCGCCACGGCGACCGGCGGCCGAGGTGGTAATGGGGGTGGCAGTGGAGGGCTTGTCTTTGCGGACGACGGCGACGGCGGACATGGCGGTGCCGGCGGCAACGCCAGCGCAACCGCCACTGCTTCGAGCATAATCGAAACCACCGGAGCGAACTCGATCGGGATCTTGGTCGACGCCAGCGGTGGCAATGGCGGCACCGGGGGCAATGCGATTTCTGCCGGATACGCCAATGCAGGCGAGGGTGGAAATGGCGGTCATGCCGGGACAGCGAGCGGCAGTAATGCTGGTTCAGTCACGACCTTCGGGCAATTCTCGTATGGCATGCTCATTCGCTCTGCCGGCGGCAAAGGCGGCGACGAGAACAAAACCTCAACGCTTTTCGCGGGCTCTGGCAGCAACGGTGGGTCTGCAACGCTAGGTGGCAGTGCTTCGGGTGACAATTCCGGCTTCATCACGACCCACGGAGAATCCGCCAGCGGACTGGTCGTCCAGTCGATCGGCGGCGCCGGCGGCGATGGTGGTGGTGCTTTCGGGCTGTTTTATGCGGGAGGCGGATCCGGCACCGATGGAAACAATGGCGGAGAGGCCAGGGCGACCAACACCGGCAGGATCACGACCTACGGGGCTAACGCAATCGGCATGCTGGTCGAATCGATCGGCGGTGGCGGCGGAAATGGCGGTGGCGCCGGGAGCGTCTTCGTTTCCACTGGTGGCAAAGGTGATGGCGGCGGAAATGCAGGAGCCGTGATCGCCGGCATCGGCGGCGACATCAGCACTGGCGCCGACGGCAATGGCGGCGACGGCGCAATCGGGGTCTTGGCCCAATCGGTCGGCGGCGGCGGCGGTAATGGCGGGTACGCAGTTGCGATCGGGAGCTCTGTGGCGGCAGTCGCAATAGGCGGCAGCGGCGGAGCCGCCGGCAACGGTGGCAGCGTCACCGCCAACCAGGCTGGAAACGGCGTTGTCATCAACACGAACGGCCGGTCGGCGATCGGCATGCTTGTGCAGTCGGTTGGCGGCGGCGGCGGCAATGGCGGCGGCGCAATCGCCGCCGGCGGTATCGCTTCGGTTGCCATCGGCGGCTCGGGTTCACGAGGCGGCGACGGCGGTGAGGTGCGTTACGCCGTCGGCAACGCCAACGTCATCACCAGAGGTTCGGATTCCGCTGGTGTGATTGCACAGTCGGTGGGCGGCGGCGGCGGCAATGGCGGCTTCACGGTAAGCGTTTCTCTCGGCGTTGCCGTCGGTGTTGGCGGCAGCGGCGGTACTGGCGGCAATGCCAGCCTGGTCGACGTCACCAGCGGCGGTTCGATCGAGACCTTCGGCGGTCAGTCCGCTGGGTTTATCGCACAGTCGATCGGCGGCGGCGGCGGCAACGGCGGATCGCCGGCAGCCTTGGTGCGACGATCGGCGTCGGCGGCAGGGGGTCCGCCGGCGGCAATGCCGGTGAGGTGATTTTCCGCACAGCTGCTGGTGGTCTTCAGGAAATCGAGACGCACGGGACCGATTCGACCGGACTGATCGTGCAGTCGATTGGCGGCGGCGGCGGCAATGGCGGCTTCTCGGGAGCAGTCGGCGTCGCCGCGGCGGTGTCGGTTGGCGGCACCGGGTCGGCCGGCGGCAATTCAATGGCTGCAAGCGCTGATTTCAACGGCAAGGTCGATACCTGGCAGGACCGGTCGGCGGGCATCGTCGTGCAGTCGATCGGCGGCGGCGGTGGCAACGGTGGCGGTGCGTTCACGGGCAGTTTCGCGGTTTCGGTCGGCGTCGGCGGCGATGGCGACGTTGGCGGCACCACCAGCACGGCCAAATATACGTCCAATACGAGCACGATCACGACGCGTGGCAACGATTCCGCCGGCCTGATCGTGCAATCGGTTGGCGGCGGCGGCGGCAATGGCGGTTTCTCGGTCAATGTTTCGGCGGCGGTAGCCGTCGGCATCGGCGGCGGCGCCAGCGCCGGCAGCAATGGCGAACGTGTCGATGTTGACGTCAACACCGCTACGATCAGCACCGGCGGCGACCGGTCGATCGGCATTCTTGCCCAGTCGGTCGGCGGCGGCGGCGGCAGCGGCGGCTTCACGCTGGCGGGATCCGGGGCTGTTTCCGTCGGCATCGGCGGCGAAGGCGCCGGCGGCGGCGACGGCGGCGAAGTCCATGCCACTGTTCGCGCCGGCAGCATTTCGACCTCAGGCCAATATTCCCATGCCTATGTCGCGCAATCTGTCGGCGGCGGCGGCGGTGCCGGAGCCTCGACAATCTCGGCTGGGCTGGGTGTCAATGTCGGCGTCGGCGGCGATGGAAGCGTCGGTGGTGTCGGGCGCAACGTCACGGCGTCGAATGGCGCGGAATTGCGAACCGACGGTATTTTCTCGCACGGATTCCTGGTGCAGTCGGTCGGCGGCGGCGGCGGTTCCGGTGGTTTCTCGATCGCGGCTGGTTTGGGGCCCGCGGTGTCCGTTGCCGGCGGTGGCGATGGCGGCGGCAGCGGTGGCGAGGTTCGCGCAACCAACACCAACAGAATCACGACACTCCAATATGGTTCGATCGGCCTGTTTGCCCAATCGGTTGGCGGCGGCGGCGGCGATGGCGGCTTCAGCTATGCCGTCGGCACAACGGCCGCCGTTTTGGTCGGCGGCGGCGGCGGATTGGGCGGCGACGGCAGGCTGGTCGATGTCACCAACAATGCCAATATCAGGACATTGGGGGGCCTTTCGCATGGTATCCTCGCGCAGTCGGTTGACGGCGGCGGCGGCAATGGCGGCGCGTCGAACGCGGTATCGGCCGGTTTGGCGGCCATTTCCGTTTCGATCGGCGGCGGCGGTGGCGGCGGCGGCATCGGCGGCAATGTGGTGGTTCGCCATACTGGCGACATCATGGTCAATGGCGGCGGCGCCAAGAGTATCTTCGCGCAGTCGGTCGGCGGCAATGGCGGCAGTGGTGGCGATGCGTTCGCCCTGTCGGCAGCGGCAAACATCTATCCTTATCCGGCAGGCGCGCTGTCGGTTTCCGTCGGCGGGTCGGGCAGTGCCGGTGGTAACGCCGGAACGGTGGAGGTCACCGGCAACGGTCACATCGCATCGGTAGCGAATCCGGATGTGCCGGGCAGCAACAACCCTGACAATGGCGGCGGCATACTGGCGCAATCGGTTGGCGGTCGCGGAGGCGACGGCGGACGCAGCCGTACCTATTCGGGCAGTTTCAGCCCCACTGTGAGCATCAATCTTGGTGCATCGATTGGCGGCAAGGGCGGCGGCGGCGGCGGCAACACGGTGACGGTCAATTACGGCCTCGGCGATCCAACCAGTTCGATCGTGACGACGGGCAACAATTCCCACGGCATTCTCGCCCAGTCGGTCGGCGGCGGCGGCGGCAATGGCGGCGACTCCATGGCTGGCGCCGGGGGTCTCGGCGGCACTGTCACCGTCAATGCAACGGTAACAGTCGGTGGCTGGGGCGGCGCCGGCAACACCGGTGGCACCGTCAATGTCAACAATGCTGGCACGATCATAACGGGCGGCCATGCCAGCAATGCGATCCTCGCCCAGTCGATCGGTGGCGGCGGCGGTTCGGGCGGTTCGGCCAGCGGCACGACGGCGTCGGTCAGCACGGGTTCGAATGTCAACGTAAACGCCAATGTGGCGATCGGCGGCCAGGGGGTGATGGCAACAATGGCGGTGCGGTCACCGTCATAAACTCTGGTGCGCTCGATACGTTTGGCGATTTCTCCAATGGCATCCTCGCCCAGTCGATCGGCGGTGGCGGCGGCGCGGGGGGCTCGGCCGATGCCAAGGCTCTCAATATCGGCAGCAGCGAGGGCACCACGGTCAACGCGAACCTGGCAATCGGCGGCGGCGGCGGTGACACGACCGGAGATCGCGACCGTGATGGCGTCACCAACGGAGCGGAATGGGGCACCTATGCGCTCGGCGGCAGCAGCAGCGGCACGAAAGTGACTGTGAACAATTCAGGCGACATCCATACGCGCGGATATGGGTCTGCCGGCATCGTCGCGCAGTCGGTCGGCGGTGGCGGTGGCGTTGCGGGCGCCGCGGCGGCGGGCAGCGAAGGCAAGTATGGCGGCGGCGCGACCGTATCAGTCGGTGCGGGCATCGGACTGGCGGGCGGCAATGCCGGCAATGGCGGCGAGATCGAGGTGACCAACGCCGCTAGGATCCAAACCGACCGGGACCAATCGAATGGTTTACCGCAAGCTCCGTCGGCGGCGGCGGCGGCATCGGCGGTGCGGCGTCATCAGGCGTCGAGGCCGAGTATGCGATTGGTGGTTCCGTGGGTGGATTTGGCGGAGCAGCGGGCCTGGGTGGCCTTGTGCGCGTCTTCAATCGCGATACTGCTGAAATCCGCACTTATGGCAATCGGTCCGTCGGGATTTTCGCGCAATCGATCGGTGGCAGCGGTGGCGCCGGCGGCGGCGGCGGCGGCCAGAGCCAGGGCTCGGGCGATACGCTGACCGTCAATCTGGTCGTCGGCGGCTTTGCCAATGGCGGTGGCGGCGGCGGCGAGGTGATCGTGGAAAATGCCGGCATCGTCACGACCGGCAGTCTGGACCTGTTGACCGGCGCGCGTACCGGCCACGGATCGCACGGTATCCAGGCGCAATCCATCGGCGGCGGCGGCGGCAGTGGTGGTGCGGCGGGCACGACCAGCGAGGAGGCGGAATATCAGATCGCTGCGACGCTGAGCGGCAAGGGCGGCAAGGGCGGCGCAGGTGGCAATGTGACGGTCACCAACCATGCAACGGGCCGCATAGTCACCGCCGGTGACGACGCCCACGGCATTTTCGCGCAATCGGTCGGCGGTGGCGGCGGGTCCGCCGGCGCGGGCAACAGCCAGGCCGAGGGCGGCAACACGACTGTCACCTTGCAACTTGGCGGAACCGGCGCAGGTGGGGCCAACGGTGGCACTGTCCGCGTCACGAATTATGGAGATATCACCACCCTTGGCGTCATGTCGCACGGCATCTTCGCTCAATCGATCGGCGGCGGCGGCGGCGCGTCGAGCTCGTTGACGCAGGCTTCGGACGGCGAGACCGCTATCGGCATCCAGCTGGCGCCGGAGGATCTGCTCCCCGGCCCGAACCAGGTGGTCGGTGCGGGAGCGAATGGTGGCGCTGTCTACGTCCATCACAACGCAGGCGCCATCACTACATCCGGTGCCGGCGCCATCGGTATCTTCGCCCAGTCCGTCGGCGGCGGCGGCGGCTTCGGCGGCTCGATGACCAACGAGTCCGAGGGCGACGGAGCGTACTCGCTTCAGGTCGGCGTAGACGGCGGGTTCGGCGGCAACGGCGGCTATGTGGAGGTACTGGTCGCTGGCGATATCCACACCACTGGCGTTCTGGCGCATGGCGTGGTTGCGCAGTCAGTCGGTGGCGGAGGCGGAATGGGTGCGGATGCTTCCGGCAAGGCTGCCGTGGCGCTGGGCGTTGGCGGGCTCGGCGGAGCGGGTGGCGACGGCGGCAACGTCTATGTCGAGCGCACCGGTGCGATCATCACCGAAGGCGCGGATTCGATCGCCATTGTCGCGCAATCCGTGGGCGGTGGCGGTGGCATCGGTGGGACCAGCTTCGGCCGGTTCGCGACCGATGACAATGGCGGCGGCCCAAGCGAATTGTCCCTGGAGATGCTGGACGGCTCCAAGGGCGTTGGAGGCACCGTCACTGTCATCCAGACCGGTGAGATCGAGACAACCGGCATCCGCTCGCACGGTATAGTTGCACAGGCGGTTGGCGGCGGCGATGGTATCGCCGGCGGCCTGAACAAGGGCGCCGGCTCGGCTGGCGGTATTGGCGATGCCAATGCCGCTGCGGCGACGGCCAACAGCCAGGTCGCTGTCTACGGCGCGGAAAGCTATGCGCTGTTCGGCCAGAGCGCGACCGGCCAGGGCAACGCCAGTGCGGTTAGGCTGACCGCAAGGTCCAACCTGTTCGCACAAGGCGCCGATTCGGTCGCCGCCTACGCCGAAAGCACGGCCAATGGATCGAAGGGCAACATCACCGTCGACCTTCAGGGTCAATATACGATCGGTGGCGCGGGCACCGGCGTGGCGGTCATGCTTGTCGGCGGCAACAACAATGCGGTGAACAACAACGGCCTGTTGTACGCGATGGGAGCGACGCCGTCCTTTTCTTTCCTGAATGCGGCAGACTTGACCGCTTACCTGGCGGAGCTGGCGGCTGGTGGGCCGGTTGTGCCGGAGAAGGCGATCCTTGAATCCCTGCTCGACGATTTCAGCCCGCTGTCGATCACCGGCACTTCCGGCAACGATCAGATCAACAATCAGAAGAGCGCTGTCGGGCTGGGACGCTTCATCGGCAATATCGATCTCGGCAGCGGCCTGAACGGCTTCCACAATTTCGCCGATTCCTCGATGGTCGGCCTCAAGACCATCGATCTCGGCGGCGGCACCTTCCTCAATGACGGGCTGATGACCAACAAGGGCATCGCAGTGGTGGAGACGGTCGATGTGACCGGCGGCGTTAGCCAGAGCGCCACCGGCGATTTTGTCACCGACGTGGATCTCAACAATCAGATCACCGACGCCCTCGCCTTGACCGGCGCCGGCAACTTCAACGGCGAGGCGCCGCTGAATTTCCTCTCCATCGACAAGCTGTTTGCGGAATATTTGCTGGCCAGGGGATCCTCGATGGTGGATTCCGGCATCACGCCGACGACACTGCATCCGGCGGTCGGCTTCAACTTCCTGACCAGGGTGGACAACGGCACCGATCTCGTTCTCTACGCCGACAATCCGACCTTCCTGGAACTGGCGCAGGATCCAGCTTCTGGCACCACAGATCCGGGCGTGTTCCAAATGCCGCAATATCTCGACGATATCGAGGCATCGTCGAGCCCGGACAATCCGATGGCGCGGCTGATCAACATGCTGCGCTTCCTGCCGGACGAGGCGTCACTTGGCGCGGCGCTGACCAGGCTGACGCCGCACTACGCGGTGCATGCATTCGAGATGGTCAACCGCTCAGCCGACATCATGCTGGAAACGGCGCGTGAATGCACCGGTGTTTCCGTCTACAAGAACTCCGACGGCCGCTGCGTCTGGGCGTCGATCAGCCCGCAGGCCGACTACAGCCGCGACGCCGGAGCCGGAACCACCAGCCGCGACGATGTCCTGAAGACGATGTCGTTTGGCGCCATCGCCGAGGTCAGCCGGAACTGGTCGCTGGGTGGCACGATCGGCAGGACCGAATTCGATTCCGAGATCCATTTCAACCAGGAGCTGCTGTCGACCACTGAGGGTGAATCCTGGCAGGCCTATGCCTTGGCGAAATACGAGAACAAGAACTATTTCGTCGATTTCGCGCTGGGCGGCGGCACTGGCAGGTTCGACGGCGAACGCGACACGAGTGTCGACCAGGTCGCCTATATTCCCGGCGAAACGCTTGCCGGCCTCTATCTGCCGGAACTGTTGCTCGACGGCATCGGCAACAGCGTCACCTATACGCAGAGAACCGCCCAGTTCGGCGGCTCCGCGCGGTTCGGCGTGACGCAGCAAATGGGTGCCTTCTACCTGCAGCCGACACTACAATTCGATGCGCGGTGGCTGCGCGTCTCCGGCAAGGAGGAGGGCTCGGTCGCCGCCTTCAATTTCGACGGCAGTTCCAATGCCTATTATTCCGCGACGCCAGGCCTCGAGCTCGGCACCGACATTGCGCTCAGCGATATTGCCAGCCTTCGTGTCTACGGAAAGGCGGGCGTGGAGTTCTCGAACAAGGAGTGGGAGATCGAAGGTCGTTTCGCGGCTGCGGAAGATCTGCCCGGCAATCCGGCGCTGCACTTGACACAGGAGGTCGATTCGCCGCTCTATCGCGTCGGTGCCGGTCTCGAACTCAATGGCGTGAATGGCGTCGGCATGGCTGTCAGATACAATGGCGCCTTCGGGGAAACAGTAAAACAGAACGCGGTCAGCGCGTCCCTCAAGGTCAACTTCTAATGCATGTCGCGCAAAAGCATGCAGCGGTTTTGCGACAACAACAGGCATAACACTACAACCTAAGCGTGTCGCATGAGGCCGGCCTGACGCGACGCGCTTTAGGGCATGATCCGGAGAAGCGGAATCCGGTTTTTGAGGCGGGCAAGAAGGGGAATTCATGAGAAGCAAGGCGCATTTGGCTGCGATGCTGGGCATTGCCTGCATCGTCGTGTTTCCGGTCGCGACAGCAGCGGCGCAGACCAAGGCCGACAAGACGGCGCCCGTCGCGGGCGCAGCCAAAGCGCCGCAATTGCCCGGCGGCGCGTCGGCCCTGTCCGAAACCCATGGCGACTGGACTGTCAATTGCCAGATAGCCAGCATAAACAAGGCCTGCAGCCTGTCGCATCAGCAGTTCAACAAGCAGAATGGCCAGCGCCTTCTGGCGATAGAATTGGCCACCAAGGTCGCAGAGCAAGCCAATGGCACCCTGGCGCTGCCATTCGGACTGGCGTTGGCCAAGGGAATCAATATCGAGATCGATGGCAAGCAACTGGAGGGCGCGCTGCAATTCAGCACCTGCCAGGTCGTCGGCTGCCTGGTGCCGGTGGCATTCGATACGAAGATCACGCCCTTGCTCAAGTCCGCCAAGACGTTGAAGGTCAATGCTGTCGCAGCGGATACCGGTCAGCCTGTCAGCTTTTCCATCTCGCTGGCCGGCTTCAGCGGCGCGCTTGTCCGGACCGCGGAACTCTCAGCCGATTGAGTTGTTTGGTCCGCGTAAAGCCATGCTTTCCAGCATTCAGTCGACTTCGCGCAGGCGGTACCCGACACCGGTTTCGGTCGTGATGTAACGCGGCTGGTCGGGCGTTTTCTCGATCTTTTGCCTGAGCTGCCGCACATAGACCCTGAGATACTGCACGTCAGTCGAATCGCCCCAGACCTGCTTCAAAAGAAACTGGTGGGTGAGAACCTTGCCGGCGTGCTGCACGAGGATGCGCAGGATGTCGTACTCCTTCGGCGAGAGCTTTATCTCCCTGCCCTCGATCATGACGATGCGCTTCACCAGGTCGACCGTGAGATCGCCGGTGTGGAAGACCGGCTTCTCGCCTTGCTGCTGGAACTTGTGGCGGAGCGCCACGCGGATGCGCGCGACAAGCTCGTTCATGCCGAACGGCTTGGTGACATAGTCGTCGGCGCCGAGATCAAGTGCCGAGACGATGCCGGCCTCGTCGGTGCGGCTGGAAAGGATGACGACGGGAACATCCAGGCCGTCGTCCCGCCATTTGCGCAGCAATTCGTGGCCGCCCATGCCGGGCAGGCCGAGATCGAGCAGGATCAGGTCCGGCTTTTCCGTCTCCATGAGCTCGATTGCCGTCCTGGCGTTCGGTGCCTCGCTGATCGCATAGCCCTGGCTGCCAAGGCCGACGCGCAGCAGCTTGCGGATCGGCGGTTCGTCATCGACGACCAATATCCTGACGTCCAGGTTCGTCATGGCAGGTCATCCATGTCGGGGTCGCCCACATGTTGGTCTGCCGGTACCGGCATTCTGATGGTAAAAACCGCACCCGAGCGGTCGGTCCTGTTGGCCGCCGAAATCGTCCCGCCCATCGCCTCGATGAAGCCGCGGCAGATCGACAGCCCGAGCCCGGTGCCGGCACGGACCTGATCGCCCTTGCGCACCCGGTGGAACGTGTCGAAAATGCGCTCCAGATCCGCTGGCGGAATGCCCGGCCCCTCGTCCATGATCTGCAGGATGACGGACCCATTGTCGGCCCAGCCCTGCAGGCGGATCGTCGAACCAGGCGGCGCAAATTTGGCGGCATTGTCGAGGAGATTGAACAGCGCCTGCTCGAACAGGACGGGGTCGACCCTCAGCATCGGCAGATCCGTGGGAATGTCGATTTCGGTCTTGTGTTCGCCGATGATTTTTCTGGCTCGATGCAAGGCGGTGCCGACAATGTCGCCGACATAGTGGAATGCGTAGTTCGGCTCCATCGCACCGGATTCGATCTTGGTCATGTCGAGCAAATTGGCGATGAAGCGGTTCAGCCGTTCCGATTCGTCGAGCACGGTCGACAGCAGGTCCGCCCGGTCCGTTTCGGGAAGCGCCGGCGCAAATTCCCGCAGGGTGCCGGCGGCGCCCATGATGGCGGCAAGCGGCGTTTTCAGGTCATGGGAAATCGAGGTCAGCAGCGCCGAGCGCAGGCGGTCCGCCTCGGCCTCGAGCTTGGCCCGGTCGACGTCGGCAACAAGCTGGATGCGCTCGATGGCGACTGCCGCTTGATCCGCGAGCGCGTCGAGGAGGCGCTTCTGTTCGGGAGTCAGCAACGGGCCTTGCTTGTCGTTGTCGAGGCCGACGACGCCGACGGCGGTGCGCCCGGTCCGCAACGGCAGATACAGGCGTCTTGCTCCGGGAAGCGTGTCGGCGCCGCGGCCCGCGGGACGATCGTGCTCCCAGGCCCAACGGGCGGCCGCGATGTCGGCCTCGGCCAGCGTGTCGTCGGGTGGATAACCGGCCTTGACGGTAATCGTGCCGTTTTCCGGCAGCAGCAGCACCACGCGCAACTTCAGCATCGAGGCTATCTGGAAGGCAGTCGCCCAGAGCACGTCGTCAAGCGTGCCGGCGCCGGCGAGCTTCTTCGAGAAGAGATAGATATCTTCCGTGGCGCGTGCCCGCGAACGGGCAGCGACCGCCTGTCGCTGCACGCGCACTGTCAGATTGCTGGCAATGACCGCAACAACCAGGAAGGCAGCCAGCGCCACGATGCTCTCCGGATCCTGGATCGTCAGCGTGTAACGTGGTTCCAGGAAGAAATAGTTGAAGGCAATGGCGCTGATGAAGCAGGCATACAAAGCCGGCCAGAGACCGCCCGTCACCGCCGACGTCAGAACCCCGATGAGAAAGATGATCGCCAGATTGCGGACGTCGAGAAACTGGTGGAGAAGGGCGGCGAAGGCGAGCGAGCCAACAACATAGGCCGTGGCCTTGAGATAGGGCCAGATCTCGAATTGCGACTGCTCGTCCGCCGCCCTGACGGTCCTTGACGTCGCCTCGGCGTTGCGTTCGTTTCCCGAAATAACATGGACGCTGATGTCGCCGGCATTGCGGATGAGATCATAAGTAAGCGAGCCTTCGATCAATTCCCGCCAGCGCGATCGGGTCGGCCTGCCGATCACGATATGGGTGAAGTTGTTCGCGGTCGCATGGCGAACGATGTCCTGCGCGACGTTCTGACCTGGAATGGTCGTTACCTCGGCGCCGAGTTGCTCGGCAAGGCGCAGCAGCGTCGCCAGCCGATCCTTGCCCTCCTCGGACGTGGCGGCTGAACGAGGGGTATCGACATGAAGCGCCGTCCAGGGGGCGCGGAGCCGGTCGGCCAATCTCCGCGCATAGCGGACGCGGGCCGCCCCGCCCGGACGCGCATCGACGCAGACGAGAACCCTTTCCCCCGCGGCCCAGGGTCCGGGTATGGCGTGGGCCTGCATGTGGGTCAGCAACTGCTCGTCGACACGCTGGGCGGTGCGGCGCAGCGCCAGTTCCCTGAGCGCCGTCAGATTGCCCGGCGAGAAATAATTCTCGATCGCGCGCCGGGCGGTGCTGGGGATATAGACCTTGCCTTCCTCGAGCCGCTTGATCAGGTCGTCGGGCGTGAGATCGATGATCTCGATGTCGTCGGCCTGGTCGATGATGGAGTCTGGAACCGTCTCGCGCACCCTGACGCGCGTGATCTGCGCCACGACATCGTTCAGGCTTTCGACATGCTGGATGTTGAGCGTGGTGTAGACGTCGATGCCGTGCGTCAGGATTTCCTGAACGTCGAGATAGCGCTTGGGATGGCGGCTGCCCGGCGCGTTGGTATGGGCAAGCTCGTCGACGAGGACCAGCGCCGGACGCCGGGCAAGGATGGCGTCGAGGTCCATTTCCTCGAGGATGCGCCCCTTGTAGTCGACCCGACGACGGGGAATCACCTCATAGCCGTCGACCAGCACCTGGGTTTCCTTGCGGCCGTGCGTCTCGACGACGCCGATCACCACGTCCACTCCGTCGGCCAACCTTGCACGGCCCGACATCAGCATTTCATAGGTCTTGCCGACACCGGGTGCTGCACCCAGAAAAATCCGCAGACGACCGCGCGCCTCCCGCTCCGCACGGTCAAGCAGGGCGTCGGGTGAGGGTCGGGTTTCGTCGCTTCTGTCGTCCGGCATCACAATCGATCATGGATGGCGCCGGGGATGGTGTCGATCCCCAGCCCACCACTCATTGCTTGCCACCATTCATTGCCTGATGGCCTCGTCCAGCGCCAGGTTAAGCGCCAGCACATTGACCACAGGCTCTCCCATGAAGCCGAGCTCGCGGTCCTCCACATGGCTGTCGACAAGGGCCTTAACCCTGGCTTCATCGACGCGCCTGGCCCTGGCCACCCTGGCGACCTGGAAATAGGCGGCCTCGGGGCTGATATGCGGATCGAGGCCGCTGCCTGAAGTCGTGACAAGATCGATCGGCACCGGCTGGTTCGGATTTTCCGCTTTCAGCCTGTCGGCATCGCCCTTGACGCGGTCGATCAGCTTGGCGTTGGTCGGCCCGAGATTCGAGCCGCTCGAAGCGGCGGCGTCGTAGCCGTCGCCCGCAGCCGACGGCCGGCCATGGAAATAGCGCTCGCTGGCAAAAGCCTGGCCAATCTGTTCGGAGCCGACGACCTTGCCGTCCCTCTGGATCAGGCTGCCATTGGCCTGGCGCGGGAACAAGGCCTGGGCGATGCCGGTCATGCCGATCGGATAGATCAGGCCGGTAAGGATGGTGAAGAAAACGATCATGGTGATCGCGGGTCTGATTTGCTTGAGCATGGACTTAATTCCTTATGCGAGGCCAAGCGCGGTGATGGCCATGTCGATCGCCTTGATGCCGACGAAGGGGACGATGATGCCGCCGAGGCCGTAGACAAGAAGGTTGCGGCTGAGCAGCGCGCCGGCGCCGATCGCGCGATATCTGACGCCCCTCAGCGACAGCGGGATCAGCGCGACGATGATCAGTGCGTTGAAGATGATGGCCGAGAGAATGGCGCTCTGCGGCGTTGCCAGATGCATGATGTTAAGCGCCTGCAGCGGACCTGATGTGTGCCCCGGCGCGATGTAGAAGACGGCGAATATGGCCGGGATGATGGCAAAATACTTGGCCACGTCGTTGGCGATGGAGAAGGTCGTCAGCGAGCCGCGCGTCATCAGCAGCGCCTTGCCGATTTCCACGATCTCGATCAGCTTGGTCGGATCGCTGTCGAGGTCGACCATATTGCCGGCTTCGCGTGCGGCGACCGTGCCGGTGTTCATGGCAACGCCGACATCGGCCTGCGCAAGGGCAGGCGCATCATTGGTGCCGTCGCCGCACATGGCGACGAGCTTGCCCTTGGCCTGTTCGTCGCGGATGAGCTTCAGCTTGTCCTCGGGCGTCGCCTGGGCAAGGAAATCGTCGACGCCGGCCTCCGCCGCGATCGCCGCCGCCGTCATCGGGTTGTCGCCGGTGATCATCACCGTGCGGATACCCATCTTGCGCAGTTCGGCGAAGCGTTCCCTGATGCCGCCTTTGACGATATCCTTGAGATGGACGACGCCGAGCAGGCGTCCGTCGCGCTCGACCGCAAGCGGCGTGCCGCCGGATTTGGCGACGTCGTCGGCGATCGCCTGGAGGTCGCGGACGGTGTCGCTGCTGGGGCGCGCACCATGCGTGGCGACGGTCGACTGATTGACGAGCGCGAGCACCGAATCGACCGCGCCCTTGCGAACCGAGGAGCCATCGAGGTCGACGCCGCTCATGCGGGTTTGCGCGGTGAAGGGCACGAAAGCGGCATGCAGTGTTGCCATGTCGCGGGCACGGATGGCGTATTTCTCCTTCGCCAGCACGACGATCGAGCGGCCTTCCGGCGTTTCATCGGCAAGGGAGGCCAACTGCGCCGCGTCGGCCAACTCCTGCTCGGTGACGCCCTTGACCGGGCGGAATGCCGTCGCCTGGCGATTGCCGAGCGTGATCGTGCCGGTCTTGTCGAGCAGCAGCGTGTCGACGTCACCCGCCGCCTCGACGGCGCGGCCCGACATCGCCAGCACGTTGAACCGCACCAGGCGATCCATGCCGGCGATGCCGATGGCCGAAAGCAGCGCGCCGATGGTCGTCGGGATCAAGGTGACGAACAGGGCGACGAGGACGGTCACCGAAATGTGGCCGCCCGAATAGGCGGCGAAACTCGGGATCGTTGCCGTCGCCAGCACGAAGATCAGCGTCATGCCAACGAGCAGGATGTTGAGCGCGATCTCGTTGGGCGTCTTCTGGCGCGCAGCGCCTTCGACCAGCGAGATCATGCGGTCGAGGAACGTATGGCCGGAGGCCGCGGTGATGCGCACGCGGATCCAGTCAGACAGAACCTGCGTGCCGCCGGTCACCGCCGAACGGTCGCCGCCGGATTCACGGATCACCGGAGCGGATTCGCCGGTGATCGCCGCCTCGTTGACCGAAGCGACGCCTTCGATCACCTCGCCGTCCGATGGAATGATGTCGCCGGCCTCGACGAGCACCACGTCGTCGACCTTCAAGCTGGTGCCGGGCACCAGCTTGAACTTGGTGCGGTCGTCGCCGCTCAACAGCTTGGCCTGGGTCTCGGTGCGAGCCTTACGCAGCGAATCGGCCTGCGCCTTGCCTCGGCCTTCGGCGACCGCTTCGGCGAAGTTGGCGAAAAGCACGGTGAACCACAGCCAGATGATGATCTGCAGCGAGAAGCCGAGATCGCCGCCACCAGTGACGAGATCCTTGACGAACAGGACTGACGTGAGCGCCGAGACGACGGCGACGACGAACATCACCGGATTGCGCATCAGGGTGCGCGGGTTCAGTTTCCTGAAGGCGCCGTCGATGGCGGGCAGCAGGATGCGGGCATCCATGATAACCGCGGATTTGGACTGGCTCATTTAGTGGCTCCAGTATCGATGTTGTTGGATGGCGCCGATCGATCGTAGGCCGAAAGAAGATGCGGAAGCCCGGAGGCCAGCAGCCAGATCAAGATCATGACTGCCGCAATGCCGAAGAACGTCGACAAGGTCGGGAAAGGAGGCGGGGTCGGGAAAGGCGGCGTGGTTGCCCCTTCCTGATCGGCGCGATGCCGAATCTTGCGACGTATGGTTTCGAGCCAGGACATGACTTTGATCCAAGGTGGGAAGGTTCAGAACATCTGCCCGTGGATGCCAGCCAGGTGCTCGACGATCGGTCCGAGCGCCAGCGCCGGGAAGAAGGTGAGGCCGCCGACGATCAGAATGACGCCGACCAGCAGCCCGACGAACAGCGGCCCGTCGGTCGGGAAGGTGCCCGCGGAGGCCGGCACCGTCTTCTTGGCGACCAGCGAACCGGCGATCGCCAGAGCCGGGATGATGACCAGGAAGCGACCCATCAGCATGCCCATGCCGAGCGTGATGTTGTACCAGGGCGTGTTGCCGGTCAGGCCGCCAAAGGCCGAGCCGTTGTTGGCGGCAGCCGAGGTGTAGGCATAGAGAACCTCGGAGAAGCCGTGCGGGCCGGCATTGGCCATCGAAGCGACGCCGGTCGGCAGCACCACCGCGATGGCGGTGAAGATCAGCATCGCCAGCGGCAGGCAGAGAATGGCGAGCATCGCCATCTTGACCTCCTTGGCCTCGATCTTCTTGCCGAGATATTCGGGCGTGCGTCCGACCATCAGTCCGGCGACGAAGACGGCGATCACGATGTACATCAGGATGCCGTAGAGACCGGCGCCGACGCCGCCGACAATGACCTCGCCGAGCTGCATGTTGATGATCGGGATCATGCCGCCAAGCGCTGTGAAGCTGTCATGCATGGCGTTGACGGCGCCGCAGGACGCGGCGGTGGTGATCACCGCAAACAGCGCCGACAAAGCGATGCCGAAGCGCGTTTCCTTGCCTTCCATGTTGCCGCCGTCGACGCCCAGCGCATGCACCAGCGGATTGCCTGATGCTTCCGCCCAGTAGCAGACGGCGACGCCGGCGATGAACAGGACGCCCATTGCAGTCAAGATCGCCCAACCCTGGCGCTGGTCGCCGTTCATGCGACCGAAGACGTTGGTCAGTGCCGCACCGATGGCGAAGATCGAGACCATCTGGATCAGGTTAGAGATCGCGTCGGGATTTTCGAAGGGATGCGCGGCATTGGCGTTGAAGAAGCCACCACCATTGGTGCCGAGCATCTTGATGGCGATCTGCGAGGCGACAGGGCCGACCGCGATCGTCTGCCGCGCGCCCTCCAGGGTTGTGGCGTCGATGTAGGCGCTGAGCGTCTGCGGCATGCCGAGATAGACATAGACCAGCGTCAGCACGATGCACAGCGGCAGCAGCAGGTAGAGGGTGCACCGGGTCATATCGACCCAGAAATTGCCGATCGATTTGCCGGAAGCCTTGGTGAAGCCGCGGATCAGCGCGATTGCGATGGCGATGCCGGTCGCTGCGGACAGGAAGTTCTGCACGGTGAAGCCGGCCATCTGCACGAGATAAGACATCGTGCTTTCACCGCCGTAGTTCTGCCAGTTGGTGTTGGTCATGAAGCTGGCGGCGGTGTTGAAGGCGAGCCCGGGTTCGACGGCGCTCATGCCGGCCGGATTGTAAGGCAGGCTGCCTTGCAGCCGCTGCAGGACGTAGAGCACCAGGAAGCCGGCGAGGTTGAAGAACAGCAAGGCCGCGGCATAGGTCGTCCAGTGCTGCTCCTCACGCTCGCTGGTCCCCGAGATACGATAAAGGCTCCGCTCGACAGGAGCCAAAATCGGCGAGAGGACTGTGCGGTCGCCGCTGAAAACCCGATACATGTAGCCGCCGAGCGGCTTCACCAGCAAAACGACGATCCCGCAATAGACGAGGATCTGTATCCATCCGTTGAAAGTCATTGAAATAGCTTTCCGTGCCTTCGCCAGTTGCCGTTCAGAAACGTTCTGGGCGAACGAGGGCGTATGTCAGGTAGGCGAGAAGGAACAGGGTCACAGCGCCACCGAGGATATAGTCGACAAGCATGTTGCGGTCCTTCCGCCTAAAGACTGTCGCAGGCTTTGACGAAGGCGAAGAACAGGGCGAAAAACAAAAACCCTATCCCGAGAACGACAATGTCCATCGGACTTATTCCCTTTTCGTTTTGCACTGCCTTGCCTGCAGCCGGCAGGGTTGAGGTCATGTGAGGTCACTCTGTCGCGAGGCGACCGAGATATGTCCTTCCCGACGGAATATGGGTCAAAACCCCATAAAGGTTCGAGCCGGGGCAAAGAGGAAAGAAATAAAGATCCTATAGGGATTTTGCCGTCGCGAGCTCAGCGCACTGCGTTCAAAGACGAGTCGTGCGCCGGCGCGAAGCTGCCGAAAATCAGCGATCGCGCGTATAGATCACGGCATAGTCGTCCGCATACGCTCGCTTCCAGCCCAGTTCATCGAAGAATGGAATGCGGCTGTCGTCCGGCGTCAGCAAGGCCCAGTCTATCGCATGCTTCTCGAGCTGGGCTTCGAGGACAGGCTTTCCACCGCTGCGTCCTGTCTCGGCATCTGTCTTCATGAAGCCGTTGAGAAAGAGCTGATCTGTCCGGCCGTCGATGAATGTCTTGATGCCATGGAAAATCAGGCTGCCGCCAAAATTGTATGAATTCAGCACATTGCCTGACAGATGATGGCTTTCGACGAATGCGAGCGCATCCCTGGCCGAGGTCTTCTGGCTCGGCGCGACCGGATAGGCGCTGGTGAGCATTGCAGTTGCCGCCAGCAGCAAGACCCCTGTCACGCCGCAGATCCGGTAAAATCGCTCTGCAAAAAACCGTTCCAACCCGTCGCGTCTGTCGGTCAGCCATTTCGCCAGGGAAAGTGCTGGATATTGCTGCGCAATCTCGGCCGCAAGCACGATCGGCACCAGCAGGAAGAACAGGTACATGAAGCGCACATGGGTGAGATAAACATGCAAGGCGAAGATGATGAACAGCGCCTTCGCCCAGCCGATACGAAGTCTCGACACAAGCAGCGCGAAAAAGAACATCAGGATACCCACTTCCTGGAACCGTTGATCCGAGGCGTCGAAGGGGTCCCACTCGATAATCAAGGGAACCGCTTCATTGCCATAGGCCACGGTGAAAGTGGCAAGGATGGCCTTGATACCATAGGGATTGATCAGGCTAACCACCGGGCAAAGCAGTCCGAAGCCAATCCATTTCGCAAGCAGCACTGGGTTGGACAGGCGGGTCCGCACAAGAAGATCGAGGCCAGCGAAAGCCGCGATGACGAAGCCGATGGTAAAGGTCGCGTGGAGATTGGCCCACAGCACAAGCAGGGCTAGCAGCCATAGAGGCGGTGCCTGTTCATCGCGCGCGGCGCGGAAAAGCGTTGCGGTCCAGATCACGATGATGGGGAAGGTGAAGATGTGCGGTCGCGCCGTGTAGATCGGGGCGATCAAGGCCGCCACCAACAAGGCCAGTCCGACTGCCACCGTCGGCCTCAACCAGGTGCTGAGATACCATGACAGCAGCGTGCCGGTCAGGGCAATGGTTGAGATGATCAGCACCGCCACGCCGTTCCAGCCACTTGCCGTGTAGGCGAGCGCAAGGAGAACCTGTCCAAGCCACTCCTTGGCGATCCACGGCTGGCCGGCGAAAGTATGAGAATAGCTGTCGACAACCGGGAAGGCACGATTTGCCAGCAGATCGAGCCCGACCTTGACCTGCCACCAACTGTCGGGGTCCTGCAGGATGGCCTGGGCGTGGGCGGAAAGCGCGAATGCCACGACAGGCGCGACGAGCAGGCAGAACATCACCCTGGCCCGCTGCGCGCCGTTGACCGACGACGCAGTCGCAATGGTCGCTGCGGTCGCCTGAATCCCGTTCATATCATAGCTCCAGGCCGCTCTGCGGCAGATCGATTGGCGGTTTCATCTTGTCGCTCGTCCAAGGGCAGGGCGTCCGCTCAAACGGCAGGCTTGACCGCATGCACGAAATATTGGGCTCCCATGGGCATCCTGGTCAGGAAGCGCTCCAAGGGTCGCAATCTTGCAAGCACGCGTGGGAAAAAGATCCGGTAGACGACATCGGGTTTGGAGAAGCCGGCCGCAGCCATTCGCTTGCGCAAATCGCGGCTGTTGATCAGGATTGCGTTCTCGTCGAAAGCACAGTTTCGCACCGCGTGCGTCGTCAGCGGATTCCAGGGATTGTGTTCGAACAGGAAGAAGCTGCCACCAGCGGTCAGCACTCTCCCGATCTCCTTGATCAGGCCGACATGGAGGTTGTCGGGGATGTGATGGAAGACGCAGGCGGCGAAGGCGAGATCGAAACTCGCGTCGTCATAGGGGATGGTTTCGCCGTCGAAGTGCCGGAAATCGGCCTGGCCGGGAAAGCGCTTGCGGGCGATGTCGAGCGACTGCGATGAGGGGTCGAGCAAGGTGATTTCGCTGTCGGGAAATGCGGCGCGCATGGGCCCCAGCGAATTGCCGACTCCAGCGCCGAAGTCGAGTATCCGCCGCGGCTTCATATTGGAGCGAGCCAGCCTTGCTGCGACGTCGGCGATCTTGTACTGCGCGAAGAAATCCGGGGTTTCGCCGCTCAGCCGGATACTTGCGGCATGCTGCTGCTGATATTCCAGCGCGAACTGGTCAAATTCGGCCTGAAGCACGCGCGGCTCCCTTCGTCAGTTCCTCGGCCATTTCCTGAAGGCGATGGACGGGCAGTTTGCCGGCGGCAGGATCATGGGCAGCGATCTCGTTTATGAGGTAGAGCGGCCGCCGCTTGGTCTCCATATACATGCGCCCGAGATATTCCCCGAAAATCCCAAGGACCAGAAGCTGGACGCTGCCGAGGATCAGGACGATTGCGGCCAGGCTGGTCCAGCCGGGCAACACGCTGCCGGCAATCCATGAGAACAGCGTGTAGCCCAGCGCAGCAAGACCGAGAAAGCCGAAGATCATGCCGAGATGCGAGGCGAACCGCAGGGGCACGATGGAGAAGCTGGTCATCGCATCCATCGCCAGAAGCACCATCTTCTTCAACGGGTAATGCGTGGTGCCTGCGAAGCGCTGGTGCCGCTCATAGGCAAAGGCCACCTGCTTCAGGCCGATCCAGCTCACCATGCCGCGAATGAAGCGGTAACGCTCCGGCATCGCATTGAGATGATCGAGCGCGCGGCGGTTCATCAGGCGAAAGTCCCCGGAATCGAGCGCCATGTCGACGTCGACCATCTTGCGCAGCAGACGGTAGAACAATGCGGCGGTTGCGCGCTTGAACCAGCCTTCGCCCTGCCGCTTCAGCCGCTGGCCATAGACGACGTCGAACCCCTCATCCATCTTTGCCATCATGGCCTTGAGCAGTTCCGGCGGGTCCTGGAGGTCGGCATCGAGAATGAGAATGCGCTGGCCGCGGCAAAACTCCAGGCCGGCGCTGAGCGCAATCTGGTGGCCATAATTTCGGGCGAGGTCTATGCCGACGACGTGGATGTCCTGTTTGGCGAGTTCGAAGATGGCCTCGCGGGTGCCGTCGGTGGCCCCGTCGATGACCAGCACGATCTCGTAGGAATGCCCCGCCTGTTCACGGCAAACGGCGGTGACGCGCCGGTAAAGTTCGGCGACCCCACCGATTTCATTGTAGCACGGCACGACAACCGACAGCGCGACGGCGCGTCGCGCAGCGATTTTCTCTGTATGTGCCAAAAGCCCAGCTCCCATGGTTAGAACGGGAATAGGCCGAATTTGTTAGAAAATTGATAAAGGATAGCCCGCCCACAACGCAACCAGGCGAAGCGTGCGAAGCCGATGAGGGGCTTCGAGGGCGGACGCGCCGCCAAGTCGGCGGCTCAGCCTTCGGCCTTGAAGTTCTTCGCTTCCTTCTCGACCTTGGCGCTGTCCTTGCCGTGCTTGCGCATCAGGTCCTTCGCCTGGTTGGGCGAAACGTCGGTAGTCTCGGCCAGGCGCAGAGCCTCCTTGTCGTCCGGTTGGCGTCTCTTCCGATCGGCCATTGCGGTCCGTTTGTCAGCCATCACAATGCCTTTATGCTCTTGGCGATTTCGTTCAGCACCTTGCGGTCAGTGCCGTGGCGCTTGATCAGCGTGCGAGCCTGGTCGGGAGTGATGCCGGCTTCCTCGGCGAGATGCCTCACCTCATAGTCTTCGTCGCCGGCTACTTGTGAGCGATCGCGGTTGTCGGTCTTGGTCTTGTCGTCGGGCATGGCAGTTCTCTCCTCACTTAGAGACTGTTTGGAAAGTCTACTCCGGCGGCCATCTGATGGCCTTTTCTGCGCTTCCGGTGCTCACGGACCCAAATGTCCGCTGCGCTCCGGTTCTCGAAACCACCACCATATGAGTCGCCGGAGCGATTTTCGAAACAGTCTCTTAGACCTGGAGCATAACGGCGGAGATTTCGTGAGGTTCCTTAATGCATTTCGCCCAAAGCTGCGCAGCGGTTTTGGGACAACGACATGCCTAAAAACAAGAACCAAAAGCGCGTCGCAGCGAACTCTTCAGACGTGACGCGTTTCAATGCCGGCCTTCGCGCACAAACACATGGGCTTCCTTGGCGGCGGCCGTGAATGCCCGCCGCGCACTGCCAACCGCCCGCCGCTGCTCCATCGCATCCATCATGGCTTTCAAGGCCGCTCGATATTTCGGCCCGCGCTTTTCGTTTGGCCATTTGTCGACCAGAAGCGAGGCCGCCTGGACCGTTCTCGTCACAGAAAGCGGGCGTCCGGTCCGTTCGCTCTCGATCGTCACCGGAACGTCGAATTGTTCATCACGCATTGCCGCCACTCCTTGACTCCAAGGACAGCAACGGCGCAGCGGAGTTATCCGTTCCGATAGCGAATGGCGCGATCCATCCCGATCACAATTCATGGTTACTGAGTGGCTTACGTGGCCAGTCTGATTTTAGATAGTGCGCAAGCCAATTGAGGGCCGGGCGATGTGCATTATCGGCACCGATGGTCGAATACGATCCCCATGGTCCTACCAATTGCGGTCATGACGATAAGCTCGACCAGTTGGTCGTCGCTGTCCGCACAAGCCGGGCCTGCCCGGCGGATGATATCTATTGCGGCTCTGGTCGATATGGTGTCGCCGGCGCGGAATTTTGAAAGCGCGGATGAAACAAGTTCATGGGCCGGCAAGTCGACGACAGGCGCTCTCGAAACGACGTTCATTGGCATCCTCCACCATGAACTCTCTGCCACGAGAATAATACGCCGAATGGCGGTTTTTCGCCAGCGAAATTGTGGTCCGACCAGAGGCCAATCGGACACCAATCGGACTGGCACAACTAGCTTTTTGCAGGGCTCAGCGCGATGCAGCCGACTTCGATTTCTCTCGGCTCTTCACAGCTGGCTTGAGCCTTATGCGCATCGCTCCACCCTCGGGATGATCGATCTCAAAGGCATTGGTCTTGCGCACGAGATCGCTCAGCTTGCGAAAGCCGAAGGTCCTAGGATCGAAGTCCGATGCCAGATTGGCGAGCTGATTGCCGACAATCCCGAGCGGCACCCAGCCATCCTCGGTTCCCATCTGTGAAATGACCTTGGTGATGACCGGCGTCGCCGCGCTGGGCGGCTGCAAGGATTTCGCCGGCGCCGCGTCGTTCGCGTTGGCTGTCGCAGTCGGTAGCAGGTTCTCGGTGTAGACGAACCGGCGGCATGCCTGCCGGAAACTCTCCGGCGTCTTCTGCTCGCCAAATCCATAAACGTCGATGCCGTGCTCCCTGATGCGAGCGGCAAGGCGGGTGAAATCGCTGTCGGACGACACCAGGCAGAAGCCTTCGAACCGCCCGCTGTGGAGAAGGTCCATGGCATCGATGACGAGCGTGATGTCGGATGCGTTCTTGCCGGTGGTGTAGGCGAATTGCTGCTGCGGGATGATCGCATGCTTCGACAGCACATCGGCCCATGCCTTCGAGCGAGTGCTGGAGAAATCGCCGTAGATGCGACGGACGCTTGCCTCGCCGATCTTGGCGATTTCCTCGAACAAGCCGTCGGCAATCTTGGCCGAAGTATTGTCCGCGTCGATCAGCACTGCAAGCCGTGGAGAACGTGGTTCGTTTGGCAAGGCGAGCCCCTGTTTTGCTTTGCAGCAAATTACATATGATGCAGCGGCGCCATGCGAAACCTTTTATCGAGATGCGACTGATGTCTACTTCTCCCGATACAAGATCATGCCGGCGTGGTGCAGCACGCCGTCGATGAACGTTCCGTCGGCGGTAAAGCCGGTGTCGTCCCAGTAGTCGATGTGATTTCCCCGGATCTCATAGCGCCCCTGGTATGCGCTGTCACGGCTTCCGCGCGCTTCGTCATAGCGACCGTTTGGAAGCAAGTTGTGGCGGATATAGCCATCGGCCGTGACCCACATCCCGACATAGGGGTGGCTTGCCGAAGGTTGGGTAGCGGAATTTTGCGAGTTCATCTGAGCGAGGCCTTTCTGTGCGGATAAGACGGCCGCGCCGATAAGGAACACGGCAGCGGCAAGTAGAGAAATCTGTTTCATGGGACAGCTCCTCAGGGTTGTTTGCCGGGAGCGGCGCGACGTTCTGTGAACAGCTCGGAAAGCGTTTGCGATGCTGCGATCGCACGGGGAAATCCGGCCGGGACCGTCACCATGTAGATGACTTCCTTCAGCTCTTGCTCGGACACGCCGATGTTGAGCGCATAACCGGCATGAATTTTCATGAAGGCAGTCTCACCCATGGCTGCGAATACCGCGACGGCGGCGAGTTGGCGTGTGCGGCCGTCGAGCCCCGGGCGGGACCAGACGTCGCCGAGCGCATAGCCCTGGGTTGCTCCGGCCAGGAACGGAAACTCCTGTCTCATGCGTTCCAGCGCAGGCTGCGGAGCGCCATTGTTCAGGCTCCTGACAACGGCGTCGCCGCGTTGCAGCCGCTCTTCCATCGTCTGCGATCTGGCGGTTTGAGGAACCGCGCCGAGCAGCAACGCGACGGCAATCGCGATGCAGGAATTATCAAAACGAAAATCCATTCTTGCCTCCCTACTTGCTGGCTGTCGGCCGGATGACGATCTCGTTCACGTCGACATCGTCCGGCTGTTCGATGGCGAAGCGTACGGCACGGCCGATCGCGTCGGGCTGCAGCGCTATGGCGCGATAGGCCTTCATCGCTTCCACCGCGATCGGATCGGTGATCGTGTCAGCGAGCTCGCTCTCGACCACGCCGGGATGGATGCAGGTGACGCGGATGTTGTCGTGCTCCTGCCGCAAGCCATCGGAGATGGCGCGGACAGCGTATTTGGTTGCGCAATAGACCGCGGCTGTCGGCGATACCGAAAGCGCGCCGATGGAGGCGATGTTGACGACATGGCCGGAGCCCCGGGCCGTCATCTCCGGCAGCACGGCAGCGATGCCGTAGAGCACGCCCTTGAAGTTGACATCGACCATTCGGTCCCATTCATCGACCTTCATCGAGGCCATCAGCGACAACGGCATGACGCCGGCATTGTTGACGATCACGTCGACGCGCCCCCAGGCCTGGCGCGCCGCCTCGGCAAAGGCGGCGACATCGGCGCGGTCGGTCACGTCCAGGCGGCGTGTCATTGCCTCCCCGCCCTTTGCCCTGATCTCTTCTGCGAGGGCGTTCAGCCGATCGGTGCGGCGCGCACCGAGCATGAGCTTTGCTCCGGCGGCACCGAGCTCCCGGCCGATGGCGGCGCCAATGCCGCTCGAAGCCCCGGTGATGAGCACGACTTTGTTGAGGGACATGTTTCGTCTCCGTCTGGTTGCTGTTGCGAACCGCCATGCAGCGGTTGCCATGAAGATGGATCTGTTTCACTGTTGCGATAAGACGACCATTTGTTCACAGCGTCGAAAGCACAGCTAACCAATGCAGCCGGATCTCAATGCGCTTGCCGTCTTCGCCCTCGTCGCCGAGGAGCGAAGCTTTCGCGCGGCTGCGGACCGAATGGGCGTCACCCGCTCGGCGGTGAGCCAGACGATGAAGCGGCTTGAAGAGACGCTCGGTATCGCGCTGGTCCAGCGCACGACGCGAAGCGTCAGCCTTACCGAGGCTGGCGAACGCCTCTACGCCGAGATAGCGCCCGCCATTGCCGACATGCGCGCGGCAATGGAGAGCACCGGGGACCTGCGCGGGCGTCCGCGCGGGCAGTTGCGGCTCGCCGTCTCGTCGATCGCCGAGCGCTTTCTTTCAGGGCCGTTCCTGGCGGCCTTTGCCGAAGCCAATCCGGAGGTTCAGATCGACATCACGGTGACGGACGAGGAATTCGATATCGTCGCCGAGGGATTCGATGCCGGCGTCAGGCTCGGCGAGGTGATCGAGCAGGACATGATCGCGGTGTCTGTCGCCGGTGACGAGCGGCAGCTGGCCGTCTGCGCGCCGGCCTATCGCGATCGGTTTGGGGCGCCTTCGCATCCGAAGGAACTCGCTGATCATCGCTGCATTGGCTGGCGCCGCGCCCCGAAGGTCGCGCCCTATCGTTGGGAATTCGCCGAGGACGGCAAGGAGTTCAGCGTCGCGGTCGCGCCGGAGATCACGACCAACGACATGGCGTTGATGATAAAGCTCGCCATTGCCGGTGCCGGCATCACTTTCGGCATGGAGGAAAGCTTTCGCCCGTGGATCGGTCGGGGCGAACTGGTGCCGGTTCTCGTCGACTATTGCCCACGCTTTGCCGGCTTCTACCTGTATTATCCGAGCCGTCGCAACGTCGCGCCGAAGCTGCGCGCCCTTGTCGAACACCTGCGGCGTGCTGGCTAGCGTTTTCCACGCGGACGATCGAACCGAAATCGCTTTCCGGCCGCATCATCCGCTTCGGGACGCGAGATCGTCAAACTCGCTGTGCGCAGCGGCATCTCGATGTTGCAATTATATTAGTGTGAGCGCATGTTTCCGCCAGCCGGCCGCAAGCCGGTCAGGCCCGGTGGCCAGCCGGTCACCCCCAACAGGCTGCCGGGCCGCCCGCAATGGCTTGGGTTGCCGGCCCTCTACTTGATGCTGCATGGAAATCCGGCGCTTGAGCCGATCGTCGCCACGGGATCGATGATCGTCGCTGCCAGCCTAATGCAAATCAGGTCTGGCCGATTGAGCGGGCGCGGCGGCGCACTCGGGTTGGGCGTGCTATTCATCCGGTAGATATGTCGATCACGCAAAGGGAGGACGAGATGAGACCGGTTAAGTCATTCGCATTTGCTGCTGTGCTGCTTCTTTCGTCTGCATTGTCTGCGGCCGCCCAGTCGGCTCGCGAGGACATCGAAGCGGCGCTGCCGAAATTCACGGACGCCTTCAACAGCGGAAACGCGGCGGCGGTGGGTCAATTGTATACCGAGGACGCTGCCTTGCTGCCGCCCGACGGCAAGCGCATCGATGGCCGCAAGGGCGTGGAAGAATTCTGGCAGGGCGCGATCAAAGGCGGGATGAAGAATCTCACCCTGAAGGCGCTGGAAGTGGAAGAGAGCGCGAACCTCGCCTACGAAGTTGGCGCATTTACGCTCGATGTGCCGAGCAAAGACGGCGCCCTCTCCACCCTTGCGGGCAAGTACATCGTCGTCTGGAAAAAGGGCGACGACGGGACATGGCGCCTGCATCGGGACATCTGGAATTTAGGTGCGGCCCAATAGGGATTGAAATCCAGGCCTCATTGACCGGCTTGGCGAAAGGTGCGGCGGGTTTTTTGCGTTGGAACAAAGGCTTAGGTAGAAAGTTTGTAACCGGGGCAAAACCGGTGG
>NZ_CAKXZT010000116.1:0-90678 GCF_935825525.1 Mesorhizobium escarrei
GCAAGGCTCCCTCCTACCCGATCGACAGTCCCTCAAGCTCTTCGATGGAGGCAGCCTCGTCGAGATCGTCGCGGAACACGGTAACGTCGATGTCCTCGGAAAAACGCTGGATGAGGCCATAGCCTTTTGATAGCGACGTCCCGCCCTTGAAAAGCAGCCGTGGCTCCCCCTCAGGCCGTTCGTGGTAGAGCGAATTGAGAGTCCAGCAGACCCAGAAATCCTTTTCGACATTGCCTTCCGGAGCTCCGATCCGATTGGCCGTGGCGAGGAACAGGTCGATCCGGTCACGTGGGGATGCCGCGATGATCTGGCGGTAAGCATCGGTACTCATGGCTTCGCTTCCTGCGGGTCCGCCCTCAGAATTTCGCGGAGGAACTCCTGCATCCAGATCGGCACGGCGGAGAGACCGGCGCGCAGATCCTCGCGAATGGCCTCGCCGTGCTTGGGGTCGGCAAAAAGGCGGCGCAACGTCGCCTGGATACGCTTCCGTTCGCCCTTCTGGGTCAGCATGTCCTGCATCCAATGCAGGGCCTGGACGACCCGCATCCCCGGCCGATCCGCCCAATAGAGGCGGCTAGGGGCAGCGTATTTGAAGTGGATTTCCTGCGTGCCGAGCTTGATTGGCTTCAACCGCGCGTCGACCAGCACTTCTATTCGGGCGGGGACGGCGGTCGTCAGGCCGAGGTCGTTGGCGGCCGTCATACCATCGATGACGGCGCGCGCCCGATCGCGGCGCGTGACGGCGCGGATCACAGCGCGATAACCCGGCACGGTGGCGCGGCCAGTCAGGTTGTTCGTGCGCGGCCGGTCATAGAGGCCTCGGTCGATCCGGCGCAGCTCCCCGGCGGCTGCCAGGCGCTGCAGGGTTTTGTCCACGGCGGCGCGCGTGCCGAGATCGGCGAAGTCGCCGGGGGTCCAGACCTCATCGGGTTTGGACTCAATACGGGCAAGCAGGCGTGAGCGAAGATCGGTATCGGGCTCAACTAAGGGCATGTCCGAAATATGCTACAAGTTTCGGACAAAGGCAAGGTATGAGTCCGAAGTATGCTACAATTTTCGGACACTCAGCGGTCGCGCCCGCGCTGAGGCGGGCCGCCATTCGCCGCTGGCGGCGCCAGACGAGTTACCCCGGCGCGGATGCTGTAGGTGTCTCTCGACGATCCAGCGCAATACAGCACGTATGTCGATGAGGCCGAGCGCCTGCGCCTTGCTCGCCGGCATGCCGACGCTCAGGCCAGCCGTTGCGCTGCCGCATCGGTGGCGAGGACGACACGGCGACTGGCGCACCTATCAGCGCTCGCTAATGAACCCCCGCCGTGGTCCTAGTGGTGTGGGTAATGGCCCTCACGCCGGCGCAGCGAGAACCTTCTGGACCGCCGAAGGTGAACATCCGGCCACCTTGGCAACCTGCCTAACGGACAGCCGCTCGGCCTGATCAGATCATGGTCCAGCACCACGGGCCTGCCGGTCTTCCACGGCTCGCCCTTGGCTTCCGCCTTGGCTTTGGCCTTGGCGATCCCTTCCATCTGCCGTTCCTTCCTGAGAGCCGTCTCAAACTCGGCAATCCAAAGGATGCTAAACACGAGCTTCCCCGTCCGGGTGGTCGTATCAAGCGAGGCATCGTCCTGCACCTTGAACCCGACACCCTTCTTATCGAGGTCCTTGACGATCTGGCGGAGGTGCGCCGCTGTGCCAGTCTATCGACCTTGGAAACCGAGCACGGCAGTTATTATGAACGGAAAGGCCGCGCCGCCAACCAGCAAGGAATTACGAGGGCATGCGCGAAGTCGGCACGTTCGCCGTGCCGGGCGCTAATTTGGGCTTCGCAGGATGGATCGCAGAAACGACCATGCCTCCCGCTGCTCTTCATCAATCGCTTTGGATTCGTCCCAACCTTGCAGCCAAGAGCGTCGCTTTTTGGTCAATAGGGGATAAGGGCAGGCCGATCGGGGCAGCTTTAGGCAGTAATGCGTCTATGCCTTCGTCTCTCGGGTCGGGCTTGCCCACGTGTGTGCCTCCCTATGCTTTCCGCCAGGCGCTTCTATTCGCGCGGAGTTAAAGACGGTTCAAGGGTCAGAAGAGGAAACCGACCACGGCAGTTATTATGAACGTAAAGGCCAATTCCGCGACTTGGCCGAGAAGGAGTTGTAAAGTGCGGCGGCCTACCCCGCGCGGCGAATTTCCTCTCGCTTCGGAAGCTTCCAGTTTGGTCTTGGGAAATGACAGGTGTAGCCATTGGGATAGCGCTCGAGGTAGTCCTGATGCTCCGGCTCGGCCTCCCAGAAATCGCTGACCGGCACCACCTCGGTCACGAACTTACCGGGCCAAAGCCCGGATGCTTCGACATCGGCGATGGTGTCTTCCGCAACGCGCTTTTGCTCGTCGTCTTTATAGAAGATCGCCGAGCGGTAGCTCGCGCCGACATCGTTGCCCTGGCGGTTGCGCGTCGTTGGATCATGGATCTGAAAGAAGAATCCCAGCAGATCGCGATAGCTGATCGTGTCTGGATCGAACACGATCTCGATCGCCTCAGCGTGGCTGCCATGATTGCGATAAGTAGCGCTAGGGACCTCACCGCCGGTGTAGCCGACGCGGGTGGAAATCACGCCGGGGTAGCGGCGGATCAGATCCTGCATACCCCAGAAGCAGCCGCCGGCAAGCACTGCGCGTTCGGTCGTCATGGTCTCTGACCTCCTGAATTTGGGTTCATCGCCAATATAGGCATTGTTGCCATCTTTTTTCAGTCGCAGGCCATTTGACACAAACGCGTCGCCCGATGGAGATTATCCTGAACAGCTAGCGCAGTGCACGCGCCATGTCAGTCGACACGATCATGGGCAAGTATAGAGACCAACGCGAGCCACGTAGGCATCGGTATGACGATGAGCCGGTTTCCTTTTCGGAACGGGCTTCCGAACCAAGCTACTTTCAGCGGCCCGCGATTGGGACCGCAGACCCTGCCGACGCCGAGATATTGTGGTTCAATGCCAGCAAGGGGTTTTGGCTTCGTCAAACTGTCGGACGGCACGGAAGCTTATCTGCACATCCGAGTGTTGGAGGCTGCCGGAAGCCGCGCTGTTTCCGAGGGGACACGTCTCAAGGTCGCGGTTGAAGAAAGTCCAAGAGGTCATCAGGTCGTGCAAGTGCTGGAGATCAGCGATCAGATCGCGAAAACGCCGGCAGATACGCGCCGCGCTGGAGCGTCCACCGAGGAGACGGGTGCGCAGCTGAAGAGCCAGGGCGCGGTCAAATGGTACAATCCCGAAAAAGGCTTCGGCTTCATTAACGGTGAGAAGGATGTCTTCGTTCATGCCACCGCCCTGACCCGCTCAGGGCTCAGCGTGCTGGTGGAGGGACAGAAGGTGTTTATCGAATGCGGGCAGGGCAAGAAAGGCCTGGAAGTCCGGAGCATTCGCCTCGCCTAGAAGCCAACACGTTGGCCAAGTGGCCAAATTGCCGCTCATACAAAGAAAAAGCCCACTGCCGGGAGGAGGTGGCAGTGGGCTCGATTTGAAATGCAGCGCGGGAGGAGGTGCGCCGCATTCAGCGCCGGCATCGCATCTGGGAGGAGTAGATGGCCGACAACAGGATCATATCGATCGCCGGAGATATTGCAATGCACAAATTTCATATCGCATGTGCGAAAGCGTTACCTGAGTGGAGGCATCGACATTGTCTCGAAAGATCCACCACCAAATCGTTGCAATAGCTGGCGGCTTTAGAAATTAATGGTGCTGGTCATTTTGCTCTCCTTTGTTTGTTGCAAGGAGGGCAGAATACTATGCTGGGCGAACTCGGCGTTCTTATCGAAAGTCCCGTGGCTTAGGCAGCTTAATCGACATGGTCGCCGGCTCGGGATAAGATCCCTACGAGCATATCGACAGCACCAAGGTGAAGACCCGCGATTTCCGATAGAAGCTGCAGCGAATATACCGTCATCATGTGGTAGTCTGGCCCGCATGACGACGCTTTATCTCAATTGGCGCGGAAGACGGTGAATCCCACAAAGCCGAATAAAACGCATCCGCCGAAATGGATCGAGCCTCAGCTGACGCGCCTGGTCGACGAAGCGCCCAACGGCCCCGATTGGCTTCACGAAATCAAGTACGACGGATACCGCATGCACGCGCGAATCGACGGCAGCGACATCCGCTTGCTCACCCGCACCGGCCTCGATTGGTCGCATCGCTATCAAGCGACGATAGCGGCCCTCCGCGCGCTGCCGGTGAAAGAGGCATATGTCGACGGGGAGCTGTGCGCCGTCCGGGCAGACGGCGTCACCTCCTTCAGCCGCCTGCAGGCCGCTATGGACGAGGGCCGCACGGGCGATCTTGCCTTCTTTGCTTTCGATCTTCTGTTCCTGAACGGAGAAAGCTTTGCGAAGCTGCCGCTCATCGACCGCAAGGCGCGACTGGAAGGCCTGTTTTCGACCGACATGCCTGGCCTGCGCTTCAGCGATCACGTGATCGGCAACGGGCCTGCGTTCCGCAAGCACGCCTGCCGGCTTGCACTCGAGGGCGCAATCTCAAAGCGGATCGACAGCGCCTATGCATCCGGCAATCGCGGCCTATGGGTCAAGTCAAAGTGTCTCAACAGAGAGGAATTCATCGTCGTCGGCTGGACCGATCCGACTGGAAGCCGGTCGCACCTCGGCTCGCTGCTTCTCGGCTACTACACCGATGATGGTCGTCTGTTATATGCGGGCCGCGCCGGCACGGGCATCACGGTTGCAGAGCTCAAGCGATTGGCTCGCCGGCTTGGGCCGCTTCAGACAGCTCGAATGCCCCTCGACGTTCCGCCGCCGCGCGAGAGCCGGTTCGGCTCGCCGCTTGAACTGTCGCGGGTGCATTGGGTCAGGCCTGAAGTGGTGGTCGAGGTCACCTATCTCACCTGGACGGAAGACAATCTCCTGCGCCAGGTCTCGTACCAAGGCGAGCGTCAGGACAAGCCAGCCCGGCAAGTGGTGCGCCCCCCGCCCCATCCCTGATCGACTCGGGCGCCGTTCGTTTCAAGTCACCCCACTTGCCCTACCTGCAGTGTGCCGGGGGGAAGGGCCTTGATCAGCGACTTCGCCGACACCGAATGGTCGAGCCAGTCCGCCCACGCGCTGCGATCGAGGATAACAATCTGCCTGTCATGATAGGGCGCGATATCGGGCCCAGGCTCCATCGTCAGCATGGTGAAGGCTTCGCCGACCTCCGGCGTGTCACGCCAGATTCCAGCAATGCAGAAGATCGGCTCGTCATTCTTTGTGAAGAGCCACTTGTCTTTTCGCTTCTTCTTGGGATCTATCGGATCGGTGAACTCGTAGAAGCCGTCCGCGACGATGAGGCACCGGTTAGAAGAGAACTCCCGGCCCTCTGAACGGAAATTATAGACGGGCCGCTTGTTCGGTCCGGGCCAGCTCCAGCGCCGTTGCACCATGTCGCCTTCGCCTCGGACGCCCTCGATAGTCCTGATGATCGGCGCCACGTCCGTGATCTTGATGTCCTCGCGCGCCTGGAGGTTCGGCGCTCCTTCTCCGAAGCGGATCTTGATCTTCAGGTCGGCAAAGTCCTCCACGATCGAAGCGACATCCACCGTCAATCGATAATCATTGCACATCGGTCCTCCGTCTGTCCTCCGTCCGATCGCATTGCACCGCGATCGAACCGAAACCTGCCGGTCCCCTATCGGCCCCAATGCGCTCATTTCGGAACATGCCCAGCCGACTAAGTGGCGATTGGAAATCAATACCCCTGCGCCGCAGTGTTCTGGTTTGTGCCTCAAAAATCGCATAAAAGGCAGTGTGGAACGGGCTGAGCAGTTCCTGAACCGCCCGGCGCCTATCCAGCGGCGATAATAATTCAGATGTTCGCAGATCGGTCGCTCCACTTCCCGATCGGCGAACGCCAGCAAGGAAATGCATCAGATCCCTGGTCTTCGGCGTTTACGGCTAGGTGCCGCAGACGCAGACGTTTGCAACTGCCAGGAAAGGCTTTCACCGGTAGCAGTCGGTCACGCACACGACCCAGATACAGCACGGAAACAGCAGCGAGCCCGCCGCGTGAAGAGCTTGGGACGCCGCTCGGTTCGAACCCACTGCTCCGGCATAGTCTGCCGGGTATGCGCACGATTGTCGCTAAGCGCCGAGCGGATTTTCGGCCAGGGGAACTCCGGGCATTCCTCGCGCCCTCGCCCTCGCGCAACACCGCATGCTTAACAGAAACGATAGCACGCACTCTCACAATTAATGGCCAGCGACGGCCGTTCGGCAGCGGGCTTCGTCGCTAGCGAGGACGAGGGTGTCGAGTCTACAACCAAATGTCGGGGGTCGGACATGGACGGCAGCTTACCATTCAGGTCATTGAAAGCTTTATTCCTTTGGCACGATTAGTGCAACGGATGATCCGCAAACGTTGCACGGAACCGATAGAATGTGAGGGGAGCGTCATCCAGATTTTTGCGTTGACCGTCCACTCAGTCTTCACCCAGTGGCAGCCGCGCAGGCGCTGGCGGACGCCAGCCAGCCCGATAGCCCATCGATCCAGTCGGCGGAGAACAGTAGACAGAATGGGAGAGACACCAGTATGAACTGCGAATGTGAAATGGTTGCTCGGGTAAGCGCCATCGCCTTGCTCTGGACGGCCACCGCTGCATCGGCGAACGAAGGCATGTGGATGCCGGCCCAGACTGCGGAAGTGGGCGCGGCCATGCGCGCGGATGGGCTCCAGATCGATCCCGCGCAGCTGAGCCGACTGGACGCTGCCCCGCTCAACGCGATCGTATCATTGGGCGGATGCTCCGCCTCCTTCGTCAGCCCGCAAGGACTGGTCGCGACCAATCATCACTGCGTGTTCCGATCCATGCAGTACAACAGCAAGGAGAGCCAAGACTATCTCACCAACGGCTTTCTGGCGAAGAGCCTGGGTGAGGAATTACCCGCGGTGCCCGGCAGCCGCATCTATGTGATCGAGGATATGCCGGATGTGACCGCCGACATGCTCAAGGGCGTATCGGACAAGCTGAACGGCTTTGCCCGCTATGAGCGGCTCGACACGAACCGCAAGGCGCTGATCGCCGCATGTGAAGAACAGCCCAATCGCCGCTGCGACGTAGGGTCCTATTATGGCGGCGCCTCCTACTATCTCCAGCAGAAGCTCGAAATTCAGGACGTGCGCCTCGTCTATGCGCCCGGGCTCGGCATAGGTAACTTCGGCGGCGAAACGGACAATTGGATGTGGCCGCGCCACACAGGCGACTTTGGCTTTTATCGCGCCTATGTCGCCCCTGATGGTTCCTCCCGGCCTTATGCGCGCGACAACGTGCCCTACCGGCCGAAGAACTGGCTGCGCATCGCCTCTAAAGGCGTGCAAGAAGGCGATTTCGTGATGGTCGCCGGCTTTCCCGGAGCAACCAATCGGTTCCTCACCGCGGATGAAGTCCGGTTCAACTTCGCGCACTACGAACCGCTGTTGCAGCATTTGCTGTCGGATTATGCGGCCCAGATCAAGCAAGCCACGGCAGGCAATCGCGAAGCGCAGATCCGCTACGCCTCCATCCTGCGAGGCGTGGAAAACTACAAGAAGAAGCTGGCGGGCGATCTTGCCGGCGCCGACGCGATCGGCCTCGACGGGCGCAAGGCTAACGAGGAGAAAGCTTTTCGCGCCTGGGTCACTAAGTATCCCGTACGGCAGACGCGCTTCGACGCAGCAATCCGCGAACTGGACGCGATGGTGAGCGAGAATAGCCGGGCTTCGCTGGCGAGGCTGCGCCAGGCGCTGCTGGACCGCGCGCAAATCCTCTCATCGGCACGCACTCTCTATCGCTGGGCGAAGGAGCACGAGAAGCCCGATGAAGATCGCGAAAGCGGCTTTCAAGATCGTGACCGTAACGAGACCGTGGATCAACTGACGCAGATCGAACGCAGTTATCTGCCCGTCATCGATCGCAAGCTGTTCGAGGCTGCGCTCGATGAATATCGCCGGCTGGACGCAAAGGACCGCGATACTGCGTTCGAAACCACTTTGGACCAAATTGGCCTTGACCGACTTTATGCAGACACCAAACTCGCAGACACGGCAACGCGGCTCGGCTGGCTCGACAAGCCCGCTGCTGCCTTCGAGGCGTCGGACGATCCTTTCATCAAGCTGGCGGTCGCGCTCTATCCCGGCGACATAGCTGCGAAGCACGCTGCGAAGGACCGCGCTGGACGCAGCCAGGCGGCTCGCGCCATCTTTATGCACGGCCAGCGTGCCTACCGCCAGGCAATCGGCCGGCCGATGTATCCCGACGCGAATGGCTCGCTGCGCATCACCTGGGGCAAGGTGGCGGGGCGAACACGCGACGGGCAGATCTGGATGCCCTTTACCACGGCCGAGGGACTTCTGGCCAAAGAAACGGGCAAGGGTGAGTTCGACGCTCCAGATGCGGCTATCGCAGCGATCCGAGCCAAGGATTATGGCCCCTATGTCGCGCCGGCGCTGGGCACGTTACCGGTCAACTTCCTGTCCACCGCCGACATCACCAACGGCAACAGCGGCTCGGCGACGCTGAACGGACGCGGCGAGTTCGTGGGTCTCGCCTTCGACGGCACGCTCGAGGGCGTAATTTCTGACTGGGAGCGCAACGCGGACCGCAGCCGCAGCATCCATGTCGACGGTCGCTTCATGCTCTGGACCATGGACAAGATTGACGGCGCTAGCCGGTTGCTCAAGGAGATGGGAGTGCTACCGGCGTCGCGCTCCTGAGCGGGGTAGTCTGGCGGTAGGCGAACGAGTCGGCGTCAGCCAGCCAGAACGGCACATCGGGACATTGACGTGACCTTGCCACAGCGATCGTTGATCGTGCTCGAATCGGCCGGCGCTCCAACGCATGCGCAACATTCGAAGGTTCGCCAGCGCCTGAGCAGTTGCCAATTCCGTTTCCCCCTTGGCATACCCGTCCAATGACGTAACTCGGTGCAGTCGCACCGAGCAACGCTTGTTCGTCTACTCGAAAACGAGCAACCCGAGTTCTGAAGCCGCGTTGAACCGACTATTCCCTCGCAATGGAGACAAGACGATGCAGCTCTTCTGTGGAGAAAATGCCGAAATGAAAACCGCCGGACAGGAACAACGGCGGTCCACAGGAACGGGAGGCCACAGATGTGCAAGGTTTACGCGAGACAGGATCCCGAAGGATACCGCCAGACCAACCGTTCGGTCCGTGTTGCCGGCCATTCGACCAGCATCCGGCTCGAGGCCGCTTTTTGGACACTTCTCGACGAAATTGCCGAGAGCCAGGGTCTGTCAACGACGAAATTTATCTCCAAGCTCTGTGACGAGGCACTCGAGATCAACGGAGATATCCCGAACTTCGCGTCTATGCTCAGGACTACCTGCGCACTCTATCTGCGCGGTTACCGGCCCTCACACGAGCGTCTTAAATTCAAGCGAAGCTGCGTGAAGGCGAGAGGGCGCAGGTGGAGCATTTGCACCTGCGCGCGGACACGAATTTGCTCGGTCGCTAGACCTTGGATCAAGCGGAACGCTGGGCAGACTCTTTCCCTAGCTGGTGACTCCGCCGGTGAATGCTTGTTTGCGTCGAACCGTTTGTAATTCGCTCGACTGGCATTGATGCGCCCCTCGTGGAACGGGATAAATCTGCAGGGGGATAGGAATGGTGCCCAGAGGTGCCCGACCCGGTCGGTGCTTATTTCGAAGCCTCTGTAAACTCGCGCATATACACAAGCCCTAGGCGATACCTGTGTCGCCGATGCCGCAATGGCAGGATGCTTACAAAAGAGGACATATCAGACCTAATAGCTGAGCGGCCGTTGTAGCAAACCTGAAAAAATATCAATCAATCAAAGTATTACCGCCTTGGCATGCTCCTTGCGAGGTTCATGCAGATCTTAGTAGTGTAAGCGTCCTTATCCGGGATGCAGCGCTCACCGGGGAGGTAGAAGCCTTGAAATCCAAAGATGTGCGTGCCCAAGCCTATTCGATGCCGCTGACAAGCCCCGCCTACCCGACGGGGCCATATCGCTTCGTGGACCGCGAGTACCTTATCATCACCTACCGGACGGACCCCGACCGGCTACGCGCCGTAGTCCCTCAGCCACTCGAATTCGATGATCCCTTGGTAAAGTTTGAGTTCATTCGCATGCCCGACTCTGCGGGTTTCGGGAGCTATATTGAGTCCGGCCAGGTCATTCCCGTTAGGTTTAACGACGTGATCGGCGGCTATTCGCATGCCATGTATTTGGACGACGGACCGCCAATTTTGGGTGGCCGTGAGTTGTGGGGATTCCCGAAGAAATATGCACATCCTGCGTTAGAGGTCTATGGAGACACACTGGTCGGCACCCTCGACTACGGCCCGGTCCGGATCGCAACAGGCACCATGGGCTTTAAACATTGGGCGCTCGACCACAGCGAGGTTCTGGCCTCGCTGTGTCAGCCGACATTCCTCCTGAAGATTATTCCGCATGTCGATGGCAGCCTGCGCGTCTGCGAGTTGGTACGCCTTAAGATGGAGGACGTGACATTGAAGGGCGCATGGGGTGCTCCCGCAGGCTTGGACTTACGGTCGCATGCACTCGCGCCGATTGCAGAACTGCCGGTTCTGGAGGTCGTTTCAGCCGCCCATTTCATCGCGGATCTGACACTCGGCCTCGGGACAGTTGTTCACGACTATCTGGCCGAACCGCAGGCGGCGTGAACCCGAAGTCAAGGTGATCAGAAAACGACCAGCGTGTAGGTCGGGCAACAAAGAAAGTTGGCTCTCACGAAGCAGAATCAAGCCGTTGCGGAAAGTTTTCGGTGTGCCGTTCGCGGACGGTGTGGCCGTGCGACGACTGTTGCGATGACGATGAGCCCACCTCGTAAAGCTAGATCGGAGTCATCGGATCTCGTAACAGAATCCCGCGCTCACAGCCCCACTCTGCGAGGGGCGCTGTATATGTCGCGGCGTCTATAGCGCGGGGCGACGCGTCAGTAAAAATGGAGTTGGTGAAAGCTGTGGATTCAAGAGTTCCTGTTGCCGAGCAGCAGAAAACGAAACCGGGCTTCCCCGATTTGGCATCGGCGACCAGCCATGATCGTCCGTTCTCCTGGCAAACATCAAGAAAACAGAATCGACTTTTCAGTGGCATCGACCCGATGCTGGCGATAATGGCCGTTTTCGCTCCATTTCGCTCTTGGTCGCAGGCAGGTTGCCCGAACAGCACGGACTCGTCCGCGTTGAGCCGATCGCCACGAATGTTCGAAGTTACTCATGGGCTTGCTGCGCTCGCGTCGCCGTGCCGGGCAACAGGATTAGGTCGAGGGTCTTTCCTGGCCCCGGGGTTCTCACACGGCAAGCCTTCCTCGCGAGCCGATGCTATCGTGCCAGTTTCGCAGACCGGGTGGCTATGTCGCGTAAGACAGAACGGAGAAGCATTCCAATTTCCTGTTCGGCGAGCCCCGGTCCAATTCCTGATTCGGAGAGTTGGACGAGAATTGCCTTGACGGTGCTGCGCCAGAACGCGTTCGCGTCCTCCCCGTTCTTGGATTCCAGGACCCGCGCGATACCTTCAACCAATTTCCGCCGACGATGCAGCGGAAACGCGATTATATTTGATTCACCCATCGATCACCTCACGCCTTCAGCCTCGCAAATAAGCATTGGCGGGTTAAAAGATTTAGTTATCAGCGCAATTTTGCAAAGTGCCTATCAGTGGAACAAGGGCCCCACTACTGCCCAATCCGGGGTTGAGCTGTCAGTCTGAGGGCCAACCTGAGCGTTGCAAAAGGGAGGTGGTTCGCGAAGGTCAGTCGTTGAAACGGCATCCACCGACTAGGTGCAATGGGACATTCTAGAGCCAAGGCATTCCGCGCTTCCGGTCTCAATCTCGTCGTCAGCGCCATCGTTCATTGGAACACCGTCTATCTTGACCAAGCAGCGACGCGCCTGCGCACTGGTGTTCCTAAGGAAGCGACAAAACTGCCACAAGTACGTGGCCAGCCAGCCTTTCCGCCACATCCAATGTCTCTCTCTTGTCATCGGCACGTTCCCACCTCGCAGGATGCGTTCCACCTCGACAGCGATCAGCCGTGCGGCCTCATCGCGCCAATGTCGGCTTGGTCGACTTCCCGCAGCCGGCAAATTTCTCGCTTCGTCATCGCGGTAGCTCATCCACTGGTCAGAGTCAGACACAATGTTCGGTCGGCCGTTACTCCAGAAAGCGTTCCTCGTCGACTTTGACCTGATCCATCCTTTGCAAACGGAACACCTCCTCGACGGAAACGATGTCTCGGTTGACGTTGTGGATGCCGCGATCCTTGAGGATCCGCGCGAAGACATCCTTCATCGCCGTGACCGAAGCGCGGATCGCGTGGTTGCCATAGATCACGATCGCGATCCTGCCGAGCGCCTTGATACGTTCCTCGTTCATCTCCGGATACGCAGTCGGCACGATCACGATTGGCGCCTTGCCGCTCCAGGCACGCACGAAGCTTTCAACTTCGTCCGGCGCCTTCTGTTTCGAGTGGATGAGGATCATGTCGGCGCCGGCCGCTTCATAGGCTGCTGCGCGCTTGCCGATATCCGGCGCAAGCAAGCCCAACTGGCCGAGTTGCCTGAGATCGCTTCACCGTCACGGACCTGGACCGGCAGTGTCGCCGACATGATCGAGGTCGACGCCAGTCTGAGAACGCGGCTGTCCTCGAGTGTGGAAGAGCTCGAACGGGTGACGACGAAAATCGCCTCGGTCGACGTGGACGCGGTGATCCTTGCGATTTCCGAACGGGTTCGCGCCCTGGCCGACCGCAAGGTGCGCCACGTCTCGGCCGGCCTCGACCTGCCAAGTCGCAGGACGGAGCTGCAAATCCTGCACAATGCCGTGGCGACCTGCCTTGCCGCTCTTGGAAGGTCCTCCGAGCCACACCCTGCCAAACTGCTCTTGCCTGCTGCAACCATAGGCGCTGTGCGCACCATGGTCGAGCAGCGATCCGGGATCGTTACCAGCGTGCGCGTTGCGCGCGAGGAGGCCGCGGCTGCTGCTGATGCGCTTCAGGCGGCACGCGAGCGGGTCGGCGAAGAACGGGCCGTCCCAGAGCCTGCCAGGGCAAGGCTGGTTTCGGCTTTGTCTACGGCGAAGGCCAGCGGGTACATGAAGGAGACCAAGGCGGCACACGAGGCCGCGGATGCGGGTACAATTCGATGGGAGGCCGCGATCACGCGCTTGCATCCCTGGTCGGGCGATGCTCAGGCATTGGCCAGGATCGCCATTCCGAATGCTGGACAGCTTGGCGCATGGAAGGCGCTGGCAGCAGAGCTCGGGAAGAGCAGGGGTGTCCTTTCCGAACGTCTTGCCGAGCACCAAGGCAATCACGACTTGCTTTCGGCGCGGCTGGAAGCCCTTCGTGCCTCGGTCGATGTCACCGACGATGATGCGGCGGACGTCATTCGGCGTGCCCGGGACGAGTCCTGGGCAAGGCATCGCGATGACCTGACTGGCGATACGGCGGATGATTTTGCGGCAGCACTGGCTCAAGACGACCGCGTCGCGGAAGGCCGTCTGGCCAACGCCCGGGAACTCGTTGAGATCCGTAGCACAAGCCGGAACATCGCAGAAACCGCGGCCACCATCGCGCATGCGCGCGACCAGCTTGCACGCAACGGCTCAGATCGGGAGGCTGTGCTCTTGGAAATTCGCGCAGCGGCAAGAGACCTGCTCGGACCGCGCCAGGAAACATCCCCCGAACAGCTGATCGAAATGATCGAGGATCGCATTGCTGCCCGGGTCGATGCGCTCGCGGCATGGGAGGAGATCGAGCTTTCCCGCAAGAAGACCGAGCGCGCGGTTGATGAGGAAGGCCGAATACGCCTGGAGCTGAGCGGCGCGCTGGCGAGCGTCGGCGTCGGTTCAGATCCTGGTGACAGCCTGGAAACGGTCATGGCGGTGGCAGAGCTGTTCCTTGAGAGGCAATTCAAAGTGGACGCTGAGCGCACCGAGGCGCTCAAGACCGTTGGCACAAGGCAAGAGGATCTGGCCGGCAGGCGCCGAGCCATCGAAGTCGCAGAGCGGCGTGAGGATGAATGGCTAGCCGGCGTTGCCGAAGCGCTCAAGGGGCACCTGGCTCGAGAACGGCATCTCGGCGCCCGGCGTCGGCGGCGTCCTCGATCAATTGGCTGAACTGTCCAAATGTCTTCAAGACCGGGACGCCATGCAACTCCGTATCGACAAGATGGAAGCCGACAGGGACAATTTCCTGGTCGAGGTTTCCGCCGTTGCAGCCGAAGCGGACGAGACGGCCGACGACGACGAACCGGAACAGCTGGCTATTCGGCTTGCCTCGCGCCTGGAGCGCGCCGAGCGCACGTGCGAGGCCAAGGCAAGCCTCGTCAATGACCTGCAGCGCCTGCAGGATGGGCGTGAGATCCTCGATGCCGAGATTTCGGCACATGAGCGCCGCAAAAACGAGGTCCTGAGCGTCTTTGGCGTGGCCACGCTATCCGAAGTCGTGCAACGCGACGAACTGCTGCGCGACAGGGATCGCCTGCGCACAACCGTGGCCGAACTTGAGGAACAGGTTTCGTCCGAGCTCGCGGTGGAAGGGTTCGAGCAGGCGCGTTCGATATTAGATGCTGTCGATCTCGACAGTCTTGCAATCGAGAAGGCTGAGGCCGAACAAAGGCTTCACGCTTCTGACGAGGCGATACAGCACCAGCTTATTCGGCAGACGCGCGCGACCGACAAGCTGGACGCCATTGGCGGCGACAGCGCTGTTGCCCGCATGGATGCCGAACGGCGCACCGTCCTTCTCGAAATCGAGGAAAAGGCCGTCCGCTATATCGAGCTGAAATTGGGAATAATGTCGGCTGGAAATGCTCTGCGTCTCTACCGCGAGCGTCACCGCTCCGGGATGATGGAGCGCGCATCAGACGCATTCGCCCTCATGACGCGCGGCCAGTATTCTGGCCTGACAACTCAACCTGTGAAGGGTGGGGAAGTGCTCATCGCGTTGCAACGCGATGGACAATCCAAGGTCGCCGACGCGCTATCAAAGGGCGCGCGCTTTCAGCTCTATCTGGCGCTCAGGCTTGCTGGGTACTACGAGTTTGCGCAGTTTCGGCCGTCCGTGCCCTTCATCGCAGACGACATCATGGAAACCTTCGACCATGTCCGTTCCGAGGAGGTCTTCAGGTTGTTTGGCGAAATGGCAAGTGCCGGTGTGATCTATCTTACGCATCACCAGCACCTATGTGAGATCGCCAAGGCCGTCGTACCGAGCGTAGCGATTCACGAACTTAGATAGCAATGGGTGATTGTGTCGTAACCGCTCTACGTCCATGAGGGCGTTTTGCGCCACCAAAATTTGATGACGACATCGAGCTCGGCAGCTACTTGGATTGTTAGTAGCAAGTTAGCCAGAGCCATACTGGTCCGAAATATGTGGACATTTTTCGGACACTCGAAGGTTGAAAGTCGGCATTCGACCCAAACACGCCGCAGACCATTCGACCTTATGTCGATGAAGATGCGCCAGGGTCTGGAGTGGGCTGGGATCAACCAGCGTAGGTCAACGAACCGAGTATGGTTTGGTTGCGATGGAGAGGCGGACGCCAACCACATCTTCAATAATGCCCGCCTGCTTATCGCCTTCACCATCGAGGTAATGCGACGAAATTCGCCGCGCCTCAGGATCGCTCAATGCTTTCTTTACTGCGGCTGGTGCGTCATTCTGACTCGAGCAACGGAGGTCGGAGTTATGGCCCGCGAAGTCGAGTTCCAGGATGACGATGTGCTGGTCACGTCGCGCAACCCGCTGAAAGGCACCTTGCTGCTGATTACGGATGACGATGATGAGGTCGAACTGCAACTCGACAAGGAAACCGCCGAGGCATTGTTGAGTGCGCTGGGAGCCTTTCTAATGGAAGGCGTGGTCGGTCCCCTATAGCCCCCTGCCAAACCCACCAGCGCGCGCTCCTGCCGACCGCAGTCGTACGCGGCCCTTGGCTCTGTCGCCCTGGCGGGCTTCCTTTGCCAGCGAACGCTTTCCACACTTCGGCTCGCGGCAACTCAGTTCGCCACGGGAACGTGGCGCAGATCGCTCAGCCCTCGAATTGACTTGCACCTGTCTTGGTCAACAGCAACCCATCGCACCAAACGTGGTCTACGCATCCCCACTCACAGGCGGCAGCTGCATCCGGAAAAAAACCACGTCCATTGAGATTTGCGCTCGTGTTGCAGAGCAGCGAAATGCCCGTGAGTTTCTCATATTCCATCAGAAGTTCTGCAATTGGGTGTTCAGAAGTTCTCGAAACAGTCTGAAGTCGCGCTGTCCCGTCGAGATGGACGACCGCGGGGATTTTGTCTTTCCACTCCGAACGGGTTCGGTGATCGAACAGCATGTAAGGATCCGGCGTGCCGGGGTCAAACATGTCAGGTGCACGATCCTCCAAGCATATTGGCGCTACCGGCCGGAAGTGCTCTCGAACTTTGATTTTGTTGAGATGGTCCTTCATTTCCGGCGAAGTTGCGGCCGCCAGGATGCTTCTGCCTCCCAGAGCACGTGGACCAAGCTCTGCGCGGCCTGCAAGGAACACCACAGGCTTGTTGTCGGCGAGCACGCTGGCAAGTTCTTTCAGGCTGCAAGCAGAAGATTGCCAACCAGGCGGAACCTTGCCATGGCTCACATTTGGCCCGCTGTAGACTGACCAGTCGAGATGTACGAAACCATTATCGGCGGCCAGCGCGCAGCAAGCGGCACCGATCGCCGATCCGCTGTCGTTTGGAAACGGCGGCACCCAGACTGCGTCGAACAAACCGCTCGCCCGAAGGGCGCTGTTCCATTTGATGTTCAGCCCGCATCCGCCGGCTATGCACAGGTTTCGGGTTTCGGGAACCGAGTACCCACGCAGCGTGCTTGTCATCCCCCGGACGAGAAGACGCTCTACGAAGGCATGGAAGGAAGCAAGAATGTCCTCGGGCGTTTCGGCGATTAACCGCGACGCGCTTGCATCGAAGAAGTCGTGCACAGCCGTGAGTAACGCGTCTTCACTGTGGCTGTTGTTCCTGTAGCCAAAGGCAAGGTCCGTATCCCCGGCGAAATGATAGTCGTAAAGCTCCTGAAACACATTCATGATGTGTTCATGGACCACACCGAGCGCGATATAGGCCATCAACTTGCCGGCGATACCGAGATTCCAGCCAGTCCGCAGTTCTTGCCTGTAAGGACCGAAATGTTGGCCCGCGGCGGCATAGGCATGGCCTATCATCGGAAACAGGCACCCAACAAATCGGACTCCACTTGGCTCGACGTAGTAAAGCCGCGGAAAGATGCAGCCGTCCCATACCAGACAAAATGCCGGTTCCTCTGCTTTGGCGAATGAGCTGGTGCAGTATGCGGAAGCTACGTGCCCAAGAACATGCGGGTAGCTTTCATAAGAAAATACCCCATTGTCGAGCATGAGACCGGAACCTTGATAGGCTGTCAGGGGATTTTCAGCGTCCCGCTCCACATATGGCGCGCCGTTGAGAGTGATAGGGGAGCCCTTACTCAGAACCTGGAATTCCGACTGGATCTCACCGTCCCATCCGTCAATGACGAACCGGTCGATATCGCGCGGAGCAAGCCCGTTTTCCGCCAAAACGGCGACGACCGTCTCAAGCCGCTCGATATGTTGGTATCGTGGGTTGTTGTCGAGCTTCTCCTGCTCGATGCAAAAGACTAATCTGCCGTCTTCCACGACAGCGATTCCCCCGTCGTGCGTCAGCTTGATACCGCAAATGCGCATAGTAGATCCTTGTCGAGGTGACCGTGGTGCAACCGCAGAAACGGCTGGAAAACATAGCCGTGGGTTTTGATGTTGCGCTATGCAGGATCATGAGGAACCGGTAAATTAGATTGTTTGGATGTGAGGCATCCGCGCGGTGAATGATAAGGTCTGCCGCGTGATTTAGAACAAGATGGCTGACACCAGCGCTGTGCGGCACAGTAACAAGGGCTGGCCACCGCAAGCCGCTGGGCAACGATGTGCACGGTCACGCATCACCCGCGCCACAGGAGGTCCGCGCTCCCTAGGCACCGAGCGTGCGCGTACTGAGCACGAAGGTGTCGCGCTAGAGCCTTCCCTGATCAAGCTACTCTTTAGGTCTCTATCGACAAGATTTTCGATGGCGAGGGCAGCGCCCAATTCGCCTTTTGAATCGCGCCGTCATGTTGGCGGCACAACCTCCGACATCGACGGATCCCGCCTGCAGATCGGCAGCGGATCAGAGCGGCTAAGCGCGTGTGAGGCTAGCGCGGGGTTGGTCAAACGGGCATTGTCTCGGCTCATAGATGCAGTGGTACCGGGTCGGCTCGGCAAAGAAGACGAGCGGGGTCCTATTGACGGATATCGCCTTGGGGGCGGAGAGATGACCGGCTTGCACAGATTTGAGAGGGCGGTCGTTGTTCAGGTTGGCCGCCACAGTTCTGAGCGTATCGTATTCGATGTCAACCAAGCGGCCGCTATCCTGATCCGTGACCTTCATCATCGGACCGAGAAACGGAGGGTAGCGATGGACGCTTGTCTGCAGGTATTGCGTGGTGAGGCCCATCCACCAGCTGCTCGAAGGGCTTTTGTGGCAGCCGCGCTTGAAGCAAAGATCCTTCGCAGCGATTGAATGCTGTAGCACATCAAGGTTTTGGTGCTTCGAGTGGAAGTCGTCTGGCCCGAATACTCTTCCGGAGAAATGTAGGCGTTGGCGGCCCGGAACGCAGCCTACCTCCCTCGCCGATAAGACGTTCTGCCAATCGAACAGGATGCGATTGGCGTCGAGACCTGTCGACCCATCGGCGATCAGCACGCCGCGCGCATTGTTTCCGATCAGATTATGGAGAACATCTCGGCTAATCCCATCGAAAGGGTCGGTGCGTACATTTTTCCCTCGGCGATATGAAGTCGCGCGGCTTACGATCCGACACCTGATCCTAGACGGTCCAGGACGCCGGCGAGTTGGCACTTCGCGGCAGCGGAAAGCGGCTTGATTGGCCGTGGGGGCTCGGCGGAACAGATTTCGAGGAGCTCGGCGATTGCGTAGACGACGCGAAGGCTCGAGAACGTCTTAAAAAGCTCCCACACCGGGGCCAGGGTGGCGTCGATCCGATGTGCTTCTGTGTAGTCGCCGTGCTGAGCGGCTCTGACCATTCTCAGGCAGGGGTCGGGCAAGATGCCACCGAGGACGCTGTACCATGTATCGGCGCCTGCGATCAGGGCCTCGGTGGCGTTCCAGTCGCCGCTGTAGCCGATCGAGAATCCTTTCGGCACAATTTTTTTCTGGTGCGCAAGTTGGCCTTTGATAGCATCGCCCCGGTCGGCTGAGTTTTTAATTGCGAAAATCCCAGGCAGCTGTCCCAGACGCTCGATGAGCGCTGGCGTGAACCGAAAATGCGTGTTTCCAGGATTGTCGTAGATCACGATCGGTAGGCCGCTTTCGCGCGCCACTGTCGAAAAATGCTCGAAAACTTCGTCGTCAGTGAGCGGGGTGTAGGAAACAGCCGCGAGCAACCCCGCGGCTGCGCCGAGGGCCTTCGCATCACTTGCATAGTGTACCGCTTCATCGGTGCGCAAAGCGCCCACGCCCACCACGAGCGGGACTCGTCCACGCGTCTCGTCCAGCGCCTCGCAAATCGCCCGGCGGCGTTCCGCGCGCGACAGATACATGTAGGTGCCGGTGCTACCGAGCAGGCCGATGGAATCCACCTTTGCTGCGCAAAGCCGCGCTATCAGCTTTCGAAGCGCCAGGACATCGACGACGCCGTCACTGTCGCTTGGCGTTATTGGGAAGGCCGAAAGGCCGCTCAGGAAAGCCATGCTGAAGCTCCCGTTGTTACATTGGGTGAAGCGTTGGGCATCAGATCCCGTCCAGTGCCTGTTCTAGATCCGCGATCAAATCGGCGGCGTCTTCGAGCCCTACCGACAGACGCATGAGGTCGTCGCCGACTCCGTCAGGCAAATGCGCGTCCGTGCGGATTGACTTGCGCGAGCGCGTCAGGCTTGCCGGATGATAGATGAGACTGTCAGCGTCACCGAGGCTGACCGCCCTGATGATCAGCTTGAGCCGGTCCATCATACGGCGCGCGCCCTCGAATCCCGTTTGGAGGCCGAGAGCCAACATGCCCGAGCCTTGCGACATCTGTCTGCGCGCGATCTCATGGTCGGGATGAGAGCCGAGAAATGGATAGCTAACCCAAGCCACAGCCGGGTGCGCCTCGAGCGCCTGAGCGACCGCAAGCCCAGAGGCACTGTGACGCGCCATACGCAACGTGAGTGTCTTCAATCCGCGCAAAATCAGGAACGCCGACAGGGGCGAGAGCGCTGCCCCGGTGAGATAGCGCAGGCCAGTTTCGCGCAGCAGGTGCAGTGTTTTCGCATCGCCGAGTATCACACCGCCCAGAGCATCGCCGTGGCCATTGATGTACTTGGTCAGCGAATGGATCACGATGTCGGCTCCAAGTTCCAGCGGACGCTGAAGGGCGGGCGAGGCGAAGGTGCTGTCGACGGCGACCTTCACGCCGCGAGAATGGGCGTGTTCGGCAATGCCGGCGATGTCGAGGATACGGCTCAGCGGGTTGATTGGCGTCTCGAAGAACACGAGCCGGGTCCTGTCAGTGATGGCGCCATTGAGATTGCTCGGATTCGACAGGTCGACGGCAACGACCTTGATGCCAAACTGCGGCAGCCCCTGTTCGACCATGGCGAGCGTATTCGAATAGAGTGTTTTGTGGACAATGAGTTCGTCACCTTGCGAAAGCAGCGAAAGGATCAGCGTCCCGAAGGCGGCCATCCCCGAGGCGAGTACCAGCCCAGCTTCGGCTCCTTCGAGATTGGCGAGCCGCTTTTCGAGGATCTCGGTGGTGGGGTTGTATTCGCGTGCGTAGAGCCTTCCGCCAAGCGCGGCGGCGGCTTCGTTTGCTGCCACGCTTTCAAATCCATAGGTCGATGTAAGAAACACCGGCGTCTGAACGGAATTGGAAAAGCCGGCCAGATCGTAGCCATGATGGATGGCCCGGGTGGCGAATGCGAGACCGACGTCGTTCCGGGACGGCGTTGATGTTGCCTCGGCTTCAAGCTGATCTTCGGCGCTGGTCATCGGCTTTAGCCCTCTTGATTTCGGGGACAATGCCGTCACACTAACTCAGAGGGAACGTCCAGTTGGCGATGAAAGAAATGGTCCAGCCTTCTCCTGCCGCGTCGACGGTTCGCTCGCAAGGCCCGGGCGCGCGCCAGATCTGCGAAGCTCTTCGCGAGCAGATCCTGGGCGGGATCTATGAAACGGGCAGCCAGCTGCCGTCGTCCCGCGGCCTCGCAAATGAACTCGGTGTGTCGCGAACCACGGTCACCGTGGCATATGACCAGCTGGTCGCCGAGGGTTTCATCGAGGTCATTCAAGGCGCAAGACCTCGCGTTTCATCTTCGCTAGTCCGGAGTAAAGCGACCAGCGCGGTCCCGAAACGGACTGGCCCGATCCACCTTTCCTCTTACGGCGAGCGACTGCGCGCCAATCCGCCAGGGCGCGATTACCTCCCCAACCGCTTCAAGGTCGATTTCCGTTATGGCGACCTCGCGCCATCTGATTTCCCGGCGCTGACGTGGAAGCGCGCGATGAACGTGGCGATGTCACAAAGCCCCGGAAGGCTGGCCTACCACGATCCACGCGGCTCGCATCGCTTGCGCCAGGCGCTGCAGGGATATTTGTGGCGTGCCCGAACCCTTAGCTGCCAGGTCGAGCAGATCCTCGTCGTCAGCGGATCACAGCAGTGCCTCGACATGTGCGCGCGACTGCTGCTCGATCCTTCCGACAGCTTCGTGATCGAGGATCCCTGCTATAGAATGGCGCGCCAAGTCTTTGCCAGCACAGGAGCCACGCCCGTCGCTGTCGCCGTCGACAACGAGGGCATGAAGACCGAGCTGCTGCAGGAGATCCCAGCGCGGCTGGCCTATGTCACCCCGTCGCACCAATTCCCGCTCGGCGGCGTCTTGTCAATTTCGCGGCGGTATCAGCTCCTCGAATGGGCTCGGCGCAATGACGCCTATATTATCGAGGACGATTACGACGGCGAGTACCGGTACGACATTCGACCGGTGGCCCCGCTGCATAAGCTGGAAGACCGCAGTTCCGTAATCTATGTTGGCACGATCTCCAAGACACTGTCGCCGATGCTGCGCATCGGCTACCTGGTGGTTCCGGCCGAGTTGCAAGACGTCTTTGCGATGGCCAAGCAGCTTCTGGACAGGCATTCTCCGGTTGCGGAACAGGAGGCGCTGGCCTCACTCATCGAGAGCGGTGCATATGAAAGCCATGTGCGCCGCGTCCGCCGTCTTAACGGCGAGCGGCGAGAGGCACTGCTTGCCGTCCTTCGACGCGCGTTCGCAGACAGCATCGCCATCGAGGGGGCCGATGCAGGGCTGCATGTCGTCGTCTGGTTCAAGGATCTTTCCCGGTCGCTGGAGGACGTCCTGGTTGAAGAGGCGCGGCAGGTCGGGGTTGGCATCCATCTGATCTCATCGCTGTACATCCGAGATGAAGGCCGCGCTGACCGGATTGGACTGGTGATGGGCTATTCCGCCCTGACCATTCGGCAGATCGAGAATGGCGTTCGGCTCCTTACTGGCGCTGTCCAACGGGTAAAGAGTTTTGCCGAGGATCCGGCAAGATGCTCAATACCCGCCCTGACAGCGAGCGGACCTGGCTCGTGACCCCAGAGTCGCGCCGGCATTGATCGCAGACTGGATCAGCAAGACTTGCCAGGACTGGCTCTGTCGGCCAGTCCGGGTCCCGGGCAGGACTCTGAACCCTGGGACCTGGGGAAGGGAATTTCTTGAGGAGACTCTCAAATCCGGTGGAAGCAAGGCGCGGTCGCGGCCTGCTTAAAGGAGAAAGCGTTGTTGGATTTTCCGCTGATCGACGAAGAAATAGCAGAGATCGCACCTGACTTTCGCGCAATCAGCATTCTTGTTGATGCACAGGACAGTGCGCGAGGCGTCATGGCTCGGGACGTGTTGGGAGAGGCTTGCGATTTCGTCCGAGCGGGGGGACCCGCCTGGGGAGAAGCGCACTTGGCCAATTGGGCCGAGGCATACGTCCGGTTCGGCGCGAAACCAAACCGGACGCCATGCTCGGCGCAGGCATTGAAAAAGCGGGTGGAGAAGGATGGCCGAATCCCACCAATAAATCCTGTCGTCGACCTCTACAATGCAGTGAGCCTGCGTTTCGCAATACCGATTGGCGGCGAAAATTTCGATGCATATGTCGGCAAACCGCGGCTGACGATTGCCGTAGGAACGGAGTCCTTCCACACTGTTTTGAATGGGGAAGCGGTCGTCGAAAGCCCTTCCAAGGGGGAGGTCATCTGGCGCGACGATCTGGGAGCTACATGTCGTCGCTGGAATTGGCGGCAGGGCACGCGCACCCGGTTGGAGACGGTGGGCGGCCGCATGTGGTTTATTTTGGAAAGCTTGGCAGCGATGCCGGAAGAGGCGCTGGAGCAGGCGGCAAAGATGCTCGTGAGCGGTCTGAAAGAGCTGGCACCAGGGTGTAAGGTCTACAAGCAGGAAATCACCACAGCTAAAGGCTCCGCTGCCAGTTCCGACATGCGGGTCGGTTGAGGAACGTGCCCGTCCGGATGTATGATCGGTTCGCTCGCAACCAGTGCGTTCCTTTGCGGTCCGGGCCTCCTGGGGCTGCGAAGGTCGACAGGAGGTAAAGCCTCTCGCCATTTCGTACTCGGCAGGCCAGCGGAAGATGCGCCACTTCATAAACCGAATCGACCCAGCGTAGCCACGCTCCAAACATTGCGCACCCCTTCGGGTTGGTGCTTTGATCAACTTCAACTGCCGAGGCTGAACTGGCCTGCATGCGCGACCTGATAGGCAGGCCGGCAGCACGGAAAATATCGGCGATCTCGATCGAGATGCCGAACGCTCACCCGTCGGGCGAACTCTCCGCCTCCTTGAAAAGGCCAACTTCTCGAGCGGACCGCAAGCGGCATATCTGCGGGTCGCGAGCTTGCGTAGACCGCCGCGTGTCGAGCTTGCGTCCCCAGCAGGACCTGGGTGAGGCCGAGGTAGGCGCCGTCTTCAGGGGTGGCGAAGCTGTGACGCAGCGTGTGCCGGCCGGGCCCTTTGACGGTGTTGGCGCTTTTGCTGTCTCGGCGACGATCCGATGGATCTGCAGCGTCGGTCTCGCGTGCTGCCCCGGGAACAGCCAGCCGCCGCGTCCCGCGATGCCACTTCACCAACTGGACGGCTTCAATTGCAACAAACTGGCTGTTTCCAGAGGGCCAGATTGCCAGTATTTAACCTGCAACGCACACACGGAGTTCCCCCGATGTACACCCCTCCGGCCTTCCGAGATGATGATATGGATTTCCTGCGAGCGAGCATCCGCGCAGCGCCGCTGGCGAACTTCGTCACCGCCACGGCCGAAGGACTCTTCGCCTCACCACTGCCCCTCTTGCTAGATGAAAGCGAGGGCGAGCACGGCGTGATCTACGGCCACCTCGCGAAGGCCAATCCGCAGTGCCGTGTTCCGCCGCGATGCGATGGCTTGGCCATCTTCATGGGACCGGATGCTTACGTGACCCCGGCGTGGTATGCGGCCAAACAGGAAACCGGGAAGGTTGTGCCGACCTGGAACTACGTCGCCGTCCACGCCTATGGCCCGGTCGAGTTCTTCGAGGATACGGGTAGGCTGCTGGCCGCCGTGCATCGCCTGACCGACCACCACGAGGGTGGGCGCGTCTCGCCTTGGGCAGTGTCGGACGCGCCGCCGGATTTCGTGCAGGCGCAACTCCGCGGAATTGTGGGCCTGCGCATGCCGATCACGAGGATCGAGGGCAAGCGCAAGATGAGCCAGAATCGGAGCGCGGCCGACCGCGCCGGAGTGGCTGCGGGCCTTTCTTCTAGCGAGCGGGCATCTGACCGTGAGGTCGCCTCTCTCATCCCCATAGCAACATAAACTTCGTCGGTATCGACCACCATGCCAGATTTAACCCAACTCGCCCTAGACCTTGCCGCGGCCTTCGTGCTCGCCATAACGCCCGGTCCGCGGAGACTCTATGTTGTCGCCCGCAGTCTCGCCGGCGGTCGCCCCGATTGCGTTCAACAAGCTCGCCGACGTGTTGCGCTTGTTTCAAGGCCGCACGGCGGCGAGTCCTGGATGGATCCAGAGCCTGAGGGAAGGTCGGGGAGGCGCTATGATCGCGCTGGGCATCGGCCTCGCTACGAAGAAGCAGCCTGCCACATCAGTTTGGCTCCGGATCGGCGCGGCATCTTTCCGGGCTGGCGCTTACTGTGTGGAAGCAGCTGGATAGCCTTCAGCCATCTTCGGTCATTTCGCCTGGCAGATCAATATTCTCAAGAGGCGCGGTAGTATCCGTTGCGTGAAAGTCGGCTCACAATGAGAGACAATCGTGTGAATAAAGAGCGGGTCAGTTCGATTGGCTCGCCTTCCTATGCCGATCAGTTCGGCGTCGTAAATCAACAAACGGCAGAAGCCAGTCACCCGATAATGGCGGCCGCCTTGATGAAGGAAACCCACTCCGTGCGCCAGGCGACACTTCGGTTTGCACTCGACCACATGGCGACGCCCGGGCTTGATGTCGGGACGTTCTTCGCGCTCGCACGCGATCTCGGTCTGACCGACGTGCAAATCCGGAACAATCCCTGCAGTAAGGCTGCTGTGCGCGGCAATCCGCCGGCGGATGTCCGGTCTGCCGCTGCCGAAGCAGGCATCACGATTATCTCAGTCAACGCCTTGCAGCGATTCAACGAATGGACTCCCGCCCGCAAGGCCGAGGCCAGCAAGCTCGCCGATTATGCGGCCGCCTGTGGCGCCCAGGCGCTTATGCTGGTGCCGGTGAACGACGGTTCGTGGTCCGCCAATGGCGACCGCCCAGGCAATCTCCGCGTCGCCTTAAAGGCGCTCAAGCCGATACTTCAGTCGCGGGGTCTGATTGGGCTCATCGAACCGCTTGGCTTCCAGACCTCCTCGCTTCGATCGAAGAACGAAGCGGCTAACGCTATAGCCTCGGTTGATGGCCAGTCCGTCTTCCGGCTTGTGCACGATACATTCCACCACACGCTCGCCGGCGAGACGTCCTTCTTCTGCGATCTGACCGGTCTGGTGCACGTTTCAGGCATAAACGATCCAACCTTCTGGATTCATCCGGATCGCATCGTGGGAGGTTCCGACAATTGCAGCCAGATCCGGGCGCTACTTGATGGCGGCTATACCGGTCCCTTTTCTCTTGAGCTCGTCGAGGAAGTCCACGCGTTGAATGACTCTGCAGGCGCATTTGCCGCCAGCATCGATCTCATCCGACACGGGCTACTCACGCGAGTGCCGGTCTAATTCGCGTAGGCAATTGAGCGGAGAAGTCATTCGAGATCGCTCCTGTGTCCCGCTCATGCAGGTGCTTGCCGGATCACCATTGTCAGGACTGGCCATTGGACCGCCTTGGGCGGCCGCGGCAGTTCGATGGATCCGCAAGGCGAAGGTTGGATCTGATGCTGAGGCCGGCGGGCTATCCGAACTTTCGAGTTTGACGATGTCTGATTGGGAACGCAGGGGGCGAAGCATAACGTAGCCGTTCTAAGTCGAAGCGGGCTTGCGCCGAGCCAATTTGGCGTTTCTTAGACAAAGTCTATGAAAACCGTTCGAGTTTGCGAATACATTTCTGCACGATGGTGCTGTGGTGCTCGTCCGAGACGGACACGTAATAGCGACCGTTGAAGAGGAGCGCCTCAACCGGATCAAGCTCACGAACAAGCTCGCAAGTGGGGCGATTCAACACTGCCTTTCAGCCGCTGTGGTTCAGTTCAAAGAGATCGATCGGGTAGCCTTCTACGCTGCCGAAGCTATTGTAACGCCGCCCTCGAGAAGATGCTTGTTTCCAGCCGGACGCTTCCATCCTTTAGGATGCTAAAATTGATGGTACAGAAGCTGTTCGCGCAGGAGTTCGGCACCGAGCTGGGGGTTCGCGTCTCTCATTTGTAAGTCATCCCGCCGCGCCCACTTCCATCTCCATCAGCCGCTCGGCGGCAAAGCCGATCATCTCGCGCATTGATCGGCGTCGGGATCTTCTTCACGAGCCCGCGCAGGTCCATCATGTTGGTCATCGGTGCTTCCTTCGAATCAGGTTGTCAGCAACCCAACCCTACCGAAAAACATCGATAACCCCCGCTACGCCGCTCGCTCGCTACCGCGCTGTTGAGGGCGCGCTCGCGAGCGGCTTCTCCACCGTCGAGCTACACCCCGTCCCAGGGCGCGACCCGCAGCACTGCCAGTGCAGATTGGGTCGCGCTCTTGAGCGGCTTCTTTCAGTTCGTATGCCTGCCATCGATGTACCATCGAAGATGCGGGAGATGGTTTTTTGCATGCTGCGGGAAATCCACCACCTCGTCGATCCCGAGAGATGGCATAGCCACTTGCTCTTAGGGGCTCACACCCGGTCTGTTCGGGGGTGTGCGCCGCCAGCAGGGCTTGCTCGGGCGGTCGGATGCATATAGCTCGACCACAGAAGAAGCGGCCGGACCTTCAATCGTCGTCTGCCGCGACTTCCTTCGCAATTTCGTGTTCAACAAGGAACTACCTATGAGGCGGCAGCCCCGGGCATTCACGGTGGAGATCAGACAGAAGCGCAGTTCTCAAAAACGGAGTCGTTCGATCTGGGGCGATGTCGATCTCACCGCAGCAACGGCCGAAACAAGAAGGGAACTCGAGGAGATGGAGTTGCCAAATCGTCGCCTTGTTGACTCAAGCGTCGTAGCGCTTGATGCTGAACACATGCACAAACCGCGAGCGGAGCATCTCATGGCAAATCCCCTGGACGCAGAACCAGTAACAACTGCAACGCAACCGGCAGCCAAATTGGAGACGCTTGAAAAGAAGAAGGCCAAACGGCCGCCGAAGGCGAAGGCTGAGCCCAGGCCGGCTGCTCGGAAGAATGCCCCTAGCGCGGCGTCCGAGGCGAAGGAAGCACCAGCAGCGACCGTCCGGGCCGGACGTAAGACCTACTCTGAAAAGGAGCGCGCCCAGATGCTCGCCCTGATCCAAAAGTCTATCAGTGGCGGCGACACCCACAAGAGCGCCGTAAAGCAGGCCGGCATCTCGGAACAGACCTACTATCAATGGAAGAAAGCTTCGCCGCCTGCGCCGGTTGGTGACGATCTGAAGGACCTCGTCGCGCTTGAGGAAGAAAACAAGCGACTGAAGAGCCTGCTCGCGGATCGCCTGCGCAAGGAGAACGCGGAACTGAAGAGGAAGCTCGGGCTTTAGTAACCCTGAATCGCAGATCGGAGCGCCAGAATTCTTGTCCGACGCGCTATCCGAGAGCTCATAGTTTACGCGTCCTATCTGCGCTTCGAACCGCACCAGCTGGTCTCGACGCGGCTGGAAGGCATCATCGGCGAAATCCCGCATACGCCGCTCGATCAGGCTGTCGCCGAGGCTCTGAAAGATATCGGCATCGCAACGGTGAACGGCGTTTCCAAAGCCGCCTGAACGCACCGCCGAAGGGGACGTCTAAGCTTAGAGCCGTCCCATCAGCAGCAACAGCAGAACCACCACCAGCACCACACCGACAATGCCTGAAGGTCCGTAGCCCCAGGAGCGCGAATGCGGCCAGGCGCGGCACCGCGCCGATGAGGACAAGGATCAAGATGATGATGATAATGGTGCTGATCGGCATGAGACATTCCCGGCATTTGCTTCAGGCCAATGCCCTCGCATTGCCGGGGAAACAATGCAAAAGGCCGCCTGGTAGTTCCAGGCGGCCTTTGCCGGCCGAAACGACAAGCCTGTCTATTCGGCGGCTTTCGGGAAGGCGATTGCCGGCTCGGTGCCGGTGTCCGCTGTCGGCGTGTCCGACGAGATCTCGCCCTTGCCGCGCCGGAACAGCCGGCTGAATAAGCCGCGCCGCGCGCCGGGCTTCACCTTGGCCCGGGTGAACACCATCAGCATCGACGGTGTCACCACCAGCGTCAGCACGGTGGCGAAGGACAGGCCGAAGACGATCGCCGAAGACAGCGAAATCCACCACTGCGTCGACGGCGCGTTGATCGTCGTCTCGTGATGGAAGATTTCCAGCCCAAGGCCGAAGGCGATCGGCAGCACGCCAAGGATGGCCGACACTGCCGTCAGCACCACCGGGCGCGCACGCTCGCGGCAGGTCTGCAGCACGGCGTCCATCTTGTCCCAACCCTCTTCGCGCAGCCGGTCATAGGTGTCGATCAGCACGATGTTGTTGTTCACCACCACGCCGGCAAGCGCGATGACGCCGATGCCTGACATGACGATGCCGAACGTCTCGCCTGTTATCAGCAGCCCGAGGAACACGCCGATCGTCGCCATGACCACGCAGGACAGCACCAGCCAGACGCTGGTGAACTTGTTGAACTGCGCTAACAGCACCAGGAAGATCAGGAAGATCGCCGCCCCGAAGGCCTTGCTGAGGAAGGCGCTGGCTTCGGCGCTGTCCTCGTTCGAGCCGGCCAGCTTCCAGCGGATGCCGCTGCCGAGATTCATGTCGGTGACGGCCCGGGTGACCTCCTGCTGCACGGCCGCGACCTGGGCGCCGGCGGCAACGTTGGCCTGGACGACCACGGTACGCGCGCCGTCGATGCGGTTGAGGATGCCGACCGTCGGTTCGGGCTTGCGCACGACGAAGTTCGAGATCGGCACCGAGCCTTGCGAGGTTTGCACCCTAAGCTCGTCGAGCGTCGACAGCGTGCGCCGGTCCTCCGGCAAGCGCAGCCGGATGTCGACCGCCTTGTCGGCGCCGGCAGGCCTGTATTCTGAGAGCTTCAAACCGTTGGTGACAAGCTGCACCACGGTGCCGACCGAGGTCGGGCTGATGCCGTACTGGGCAGCCTTGGCCCGGTCGACCTCGAGCGCCCAGTCGACGCCGGGCGGCGGCAAGCCGTCGGAAATGTCGATGACGCCGGGCACCTTGGCGATGCGCGCCGCCACCGCACGCGCCTTCTCGTCCAATCCCTTGGGGTCGACGGCCGAAAGCCTGATCTGGATCGGCTTGCCGGTCGGCGGGCCCGCTTCCGGAACGCGGACCTCGACATCGACGCCGGGAATGCCCGCCATGACGCCGCGCAGATCGTTCAGGATATCGTTCGCGGATTTGCGCTCGCGCCAGTCGATGAACTCATAGTTGATGACGCCGACGACGTCTTCAGGCACATCCTGGCCGCCGCCCTCGGACTTGCCGACGCGTGTATAGACCGACTTCACGCCCGGCCAGCCAAGCAGCCGGTTTTCCGCGGTCTTCGTGGCGGCATCCATTTCGGCGAGCGAAAGATTGCCGCGGGCGTGCACATAGAGCAGGCCGTAGTCGGGCTCGACATTCGGGAAGAACTCGACGCCGGCGCCGTATTTCGAATAGGCAAAGCCGACACCGAACAAAAGCCCGACGGTGAGCAGAATGACGGTGATGGGAAAGCGAACCGCCTGCTTGACCACCGCCATATACCAGCCGTCGCGGTTGTCGCTCTCGTGATGCGGCGGCGCCTTGGCGAACAAGGCGCCCAGCGCCGGTGCAAAGACCAGTGCATAGAGCATCGAGGCCGAGAGCGTGACGATCAGCGTGATCGGCATGTATTTCATGAAGTCGCCGATGATGCCTGGCCAGAACAGCAGCGGCGAAAAGGCGGCGATGCGCGTCATCGTCGCGGCGATGACCGGACCGGCCATGCGCTTGGCGGCAAGCGCGAAGGCTTCCTGCTTAGGCATGCCCTCGCTCATCCGCCGTTCGGCGAACTCGGTGACGATGATGGCGTCGTCGACCAGCATGCCGACCGCCAGAATGAGGCTGAACAGCACGATCATGTTGATCGTGTAACCCATCATGGCGAGCAGCAGGATGCCGATCAGGAAGGAGGACGGAATGGCGAGGCCAATGAGCAGCGAGGCGCGGCCCGACAGTGCGTAGAGGATGACGATGAACACCAGGATCACCGCGATCATCACGTGGTTCTGCAGATCGCCGAGCAGCTGGTTGACGAAGACCGACTTGTCCTGCGTGTAGGTGACGTGCATCCCCTCGGGCATGGTCTTGACGAAGGTATCGGACACCTCCCTCACCTTGGTGAGGGTGTCGATCAGATTGGCGCCGATGCGCTTCTTCACCTCGATGGCGATGGCCGGCTTCCCGTTGAGGCGCGTCACCGTCTCGGCATCCTTGAAAGTCGAGCGGATCGTGGCGATGTCCTTGGCCTGCACCACGGCGTTGGGGCCGGCGACGATCGGCAGCGCCGCGACATCCTCCGGCGTCTCGATCAATGACGGCACCTTGACGGCGTATTTGCCCTGCGACCCCTCGATGTTGCCGGCGGCGACAAGACTGTTGGAATCGCCAACCGCTCCGATCAGCTGCTCTAGCTGCAGCCCGTAGGAAGACAGTTTCATCGGATCGATGACGACTTCGACGAGATCGTCGCGGGCGCCCTGCAGCGAGCCTTCGAGGACGCCGGGCACTTCCTCGATGCGGTCTCGCAGTTCGCGCGCCGCGGCGGCCAGCACGCGTTCGGGCAATTCGCCGGACAAGGTGACGACCAGCACCGGGAATTCGGAAATGTTGACCTCGGTGACGACGGGCTCCTCGGCCGCCTGCGGCAGGTCGGCCTTGCCGTCCTGCACCTTGGAGCGCGTATCCTGCAGCGCCGTCGCCAGGTTCGTCTGCGGCTGGAACTCGACCAGCACATAGCCGCCGCCCTGGAAGGCGGCCGAGCGCATTTCCTTGAGACCCTTCAGGCTTTTCAGCTTGCTTTCCATCGGCCGCAGCAGAAGGCGCTCGGAATCCTCCGGCGAAATGCCTTGATAGATCAGGCTGACATACATCATCGGGATCGGAACGTCGGGTTCGGCTTCCTTCGGCGTCGACTGATAGGCGACCCAGCCTGCAATCAGCAGGAAAACCAGGACCGAGATGGTCAGGCGGGCATTGTTGATTGCGAGTCTGACGATATCCATGACTTATGCCTGCTGTGCTTGTCGGGGAGTGGCGAAAGGACTGACGTCGCCAGGCAGAGCCCGGCGCCGGCGCCCCGGCGCTACTGCGTCCCGGCGGTCGCCTCGCCCAGCAGCTTCTGAATGGTCGCCTGGTCGGCCTCGACCGGCTTGACCACTTCGCCTTCCTTCACCAGTTCCTGGCCGGCGACGATGATGCGCGCATCGGCCGGGATGCCGCCGAGCACCAGGCCGGTCGGCGTGTCGTCGACAAGGTCGATCGGGAAGAACGCGACCTTGTTGTCCTTGCCGACGGCGCGGATGCCGAGATCGCCCTTGTCGCCGAGCGTCACCACCGAACGCGGCAGCAGCACCGCGTCGGTCGGCAGCGCGCTGAGCTGGATTTCCGCCGTCATGCCGGCCGGCACGGAGCCATCGGCATTGGGGATCGCGACCTCGACACGGAAGGTGCGGGTCGCCGACGACGCGTCGCGGCTGATGTAGCGTACGGTGCCTTCCACGGTCTGGCCGCTGACCAGCCGGACATTGGCCTTGTCACCGATCTTGAGATAGCCGAGGTCGCGCTCGCTGATCTCGCCGCGCGCGATCACCGGATCGAGCTTGATGATGGTCGCTACCTCGCCGCCCTGCATGACCGAGCTGCCGAGTTCCACCGGCACCCGGTCGATGACGCCGTCGAACGGCGCCTTGACCTCGTTGCGATCGAGTTCGGCCTGCGCGGTATCCAGCTGAGATTGCGCCTGGGTCAGATTGGAGCGGGCGGTGTCGAGCTGCAGCTTGGGCAGATTGCCGGTCTTGGTGAGCCGCTCGGCGGCATCGAGCTCGGCCGTGCGCTGCGCCACGAGCTGCTTGGCGTTGTCGACCATCGAGATCTTTTCTTCGGCGGCAAGCATCAGCACGAGGTCACCGGTCTTGACGTGCTGGCCTTGGCTGACCGGCAGCCTGTCGATGACGCCGGCGACCCGGGTTGCCAGCACCGCGCGTTTGTCGGCCTCGGTCAGCCCGGAAATGCGGATTGCGCGCGCATAGGTCTTGCGCGGCGGCGTCACCACCGCGACCGTGCGCAGCGGCGCCTTCGGTTCGGCTTGCGCCGTCTTCGGCTTGCTCGCGTCCGGCGCCTTGCCCTGCTCGACTTCGGCTGCCTTGGCCTTGTTGGCCGCTACGCTGCCGACCGACGAGAATTCGCCTGTCACCATCCACGCCGCGAAACCAATAAGCACAACAATGGCTGCAAGCTTGTGAAACCTGATTTTAGGCATCGTCATTTTTCCACTGCGGGTTCACCTCTGTATGAGGGAAGCGGTCCTCGTTGATGCCGGAGAGGAGAAGCCAGCCTAGGTGAAGCAGCAGTTGCGCGACCACGATCAGATGGCACAGAAGCTTGGCTTCGAGCGTGAACCGAGAACGGCGCCAGTCATAGACCACCGACGTCAAAGAAGCGGGCGTAAGGTCCATCCGCGAAGTGGAGCTGCAACTCATCAAAATTCTGCACCGTCTGGTCTAGCGCTCGCGTTTCCTGGCGCTGAAGGGTGGCGCGATCAGATAGCTCAATGGCCGGAGCGCCCAGGAAATCCCAAACCTTTCCCAGGCAAGCAGCGGGTTCGTGAAGGAGGCTCTCGTATTCGACTACAAGCAGGTGGCTCGGCGTGAAGGAGTGCTCGATGCGAGCGTGGAAATCGTCCGCGGCTTTGAAGTAAGCCTCGCAGTCAGCGATTGACAATCTGACGCGCGGCGGCCGAGCGGCGTCCGAACTGAATTTCAGCCACTGGCCGCTTTGCCTTGCCTGTGCAAAGGACCGTAGCGATTCCAATATGTTTCGGGTTACGAGGATGACCTTGAGTGCTGGCCAACGAGTCAGTTCAGCAAAAAAAGCTGGGCGATCGTGAAATTGGGGTTCATTGATCTTGCAGCCGATATGCGTCACGTTCCTGTAGTCTGGCGTGGGATAGCGCAAATAGGCTTGTTCGAGGAGCTCACGATCGGTGCGTAGCAGGCGGTCCTTCCCGGGCCAATTGGTATCATACTCATTGAGCAACTCACCGTTGCTTAGTACGGTCGGATGCTCATTTAGCAATTCCTCCAGATAGTGTGTGCCAGTCCTTGGCATGGCAAGGATAACAAAAGGCTGAGGTGTCGGCGTGCGGTGTGTCATTGCTATGTGTTTCCAGCTAGTAGTGGTCGCGAGGGTTTAGGGCAGACCAGGGCACAACAAGCTCGGCTGCTATGTCTTGAACGGGGACTCGATTCGCCCTCATGCAACCGGACCGCTCCTAGACTTTTCGCGGCCGACATCGGCGGATGCTTGCGGCAATGGCTAAGTGGCGGCTTCGCTTTAGTGTTGCTGTGCCACGCAGCTTGGCTCCAGCTCTGATGGTAACCAGTTCGCGATCCATCGAGGCCTCCTTCCCGGGCCGTCGTCAGCAGCGTCAACGCATCAGGCGTCGACGAAACAGCGCAGCAGAGAGGAAAAACGGCAATACCGCATACATACAAAGTGCGCCGATATGCAGCCCGACGTTGTCTGCCGCGTGGCCAAGCATTACCGGACGGATCAGGTCGATAGAGTTCGCCAGCGGCGAGAAGGCCGCCAGGCGCTGAAAGGCGCCTGGCAGCTGGCCGACTGGAAAGACCGCGCCAGACAGGAACAGCATGGGTGTGATGACGAGCGTCTGATAGAATATAAAATAGTGGTAGCTGGGCGCGAGCGCGATGACGACCATTGCCAGGCTGGCAAAGGCGAAGCCGGTGAGAGCGACGACCGGCAGCACATAGGGGACGGACGTCCACGCCGCATAGCCCAGGGTGGCAGCAACAATGGTAATTGCCGTGCCGGCCAGAAAGGCCTTGGTGGCTGCCCATGCCAATTCACCGAGAACGATGTCGCCCAGGGTAAGTTGTGTATGCAGGATTGCTTCCCAGGTGCCCAGGTCGCGCATGCGACTGAAAACCGCGTATATTGTTTCGAAGGTCGATGCGGTCATCGCGCCTGTCGCGACCATCCCGGCTGCCAAGAAGGCAATGTACGAGGCGCCTTCAACCCGACCTACCATTAGTCCAAGACCAGTACCGAGCCCGAAAAGGTAAATCATCGGATCGGCAAGAGTACCGAGAAGCGACGCAAATGCGACCTTCTTCCACGCCAGATAGTTGCGGCGCCACACCGCAATCCAGTTCCACGCGTTGGCGGGCAGTGCCGCCGCAAGACCTTCACGCATCATTCACTTCTCCATCTCGCGTCCGGTTAGCCGCAAGAAGACGTCCTCCAGACTTGGTGGGCGCTCCAAAATCCGCAGACCCGCGCGCCCGCGAAGCTGGACACGCACCTGCTCTGGATCGGGCGCATAGCAAAAGAGTGTCTCGCCGCTTACCTCAATGCGCTGAACGTACGGCTTAATCAGCGAAGTCAGCTCCTGCGGATTCCCGCCAAAGATCTCGATCACATTGCATCCAATATGTTCGTCTATCAGAGCATGAGGGCTGCCCTCGGCAATCTTGCGTCCCCGCTCCAGTACACACAGCCGATCGCATAGCCGCTCAGCCTCTTCCATGAAGTGGGTAGTCAAAATAATCGTCTTTCCGCTCGCCAGCAGAAAACGCAGCCGCTCCCAGATCAGGTGGCGGGCGTGCGGGTCGAGGCCGGTAGTCGGCTCGTCCATTATAAGGAGCTGGGGGTCGTTGATCAGCGCGCGTGCCAACGTTAGACGCCGCTTCATGCCGCCTGATAGCTGGCCGACGCGTGCGTCCGCCTTGCTCTCAAGGCGGGCAAACTCGAGGAGAGATGGAACGACCCGTTGAATCTCCCGTGTACTCATGCCGAAGTACCGCCCGAACACCACCAGGTTCTCGCGGACCGTGAATTCCAGGTCCAGGTTGTCGAACTGCGGAACGACGCCTATGCCCTTGCGGGCCAAGCGACTTCGAGCCGGCACCGGCACTCCGAGCACTGTGATCTTACCCGAGTCAGGCCGGGTCATGCCGAGGAGCATGCGCGCAATCGTGCTCTTGCCTGCACCGTTCGGCCCCAGCAGGCCGAAGCACTCTCCCGTACCCACGGCGAATGACAACCCGTTCACAACGAGCTTGCTGCCAAATGACTTGGTTACGTCGTTAAGGTCGACTGCTACATTGGACATGCGTCTATCTCAGGCTGAAACAGGCCAATCGGCCGGCCGGCTGCCTACGTTCGAGGTTCTGGTCCAGAGCAGCCGTATCTGTGCTGGTCCTTTGGGAAATGACAGCGGAGAAACGCGTGTCGCTCCCGTGCAAAAAAGGGTCGAAAGCCTACGATCGCATTCGGCTGGTTCCCGTTCCGATCGTTGATGCATGCCTAAGCTCTCGACGTATTGGCAACGAAAGTTATTCGGTCAGTCGGAGCTGTGAAGAACCCCAGGCTTAACCAGCTGTGCAGAATCGCGCGAACGATCCGCCGTACGATTCGAGCCGGCAATTCCCGGGCTGCCTGTACCATTTGCTCTGGTGATCGGGTTTGCGATGATGATCGGCTTCTTGCTCCCGTGGGGCTGGGTAGCATTTTTGCGCGACAGCCAGTCACTGTTGCTCAATGTACACAACGCATAAGCTTTCAAGGGAAGGAGGAGAAAGATGTTGATGAACGTGTGCAGAGAAAAGCCGAAAAACCGAGATTGGCGTGCACGAAAAGCTATCACGGTGCATCGAATGGTCGTCATGCCGGCAATGATCACTGCCGTTGGCCAAGGCACCGTATCTGTCAATGCGAGCTCTGCGAGCCCGGCTAGTACAGCGACGGCGAGCAACAATGGGCCGAGATTCTGTCCAATTACGTCCAACGTGAGATAGCGATCGAGGCTCGGCAACAGGCGCAGTGCCAGCAGCGTGTCGCGGAAAGTGCTTCGTGCCCATCGTAGTTGTTGGCGCAGATAGGGCCCCAGCTTATCCGGAACGACTGTCGCCGCGATCGCGTCCGGAACGTACTCGGTCCGAAAGCCTGCTTTCAGCATCAGGATGGTAAGATGGCGGTCCTCGCCGAAGTCGCTAGGCTTGCCCCTAAACAGCTGAGTCTCGTATTGATCTAGCAGCGACATCAGAGAAGAGCGGCGGTACATTGCACATGGGCCGCAACAGCACATGACCGCACCAAAGCGAGCCTGCGCAGCGCGCTCCTCGTTGCAGGCGAGCCAGTACTCCATGTCAATCAGCCGGGTCAACCAAGTGTCGCTCCGGTTGGATGCCGTCAGCTGGCCCATGGCGGCGCCGATCGCTGGATCCCGCATCCTTGCGGTAAGTTTCGCAATCACGTCGGGCTCGAGAGTCGTGTCAGAGTCGACGCTGAGCACGAAATCTCCAGACGAGCCACGGATCGCTGCGATCTGCGCCTTGCGTTTGCCGACATTGTGGGGGAGCTGAATAAACGTGAATCTGGGGTCGTCTACGTAGGCGTGATGCACCGGCGTGAGGGCCTTGCGATTTCCAGAACCGTCATCCACCACATAGACGTGCAGCTTTCCGGCGTATTCCTGGTTGGCAACCGAAGCCAGACAGGCCGAAAGTGTACGCGGCTCCTCATTGTAACAGGGGATAATGACATCCACGCTCGGCCAAAGGTCGGAGGCGAGCAAGTCGTCCGAGATTGATGCAACGTGTCCCGACTGCGCGTAAACCGCTTGCATACCTTTATAAACGGTCGAGAGCAGCGCATAACACGAAACGGCGACGGTACTGGCTGTGGTAAGCGGGTCCATAAGATCTCGTTTGTTCAATGATGTTGAGGAAGGGGTCGGACTGTGAATCCGCGGTCGTGCAGCGCTGGAATCAGGCGGGACAGCGCCATAACCGTCTGCTCGCGTGGATCGCTTTGAGAGCGCTCGCACCCGTCGTGCAGGAGCACAATCGCGCCCGGGCGGAGACCGGCAAGAACTGAATCGACAATCGAGTCGGCGCCGGGGCGAGACCAGTCTCGCGGGTCTACTGACCAATGCAGGGGTGCCAATCCAGTGCTCGCCGAGGCTGTGAGAACTTCTTCGGTCCAGCTCCCATACGGCGCACGAAAGTACCGCACCGCAGCGTGGGGGCACGCCATCATGATGGCGCTGTTCGCCTCAACGATTTCACGTTCAACTTCGCCGGGTGCGCATCTGGACAGGTCCGGATGAGTCATCGTGTGATTGGCCACTTCATGCCCATCGCTAATCATTCGCCGGATAAGCTCCGGCCGGTCTACAGCCGCGTCACCGATCACGAAGAACGTCGCCGGTGTCCGGTGTTGCGCCAGCAGGTCGAGGACCTCCGGTGTCCAAACGGGATCGGGGCCGTCGTCAAACGTGAGATAGACGCTGCGCTCTTCGGTGCCGTCAGCGCAGTCACTGGGCACTTCACATATACAGTCCAGATGTTTCATAGCTCCGGACCGTTCCGCTCGATGAAGGTGCCGGACGGCCACTCGTCCATCGACCGCCCGATCGGCGAGACCAGGACGAGATCGTCCTCCAAGCGTGTGGGCGGCAGGTCGGGATGTATGTCTGCCAGGGTCGAGCGGATGCGAACGTCCGGCACAATCTTCCCAAGCCCCGCATTGCAGAGCCTCTGAATATGATTTCGCATTTCGTGCCGAACCGTGCCGAAAGCGAATGGAACGCCCATCTGCTCCAGCGCTGGATACAGACTGCGCATCGACAAGCTGATGCCGAGGCCCTCAAGATCCCGACGCACCCCGTACAATCCGAGTTCGGCCACCAGCACGTCGATCTCGCCAACTTTGATGAACCGGCGCAGTAGACCGAGATGTGCCGCTACACCGTGCGCGTCCCTACCAATTGCGCGGAACTCTGGCCTCGCGCCGGCCCAACTGCGGCCGCCTTCGAATCGCCTTGCGGAGAAGGTGCCAGTCCCTCCATAGGTTTTGTGCAAGAAGTCTGAGAGCTCGACATGCTCATGCAGTTGCAACTCGTTTTCCCAACACAACCTCCACTGCACTTCAGAGCGCATGGAAAGACCTCATTCGTTCGTGTTTTCCTGAGGTAAGCGCCTAATGACGGGGAGCTTGTCGCGTCGAGCAGACGCGATATGGCTTTCGCAGATCACCGAGGAACTTTAGCCGCACTGGACATGCGATCCGGCCGACACCGGAAGGCGTACGCCAGAAATGCTGTCCGGCACCCACGCAAGCATTAAGTTCCTTTAGGGCTTGCTTACATCCTTGTAAGGTCCCTATGCGACGTTCAGCAAAACTGGTAAAATCGTTTGTTTCGATGAAAGGTATCCACTCGATGGATAGCCGCGCCCATGCGTTTCAAGGGACTTGATCTCAATCTTCTCGTTGTGCTGGACGCATTGCTGGCCGAGCGCAATCTCTCGGCGGCGGCACACCGCATAAACCTGAGTCAGCCGGCCATGAGTGCGGCCGTCGCCCGGCTGCGCGATTTTTTCGGCGATGAACTGTTCAGCATGAACGGTCGCGAACGTATTCTGACGTCACGTGCGGTAGCACTTGGCCCCGCAGTCCGCGACGCTCTCCTGCGCATCCAGTCCTCGATTATTTCGTCCGATCCGTTTGACCCAAATCGATCCGATCGCCGCTTCAGGATCATTATTTCCGATTTCGCCACGCTGGTGTTTTTTGAAAAAGTCGTGGAGCGTGTCGCTCGGGAAGCCCCCGCCGTCACGTTCGAATTGCTGCCTCTCGATGACAACCCAAATGAGCTCCTCCGGCGAGGCGACATCGACTTTGTAATTCTTCCGGATATGTTCATGTCGGGCGCGCATCCAAGCGTGGCGCTTTTCGATGAGAAGCTGGTATGCGTGGGCTGTGCCGCCAACAAGCAGCTGCCACGGCAGCTTACATTTGAGAGATACCTGTCGATGAGGCACGTCTGCGTCAGGTTCGGACGTTGGCGCAAGCCCTCCATGGAGGAACTGTTCTTGCTTGAGCACGGCCTGAAAAGACGTGTCGAAGTCGAGGTGCAGGGCTTCAGCATGGTGCCGCCAATGGTGTCCGGCACAGCTCGTATTTCGTCCGTGCCCCTCCGGCTGGTTAAGCACTTCGAAAAAACATTCCCCCTTAAGGTCGTCGAACTTCCGCTGCCGCTTCCCGTTTTCACCGAAGCCGTCCAATGGCTGGCCAACCACAACAGCGATCCGGCCAGCATCTGGATGCGGGAGATAATGGTGCAGGAAGCATCCCGGCTGGCTACTCCTGCGAATCCACGAGAGGCCCCCAGCGCTCCTGGACTTGTGTCGGCCGCTACCGCCCACTCTCATGTTGCCTGAGGCGACAGATCGTCAGCTGATTGGCAGGTGTTGCGCTTGCAGACTGTGAGACTCCCGGGGCGAGGAGCGGAACTCGAAGTGCATGTCTCTGGGTCGGGTACCGCGTCCGGATTCGCAGCTTGGCTGGCCTTGGTCTAGGCTTGCTGGGGCCATCGTGGGTTTATGCCGCGGGTGCGGTCGATGGTCGCTTCGAAGCTCTGGTTGGAGTTGTCAGCTGGCATACGCTTGGGTGCAGAAGAAGTTCTCGATCAGATGACGCTTCCAGATCGAGAGGCGGCGGCAAGGCGCGCCTCGGATCGTGCTGGATCACGATCTTGGCGCCGCGCTCGTTCAGATCGGCAATGATGGTGTTGCTATTGAACCCCGTGTCGGCGTTCGGATCGCCGAAGGCGACGCCCTTGATGGGCGGGCGAAACCCACCGTATCGAAGCGGCCTCCTGACAGGAGGACGAAGCACGCGAGTGCCGAGCGCATCGGTGAGGGCAAGGATCTTTCATGTCGACCTTGGGAGGGCCTGTGGCCTGGCTTTGATTCCCCCTTTGCGCTGCCGCGGCACGTGCATCAACTCATTCGCCCGGCCATGAGTGCAGCCGTGGCCCGGCTGCGGGATGAACCGTTTACGACAAGCGCCGCGGAGGTTTGATCCGCATTGCAGCACCACTTGCCCTGCAAACCGCGGCGGTGAGACCTGTCGCGTGATGCCTACGACAAGGTAGGGCTCCGGTCACCCCGTGCTCAGATCATGGCCATGCCGCCATTGACGTGGATGGTCTGGCCGGTGACGTAGGCTGCTTCATCGGAGGCGAGGTAGGCGACGGCGGACGCGACTTCAGCGCTGGTGCCCATGCGCCGCGTCGGGATCGCTGCCATGATCGCCTCTTTCTGCTTGTCATTGAGCTTTTCGGTCATCGCCGATTCGATGAAACCCGGGGCGACGCAGTTGACGGTGATGTTGCGGGTGGCGATCTCCTGCGCCAGCGACTTGGAAAAGCCGGTCATGCCAGCCTTGGAGGCGCAGTAATTGGTCTGACCGGGATTGCCGGTGAAGCCAACCACAGAGGTGATGTTGATGATGCGGCCATGCCGGCGCCGCATCATCGGATGGGTGAGTTCGCGGGTCAGCCTGAACCCGGCGGTCAGATTGACCTCAAGCACGCTATCCCAATCGGCGTCCGCCATGCGCACGAACAGACCGTCCTTGGTAATGCCGGCATTGTTGACTAGGATATCAACGCCTTCGAGCTCGACCTCCGCCTTCTCGCCGAGCGCCTTGACCTCGTCGCGGTTCGACAGATTGGCCGGGAAAAGTTTTACCCGATCGCCGAGTTCGTCAGCCAAGGTCTCCAGTTTCTCGACGCGGGTGCCGTGCAGGCCGACAATGGCGCCCTGCGCATGCAGCACACGGGCGATCGCCTCGCCAATGCCCCCCGATGCGCCGGTGACGAGCGCCTTGCGGCCGGTCAATTCAAACATCTTTTCTCCTCATTCTTCAGGCCGGTGAATTCGGTCACCTCTGAGTGTCGCCGAGCCAGAAGTCTCGGCTCCAATGAGTGGCTTCCTCGCCGCTCCTGATCCGCGCCAGGACCCCTGCTGCGAGGTAGAATCGTCTATGCAGCCCAAACCGCGTTGGGCGAGTTCGCGCAATTGGCCGCGGCCGGCCTCGGCTGCGAGACCAGGCGCGGCTCGACCGACCTGACCACCTGGAGCTGACTGGTGGTGCACTGGGAGAGCCTTCAGACTGCCAGCAAAGCGACGGCGCCCGGAAGGGCTTTGCGGCAAACATGTCGGAGGCTTACTATACGTGTTTGAAGGCTAGAACTGAATTCACGCCGCCCATGGCAAACGCGTTGCTCATGGCCACACGCACCTTACGCTCGCGCGGCACGTTGGGCGTGACGTCGAGATCGCAATCGGGGTCTGGCTCGCGATAGTTGGCGGTCGGCGGTACGACGCCCTCCTGAATCGCCATCACACAGGCGATCATCTCAAGCGCACTCGCTGCACCTTGACAGTGCGCGTGGGTGGATTTGGTGGAAGAGACGGACATCGAATAAGCATGCTCACCGAAGACGCGCTTGATCGCCGCCGTTTCGATTTGATCGTTGGCCTTGGTGCCGGTGCCGTGCGCGTTCAGGTACTCGACGTCCTCGGGATTCAGTTTCGCATCGGCAAGGCAGGCGCGCATCGCGCGCTCCGGCCCGTGAACTGCCGGCGCGGCGATGTGGGAGGCATCGGCAGACAGGCCGATGCCGGCGACCTCGGCAAGAATCGTTGCACCCCGGGCGGTAGCATGCTCATAGCTTTCCAGTACGGCCATGCCCGCACCTTCGCCCAGCACCAGTCCCTTCCGGTCGGCGGAGAAGGGCCGGCAAGTATCCGGAGCGAGCACGCGCATCGCTTCCCATGCCTTCACCATCATAAACACGAACGGCGCGTCGCTGCCTCCCGCAAGCATCACGTCGGCCCGGCCGTACTTGATCTGGTCTACGGCCGAGGCGATCGCATGATTGCCCGATGCACAGGCGGTGGTGACGCCGAAGACCGGCCCGCGAAGGCCGAGGCTCATGCTGACTTGGCACGCAGCCGCGCTCGGCATCGCCTTTACTCCGGAGAACAGATCAACGCGGGACGCTCCCCCCAAAAGGACGTCGCGGTAGCCTTTTTCGGTCGCATCGTAGCCGCCGAAGGCGACGCCCACTGTTGCGCCAAAGCGATGGGCATTGCCTTCATTGCAGGAAAGTCCGGCCTGTCGCATGGCTTCGCGTGCTGCAAGCACGGCAAGCAGGCTGAAACGGCCCATGGCGAGCAGCTGCCTGGGGTCAACGTCGTGCTCAGGCAGCGTCTTGATCTCGGCGCCGATCGTGCCCTCCAGCCCGTGAAGCTGTGCATTGACAATGGGACCGATGGCCGATCGGCCCTCGCGCATGCCTCTCCAGATGGAGCCGACATCGGTGCCCAGTCCGCACAGCCCGCCCAGTCCGGTGATAACGACCCGCCGATCCATTCAAGCCGCCTTGTTGAGCAAGCCGCGGATGGCTTCCACCATGTCGCCGACAGTTTGGAGATCAGACCACGCCTCGGCCGAGTTCATCTCGATCTTGATGCCGTAGGCCTGTTCGAGATCCCAGAGCACGTCCGCCAATCCCAGTGAATCGATGCCGAGCCCAGTCACTTCCGTCGCAGTGGTTATTTCGCCGACGGATGCTGCAGTCGTTCCCTCGGCGTTCTCCGATTCGACGCGCTTCCTGATTATCTCTACGATTTCCGTTGTAAGTTGATCAGACATTATTTGTTTCTTTCCATTTCAGCTTGTTTTTACGTTGGGGTGACTTGACTCCTGGGCAGCGCGCGTCCGGGAAACTAGCCATTAAACTTGTGCAACTGACAAAGCTTAATGCTCATACCAGCCGGATGAGTCCGGCTGGTCTGCGGCGCAGGCTGCGATGGCGAAGAACGTCGCCGGGAGCCGATTTTGCTAGCCACTCGGGACAGATATGTAGTCCCGGAGTTTCATAGCTCCGGACCGTTACGGTCGATCAGCGTGCCGGAAGGCCACTCGTCCATCGAGCGTCCAATCGGCGAAACCAAGACGAGCACGTCCTCCAGGCGCGTGGACGGCAGGTCGTGATGCACATTTGCGCGGCTCGAACGGACGCGGACGCTTGGCACAATGGTGGCTAGGCCCTCTCTGCAGTACCTCTCAACATGGTTGCGCATTGCGTGCCGAACCGTGCCGAAAGCGAATGGAACCCCCATCTGCTGCAGGACTGGATACACCGTGCGCATTGCAAAGCTGATTCCGAGCTTCTCAAGATCCTGACGAACGCCATACAGGCCCAACTCAGCCACTAGGACATCGACCTCGCCAACCCTGATGAAGCGGCGCAGAATACCGATGTGTGCCGCTACGCCCTGAGGGTCGCTGGCAATAAAGCGGAGTTCCGGTCTTGCGCCGGCCCAACTGCGGCCACCTTCGAATGGCTTTGCGCCGAAGGCTCCGTTTCGTCCATAGATGTTTCGGAAAAAATCGGAGAGCTCGACATGGTCGGCCACTTGCAAGTTATTTTCCCAGCATAACCTCCACTGCACGGCAGAGCGCATGGAAGATTTTCTCCTTTCGGGTTGTCCTTAAGACGCTCATCGCGGCATAGAGGCAGCGGGTGATCGGTGCGTCAGGTGTTTGTCCATGCGAGATTTCAGCACAATGATAAAATCGTTTGTTTCGATGGAAGGTATCCACTCTATGGATAGCCGCAGAAATGCGTTTCAAGGGGCTTGATCTCAACCTTCTCGTCGTGCTGGACGCATTGCTGGCCGAGCGCAATCTCTCGGCGGCGGCACGCCGGATAAATCTCAGTCAGCCGGCGATGAGTGCGGCCGTCGCCCGGCTGCGCGATTTTTTCGGCGATGAACTGTTCAGCATGAGCGGCCGCGAACGTATTCTGACGTCACGTGCGGCTGCACTTGGTCCCGCAGTCCGCGACGCTCTCCTGCACATCCAACGTACGATTATTTCTTCGGATCCGTTTGACCCGGCTCGATCCGATCGCCGCTTCAGGATCATTATTTCCGATTTCGCCACGCTCGTTTTTTTTGAGAAAGTCGTGGAGCGTGTTGCCCGGGAAGCCCCCGCCGTCAGCTTCGAATTGCTGCCTATCAACGATAGCCCCGATGAGCTTCTCCGGCGCGGCGACGTCGATTTTGTAATTCTCCCGGATTTGTTCACGTCGAGCGCGCATTCAAGCGTGGCCTTGTTCGGCGAGAGGCTCGTATGCGTCGGCTGTCCCACGAACAGGCAGCTGCCACGGCAGCTTACATTCGAGAGATATCTGTCGATGAGGCACGTCTCGGTCAGGTTCGGACGTTCGCTGATGCCGTCCGTCGAGGAATGGTTCTTACTTGAGCATGGTCTTAAAAGACGTGTCGAGGTGGCCGTGCAGGGCTTCAGCATGATCCCACCCATGGTGTCCGGCACAGCTCGTATTGCGACCATGCCCTTCCGGCTGGTTAAGCACTTCGAAAAAACCTTCCCCCTTCAGATTGTGGAACTTCCGCTGCCGCTTCCCGCTTTCACCGAAGCCGCCCAGTGGCCGGCACTCCACAATACCGATCCGGCAAGCATCTGGATGCGCGAGATAATGATGCAGGAGGCATCTCGCATGGCTGCTCCGCTGTGACAACACGGGAGGCTTTAGGCGCCATTCCATTTACTACCTCCGCGACCAACTGCTTTCGCGTCGACAGCACGCGCTGGACGAAATCAATGCTGGCGGCAAGCGCGCCCGCGAGCTCGTCCAACGTGCGCACTTCCTCGACCAGCTCGAACGAGAAGGGTCCCGCGTAGCCATCGTCAAGCAGCGCCTGGATCTGACTGCCATTGTCGGAACCTCCAAGAAAGCAATCCGGGTAAATCCAGAAGGTCGGGTCGTTCACGCCTGAAATGTGCACCAGTCCGGTAAGCTCGCCAAACAAGGACGTCTCCCCAGCCAGGGTATGGTGAAAAGTATCGTGCATCAGGCGGAACACGGACTGGCCATCAACCGCGGCAATGGCATCGGCCGCTTCCTTCTTTGATCGAAGCGAGCAGGTTCGAAAGCCCAGCGGCTCGATCAGGCCGACAAGACCGCGCGACTGGAGGATCGGCTTGAGCGCGTTTAGAGCGAAGCGGAGACTGTCATGGCGCTCGCCAGTGCTGGCCCGCGAGCCGTGGTTGACCGGCACCAGCACGACCGTCTTAGCCCCGCACGCCGCCGCGTAGTCGGCCAGCTTGTTCGCCTCCGCCCGACGGGTGGGAGTCCAGTCGTCGAAGCGCTGCAAGGCGTTCATCGAGGTTATCGTGACGCCGGCTTCGGTAGCGGCAGAGCGGACCTGCGCAGCCGAAATGGCGTGTGTAACAGGATTGCTGAAATGATGGTCACGGATTTGAACATCGGTCAGGCCCTGATCACGCGCAACTGCGAAAATTGCACTGACGTCGACCGATGGGGCCGCCATGTCTTCGAGCGCAAAGCGGGGAGATACCTGGCGCATGGGCGGAGCTTTCCTTCCAGAAATGCGGCGCCAGTCTTGTCTGGCTTCTCCGCGCGCCCCACTGCAGGCCGATGCACAAACCTGATTGGAGCAGGCTAGTCAATCGAGCGATTCTTGCATTTATGAAAGGAATGTCGGCCATGGCGATAGATCACATCATTTCAGATGTTTTCCGGAAGATAGATGTCAAACGGCAGAAATGTCTGCCCCGGCGTCTCCGCCGTGCCGGTCTTGATGGCGCGATCCATCAGCAACATCAGCTCCTGGCAAAGTCGGCGCAGTGGCGTGGCGACCGCCATCGTGATGATGTCATCAGCGAGGGCCTCCCGTGACTCCGGCGTGATTTCATTCACGATCGCCACGAGATCCTGACCTTTGCCCTCTTCCCGGAGCGCTGAGATAGCGCCCTCCATGCCACCGCCGGCCACGTAGAAGCCGACGAGCTCAGGTTCCCGCTGCATAAGGTCCAGCAGCGCCTCGTAAGTGATCTGTCGTTTCTCAAGGTTCACGAGCGTATCGAGCACCTCGAATGCTGGCTCGTTCTCACGGAAAAAAGAACGAAAGCCGCTTTCCCGTAGCTCGTGACCCTGGAAACGGTGGCTGCCGACAAACACCGCCACCTTGCCAGGCCGTTTAGCGGCCTTGGAGAACATCCAAGCTGCCGTCCGCCCGACCCTGCGGTTGTTGAGACCGATGTAACCCTCGCGCACGCCAGCGGCGAAGTCAGAAAGGAGCGAGAAAACCGGGATGCCTTTCGCCTTGAGCTCCTCGACTGCTGCCGTGATCTTCGGGTGGTCCGGCGCCACCATGGCGATCGCGTGGCATCGGCTACCAAGATCCTTAAGGAGGGTGGTCAGGTCCCCGGGCAAATGTGATGGCGCGAATTCGATGAGCGGAATGCCGTGGAAGGACTGGGCCGAACTCACCGACGCTTCGACCTCGCGCGCGAACTCCTGGTAGAAATGCTGGGCCGGTTTTCTCAAGATGAAGCCTAGCCGGTAGCGCGGCAGATCCCGTTGCAAGCGCTGTTTGATGAGACCCGCAGCATGATAGCCGATCGCGTGGGCGGCCTCGTGGACCCGCCGCGCGGTCTTCTCCCGCACCGGCAGGCGAGCGTTCAGGACCCGATCGACAGTCGCCACGCTCACCCCGGCTTCGCGGGCGAGATCGACAATTGTGGGGCGCTTTGCCGTCGCTCCAATTCTGATCGGCTGTCTCTCTGTCATCCGGCGCATCCCAGCGACGGTTCGGGGCGGCAAAGTGAAAATTTCGGCATCCTGCACGATCGACTGCCTATCCAATGAACGGCGCTCCAGGCGCAACCGCGCGGGTGTCGATCTACGGTTCGTTTCGATAAGGCGTCCATATTTCTTGTACTCACCGCATTTGGCGCTTCTGATCTGTGGCCCGCGAAGCACTGTTTAGAGCCAGCGAGCCGATTGTTTCGTTCGGATGTTAGCCCGGCGACTGGATTAGTCGCGCTACAGCAATCTTGCTGGGGCGGATGGCCGGTTTAATCTCTCGGCAAGCTCCCGCAGAAGGCAGCTTTCATGCGCGCTTCGTCCAATTCGCCTTCCCAGCGGGCGACAACGAGCGAGGCCACCGCGTTGCCGACTACATTCGTCAGCGCTCGGCATTCGGACATGAAGCGGTCCACGCCAAGGATCAGAGCCATCCCAGCAACGGGAACGCTCGGGATTACGGAGAGCGTAGCGGCCAAGGTGATAAAGCCGGCGCCTGTTATACCTGCGGCACCCTTCGAGGAAAGCATCGCGACAAGCAATAGGAGGACCTGGTCGGAAATCGACAAGTGCGTGTTCGTCGCCTGGGCGAGGAAGAGGGCGGCAAGCGTCATGTAGATATTGGTGCCGTCCAGATTGAAGGAATATCCAGTCGGGATAACGAGACCCACGACAGAACGCTTGGCGCCGGCCTTCTCCATCTTTTCCATGAGCGAGGGCAGCGCGGCCTCCGAGGAGGACGTTGCCAGGACCAGCAGCAGCTCTTCCTTGATGTAGCGCACGAGAGAAAAGATCGAGAAGCCGTTGTATCGGCAGACCGCGCCGAGAATCCCGAATACGAAGAAGAAGGCAGTGAAATAGAACGTCGCGACCAGCATCGCGAGGTTGGCCACCGAACCGATGCCATATTTGCCGATGGTGAAGGCCATGGCGCCGAAAGCGCCGACGGGCGCGGCCCTCATCAGAATGCCGACCAGCTTGAACACCGGCGCAAGGAGCGCCTGAAGCAAAGAAAGCACAGGCTTGCCCGTGTCGCCGACCATCGCCAGAGCGATGCCGAACAGGACCGAGAAGAACAGGACCTGCAGGATGTCGCCTTCGGCGAAGGCACCAACGATCGTTATCGGGATGATGTTCATCAGAAAGCCGGCCACGGACTGCTCGTGGACCTTGGCGGCATAGCCCTTCACGGCCTGAACATCGAGCGACGCCGGATCAATGTTGAGGCCAGCACCTGGCTGAACGACATTTGCGACTATGAGACCGACAACCAGTGCGAGGCTCGAGAAGGTGACGAAATAGATCATCGCTTTGCCGGCGACCCGGCCAACCTTTTTGAGGTCGTTCATGCCGGCAATGCCGGTCGTGACGGTTAGAAAGATCACTGGTGCGATGATCATTTTCACGAGCTTGATGAAAGCATCGCCGAGGGGCTTCAGAGCCTCTCCGGTCCCCGGACAGAAATAGCCCACTGCGACACCGAGGGCGATGGCGGTAAGCACCTGCACGTAGAGCTGGGCGTAGAAGGCCTTGCGGGGCGTGGGACCCGCGCTTCGGATTGGTGGAACCAACAGCTTTTCTCTCCCTGACCGGACGGGGTGGGGCTCCTCCCTTCCCGCGCTTCTCCCATCGCGGCGCTCCGGTCAAACGCTGCTGCCATCTCAGCCGCAAACGTTGTGCCAAGTGGAACCCGCGCCCAATTATGCGTATTCCGCCGCTCGGTCACGCAGCTTCAGTGAGGCTTGTGCGGGTTTCCGCACTGGTTGCCTCCATTCTTGGCGAAATTCCGCACCTAAGGCTCCGGCAATGGTCCGTGTCTGAAGCAATAGGTCGGTAGAGCACGGATGATACAACAAGGGCGCGTTGCAACCATTGCTTTTGCCCGGCAGAGCGGCCGCCGGTCGGTATCTCTGGGGTCCCGATGTGCCCCTCCTTTCTTTGTCTTGTTTGCGACTGACCGCGCACCGGTGTGGAGGATTCCCTACACAACCGTGCTTCGCCGCGCTCCCGTTGCAGCCGAGTGCGTCTCGAAGGGGCAGTGGAGAAGACCGGTGATTCCGCCAGTCCTGGGGCGCAACGGTGTGATTCAGGAGATGCTTCGGAGCACGAACATAAGCCGCGCTCGAAGACAACTTTGCGCCATGGCATGCGCCGCAGCGTGTTCTATTGTCAACGGCATCAATAGCGAGGGTATGAATGGTTGCTGCGATCCACTCAGTGAGCCGCTACCGCTTCCGCACCACCTGATGGGGCGCTGGAAGCACGCACAGGCGCTCGGTATGCTCAGCGCGCCGCGCACCCGCCGAGACGCCGGGGTAAACATCTCTGCCGTTCGCATCGATCTGCGAGCAACTATCTGAATTGATGGGATTCTGTCATGTCGTCCTACTTTCCTTTCACAAATGCAAGGAAAGCTCGATTGACTAGCCCCCGTCGTTCCCGCTCTGTAGAGCAACGTGTGGTTGCGCTCGGGAGGAGCCTGAACCGCGCCCCACTTCAGTAAGGATAGCCAAGCCATGCCTCAAGCATTGCCTCCGGCGTTTTTCGTTCTTGCCGATCATCACGGCCTGACCGACGCCCAAAACCGTGACCCACTTTCGATCCAATGGCAGCCAGTATGCCGGCTGCGGAAGTCGGCGTGCTGCCGTGACGCCGGGTCACAGACTATCCGTATCGACGTCTCAGGCGTTTCGATGAGCGGCTCCTACGAGCGAGCAAGCGCGCCAATCATGCGGCGGCCCGCGGGGCGAAGAAACTCTTGCTGGTGCCGGCCATCGGTGGCTCGGGCCTCGATGCCACTTGACGAGGCCTCAACGCCCGGGGGGCGTCGCAGGTTCAGATGGGGCGGCGTTGCTTTCGCGGCTCCACATCGAGGATGACATGCTAGACCGGGACAATAATGGCCAACCTGAAGAAAATGCTGGGCAGACGCCGCCATGCTGCTCGTCGCTTCATGACGCGAAAAGGGATGACTCAGAATCCGCTATTCTGCCGTCGCGCGCGAGCGTGCTTGCTGGCATATGGGAAATAGTGAAAGCACTCACCGCCCCCTCCGGGCTCGAAGTCACGCTGGCCAAGGTCGTAGACCTCCTGCGATCGTTTCTGCAGATGCGGCACGGCATCATCTCTCTCTTCGATAGTGATGGCGAACTGGAAATCACCGTAGGCGCCGGCTGGACCGAGAGCTGCGGTGAGCGCTGCCGGACGTATCTGCCGCGGAAGGCAATCGACCATATTGTGGCCACGGACACGCCCCTGGCCACCGAGAACATCGCGGTTCATTCGGCTTTCACCGCCGCCGACATGGAGGTGCTCGGGGTCTCCGAAAACATACCAGTGTCCTTCGTCGGCGTTCCCATCCGCGTCGATGCGAATGTCGTGGGCACGCTGACCATCGACCACGTACTGGACAATGGCTCAAGAGTTTGGCTCGATTACAACCTCTGTCTGCTTCCCCTAATCGCCAACCTGGTAGGACAGACAGTCAAGTCGCATCGCTCTTTCGACGGCGACCCCGAGCAACCGATGGCACAGCAGGATTTGCTGCCAAAGCAGAAGCATCCGGCCCGGCAGCGTAACAAGATTCACGTTGAGGGGATGATTGGCGACAGTTTGGCGTTGCGCGGTCTGCTTGAGAAAGTCGCGGTCGTAGCTAAGGCTAAGATTGCGGTTCTGTTGCGAGGCGAATCCGGTACCGGCAAGGAGCTGGTCGCCAAGGCTATCCACGAGTTGTCGCCGCGCGCCAAGCGGCCCTTCATCAAGCTCAATTGCGCGGCGCTGCCCGAGACAGTCCTGGAATCCGAATTGTTCGGTCATGAGAAGGGTGCATTCACCAGCGCGTTCAACTCACGCAAGGGGCGCTTTGAGCTCGCCGACAAGGGGACGCTGTTCCTGGACGAGATCGGCGAGATTTCGGCCTCTTTCCAGGCAAAGCTCTTGCGCGTGCTGCAGGAGCAGGAGTTTGAGCGCGTCGGCGGCAACCAGACCATTAAAGTCGATGTTCGCATCATTGCCGCCACGAACAAGAACCTGGAAGAGGCGGTTGCCAGAAACGAGTTCCGTGCCGACCTCTATTACCGCATCAGTGTGGTTCCCTTGCTGGTGCCAGCGCTACGCGAAAGGCGCAGTGATATTCCGCTACTCGCCGCTGAGTTTCTCAAGAATTTCAACGGTGAGAACGGCCGGATGCTGACCTTCGATCCCAGTGCGATTGAAGTCCTGATAAACTGTGATTTTCCCGGCAACATTCGCGAGCTCGAAAATTGCGTGTATCGGACAGCAGTTCTGGCGGCGGGACCATCAATCGGGAGAGGCGACTTTGCATGCTGCCAGGGCAAATGCTTCGCCGAGGCGCTGCACAAGAGCAGATTTGGCAAAATCGCGCTGCAATCCCCGCCGATCGTGCCGCTGCCAGCGGTTGCGGCCATACCGCCCGCTGCTGCCGCCGTCGCAGTCCCGCCTGAGATCACAAGTCAGCCGCCGCTTGGCCCTGCCGGGGCAGTCCAGTTAAATGGTGCAAGAATGACCGATGCTGAACGTGTCATCGAGGCCATGGAAAGATGTGGCTGGGTGCAGGCAAAGGCGGCACGCCTGCTTGGACTGACGCCCCGCCAGATTGGCTACATGTTGAGGAAATACGGCATCGAGATCAAGCGTCTTTGAAGCTAACGACCGAAGCGAGTAGCGGGGACCGTGCTTGTGCCCCTGGAAACGGGTGATGGGGACCTCACGTCAGTGCCAACTTTCGATCCAATCGCACAGTCCGGCTGACCCCGCGGAGCTGTCGGCTTCACGACGCACCTGGGTTTGAAGGCAGCGCTATCATCGATGGTCCAAGCCATGTCTCGATATCACCAGCCCGTGCCGGATGTACTGGGACTGAAACGGAGAAAAAATCATGTCGGATGCAAAACTCGGAACTGTGCTTTCCTCTCTCTCGCAAGTGGCGAGACAGTTAGATGTTCTGCTATCCGACAAACCGGCGCCGGATGCGAGTTGCGTCAAGCTAAATACGAACGAGAACCCGTTTCCGCTGCCGACAGTCATAATGCAGAGTGCAATGGCGGCTCTCGAACGGCAGTATCTATATCCAGAAGACGACAACGTCAGCTTGAGGCAAGCAGCTTCTGAAGCCTACGGCGTCTCCAAGGATCAGGTGATCGCCGGAAACGGATCGTCTGAACTGCTTGGGCTTATTTACAGAGCTTTCCTGGTTCCAGGAGACAGCGTGGCGATGATGTCGCCCGGGTTTTCGTTCAACCGCAAACTTGCCAGTTTGCAGGGTGCTCAATTTGTCGAAGTCGAATGGGGCCAAGATCATTCCTTGCCCGTAGAACAATTGCTTTTGGCGCCTGCAAAAGATGCCAAATTCATTCTGCTGGCTAATCCGAACAATCCGACCGGAACGTTTGTTCCGGTGGCCGATATCGAACGTTTAGTATCACAATCAGACCGCATGATTGTCTTGGATGAGGCCTACGTCGATTTTGCACCGGATAATGGTCTGCATCTCATCAATTGTTATCCGAATCTCCTGGTCTTGAGAACGTTCTCGAAAAGCTATGCCACCGCCGGCATTCGCGTCGGTTTCGGACTTGGTCACCCTGAAGTCATTGGCAGGCTGCGAAATCTTCAGAACGTCTTCAACATGAATGTGATCGGCCATGCGGTTGGTATCAGCGTCCTTGGGCACCGAGGCGCCTATGCCGAGAACCACAAGCACATCAAGCATGAAAGACAGCGAGTGACGATGGCGCTGTCAAAACTCGGATTTTCCGTAATACCTTCCCACGCAAATTTCCTGCTAGCACGTGTGCCAGCGGGGCAGGAAGGCGCATGGTGGCAAGCAGCCTTGGAAAGGCAAAAGATACTCGTTGCCTTCTTTCCTGATGCAGGTTTGGAAAATTACATCCGCATTAGCATCGGCACAAAAGATGAGATGGATGAATTTCTTGAGGCCGCCAGCGACATAGCTGGAACGGCGAAGGAAACTATCCCACTGTGCCGGCCGTCAGCGGCCGCTGCTCCTGCCTTAACCAATCGATAGTTCCCCGGCCATTAAGCGCGCCGATAATTTGAATTTGCTTGCACCATTGCGAGCCACGAACCGTTGCAAAGAGTTGGAGAAAATTCGTGAAGAATGCCTTCCCCCGGGGCCTGACCATCGGCATATTCGACCATCTGGACGAGGACGGCTGCGAGATTGCCCGGCAATACGCCGATCGCCTGAGTTTAGCAGAGGCGTGCGATCAGCTTGGCTTCTATGCATATCATCTGGCAGAGCACCACTGCACTCCGCACGGGAGGGGCCCATCGCCGAATCTGTTCTTATCCAGCGTCGTCCAGCGCACCCGGCACCTTCGCGTCGGCCCGATGGTAATGCTCCTTGCCCTTTATCATCCACTGCGTGCGTTCGAGGAGATCTGCATGCTGGACCAGTTGAGTGGTGGCAGGGTCGAACTGGGTATAGGGCGCGGCTCTCTTCCAGTCGAACTGGGTTACTTCGGGATTGCTGCGGAGGCGGCGCCAGGTCACTATGCGGAAGCCAGCGAAATCCTTATTAAGGCGATGAAGGGCGACACGCTGTCCTATCGCGGCCGCCATTTTGAGCTGAATGACGTCCCTTTGACGCTGAGATCTCATCAGCGCCCCCATCCACCGACATGGATCGCCACCAATAGACCCGAGTCGGCCAGCTGGGCCGCTGCAAGTGGCGCCAACATCGCGTGCCTGGGACCTGCCTCTTCTGTTCGCAGAATTACTGATGCATTCCGAGCCTGCCGGGAGCGCAGTGCCGACGCGGACGAGCGAGGGCCATTTCTTGGAATGCTCCGCATGGTCGTGATCGCGCGATCGGAAACAGATGCATATGCGCTCGCGGCACCCGCTTACGAACGATGGCTCAAGAGCTTCAGGTTCCTCTACGACCTCAATGCGCTCCAGACGCCGCCAAATCTGCCGCTGAGCTTGGATGCAGCAATCGAGAGCGAATTGTGCGTGGTAGGAACGGCATCTTCTGCGCGACAAGCTCTTCTTGATCAGCTCGAAGAGGCCGGTGCTAATTATCTACTTTGCCAACTTGCATTTGGGAATCTGTCCTTAGACGCTTCGCTATACACCGCAAGGACGATCCAATCTGAAATCATGGCTCGTGTTACCTGACGTGAAATGCGCGTTCCGTGTTCGAAGTTGAATTTTCTCCGGCGCACCATCACCTTCCCGGTTCCGCGCATGATGCCGATATAGTGCTTGCTGTGTGGGTGGAGGGCGCGCACGCTTGTGGAGGCCCTAGTTACTTGGAGCGACCGGCCTGCCGATTAAGAAATCGCCCCGATTTCGTTTCGCAAGAGAGGGCGAACCTGTGCGTACCAGGGCAAAGCCCCGGTTTCTGGGCATAGAGAAGTTTGCTATAGCTCATTATTTAAGGCACTATGAGTTATAGAAAGGTGCGCTATAACTCATGGTATGGAATTGGGAGCAGGCTGACTGGCCGCATTTTACCTACGATAAGGAAGAATTGGAACCGCTGGAAAGGGAATTCCTGCTGCGATCGGGTGAGTTCCTGGGTGTCTTTCGGCACGTCGGTTCTGACGATCGCGACCAGATACGCATCGATCTTATCAGTGAAGAGGCCTTGAAGACATCCGCGATTGAAGGGAAATACCTCAACCGCGAGAGTCTGCAATCATCCCTGCGCCAGCAACTTGGGCTGGGCAGCGAGAACAGGCGCATTCCGCCTGCCGAGCGCGGCATCGCGGAAATGATGGCCGACGTGTATTTACATTTTGGCCATGTCCTCTCGCATCGCACTCTCTACGCTTGGCACAAGATGGTGATGTCGGGGGAACGGCGTATTGAGACCATTGGCAATTACCGCCAGCATGCCGACGTCATGCAGATTGTTTCCAATCGGCTGGATAAGCCCGAAGTGCATTTCGAGGCACCTCCCTCAGCGCGGGTAAAAGCCGAAATGGATGCTTTCGCCGCTTGGTTCAACGATACCGCGCCTAAAGGTAAGACGCCGCTCCCGGCGTTGACGCGAGCCGGTATCGTGCACCTTTATTTCGAGAGCATCCACCCATTTGAGGATGGCAACGGCCGCATAGGCCGTGCCCTCTGCGAAAAGGCGCTTGCTCAAAGCCTGGGTGAGCCAAGTCTCATCGCTTTGGCATACACGATCGAACGCCACCGCAAGGCCTACTACGACAACCTGCAGGCCAGCAATAAGAGCAACGCGGTAACAAATTGGCTGCTCTACTTTGCCAACACGATCCTTGAAGCGCAACGCGTAACGCTGGTCCGCGTCGAATTCTCCGTAGCTAAAGCCAAGTTTTACGAACGCTACCGAAACCAGTTCAACGAGCGGCAGGAAAAGGTCATCGCCCGAATGTTCCGCGAAGGCATCGACGGGTTCAAAGGAGGGCTCAGCGCCGAGAGTTATATCGCCATCACTCAAGCATCGCGCGCCACGGCGACAAGAGATCTGCAAGACCTCGTTTCCAAGGGCGCGATGATAAGAACTGGCGAACGGCGACACACGCGTTACGCCCTGAACATTCTGGATGACCGCAGGTAAACCGCAGCACAGGTTTATTGCCACCTTACTCGCGCAGCGACACGTGCGAAGTTTTGAGCAAAAAGGTCTATGAATTCAGAATCGCGCTGGGCAAAGCCTGAGCGCACCAAGTCCGACTTAAACGGGTCCGTCTGCATTTCGCTGAGAATTTCAGGGCAACGGTTGCGGTGCCAGCGCGTTTTCATCTTCAAGTTTCGGCAATCTTCATGGCACTTCGGGCGACCGAAGCAATAACGGCCAACGCATCGGCGGTGCCGTCGGCTTCGCCTTTCTCAAAATCACCTTCGGTCTGGCCCATCTGGTTTGTTACATGGGCAAAGCAAATCACGTCCTTGTGACGCGCCGATGCAAAGGAATAGAGGGCCGCTGCTACCGATTCCGGACAATTGCCGAAGTGCAAGCCGCACTTCAACTCGGTGGCTTAGCCGTGGTCAAAATCATCACCTCGCCGTGCAGTCGCGCCTCATGACCTGGATGGTGGCGGAAAGGCCGGCTCACGAATGATTAGATCGTTCGAGATCGGGTCCAGTCAGTGCCGGGCGTGTTCGCATTGGCTGTGATCGGCCAGCACCTCAATCACCCGGCATTCGCCGACCTTCCCGCGCCGGCAGCCTTCGACCATGAGTTCCAGTTCGGCCTTCAATGCCGTGAGGCTGCGTATCCGCTGAACGACGTCGGCCAGCCGCGCCTGGGCTATGGTGTCGGCCGTGGCGCAGGGCTGGCTGGGATTATCCTGCAACGTCAGCAGGGTGCGGATGGCTTCGATGTCGAACCCCAACTCGCGTGAATGGCGAATAAACGCCAGCCGGCGCAAATCGCTCGTCTCATAGTGCCGTCGATTGCCCTCGGTGCGGTTCGGCGCGGGCAGCAGGCCGATATGCTCATAGTAGCGGATGGTCGGCACTTTCACGCCGCTCTGTCGTGCCGCTTCGCCAATCGGGACACTGCGCATCATTTTTCGCTTGCTCCTCTAGTCGCTAGAGAATGTAGCGTGCCGCTGGAATGGTTCAAGGAGTGAGACGATGGCTGCAACCGCCGCACAAACCCGTTATCGCGTTGAAGGCATGGATTGTGCCGGCTGCGCGACGAAAATCGATAGCGCGCTGCGGCGCATGCATGGCGTCCAGGATGTGAACGTCTCGGTCACTGCCGGCACCATGACCGTCAGGCACACTGCCGAAAGCGACCTCGCCGCGATCGAAAAGAAGGTGACGGGCCTCGGCTATTCTGTGGCTCAGCTCACGAGCGAAGCCGGACAGAATGCCAAACCGGCCGGGCACGGCACCAAAGGCGGCCATGACCACGCTGGCCACGACCACGCTGGCCACGACCATGCTGGCCGCGACCATGCCGGCACAGCCAAAGATGACCACGACGACGTGGAGGGCTTGCATGGCCACGACCACACGCCGGCCACGGGGCCCTGGTGGAACAGCGCCAAAGGCCGGCTGAGCATCGCCAGCGGCGCCGCATTGGCCGCAGCTTTTGCGATTCACTATATCTGGCCGGCCACCGGCGTCTGGCTTTTCATTGCCGCCATGCTGATCGGACTGGTGCCGATTGCACGGCGAGCTGTGATGGCCACGCTCGCCGGCATTCCCCTCACCATCGAAATGCTGATGACCATCGCGGCGATCGGCGCCGTCATCATCGGTGCCGGCGAGGAAGCCGCCACCGTGGTCTTCCTGTTCCTCGTCGGCGAGTTGCTGGAAGGCGTGGCCGCCGGCAAGGCGCGCTCCAGCATCGAGGCGCTGACCACGCTGGTGCCCAAGACGGCATTCCTGGAGGAGAATGGCGCCACGCGCGAAGTTCCGGCCGAAGCCCTTGGGGTTGGCGCCGTCATTCTGGTGCGGCCGGGCGATCGCATTCCAGCCGACGGCAAGATCATCGAGGGCGAAAGCGCCATCGATGAATCGCCGGTGTCGGGGGAAAGCGTGCCGGTGCGCAAGGGCGTCGACGCGGACGTGTTCGCCGGCACCATCAATGGCGACGGCGTGTTGCGCATCACCGTCACGGCTGCGGCGTCCGACAACACCATCGCCCGCATCGTCAAGCTGGTCGAGGAGGCCCAGGAAAGCAAGGCGCCGACGGAACGCTTCATCGACCGTTTCTCACGCTGGTATACGCCCGCCGTCGTCGCAGTGGGGGCTCTGGTGGCCGTCGTCCCGCCGCTGGCCTTCGGCGACGACTGGAACGAATGGATCTACAAAGGCCTGGCGCTGCTGCTCATCGGCTGCCCCTGCGCCCTCGTCATATCGGTGCCGGCGGCAATCGCCGCCTCGCTCTCGGCCGGCGCCAGGCGTGGTCTTTTAATGAAAGGCGGCGCGGTGCTGGAAGGCTTGGGCAAGATCACCGCCGTGGCTTGGGACAAGACCGGGACGCTGACTGAAGGCAAGCCCGTGGTGACGGATGTCGTGGCCATCGGGATCAGCGAAGAGGTGCTGTCGCTGGCCGCTGCACTCGAAACCGGATCGAGCCATCCGCTGGCCCTGGCTATCCTGCGAAAGGCCAAGGCCGATCGCGTGCCGGTGCCGCCAGCGGTGGAGGCCAAGGCGCTCGGCGGCAAGGGCGTCGTCGGTCGCATTGGCGGTAAGAACGTCTTCCTGGGCTCGCCGATCGCTGGAGGCGAGAAGGTCGCGCTGCCGACCGAGCAGGCGGCCCGCATCGCCGAACTCAACGACCAGGGCAAGTCGGTGTCGGTGCTGCTGATCAATGATGTGCTGGCCGGTTTCATCGCCATGCGCGACGAGCCTCGGCCGGACGCGCAGGCCGGCCTCAAGGCGCTGACCGATGTTGGCATCAGGACTGTCATGCTGACTGGCGACAACCAGCGCACGGCGGCGGCAATCGGCAAGCAACTCGGTATCGAGGTGCGCTCGGAACTGCTGCCCGAAGACAAGCAGCGCATTGTCGGCGAGTTGAAAGGGCAGGGGCTGACGGTCGCTAAGGTCGGCGACGGCATCAACGATGCGCCGGCGCTCGCCGCGGCCGACATCGGCATAGCCATGGGCGGCGGCACCGATGTCGCTCTGGAGACGGCAGATGCGGCGGTGCTGCATGGCCGCGTCGGCGATGTCGCGGCGATGATAAAACTGTCTCAGGCGACCATGGCCAACATCAAGCAGAACATCACCATGGCGTTGGGGCTGAAGGCGGTGTTCCTGGTGACGACCGTAGTCGGCATCACCGGCCTGTGGCCCGCCATTCTCGCCGACACAGGCGCGACGGTGCTGGTGACAGCCAACGCCATGCGGCTGTTGCGCTGGAAAGGTGGGGTGTAGATTGCCGCCTTCTATGTCTTTTGGGACGGCTCGATGAGCAACAATCATTCGCATCGAGCCGGCGCTTATTATTGGCTCGCGCCGTTGATCGGGGCATTTCTGGCGATTGCCCTTTTGGGTGAGCCGCTGACTGTCCGGCTGCTGCTAGCCGGCGTGCTGATGGGGGTAGGTCTCTTGCTGCATCTCGCAGCGAGCCGTGCCGGCGCTTCATGGCCATCCCCGACTTCCGCCGCTCGCGCGACGTCGCGGCCTTCGGGCTGACTTCGCGGCGCTGGATGTCGGGCACTTCGATTGACGTTCAAGGCCGGATATCGAAGGCCGGTGAGGTGGACGAGCGGCGCGCGCTCTACGATGCGACGTCCGGTTTGATGACGCGCTTCAAAGGCAACGATATGGTCAAGAGGTGAGGCCGGGAGATCGCAAAACGCTTCGCGGTGGCGCGCAAGCTGGCCGGTGATCATGCACGCGATGCGGAGCGACGCGGGCAATCCGCTTTGGCCGCTACGTCTTTCCCTTTGAAGCCAATAGTTGGCTCTTCCCCGCAGACAGCGAAAGCGGACATCTGGCCGAGCAGAAGGAAGATCGGGACGTTCTAAGCAAGTGGCGCAATGACCTGCGGCAGACATTCAGGACGCTGGCGACGCCTGCTGGCGTGTCGGAGTTCGACGCGCGCCTGCTGATGAACCACGCCATCCCGGGCGTGAACGCCGGATACATTTCGCGGCACAAGCTGCTAGAGGACCACCTACGCGCCCAACAGCAAGCGATAAGCACAACAATGTTTGGCTCGCTCTGGGCGACCTCATTGCCAAGGATGATACAGTCCGCTCGTGGCTCGGCCCGTGCGCAACGCGACGAGCAATTCAGGCCGCTAAGCGAAACGATGGCGAAACTCTGGGCGACGAGTATAGGAGCGCTGTCTTGGTTCGCAGCGCGGATCCGTCGCCTCCAGGCACATTGGGGATTACCGGCGGCTACCCACATGCCCAGGGCCAAAGCCCCGGCAACCGCCATTGGCACTCCTAGGATCAGCTCTGCCGTTTCAATATTAGGACAAACCGGCAACAGCGTTGTGCCAAACCTCCAAGGCACCGCGCGGAAGCAACGCCTCGACCGGCGCAATATCAAAGGCGACGCCGCGACCGACCGTCTGGAAGTCGGATGCCTGCATTCCGCACCACAGCAACGCCAAGTCGCGGTCCGCCGTGCAAAGTTGCACGATCTCGCCGGGAAACAGCGCAAAAAGGTGGATGAGAATCTCGAGCGACCGAAGATCTGATAGGGCGTTGTATGCGTCCTCGCCTGAGTAGCCGGGTTGCAAGTTCAACAGAGTGAAAGTAGGGCTGCACCCGTTCGGCACCGCAATCGAGTTTGCAATTGCGAGAACGAGTTAAGATTTGCGTGACACATCGAACCGGTCTGCTGCCTCGATGACGCTCGCGATACGGGCCGCAACGTCTTTGCGACTAGTCGGCGCACAGAGTGTTGGCGCAAGCTCAAGTAACATGGCATTTTTTCGGCTGAAGCTGGCGCGGGTGTTTTCGATCAGGCCTAGCACACCTTCCAGACTCTTAGCTCCCACGACGATTTCGGCCTTGGGCAAAGCGCGTCTCAGCTTATTGACCGCCTCGTCGATCTGCGCCTTCGTCTCATGGGGATCGGGCATTCGACGGCTGTTGCCTTCGAGAGCGCAGAGCATCGGATTAATGCGGATGGGGCTGTCTTCGAACAGGTCGAGGAAATCGGGTTCGCGGCCCTTCTTCACGCCACTTTCAAACCGGCTCACGATCTCAGTCACGACATTACGGTCGACCAGAATTATGGAGTCGGCCTTGATCGTTGCCAGTGCCGAAGGCAGCCATCCGCCTTTCACAAGCCCGATCGCTCGCGAGGTGAAACGGCTCTCAAGAGTGGTGCTGACGTGGACCACCGTGCCCGGATCGACACCGTTGAAATCAGTATGAAGGATCTCCCCGTTGTACATATCGAGCTGGATCGTGATAGGCAGATTGGAGGACGCAGCTGCAAGTTCCGCATAGCTCCGCGGCTGAATATCGACGCCAGCGAAGCTGATCGTCCTGCCGGGACCGCCATTGGGTCCTTCGCTCTCTTTGAACAGGAACGTTCCGCCGGCACGAGGAGCTGTTTCGACGTCCGAAGTCATGAATATTCAGTTCCGGGTGTTATTGAAAGCTCCGCGCCTCGTCATGATCGCATCGATGCAGGAAAAAAAGCGCAATTTGGAACAAGGTATCCGGGAATCGGCGGCATCTCCACAGCCGTGCCTGACGGCTGATCGAAGGGGACCGCGGCCGATGGCGTCTATTTTCAGCCCGGAGTTAGTTTGATCTGCTTGCCAGTGTACTGGCGCCACAGTCCGAGCCGCTTGATCCGGTAGCCGAGGATTCGACGGACCGAGCGAGATCGGCAGCATCCGTGACATGTTTGGGTCGCTAAAACGCCAATGACCATTCGAGCCAAAGTCGATATTCACGGCACAGCAAATATTGACTTTTTGGCGAATATTCGGTAAAACCACGATATCCACTGCGCAGCGAATGTGTGAGAATGCAGACTTTTGAGCATGAGGCCTTCGAAGAGGAAGCAATGGAGAGGCTAGTTGACGCCCTCCGCGCGCTGCCCCATGTCGATGCCCGCCAGACGGCCGCGCACCTGGCGACGACAGGGCCGGACAGGGGAATTGATGCCGAAGTCGAGTTCAGCGCCGGCGACAAAAACTATCGCCTGATCGTCCAGGTCAAGAAGTCGGTCTTCCCACGGGATGCCCAGCAACTGCTGTGGCAGATCAGTCGATATCGGAATGTGGCGGGGCAGGGGAGCAGCGAACGTCACATCGTGCCTTTGCTTGTCGCCGAATCGATTTCGCCTGGCGCCAAGGATCTCCTGAAGGAGGAGAATTGCGGGTTCTATGAGCTTGGTGGAAGTCTCTTCCTCCCAGCGCGCGGCGCTTACATCTACATCGAAAAGCCGCCTTCCAAGACGGTGCAGAAGACAGTCGGCAGCCTGTTCAAGGGCAAGCGCTCTCAGGTGCTTCACGCACTCCTGATCCGCCATTTGGACTGGTTCAGTGTCAAGGACCTTGCCAAACTTGCACGAGTCTCACCCGCGACCGCCTCGGAAACCCTGGTGGAATTGGAGCGCTTTGAGTGGGTGGGCGTGAAAGGCCAGGGTCCCTCAAAGGAGCGGCGTCTCGATGAGCCGGCCGCTCTGTTGAACGAGTGGCAAAAGCAGGTGTTGGCCGCGCCGCGCCGGCCAGCCGATCGGCGCTTTTACGTTCCGTCGAGCGACAATGACGCCATTGCCCGTCACCTCGCCGAAATCTCGGAAATGCTCGTCATCGACTATGCCATCACTGAGCAAAGTGCGGCTCAGTTTTACGCTCCGTTTCTGACCACCGTCTCGCGTCTGACGTGTCGCCTCGCCTCCGGCCACGGGCTCGATGAGTTGTATGCGGAGCTTGACGCCCGGCCCGTCAATGAAGGCGCCAATCTCATTGTTATCGAGACCAGTTCGCGGGGCGAGTTTCTGTTCCGAGAACAAGTCGACGGCCTTTGGCTCGCCAGCCCCATTCAGGTCTATCTCGACCTGCTGCGCAGTGGCGGACGAGGCAAGGAGATGGCGGAGCATCTGCGCCAGGAAAGGATCGGTTTCTGATGAGCAAACCGGACCAAGCAAGTGGCTACAAAAGCGAAGTGACGGAGAACTGCGAACGCGTCCTCGTGACGCTTCTTCGTGGCCTGGGGCCGTGGAAGGACTCGGTCTATCTCGTCGGCGGGCTCACACCGCGCTATCTTGTAAAGGCCAAGCCACCCGAAGTTCCGGCCCATGCCGGCACCGGCGACGTCGATATCGTCGTCGAGCTGCAGATGCTTGCCGACACCGGCGCCTATCATTCGCTTGAGGAGAACTTCAAAAAACTGAAGTTTGAGCGTGGTGAAAACGCCCAGGGCGAAAAAGTGTCCTGGCGCTGGCAAGCCAACACGGAAACCGGTGCCACGATCATCCTCGAGTTGCTGGCCGATGATCCCGCCCTGAAAGGCGGCAAGGTTCAGCCGCTCCCCACCGAGGGCAATATTTCCGCGCTCAACATTCCGCATTCCTCGATGGTCTTCGATCATTATGAGGCCAAGGTCATCAGTGCCGAGTTGTTGGGCGAGAATGGCGTTGCGACAGAGACCATTCGTCATGCCGATATCGTCAGCTTCACCTGCCTGAAGTCCTACGCACTCGATCAGCGGCACGAGCGCAAGGATGCGCACGATTTGGTCTACTGTCTTGAACATTTTGACGGCGGGCTGGAAGGCGCTGTGAAGGCGTTCAGAGCTGCGCTCGGAGGAAGGCACAAAGAGGCTGTGGCGACTGCCCTCCAAATCCTTGAGAAGCGTTTCACCGACGATGGCAAAACAGAAGGCTATACGAAAGATGGACCGGTCGCTGTCGCGAAATTTGAACTCGGCGAAGATGCGGAGACGAGGGAGGAACGGATCCTACGGCAGCGGCGTGCTGCGGATCTCGTCATGCGCCTGCTGAAGGAAATCAAGAGCTGATCAAGCTTTTTATGGAGCTTGCTGGAAGGTAGAGCAATTAGGGGTAATTGATCCGCTCGAAGCCTCCGGAATAGGAATCATCGCTGCTCGGAAGCGCCCGTTACAATGCTGACTGCCAGCTATTAATGTTACACGTTGGGATGCGCACTGGCTGGTTCCGCCAGGTCTACATCAAGCCGGAAAGCTGCCATCCCACGCAGCTTCTGCCGACGTACCGGCGCAACCTGAAGGCCAAGTTCCTCGACTTGTAGAACGCCATCCGGCACTCGCCGAAGTCGTTCGGCATCCGCCTGAGCAAGTTCGGGCGCGCGGCATTCGATCAGGCGGTGCGCTCCGCGGTGGCGGACGATCCGCTGTCGGCCGAGTTGATGGACGGCAATGCTGAGGCACTCGCTACTCGGCGAGAGCCGACATCGCCAGTGTCGGCCGTAGGATGGCGGCCGAGCGCAGGCTTGTCAGCTGGCGCTCCCCGCCGCACTGCGGATGCATAGGCTTCACAATGCGGTTCCGACTGACCTATGAGTGAATGGAAAAATCGTCGTTGCTTCGCTTGGCGCGCTGCTCCTCAACAATGGCCCCATGCGGAGGCCGGTTTAGGGGCGCCGGCCTTTTTGCTCTCCGCATTCTGTCGCCCTGGAGCACCATGCGGTGTGCGGTGTGCGTTATGCACAATCCGTTCGAGAAATGGCGTCGGCGACGATGGGTGTGCGATGAGGTAATGCCATCTGGCCACCGGGACATGGGCGGTGCGGCGATATCGTTCCTCGACGATTTCGAACAGATGCGAGCGCTGTTGCTCAGTAAGGGAGTGGGTTCCGAAGCCATCGAGGACGAGCAGTTGCGCGCGGGTGAATTTGTCGAAGGCGTGGGAAGCGTCCACTGGGATGGGCGAGCGCAATCCTCGAACAGGACGGCACGTGCACATAGAGCACCGAAACGATCGAGCCCTGCTGCTTGCCGGCCGAAGGCGCCGGCCAGCCACGACTTGCCGGTTCCGGTCTGGCCGGTGATGATCAGGTTCCCATGGCCGCCCGGGATTTAGCGCAATCGCTGTCCGCGCTTTCGCCGGTGCCCCTGGACGGTCAGATACGGCTGGCAAGGAGCATCAGGTACGAGAGGCGGCTTGTCCGGTCGGATCGGCTTCCTCTTCGGGAATGTCGTCGAATGACGAGTAGTTCAGATTGTAGAGTTTGGAATAGAGCCCGCCCATAGCCATCAGTTTTTCATGGTTGCCGGTCTCAATAACCTGGCCATTCTGAAGTACGATGATGCGGTCGGCATCACGGATTGTGGCGAGCCGGTGAGCGATGACAAGGCCAGTGCGGCCTTCCAGGAGTTTTCTCAGAGCCTTCTGGATCAGCATTTCCGTGTAGCTGTCGATGCTGGCGGTGGCCTCGTCAAGAACAAGGATCTTGGCGTCTGCGACGAGAGCGCGGGCGAAACTGACAAGCTGGCGCTGGCCGAGAGAAAGGTTGCCGCCGCGTTCGCCGAGTTGGGTTTCATACCTGTCGGGAAGTCTCATGATTAAGTCGTGGGCGCCGACCACCTTGGCGGCCTCGATCACCTTCTCCCGCGTAGCTTCCGTCTTGTGGTAGCGGATATTCTCAAAAACCGTCCCGGTGAACAGAAACGGCTCCTGCAGCACCATAGCGATCTGAGTGCCGAGCGATTCCTGGGTGAGATCGCGCACATCATCTCCGCCAACCAGCACTTGGCCTTGCTGAACATCATAGAAGCGGTGGACGAGGGCCATCGCGCTCGATTTACCAGAGCCGGTCGGCCCGACCAAGGCGACCGTCTCGCCGGGATTGACCCGGAAGGAGACGTTTTTCAGCACCGGCTGTTTGGGATCGTACCCGAACGTGACGCTCCTGAACTCGACCGAGCCGTTCATTTCTGGCGCAAGGATCCTGGCATCCGGTTTGTCCTGGATTTCGATCCTGACGTCGAGGACATCGGTCAGGCGCTTGCCGGAGGCCATGGCGCGCTGCATGACCGAATATTGCATGGTAAGTGAGCGAATTGGATCAAAGAAGCGTTGGATATAGAATATGTAGGCGACCAATACGCCCACATCGATGCGGCCATTCATGATCATGGAGCCGCCGACCACAATGACGACGGCCATGGCCACGCCCGTGAGGCTATCAACGATCGGCACCATGACCTGTGCATACCTGGCAGCGGTCAGGTGAGTCCTGAGGTCGGCATGTGCCTTGTCGTCATACAGTAAAAAATTTACGTGCTGGCGGTCCATGGACTGGACGGTGCGCACGCCGTGAATGGCTTCGGCCAACGCGCCGTTGACGACTGAATTGGTCTCGTGTGCAGCCATGAAGGCCTCGCGGGCACGCGGCAGCCAGACGATGCGGATAATCAACAGGGCCGGCAGGACCGAGAGCGTCAGAAAGCCGAGGCTGAAGTTGACCCACAGCATTACGAAAATGATGCCGAAGAGAAGCGCAATATCCCCTACGGAGTAGATTGAGGTTTCGAGGAATTCGTGGATAGAGTTGACGTCGCCCTGAAGGCGAGACATCAGGCGTCCTACCTCGGTCTTGTCCATGAAGGAGAGCGATACCTTCTGCAGATGGGCAAACATGGCGCGGCGGATGTCGAAGAGGACGTTCTCGGCCATTTTCCCTACCACGGTTTCTTGCGCGTAGGCGGCGCCGAAATTAACCAGAATGGCAAGCGCAAATGCGACGGCTGCCTCAAGCAGGGCGGAGGCATCAGCGCCTGCCGGAGTTATGGCGTGGTCGATCGCGTAGCGGATTATCAGCGGGATGAGAAGCTGCGTGCCAGTGAAAATCAGCAATGCGGCAAGCGAGACGACCGCCATGGCTCGGTAGGGACGAACGAAGGCCCATATGCGGCGAATGATGTTCTTGTCGAAAGCCCGGCCAAAGATCTCCTCCTCGATGCGATGGGACCCGACGACCGCGCGCGGAGGGCGTCTACCGCTATCATTCGGTTCGATTTCGAGTTCGTTGGCGTGCCGCTTGGCCATCAGGGCGCGCCTCCAAACGTGGTCGCAATGTCATCTCCCGGGCGCAACTGAAGATCATAAAGGGCCTTATAGCGTCCTCGCTTGGCCAAAAGCTCTTGATGGGTGCCGCGTTCCACGATCTCGCCGTTGTCGACAAACAGAATCCGGTCGGCGTGCTTGAGTGAACTCAGCCGGTGGGCGATGATGATCGTGACCCTATCCTTGGCGAAACGCCGTATCGCCGCGCGGATCCGCTGCTCTGTGGCGGCGTCGATCGCGGCCGTTGAGTCGTCGAAAACGACGATTGATGGGCGCAACATCATCGTGCGAGCTATGGTGAGACGCTGACGCTGGCCGCCAGAGAGAGAGGCGCCACGTTCGCCGACGACTGTCTTGTAGCCATCGGGGAGGCCGAGAATGTAATTGTGCAACTGGGCGGATTCGCTAGCGCGCTCGATCGGCTGTTCCTTCGCCCAGGGGTCGCCATAAGCGATGTTGTTCTCGATCGTGGTTGTGAACAGGAATGCATCCTGCTGTACGACCGCGACCGCCTTGCGAAGCGATGCGAGGGTGACCCCGCGGATGTCCTGCCCGTCAAGCATGATGGTGCCACCAGTGACGTCGTAAAAGCGGGGGATCAGGTGAGCCATTGTCGACTTGCCAGAACCTGGCGGACCCACGATCGCGATCGTCTCGCCCCTACGGGCGCAGAAGGTAATATTCTTTAGAATGACGCGGTTTCCGGTGCCGGGATATGCAAACGAGACATTGTCGAAGCGCAGAGTGCCTTCACCGATCTCGAGCGGTCTTGCACCGGAAGCATCCCCGATCGTGATGTCCTGGTCGAGCAGACTGAAGAGGCGCGAACCGCAAGTGTAAGCGCGGGCGAAGCCGTTGACCATCAGGCCGATCTGGCGGACGGGCATTTGCAGGATCGTCATGAACGTCAGGAACGTCGTGAGCGTTCCAACGCTGATCTGGCCGGCGATGAGTTTGTCGCAACCGATCCAGAGGACCAACCCCATGGCGACAAAGAAGGCCAGGGTCATTGCCGACGTATTGGGCACGTACACGTCAACCTGCTCGTGCGCGAGTTCGAGCGCGTTTGTCGAGGCGATGTCGAACTTCGCCATCTCATAAGACTGTGCCGAAAACGCCCGGACAACGCGGATGCCTGCGAGATTTTCCTCCATCACGCGGCCCAGGACGGAAAGCCGCTCCTGCAGGTCGAGCCAGATGGCGCGTAGCTTAAGCTGGGTGACCGACGATCGCCAGGCTACGAAAGGCACGAAGCTCAGCGCGATCAAACCGAGCACCGGATCGGTTGAGATCATCATGCAGGCGCCTATCCCGATCAGCATGGTGAGCAGAAAGAACCTAACCAGGGCGGTGGAAAAATACATCCGCACGCCGTCGAGATCGAGGATGCCGAGGGTGATCAGGTCGCCTGAATGCACCCGGTCGTGAAAGGAAAAGCTCAGGCGCTGGACCTTGTCGTAACAAGCAAGCCGCAGTTCGTACGCGACGTGGTGCCCGACGGCTTCGGCAAAGTAGTTTTGCGCCATCGTAAAGAGGCCGCGTAGCGTACTCGCGCCGAGCAGCAGGAGAGCAGGAGTCCAGAGGGCTTGTTCTGCAGCCGTCACCGTGACACCGCCCCCGATGGCTACCTGGGTCTGGTCGACAGCCCGGCCGAGAAGCTGGGGAATGAGCAACTGCAGGATTACGGCTACCATCGTCGAACCGATAGCTAACGCGACCTGCCACGGGTGCCTCAAATTCATGCGCGTAATGCGCAGTAGCGTGCTCAAGCCCCGGCCCCACCCGGCCGCTTTTACATGCGCGGACGATTTGAGAGAGGTCGTGCCAACAGCATCACTGCCCACCGAGTGCCCCCGACTGAATTTTGCGCCTTCGGAAGCGAGCCGGTCGACTCACATCAAAGACGTCCCTCCAAGTTGATCCTGGCCACCATCGGCTCAAGATGCTGATCCGGCGAGTTGCGCCACGGCTTCGCTCGCTGGCATGTCGATCACCGTGATTCCGCTTGCCGCAAGGAAACGGGCTTCGTTTCTGGTCAGCGTTTGCCCGTCCATTATCGCGTAACGGGGGCCTTCTGAGCGCTTCATGATCTGCCTGGCGTAAGTGCGCAGCATCTGATCATTGAAGCGGCAGCCGACGAAGAAAAAGCCCCGGTCGACGCGTCGTTCTTTGACCACGTCAGGGATAGGGGTCTGGATATCGATTTCAGTCAGGGCTTCGACATAGTCGGAATCGGCGATGAGGAAATTTGCGGCCGGCCTAATACTGCCATGTGGCGCATAGAGAACCGTCTTTGTCGCTGCTCCAGCCTCGAGTTCCCTTCCCGACAAGTCGTAAGTTCTGGTCCAAATGTCGCCAACTTCGTTCGCCCGCGTAACGCCTTGTATCTCGACGACGTCGGTTCGGCCGGCCTCTGCCAGCGCCGCGCGCATGGCGCCTTCGTACCAGCTGTCGATGATGAGGGAGAGCGGGAGTTTTGCGAGCCAGGCGTGGAGGATGCTCGGCGCCGCCGGCCCCGCAAATATATCAGTCATCCAAGCTTGAAGTGTGCGGCGATGCCGGCGCTGTTCGATGAACTGCGCGACCGACCACATATTGGTGCGGATCTTCGAAGGGGCTGGCGCCCGCGTGTTGAGTGCCTTGGCAACGGCTTCGGGGGTACACGGTACAGGCGGCTCCGCGGAGCTGAGCCGGAGGAGACCCGGACCGAGATACGGGATCACCTGATCGGAGACTAACGCTCGTCTGGCCAGCTCAAGCAGCTTTCGGGCAAAACTGTCCCGGACGACGACTAGGTGGCCCGAGGTCGGGATCGTGTTCATGCTCGTTTCCTCTTGACGCCTCTCATTGACGGGCGGCATCAGTCCCCGTCGGAAAGCTTCCTTGCCTCGACGGTGATCGGCAGACGCGTATGCGGCGGAAGATCGGGAAGGAGGAGCCGCCAGCCGTTCCTGAGCGTTACGACCCCGCCCCACAGGTCCTGGTTCTCGAACTTGATAATCGGCTCCTCGAGATCCTTTTTGGAGACATACGCCGACAACCCGGCCTCGGTCCGGCGGATCATTACTTTCATGCGGCCGTTCCTTTATTGGCGTTTTCTTCGACACTGCAGGGAGCGTCGGCTTTGTCGAGGCTCGTCAATTCACGCGCTCGCATGCCGACGACCGTCCCACGGTCGATCCATTCGACCGCGTAGATGAAGAACTGCTGTAGAAACGTGCCAATGTCGCGCACATAACCCTCTTCGCCCTTGCGCACGAGATTTTCGCCGATCTCCCGGCCAGGATAGGTGCCGTCATTCTTAATGTGGCGAGTGGCACGGACCCGCTCTCCGGGCTGAAATTGGGGAGGTCTGCGGATTTCCACCTCCTGTTCGCGTGCGAGCCACATGGTTCCTTGGTTCTCTGAGCTACTGTCATTGATGAGGCGCGCAGGCATTCCCCTGGGCAGCCACTTGTGTGGGTACCCAGTGGACTCAGGCGGGAACGCAGGTCTTCGGCACAGGACACACCGAAGCACATTGCTGCGTGTCGAAAGCTCCCTCGCATTCGGTGCACTTCTGCAGCTCGACCACGTAGCTCTCGCCTTTGAACTTGATCGCACCCGACGGGCATTCGAATTCGCAGGCGCCGCATTGTGTGCATTGGGATGCGATGATCTTGAAAGCCATTTTGACTCCTGATTCGAGTAAATGAGATGGGCTCAGGCCGTCGCCGCGAGTGCCTGGACGCCGGACTCGGCGGCGTAAATCGAGCTGATTGCCGTTTCGATGTAGTCATGGCCGTAAGCGTCGGTTGCTCGGATACCGGCGGCCGCGAGCTGATCCTTGGGGCAATCTCCAATTTTGACGCAAAGCACTATGTCTACGCCTTCCAGCGCAGCGATGACCCCGTCGAGAGTGGCCTTCTCGCCCCAACCCCCGAGGCAATACTGCTCAACCTTGCGGTGCCCGACAAACTTGATCCCCCGCGTCGAGGCTTCATACACCTGGAATTCCTTGGCATGGCCGAAGTGTTCGTTGACGCGGCCGCCGCCCTTAGTCGCCACACCGATGAGAAGGGACTTCCCGGAACCCGCTGTCTTCACCACTCCGACCGCTTCGCTCCTGGCCGCCAGGTGATCACGGCGCTCGTCCGCCACCAACTCCCGATAGGCTTCGCGCTTGCTGGCATCGTAGGTGAGCTCACGGGGGATATGGCTGAGCGTGAATTCCTGGCCACGATCCTCACCCAGCAGGCCGACGGCATCTGCCCGGCACTGCCGGCAGTGGCGCATCAACTTGGCGCCGCCTTCGAGACGATCCTGAAGAGCCTTCATCTCCATTGCATTTGGGCCACGCTGCCCGGTCAACCCGTAGTGGGTGCCGTGCGCCGGGTCCGAGATCAGAGGCATGACGTTATGCAGGAACGCGCCGCGCTGCTTGACCCACTTGTTCACCTCGATCAGGTGCTGGTCATTCACTCCAGGGATCATCACCGAATTGATTTTGGTAAGGATGCCGCGTGCGCTGAGCATCTCCAATCCCAGCATCTGCCGCTCGTGCAGAATTCTGGCGGCTTCTATGCCGCAATAGCGGCGGTGATCGTAAAAAATCCAGGGATAGATTTTTGCGCCGATTTCCGGATCGACCATGTTGATCGTGATCGTCACGTGATCGACATTCATGTCGGCAAGCTCGTCGACATGGTCCGGCAGCGCGAGCCCGTTCGTGGAGACGCAAAGCCTGAGGTCGGGGATTTCCCTGACGACGCGTTCGAAAGTCGCCTTCGTCTTCTCCCAGTCGTAGCAGGCATCGCCCGGTCCGGCGATGCCAAGCACGGAAAGCTGCGGCACTTCATTCGCGACCGCGATCACCTTGCGTACCGCCTGATCGGGTGTCAGCTTTTCCGAGACAACCCCGGGCCGGCTTTCGTTGGCGCAGTCATATTTGCGATTGCAGTAGTTGCACTGGACATTGCAGGCCGGCGCGACGGCGACGTGCATGCGCGCGAAATAGTGGTGCGCCTCTTCTGAAAAGCACGGGTGATCCTTGATCTTGTCCCAGATGGCCGGATCCACATCGTCCGGCCTTGTCGACGACCCGCAGGAGGAAGATGCGCAGCCACCCGACTTCGCGCTCACCAGCAACTGGTCGGAGAACCTCGCGCCGGTCAGGCTCTCAACTGAAATCACCGGTGCGGCCATTGAACGGCTCCGTTACGGGTTAACGTCGCGGTTCGAAGCGCAAGAGCAATGCCAACTGAAAAGGTGGCGCTAGTTCACGAATTGGCTTTGCGCGTCGGATATCATGGAGTTGCTCCGACATAGCTTTGTCGGACTTCTAACAGGGCTATGTTAGAAGGTGAGGAAGACGACCCGGCCGGACATAAGTTCAAGATAGAAATCCCGCGTCGACCGCTCGGCCGTGATCGCCCTCAACCTTCCTTCCGAACGGTCTTCCGACGAGGATGTCGCTCTCAGCGACGGCGAACTCGTCCGTGGTGAAGTCGCCACTGCTCACCTGGGTCTGCATGGTTCCGATTCAGGAGAGTGGGTGACTCCTTTCTGCGATCGGCAAGACGCCGGCAAGGGCGGGTGATGAAGGGGGTGTGACAGCATCACACGCTCGCGCAGCTTTGGCCCGGGCTCCGACACATTTCGCGTAGCTGGCGCAGTGTTCTCGTTCTCCACGTCATGAGAACGCTAGAATTTCTTCACCTCGATCCCGTGTCGGCGCAAAGCGTATCCGACCTGTCGCGGCGTGACGCCGAGGACGCGGGCGGCCTTGGCCTGAACCCAGCCGACCTTCTCCATCGCGCCGATCAGCCGATCGCGTTCCGTCAGGCGCGGGCCTATTGCAGGGAGAGCGGGATCGTTTGCAGGGTCGGCAGTATGGGGTCGTACATTATCCTGCGGGGCGCCGAAGCGCCCGGCCGGCATCGACAATCCGGCGGGCATTATATTGCTTCGAAAGCGCTGGTTGCCGGTATTGCCGCTGAGCGAATGATCAGCTTTTTTCCAGAGGAGCCAAGATAGGCATTGGTTATTGTTGCAGGCAAAATCCGATGGAGCGATTGTCCTTGAGCGCGCTAGCGTGGCCGTCCTTTGCACGCAGTTCTCCAATTCGCGGACATTACCAGGGAAGTAGCATTGCGAGATAAACTCGAGCGCCGACGGCGCGAAGGCGAGTTCGAGATGGTTCTCCTTGTTGAATCGTTCGAGGAAGGCGTTCGCAAGGCGAGGGATATCCCCCGGTCGCTCTCGGAGCGGAGGCAGGATGATTGGCACCACATTGATGCGATAATAAAGGTCGGCCCTGAAATCCCCGTTTACGACAGCCGACTCGAGATCCCTGTTGGTGGCGCATATAAGTCGCACGTCGACCTGCAGCGTCTTGGTACCGCCAACACGCTCCAGTTCGCCTTCCTGCAAGACGCGTAACAGCTTGGCTTGGAAGGCAGGCGAAATCTCGCCGATTTCGTCGAGTAGCAGCGTTCCCCCGTTTGCCAGTTCAAAACGGCCGGCGCGCTGGGAAATTGCCCCTGTGAAGGCGCCTTTTTCATGTCCGAACAGCTCCGACTCCAGAACGCTTTCCGACAGTGCGGCGCAGTTCAACTTGACGAAAGACTTCCTCCGCCGGCGCGAGAGCCTGTGTATGGCTTGCGCGAAAAACTCCTTGCCGGTGCCGCTCTCGCCCCTCAGAAGCACGGTGGAATTGGTCCTTGCTACAATGGAGACGGTTTCGAGCACCTGCTTGAGTGCGGGGCTCTCCCCGATGATCCCATCCATCTTGACGGGCGCATGCGGGACGGGGTCGGTCCGGTCCTCATCGGACGAATTCTCCGCTGTCCAGCTCTCATCGACGCGCCGCTCACGATCCCTAGTCAAGCCGCGATGGAGGCGAATAGTGCGGCCGACGAGGTTGGCCACCATCGTCAGGAAGCAGATGTCCTCATCGTAGCGGGACCCGTTTGCGCTGTCTCTTACGATCGACAACGACCCAAGGATCCTGTCCTCAGCCTTAACCGGGACGCCGATAAAGGCCATTGGGAGGGAATTGACACCAGGACGTGTTTGAAGCTCGGCCTGAAACAACTCGGACGTGCTGAGGTCCGCGATGACGAGCCGCGTGCCCGTAGCGACGATTTGATCTATTGCCGCCTTTGGTATGATGGGGTGAGTGCCTGATGGGCCGCTGCCAGCACTCGCGGCGATCTCCGGCTCACCTTCAGAGTCCAGGACAAAGATTGCTCCATGACGCATTTGCACAAACGACGGGAGAGTGTTCGCGACATTGGCAAGCGTAATGTCCAGCCGGGCGGGAGCCGTCAGCGCCTTCGACACCTCGTAGATTCCCCTGAGCCAGTCATCTGCTTCGAACATCCCATCACTGGCGGGTTTGCGGAAGGTGTCTCGAGGTCCTACTCCGTTGACCCGATCAACCGGCCGTATGTGAGCCATGAAAACACCTCAGCGGTTGTGGTCCAGGGTGCTCCTCCCAAGCGCCTTTTCCTTTTCAATTCTGGAAGCACAGTGTTCACCCGCTCTTCCCTTTGCGAGATGGTGCAAGCAAAGGTTGGCGCTCGGTCGTAACCTCAGGAGTACACAGTTGCACACCCATCAAACGGTGCGAACGCCGATTATCCGAACTTGAAGAGGACACCGAAGCCACCGCGCGGATAGTTCCATTCGATCTCGCCACTGGTCTCGCACAAAATGCGGCAGGTGCCGCACTCCATGCAGCCATCGGCCGTGATTTCAACTTGACCTTTGTCGTTCAACTCATAGCATTTCGCTGGACAGACGCGGGTCAGCGCGAGCAGATTCGCGCTTGGTTGCTCGTGCGGTCGCACATTTATATGCGGACGGCCGGAGTCCACCAGATAGCGGTTCTGGTAGAGCTTGTCCTCGACACGTAATATCCTCACTGGGTTGGTCATGTGTTCAGTGCCTCACCGCCACGCCAATGCCAGCCGGATCGCGTCGCTGACCAGCCCCAACCGCGAGCGCGCCTTGATGAAGGCTGCCGTGGTAGCCTTTTCCTTTTCAATCTTTGGCGTGCCGTCGACACGCATGAAGTTCTGCGCGGCTTGTGACATCAACCGCGGATAGGTCGTGAAGAAATTACAGGCGTTAGTGTGGAGTAAAGCTGGCATGTCTTTGTATTTCCGCAGGTCTTTGACCACGAAGGATTTATCCAGCATCGTCTTGTAAAGCGCGAGGTTCCGTTTGGTCATAGGATCGTTGCGTCTCTTCAGCTGGATGATAGCCTCAGCCGCGATGCGACCCGAGGTCATGGCGAGGTTAGAGCCCTCGCGGTGAACGGCGTTGTTCAATTGCGCGGCATCGCCGACAACGACCCAACCGTCGCCAAAGAGCTGCGGAATAGCCTTGTAGCCACCTTCGGGAATGAGATGCGCCGCGTATTCTTTCACCTCCGAACCGGCGATCAACGGCCGGATCGAAGGATGGTTTTTCAGCGCGTCGAGGAGGCCGTATGGGCTCTCCATCTTCGCGGCGAAATCCGAGACGAGGCAGCCGATGCCCAGTGAGATCGATTCCTTGTTGGTGTAGAGGAACCCGAGTCCGGCCATGCCGTGGGATATCGTGCCGACTGCCTCGATCACGCAGCCTTCACTCCCTTTGACCCCGAACCGCTGCTCAATGACCTCTTCGGGCAGGAAATGCATCTCCTTGACTGCGAGTGCCACCGCTTCCGGCTTCAGCATCTTGCGCAGACCGCCCCGCGTGCCAAGCAACCCGCAGACACCTTCTGCAAGAACAACTACGTCCGCGTAGATCGCTCCGCCGGCCCGATCCGTGCGGACGCCGATCACCTTGCCCTTGGCGTCGCGGACGAGTTCCGTCACCGTCGTCTCGCACAGAACCGTCGCGCCGGCCCCGCGCACCCTGCGCGAAAACCATTTATCGAACTGGGCACGAATGATCGTATAGCGGTTGGGCTTCACCTCGTTGAAGTCGTCCGACCGATAGTGAATCCCGGTGTGGGAGGTCTCGTCCATCACCCAGAGCCGCTGTTCAACCAGATGCCGCTCGAGCGGTGCATCATCCCGGAAATCCGGGACGATCTTCTCCAGCATGTTCGCGTACATGATGGCGCCTTGGACGTTCTTGGAGCCCGGATATTCACCTCGCTCCAACTGGAGTACCTTCAAGCCGTCGCTTGCCATAGTGTAGGCAGCTGCGTTCCCGGACATGCCGGCGCCGATGACAATGGCGTCGAACTCTTCCTTGATCATCTCCAACTCCCTTAGCTCGCAAGCTTGTCGCGACTGTGCGGCGAAAGCCGCCGGGTGAAGGCCTCGATCAGTGCGGGCAGAAAGCGAACCGCATCGGTGACGATACCGAGGTGAGCGAAATCGAAAATCGGCGCGTTCGGGTCGGTGTTGATGGCCACGATAAGATCGGCTCCCTCAACTCCCACGCGGTGCTGGATGGCGCCGGAAATACCGGCCGCTATGTAAAGCTTCGGCCGGATTGTCTTGCCAGTTTGGCCGATCTGTCGATCGGCCGGCATCCAGCCCTTTTGGACCAGCGGCCGCGAACAGCCAAATTCGGCGCCGATCGCTCGCGCGAGACTCTTCACAAGCTGCAGGTTCTCCGCCCCGCCGAGACCGAGTCCTCCCGCAACCACCACATCGGCATAGGCGAGATTGGCGGTCCCGGACTGGCTATCCGGAAGGAACCCAAGCACTTTCGTGACGATTTCATCCTCGGCTAGCGACAGCTCGTGCGCGATGACACGCCCCATCGCTCTGTCTGCCCGCTGCGGCATGGGCATGACCCTCGGTCGCACCGTCGCCATCTGCGGCCTGTAATTGAGCGTGTAGATCGTGCATAGCAAGGAACCCCCAAAAGTCGGACGGGTCGCGGCGAGTGAACCGTCGGCATCCACGTCGAGTTCGGTGCAGTCGGCCGTTAGCCCTGTCAGCAAGGTCGTCGCGACGGAACCGGCGAGATCCCTGCCGAGCGTGGTCGCACCGAGAAGCAGGATCTCGGGTTTGTAAGTATCAACCAGATCCGTCATTGCCTTGGTGAAAGGCTCATTGCGATAGTCGGCGAGCAGCGGCGCCTCAACGAAGTAGACAAGGTCGGCGCCATAGGCGAAGGCCTCGGCGACTGCGTTCTGGGTGGCTTCTCCAGGCGGTCCGAGCACAGCGCCCGCGAGCTGGACGCCAAGTTTGTCCGCCAGCTTGCGGCCCTCACCAAGCAGTTCAAAGGATACGGGATGGACCTGGCCGCGTTCGAGCTCAATGAAAACCCAAACGTGCCGATAGTCCCTGAAACGCTCGGGCAGCTCCTTCTTCATCCCGGCACGGCCGGCGGGCGGGCGAGGGGTGTCTGGGTTCGCGCTCGACATATGGTCTGCTCCTTGCCGTCACGCGGCTTCGAAGGCGAGTTCCGGTTCCAGTGCCGGCTGGCGGGTGAAAATTGCACCAATCAGTTCGTCGGCGAGATCGCGCAGCGTCTTCTCGGCGGTGTCAATTTGCACCGCCTTTTCCGACCGCGGGGTAGGGGCGAAAACGCGTTTGACGACGGTCGGCGAGCCACGCAAGCCGCATTTGGTGAGGTCTTCAATGCCGGCCTCGGCCGCACTCCATTTCACAATCCGGCTGCGCGCAGCACACAGGGCGTCTTCGATCGAGCCCCGGCGCATCTCGTTTGTGCCTTCCAGCATGGTGATGAGGCAAGGCAGCCTGCTCTTCAGCTTCTGGGTGCCGCCCTCGCAACGGCGCTCGACCGTGATCTCGCGCGCAGCAAGATCAATGGAGGCGATTTTCGCGACATAGGTGAGTTGAAAGAGATCGAGACGCTTGGCGATGCCGGGCCCGACTTGGGCGGTGTCGCCGTCGATCGTCTGTTTGCCCGTGAAGACCACGTCCGGCGGGCCGAACGTCTCGCCAATCTTCGCGATTGCCTGGGAAAGAGCAAAGGAGGTCGCCAGTGTGTCGGAACCGGCAAAATAGCGGTCGGTCAAAAGCACCGCGCGATCAGCGCCGTAGCCGAGCGCCTTGCGCAGGCAGTCCTCTGCCATGGGCGGACCCATAGTGAGCACTGTGACCTCCCCACCATAAGCGTCGCGTAGCCTGAGTGCTTCTTCCAGGGCAAATAGGTCGTAAGGGTTGATGATGGTCGGCACACCCTGGCGCATGATGGTGTTCGTCACCGGGTGGACCCGTATCTGAGCCGAGTCCGGCACCTGCTTGATGCTGACGACGATGTGCATTGGCGTTCTCTACGCTGTTATCCCGATGCGGGCCGGCGGTGCGAGTTCTTGGCTGCATCATTTGTGCCAAGTGTTTTGCGGCCTCTTTTCCCTGAAATTCGGCTGGTCATTTCTGAAGGCGCCGTTGCGATGCCCGAATTGTCGGCTTCTTGACATTGTCGCGTCGCAACAATGTCGCGCTTATTCCCTGCCGAACCGCTTCAGGACGGATTCGAACGGAACGAATGTGCGGCCTGGCGTGTGAGGTTTGTCCGGATCGTGGTCTTTAAGCACCTTGAAAACCCGGTGCGTGAGCGGCGAGGAAACCGCGAAGTCCTCGTAAGCGCGTTCCAGCATGGCGCGCACGCGCGCGGCGATCACCTGGTCGGGCAGACCGGAGAAATCTTCCTCTGCAAGATATTGGCCCATACGCTTCATGATATGGAGCCGTGAAACATTGAGCACCTTCGGATCATACGAGACGCCAACGACAGCGAAGAACTCCTCCGCGGACGACAGGCCTTTCAGTCGCGTGAGGATATTGGTGAAATCGATGGGGCGTCTGTCAGCGAAACAACTCATTGCATTCTCCCTTGTCGGACTGTGGGATCAGATACGCTCTGTTTTGCAGTCGCGAAATCCGCGGTTGGTAAACGAAATGCGCTGAGCCAGCGAGGCAATCGCTTCGTCGACAGGACTGGGCATCCGGTGCCCAGGCCGGGCGTGGCGCACGGGCGCCAATGCCCGCAGCGCCGGGCGAGCGGGATGGGCTCGACTATCTCTGCATTGGCCCTCGACCTTGCGCTTGGCCCCGACCGAGGTCTTGCCGCCAGCACCAATGAGAAGACGGGCCGGCTGCGGCCGGATTGCGCGCCTTGATGTCCGCAAGGTTTTGGGCGTTATAGCCCATGGCACAGCGGAATCTGGAGCGTTCTTGCCTGATCGAGGCCGATCTTGGCGGCAAGTTGGATATCCGATGCGGGCAACGAAAGATTGACGGCGCGGACGCCGCTCTCGACCGCTGCATCGAGGTCCTGTGAGGTCATCCGGCACCAGGCCGTGAGCCGCACCGGGAGACTCCGCGCGACGGCGCGAATTGCGTCGATCTCGTCGGCGCCCATGACCGGCGTGCCGATCTCGATCTCAGGCACGCCGGCTGCCGCAAGCGACTCGGCGATCGCAAGTTTTTCCGCCACCGTGAAGGCAACGCCGGGTGCCTGCTCGCCGTCGCGCAGGGTCGTATCGTCGAGAAAGACCTGACTGATCATGAATGGTGGCCGGTTCTTCTGCCGCTTAGACCTGGAACGCAATGAAGGTCTTCGGCACCCCGGCTATCCGGCTCAGAAGTCGAAGCGTCGCGCAGCTTCTCCACTATTGAAGGCAAGACCTCGAGCACCCGGTCCACGTCTTCTTGGTCGTTGTCACGCGCGAAGGAGAAGCGGACCGCCCCATATGGCATTTTCATCGCGCTCAGGACATGGCTCGGCTCGGCACAGCCGGAGGTGCAGGCGGAGCCCGAGGAACAGACGATGCCCTTGCGGTCGAGGAGATGCAGGATTCCATGGCCTTCGATACGCTCGAAGCCGATGCTTGCGGTGTTCGGCAAGCGCTCCAGGGGATCGCCGTTGACGAAGGTGTTTGGGACACGCTGGACAAGCCCGTTCTCCAGCCGGTCGCGGAGCCACTTTATCCGTGGGGTCTCCTCATCCATGAATTTCAAGGCGAGTTCGGCTGCCATGCCGAGCCCGACTATGCCGGGCGTGTTTTCGGTGCCCGCACGCCGGTCGCTCTCTTGGTGACCCCCTTTGATCAGGGAGTGAAAGCGCACAGCGCGCTTGACGAAAAGTGCACCGGCCCCTTTTGGTCCATGAAATTTATGGCTGGAGAGCGACAGCATGTCGATAGCGGTCGATTTCAGGTCCATCGGGAGCTTGCCGACTGCCTGCACGGCATCAGTGTGGAAAAGGGCGCCGACTTCCTTGGCCAATTCGGCGAGCTTGGCGACGGGGAAGATCGTACCAGTCTCGTTATTGGCCCACATGATCGAGACGATTGCCACGTTCGGGTTGAGCGCGGCCCGGTAAGCGTCAATGTCAAGCCGGCCCTGGCAATCCACCGGGATCCTGTGCACCTTGACGCGGCGCGTCTCCTCGAGATGCGCGCAGAGCGTCAGAACGGCCGGATGTTCGACGGCGGAAGTCACAATCTCTGTTCGGTCAAGCATCACCTGGAGCGCCGAAAGAATGGCAGCATTGTCGCTTTCCGTTCCACCCGAAGTGAAGGTGATCTCGTCGTCGAACTCCGCGCCGATCAGCGCCTGCAGCTGGCGCCGCGCGTTTCTCAGCGCGGCACCGGCAAGGGCGCCAAAACCGTGCGCCGACGAAGGGTTGCCGAATTGATCCGTAAGCAACGGCAACATCGCTTCAAAGACTTCAGGATCGACCCGTGTCGTTGCGTTGTTGTCGAGATAGACAACTTTCATGGGCTGTGGTCCTCAATGGTGCGGAAGGGAGGCGCAACCCGGTTGCATCGAGCCTTGCGCATGCCGTTGCTGGCGGAGACGATCCAGAAGCGGTGCAGGTGCCCCGCAGATTGGGCCGCCATCGCACCGACCAGCTCACCTCAGGCGCATTCTCTCCTTCTTCGGCAATCAACTACAGGACTTGCCGCAGGAGCACTTCCCGCTCGCATTCGGATTGTCGAAGACAAAGCCGGAGGTTTCGAGACGCGTGACGAAGTCGACGGCCATGCCGGCTACATGCGGCTGGGTGCCGGCGTCTACGAACACCTTGATCCCATCTGTCTCGATGATCGCGTCGCCCTCGCGCGGGACGCTCTCCAGGCCCATCGAGTATTTGAAGCCGGAGCAGCCGCCGGCCTCGACCATGATGCGAAAGCCTTCTGCCGGCTCACTAGCGGCGGAAAGAGCGGTCTTGACGGCGGCAACGGCCTTGTCGGTGAGCGTAATCATCGCTCGCTTCTCCTCGGTGCGTGACACTTCGCGGATCACCGTGCATAGACCGTGCCAATGGGAAAAATCGTTTCCGGACAGTGCGACATGGCCAACGCGGCGACGATTCTGGTTCGGCTGTTGCCGCGAAGGCGTTGGGCAACCGACACGTATTGTCGGATTTGTCGAGACCGCCACAGGGGGGTGGGCTCGAGTTCCCTCTGAACTGGCTCGTAAGCCGGGTTTCCGAGACGCTTCGAGCAATTGGCACGACTTTTGAGCTCTTTATGGCGAGGGCGAAGACGCCCGACCGATAGTATGCGCAAGCAGGGGTGAAGACATGCACCAGCGCGAGAAACCGTCGCCGGAGAGAATCCGGCGGGCACGCGAAGACAGCCCCAAAATCCGCGAACGCGATCTCGCCGCCCAAATGGGCATTTCGGAAGCGGAGCTTTTCGCGGCACATTGCGGTTTTGGCACGGTGCGCATCGAGCCCCGCGTTAAGGATGTGCTAACCGGTCTCGAGGCGGTTGGCGAGGTGATGGCGCTGACCCGCAATGCCAGTGCCGTGCATGAGAAGATAGGCATCTACGATAAGGTGTTCACCGGCAAGCATCACGCCATGGTGCTCGGCAATGACATTGATTTGCGCATCTTCCCGAACCTGTGGGCACATGGCTTTGCCGTCGAGACCCGCGATGGCGGGGAGATCCACCGCAGCCTGCAATTCTTCGACGCCGCAGGCGAGGCAGTGCACAAGGTGCATCTGAGACCGTTCTCCAACCTCTATGCCTATCAAAAACTGACAGACGAGCTCCAATCCTCGACCCAGGAGCCGATCGTGTCGGTTAAGGGGAGGTCAGCCGAAAATGACGCAAGGATTCCGGACCAAGCCGCTACGGTCGATGACCTACGGGAGCACTGGAGTCGGCTGACCGACGTGCACCAGTTCTTCGGCATGCTGAAGGCCCTGAACCTCAGCCGCCGCCAGGCGGTGCGCATGGTCGGCCAGGATTACGCCTGGCTGCTCGACAATGCTGCCGTTGGCGCCATGTTCCATCGTGCGGCCGAGGACGAGATGCCGATCATGTGCTTCGTCGGCAATCGTGGCTGCATCCAGATTCATTCCGGCCCTATCAAGTCGGTCAAGCAGATCGGGCCTTGCATCAATGTGCTCGACGAGACTTTCCACCTGCATCTCAGGGCCCACCACATCCGTGAGGTTTGGGCCGTGCGCAAGCCGACCAGGGACGGTCACGTCACGTCACTCGAAGCCTATGGCGCCAACGGCAAGATGATCATCCAGTTCTTCGGGACGCGCAAGGAAGGCGAACCCGAGCGCCACGACTGGCGGCTACTGGCCGAGAACCTGCCGCGCATTCCCCGTTCAACCGCCGCTTGAGGCGAGGCGGATGCATATTGATTTCCGTTTCGGTCGGCGTCCGCGCCGCTACTCTAGATTCTGCTGACCACCAGCCTGCCTGCCGAGGCGGCCATTGAGGGCACAGCTGTCTTTTGCGGCCCGCCGCGGATCGCCTCGATCGGAGGCGCCATTCCCGAGGGCGCCATCGCGCCTGGCGAGGATCGCCATCATTGCTCCCGTTGCGATGAGCCACAACCGGAACTCCGCGGTAAAGCAGCCCAATGTAGGCAAATGCATCAGCTGCCCGCGGAAGGGCATATTGTCGGTCAATTGTCCAACATCCCAGCCCTGTACGGCAGCGGGCGGGAGGAATTGGTCGAAATGAAGTCGATTGGTCCCTCCGTCAAGTTTCCAGAGGACGGCCTCCACAAATGCATCCTCGAATTAACCTTCGCCGGCAAGGCCCTTCGCGTCTAATGCCAAGCCCGAAAAGCTAGCGTCCCAGACGGATGCAAAGCTGAACACGGCAGCCCGCATCATCAAAGAACGCTTAGCGCATCCTGTTCGCGCTACCGGCGAAGCGCGGCTAAGATTCTTGCCAAGAGCACCAACACAGCAGTCAACCGCTGGGTTGCCGGTGCGACCAGGGCGGTCGAGGATTTCTCCGGCTAGCAGCAGATGCCCGACAAGGCGATCGCCATCGCCAGGCCGATGTGATCCTGACGCAGAAGTATGTGGGGCTGCCGATCTCGGCAGTGAGCTATTTGCGGCGCCCCGATGGCCTCGGCGCCGGCGGACGTGGACCTTGTTCTTGCCATAGGCGCGGCCGATCGCGGCCCGTCTCCGGCTCGCTCAGCCGCTCGACGGCAATCCAATCCATCTCGCGCAAGAGATCGCGATCCGGAGCCTTCTCCACGAGCGCGCCGGTTCACCATGTCGTCGGTCATCGATCGTCCTTCGAATCAGTTGGGTCAGCAACCCGACCTTACCGGCGAAGTGTCGATGACGACGCGAAGCCGCTCGCTCGCTACAGCGCTTGTGGAGGGCGCGCTCGCGAGCGGCTTCGCTACCGCCGAGCCTACACCCTCTCTCGCAGGTGACCTCATTCGATACTTAGCCTCTTTGACTCGGCTCCTCGTTAGCTTTCTATTCCGCAAACCTTGTCGTGTCTGGAACGGTCATGAATGTCGAAATTCCTACCAAGGGTAGCCTCAGAAGGGCCGCTACAACGCAGATATGAGCAGCGCCAATGGTGCGCTTATTCGGCACGCAATTTGCTCGATATTGTCATCGGAGGCGATGTCGGCAGTGCGTTGCGGAGCTCAGCGGTGACGAACAGCCTTGCGATCTCAGTCGAGCGCGTAAACGCCTGAACGCAGGAGAACCAGATGGCGACCAACCCGATTCCAGATCATGTCCCGCCGGAAATGGTGGGCGACTTCAACCTTTTTGCGTCGCCAGGCATGTCACCGACGCCCAACGGCGACCCGCACGCAGCCGTCGCTTGCGTGCATGCCGGACCGCGAATCTTTTATTCGCCCTGGAACACGCGTACCGGGCAGGGTGCTTGGGTCATCACTCGCGCCGCAGATCAGCGCCGGGTGCTGCAGGAGACCGAAAACTTTTCCAGTCATCGCAACATCTTCGCATCTGCGCTGGGCGAAGACTGGCCGACGATCCCGCTCGAACTCGATCCCCCTTCCCATGCAGTCTTTCGCTCATTGCTCAATCCGCTCTTTTCGCCGAAGCGTGTAACGGAACTGGAGCCCGCCATCCGCGAGCGAGCGATAACGCTTATCACGAGGATCGCCTCGTCGGGCACAAGCTGCGACGCGATGAAGGATTTCGCCTACCCTTTCGGAGTCAGCATCTTCCTTCGCTTCATCGGACTGCCGGAGCACCGTCTTGAGACGTTTGTTGCCTGGGCGAAAGATCTGCTCCACGGCGATGATGTGAGACGGCCGGCGGCGGCTCGGACGATTGTGGCGTTCGTGGACGAGCTGGCGGCGATGCGCCGCAAAAAGCCCGCCGACGATTTCATGAGCTTCATTGTGCAGGCGCAGGTCGAGGGCCGCGGGCTGACAGACGAGGAGATCCGTGGCATTGGCGTGCTCGTTTTGGTGGCGGGGCTCGACACGGTCGCTACAGCCATAGGCTTTGACTTGGCCTATCTCGCGCGAAACCTGGAAGATCAGGAATTGCTCCGAAAAGAACCGGACCGGATCGTGCGCGCAGCCGAAGAACTGCTGCGCGCCTTTCCGAGCGTCCATATGATCCGCGTGGCACGGAAAGATATCGACTTCGAAGGCGCGCCGATCCGCAAGGGGGACTTTGTTTCCTGCGCCACGATGATTGCAAATCGTGACCCGGCGGAATTCGAAGCCCCCAACACGGTCGATCTGACGCGAGAAGGCATCCGCCACGCCTCCTTTGGCTATGGTCCCCACCGTTGCCTTGGCTCACATCTCGCCCGGCGGGAAATTGTCATTGGCCTGGAGGAGTGGCTGGCGCGCCTGCCGCCCTTTCGGATCAAGGAGGGAACGGCACCCATCACCCATGGCGGCCAACTGTTCGGGATAGAAAATCTGATCCTGGACTGGGCCTAAACCTAGCCCGGCCTGAGCCGGGCACAGACGTTGGAGGTCGCCTTGCGCATCATCGTTCACCAAGCCAGATGTCAGGGTCATGCGCAATGCGCGGCGCGAGCGCCGGCAGTCTTCAAGCTGGATGAGGCGGGTTACATCCTCGCCGGTGACATTGAGGTTGCGGACGGGGAGCAACTGCTTGCGTCGGATGGAGTGCGATCCTGCCCCGAACTTGCGCTGGAAATCGACGATCCACCCGCTGCGCGAATCGCTTCGGAGGCCACCCCCAAACCGAAGACAGAGGTCCCGGAGCACGTCAGAACCGCCGAATTTGCGACAGACCCGACGGGCCAAGCGAAAATCGTCGAACTGCTCGACCGCGAGGCGATCCGCGACTGCCTCTATCGGTATTGCCGCGGGACAGACCGCGCCGATGAGGCGATGCTGCGCAGCGCGTACTGGCCCGACGCCCATGACAGCCACGGGCCGTATCGCGGCCCGGCCGAGGGCTTCATTCGGTTTGCGCTCGATGTCTTCAAGACCGGACCGCGCAACATCCATCAGATCACGAACATCCTGATCGAATTCATCAGCGCGGCAGAGGCCGCAGTCGAGAGCTATTTCACCGCGCTGCAACGCGGACCGGACCAAGACGGAGAAGTACGCCAGATGCTTCTATGCGGGCGCTACTGCGATCTGTTTCAAAAGAGGCAAGGGGAGTGGCGGATCGCCGAACGGACCGTTGTCTACGATTGGATCGAGGAGCAGATCCCACCGGCGGTGCTTGAGGCAGAACGGTTCGGCCAGCGACAGCCGACTGGAGCACCGTATCCGGACGATCCGGTCTACGCGCTCGGGAAGCGTCGCATTGCTTCTCGCGACAATGCCTTCCCAGCTTCGGAACGGGAGAGCCGCATCAGTGGGACGACGGACCATGACATCTTTGCAGCGGAAGAGCGATTATAGCGACCCCAGCGACACCCTGCAGGGGTGAAGATGCGGCCGGCGGGATTGCCTTTCTGCCCTGCGACGGAGACGGGACCATGTCCGCCCATAACGATGCATGTGTCCGCGCAGGCCAATACCCCACCATTGAGCCGGAGAAGGGGTTCGACGAACATGTCCTTGCCTGCGTTCTCTCGTGTGCGCTCAAGGAGGTCGAGGATGGCGAAGCGACAGCGACGGAGTCAACAGGCCTTTCCCTTGCCGAGCTGCGCGAGGTCTTGCCCCGCAGTTTGTCCGCCACCGCTATGGCAACTTTCGCCTTGGAAGACGTCAGCGATCCTGAGCCGGGCATGGAGGAAGAACTTCTGCGCGGCCTGCTGCTGGCGCATGCCCGGCCGGGGGACCCGGCGAGCGCCCGCTTCGCTAAGATTGTCGCCCGGCGCGCCATGGGCGACGACCATCTGTGGCAGGACCTTGGTCTTCTCAATCGGGCCGAGCTCAACCGCCTGCTTGCCATCCATTTTCCGATGCTGGCGGCTGGCAATACCCAAAACATGAAATGGAAGAAGTACTTTTACCGCAAACTCTGTGAAGCCGAGGGGTTTTCGCTATGCACTGCGCCCAATTGCCGGGAATGTAGCGATTTCGACAGTTGCTTCGGACCGGAGGACGGCGAATGTGAAGAACGCGTCACACTGATTCAAGGGCCGCTTTTCGTCACGAGTCCTTGAGGCTTTGATCGCCGTTGCGCCACAAGCGCTTTTCCCGGCGCCGCTGTATGGAGGAGGGGATATTCATCGCCTCGCGATATTTGGTGACGGTGCGGCGAGCGAGATCGATGCCGCATTCCTTGAGCCGGTCAGCGATGTCATCGTCCGAAAGCACGCTATCAAACGATTCTTCGGCGACCATCGCTTTGATCCGATGGCGAACAGCTTCGGCGGAGTGCGCGTCACCGCCTTCGCAGGAGGCGATCGCGACAGTGAAGAAATACTTGAGTTCGAACACCCCGCGTGGGGTAACCATGTACTTGTTCGACGTCACCCGGCTTACAGTCGACTCGTGCATGTTGATCGCGTCAGCGACCGTCCTGAGATTGAGGGGGCGTAGGTAGTCGACGCCATATTGCAGAAAGGCATCCTGCTGGCGCACGATTTCAGTTGCAACCTTCAGGATCGTCTTTGCGCGCTGATCGAGGCTGCGGATTAACCAGTTCGCGTTTTGCAAGCATTCGTTGAGAAATGTCATGTCTTTCGATTTTTTGGCGGCTCGGCTTGAAACCTCCGCGACATAGCTCTGGTTGATCAGCACCTTGGGCAGCGTGTTCGGATCAAGTTCGATCTGCCATCCACCTCCGTGCGCAGGCATAACCCAGACGTCCGGTATGACGCATTCCGGCGTCCCCGATTGGAATGTGTTTCCGGGCTTGGGGTCGAGCGCACGGATTTCCTGCAGCATGTCGAGAAGATCCTCTTCATCGACGCCGCAACGCAGCTTCAGTGTCTGAAAATCGCGTCGCGCAAGCATTTCAAGGTTGGCAACCAAAACCGCCATCGCCGGGTCAAACCGGTTTCGTTCGCGCAACTGTATCTCAAGACATTCGCTGAGCGTTCGTGCGAAAATTCCCGGTGGATCGAGGTGCTGCAAGATACCCAGAACTCGTTCCACATCGGCCAGCCCGACGTTTAGGTTCCCAGCCAGGTCCGAAGCACTTACCTGAAGGTAGCCAGTGTCATCCAGATGACCGGCAAGCTGATTAGCAATCAGCCGCTCGTGCGGTGTGAAGGCAGTGAGGGAGATCTGACGAGCGACATGGTCGTGCAACGTTTCGGCTAAGGCAACAAACTCCTCGAAGGCAGGACGATCACCCGGCGCGGTGTTGGTCGCGTTCGACTGGGATTTCCCTTGCCTGGGCAGGTCCGGGGACCCAGCCCAGCTCGGTCCTTCAACTTCGCCAGGCCCCTCGTCGTTTGGCGCAGGCTCCAGAAGCGGATTCTTCTCGAGCTCCTGGTCCACGAATTGATGCAGTTCGGCATGCGTCAGTTGCAGCAAGCGAATCGACTCGATGAGTTGAGGCGATGCTGCAAGAGACTGTTTCTGAAGTAAGCCAAACGATGATTTCATGGTCAGTTCATTTTCAACGAAGCTCTTGGCCGTGGCTAACTGGATCTCTCGCAGGTCGAGGCTTCTAACGCGTCACATCGACCTCAAACGATGCGCCTTAGAGTTTCGCCTTTCGTGCACGGTCTCGCCCAAAAACGCCGCTGCACATGGTCGATCCTGCACCAGATCATGCAACGGCCCTCAATGTTTGAAGGACGTTCTGCGGGGATGAGACGCCATAGGGGTCGGTCTCGCAGTTGTCGGAGAAACCTTCCTCCTCAAACCACTGCTCCACCACACCATTATTGACCAGAGCCGCGTAGCGCCACGAACGCATACCGAAGCCCAGATTGTCCTTGGCAACCAGCATGCCCATTTTGCGCGTGAACTCGCCTGACCCATCCGGGATCAACTCGACTTTCTGCAGCTCCAAGGACTTCCCCCATGCATTCATGACAAAGGCATCGTTGACGGAGAGGCAGTAGATCGCGTCAATCCCCTCCTTCTTAAATTCGTCATAGAGATCTTCGAAATTTGGCAGTTGGTAGGTCGAGCAGGTCGGGGTGAAAGCGCCAGGCAGCGAGAACAGGAGGACGCGCTTGCCGGCAAAGTAGTCGTCGGATGTCCTTTCTTCCCAGCGGTATGGATTTGGCCCCGGGACTGAATCATCGCGAACACGCGTGAGAAACGTGACGAAGGGCACCTTCTTTTGACCGGTCATTTCAACTTGCTCCTTTAGAAAAAACTGCCGCACTGGACTGGGCTGGCGCACTACCGCGCTGGGGTCCTGTGCCGGGCGCGAGATGATGCGGGGACGCGGCTCCCGATTCATGGGAACGGTCCAGCTCCAGATCTTTCTCACCCGAACGGCATCGACGTGAGGGATGAGGGGACGCGGCACCCGATGCATGGGTACGGTGCGGCTCCAGATCTTTCTCACCCGAACAGTGTCGATGTGAGGGATGAGGGCACCTTCGAGTGGCTCGATCCGTCTTGCCGCGACTACGGCGCCGGAGCCGGCATGGATTCACCCACTGCTCGTGCCCGGGGTGAAACTCTTGGCAACCGGAAATGCCAGGAGCGGGAAGCGGGATAAGCATATGAGTCGCAATTGTGAGTCTCCACGCCGCAGACCGGCGTGGCTGAACTGGTTCAGCGTATTGGCTGGACTTGCCTATTTCCGGCCGACGTGGGCTCTGGCGAAACGTTGAGGAGCCTCTTGGCCATCGACATGCTGATGCGAACCGGTACACGGCAAATGCGCGAGCATCATCTGGCGTGTCCACATCGGACTCCCTCTGCAAAGCGGCTTCCGAGGACGAATCTCCAATCCGGACGATGTCCCGGTCTTCAGCGAGGACGACCAGCGCCGCATTTGTCGATCGTTTAGAGCTTCGCGTGCCAGCCATGGTGCGGTAGTGCTTTCTTCGTGGTTCAATGCGCTCTAAGCACGAGTAGCAAGCGGCATGCCATTTCCGATGAAGCTGCTTCTGCACCAACCCTTTCGCTTCGGGGACGACGTCTTCGGTAAGCCGATGCGCGCTAATAGCCGTCACGTCATCACACTGAACAAATGTCCTGTGTAGCGCGGATATTCAGCGCTCCCATCGCAATGGGAAAGTGCGAAGCAGGCAGGCCAAGCCGATGCACTGTCCGCATACCGGCGGCACGGCATAGCGCCTGCCGCTAGCGAATTGTTGCGTGCCGGGGCACAGCTATCGCGATCATACGACCTCGCGCAGCGATCATGAGCGCGCGCGCCTTCAGCAAGCACCCTGATCCGGAATGGGTGAGCATCGAACTCGGCTCCGGTGGGACGATCACAAACTTGAGGCCCCATTTGCTCTTGCCAAGCGTCTCTATCGGGGACCTTCCTGTGTCCGAAATTTAACAAAAATGTCGAGACTCACCGAAAGTCGTCAAAGCGGGGTTCGGTTAACGGCAGGTGGGAAGCGGAACGGAGCGCCCGTCCGGCACGCGAATTGCTTCGATCGTCTCGTCGTTGAATGTCGGCAGGGCGTCGGGCAGGACCCGGAGAACCCAACGAGACCGCGCTCGATGCTCGCCACCGCGAGAACCCAGCCACACCTGCGATCCAAGCCACTGCCCGCCCTGCCAGGGCACCTCCCAGATCGCGCCTCGGTCTGCCAAGCTGGTTGGAGACCACAACATGCGGCGAGCAGGCCGGACCATTTCGACATCTAGGCCCGGTCAGTCAACAAGGACTTGCAGAACCCGGGAGTGAGCTTGCCCCGGTGGATTACGACGTTGTCGTGGCCGATCGCAGCGCGGGCGTCTTGCCACTGCCGATTATGCCCGCGCTGTTCATTGGACTTGACGTGGCAAGCGGCGAAGGCTGCGTCATCCAGCATTGCCAAGTGGCGGGCGTGTACCGGCCGGTTCGTATGGATGTGCACCCACATCGGACTCGGTATTGCACGATTACGCAGCGCCTTGGGCTGCAGCCTGATCTCGAACAGCGAGCCTGGCTCCCCCTTCAACGCACGTGGTCGATCCGCAGCCTCCAACTCCTCGGCTGCCCGCAAGTGTTCAAGGTACTTCTGCGAGGGAAAGGGGTAGGTCTTCA
>NZ_CAKXZT010000116.1:90688-196353 GCF_935825525.1 Mesorhizobium escarrei
AGTTTGCGCCCGCCGCCGACGCACTCGCATGCGCCTCGCTCGCGCTCACGAGCTTCTTCGTGCCTAGATCCGAGCGCACGAGAACCTTGGCTTCTGGCGCAGGGTCCCTGACGGGCGCAGCGGCTTGCGGCTCGGGCCGCCGGGCCGTCGAACTCCCAGCGCGGGCGGCCCGCTTGCCTTTTCCTTTTTTTCTGGGCGCTGTGGTGCTTTCGGCCACTGTAATCTTGCCGGCAGTTTCGGCTGGTATCGCAGCACCAGCGTCGGCCGGCAGCGCAATGGCTGGCGGCTTCGGCTGCAGTTCCAGGAGATGGATGACCTCGTCCGCAGTGATCCAGGCGTCGTCCACGATCTGGCTCAACAGTTCCAATGGGAGACCGGCACCTGTTTGGTGATCCCTAAGCCTGGCAACCACGGAGTGCGAGGCCGACGCAAATTCCGAAAGCCGCTCCACAACTCCTTCCAGAACGGCGCAGTGCTCTGCGTCGAGCGGGCGCCCTTTGTTCTTCATTACAGCGTCGCCCGTCGAGAGGAATGCCGGAAAAACGTCGGTGATGAAGTTATCCAGCAGGCGCCCTTGCCCGTTCTCACCGACGAGGAGTTCCCTGATTGGTGCTTCGAGCATGATCGCCTGGGGGGCCATGTTGACCTGTGCGAGATTGATCCGCGATTGCAGCTGCCTTACCTTTGAATTGACAACCCCGCCGGAGTGCAGCCGCAGTGCGGCCTCTTCTTCCTGCCGCATCTCGGCTGTTGAGCTTGGTAAGTTGGCAGTCGCGGCGCAGACGGACCGCATGCATTCGTAGCGCTGTACTTTCTTGTCATAAAACTCCATGCGGGCCACGTGATACTTCGCTGCACTGGGAGCCGATCGGCTCAGCTGGTCGAGGGTGGCATTGGCTTTGACCAAGTTGTGGAGAATGCCGGCCACCCGCTTCCGGTCCTCTTCCTCCTTCTCGAAGATCGCCTCGGCCACCATGTTGCCACTTTCCGCCCGACGGACCATGTCGTCGCGGTACTGACGCACATCAGCGTCGGACAGAATGCTACGCGCCACATGGGGGGGCAGGCTCGCGTAGTAGTGCAGAACTTTTGCGCCGGCATTGACGAGCTGATCGAGCTCGTCTTGCGCCTCCTCCCACGATGCTCCGTTTGGCAGGCTCTCTTTCTCGAGAACCTCGATTTCCTGAACCAGCACGTGCATTTGTCCCTTTGCCGTGTTGATCTCTTCGCCTGACGAGGACATGGGGACTGCCACAGCCGAAGTTGGCGACTGGCTGGCCACCGGCGCCAGGGCTTCACCATCCGACATTGGGTGAACACCGCGCCGGCGCGGACTGGCTGCACGTGGCCCGGCGGCCGCACGTGGCGCAGCAGCCGGGATTCGATGTGAGGGGACGGAGGGGCCGGAGGATCTGCCGCCAAGCTCATCATGGGCACCGCGCCCAACGCCCGCCGAGGGTGAACCTTTACCTTGAGGCTCTGAGTGCATCCGCTCCAGGACGGAACCGAATGATTGGCTGCCTTCCCCGGAGGCAAGACTTGATTGCGAGCGCGAACTGCTCGATCCGGCTCCAGCATCCCCAATTCGCGGTTTTCCAGATCGGCCAATGCCCGTCATTTATTCATCTCCGATATAGGCGAGAACGCGCTGCCTATGGATTGGGGCTGATGTCACTCAGCCGTAGTGCATCAGGGCTTTGGCGGGGTAAGTGCAATCGCCTAGATGACAGGTGGCATGACCTCTGAGAACCAGCGGCATGATTTCGTCAATCGTCACGGCCAGCCCGGACCGACGACGTGACCCAGTACTGCTCAGCAGCAACCAAAATCGGTCGGGACTCGTACTCGATCGAATCACGCCGCACATGCTGTCCTCAGTTTATGTATCAGCACTCCTATGGGTTCAGGCTGGTCAGGCGCGGCAGGTCTAATAGACCGCTTGGCTGACGACTAACTGACGAGGAACTTCTCCCTGATACCCTGACCAACTCCGCCCGGGCGAACGCTGATGCACTTCCTGTAGCCGCGAACGGTGAAGCCGGCGAGGCGAGGCGACCGGCACTGGTCGGGTCCCAAGCGGAGGCAGTAGCCGCGAACTCCACGCGGCCTATCCGATAGGCGAGACGAAGCCCTGAACCGACAAAGTAGTCGTGGCAGGATCGCGCCGCGCGGCTGATGCGATTGCATCTTTCCCCGTGCTGCACTGGCCTGTGTCAGGCGGTCTAGGGTTCGCGCTTCGGTCCGAGCAAGAACACTGTCAGGGCGGCGAGGAACGTGGCTACTGCGCTGTAGGCAAACACACTGGCCACGCCGGCATTATTCACTAGCAGTCCGCCGAAGATCGCGCCGGCTGCGATGGCAATTTGGAACGTTGAGGTCATCAGCACACCGGCGCTTTCGGCCTGCTCGGGAACGGCGCGCAGCACCATCCAAGTCTGTACCCCCACCGGCACCGCACCGAAGCCAAAGCTCCATACAGCAACCGCAATGGCCGAGGCGGAGGCCGATGCCCCAGGCATCAGCAACGAGACAGCGGCTATCGCCATGAGCAGGGGCGGCAGCGCCGCGACTGCCTTGAGGCTGTGTTTCGCCAGGAATGCGCCGGCTAAATTGCCGAAGAAGCCGCATACGCCAGAAACGAGCAACAGCAGCGAGATCGTCTCGATATGGAGCGCGGAAATCTTCTCGAGGTAAACCCGGACATAGGTGAAGCTGGCGAAGTGCCCAGAAGCGACCAGCAGTACGACCAAAAGCGCGACCTTGATGGTTGGCTTCTTGATCACATTCAGCAGACCGCGGAATCCAGCCATTTCAACCGGCGGCAACGTCGGAATGGTTACGAGTTGCACCAGCAGTGTAACGGCATTGACGGCTGCGGCGATCACGAAGGTGGCTCGCCATCCCCAGATGTCGCCGACATAGGCGCCGATTGGAGGCGTGCAAACGATAGCGACCGAAACGCCGGTGAGGATGATTGACATGGCGCGCGGCAGGAGGTGATTTGGAACGAGCCGCATCGCCAGCGATGCCGAAATCGACCAGAAGCCTCCAAGCGCAATGCCGAGCACGACCCGTGCCGCCAGGAAAACCGGCAGCGACCACGCGAGCTCAGCCAGAAGGTTGGACAGGATCTGAAGCAGCATCATCGCCCACAGGACGATCCTACGGTCCAGGCGCTTTGTTATGAAGGCGACCGTCGGCGCAGAGATTGCCGCGGCAATCGCCGTCGCTGTCATCGTCTGTCCAGCCGCACCCTCTGTGACATGCAGATCATGCGCGAGCGGCGTCAGCACACTGGCAGGCAAAAGCTCTGCCGCCACCAGCCCGAAGGTGCCCAGGGCAAGCGATATGACCGCGCCCCATGCGGGACGAGACCGTTGATCCGGCTTTTCTGGGCCGTGCAGAAAAGTCTCCATGAAGCTTGTCGCGGAGTCGGTCATGAATAAGCTCGCCAGCTCGGGTGCACTGCAACATGGGTTGGCTGCATTGACCCGCATTCATGCCAGGAGCACGCCGTTGCCGGCTGCGTCGCACGAAGGGAATGTTCATCGCTGCCCGACATGTTGTGAAAGCACCGCGTGCAATATCAGTGCCGGTTTGTCCCAGCCGGACAAGGATGTGATCGTCGGAAGGCGTCGCATCAGGCATGTTCCATGACGACTTCGCGGGCCAGTCTCGAACCAGCCAGGCGCAACCAGCTACCAAGCACGGACATCTGATGTCCCGCAGCGGGGCACGCAGCCGGTCGCTTGCCGCCGCCTGTATGCAGCCAAAAGTCGGCTCTAGCTCGAAGGCCCAGCTTCCTCCCTAGCGGTCTCGAAGCTGACGCCTTGTGTCGGGCATTGTCGGGTCCGCTACAGGGCTTGTTCCGACAATCACTTGTTTGGCAGCAAACACTCGTTGGAGCTCAGGCTAAATCGCGGGACACAAACGAAAAAATCCCTGTTGGTTATGAGCCAGTCTACTTGGCACGAGTCTTGAGACCCTTTCGGTGTGAGGCTGCAAAAGCTGCCCATCGGCATTCATAATGCGGCCAGCCGCGACGGATGGAACGAAGGAAGGAAATCTATAATGTCAGGTCTGCGTCAGATCGCCTTTTACGGAAAGGGCGGCATCGGCAAGTCCACCACCTCCCAAAACACGCTCGCCGCCCTTGTCGACCTCGGACAGAGAATCCTCATCGTCGGCTGCGACCCCAAAGCCGACTCCACCCGCCTGATCCTGAACTCGAAGGCTCAGGATACAGTCCTGCATCTCGCGGCACAGGAAGGTTCGGTGGAAGATCTCGAGCTGCAGGACGTGCTCAAGATTGGCTACAGAGGCATCAAATGCGTGGAATCCGGCGGCCCGGAGCCGGGTGTTGGCTGCGCCGGCCGAGGCGTCATCACTTCAATCAACTTCCTCGAAGAGAACGGCGCCTACGACGATGTCGACTATGTCTCCTACGACGTGCTCGGGGACGTGGTTTGCGGCGGTTTCGCGATGCCGATTCGCGAGGGCAAGGCGCAGGAAATCTACATCGTTATGTCCGGGGAGATGATGGCGCTCTATGCCGCCAATAACATTGCCAAGGGCATCCTGAAATACGCCCATTCAGGGGGCGTGCGGCTCGGAGGGCTGATCTGCAACGAGCGTCAAACCGACCGTGAGCTCGACCTCGCTGAAGCACTGGCTTCCAGGCTCAATTCCAAGCTCATCCACTTCGTGCCGCGCGACAACATCGTCCAGCACGCCGAACTCAGGAAGATGTCAGTTATCCAGTATGCGCCGGATTCCAAGCAGGCCGGAGAGTACCGCGCGCTGGCCGAGAAGATCCATGCCAATTCTGGCCAGGGCACCATTCCGACGCCGATCACCATGGAGGAGCTCGAGGACATGCTGCTCGATTTCGGCATCATGAAGACCGACGAGCAGATGCTTGCCGAGCTTCAGGCCAAGGAAGCGGCGAAGGCGGCCGCCCAGTAACGACCGATATTGGGCGCCTCCTTGAGTTGGCGCGCGCCTTGCAAAGAACGGCGCCTCGTCGGTGAGGCGTCACCAGACACCTTGAAAGGGGTCCCATGAGCCTGGAATACGAGAATGATGGTGCTCTCCATGCAAAGCTTATTGAGGAGGTGCTATCGCAATATCCCGACAAAGCGGCGAAGCGCCGCAAAAAACACCTCAGCATCGCAAAGAGCGGGGTTGAGGCTGGGGGGGAAAGTGAGATCCTTTCCGAATGCGACGTCAAATCGAACATCAAGTCCATCCCCGGGGTGATGACCATCCGCGGCTGCGCCTATGCCGGCTCAAAGGGCGTGGTCTGGGGCCCAGTCAAGGATATGGTCCATATCTCGCACGGCCCCGTCGGTTGCGGCCAATATTCCTGGTCACAGCGCCGCAATTACTATGTGGGCACAACGGGCATCGACACGTTCGGGACAATGCAGTTCACCTCCGATTTCCAGGAGAAAGACATTGTCTTCGGCGGTGACAAGAAACTGGAACAGATCATCGACGAGATCGAGGTGCTGTTTCCGCTGAACAACGGCATCACCGTGCAATCCGAATGCCCGATCGGTCTCATTGGTGATGACACCGAGGCAGTTTCTCGCAAGAAGGCCAAGGAGTACAAAAAGACCATCGTGCCGGTGCGCTGCGAGGGGTTCCGCGGCGTCTCGCAATCACTCGGCCATCACATCGCCAATGACGCGATCCGCGACTGGGTCTTCGACAAGAAGGACGTTGAGTTTGAGGCCGGTGCTTACGACGTCAACGTGATCGGCGACTACAATATTGGCGGCGACGCCTGGGCCTCGCGCATCTTGCTTGAGGAGATAGGATTGCGCGTGGTCGGCAACTGGTCGGGCGACGCAACACTCGCCGAGATTGAACGCGCGCCAAAGGCCAAGCTCAATCTCATCCACTGCTACCGCTCGATGAACTACATCTGCCGGCATATGGAGGAAAAGTATGGCGTCGCCTGGATGGAGTACAATTTCTTCGGACCGTCCCAGATCGAGACCTCTCTGCGCAACATAGCCAAGCATTTCGGGCCGGAAATCGAGGAGAAAACCGAGAAGGTGATCGCCAAGTACAGGCCGCTTGTTGACGCCGTCATCTCCAAGTACCGGCCGCGTCTCGAAGGCAATACCGTCATGCTATACGTCGGTGGCCTGCGCCCCCGCCATGTCATCACAGCTTACGAGGACCTCGGCATGGTGATCGTCGGCACCGGCTACGAGTTCGGCCACAACGATGACTATCAGCGCACCAGTCACTACGTAAAGAACGGCACGCTGATCTATGACGACGTTACCGGCTACGAGTTGGAGAAGTTCATCGAGGGAGTTCGCCCCAACCTCGTGGGCTCCGGCATCAAGGAAAAATACCCGGTGCAGAAGATGGGCATTCCGTTCCGTCAGATGCACTCCTGGGACTATTCGGGACCTTATCACGGCTATGACGGCTTTGCCATTTTCGCACGTGACGTGGATCTTGCCATCAACAATCCGGTCTGGGATCTCTACCAGGCCCCTTGGAAAGAACGCCCGCCCAGTGGGCGGGCGATAGCTGCCGAATAGACACCCTATCCTGGCCTGGTCTCCCCAGAGAGACCATGAACCCCGCGAGCTTGTGAGCCTCGGGAAGCCCGAAACGTCTCGACGTACCTGAGCTGCCGTATGGCGCGGCCAGATGAAAAAGAGGTAACCCCAATGCCGCAGTCGGCCGAAAAGATTCTCGACCACGCTCCCCTGTTCCGCGAGCCGGAATACAGGCAAATGCTCGCCGAGAAGAAGCTGAATTTCGAATGTCCGCACCCGGATCAGATCGTTACCGATCAAGGCGAATTCACCAAGACCTGGGAATACCGCGAAAAGAACCTCGCCCGAGAAGCGCTTGTGATAAACCCCGCCAAGGCCTGCCAGCCGCTCGGCGCGGTGTTCGCGGCCGCGGGCTTCGAGCGGACCATGTCCTTCGTCCACGGCAGCCAGGGCTGCGTGGCCTATTACCGCTCGCACCTGTCGCGCCATTTCAAGGAACCTGCTTCGGCGGTTTCCTCCTCGATGACCGAGGACGCGGCAGTGTTCGGAGGCCTGAAGAACCTGGTGGACGGGCTCGCCAACACCTACCAGCTTTACGACCCCAAGATGATCGCAGTGTCGACGACTTGTATGGCGGAGGTCATTGGCGACGACCTGCACAGCTTCATCGAGAACGCCAAAGACGAAAAATCGGTCCCGCGCGACTTTGACGTGCCCTTTGCCCACACGCCCGCCTTCGTTGGTAGCCATGTCGACGGCTATGATGGCATGCTGAAGGGCATTCTGGAGCACTTCTGGAAAGGCCAGGAGCGCACGGAAGCCAAGGGAACCATCAACGTCATTCCGGGCTTCGACGGCTTCTGCGTTGGCAACAACCGGGAACTCAAGCGCCTGCTCGACGTGATGGGTGTGTCCTACACCTTCATCCAGGACGCGTCTGACCAGTTCGACACGCCATCGGACGGGGAATACCGCATGTATGACGGCGGCACGAAGATCGAAGAGGTGAAGCGGGCACTCGACGCCGAGGCGACGGTTTCACTGCAGTACTACAACACCCGAAAAACCCTCGACTACTGCGGGCAAGTCGGGCAGGCTACGGCTTCGTTCCATTATCCGCTCGGCGTCCAGGCGACTGACGAATTCCTGATGAAGATCTCGGCGCTTTCCGGGAAGGAAATCCCCGAGGCAATCCGGCTGGAGCGCGGCCGACTGATTGATGCCATGGCGGACAGCCAGTCCTGGCTGCACGGCAAGAAATACGCGATCTACGGCGACCCGGACTTCGTGTACGCCATGGCCCGCTTCGTCATGGAAACGGGCGGCGAGCCGACACATTGCCTCGCCACCAACGGCACCTCGGCGTGGGAAGCCGAGTTGAAGGAACTGCTTGCATCCTCGCCCTTCGGCAAGGACGCTCAGGTCTGGGCGGGCAAGGACCTTTGGGCTATGCGGTCGCTGCTCTTCACCGAGCCAGTGGACCTGCTGATCGGCAATTCCTATGGCAAGTATCTGGAGCGCGACACCGGCACCCCGCTGATCAGGCTGACGTTTCCGATCTTCGACCGGCACCACCACCATCGCTTTGCGCTCATGGGCTACCAGGGCGGATTACGCGTGCTGACGACGATCCTCGACAAGATCTTCGACAAGCTCGATCGCGAGACGAGCCAGACGGGCGTGACGGACTATTCCTATGACCTCACCCGCTAGAAGACACGGCCGGCTTTTCGCCCAGGCTGTTCATTGCCGAATGGACTTTGGAGACTGACGCAATGACCTCGCTCAGTGCCAAGATCCAGGACGTTTTCGACGAGCCTGCCTGCGACAAGAACCGTGGCAAGGATGCCAAGGCGCGCAAGGAGGGCTGCGCAAGGCCGCTGACGCCGGGAGCGGCAGCGGGCGGTTGCGCCTTTGACGGGGCCAAGATCGTCCTGCAGCCGATCACTGACGTTGCGCACCTGGTCCATGCGCCGCTCGCCTGCGAGGGCAATTCCTGGGACAACCGCGGTGCAGCTTCGTCTGGGCCAACCTTGTGGCGCACAAGCTTCACGACCGACCTTACCGAACTCGATGTGGTGATGGGGCAGGGCGAGCGGAAGCTCTTCAAGGCGATCCGCGAAATCAAGGAAGCGTATGCGCCGCCGGCAGTCTTTGTCTATTCGACCTGCGTGACGGCGCTCATCGGCGATGATATCGAGGCAGTCTGCAAACGCGCCGCCGAAAAATTCGGCTTGGCCGTGGTTCCGATCAATGCGCCGGGCTTGGCCGGCTCCAAGAACCTCGGCAACAAGCTCGCCGCCGAGGCGCTGCTCGATCATGTCATCGGCACGGTGGAACCCGACGACGCCGGGCCGTACGACATCAACATCCTTGGTGAATTCAACCTTTCCGGCGAATTCTGGCTGATAAAGCCGCTCCTTGATCGGCTCGGGATCCGGGTACGCGCCTGCATTCCGGGCGACGCGCGCTATACCGACGTTGCTTCCGCGCACCGCGCCCGGGCGGCTATGGTGGTGTGCTCGACGTCCCTCATCAATCTAGCCCGCAAGATGGACGAGCGCTGGGACATCCCTTTCTTCGAGGGCTCCTTCTACGGCATCTCCGACACGTCGCAAGCACTCCGCGACATTGCTAGGCTGCTGGTGAGGAAGGGCGCCGATCCGGAGATCCTAGGCCGCACAGAGACGCTGATCGCCGATCAGGAGGCGATTGCATGGAACAAACTCGAGGTCTACCGAGCCCGCCTTCAAGGCAAGCGCGTGCTGCTCAACACGGGTGGTGTCAAGTCCTGGTCGGTCGTCCACGCGCTGATGGAGATCGGGATGGAGATCGTCGGCACCTCGGTCAAGAAATCCACGGTCGAAGACAAGGAGCGCATCAAACAGATCCTCAAGGACGACAACCACTTGTTCGAGCAGATGGCAGCGCGCGACCTTTACGCCATGCTCTCAGAAGGCAAGGCCGATATCATGCTGTCGGGCGGGCGCACGCAATTCGTCGCGCTCAAGGCCAAGACGCCCTGGCTCGACATCAACCAGGAGCGCCAACACCCATACGCTGGTTATGACGGCATGGTGGAACTCGTACGCCAGATCGACCTCGCCATTCAAAACCCGATCTGGTCCCAGGTGCGGGAGCGGGCCCCGTGGGATTGCCAGCCTGGTGTGAAGGACGAACAGCCGAGCACGAAGAACGAGACCGCGACGGTGCACTCTGCCCAGGAATTCGCCGGCACGACGCCGACGATTTCGGCGAGCGTTGAGGAAATCCGATGAGCCGCGTCGTTTCCCAGACTAAATCAGCTTCGGTCAATCCGCTGAAATCGTCACAGCCGCTGGGTGCCGCCTTGGCCTTTCTCGGGATCGACGGCGCAGTGCCGCTGTTCCACGGCACTCAAGGCTGCACCAGCTTCGCGCTCGTGCTCTTCGTGCGGCATTTCAAGGAAACGATTCCCCTACAGACCACCGCGATGGATGAAGTGACAACCATCCTCGGCGGGTCAGACAATCTGGAAGAGGCGATCCTCAATCTCAAGACTCGCACGAAGCCAAAGCTGATCGGGGTCTGCACGACGGCCCTGGTGGAAACCCGTGGCGAAGATTCCGCAGGCGACATCGCCGACATCAGGCTGAAACGGGCGGAAGAACTCGCGGGTACGGAGATTGTGCTGGCCAACACGCCGGATTTCAGCGGCGCCCTCGAAGAGGGCTGGTCCAAGGCTGTCACCGCGATGATCGAAGGCATTACGCGGCCTGGCGAGCGGGCGCGCCAGTCAAAGAAGATCGCAATCCTGCCCGGCTGGAACCTCACTGTGGCTGACATCGAGCATTTGCGCGAGATGGTTGAAAGCTTTGGGCTGCACCCGGTGATTTTGCCGGACCTCTCAGGCTCGCTTGACGGTACTGTACCAGACCACTGGGTCCCGACCACCTATGGCGGTACGAGCGTCGAGGACATCCGCGAGCTCGGCGCGGCCGAGCACTGCATTGCCATCTGCGAGCATATGCGCCGGCCGGCCGAGGTGCTGCACAAGGTGACCGGCGTCCCTTACGTGCTGTTCGAGTCACTGACCGGATTGAAGGACGCCGATCAGTTTGTTTCCCTGCTGTCCAGGATTTCTGGCGAGCCTGTGCTGGCAGGCGTGTGCCGTCGGCGGGCGCAATTGCAGGATGCGTTGCTCGACGGACATTTCCATTTCGGAGGCAAGAAAATTGCGATCGCTGCTGAACCAGACCAACTCTACCAATACGCAACCTTCTTCGTGGACATGGGCTCCGAAATCACGGCGGCGGTCACGACGACCGATATGTCGGAAATTCTGGAAAAGGTACCGGCGGAGTCGATTCAGATCGGCGATCTCGGCGATTTGGAAACGCTTGCCGGCGGCGCTGATCTTCTGGTCACCCATTCCCATGGACGCCAGGCGTCGCATCGCCTTGGCATTCCGCTCATGCGCGTCGGCTTCCCCGTCTTCGACCGGCTCGGCAGCCAGCACAAGCTCTCAATCCTCTATCAAGGGACCCGTGATCTGGTTTTCGAGGTTGCCAACATGTTCCAAGCCGACCGGCATGCGCCGACGCCTGAGGAACTTGATCCATTCCGCAAGCGGGAAACGCCAGGTGGGCCCCGTTCGTCGCCTCTCGCTCGTCACTGACGAGGTTCAAGGTCCGATGCGTAAACGACAAGCAGGCGCTTTGCGCGTGGCAATCGCAACCCAAGACATGAAGGAGCTCAATGCACATTTCGGGTCGGCCAAGCGCTTTGTCATCTACGATGTGAGGCGCGAGGAGTGGAACCTCGTGGAAGCCTTGGCCTTCGACGACGTCTCCGACGAAAGGGGGAAACATCGGACCGAGGGGGATGACCGCATCGCACCGAAGGTGGAAGCGCTGAAGGGCTGCCACCTCCTGTTTTGTCTGGCGATCGGCGGACCTTCGGCAGCCAAGCTTGTTTCGGCAAAGATCCATCCGATCAAGGTGCGGCAGCCTCAGAGTATCCAGGAGGTGCTGTTGCGTACGCAGATGATGCTCAGGACGTGTCCTCCCCCATGGCTGCGCAAGGTGCTGGCTGAGGCAGGTGTCGCGGAAAAGAAGCCGTCCTTCGAGGAAGACGACTGAAATGAGGAGAAGGCGACATGTCCGACCCTGCCGTTAGCCCTGCTGTCGCCGAGGACGAGATCGCGCTTGCCAGCCCGTTTCTCAAATGCCTCGTGCGGCTAATCCGTGCTCAGGACTCCTACGGGGCTTGGGAAGGCAAAGCGGACACCGAGCTGCTGGCCGCCTTCATCATCACTAAGGAACAGCGCCGTGCAATCCCGATCATCGGCGATCCCGATCCGGACGTGCTGTGGAGGCTTGATATGTTTTACGCCGCCGTTGGGCTTGCGATCGAGGAGCGTTGCGGCCTGATGGCATCGCCGATGATGGAGCTGAGCCATGAAGGCTTTGGGCGCGTGCTTTTCACGGCCGGGCGGTTGGTCGCTCTCTCGAAGTCGCTGCGCGACGTCCACCGGTTCGGCTTCGAGACGTTCCGGAAGCTCGCCGAGGCCGGCACGAAACTGGTCGGCGACGCAATCGCAGCCATCGAAACCTATCCCGAGGTAGCGCGCGCGTGATGAGAGCAGGTGTCGAGCGAAGGGGTCATGACAAGTCTTGAGCAGCCGCGATGGCCAGCCTGCGCAGCCGACGCGGTCCGGGCCGATGGGGCTCTTGAGGTAGCGCCGATGAAGCCACTTGTCCTGATCTGTTCGCATGATACCGAGTTCTATCTGTTCCTGAGCCACATACTGGAGGTGGACGGCTTCGCCAGTGAGCCGGCAGGCGGCGCCAAGGAAGCGCTTGCATTGGCCGACGAACGGGAATTCAAGGCCGTGGTGCTGGACTGCGGGCCAGCGAGCATAACCGGGTCTGCAATCTGCGCCCGGCTCAAGCGGGAGCCCCGGACCGGCGGGCTGCCGATTATTGCCCTGATCGCGCCCGGCGCCGAGAACCAGCACCTCGATCTCCTGAAGGCTGGCATTGACGAGAGCTTTGTGCGGCCGATCGCCCCGGCCAAGCTGCTCGACTGTCTACGCGCGAGGCTGTCGCTGACCAAGCGGGGTGCGAATGGTCTTGAAAACGGCGGCTGGCTCTCTTGTGGCGGCCTCGAGATGAAGCTCGACGCCCACCGGGTTCGCGGCAATGGCCACGACATCCACCTCGGACCCATCGAGTTCAACGTGCTGCGGCTTATGATTGAAGCTCCCGGGAAGGTCTTCAGCCGGGACGAACTTATCGGCGCGGCCTGGCCGTCCAACATCCATGTCGGTCCACGCACCGTCGATGTCCATATCAGCCGGATCAGAAAAGCCCTGAAAACGGCTTCGCCCGGCAGCCTCATTCGCACCGTCAGGTCGGCCGGCTACTCGATCGAGAAGCCGGACGACTGAATCAAGTGCGGGTGTGGTGCCACTCCCTTCCCTCGCGCGGTGAGCCGGTCTTGCGGCCTGAAACGCCCCTAAACGAATACTCAGGAGAAGCAGGCAAATGGCTTTTAAAAGCGTACTCTGTGTGACCGGCGCTGACGATTCCGATCAGGACGTCAGAACTGCCGCCGGCTTGTGTGCCGAAGTCGGAGCGCACCTTTCCGTACTGGTTGTAACGCCTCCGATGCTCCTTATGTCGTATCCGTCGATCGGAGATGGTGTCCCCGAGTGGCCTGGAGGACGTGGACAGGCAATTGCCAGATTGAATGACCGGTTTCGGCAAATCGATCGATTTACACAGGACGTGGCAAGACTGGCAAAGCGCTCCAAAGATATCCAAAGACTATTAAGAGCGATGTGCCTTTCCTATGACGTTGACACCGATTATTGCGATCCGGCCAGCCTCGGTGAAGTAGCACGACAGCGCGTGCTCTGCGCAGACCTCACGATCATCGGACCGTGTCTCCTCAATGACGAGAATCTCGGACCTCTTGTTGTCAACGGCTGCTTGTTCGATACGGGAAGGCCGGTGCTCGTTGTGCCGAAGGGCGCTGAGGCGACCCTATGGCCAAAGCGCGTCCTGGTCGGTTGGGATTCGCGAGTCGAAGCGTCCCGTGCGGTTCGTGAAGCGCTGGGTGTCTTATGCGCTGCTGAGGAAGTTCGTGTTGCCCTGGTCGATCCGAAGGCGAACTATAACGGGAACGGCGCGGAGCCTGGAGCCAACATCGCTGCCTATCTCACTCGGCACGGTGCTCGGGTGTCGGTTGACCTACTGCCAAGTGCTGGCAAACCGGCGGCCACGGTGCTTGCGCAGCACGCAATCGACATTTCTGCCGACATGATAGTCATGGGCGCTTATGGCAACCGTCGGCTGCGTGAGCGGCTCTTTGGCGGCGCGACGAGATGGATCTTTGAGAAGCCGACATTGCCACTGTTTTTGGCGCGCTGACTCGTTCCGGAGTTGCACCCATGCCGTTCAAAGCTTTACTCCCCTGGGTGACCTGATGCCATCGGGAGAAACATCGCGACGGCGCGAAGCTCCTCGGAGCCAATCTGCACGCGACGCGGCCGGGAATATGCCCCCTTCTTCAGTTGCTGCTAGGGTTCTGCTCGCCGGAGATGATTCGGCGCGGAGACCAAGGGCCCGCAGGGACGCTGCTCGACGCAATCAAAGCACGGCTTCGTAGGTTGGCGTAAGTCGAGGAGGAGAGGCGTGTCAGCGCGGCAGCCCTAGGTTCGGAGCCGTTGCCGCCGGCCAGCACCCGCCGTGGCGGACCATGCCCTACCACTGTTCCACGGCTGGCCCAGTTGTCAGGGGCAATAGCGCCGCTGCGTGCTCCACATAGCTCAATGCGGGTGAGTTCGAGCAGCTGAAGGTGGACTCGACCCGTTTGAGGCGGCCGCGGGCATAGTTGGTTGTCGTCCGCGCCCACTTTCTGCGCGCGCACGGGAACTCGAACCATACCCGCACCTGCGTCCACAGAAAGCTGCTGGTAATTGGGCATGGATGGGTGCGGCGGTGCGGTGCTGTCGAGCCGCATAACTCTGCCGGTTGGACCCCAATCAATTAGGCTCAAGGTCGTGGCTGCAGATTTGAGCACTGACGGGAGATACCATGACGAATACTTCGCTGCAGTCCTTGCTGAGGGTTAGCCCGCGCTGCACCGCGGCCATGCGCGATCCTTTCCAGCCTGCCTTAGTCCAGATCCATGGCTGGCGAAGAGATGACCTTGGCGAAAATGGGGGCGAGGATATGTCGGCTCGCCCGCGAAAGGTGGATCGCGTCAAGGTAGAAGACGTCTTCACCTGATTTCAGGGGCACTTTTCATGCCCACACAGAGCTGGGAACTATGGGGACGAATTGTACGGTTCGTGGCAGCAGATCCGCGAGGATTTGATTGTTCTGCCAAGACCTCTCGGCCGGCATGGTGGAGCACGGCGCATCGCCATTCATGAAGTCCGCACGGATAAGGCAAGTCGGCACATCGGTGGGCGGTTCTGGGGCTGGTCCAACCACGGCGGTCTTGATGCCACGGGTCGCGAGTGGGGCCGCGGTCTCTTTAATGGCGGACGTGAAGTTCGCTTTGGAAGCCTCCTGCGAAGGCCAGCTTCCATCCTTCGAAAGGAAGCTGCCTCCACGCCCCGAGTAGGTGTTCCAGCGGCCTGCCAGGATCACGAGTGTGACGTTGCGATCGGCAAGCACCGATTGGAGCGCAGACGAATTGAAGGCCGGGCAATCCGCTGTGAATGGACTGGCGGGAAGCATCGTCATGTTGGGGAAAGGAGCGCATCCTGCTTTTGTGATCTGTCTGACGCGCACGCCTGTGGTCCGGGCGGCCTCGCTTAAAGAAGGGGCAAGATGGGCAGCCTGAGAATCGCCCCACAAAACGATCGTCGGAGCGATATTGCCGGAGCCGAGGAGGCATTCGCCCGTTTTGGGGATGAGCCCGCCACGCTCGAGACAGGGAGATGCTTCGAACTTGGCTGTTTCCGCTTTGAGCGCTTGAACAGACGGGCCGCCGTCAGGACCCCGGCTGGGGAAGCCGGAGCTGTTGATGATAGCCACGGAAGACAGCACGCGGCAGCCATAGTGCCGACGGCCGTTACCATTCACGTCCAGCCTGTGGCTCTACGGCGAAACGGGCGCTCGACAAAGCGCCATGAGAGGGCAGAAACGAGCAGAGCGGCCATTACGACGGCGACACGTTCAGAGACGAACAATTCGCGATTTCGATAGATGCCAGCAAAGACCAGCAACGGCCAGTGCCAGAGGTAGAGCGAGTAGGATGTGAGGCCGATGAAGGCGGCAGGCCCGATCGACAGCGCCCTTGCGACTGTTGTTTCGCGGTGAAAGCCGGCGGCGATGATGAGCGCTGCTCCAATGCAGGGAGCAAGCGCATAGAGGTCAGGAAATGGCGTATCTTCATCGATCAGGAAGAGTGAAGCGGTGATGAGCGCCAGACCTGAGGCAGCGAGGAATTCCGCAATCGTTTGGTTTGGCTTCATTGCCTTAGCCACACGCAGCGCGATCAGCCGGCCCGCGAGCAGTTCCCAAGCGCGCATCGGAAGCATGTAAAATACAAAGGGCGGGTCGCTCTGGAGCCAGTGCTGAGCGGCGTAGATGGACATGAGGAATAGCGCTGCGACGATGATTGACGCCCGCGGTCTCAGTCATCGCATCATGAGTATGACTGCCAAAGCCACAGCAAGTAAAACTGCTCCTCGACGGCCAGCGACCGTGGTGCAGGAGCGGGAGCGAGTTCGCGGCTTCAGTGAAATAGTTGGTGTTGCGGTAAAAAAAGAAGTTGCTGGCGGAAACCGCGGCGGCGATGGCGCTGTTGCCGAACCCAATGAACTCTCCCGGCGGCAGCACAAACCACGCCATCGCAAAAACAGGCGGCGAGCATCGCGAAGAGGGCGGGGAGAATCCGTCGAACGCGGCGGTGATAGAAGTCCAGCAGCGAGAATTCGCCTCTGTCTGTCCGCTCGATGATGTCGGACGTTATCAGGAAGCCGGAGATCACAAAGAAGACGTCGACCCCAACGAACCCGCCGCTGACTGCTGAAAAGCCAGCATGATATAGGACAACAGGAACAACGGCGACGGCCCGTAGACCGCTGATGTCCGCTCTGTACTTCATGCCGCTGATCGTCCTCAAAACGTCCCGAGCAGCGCTTTTTCATGTTCGTTACTATTCGTAAAATCGATCGTTTCGATGAAGCCCATCTACGATATGAATGCGGGCCATCAACTGCGATCAAGAACCGAACCGGACCCATTCCAATTCGCGCAACGATCTCGTCGAGACCCGCCGCAACGGTAGATGATCTACTATTCCTGTAAATTCGAGCCGGTCCGAACTTCTCAACGCTCTGGATGGGATTCTCGGCGAAGGTGATTAATCGCAGAAGGGATGCCGCCTGCGTCGCTCCGGCATTTAATCGGTCAGTGGATGTCGCCCAAAGCCTCCCCTTGCGATTGACCTGAGGGTGCCAAGCGGCTTTGGGCGTCGTGAGACGCGTGCAAGAACGGGGCCAGGCGAGCAGCGACGGCTGTCTTGACCGGGCACACCGTCGATCACGGTGAAACCGGAAAGCGGCTCAAAGCGATCGAGCAGCGATTGCGTTGAACGCACCAGCACGCGAAACGACGGCAAGGCGCGCCCGGCCCCAGGTCGGGACGGCTTCGTCGCCCAGCACCAGCTCGACCGAGCCCGACGCTTTTTAGCTGTGGCGTCCGGAATCCGGCAATTGCCCTCCGGTCATGCGATCGCGGATCTCTCGTATCTCTGCTTTTACAGCATTCTTCGAGCGCACGGCACTCCCCTTAGCACAGCTACCAACGGCGCGCGGGTCGGCTTCTTCGCGCGCCAGCATAAGCTTGCTTTGATCGAATGCCGACGGCGCGGCCATTAGGCAATCCGCTGCCGTTGCAAGGTTACCCCTTGGATTCGGCACCCGACAGGATTGCAAACCTGCTGCCCGTTGTTTTAATGGTAGTTAGCTTGTGGCCACGTTCGATGCAGCGGACCTTCCGAACATCAGCGGATGTCCCCCCATGGGCAGGCCAGCGGTTGCCCGACCTACGTGTAGTTTTTCGGGTGCGGAACTGCTCTTAGTCCACCGGCCCGAGAGGACGGCGACGTGCAGCGGGCGCCAGGTTTCCCTCAATGTCGGATACCCGACAGGATCACAAACCCGCTCCCCATTGCTTTCACGATAATTTGCTTCTGGCACGTTAGGTGCAGGAGTTCTTCCGAACACATCAATGGATGTCCTCCTATGATAAGGCTCACGGAAGAAGGCTTCGCCGCATGCGTGACCGCGTCTTCGCTGATCCCTATTCCGGTCAAAGGTCGGCGCACCATGTTGAAGGTGGGCGAATGCGCACGATCAAACACGCAATGGGGTTGGAGGGCATCTCGCTGACCGAGACGCGATCATCGAACCGGACGGAGATAAGTCGATCCCGCCCATGCCCACACGCCCTCGACATGAGTGTCGATCTCATCACTTGGCTGGGATCCATGCGCCTCCCAGGTCCAGAGTGCCCGCGCGGAGCGTCAGCCCAGTGCCGATGGGGCCGATATTCGCCCCGAACACGCGCAGTTGCGAAACCTGTAGGAGCAAGATAAGTGGAGCTCTCTTGCATTGGCGTAGGTGCCGGTCCGTCCAATCTTAGCCTCGCGTGTCAAATACACGAGGAAATCGGGCACGGGGCGCTGTTCCTGGATCGGCAAGTCGACTTCCACTGGCATCCAGGCAGCGCTTTCGATTCCACGGAGCTCCAGGTCAGCCACTTCAAGGACCTGATCACGCTGGTGAATCCGCGATCAGCCTACACTTTCGTAAACTACCTGCACGAGAACGGGCGTCTGTACCACTTCCTAAATGCACAGTTCGAGGCCGCGCTCAGAGCTGAGTTCGAGCAATACCTGAACTGGGCTTTCCACAGGAACCCCCTTGTCCGCGGCGGTGAGACGGTGCGCGAGATCCGCTTTGACGGAGAGTTTCGGGTGCGGACGGACAACGCGGTTCGCGGCGCCAGAAACGTCGTAGTCGGCATTGGCAGACAGCCGCAAATCCCATCTCAGTTTCAGGGCTGGACTGGACCCAACCTGTTCCACTCATCTGAGATACTGCACATCCATCCTGAGGTGCACAAAAAGCATGTCTGCGTGGTGGGCGGGGGACAGTCGGGAGCGGAGGTGCTGTTGCATCTTGTCGGCCGTCCGAATGAACAGTGGCCTGCTTCGATCACTTGGGTCTCGCAAAGCGAAAGCTACCTGGCCATCGACAACAGCCCGTTCACAAACGAGCTGTTCACGCCCTGCCTTTCGGATCGTTTCGTGGCGATGAGCGAGTCGCAGCGCAGACTGTTGCTTCGGCGCTTCATGCTTGCCTCGGAGGGCATTTCGGAAAACGCACTGCGCGCGGTGTATCAGGCGCTGTACCGCCATGCATTTCTCGAGCCAAACCGATGCGAGATCACACTGCAGCCGGGCTGCACCGTCTCGCACTGCATCAACGTGGGCGCGGGTCACAGGCTCACCCTGCAGCACGAGGTGGAGGAGGTCGAAGAAGTCACCGCCGACATCGTCATCCTTGCCACCGGTTACGAGAACGCGGTGCCCGGCTTCTTGGAACCGATCGCGCATCGGCTGGAAACGATCGACAACGAATTGGCAATTCGGGAAGACTTTTCTGTGTTCTGGGACGGACCGCGTGACAGGCGCATCTTCGTACACAATGCGAACGTCGGGCAGGGCGGGCTGGCTGATCCGAATCTAACTCTGCTGGCCTGGCGAGCGCGACGCATCTTTGATAGCCTTATGGAAAGCGCGCCGCGCGTCAATCCCGAGCCTCCTGACTTCATCTGCCCTACCTCCGTCGAGAGCTGTTCCGACGCCGTCGCAGAAGATGGGCAGCGGGATATGACCCGCAGACTCCTCCTCGGCGGCGGTATCTAAGGAATGATCTGGCCTTCGCTGCAGCGGCCGAAGCCTTCTCCCAAGTCATGGTGACTGAACCGGCGCACTGCATAATTCTGCGAGGGTGCATTCACCCTACGGCCGTAAAGATCGTGTTACGTCGCTCACTCCGAATTGCGCAGTGGGCGTGACGCCCATGGATGGGTCGGTGGAGTGAACGGCTCCCGCCCGTTGCGATGCGTGTCGGGGCTGCGTCGGGTGAGGCAAGTGATTGGGATTAGTTTAAGGAACCCCGGAACCCGGCTGGGGCGCTGACCGTCCCTGCGGGAGCAGAGGCGAATGCCTGTACTGTGTACTACCAGCAACCTTCCCGAGCTCGGTCATGAAAATATGGGACGTGCATGCGGCGTCCGACGCCTAGAAAAACAGCATACGCAGCACCCGCGGCAGCTCGAACTCGATGCCCCTGGCCCCTCATGGGCCGGGCTCTAGGAGAAGAGGTCAGCCATGAGCCGGCCGGCAGTCAGTCGCACGCGCGAGCCAGTCGTGGGGTACCAGTTGTTCGAGTGGGCGCCGGGTGCTGCTGCTCGACGAGCCGAGGCCAATCTACCGCCGGCAATACAGCGAACGCCTCCGCTGTCCAAAATCGACTGACGCATGAGTGATGCGTGTCCAAAAACTTACAGCCGGCAGAAAACATGTCGGGTTCGAAACAACCGGCCTCTTGGGCCTGTTGGACTTTTGAAGCGAATAAAGCATTTGCTGCGCGCCAGGCGCGCTGGCACGGCCTTTGCAAGTTGAGGTGCGGCGATGGTGACTGAGCTGACCCGCGTGAGAACACGCAACAGGAGTGATGGCCTCCGGTGTGTTCCGTTCTAAGCCGGATCGCTCATCGACGCCAACAAGGTGGGGACAAGCTTTGGAGAAGAACATGGTGTTGCGTATTGAGTCCCCGGCTCCTCCGATCAAAGTCAACGGCTGGCTGCGTGGCAAGCCCCTCACGAACTTCCAACCCGGCAAGGTGTACCTTGTTGAGTTTTGGGCGACTGGGTACGGACCTTGTGTGGCGGCGATGCCCCATCTGATGCAGCTGCAAGAGAAATATCAGGACAGCGGATTTGAGGTCGTCGGAGTCGCAGCTAGCGAGGAGGGCCCAACCGCGGAGGAGACGCGGACGAGCTTGGATGCTTGGCTGATTCAGAGGTTCCCCAATCTAAATTATCGGATCGCGTTCGATTACACAGGCGAAATGAACAGACTATGGATGAAGGCGAGTTCTTCTCTCGGGATTCCTGCCTCGTTCCTGGTGGACCGCGACGGCCGCATCGCATTCATCGGACACCCGGTGGATCTCGATGACGTTTTACCCAGAGTTATAGAGGGAAGCTGGCGCAGCAGCGATGAAGCGAAAGCCGCCGACACAGGGCGGATCGCTAGGAATCAGCGCACAGCGCGCGAACTGGCGCTGACCGAACCGATATACGCCGAACTCCAGCCGGCCATGCAGGCGGAGGATTGGAAGGCGGCGCTCTCGGCCGTCGAAGGAGGCCTAGCCTTAATGCCAGACAATTACGGGTTCCGGCATACTCATGTGGATCTTCTGCTGCACAAGATGCGCGACATGGAGACCGGCTTGCCAGTTATGCGCCAATTGGTCGACGATGCTATCGACAAGAAGTTTGAGGCCGTGTCCTGGATGGTGATGGCCCTGAAGCAACTCTTCGATCCATCGAGGAACAACTCGCATCTTCCCCATGCTGAGCGCTTCGCGATGGGCAAAGAGCTGTCTGAACAGATCTTGGCACTGAGTTCTCCAGAAAACGACGGCCCCCTTAAATTCGTTTGGTACGTTCCAGTCGCTCAGTACCACTATGAGTGTGGCAACAAGGTTCGCGCTATCGAGCTGATCGAGGTTGCGCTGAAATCGCTCGATTTTCCGGAGCCAATGCCGGACCACATCAAACAGTACTACCTTACCCCCTTGCTCCAAGCCTTGGCCAACTACACGGGTGAGAACGCCTGTTACGCGGATCTCTGCGTGGTTCCGCAAAATAACGCTCCGGAAAGTCAAAGCGCAGCCGCCTGATGAGCAAAGATCACAAAGGAACAACACGTGGAATTGAACCTGGTCAATTTTCTGCGGCGGCGCGCCCGCAGGAAGTATGCCGAGGCAGCAGAGGGGGGATCGTTTGCTGCAAGTAAAGGCTCAGACATTAGTGACCAACAAGCGGATACGGCGCGGAAGAGAAGTTCGAGCCGAATTTGGCATGTCTTGGAAGGCATCACAGTCCAGGGCGTGTTCGAGATCGGCCACGAAGACGTCAATTGCGGGGAATCGCGCTTCCCACGCCAGCCGCCGGTTGCGCAGGTGTGCCCGAACTCGGCGTACCCGAAAGCAGAAATCCTCCGTTGCGGACGAGGACTGGAATTGAGGAAACGAAATTTCTCACGCAGCGCGTGGCCTGCCGTCAACAAGGACGGTGAGCGTCTTGCCCCTGTTTGACCAATGCCTCCTGCGGCTTATCCGATGCTAAATCGGGGACCGAGCTGCTGGCGGCTTTCCCGTCACCAAGGAACTGCGGAGGAAGATCCAATCATGTGCGATCCGGATCGGTCCCTGATGGAGGCTCTACGTTTTCACCGTAGCGGGGTTTGCTCAGGCCTGATGAAGTGCCCGCAAGGTGAATTCTGGGCTTCGGGCGCGTGCTTTTCGCGGGCGGACAGTTGCTCGTTCTGTCCAGGCGTCCGCCGGTTGGGGTTCGAGACTGTCCGGAGAGTCGCGGATTCCGGAACCAAACTGGTCGATGATGCGACTGCAGCTATGCCTATTGCCACGTCGTGCGAGCGTGAAAAGACCGATTTTCAAGGAAGGATCATGTCAAACTTGGATGAGATGGTGAAAAAGGTCCGAAAGCTTCAACTGCGTGCAGCAATTGCTAAGACGAACTTGCGCGACCTTGCCGAGGGTCTTCCGGTGAAATGGACTGAGATAGAGGAAGTGGCCGAGAAAGCGCACGCCGTTTATGCGGAGTTGCATGGTGCCAGGAGAGAGCTCACGAAAATGAAGACTTTACGATGAAGGGCCAATTCATCACCCGCGACGGCTCCATATGGATGCCGGAATATCTAACGACTATAGATGGCAAGATCTGCATCGGCTGTGGGCGCTGTTTCAAGGTCTGCTCGCGGGAGGTCATGCACCTTTACGGCGTAGATGACGCGGGTGAAATCCTCGGCGCCTGCGACGGCCGTGACGACGACTTTGATGGTGAGCTCAATCGCATGATCATGGTGGTGGACCATGCTGGCCGATGCATTGGCTGCGGAGCCTGCGGCCGTGTCTGCCCAAAGAACTGCCAGACTCATGTCGCGGCCGACTAGATCTCGGCCTGAGCTGCATGATTGACGAGAGAAAATCAGGAGAACGGCATTTGCGCTTAATCATCTTTTATCGGCTCCTGGGGATGGTCCTGTGCGGCAACGCTGTGACGGTTTACTTCGCGTCGGATTCCATCCGTCTGGCCGTCTTCACGACGCTGGCCTTTTGGCTGATTCTCCAGGTGGCCTATTTTGCAAACCTTCTATTTCTAATCTGGCGGTCCAGCGGCGTTCGCGGCGAGCAAAGGGCTGAGCTTTTCGTTAGCTCCCAGAAAGTTCAATTCCAGTCATCAGACAGTGATGAGGTGAGGAATGAATCTTCAGATGTACGCCAGCGCAATCAAATGCTCGGGATGGCAATGCTCCTCCCTTGAGGCGCCGTGACAAGATAAAGCACAGGTTCCTATAACTTCGGGGCAACCTCGTGAAGAGAGGCTTCTTTCCAGAGGGGTCTAAGATCCTCTACGCGCATCTCGGCGGCGCGCCTGCGATCAACGGGTATGGTTACGCCTTCCGCAATGGCTGACGCGCGACAGATGCGCTACGCCATGCTGCCCTGCAGGCGATATGCACCAACTGGAATTCCCATGAGCTAAGGTGGGAGCGTTCCGGAAGCGGCGTCTGATGTGCGCAGCTGCCGCAAAGTCCGGTGTCCGGCGGCCCTGTTTCCAACCCCTATTGTCGAAGCCGGAATGCGGAACCGGCGCTTGAACTCCAGTGACTACCATCTTGCGGACCGACTTGACGCCGGCGACGTCGGGTCGATTTGGATGGCGTGCAGCGGCAGCTAGGCATGTTTTCACGCAACTGCCTGGCGCAGACTCTCGATCAGTTCAGTGCCGAAGCAGTCGGCCCGGGCCTTTTTGGTCGTCCTAGCCACCGCTAATTGCGTTCTTCTGTTCGGGCGTCCGCTCTGCCGTGGGGGCGTTTGCGTGGGCACAGATCATGGTCGCCACTCCTCTGTCAGCATGAGGTCAACGACCCGCAAACCGCTATGCCTGCCCCTTCCGGGATAGCAAAGCGCATCTTCCGTAAGGCGCCACCGGCTTGATGCTGCAAGACCATCGCCACGACGTAATACCAGCAGGTTCGTTCCCAGGCATTTTGGGCCGTGAATTCCCTGATTTATTAGCGTCGGCGTCAACCGGCAGGGCCAGCCCATGTGGAGGTCTGCCTCGATACCAGAGCCGACTTTTAGGGAGTTCTCGCAGGCAAATGCGTCAACTACCAAATGCCGTAGTTTCGGCGTTCAGCCGAAAACCTTAGACAAGTTCGCGTCAACCCACTCTCTCATTGACGCTCGGCTAGATCAGGGACTCATCATGAATACCGACGCTTTCGCCACGTATGAATCTAACGTTCGTCGTTATTGCCGGTCGTTTCCGACAGTATTTACGAAAGCTCTCGGGGCGACAATCTGGGATGAGTCCGGTAAGCCTCATATCGACTTCATTGTGGGGTCTGGCGCACTTAACTACGGACATAACAACCCAACTATCATTGCCCCAGCAATAGAATATATGATCGGTGATAACATTCTTCTGTCGCTGGACATGTATACGGCGGCAAAGCGTGACTTCATTGAAGCGCTTGTCGAATCGATCCTGAAGCCCAGAGGCCTTTCGTACAAGATACAGTTTCCTGGGCCGACCGGCACAAACGCCAACGAAGCGGCACTGGCCCTGGCGCGAAAATATACCGGTCGCTCAAGTGTCATGGCCTTCACAAACTCATACCATGGCATGTCGCTTGGCTCCCTGGCCGTGTCGGGCTCGGCGTCTACGAGAGAGCTGGGAGGCGTCGCACGCCACGATGTGATCCGCGTGCCTTATGACGGCTATGCAAACCAGGCTTTCGATTCTGCGAGTTACATCGACTGCGTTTTGAGCGATCCGGGAAGCGGCATAGAAAAACCTGCCGCAATCATTTTGGAGCCTATCCAGGCAGAAGGCGGCATGAACACCGCATCCGCAGCTTGGCTCACAGAAATTCAGCGCATCTGCCGCAAGCACGGCATTGTTTTCATCGTTGACGACATTCAGGCAGGATCGGGTCGGACCGGTGATTTCTTCTCGTTCGAGTTCGCAAAAATCGAACCTGATATAGTGACTCTTTCCAAGTCCCTAAGCGGTTCAGGTAGTCCGTTGTCCATTGTTCTGATTAGACCCGACCTGGACATTTGGAAACCCGGAGAACATAGCGGGACTTTCAGAGGCAACAATTTCGCCTTCGTGACGGCAGGGGCCATGTGCAAAATGTGGTCGGACCTCCGGTTTACTGCTGGCGTCGAGCGGACAGCGGTCAAGCTGCAAGCGCACCTTGACCGCCTTGTCGCTAAGTTTCCCAAGTGCATTGAACAGAAGCGCGGCCGCGGTCTGATGGCCGGCCTCAAGTGCAGTTCATCGGCCGCTGTGAGCCGTGTACACGATATCGCGTTCGAAAACGGTCTGCTTATCGAATCCTCAGGGCCAGATCGCGACGTTATCAAAGTTCTCCCGCCGATAACCATCACCGATGACGAGCTCGATCACGGCATCGCCGTCCTTGATCACGCACTACAGGAGCAAGACAATGTCTAGTCAGATATCTCAACCGCCGGCCATCTCTCCAGTTTCTGTCAGAGAACGCACCGGCTCCATCAGCACTGCTGACATCATCTCAGTCATGAAAGGCGAGACCACCGCTCTGCACATGAAGCAAGCTTTCAGCACTGAGGTCGCCGAGGAGATCACCGCCAACTTCAGTGGCAGCACCGGTCTCAAGGAACGAAAAGATGGAGTGCCCGGACAATATGTCGGCGCATCGCACTACAGGAAGGACGCAGCCACGTATTTTGCAGAGGCCGAAAATGCGCGACCGTACGTGGAGGCCCTCTTTAAGAATTTGGTTGACCCGGTCCGAGCAATATTCGGCGCGTTGAAGCGCGAGCTTGACAACCAGGGCATTGAATTGCGACTGGCCCGTTCAGAACACGGTCAGGCCAATGTTTGTCGTGCTATCAGCTGGTCCGGCAGCGGCACATTTTCCTTGGATCCCCACGACGATGTCGCTCAAGTCTTGCGTGCTGGGGACGGTTATGAGCTTTCTTCGGTGGCGCAAAACACTGTCGCAGCACTCAACTTCTATCCCAGCATGCCGGAGGAAGGCGGCAATCTGAGGCTCTGGAGCCATAAACCGACAGTTGCGGACCGAATAGCGCAGGGTGTGGAGACCACTGGCTATCCCTATTCGGCAGCCTATCTCGAGGGCCTTCCTTGTCGCGAATTTGAGCTCAAAGCGGGGGATATCGCCCTGATCGATGGCGGCTTCGTTCACGGGGTCACCGGTCAATCAGGTAACGGAAAGCCTCGCCTGGTGCTGAACAGCTTTTTCGGGTTTGCGCGACCAGATCTTGTTGTCTGGTGGACTTGACGTTGGACGACCGACCTCCACTGACACGTGTCACATCCATCCCCAACGCGGTCCCTTCAGGCACAGCCGTCGGGTTAATCCAAAGATCGACAGTGTCATAAAAAGCGCTTGGCGCTTCAGATGCTGCCGGTCGCTGACCCAATTACCAATTATGTGTCGCGTCACTGCCTGGTGCGCGGGTGATCTAGAAGGGGTCGCTCTTAGTGCTTGATCACAAACCCGGTATAGGCACGACACCGTGAGCCACAGGCTGTTGTTGCCGGACCTTCCTGAAAGTGGGAGCTCGCAGTGGTCCGCTGTTCACGGAACGCAACCGAACACACATCGCGACAAGCAAAGGAAGAAGCAACGCGAGACGTGAGGGGCAAACGTCTCCTTCTTTGCAGATGTATTAGGCGTCTACCCACAATGTTAAAGTTGTCGATCGGAAATAGCTTTCTCCGAAATAATGGTTGTGATTTCGAACATGATACTTGTGAAATAGATTTCGTGGCAGACATCTACAACTGAATAATTCCAAGTTGTAGCGCTTTTATAGCTGCGCTAGTTCTGCTGCATGTATCCAGCTTTCTCATTACGTTTTTTATGTGGAAGTTAACAGTGTTTACGGATATACCTAAAATTTGTCCAATTTCCCAAGAGGATTTCCCTTCCGCCGTCCACAGGATGCATTCCTTTTCTCTTGGAGAAAGGGTGGGTGGCTCCTCGAAACCGCTGATCCGCCGATATTCCACAGTCTCTCCTCCGCAGTGGTTTGCAGAATGTTGTCACTGGGCACGAAACTGCCGGGGTGTAAGGCTACGGCTCTGCGCGGCTTGCTGGGCAGCTCTGAATCCACACCGCTCTAGCATCTGATTGCAATTGTCGAGGTTATTTTACCTTAAACTTGTATTTCGTCATCGTTATGCGAGCGCAATGTGGAGTACAAACATGATACTTTCGTCGCGTGTCTTTTACGAGCTTGAAAGAGTTTGCACGCCACATCGATTTTTTCGGCGAAAAGAGGTAAAATCGAGAAAAGTCGACACCCCACGGAGTCTCATCGGCGTGTTAAAAATATATCGTGTGGATAAATAAGTCTGAGAGTCGGTCTTGAAACTGACGTTGAGCGGTTCTTTGCAGCAGTTCCGCCCGTTGCGACGAGGGTCATGGCCTGGGAGACGTCGAGCGCTGCTCGTAGTCGCGCACGAGGCGTTGCCACCGGGCATCCAGCCGAAGGTGCGTTCGATCACCCAGCGGCGCGGCAGAAGTCGAGATAGGCGGCCCTTGCCATGAGCTTGAGCTGATCGCGGTCGGCGATGTGCTTGACCCAGGGCCAGCGCTTGCGGACGCCGGCGAGAATGGACCTGCGCCGGCGCTGTTGGAGATATCGGCCGGCGTCAGGTTGACCATCAAAAGCCGCCCGTCGGTATCGACCGCAATCCGACGCAACGCCATCACTAGGTGGCAATCCTTGCCGCCTTGGCGCCGTGCAGGCAAGTATCCCGGGACACCGCTCCTGCGACTGGGATCGCCTACCCGGACGCGTGTGACTCCCGCGCAGATCCGCTCCGGCATCGCGCGTTTCGGAACCCTGGCCCAAAGAGGTAATCAGAAGCTTCAACGGAGCGTCGCTGGATTCATCTTCCGGCAAGAGGTCTAGGAAGTTCAACTTGCGCAGTCGGCGCGAAAATCGAACGAGTTCCGGTTAAATTGCGGCGTGTTGCGAGCGTCTTTGTTCGTTTGCCGAAACTCATATCAAACGCCGGTTAATATACGTCAATATGAAACTTTCTAGGCAAAGATGTTAAGCAATAGTAATTCTCAATTTATAATGCGATGCGCATTCTTATTGGATTCACGATGTTGTCGTCGCCGAAAGCGTGTTAAAAATACTTATGTCCAGCCATCGCCGATGGGAGATGCATCACGGGCAAGGATGGGACTGCTAAGTTTCCAGGCGCCTCACAAGGCCAAACACCAAGGGATGAACGATTATGGACGCGCTACCACTAATTTCACTGGCGAAACTGGGGGCCGATGCAACGCAACGTGGAGAGCAACGGCGCCTACAAATGGCCTGCCAGGACTACGGGTTCTTCTACCTTGTCGAGCATGGCATTCCGAAGGAGCAGATCGCGCAAGCCATCGAGGCCTCCCGGCGGTTCTTTGCTTTGCCACAGTCGGTCAAGGAACGCTTCGGTCACGCAGCTCAAGGGATCTATCCCACTATCGCCCGTGGATACAGTCCATTGCACGGGGAAATCCTACATCCCGACGCCGGCCGCGATCCGAAGGAAGTGTTCGATCTCGGAATCGACAACGAAGGCGACCGCCGTCCGTTTGGCGGGATCACGCTGTTTCCGGATGAGGCCTTGGCTCCTGGTTTCGCGCGAAGCCTGCTTGCCTTGCAGGCTACCGTGCTCCGCGAAGTCGTCCCGCAGCTCGGAACGGCGCTTGCCGACGTGATCGGTTTGGAACGAGGCTGGTTCCAACGGTATTTCAGCCCCCCGACGCTCGAGCAACGCGTAATTCGGTATCCAGCTCGCGGCGGCACGTGCGCCAAGCACACCGATGGTGGCTTCTTCACGCTGCTACTACAGGAGGAACTCCCCACCCGGTCGTTGCAGGTGTGGTTGCGCGGGCGCTGGATGCCAGTGCCGAGCCTGCCCGACAGTCTCGTAGTCAATTTGGGCGATATGCTTCAGGCCTTGAGCGACGACCGCTTCAAGAGTACGCCGCATCAGGTCGCGCACAATGGTCTGACCGACCGAATTTCGCTTCCCTTCTTTATCTATCCCGACGTCGACGCGCGCCTGACTTCGCGGGAAGGGCGCCACGCCTTCAGTGTCGCGGAAATGATGCTGCGCAATTACGAGTCAGTCGAAACCGGGAATGGCGCCGGGCGCGCCCGAGAGTTGCAGTAATGTGTCCGGTGTTCTCAGGCTGCTTAAACTCATGGCGACGACCACCTCGGGGTGATATGCCGGGAGAACTCACGCAAAATTATATCCGTCCCGCGTCGCGCGTATAGCGCGGCGGCAGGCGGACGGAAGCCGTTTGTAGTCATGTTCCTTGCAGCGCTTAGACAACCTTCAAGAACAGAAAAATACTCATGTTCGTGAGTCATGATCTCACCTATGCGTTGCAGGCGACCCAGAATTGGGTCAGCGATCTGGCGTGGAGACTTCATTGGCATGATCGCGAGCGGGTTTTCTTAGCTTTGATTGCGACGCTGCACGCCCTGCGCGACTGCCTGGGTCGCGACGAGGCCGTGTACATGGGTGCGCAGCTGCCAGCCTTACTGCGCGGCTTTTACTACGAGGGTTGGCACCCCGGCCGCCGCGCCATCGCCAGAAACCGGACTTCGTTTCTCGATCGGATCCACGACGGCGTCCACCGCGACCCGGCAGTGGATCCGGAAGAGATCGCCCGCTCGGTCCTAAGCCAGTTGGCAGACCGTTTGTCTGCAGCAGAGATCGAAGAGGCCAAGGCTGCAACTCCGAGAGTTCTGCATGACCTTTGGCCAAACTGAGAGACTTGTGCCCTATCAGCGTACACGCGAAGCCAACGTACCTCGGCATCCTGGCGATCCGTCTTGACCGGGATCGCCTTGAGCGCTCCTTTCACTTGTCGGGTTTGCATGAGCACGAACTCAAAGTCGCCCAACCATCATCATTGCCAAGGCTGACGGCATTGCGGAGTGCCTCTGGTTCACTTGAACCTGAGCCCTCCACGATCCTTCCATGTTCGCTCATCGGACAGACCCACGATTTGGCGACTCCTTCAATTCTGCTAGAAGCTTCGAAGCTTAGGTCATCCGTGTCCTCCAATCCTGATACGGGAGGGCTGCAGCTTGCCCGAAGCATTGCAGATTTAGCGACACGCCCCCGCAATTTGTCAGAGCTGAAGACTAAGGCTCAGCGGGAACAGATCGCGGACATGAAGGCCTAGGCACAGCGATCATAGCCTTGTTCCCGAGCAGGGCCGACTAACGCGAGCCAATGGATAAGCGCCAGAAGGTCTGGGAGTGCTCCGCCCACTATCCCCTGACGGCATCCACGTCTCGATTAGCGCTCATTCAGTATGGCGTGAGACATCTTTTCAGCGACCATGATTGTTGGGATGTTCGTATTTGCTCTAGGGCAGAATGGCATCACCGATGCGTCGGCGACTCTTAAGCCCGACACTTGGTGAACGCGCCCGGACGGATCCGTAACACTAGTTGGTTCCAGAGCAGGTCCCATTCGACAAGTTGAAGTCGGATGAAAGTTTCCAAAGGCATTCTGGCGTATAAAGTGGCCAAGAAGCTCGTCGCTATCGAGGAGGTCCGATATGCTATGACCATCGGTGATTACAGATCTTATGAGGCTTCGACGCAACCACGAGCTACTTTCCATAAGCGTGGCGACAATCGAAGTGAGCCCGAAATTAAGGCGATTGTACTTGCTAATCCGCTTTGCTCGCCCATTCCAGGTAGAAGGAAATGGGTCAAGTGCGAGCGCCAGCAGCGCCTTGTGCTGAAGCAGCTGTGCTACGAACCGAAACGCCTCCTTTAATCGCTCACCATCCCGCTTGTCGCTCAACATATTGAAATTCACCTCCGGCTCAGTAGCATGAGAAGAATTCCTGAGCGAAACCGTTCCTGTCGAGTAGGCGCGGTTGACCCAGAAAGCCAAGGTGCCAAGGCGTTTACCAATCGGATGCCACGCGGACTTGGCGAGGGCTGAGATGGCCATATCGCTCGACGGGCAGCCCTCGTATCCTGACGAGTAACGAGCATGCATCTGAATATAGCCGGTCGCGACAGGCGCCATGCGATCGTCCTGCCTCAAATACGCCGAGATGGCGACGCCCGGGTGCTCTTGAAGATTTTTTCCGACGCCATTTAAATCTGCGACAACTGGGATTCCGACGTTTAACAGCTGTTCGGCTGGGCCGATCCCGGACCGCATCAACAAGGCCGGCGAATGGATGGCGCCGGCACATAGGACAACCGTTGACGCGCTATATGAGTGCCGACCGGTCTCACTTTCGGTCTCGACGCCAGTTATTTGACGTCCCGAAGAGGTTAAACGTACGACCGTCGTCTCGGGCAGGATTGTCAGGTTGGGTCGAGCTCGGACGCTCTTCGACAAATAAGCCATTGCAGCTGAGACGCGATGACGGTTGCGGTTCGTCAATGGAACAACTGAGTGACCATCTCCAAACTCGCCGTTAAAGTCTGGTCGAAACGGTATCCCGCTATCTTCAAATGCGCTGGAAGCGGCGCGAATAAATCCGGACCATTCTGCTTTCCCCACGCGTCTAATCGGCAGTGGGCCGTCGTTGCCATGAAATTCATTGTTAAAATCCAGATCGCACTCAAGTCGGCGGAAATATGGCAGGACACCTTCCCAATCCCAGCCCGTCGCACCGCCAGACGCCCATTCGTCATAGTCCGCGGGGGCTCCCCGATTAGCTACTTGAGCATTAATGCTGGAGCCCCCTCCCATGACCCGGGCTTGTTCATAGTGTGTACGCCTGCTGACATCCTGCACTATGGTTGCGTTGAGCGACGGCCACTGGTAGCGGGGGTTGTAGTAAGCCCTCGTAGGGTCGCCATCGAGGATATCATCAGGGATGGCATCAGGGCGAAAGTCGGGACCAGCCTCAATGAGCAGGACCCGGCTTCCATTGGCCGATAGCCTGTTTGCCATGACGCATCCGGAAGAGCCGCCACCTACAATTATATAGTCGATTAACAAAGACAGTCCTCCGCTTTTCATCTGTATGCCCGGACAAGGCGTCCGGGAAAGGAGCCAGGACGCGCGTGTGTTCAGCGACTTCATGTTATCGACCAGGGACAACTGGCCACGTGGCAAAGCCGAGTGGGTGACGCAGGGACTAATCCGCGCTTCAGACCGTGACTTCACTCAAAGCAAAAGCGTTGGGCGGCACGGGCGCTCTGGCAGGATCTCTAGTGCACTCGGGGCGAATGGAGAAGCTCATCAAAGAGCGAAGCTCGACCTCTACTTCGACCACACCGGCCGAAGGTTCGATCCGTTGGTGGTTTTCAGCAATATTTGTCCAATCTCAGCATATCCTTCGAATTATGATCCTTTGTGAATTGCCTACCACGTTTGCGAGCCATTTCATCAAGCAAGTAGATGGTTTATATCGATCTAAGATCGTGATATACTCACTGGCTTAAGGGGCCTCGCCTTCCTTAACGTATGAGCAGGTTCCAGAGCCCAGCCCCTGCCGGACTTCCGCCTCCGCGCAAACACCGGTACAGCGATTCAGCTCGGGGTCGCTGACGGTTCGAGCTGTCCATCTGAGGTGCGCGTTGAACCAGCGACGCCGTGTATATCGCGTATTTCGGCTAAAATCCCCCACGCGTATTGGTAGGTCTCACGAGGTGGAGCACAAGCTATCTTCACTGGCGAGACACAAGTGTTCGAATGAATTCTACACATGAAAGCCTTGGCCGAACTTTGATGGCAGTTTCCGGCCAAGCCGAGTTGCGGCGAGGATAGCGAATTCTCGGAAGCGATCGATCCTCGCGTCGACTTTGAGCAGGGCGTTACTGTTGAAGCGCGGCCGGAAGCCGAATGACCAGCCACTCCAAAGCATGGCCGATGCGGCGGTTCTCGAACATAACCTTCCCACCTGCATCTCGGTTCCTGGGTCGGGGAAGACGAGAGAGCACTCCTGCTCGTGTCGCATTTCTACTCTACAGCGAGAAACTGATGCTACTAGGTTGATTCGCTCTTTTAAAGGACTCGCTCAGTCGAATCCGCCAGCACGTCGCGCTTCTACATATCAACGTTCGCTGCCGTGGAGTCGCTTCGGTGAGGCGTTCGCCATAGTGTTCTTCACCGCGCTGATACTGTCGCGAACAATCGACAGACCACGGCGCAGGTCAGCCTCGGCAATGGTGAGAGCACAAAGAAACTTCAGCACCTCATTCTGCCCGCCACAGGTCTCGATCACCAAGCCGCGACGAAGAGCTTCCCGTGAGATTTGGACCGGCAATGAGTGGTCCTTTTGAAATACGAGTCCGTACATCAGCCCGCGGCCCCGCACACTCAGACCAGGATTAGGGAAATCGTTTGCGATTGACTTGAGTTCCTCAGCCAGAATGGCGGACTTGCGAGCGATTTCTTCCTCGAATTTGGAGTCGGCCCAATAGGTCTCAAGGGCCGCATGACCGGCGACGAAAGCAAGGTTGTTGCCTCTGAACGTACCGCTGTGCGCGCCAGGCGACCAAACATCCAGTTCAGGCTTCAGAAGAACGAGGGACATCGGCGTGCCGATCCCCGACAATGACTTCGACAGAGTGACGATGTCCGGCACAATCTCAGCGGCTTCAAAACTAAAAAATTTTCCCGTGCGACCTACGCCCGCCTGAATGTCATCAATGATCATCAGGATTCCGTGGCGCTTGGTCAGATCACGCAGCCGCTGTAGCCATTGGAAACTAGCGGGATAGATCCCCCCCTCACCTTGGACTACTTCCAAAATTACCGCGGCGGGTATATCTAGGCCACTGCTAGGATCGTTGAGCAGCTTCTCGAAATAGTCTAGTGTGTCCACGGAAGGGCCAAGATAGCCATCGTACGGCAAAGATGTGACGTTCGCGAGGGGGTAACCTGCGGCACTCCGATACTTTTTGTTTCCGGTCGCCGACAAGGATCCAACGCTGACACCGTGGAAGGAATTGGCAAAGGCGACGATGTTTGACCTGTGGGTCACTATGCGAGCCAGCTTCAGTGCCGCCTCGACGGCGTTTGTACCTGTCGGACCAGTAAACTGGAGCTTATAATTCAGACCACGTGGCTTAAGAATGTACCGCTCAAAGGCCTCAATGAATGCCTTCTTGGCGCTGGTGGCGAGGTCCAGCCCGTGCACAATTCCATCGCGCTCGATATATTCCAGAACCGGTTTCTTGAAGGCCGGGTTGTTGTGTCCGTAATTGAGGGCGCCTGCCCCCGCGAAGAAGTCTAGATATTCACGACCGCCTGCATCTATCAGGGTACTGCCAAGCCCGCGATCGAATAGGACCGGGAAAGACCGTATGTAGCTACGCACCTCGGACTCGAGACGCTCAAAAATCGAGATGCTCGCACGGTTCGAAGGCGAGATTTTCTTGTTCATAGCGGCAATCCTCTTGTTCATAAGGCGAATTCGATACGATCATGGGTGCGCGAGCGCTCATGTTGGGGCGGCGTCTTTCGTTCGTGCCACTCATTTGGCAGCATGAAATGGACGGCAGTCGGCATTGTCATGAGCGGCGCCTATAAACGTGGCACCATGACCCCCTAAGTCCGCGTTCGTCGAGTTAAAGGTTTAAGATTTTTCTGTGACAGTCTTGCTTCGGAGATGGGGAGTTACTTCAAAAATCGGACGGGCCATTGCACACCGGGCGGGGCGCGCCCGATAGCGAGAAGTCGAGGAGGACGCGCTTGGTGTGGGCCAGGCCAGAAAATTCGCTGGCCGTAATGGATCGATGTGCATTGGCCCGAATCTGCCCAAGGACTATATAACGTCGAACTCGCATACTCCTTCCACCTTCCGGCCGCTGGGAATGGAAACCCCAAGGCCGGTTGTTCGAACGGGTAAACTACCTGTTCTGCCTAAAATGGGGCGCGGCGTGGCGTTGGGCCGGCGACAGGGCGTTGATCTCGCGCTCGATATCGAACAGCGCATCAACGCGCTTCACGGCTTCAACCGCGAGCGGATAGACCAGGTTGGGCTTCTCGCCGCGCGCTTCTTGCGCCCGCCGCTTCGATATCGGCCAGCTCGAACACTTTGCGCCGGCTGTGGGCGCAGCAGCTGGCTTCCAGAACAGGCGCCGGGCGTCCCGCTTGGCTCCCTCGCAACAAGTTTTCAGGAAGACAAGTCCGGCACAACCCAACTTGTTCAAAACCTGCGCAAGCGCCGACAGAACGCCGATTTCCTGCAATTAGGGGTCTGCTTTTCGCTCAGTCCGGGCTACTGGACAAGCTATGTTACATGTAACGGCACTGGCCGTCCTCTTCACATTTGAACCGGCTACTAGCCTTACAGGCTGCCCAACCCGAAGGAGCCCGCCTTTATGAACCAGATTGCCAAAGATGTGAGTCTCGCACTTTTCGACCGCTTGGAGTCTGAAGTGCGTAGCTACGTCCGCTCATTTCCGGTCCTATTCGATCGGGGTGTTGGCACGACACTCACAGCGGCAGACGGTCAGGAATACTTAGACTTCTTCGGTGGAGCGGGTGCGCTCAACTACGGCCATAACAACCAAGCCTTTAAGCAGGCGTTGCTAGACTATATTGAGCGCGATGGCATCGTGCACAGCCTTGATCTCGCTACAACAGCCAAGAAGGGATTTATTGAAGCTTTCGAACGCTATATCCTGAAGCCGCGTGGTCTGACGTACAAGCTGCAGTTTACGGGTCCTACAGGTGCCAATGCCGTGGAGGCGGCGCTGAAGCTGGCTCGTCAGGTAACGGCCCGGTCAAATATTGTGTCGTTTACGGGGTCGTATCACGGGGTCAGCGCCGGATCGTTGGCGGCCACCGCGAATAAAGATATGAGGGCAGCCGCGGGCTTTCCGTTGGCCCACGTGACATCGTTGCCGTACGAGGGTTATCTCGGGGAATCGTTCGACACGATCGCCTATCTTGAGAAGCTTCTCGCGGATCCATCAAGCGGTTTTGATACCCCTGCCGCGGTGATCCTCGAGGCAGTTCAAGGCGAAGGAGGTATTAATCCTGCCAGTGTTGAATGGTTGCAGCGGTTGCGTGAGCTAACTTCGCGGCATGGGATTGTATTGATCCTGGATGACATCCAGGCTGGTGTCGGACGCACGGGGAAGTTTTTCAGCTTCGAACCATCTGGCATCGTGCCAGACATCGTTACCTTGTCCAAGTCGTTATCGGCATACGGGACGCCGATGGCTCTTGTTCTAATCAAGCCAGACCTGGACGTGTGGAAGCCCGCCGCCCACACCGGGACATTCCGGGGCAACAATTTGGCTTTCGTCACTGCTCGCGCGGCACTTGAAACTTACTGGTCCGATTCAAAGTTTGAGGATGAGATCGCGCGGAAATCTGAGATCCTAGCTACCGAGCTTGCATCTATTGCCGCCGATCACCCAGGACTGGGGCTGAGCGTACGAGGCCGCGGGCTGATGTATGGGCTCGTTTCACCAAAGGATCACTCGCTGCCTGCGCGCGTTTCGAAGGAGGCCTTCGCTCGCCGTTTGGTCTTAGAAACCGCTGGTTCATACAGTGAAGTACTAAAGTTCATGCCGGCCCTCACCATAGCCGAGGCTGATCTGCGTCGGGGCTTGTCAATCATCCGCGACTGCGTACGAACGGTGCAGGACAGCACGGCGGCAAGTCGCTGACAGAAGAGGCGTACGACAAAAGCAGCACCGATCGGTCTGCATTTGTCTTCGCAGGTCAGTTCGATGCTCAGGCAGTCCGAATGCGTTTCCGCTTTGACATCGCGAAACCATACGGACTGTGCTGCACGCCAGTACTTCTGCGTGGACGATAGGTAAGTGTGGAGGATTTCTCGATGGCTGGCGCAGAAGTAATCAAGAATTATATAGACGGAGAGTGGAGAGATTCTTCGTCCGGCGGACGGATCGAGGTTGATGACCCCTCAAATGGGGAGACCTTTGCGATCGTTGCGGAGGCGGGACCTGAAGAAGTTCATCTCGCCGTTGCTGCCGCAAACCGCGTTTTTCGCGACCGCGTTCTGATAGACATGCATCCCTACGACCGGGGACGAATGCTCTTTCGTGTCTCAGACGCGCTGGAGGCGCGGAGCGAGGAGATCGCGACCATTAACTGCATCGAGACGGGCAAGGCGTTGGATCTCGCACAGGGTGAGGTTCGCACCGCTATACGCTACCTGCGCTACTATGCCGGTCTCGCCGATAAGCTTGAAGGCCGATCGATCCCTCGCGGGGCCGAGTTTGTCGACTACACCGTCAGGAGCCCCTTCGGTGTTTCGGCCCAGATCGTGCCCTGGAATGGCCCTCTTGAACTAACGGCTCGTTCGCTTGCTTGCGCTATTGCCACAGGCAACTCAGTCGTGGTGAAGTCTCCGGAATTGGCTCCTCTGTCTGGGGTAGAGTTTGCGCGCGCCTGCGAAACCGCAGGATTGCCAGCCGGAGCCGTCAATGTAATCACCGGTTACGGGCAGACCGCTGGCCAGGCGCTGATCGAGCATCCCGATGTTCGTCACATAGTGTTCACGGGATCCACGGCAACCGGGCGGACGGTGCTTAAGGCCGCGTCGGAACGCATCGTCCCCTGTATCATGGAACTGGGCGGCAAGTCAGCGGCAGTGGTGTATTCCGACGCGGATCTCGATGCTGTCGTAGACGCGGTGCGTATCGGAACCTATCTGAACGCGGGTCAGAATTGCAATAACTTAACAAGACTGCTCGTCCAACGATCGATCGCAGACGAATTATTGGAGAAAGTGAAAGTTTGCGTCGAAGGACTAACCGTTGGTCCGGGGCGAGAAAATTGTGACATCACACCCATGATCTCCCAGAAGCAGCGCAAGGGGGTCACGGAAGCGTGTGAGATTGCCGTTTTGGAGGGGGCACGGGCGGTAACCGGTGGAGCCGCACTTTCGGAGCGGAGCGGCTATTTCATGGCCGCTACTGTTTTTGCAGATGTCACGCGAGACAGTAATCTCTTCCAGAAAGAAGTATTCGGTCCCGTTCTCTCGGTAACTGTTTTCGATGACCCAGCTACGGGGATCGAACTAGCCAACGATACCGATCAAGGTTTGGCAGCTGGCGTGTTCACGCGGGATATTGACCGTGCTCTATGGTGCGCCGATCGCCTTTGGGCTGGCCAAGTGTACGTGAATGGGTGGTACGTCGGCGGCGTAGAAACACCATTCGGGGGAGTGAAGCAGTCTGGCTACGGCCGGGAAAAGGGACAGGAAGCACTTGATGGCTACGTCCAGACCAGAAATATCGGCATCCGGATCTCGCGGCCATTGTGAACGGCTGTTTGCGAACCTGGCCCTCGCCACGGCGATGGTGGCCACGCACGCCTGTAAGGCACGCTCGCCCGCGCCCAATTGCTGATCGTTGATAATTGGGGCCTTGAACCACGATGATCACGCCCGCACGATCTCCTCGAAATCCTCAAGGATCGCTACGGCCGCCGCTGGACTGGCCGGAAGGAGTCTCAGCAATGGCGCTGGACGATGACGCAGCCATTTCGCCCTGCACAGTGCCGCAGCTTTGTTTGATGACTGCCGCGGCTTCGGCCGACAATAGCGTCCGCTTGGCTTGCCGTTCACGTTTGGCTTACACGGGTGTGAGTCATCTCACGCTTTGGGACAAGATGGTGCTGCCCCCAGCTCGCCGGTTCACCAAATAGTCAACTGCCGACTAAAATCTCGTCGCAGATCTCCGGCGTTCAACCGCGTCCTGGAGCATACCAAAATCGCCGATTTCCTGCGCGAGGTACTGAAATTTGGCATAACCGTGGTCTCGCAAGGCTGCTAGTTTTACTAGGCGGGAAAAGCCGTCCGACATTTGACTCGAGAAGAAGTTCTCCAGATTTCGCGACGTGACCGCCAGAGACGGGAAACCGCCGAGTTCTGGTCCATGTAAAAGCACTGGCTCGACGTCCTCTCTACACGTCACCCGGCGGGACCAGCGGCCATTGGGAATGGAAGGACTCTCAAATGAACACGTGGCACTCCGTAGAGGTCAGGAGCTATCTTTTCAGTCGAGTAATTCTCAAGGTGGCTGCCTTGGGTATGGCGGCCCTGGCAACTGTAACATTCACCGGGTCAGCGTCGGCTCAGTCGCTGCTCGACAAGATCAAGAACGGAGAAACTATCCGGCTTGGATTCTCCAACGAGCCTCCCTTCGCCAATCCGGGCGCAAACAACGAGCCGCTCGGCTGGGTCAATGTTATGACGCTGGACATCCTTAAAAAACTGGGCCCCACCAAGGTCGAACCGGTTGTGGCGGAATGGGGCTCGCTTATCCCCGGAATGCATGCCGGTCGCTTCGATATAATCACCGGCGGCATGTTTGTCCTGCCTGATCGCTGCCGCAACGTGCTTTTCACCGAGCCGCTTGCTGTTGCCAGCGCAGCCCTGATCGTGCCGAAGGGCAATCCGCAGGACCTGCACTCCTATAAGGACGTGCGCGAAAAGAGCCTGACCGTCGCCACCGGCGCGGGCTGGGACGACGTCGAGAATGCGCGCAAAGCCGGAATCGCCGACGACAAGATCTTGCAGGTGGCCGGATCAGCAGAGGTCCTGCAGGCGGTGAAGGCTGGCCGCGCGGCCGCGGGTGTAGGCGACTACTTCACCATGAAGGAGTTCGCCGGCAAGGACGCCAGCCTCGACGTGACCGATCCGCTTCCCGATAGTCCGAAAGGCTATCCGGCTCTCGCCTTCCTGCTCAACCAACAGGCGGCGGTCGACGCGTTCAATGCCGTATTGAAAGGCTATCTCGGCTCCAACGAAATGATGGAGTCAGTCGGCAAGTATGGCTACACCAAAACCAACCTGCCGGACGGCACCACGACCGCCCAGCTTTGCAAAGCCTAAACTAAGGCCGGGCGACATCCGCCGATCATTGCTACACTAGCTTCCCCAGCCCCGGGTCGGGGAGCTAGCGGAACACCAGATCATAAAGGTTTGTCTTTTGTGGTAGCAGTCCCCCCGCGGAGATGGCTGCTTGAGGTCGCGACATGCTAGGCGACCCCCAACGGGTGCTGTGGAGCGGTCGTTGAATTTCGCTCACGGTCCTCAGTGTGAGTCAGTGACGGAAACAGGGACTCGGTAGGTCGACGAGCAGCGATGACGCAGTGGTCAGCTTCAGATTTCCTCCGAGAGTATCGCACTTGGGGGGCGAGAAAGCGCCAATCCCGTCAATTCGGTAAAGGAAACTCCCAATGCCCATCTTAAATCGTGTAGCCGACTTACTCCCAGACATCATTGCTTGGCGTCACGAGATTCACTCGCATCCTGAACTGGGCTTCGAGCTCCCCCGCACATCGACTTTCGTGGCTGAGCGCCTTCGCGAATTCGGCTGCGACCAGGTGGTGACTGCCATCGGCAAGACTGGTGTTGTCGGCGTTATAAAAGGCAAGAAGGCCAAAATTGACGGCAAGCCGGAGGTCATCGGTTTGCGCGCTGATATGGATGCGCTGCCGATCGAGGAAGAAACTGATTTGCCATATGCCTCCAAGAACCAGGGTGTTATGCACGCGTGCGGCCATGACGGCCACACCGCGATGCTGTTGGGGGCGGCGCGCTACCTAACCGAAACCCGGAATTTCGCCGGAACGGCAATCATGATCTTCCAGCCTGCCGAAGAGCTCGGTGCGGGCGCGGCCGCGATGATTGAAGATGGTCTGATGGAGCGCTTCAAAATCGAGCAGGTCTTCGGCATGCACACTTGGCCGGGGATGCCGATTGGTGCCTTTGGCACCCGGCGGGGTCCGGTGATGTCGGCAACGGACGGCATCAAGATCAAGATCGAGGGCCGCGGCGGCCATCCCGGGATGCCGCATAAGTGCATTGACTCGATCCTCGTCGGCGCACAGCTTGTTACAGCGTTGCAGCAAATCCTCGCCCAGAATGTCGATCCGTTCGACTCTGCAGGACTTTCTTTTCACTATTTTCTTTCTGGCACACCTCAGAGATTTATTGCGCAACGCGCAGAGTTGCTAGGCAGCATGCGCGCGCTGACGCCGGAGGCGTATCAGCTTCTCAAGAAGCGCATAGGCGAGGTGGTCACCGGAATTGCTCAGATGACCGGTGCCAAGATAGATCTCGCTTTCACAGGCGGCGAGCTCGTTACTTTTAATCGTGCCGAGCAGAGCGAGCTTGCAATGAGAGCGGCGAAGGATGTCGCCGGTGAAGACAATGTCCTTGAAACCCCGCCTATACTTGCCGGGGAAGATTTCTGCCACATGGCAAATGCGCGACCGGGTGCGTTTGTATTTTGCGGGAATGGCGACAGCGCCCAACTGCATCACCCCGCCTACAATTTCAACGACGAGGCGATTCCATATGGGACCTCCTTCTGGATCAAGCTCGTAGAGAATACCCTCGGCTAATGAAAAAGTTCCTGCGCGTATTGTCGGCCCGGTGGGTCGCCGATCAGCGCCCCGAAGAAGTAGAACACGGGCTCAGACGGAGAGTGAGGCTACTCTGTCGGTGCAATGAATTCAGCAGATCGGTTTCCTGTCGCATCGAAGAAAGTTCGGGCGAGTTCGCCCTTGGTTTTGCTGGAGGAAATTAGCCCTCCCATTGTGCTGGACATAATAGTGGCCTCTCGCTTCTCGTGAGGCACATGTAGTCGGAGGCGGTAGGAAGCTTAGACGTTGCCGCTCATGTAATCCGCAGACCGGACACAGGTCGCGCCTTGGAAGGACGCAGGTTGCCCAATTGATGACAAAGCGCCGCACCTCTTTGCCAACCTGGCTCTGGCGACGGCCATGAGCCATGCCCGACTGCAATGCACGCGTGGTCCCTTAAGCTACTCATTTTGAGATTGATTGAGAATGGTCTCGACCGTTCGACGACCAGGGCCGAGACGATCTGCTCGAAACCCTCGAGCATCGCGACCATCATCACTAGCCAGCTGCCTGTGTCCGCATGGACCCGCACCAACTCAATCTTAAACGGGCTTATTCAACGCTCATCGAATGTTCTCGCCAGCGATAATTGCCCCTAAGGCATCACCCCGGGCAACATCATCTCGAACCAGCGGCTTGACTAATCAACTCGAAAGGCGCGGGTTCTACCCCAATCAGCAGCCGGCAGCGCCATAGGAGGCCTCGCTGCTGTAAGGGACAGTGATGAGCATACTCCATCGCTGCTACGCTGCGGATTGCGGCAGTATAAAATAAAAAACTCCTACTTCGCCTCCAGTAGGGCGCTAAGAAATTGCCGTGTCCGCTCGTTCTGCGGGTTGCCGAAGAGCCGCTCGGGCGGGCCCTGCTCGGCGATCTTGCCGCCATAGAAGAAGCAGACGCGATCTGAGAATTCCTTGGCGAAGCCCATCTGATGCGTGACCATCAGCATGGTCAAATCGTGCTCGGCACCGAGTTTGCGGATCACGTTCAACACCTCACCGACCAGCTCTGGGTCGAGCGCCGATGTCACCTCATCGAACAGCATTACCTTCGGCCGCATAGCAAGGGCTCGGGCAATCGCGACTCGCTGCTTCTGTCCGCCGGAAAGCTGGATCGGGAAGTGTTTTTTTTTGTCACCGAGTCCTACCATATCGAGTAGTTCGGCGGCGCGCGCCTCCGCTTCCTTCTTTGGCAGCCCCAGTACGGAAATCGGCGCCTCCATGCAGTTTTGTATCGCGCTCATGTGGGGAAACAAGTTGAAGTGTTGGAACACCATGCCGATTTTGCCGCGAACGCGTCTGAGATGCTGATCACTCGCCAGCACCATCCGGCCATTTTTCTGCATGTGCGTGAGTGGCTCGCCGTCGACCCAGATACACCCCTCGTTAATGCGCTCCAACGTCATCAGCATACGCAGCACCGTGGTCTTGCCCGACCCCGAGGGGCCTATGATTGTCACTTTCTCATTGCGCGCGACGTCGAAATTAAGGTTGTCCAGCACGGTCAGCGCGTCATAGCGCTTGGTGACATTTTCGAAGCGGACCATGGTTTCCTTCATGAAGTTCTCTTTCCAGCGGCGTCAATATTGTCCACCACAGTCATTGCACCATAGCGTTTTGCGCCACTCAGCAGGCAGGAGATGCGTTCGTTCATGATAACTCCTACTCCATATAGTAGCGGCGCTGGAGCCACGAGCTCACCGATTGTACGATCGCGGAAGCGGTCAGGCTGAACACGAGAAAAAAGATGCCTGTCATGATAATCGGCTCGGTATATCGATAGTTGTTCGCGCCGAAATTCTTCGCCTGTTGCAGCATCTCCAAAATTGCAATAGCTGCGAGGATTGGCGTCTCCTTGAACATACCAATGAAGTAGTTGCCCAAGGCGGGAACTATAGGAGGGATTGCCTGCGGCAGAATGATTGCCCGCCAAGTCCTACTCCGCGACAGGTTGAGCGCTGTGCAGGCCTCCCACTGGCCTTCTTCCACGGCCAGGATACCGGCACGATACACCTCTGAGCAATAGGCTGCGTAGTGAATGCCCAGCATACCGATGCCCGCGGTCCAAGCAGGGATGATAATGCCATATTGCGGTCCGACGAAATAGACGAAGAACACCTGGAGCAGCAGAGGCGTGGAGCGGATAACCTCCACGATTTCCGTCATGACCGTGGACACGTAGCGGTTCGGCGACTGGCGGATGAGCGCGAAGACCAGCCCCAGCACCAGTGCGATCATAAAGCTGAGCAGCGTGGCTTGAACGGTGACGATCGCCCCGCGGTAGAGATACGGTAAAGCCTCCCAGACATAGGACCAGTCCCAGATGCTCATGCCAGTGACTCCCGGACGAAGCCACTTGAAACGCGGCGCTCCAGCCAGCGCCCGAAGGGCGTGATCAGGGCGCGCGCGATGGCGTAGTAGCCAAACAGCGCTAACACAAAGTACAGCAGGTAGTTGCCGGTGAGGTCGGCTGCCAGCTTAGACGCGGTGGTGAACTCGGTGATGGTGATGAAGAACACGAGGGAGGTCGTCTTCAACAGTTCAATGATCAAGTTCACCCAGGGCGGCAGCATGGTCCGGATCGCCTGCGGCAACATAATGCGGCGCATCATTGTGAGCCGTGGGAAGTTGAGCGCGATGCTCGCTTCATACTGGCTGCGGTCGACGGCTTGAATGGCCGCACGCACCAGCTCGGCACCATACCCTGAGAAGTTCATGCCGATGCCGAAGATCGCGACGGCCCAAGCCGATAAGGAGACGCCGAAGATCGGAAGTACAAAGAACCACAAATAGAGCTGCACCAGCAGCGAAGTCCCGCGGAAGAACTCTATGTAGGCAACGGCCAACCAGCGCAGCGGCCGACGGGGTGAGACCCGGATGACGCCGACGATCAGCCCGAGTACGATCGCCACCAGAGATGCGCCGACCGTCACGACGAGGGTTGTCAGGAGGCCGTTAGCAAGCGCTGACACGCTGAAGCCGAGCGCGAAGTCGTTCATGTTCTTGCCCTGTTAGCTACTCCCCAGATTGCAGGGGAGGGTCTGGATATCAAACGGCTGGCGCCGGTTTTACCCCTTGCACAAATCGGCGGTCTTGCTCCCGTCCGGCAGCAACAACTTATCGTATTCGTACTTGCTGACCGACTTCATCATCTCGTCGGAGCCAATATAGCCTTTTAGCAACGCGTTGAACGCGTCGACTGAGGCTTGGTCGTTGAGCGGAAAGGCGAAGGCAGCATTGCCCGGCTTGACGGACACTGTGAACGGCTGGGCCAGCTCAATTCCCTCTTGATTGCCGATAGCGGCCCTCAAACCCACAGGTTCGCCGGCACCAGCGGCGGCGCGACCAGCCTTCAGCGCCTGAACAATTTCCGCATTGCCGGCGACTTGCATGATCTTGTCGTCAGAGATCCCCACCTGGTGCGCGATCTGAACCGCCTGGTAGCCAGAGCCAGTTACCAAAGTCAGGCCCTTGTCGCGAATATCTTCGAAGGAATGTAGCCCTTCCGGGTTGCCCTTCGGCACCGCCAGCGCTGCTGGGATAGTGGCAATCGGTTCACTAAACACGACGTTACGACAGCGTTCCGGCAGGACGTACATTCCGTCGGTAATGACGTCGAATCGTCCGGCCTGGAGGCCGGGGATAAGCGAGCCCCATTCGGTAACGACCGGCTCAATCTTGGTCGCTCCCAATTTCTTCAGAACTTCCTTCGCTATCGTAACGGCCACGCCGAGCGGCTCGTTATTGCCGCCAGAATAGGCCCAAGGAGCATCATTGGAGAAGCCAATCCGGATTGGCTCTCCGTTCTTGATCTTGTCAAGTAGGGACTCAGCTGAGACTGGCCCAGCCGCAGTTGCAAGCAACGCCATGCCCAGAGCAGCCATTCCGCCCACAAATACACGCCTGAAACGAGCGCCCCTTTCTCCCGAGTATTGGAACTTTACCATTGATGCTTCCTTGTTGTTCTGCCGTAGATGCCCCATGCATTCTGAAACCGTGCATTAACGTAGCCCACAGCGGGCTCCCCCATTCGGTGTGGACAGGAACCGCTTCTCGATAGCCACAGACTTGCCGTCCAAATCTGGTACCCGGTTGCGAGTGCCCACTCTCGCAAATATAACAGCAACGACGCCCTGCTTTTCGTCCGATTTGGCGTCACCAGCGCAGGAAACCGGCGTGTTCCAGCTTTTCTGCGTGAGGTGCAATGATCCGGAAGCTGGAGTTGTCGGAACGCTGGCAGTCAAAATCAAATGCATCTTTGGAGCGACGGCTTTCGGCTGGCGCGCCTACTGCGCTAACACTTGGGAGGCGCGCTGGGATATCCGCAGTAAGACGGATCGCATCGAATCTGATCCCTAACGAGCGCTTTTCTGGACTGCGACTGGCGCGTTTTTGCCAGAATCGCGAGAGATTTGGCCTAGGTGCCGACTGGGTTTGAGGTTGGGTGAAAACCAATGATGCTCGTGAGCATGTTGTGAGTGCGATCGCGCCAACAAGAGCTGCCGGTCGGCAACGCTACGCAAGGGGTGATCGTCGCCAAACATTGGTGCCCTCGAGTGATGCAGGGCAAGTGGCAGATCAATGATGAAAATTATCTTCGTCTCCGGGCACCTCCAAGCTATCGAAGAGCCGATGTAACCGGTTCGTTGTGAGCCCAGCCGTGCCGGCGGATGAACCGCTTTGTCGAGCGAAGCGAAAACATGACCCCTGTTGGCATTTCAGGTTGTTCACCTCTCAATACAAACGCATAAGACGTAAGCGGACCTTTGCTTTTTGCGCCATCAAATAGGATGAGCGCTCTTTGCTCCATTGACTGTTGACTCTCCGTTGCGTGTTGGCCTTGGCGAGGTAAATCCGCATCAGCTTTCTTAGCCCTACCTGTGACCTTGCGCTGAACGTATCATTGTCAACGTGTTTGCGGTGTGAAGATTCTGCAAAGTGAGTTAAAATGCCTGGTCGGGATTACGTCCTTTGCTTAACCGCTCCGCAGAAGCCACTCGCGAGCTTATCGCCACGCGCCAGCTCCGCTGCTGGTGCGCGGAGGTGAGGGCTGGCTGATTGTCCCAAGGAAACGGTGTGATTCACCAACTTATCATGTTGACGGCAGGCTCAAGTATCTCCTCAGTCTGACCAAGGCAGGTGATGCAGCGTTGACAACGTAGGCTGTTTATCGAGGTGGTTGATGAAGTCGCCGGTCAACCCGAGTTGCTTATCGGACAAGGGGATCACGGACATCTCCGCACAAGCTTTTGGTTTCTGCACACCATCGGCGAGCGAAGCCGGCTTTTCCGGGTGTCCGAATGCTTTGTCGACACGAATGAAATGTTCCGCTCCGCCTTTTAGCTTAACTCTGACCGTCACAGGCGAATTAGATAGAGGCCGTGCGTGCGTTCGATCTCTGGATCAACTTCGATTTTAGTGACCGCCATGATCCGGCGCACGGCCCGATCCCCAAGCGCATCGGGAAGGAAATCGCGAATGACCACCTGGCCGCGCTGGGCCACGACAGCTGTGGCGTAAGGCAGGCTAGAACGCGCTACGACCGGATCCTTCGGATCCCATTTTTGATCGCGCGGCTGGACCACAAAATCCTCAGCCAGACGATTCAATCCCAGCTCGATTGAGACAATATCCTCGCCAGCGAATTTGTACCTCTGCCGCAATTGAAGGAGTCCGTCGATCGCAGGATGTACGCATTTACAGACTGGCCACGGCTTGAAGCTAATCGAAGCGTTCACATACTCGTTACCGAGTTTGTCCATGAGCAAATCAAGATCGTAGGCGGGTTCGAAGGCCTTGTAAAAGCCATACCTCCCCAAGAACGGTTCCCGCGGTCCGTTGAAGCCCACCATTGCTGATAGCGCTGACTCCAGTCCAGCACGTGCAGGCGGCGGGGCAGAAATAAGCATCGCCTTGTGATCCTAGGTGAGGTCGGCTCTGCTGAAGTGCGGTGACGTTTTGAAGACCGGATGTTGCGGCTCCCACGACTCCGAAAAGGTGGTCACGATCGCCTGAAAGCTGCGCACGAGCGGCTGAAATCGCTGCTCATGATTCCGTGAAAGCCCGATGCGGTGCTAGTCCGTGCTCACGATCGCCTTGGGCCTCGGTCGTCTCGCCACCAATGTTCTCGACGCGGAGCAGGATTTTCAAACCGTCCGCACGCCCGCCGATGAGCACGAGCAGTGAGATCGAGGTCGTCATGCGGTCGAACCTGACGCGAACAATTTGCCGTCGAGGTCCGGCCTACGATCGGCTCGTCGGCCAGCGAGCGCGGAGAGTAGGCCAACTCAAATTCCAATGACTCCCGCGAGGGCACCCGGATCCTAGCTAAGCTAGGCGCCGCTGACCAAGCATCTGCAATAAGTTCTTCAGATAACTTCACAGAATCTTTGCGAGGTCAGATCGCTCAGAATGGTAGCAGCCCCTAGGCTGAGGTGTGCACAAATTCAACAAGTCGATGCCTGTTTACTCTCAGGCCGTCGCCCAGGGCACTACGGAGGTGAACGCCGATGGCAAAAGAGCGCTCATGCGTAAAGCCGGCCAAGCCCTTGATCCAATTGCCCTGTCGGCCGACCCAGCCCTGTACGGCGTGGCCCAGTCGTCATCGAAGTCACTTTCCGGAGTCAAGCGCCGACAGAGCGAGATTACTTGAACTTGTCAGGTCCTCATGGCGGCCACGAAAAACGGTCACGGTGATCGCGCGACGCCGGATCGAAGTGAAACGCTTCCGGTTTGGCGTGCGGCAGCTTGAATAGCTGCACGAGGGATCGCCCTGTATACCCGCTTCGAGGAAGCACTTTCAGTCGGAGTTCCCACGTTGGTAGCTATCTCCAAGAGTTCTTCGAAATCAGTAGGGACAAGGAATCAGGTCCTGTCGGCACTCGCCAAAGGCGCACAGATTGAGGCTGAGCTTGCCTTCGCCAAAGCTCCAGGCATCCGAGGATCGCACTGGATCTGGATCCTGAGTTGGTAGGGGAAGTTCTCAAGCCTATGCGCATCCTTGCGGATGAGGGGAGGGCAATGCTCGTTGTAACGGAGGAAAATGGCATTCGCGCGGGAGGTGTCCGTTAGCACGATTTTTTCTACGGCGGCACAGTTGAGGCGGAAGGTACGCCCGCCCAAGTGTTCGTCGACATCAGTACGGTGCCCCGCTTTTTTAACGGCTTGCAAATAGGTGCTGCCTTTGGGCCGAGCAAGTGACCAACCGTCAAGAGCTCGTTGCCGTGCTGCCAGGGCAGCGGAATTTGAAGATGAGAGGGTGGAGCGGAAAGAATGCTGAACGATCGACGGTCGCATGGGCTTTGGGCGCGGACAGCTCCGCCGCCGCCTGCAACGGAAAAGCTGGGAGGCGACCTCGTCGCGGATGTGGCGATCGTCGGCGCCGGTTATACCGGGTTGTCCACTGCGCTGCACCTTGCCGAGCGGGGCCTGGACGCTGTCGTGATCGAGGCAGCCGAGATTGGTTTTGGCGCCGCCGGGCGAAGTACCGGGTTGGTGAATGCGGGCCTCTGGGTGATGCCCTCGGCGCTCAAGGAGACGCTCGGTCCGCTCTATGGCGATCGTTTGCTTAATTTGCTGCGCGATTCCCCACGCACCGTCTTCGAGATCGTCGACAAGCACAACTTGCAGTGCGAGCTGAAGCGGGCCGGCACGATCCATTGTGGAGCCGATAAGAAGGGCGTTGCCGAGATCGCGGAGCGAGCTCGGCAGTGGCAGGCGCTCGGCGCCCCGGTGCACATCCTCGACCCCGCAGAGACGCGTGCCAAGACAGGCACCTCGGCATTCCCCGGAGGCCTTCTCGACCTGCGTGCCGGGACGATCCAGCCGCTCGCCTATGTGCGCGGCCTCGCTGGTGCGGCGATTGCCGCCGGCGCGACCGTCTTTACGGCGAGCCCGGTCGAGCACATCGCGCGCGAGGGCCGCCTCTGGCGGCTCGCCACGCAAGGTGGAACCGTCCGGGCCACGTGGGCGGTTCTTGCGACCGACACCTACACGGCGCGCATGCTTCCCGAGCTGCGCGGTGAGCAAGTGGTGCTGCCCGTGTTCCATGTCGCGACTGCGCCGCTGAGCGACAGCATTCGCCGCACGATCCTTCCTGAAGGGCACGGCGCGTGGGACACCCGCACCGTGCTGACCGCCTTTCGCACAGACGATGCTGGCCGCCTCATCGTCGGCAGCGTCGGCGCGCTCCGCGGCACCGGAACCTTGATCCATCGCAACTGGGCGCGGCGGTGTATCCGGGCGCTCTTCCCGCAGATCGGGGAGGTCAAGCTGGAGCATGAGTGGTACGGTCGGATCGGCATGACGAACGACCATCTGCCTCGCCTTCACGCCCCAGCGGAAAACATGATCGCGCTGACGGGCTTCAACGGACGAGGCATCGCGCCGGGCACTGTGTTCGGCCGCGAGCTCGCCCGCCATATCAGCGGCGAGCTGCGGCTCGATGGGATGTTCCTGCCCGTGTCCCCGGCGCAGAACGCCCCCTTTCGGGCCATCAGAGAGGGCTACTATGAGCTCGGTGCGCAGATTGCGCATCTGCCGCCGGCACGCTGATCTGTGGAACCTCGCAGGTTGTCCTCGGGCGGGCCGAGTGGGCTGATGGGTGCTTTTGAGCCGACACTGCCATGTGGTCTATGCCACTATAGCGGTGAAGCCATCGTGGCACTTCGGCGTTGCGCTCGTCTGAGGGTTGTAGGCGTAGGCCCATTCGTGCAAGCTTGTCTGAATGTAGCGCTCAGCTTTCCAGTTGGTCCTGGGAGTGTGGGGCTTGGTGAGATCTGAGGCAGACCAAGACTTTTGCAGGCTGCCCGGAAAGTCTTTGACCGGTAGGAGGAGCCGTTATCGGTCCTCACGCGCTCGATACGGATTCCCATCTTGGCGAATAGGCAACGGCGGCCTTGAGGAAGGCGACAGCGCTCGCCTTGCGCTCATCGGGCATGACATGTACGAAACCGACACGCGAAGCATCGTCGATGCAGACATGGACGAACTGCCAGCCGATGCCGAGGTGGCGGTTAACCGCCAGTTTGCCGTCCAGTAGCGGTGTCCCACCGAGCCGATCCGGCCGAGCTTCTTGATGTCGAGATGCATGAGTTCGCCCGGATGCTCCCGGTCATAGCGGCGCACGGGCTCCAGCTCCAAGGCGCTCAGCCTTGTTCAAGCCCAACGGGCGCAGAACACGGCTGACAGTCGCTGGCGAGAAGCCGGCCTCGGCGGCGATCTGTTTGCCCGTCCCGCGCTGACGGCGCAACAACCGTTCGATCGTCTCGATAACCGCCGCAGGCGTCGGTCGGCTCAGCCGATGCGGGCGGGAGGAGCGAGCTCGCAATCTCGCCGATCCTTCGTATCGGTCGACCCACTTGCGGACCGTCCGCGGGCAGACGCCTGCGACTTCGGCGACCGCCTCCGGCGTTTGCCCGCTCTCGACCTGCCTTACAATTCGCTCTCGACTGCGCGTTGTCAGCCCGGCATTCTTATGAACGTTCATCCGGTCCTCCGAGAATCACTGAAGCTTCGACAAGCTCAGCTTTTCCGGTCCGGACCGGATGAACAACCTGCTGAAAGCTCACAGCTAGGTAAACGGTGGTCATTGTAACTCCCGTCGCCCCGATCCTGCTCCATCGCCGAAGATAGCCAGGACGGCGTTCGAGGTGGACTCGCTGCCATGGTCGCTGACGATCAGCGTCGGCCAAGCGGCGAGCCGATCCAGCTTGCGAGCAACCAGTCAACTGCACCCAAACGTCAGTCCCATTCTAGTGATCAGCCTGCCCGCGCCCCCCGATCGCCGTAAAAGTTGCTGCGTGCGAAAATCTTGGCCGCTCTGCCAGCATCCCCGCCTCAAGTTCGGTGGGCGAGAAGACGGCTTTCCTGCCGGGATCGTTGCTATCAGCTTATTCGGCCTTCCCATTTAGCGTGACGGAAGCTGCGCGCCAGCGTATCACCGCTTTTATGCAAATCTCGTCCCGCGACGCCGATCTCCTGCGTAGACAGGGGATGATTCGGGTAATTCGGCCCCTTTAGACGCGCTACAGTCCACCAAGGCAACCTGAGCGGTCCGATCCACCTTATAAGCCGGCCTGATGCGGGCGATTCAGAACATTCCAACTCCGCCTCCTCCCAAGGCGCACCGGCCCGGCAGCGAGCTCAGTCTCCTGCCGGGCCCTTCTAAGTGTCTGCGCCCCGTCAGCCAGCGTCGGGAGGTCTCACTTAGCCTTAGATATGTCGGCAACGTTCCCTTCCTCAGGGCTCTGCGCTGGTGTCTCTCGGCATCCACCTGTTTGTCCAGACCGGCACTTACGGCTTCGTACCATAAAAGTCCTCCTAAATGTTCGCGGTTATCGTTTGCAACGAGAACGGCCGTGAAACGGTATTAGACTCCACTTAGCTTATGACCGCAAAAAAGACGCCCCCGCCGATGTGCTGCAAAGAACAATCACAATGGTAGCTAACATGATGCTCACCCGCCCTTCATTTTTATGGCCTTGGTTTGTGCTGGTGCTGGCCTAGCTGCCGTCACTGGTCCGCAGGGGCTAGATCAAACGGAAAACCGCGGATCACTTTTGACAGGCGGTTTTCGGCCTTTATGGTTGGGCTACTGACGGAAAGCTGGTCGGCTTTGAGCCCGACCGTCTGGCCGAACTTGAAAAGTAAATGGCCTCAAATGCGAGCTGTTCGCGCAGAGCTTGGGACGGCATCATCACGGGGTTTCATCGACGATATCAGGCAGCAATGCTTGATTGGTATTCGCACGGGAGGTGTCCGACCGCGCGATTTTTCTCTACGGCGGCAGTATTGCGGCTGAAGGTACGCCCGCCCAAGCTTGCAAAAAAAACGAGATCGGCGGTTTTTTGTCCGACCAATCGTTCCAGATCGGCGATGCGAGCGAATGCCTTCGACAGCTCGTCAGACTTGTCCGGCGGCCCAGGCACATGCAGGATCGTTTGCTTGCAGCCGCACCGCTTCGACGCGCTGCGGACGCCCAGTACCACGCAGCGCCGAAGACCCGCCAACGCGAAACTGCTTCTGCCACTGTAGAGACCCATTGCGCGAGACGCCGAGTTCCCGCGACAGCTTGCTCACGTTCGCGCCCATCGCCATGCGCTGCACCGCGGCAAGCTTCAACTCGCGATTGAACCGTCGCCAGACTCTTCTTTTCTCATCAGTCCTCCTTCCGGAGAACTGTTACCCTTTTGCCTCTCAGTGCAGGGTGCACTACAGTCGGTATGAAGGGGTCGCAATACTTGGTCCGCCGGACTAGCTCGGAGGCAGCAAGAAATTTCGGGCAGCGTCGCAGAGGATAACAGCGCCTATCGACAGCGCCTGTTCATCGACTCGAAATCGCGGATGGTGAAGCGGATAGACCGCTCCGAGCTCCTCGTTGCGGATGCCCAGCCGGAAATAGACCGACGGGCACTTCTCGCTGTAAAAGGCGAAGTCATCGGCTGCGGTCCAGCCCGGGGCGCTCAGCATGTTGTCCTGCCCCAGCAGGCTGGCAGCGGTTCGGCGGATGATCTCGACCATGTCAGGGTCGTTGATGACCGGTGGTTCGCCGCGCCTCAGGTCCACCTCGGCACTGGCATTGTGGCTTGAAGCGACGCCCTCCACGATCTGGCGCAGCCTCTTCCAAGCATGCTGGCGGGTATTTTCATGCCCGCTACGGATCGTGCCTTTCAGCCTCGCCTCGTCGGCGATCACATTGTAGGCGCCGCCGCCGCCTCCGATGGCGGTGATCGAGACGACCAGCGGGTCATACGGGTCGATCTCGCGCGACACGATCTTCTGCAGCTCTGTCACTACCGAGCAGGCGACGGCGATGGCGTCGACGCCTTCGGACGGTTTTGCCGCATGCGCGGAATTGCCGGTGACCGTGATGTCGAAAATATCGCAGGCAAGCGTATATGGCCCCGCGCCGACCGCAATCTTTCCAGTCGCGGTATAGGGATCGACATGGATGGCGATCGCCGCGTCGACGTCGTCCAGCAGCCCTTCCTGGACGACCCGGCGGCCGCCAAGCGGTTCCGCCTCTTCGGCGGGCTGGAAGATGATTCTGGCGGTGCCGCTGAACGACTGCTTCTGGCGCTCCAGAAGAACGCTGGCGGCATAGCCCATGGCAGTATGAGCGTCGTGGCCGCAGGCATGCATGACGCCCGGGCGCTCGGAGCTGAACGGCACGCCCGAGGCTTCCGAGATCGGTAGCGCGTCGATGTCGGCGCGGATCACGATTTTGCGGTTCGAGGGACCGGCCGCACCGACGACATCGACGGCGAGACCGAAGCCGGCCACGGGCCTGATGCCGCTCAGCCCGGCTTCTTCCAGCACCTCTCTCAGATAGGCTTGCGTCTCGCGCTCTTCGTTCGAGAGCTCCGGATTGCGGTGGAGGTGGCGGCGGATCTCGATCATCCTGCGCTCCAGCGCGGCGTCCATCAATCTATTGCCGGTTTCAGCGTTTGACATGGATCTCTCGCGGGAAGCTGGTCAGCGTCTCGCAGCCGTCGGCGGTGACGAGGATCGTTTCGCTCACTTCGATCCCCCAGCCATCCATCCACATACCGAGGATGGAATGAAGGACATTGCCCGGCTTCAAAATCGTCTTGTCGCCCTGGCGCAGGCTGATCGTGTGTTCGCCCCAGTCTGGCGGATAGGCGGCCCCGATCGAATAGCCGATGCGGGACTCCTTCTTCAGGCCGTAGCGCTGGATGACCTTGCGCCAGCTCGCCTCGACGTCTTCCGCCACAACACCAGGCTTGATCGCAGCAAGGACGGCCTCCATGCCTTCGATCACGGCCTTGCCGGTGTCGCCGACCTTGGCAGGCATGGCGCCTAGCTGAAGCGTCCGCGCCAGCCCGGCGGCGTAGCGGCGCACAACCCCGGCGAGTTCGAGTGCGACGGTTTCGTTGTCGCCAAAGCGGCGGTCGCTCCACATCATGTGCGGTGCCGAGGCGTTTTCGCCGCCCAGTATGGTCGGCGGCAGGGCGGTGATGTCGCCAGCGAAATCCGGCGAGCCGGCGATCTGGGCGGCCTGGATCCTGGCGATGGCGTCGCACTCGCGCACGCCTGGCGCAATCACGTCATAGGCCGCGGTGACCGCCGCCTCGGCAAGGCGCGAGGCTTTGCGGAGGTAGCCGATCTCGGCGTCCGACTTGACGCTGCGGATCCAGTTCACCAGAAGGTCGGCTTCGTGGAAGATTGCATTGGGCAGGCCCGCGGTCAGCCGCGCATGCGCCTTAGGGGAATAGTAGTAGGCCTCGAGCTCGATGCCGATATTGCCGCGCCCCCAGCCCTTTTTTTCGATCCAGGCAGCAATCCAGTCCATTGGATGGCGGTCAGGCCGCTGGACATGATCTTCCGGAAACCCGACGACGTTCTGGGGCTTCATCCATGCGGTCAACAGCCCGCCCGCGGCATCCATGGCGCGACCGATCCAGACCGGCTCCTCGTCGGCGAGCGGCACCAGGACCATTTGCGGCGTGTAGAACGACCAGCCGTCATAGCCGGTGATGTAGTGCTGGTTGGCGACGTCGTTGATCATCAGCAGGTCAAGATTGCGGCGCGCCATGTCGGCGCGGACGGCGGAAAGCCTGCTGCGGTATTCGCTGAGCGCAAAGGGCAATTGGATCATATGGAATTATCCTATTGTATCGTGTCCGAGTGTGTTCACTTAATGCCAGTGCTAGTGACGGGCTGGGCCGACCCGGCTTGCAACAGGACAAATCGGCAAGAGCTGATCGAAGCCGGACCAGTTCGACCTCCCGTCTCCCGCTCGGTTATGCTGAGCCAGTCAGCAAAGGAGCGCCATACGCAATCATGAGAAAACAACGCGGCGCTCTGCTAGTGGCAATTAGGCATTCTTTCGTTACTTAGCCTCCGATCGATTTGCCGGGTTCTATTTTCCGGCCCGCTCGACCGAATTCTCTCGCGTTGGTAAACTGGTAATCGTGATTGATGCGGCGCGCACCCGTAAGCGTCGCGATACGCTTTTGAGAAATGCGATGCTGAGACAAAGCCGCAAGCCATCGCGATTTCAACGACTGGCAGGCGCGAGCTGATGAGTAGCAGGTGCGCTCGTTCCAGACGAAGATCCAAATAATAGCGGCTCGGAGAACATCCTAGTTCCCGCCTAAACAGCCGCTCGATTTGACGGCGGGATAGTCCAGCGACTCTCACAAGTTCGTCCAATAGCAATGGCTCGGTGAGGTTTGCCTCCATCGCCTCGATTACCTTGATGACAGCCTGGTGATTTAGTTGCACTCGAGAATGAAGTGGTAGACGTTGGCGGTCACCCGCTGAACGGGTGCTACACGCGATAGCTTTTTCGCAAATTCGGTTCACGACTATCGCGCCATGATGGTTGTCGACTAAGTCAAGAAACATGTCGAAAGGGGCGTCCCCTCCGGCGCAAGTGTATAGGTTCCCGTCCCGCTCGAATGCTGTTTGAGTGGCTATCACGCCTGGGAACCGCTCAGAGAATATAGGAAACTGCTCCCAGTGAACCGCGCAACGCCGCCCTTCTGCAAGCCCCGCCCGAGCAAGCGCAATCGTACCGCTACTTATCCCTACGAGGCTGCTGCGGCGGTTGCGACACTCTCGTAGCCATGCGTCAAGCTGTTTGTGCGGACCAGGAGCATTGCGCCCGCCCACGACTACGACAGCAGGTGCTGAGATCGATCGCCGAGTCCTTTCACGTTCGAAGGACAACGAAGCATCGGCGCAAACCAACAACCCGCAACTCGAGGCCGCAGGTTGCCCGTCGTCCGAAATGACCTGCCAGCTATACACGTTCCGCCCCAACACCTCGTTTGCGAGCCTCAGCGCTTCTACTGCCGACGAGAAGGCCTGGAGGGAAAAGGCCGGGAGGAGATAAAAGCAAAAATCTCTGCACGTGGGCTGTGGGTCTAGCATCCCGGGGGCTCCTTCTCCTACCCTGATCTCTCGTGCGTCCAGCGGCCATACCAAAACTGCGCGACTGACTTCCTTCGTTGGAGACTGCCGACATCGGGAGGCTTTCAGGGCGTCCTGACACCGCAAATTCGGCTGCCGTGCGCCTCAGATGTTAAGCCCGTCTCGCGAGAGCTCATCCATAACGAAGCGAACTGCACTTTCAGCGATGCCAACCATTTCTTCGACTTCAGCCTTGGTTGTCACCAAGGGAGGAGCGAAGCCGAGAATGTCACCATGCGGCATGGCGCGAGCGATCAGACCGCGTTCACGCGCTGCCTTGGAGATTCGCGCGCCGATCTTGAGTGTCGGATCGAAACGCTTCCTGTTGTCTCGATCGGCTACGAACTCAATTGCGGCCATAAGGCCGACGCCGCGCACTTCGCCGACGATCGGCAACTGGGAGAATTTCTCCTTCAGCTGCGCTTGGAAGAATGCACCGACCTCGCGAGCGTTGCCCGGAAGGTCTTCTTTCTCGACGATGTCCAGCACTGCGTTGGCCGCGGCAGCCCCGATCGGATGACCTGAATAGGTGTAACCGTGCGAGAATGCGCCGACCTTGTCCGCCCCGTCCTCCAGGACCTTGTAGACCTTTTCACCGACAATTGCCGCGGAAAGTGGGAAATAGGCCGAAGTCAGACCTTTTGCGATCGTGATGAGGTCGGGCTCGATGCCATAGTGCTGCGAGCCGAACATAGAACCGGTGCGGCCGAACCCGGTGATTACTTCGTCGGCAATCAGAAGCACATCATGCTTTTTGAGGACCGTTTGTATAGCTCCCCAGTAGCCTTCCGGCGGAGGCGTGACGCCCCCGGTGCCGAGCACGGGCTCGCCAATGAAGGCTCCAACGTTGTCCGGGCCAAGGCGCTCGATCAGTTGGTCAAGCTCGACGGCGCGGCGTGCGGAGAATTCGCGTTCGGTCTCGCCCGGGGTCGCGCCCCAATAGTGATGCGGAACACCGGTGTGAACGATCTGCGGGAGCGGCAGATCCATATTGTCATGATAGAAGCTCATCCCCGTCATCGAGCCGGACACGACGCTGCACCCGTGATAGCCGCGTTCACGCGAGATGATCTTCTTCTTGTTCGGCTTGCCACGCAGATTGTTGTAATACCAGACAAGCTTGGCCTGGGTCTCGTTCGCATCCGAGCCGGACATACCGTAGAACACCTTGCTCATCTTCCCAGGCGCCATCTTCACGAGGCGATCAGAGAGGATGGCGAGCTCATCGGTCGTGTGCGCCGCATAGGAGTGGTAATACGCTAGGCGATAAGCCTGACGCGAGATGGCTTCAGCCACCTCGGTGCGACCATAGCCGACATTGACGCAGTAGAGGCCGGCAAAACCGTCGATAAATTGGTTGCCATGCGCGTCCTGAATGCGGATTCCCTTCCCTGTCTCGACGATCGTCGGCTCGCCGAGCTTACCGGTAGCGAAATCCTTGAGCTGCGTGAATGGATGCAGGACAGCGTTTCTATCCTTTTCGCTGATATCCTTGATGTTGATAGTCATAGGGTTTTCCTTTCAGTCTAAGATGTTGCCGATGCACACGTATTTGGGTTCGAGATATTCGGCGAGACCATGTCTTGAGCCCTCCCGGCCGAGGCCGGATTGCTTCCATCCGCCGAAAGGTATGGGCGCGCCTGTAAACTTCGGGGTGTTGACGGCGACCATGCCGTACTCCAACTGGTCGGTCAGCCGCATGGCGCGGTTCAGATCTCTTGTGTAAACGTAAGCCGCAAGGCCCATTTCCGAGCTGTTGGCCCGCGCAAGCACTTCCGCCTCTTTATCGAACGGAAGGATTGCAGCCACCGGCCCAAAGGTCTCTTCCCTGGCGACCAGCATGTCGTCAGTGACGTCGGCGAGAACGGTCGGGGTCACAAAATTGCCGCCGAGCGGACTCTTCTGTCCGCCAACAACGATGCGGGCTCCGGCACAAAGAGCTGCAGAAACCTGTCGCCTGCACTTTTCCGCGACAGAGGGTTTGGTCATCGGGCCAATGTCGACACCGGGCTCGAATCCGTGCCCGACTTTCAGTTTACTGGTGGCCTTCGCGAATTCCTCCACAAAGCGTTGATAGCTTCCCCGCTGGACATAGATCCTATTCGCTGCCAGGCAGTCCTGACCGGATGTGGCGAATTTGGCTGCCATGCATCCAGCCACGGCAGTCTCCAACGGTGCGTCATCGAAAATGATAAAAGGAGCATTGCCGCCGAGCTCAAGTGAAGCCTTCTTCAGGGTTTTTGCGGATTGCTCGAGCAGGATCCGACCGACCTCGGTCGAGCCCGTGAAGGAGAATGCCCGCACATCGCTATGATCCAACAGGCATTTTGCGAGCGGGGCAGCGTCTCCCGTGATCACTTGAAACACGCCGGGGGGGACTCCTGCCTCCTCGGCAAGACGGGCAAGCGCCAGAGCTGACAAGGGCGTTTCCGGGGCCGGCTTGACAATCATGGTGCAGCCGGCAGCCAGCGCGGCTCCTGCTTTTCTGGTGATCATCGCCGACGGAAAGTTCCAAGGCGTGATAGCGACCGTCACTCCGACCGGCTGCATCCGCACAGAAAGTCGGCTGCCGGCAAGATGGCTTGGGATTGTCTCGCCATATGCCCGCTCGCCCTCCGCTGCAAACCAGTCAAGGAAGCTAGCGGCATATGAAATCTCACCGCGTGCCTCGACCAATGGTTTGCCTTGCTCGGCGGTCATGATGGCGGCAAGGTCTTCCGCATTCTCACGCATACCTGCAGCCCATTTCCGCAGGTATTCGCCCCGTACCGAAGGAAGAAGATCGCGCCATCGTTGAAATGCGCTTCTCGCGACGTTGACTGCAGTGTCCACGTCGGAAATCTCACAGGCTGCCACCTGAGCCAGTTCCTCGCCAGTAGCCGGGTCAACCACAGAGATTGTTTCACCCTTGGAGAGCCAGGCGCCATTCACATAAGCGCACTTTTGCAGAAGGTCCTGCCGTTTAAGCCCATTTAATGCGGCGGTTGCCGAACCTTTCATCTCTAACCCCAAATCGAGTGTTCATTTCCGTCAAATTAGCCCGGCAAGTGGGGCGACCGGCAGCGCGATGCAGGTCCGCCAAGGCGTTCTCCTGCGAATAATGACGTTCTGCTGAGCTTTTTCTCCGTCTGATCTCTGTCTGCTTTTTGGGGAGCCCCATGAAGGAAAGAGGACATTTCTGCCAGTCTACGCGTGGCCTAAACGTGGCGGACGTAGCTGGTAAGTGTCGGCCTCGCTATGGCGGTGCCTCTTGCGGGGATGTGCCGGCCCTTGGTCGCACAGCACACGGGGCATAGTTGTCGTGGCGCTTTGATAGGTCGACGAGCGTCTCGACTGAAACAGCATTGGGTGACCTTTATTCGAGAGAGATCTCCTGTTTAGCCATCGTCGCCATGGAGATCTAATTCGTCCAAACCCACCCCCCACCAGTCTAAACTCCTCTTGCCGACGATATATCTATGGAGGGCGTTCCAAGCCGGCCGCCGCGTAACGACGATGGAACTATTGAAAGAGGATTTGCTGCGCAACTACGCAAAAAACGCAGATGTTGTGCGACATCTCCTCGCTGGCGGCACAAGCCCAGCGCCTAAGGCGTGCTACCGTGTGAAGGAACACAAGCGGACATAGAAAATGTCTAGCCTACTCATCGCCCGGCTGCAGGGGAGACGCAACATGAGCCACACAATCAACCACCTCAAAAAGCTGAGGCTCCAGCGCAGCGAACTGGCGGTTCCGGGGTCCAGCCCGGAGATGATCGACAAGGCGGCGAACAGCGCCGCCGACTTCGTCTTCCTCGACATCGAGGACGCGGTCGCTCCACCCGACAAGGAGCGCGCCCGCAAGAACATCATCCAGGCGCTGAACGACATCGACTGGCGCGCCAAGGGAAAGACCGTCTCGGTGCGCATCAACGGTCTCGACACCCATTACATGTATCGCGACGTGGTCGACGTCATGGAACAGGCCGGCGATCGGCTAGACACCATCCTGGTGCCGAAGGTCGGCGTGCCGGCCGACCTTTATATGGTCGAGGCCATGATCAACCAGATCGAGATGGCCAAGGGTTACAAGACCCGCGTCGGTCTCGAAGCGCTGATCGAAACCGCGCTCGGCATGGCCAATGTGGAGACGATCGCCGCCACGCCGGGCCGGCTCGAAGCTATGCATTTCGGCGTCGCCGACTATGCCGCCAGCAACAAGGCGCGCACCGTCAACATCGGCGGCCTCAATCCCGACTATCCCGGCGACCAGTGGCATTTTGCCTTGTCGCGGATGACGGTGGCCTGCCGGGCCTATGGCCTGCGCGCCATCGACGGACCGTTCGGCGATTTCTCCGATCCCGAAGGCTACATGGCCGCCGCCAAGCGCGCCGCGGCCCTCGGCATCGAAGGCAAATGGGCGATCCATCCATCGCAGATCGAGCCTGCCAACAGCGTGTTCTCGCCACCGGAAAAGGAGGTCGCCCGAGCTCGCCGCATCCTGGAGGTGCTCAAGGAAGCGGAGGCGCTCGGAAAGGGAGCCGCGGCGCTCGATGGCAAGATGATCGACGCGGCTTCGGAACGCATGGCGCGCAACGTGCTGGCGGTCAACGAGGCGATCGAGCGCGCCGGCCACGCGCAGACGAGGCACTGACAGTTTTCGGGAGGAAAAGATGGACATTCACGAATACCAGGCCAAGGAACTGCTCGCCCGTCACGGCGTGCACGTGCCGCGCGGCGGTCTGGCCTACAGTCCCGAGCAGGCGACATACCGTGCTAAGGAGATCGGCGGCGGCAAATGGGTGGTCAAGGCGCAGATCCATTCCGGCGCGCGCGGCAAGGCCGGTGGCATCCGCATCTGCACGTCCGACCAAGAAGTGTCCGATGCCGCCGAGGCGATGCTTGGCAGGAAGCTGGTGACGCATCAGACGGGGCCGCGCGGCAAGCTGGTGTCGCGGCTCTATGTCGAAGAGGCCGTCGATATTCGCCAGGAAATCTATCTCGCCTTTGTTCTCGACCGTAAAGCCGAGCGGGTGATGATCGTCGCGTCTGCGTCCGGCGGCATGGAGATCGAAGAGATCGCCGAAAAGCAGCCAGGTTCAATCATTCGCGCGACTGTCGACCCTGGCGCGGGCATGCAGCAGTATCAGGCGCGCGAGATCGCCTTTGGCCTTGGTCTCGAAAACAACCTGATCGGCAAGGCGACCGAAACGCTGCTTGGTTGCTACCGCGTGTTTCGCGACTACGACGCCTCGATGCTCGAGATCAATCCACTAGTCGTAACCCGTGACGGTAATCTGATGGCGCTGGACGCCAAGATGTCGTTCGATGAGAACGCACTGTTTCGTCGTCCCGAAATCTCCGAACTGCGCGACAAAAGCCAGGAAGACCCGCGCGAGACTTTCGCCAGCGACCGCGGCCTTTCCTATGTCGGGCTGGACGGCAATATCGGCTGCATCATCAATGGCGCCGGCCTCGCCATGGCTACGATGGACATGATCAAGATCGCCGGCGGCGAGCCGGCAAACTTCCTCGACATCGGCGGGGGCGCCTCGCCGGAGCGGGTCGCGAAATCGTTCCGCGCCGTGCTTGGTGACAAGAATGTCGAGACCATCCTCGTCAACATCTTTGCCGGCATCAATCGCTGCGACTGGGTCGCCGAGGGCGTTGTCAGGGCAATCCGCGAAGTCGGCGTCAACGTGCCGTTGGTGGTGCGGTTGGCCGGCACCAAGGTCGAGGAAGGGCGCCGCATCCTGGCCGATTCCGGCGAGGCGGTGATCGTGGCAGATACGCTGGCGGAAGCCGCCGAAAAGGCGGTTGCTGCATGGCGGTCCGCCACGATGAAAAAAGCAGGCTGAGGGAGGAAAGAATGGCAATCCTGCTTAACCGGGACACCCGCGTAATCGTGCAGGGATTTACCGGCAAAATCGGCAGTTTTCACGCCGAGGACATGAAGCGTTACGGCACTAATGTGGTCGGCGGCGTCACACCCGGCAAGGGCGGCCAGACACATCTCGGCCTGCCGGTGTTCAACACCGTCAAGGACGCGGTGCGCGAGACCGGGGCCGACGCGAGCATCGTCTTCGTGCCGCCGCCTTTCGCTGCGGATTCGATCATGGAAGCGGCAGACGCCGGCATCAGATTCTGCGTCTGCATCACCGACGGCATCCCGTCGCAGGACATGATGCGGGTGAAGCGCTACATGCGCCGCTACCGCTACGAAGACCGGCTGCAGCTGATCGGACCCAATTGCGCCGGCATCATCACGCCCGGCCAGGCTTTAATGGGCATCATGCCGGGGTCGATCTACCTGCCCGGGCGTGTCGGCATTGTCGGGCGCTCCGGAACCCTTGGCTACGAGGCGGCGTCGCAGATGAAGGCGATGGGCATCGGGGTCTCTACCAGCGTCGGCATTGGCGGCGATCCGATCAACGGCTCGTCCTTCCGCGACATCCTCGAACTGTTCGAAAACGATGACGGTGCGGACGCCGTGGTGATGATCGGCGAAATCGGCGGTTCGCAGGAAGCAGAAGCCGCACTCTGGGCGCGCGACAACATGAAGAAGCCGCTGATCGCCTACATCGCCGGCCTTTCCGCGCCAAAGGGCCGCCGCATGGGCCATGCCGGCGCAATCATCTCCGCCTTCGGCGAGTCTGCTCAAGAGAAGGTCGAGATCCTGAAGGAAGCCGGCGTCATCATCGTGCCGACGCCGGCTTCGTTCGGCGAGGTCGTAGCCGGCGTGATGGCCGATCGGACGAAGGCCGCATAGAGATATGAGGCTCAATTGAGGACCGGTAAAAAGAACCGCTCGGTCGCCATGGTGTGTCAAGACGGTGGTGCTTGCCAATCATCGTCAGCTTCGGCGTCGGATACAGTCAAATTGATGTCGCGGCGGCCGCAACTTGCGGCGAGCCAAGTTATTGGGGCGCCATCAGATTGAAAACGAGTATAAGAAACAGCCGCTTATAGTTGTGGGTCAGCTCGTGGTGCAGCTGTCCGTCGTCCCGAGCGAGCTGTGGCATTGCGGATGGCGTATTAGTTCGCTCTTGCGCGGCTTAAAATCGGCGGATCCTGTCCGCCGGTTTGAAGGTGGTCATCTTCAACTAAGTCAAGACGCCATTCATCACGCTAGCCAGGTTGGATACTCGTGTCGCCGTGGCCGTTCGAGTATGGCTCATTTGGTACGTGATGGTCTCAGCAGTTTGACCGTGCTGCCGCATTCTTGAGACGCGCCCCGGTGTCGGGAGCGACGGCGAAGTTCTCCCGTGGATCGATACTGGTCAGCACTAGTCCTCTGCTGTCCGGCCGTTTGGAGCCAATAAGGAGCCTCTGTGACCACCGGACACGGCGCTGAGGTCTCTCAGAACAGAACTGAAGCTGCGCTCCAAGCTGTAAAAACGCAGGTTTTCTGCGGCCGGCCGGCCAGGTCCGCGCGAAGCAGTCCTCTGAAGCATGCTAGGTTCTTGTCGACCAGTACGGATGGGCATGGAAAGATTGCTTGGTCCGGTCAGCCAACCTAGGTTCAGAGGACGACTTCGAAATGGACTATGAGAAACCCTTCCTGCCTGCGGAGTATCGACGCCGTGTCCATGACGTCAAAACACGGATGGAGGAATCAGGACTTGACCTGCTAATCTGCCAAGATCCCGCAAATATGTGCTGGCTGACCGGTTATGACGCCTGGTCCTTCTACACGCCTCAAGTGGTTCTATTGCACCTGAAATCGGACACGCCGATTTGGATAGGGCGGCTGGTTGACGTAAATGGCGCTCGTGCTACGACGGACTTGCCTGCTGAGAACATTATCAATTTTTCCGACGACCGACTCCATCATGTGGAGCTGCATCCCTACGACGAGGTCAGCGAAATCATAAAATCCCGCGGCTGGGGATCAGATCGCATAGGGGTTGAGCTTGATGCGCATTTCTATACAGCGCGCGCGCACCAGCACCTTCTCAACGGCCTTCCAAATGCAAAGTTCTCTGACAGCCGAGGCCTCGTTAATTGGGCCAGACTCGTCAAATCCGACGCCGAACTCGTCTACATGAGGGAAGCGGGTCGGATTGTCAGCCACACCATGCGCCAGGCGATAGATAATCTGAAGCCGGGAGTTCCTGAATACGAAATCGTCGCTCAGATTTATGCCGCTCAGACAAGAGGTGTTGACGGGAAATACGGTGATTATACCAGTCTCTGTCCATTGATACAGGTTGACGAGAAGACGAACGCGCCGCACCTCACATGGTCGGACAAGCCCTTGCCCAAGTCGGGGTTGGTTCTCCTGGAAATTGGGGCGGCTAGGCGCCATTATCATGCGCCTCTGACGCGGACGGTCTACATGGGAAAACCACCCAAGGAGGCCCAGCACCTCGCCAATGCTATCATCGAAGGTGGCGACGCTGTCCTCGAAATGGCGAAACCGGGTGTGGTCGTCGACGAACTGAATACTGTGTGGCTGGGCGTCTTGAACCGCCACGGATACGTCAAAAAGGGCCGTTCCGGCTACTCAATCGGCATGAACTTCCCGCCGGACTGGGGTGAGCGCACGGTGAGCATTCGTTCAGGCGAAAAGACGGTGCTCCAGGCGGGCATGTGCTTCCATTTCCAATCAGGGGTGAGGCCTCCTGCCTTCGGAGCTGCAATATCGGAGTCGTTTGTCGTTACCGAAAAGGGTGGCGAGCGACTAGCCGATGTCGCTCGCCAGCTAATAGTCGTGGACTAGCTGAAGAAGCTTCTAACATTTGTCTATTCCGCCGGATTGGGAAGGTGCACCGAAGTGCTTCGTTTCCCAATCCACCTGCCGTCTCACCCATGGTTCAGAGCAGCTGAGTTTGGAGTGGGCAGCCCCGAGCAGCCGGGAGACGCGAGCCTAGATGGCGCAGTGTCTTCGCTGGTCGGTGGGTGCGGGCAGAATCATCGAAGTGCGACAGCTAGCGCGGAGTGCCGGCCGCGCTATTTGTCGCCGGTGGGCCCACTTGCGAGCGCTGCAGGACCGCGGGGCGCACGATGATTTTCCCCTTGCTCAGCCCGTTTGGCTTAAACGTACAAACCCGTGCATTTGTGGTGGAGACAGTCGTCTCGCTCAGACAGGCGGACTGTCGATACTTCGTCCGCAAAGCGGCTTCGTGTCTCCTTGACGAAGCTCCCGCCTTGAAGACGAGCGCGTTGAGTGTTGGTGTCGTCGGTCACGCGCGGCCTGCTCGACCGCTTATTTCCTCGGCTGCTCCATTTCCTTGGTGCCGCCGGCCAAGGTGACCAGCGCGATTTAAATGGCCTTTTGCGCACGAGGCCTTCATCTCTAATGTTCACCCAGATCGCGGACCGTACGGTTCAGTTATTGCGCCACCTGCAAGACCGCTTCGCCAACTACCCACATGATCCGGCGACTCATAGACGCGGTAGAGACATTGAGTGCCCCAGATCTTCCGGAGACTCATGCGCATGCTCGAGGCATGTTCTTATCGAAATCCGCCAAGCGGCCAAGGATTGCCAACCGTCCGGTCCAGAGCCGCCATCAGAGAGCGGTGCAGGTTACGACTAGCCTGGGACGCGCGGTGCAAATATTCGAAATCGCACAAATTTGGGTCGTTGCGCCGCGCTACCTCGCGCGCGCAACAATTCAGCGCTGAAGTTCAACAATACGCAGAATGACACCGCTTTCAGCCCCAATTAGCACAATCTCCGCGAGCGTCGCCCCCTAGTCTGTTGGAAAATGACTGACTCTGGAAGTGGACGGAAATGCGCTGAAACGCTGCAGCAGAAGCTCAAGCTGGCTGGATTGTCGCACACTTTGCCGCTGCCTTCTCCGAAACCGAACAAGGATACATATGATCACCAACCCGCCCTTCCGTCCTCGTGAAGTACCGACTCGGCACCACGAGATTCTGATAGTTGGTGGAGGCATCGCGGGAGCGAGTGTTGCCTTTCACCTTGCAAAGAACGGTAAGAAGGACATCGCGCTCTTAGAGCGCAACAGCCTTACGTCCGGCACAACTTGGCATGCTGCGGGTTTGATTATGCAGACGCGTGGTTCTCACGCGCTAACGGAGATCGCAAAGTATAATGCAGAACTCTACTCCGCTCTGGAGGCCGAGACCGGACAAGCTACCGGATTCAAGCGAAATGGCACGCTTGGGGTCGCCAGAACCAAAGAGCGTCTACACGAAACTGCTCGCAATGCCTCAATCGCCAAAAGTTTTGGCCTTGAGGCCAATATGATCTCGCCGAGCGAGGCGAAAAAACTCTATCCAGCCCTCAACTCGTCAATCATCGAAGGCGCAGTCTTCATCCCTGGAGACGGTCAAACCAATCCTGTCGACACATGCATGGCGTTAGCTCTTGGCGCCAAGAAGAACGGCGTAAAAATCATTGAGAACGCCGAAGTGACCGACCTCTGGCGAACAGCAGACGGGAACTACCAAGTTCGGATTAACCATGGAGTTGTTGAGGCTGAAGTTCTGGTACTTGCGTGTGGGCTTTGGACCGGAGAACTTGCGTCCAAGTTAGGTGCACGAATTCCGATATACGCGGCAGAGCACTTTTATGTAGTGACCGAAGCAATGGATTTTGTGACGCCAACCTTGCCTGTGCTACGCGACACCGACGGGCATGTGTATCTGAAAGAAGATACAGGAAAGCTCCTGGTGGGTGCCTTCGAGCCTTGGGGAAAACCTTTGCCGATGGGGAAATTTCCGAAGGAAACCGCGTACATCGAGCTTGCTGAAGACTGGGATCACTTTGAACTACCGATGACCAAGGCGATAGAGATTGTTCCTGAACTTGCGAACTGCGGCATTGCCAAGTTTTTCAATGGTCCTGAAAGTTTCACCCCTGACCTTCTGTTCATGATCGGTGAAGTTCCTGGATTGAAAAATCTTTTCGTTTCGACCGGTTATAATTCAGAGGGCATTGAGTACGGCGCGGGAGCAGGGCGAGCTCTGGCAGAGTGGATCGTTGCCGGCGAGCCTCAGATGGATATTAGCTTCGTCGATGTCGCCCGATTTCATCCCTTTCAGATCAATAAACGATATTTGCACGATCGGACAGCCGAAGTGCTGGGCCTCCATTATAAGATGCACTGGCCAGCTTACCAGCCTGAGACATCCCGAGGTGTCCGCAAAAGCGCTCTTCACGACCGGTGGGCGAGGCTTGGAGCTAGCTTTGGCGAAGGGATGGGATGGGAGCGTCCCATGTGGTTCGCGGGGGAGGGGGAGTCGACTAAAAACATCTACTCCTACGACGAGCCGAGCTGGTTCAAGTATACCAGTCAGGAGTGCACGGCTGCCCGTAACAATGCTATCTTGTTGGACCAAAGCTCTTTCGGAAAACACTTGGTTCAGGGTCGCGATGCCTGCCGCTTCCTTCAGTGGCTTTGTGCCGGCAACGTGGATGTACCGGTCGGAAAGTTGGTGTATACCCATATGCTCAATGAAAAGGGCGGGATAGAGACAGATATCACTGTAAACCGCTTGTCGCAGACGGAGTTCCTAATTATTTCGTCGGCGACCGTACATCCCCGGGATAAAGCCTGGATCACAAAACACATTACTGACGAATGGAATGTGACGATCACTGACCTCACGTCGGGGTACGCGGTCCTTTCGTTGCAAGGCCCGCGATCGCGTGAAATCCTCTCCCAAGTAACTGACACAGATCTGGCGAACTCGGCGTTCCCGTTCGCCACGAGTCAGGAAATCAATATCGGATATGCTCGCGTAATAGCCAATAGACTAACTTATGTCGGAGAGCTTGGTTGGGAACTTCATATTCCAACCGAGATGGCACAGCACGTGTTTGACGTTGTTTGGGAGGCCGGCCAAGCGTATGGCCTCAAACCTGCAGGGTACCACGCGCTTGAACATCTGCGGTCTGAGCGCGCATACCGAGAATATCAGCTCGATCTTACACCAGTTGACACGTTGCTTGAGGCTGGTTTGGGATTTACAGTTGACTGGAATAAAGAAGGCGGATTCATAGGAAAAGATGCGTTGAGTGTTCAGAAAAATGCCGGCCCGCTAAAGAAACGACTGGTATCATTCAAGCTTCGCGATCCGAAGCCTGCTCTCTTTCATGAGGAGCTTATCCGCTGCGAGGGGAGGATTGTCGGATATATTTCATCTGGCGTGAAGAGCTTTACAATCGGAACCTCAATCGGAATGGGATATGTCAACCATCCCGCCGGTGTCACAAAGGACTTGATCGAAAACAGTCGGTGGGAAATCGAGATCGCCGGCAAGCTCTACGAATCGGACGCGTCGCTCCGGGCGTTTTTCGATCCAAATGGGGATCGGGCTAAGCAATAGTCGTGCGCCACTGTGGAGGCGGGGAACCGACGGGGTAAGGCCCAACGACGTTACGCCAAGGGGAATGGCCGAGCAACGAGGACTTCGGACTCGTTCGTATTGCCATAGCCCCATCCCAGGCGGATCCGCTCCGCAACTACTTTCGAAGCCAGGCAGGCTACGCTCCTTGTCGCTTACTGGACCGTTTAGTCGCGCTGGCGGCCCTTATCACGAGGCTTGGACCAACTCCGGGTTGAAGCTTCCAACTGACATGCACGTCCGGCCAACTGCGCCAGCGAAAATGACTGAGGTAATCATCATGACGAACGCTCCACAAACCGAGCGCATCGAGAAAGATCCGCTTGGTCCTGTAAGCATCCCGGTCCATGCCTATTACGGCCCGCAGACCGCCCGCGGCATCGCCAACTTCCCGATTTCGGGTATCCGTATCAGCCATTTTCCGAACTTCATCAAGGCGCTTGCCTACGTGAAAACGGCAGCGGCCCGCGCCAACGCCGCGCTCGGCGATCTCAACAAACAAAAGGCCGATATCATATGCCAAGTCTGCGAAGAAATCGCTGCGGGCAGGCATCTTGGCGAATTTCCACTCGACGTGTTTCAGGGCGGCGCCGGCACCTCGACCAACATGAACATCAACGAGGTCATCGCCAACCGCGGCCTGGAGATCATGGGGCTGCCACGCGGCCGGTACGACGCGCTGCATCCAAACAACGACGTCAACTTCGCTCAATCCACAAACGATGTTTATCCGACGGCGATCCGCCTTGCGATCCTTCTTTCGCGGGGGGCGCTGCAGCGAGCTTTGGAGCAGCTCGCGGGCGAGTTGGAGGCCAAGGCGGAAAACTTTTCGGACGTGATCAAGCTTGGCCGAACGCAGTTGCAGGACGCTGTTCCGATGACCCTGGGCCAGGAGTTTCAGGCTTTCGCGACGACTCTACGCGAAGACGTGGCCCGTCTCGGTGAGATTGCCGCCTTTTTCCATGAAATCAACCTCGGTGGCACGGCGATTGGCACGGGCATCAATACGAACCCCGACTATCAGGCGGCAGCTGTCGCGGAGTTGCGCGCAGTATCCGGCCTGCCCGTCGTCTCGGCCGGTAATCTGATCGAAGCCTGCTGGGATACCGGCGCCTTCGTGCTCTTCTCGGGAATGCTGAAGCGGACGGCCACCAAACTCTCGAAGATATGCAACGATCTGCGGCTGCTTTCCAGCGGCCCTCGTGGCGGCCTGAACGAAATCAATTTGCCGGCGCTTCAGCCCGGCTCCTCGATCATGCCCGGAAAGGTCAACCCTGTAGTACCGGAGGTGGTCAATCAGGTCGCCTTCCAGATCATCGGTTACGATCTCACGATCACTCTTGCCTCCGAAGCGGGGCAGCTGCAGTTGAACGTGATGGAGCCCGTCATCGCCTACAACATACTGCACTCGCTTGAGCTTCTGACCAATGCCATCGATGTGCTGCGCATGAAGTGCGTCGTGGGCATTACTGCCAATGTAGAGACATGCCGCAAACATCTCGAAGCCAGTACCGCGGTGGCAACAGCACTGACGCCCGCAATCGGGTACGAACGGGCGGCGGAGCTTGCCAAGCAAGTCTTGTCCTCCGGCAAAACGATCCGCGAAGTCCTGGCCGAGCAGCCGGACCTTTCGGAGGACCTAATCGCGCAAACCGCCGATCCGCACCTTTTGACCCGCCCAACGCGATCACGGCTGGCTTTACAACCGCGGGCCGAAAATTGATCGACTCATCTGCGCTGCGGCGCTGTTGGTCCGCTCGGTGACCGAGGTATTCTGTCGGCGAGCCGTGTTCAGTATCCACGGACCAGGGGTCGCTTAGAGGTAATCCGGGTCTCCCTAGGGTAGGGGCAAAGGTGGATCGAAGGACGATCCAACATGTAGGCCCGCAGATGGTTTCCGGCCGAGTTCGAGGTTGCGGCCAGCTGAGGAAGCTGGCCACCCGCCAGAAGAGCGGGCCGGCCGTGAAGCGGCAGGATCAACTTTGCAAGAGTAGGCGATGCTCAGATGCTCGGTCGCGACATGATCGACATTGGGCATGATTGCGCCAAGCTTCGAGCGCTAAATGTTTGCTCGCTAGGTAGGTGTTGGCGGCGTCGCATCCGGAAAGCCGAGTAATGTCTGGCATTGTCCAAGTTCTAACACCACGTTCGGGTTCATCGTCGAGCAGCTTAGGAGAGCAGCAACGCGGCATGCCCGAAAGGGGAGGGACCGCATCCCGGGTTCCACACGAGGCACCCGCGCCACTTGGACTGAAACGACAGCGCGGCGCAAACACTTCGCGGGACCACTTCAGTGGCCAGTCATCGCTCGAGCTCGAAGATTGAGCTCGCCCATAAAGTGCGCCCATCTGCGCCGGTCGATATCGATCGGGTGGGTTATGGAGCGCTTCAAGCGGAATGCCGCTTTTGTTGATGCCGCTGGAGCGGCAGCCTGGTCGAGCAATTCCCAGGCCGTGTACGCGTATGTAGGACAGCGAGTGACAATCACTCAGAGCCTTCGGCGGAATCACATCGAGCTGCTCGAGAAGCCTACGCCCGTAAGTCTGCTTTCCAGCCCTTCTCGCCCGTCGCACAGGCAGGAAACCAGGACAGGTTTGGCTCTTCGCCCACCTTCGCTTTCCGGGCGGGCGGTGTATCGGGGTTCATACTGAACGCGAAGTCGCTCCAGCTGGCTAGCCAGAGTTATCATCCGCCTGCAGTTCGACAGGGCCGGACGTTGTCCGCCCTCTTGGTCGAGCAGGCGGGTCGGATACTCGGCAGTGAAGCAGGCGTCACAGAATTGAGGCTGTTTGTTCTCGCGGGCCGTTTCGCCGAGGGCTCGATAAAGCCCGTCGATCGACAGGAAGCCGAGCGAATCGACAGGGATAAATTTGGCCATTTCCTCGATCGACAGGCGCGACGCTAAAAGTTTTCGCCGTCTCGGGCGTGTCGACGCCGTAGAAGCATGAGGAGCGGGTCGGCGGCGAAGCGACGCGCATATGCACTTACTTCGCGCCGGCATCGCGCAGCAACTGCACAATCTTCTGGCGGGTTGTGCCTCGCACTACGGAATCGTCGACCAGCACGATGCGCTTATCCTCGATCATCCGCCGGTTGGCATTGTGCTTCAGCTTGACGTCCCTGTGGCGGATGGAATCGGTCGGCTGGATGAATGTGCGGCCGACATAGTGGTTGCGGAATGATGCCGAGCTCGAAGGGCAAGCCGGCGGCTTGGGCGAAGCCGATCGCGGCCGGCGTGCCGCCGTGTCAGGCACAGGCACTACGATATCGGCATCGACCGGGTTCTCGACGGCGAGCTCAGCCCCATCTTCTTACGCGCTTCATAGACGTTGCGGCCCTCAACCGACGAATCCGGGCGAGAGAAATAGACATACTCAAAAATGCAGAACCGCGGTTTCTGCTTTTCGAACGGGAACAGGCTCTCCACTCCCTCAGCGGTGACGATGACCATCTCGCCAGGCTTCAGGTCTCGAACAAAGCGCGCACCGATGATGTCGAGCGCGCAGGTCTCTGAGGCGAGGATCCAGGCGCCGTCACGTTCGCCCAGTACCAGCGGCCGAATCCCGAGCGCGTTGCGGCAGCCGATCATTTTTGTGGAGGAGAGCGCTACCAATGAGAACGCGCCCTCCAGTTGGCGAACCGCATCTATGAAGCGCGAATTGACGTCCTTTCCGCTGCTGGTTGCGATGAGATGCAAGATCGTTTCGGTGTCCGAGGTCGACGAGAAGATCGAACCCTGCTTCTGCAGCGTACGCTGCAGCGTCATCGCATTGGTGATGTTGCCTTGTCGGCGATGGCAAAGCCGCCGTCGGCTAACTCGGCGAAGAAGGGCTGTACGTTTCTCAGCCCGGGTCCGCCCGCGGTGGCGTAGCGGGTGTGGCCGATGGCGCGCGTGCCCTTCAGCCGGTCCAGGACCGGCTGCTTGGTAAAGGCGTCGCCGATTAGGCCGACATGACGTTCACGTGGAACTGCGTGCCGTCATAGGAGACGATGCCCGCCGCCTCCTGGCCCCGGTGCTGCAGGGCATGCAAGCCGAGGGTGACGACAGTGGCCGCATCCTGAGGCCCAAATATTCCGAGTATGCCGCATTCATCATGAAAATGATCGTCGGCCTCCGCAGAGAAAAGTTATCTGTCACAAACATTGGTCAAGATCACTATCGGAAGCACAAGATAAGGTAAGCTGTCGTCTTCGCCTGAATCGGACCATGAGGCCGCAGATGTTGGCTGCGAAGCACCCCTCAGCCGACAGATCCGGCCAAATGCGCCAGCCTTGCCGCATTGGAGGTCAGAGATGATTATCCGGCATCGGCGAGATCATATGTAAGTGGCTTGATACGGCTTTAAAGTCGAACGTAAGGGACGTGGTCCCGCGAAGCCGAAGTCATCGCGGGACCTATTCTTGCGTGATTGTGCCAGTGGTCGTTAGTAGGTAAGCATGATCTTTTGGTAGATATCGACCGCTTTGGCCAACTGATCAATCTCCACGTACTCGTTGGCAGTATGAGCCTGATCAATACTCCCAGGTCCAAGAATAATGCAGGGAATACCTCCCAACGAGAGCTGACTCGCATCCGTCCCATATGGAACTCCGCGGTGCTGGCCCGTTCCGGCAACTTCAGCACAGGCCTTTGCCGCCACTGCGGCGATTTTTGTGGCTTCCGCACTCGGGGGAGCTGGATCTTCCAGAGCGGGTAGCAGCGAGCGCACCTTGATCTTATCGGCACCCTGGCGCAGGCCTTCCAGGATGTTTTCTACCTCCTGAAGCGCGTCCGCCGGTCGCTCTCCCGGTATGAGCCGCCGGTCGATCCACACACGGCAGGATGGCGGAACCGTCGCCAATTCCGCACCCCCTTCGATGAGCGTGATCGTGAGGGTCGGGGGGCTGACCAGGGGGTGCACGCGTTGGGACAGAGTCTCATTAATCTTATCTAGCGCCAAGATAACCTTGGCCATTCCTGTGATCGCGTTCACTCCGAGATGGGGCTTGGAGCTGTGAGCGGGCACACCCTCCACTTCAACCTGCCAGCGGACCGATCCTTTATGTGCAACGACAAGCTCCAAGTCAGTGGGCTCACCGACCACTGCGGCCTCGTAGGACACACCTGATTGAGCGATTTTTCGCGCTCCTTTCTTCCGGTATTCTTCGTCGACGCTTGCGCCTAGGACAATCGTGGCTCGTGGCTTACGTTCCCCTAGAGTGCTAAGAGCCATGAGCATTGCCGCGAGCGGGCCCTTATCGTCACAACTTCCTCGCCCATAAATCCGACCGTCCCTTTCGTCTGGCGAAAAAGGATCTGCCTCCCAATTATCAACCGGCACCGTGTCCATGTGGGATATGAACAGGACACGCCTATCCGGCTCCTGCCCAGGAACCCAGGTGAAGAAGTTGGCGCGGCCGTCGGTTACTTCCTGATACTCAAATGGCAGATTTCGTTCTCGGCAAAAGGCCTCGAGGAACTCAGCGACCTTTTGTTCACCGCTCCCCTTTGCCGACGCTGAAGGGTTGATGCTCTCAATTTTTATGAGTTGTTTGAGAATCTCTACCGTTTGTGTGCTGATAGATGACATGAATACTCCTCCTTTAAAACGTAATTTGCAGCTATGCCAACCAACGCTTGGCCAGACCGACAACTCGGTCAGCCTCGTCTGCTGTGTTGTATAGATGAAGCGAGAAGCGCAGCATTCCCCGGCGTACTGAGACAATCACCTGGTTTTTCAACAAATGCTCGCGCAGCGACTGAATGCGGCTATCGGCTTCGCGCGAACCAGGTGCTGGCTCTCCAAGAGCAACAATACTTCCGGTGTGATCCCCTGGTGCTCCGCCGCAGACTGGGAGTCCGAGATCTAGGAGGCCCGAAGCCAGTCGCCTTGCGACCGATGTGACGCTTTGTTCAATGGCCGGCGTGCCGATTTCCATCAGCTGTCCGATGGATGCGTAGACCGCTATGACGCCCGGAAAATTGTAATGGCCAATTTCGAAACGGGGCGCGCCTGCGCGCAATTTTACCGAATTGAATATTGGAGCCGACTCTGGTGCGTCGCCCAAATCGACACTAAAGCGGGCGAGGTAGGCAGGGCTTAGGCGATCGGCCCATTCCCGGCGGCAATACAGAAATCCCAACCCATAGAGGCCCATTAACCCCTTGTAAGATGATGCCACCAAACCGTCGACGCCAAGCTGAGTAACATCGGTGTGGAGTATGCCAACTGATTGGGAGGCATCGGCCAAAAGAAAGGCGCCCAGGCGCTTGCAAGCCTCGGCTATCGGCTCCATCACTGTCTTGAAGCCCGGGACCATTGTAACGGTCGACACTGTGACGATACGGGTACGAGAATCGGTCTGATCGACAATAGCGTCGCACGGGATTGCACCATTGTCAGTTTCTACCACCCGCAGCTCAATTCCGTGCTTGTCCCTGAGTTGCAGCCAAGGCAAGATGTTGTTTGCGTGCTCCAACTGGCGGCACAGGACAACATTGTCTCCCGGCTTCCAAGCAATCGCGTTTCCGATTATATTGATGCCTTCCGACGCGTTCTTCGTAACAGCGATTTCATCTGTTTCGGCGCCAACGAATTGAGCAAATCTGGAACGTGTTCGCTCGACCAGCTGCATCATTTCTTCTTCGTCATTCAGGCCATTCAGTCTATTGTCAAGATGCTGATCCATAGACGTGCGGGTGGTTCTGGATATGAGCCCCTGATTTGCAACATCCATGTAAATGGCGCTTTTAATGGCCGGAAACTCCTGCCGGAGGACGTCCAAAGTAAGAAAATGGCTTGTCATGCTCGTCATCAGATCCGTGTTCGTGGGTAAAGGCGCAAAACCTACTCAGGACGCCCATTCTCTGCAGTTGTGAGCAACGAAAGTGCCTTGATTGAGAAGCCGTCGAGCTACCTTGCGGGCGACCGTACCATTCGGCCGAATTTATAGGACAAGAGGTTCACACCGGGAGGCAAATGCGCTTCGCTGATTGGATCATTTTATGGCTTGATCATTGTGGAAATCAGGCTAATATCGTGGGGACTAAGCAGTTTTCCTGCGCATATGCGTTCTTTTTTGCAGTGATCGTGAAATGGACCTGGATCGAGTTGACCGGAAGCTTCTCAACGCAGTGCAGCGCGACAATCGTCTTACGACAGCCGAACTGGGCGAACTTGCGGGCCTTTCTGCGACCGCTTGTCAGCGGCGACTGAAGCGACTGCGCGATGGTGGTGTGATTGAGGCTGACGTTGCCGTAGTCTCGCCACAAGCCGTGGGTCGTCCCATGCTCATGCTGGCGTCTATCAGTCTCGAGCGAGAGCGGGTAGATATCATCGATCGGTTCAAGCAAGCGGTCCGGCGCACGCCTGAGATCATGAGTGCGTACTATGTAACGGGTGAAGCCGATTTCGTTCTATTGATCTCTGTCCGAGACATGGCCGAGTATGAGGCATTTACCCGCAGATTTTTTCATGAGTCTGATATCAAAGCAGTTAAGACGATGGTCGTAATGGATAGGATCAAGGCATCATTGGCTCTGCCTATTGAAGAATAACGGCAGTATGCGCTCGTGCGCGGCAGGGTAACGCAAGGTGAGGTTGAGACGTGTTCAGTGGCGCAGCCTTCTCCCGATTCGTGCACGGATCGTCAAGCGCGAGACAGGATCGTAGCCTATAGCGGATCTATCGCACTGTACCTATTGGGCTCAGATCAGATGTGAAAACACTGAGTGAGCACGAAACCTCAGATGCAGCGGCAGCCCGACAAAATCATTGTGTTGGGGCGGCGCCTTTGGACGTGCCCTTTCGGCGAGGGTCGCATATTCCCAGTGTGTCGGTACTTGTGGTGCCGGAACGACAGCGGGTGACCGCCCGGGGAGTCGGGAATCTTCCACTTCCTTAATAGTCTGGCTTGCGCGCGAAACAGCAGAAAAACGCAGCTTTCCTGCTCGAAACAGGCATGATTTATGCAAAGCGCATCCTGGTCGGCCCTACATCTAAAACAGGGCTGACAGCTTCGGCTCTATTGTGCGGATCGGATCGACACGAGATCGGCTCTCGGTTGCCAGCGTCGAGGCCAGCCGATCGACCTACTCGCGCTCAAGGGGCTCTCGATTCAAATCGCTTGGAGGTATGGCAATGGATGTGACAACGCAACTCATTAGACATGTTCTCAACTCCAAACTGGAGGCGATACCCGAGAAAGCGATAGAACGTGCCAAGCTCTCAATCCTTGACACGATCGCGTGCGCGATCGGCGGATCGAATGAGCCTATCGCCCGCTTCTCCCGCGACTTGGGTGCGTTGTCGGGCGGCAAGCCAGAATGTACGGTCTGGGTTTCCGGAGAGAAGCTCCCCGCCAGCTTGGCGGCCCTGGTTAATGCGACGACGGCCAGAGCCCTTGATTTTGATGAGACATATGAGCTCTGTATCAACGGTTGCCACGCAAGCGCCTATGATGTCCCGCCGGCCCTGGCACTCGCCGAACGCGACCCTTCCATCACTGGAAGTGAATTGCTCTCCGCAGTCGCGACCGCTATCGATTTGCATGTGCGCCTTGCACGCAGCGTCACGACCAACGCTATAGAAACAGGACGCGACAATATGGTCGCGGTCTGGGGCGCAACTGCAGTCAGTGCCAAGTTGCTGAGGCTCGACGAAGAAAAAACCCGAAATGCGTTCGGAATCGCTTATGCGCACGCTGCTGGAGAATTGCAAATGTACGAAGAGGCTGCTCACACAGTCTCGCTGCAGCAGGGGTTGCGGGCACGTGCTGGACTGGAGTCAGCGCTATCAGCAATGGTAGGCTTCAACGGACCGCGGGATCCGTTCTTTGGGAGGTATGGCTTCTACAAGGCCTTCGAACCCGGCTACGATCTTAACTTGCTCATGGACAAACTCGGGAATGAGTATGTGAACGCGTCCATTAGCTTCAAGCCGTGGCCGGCCTGTAAATGCGTACATCCTGCGATCGACGGACTTCTTCAATTGCGGCAGAGGTACAATTTCACTGGCGAGGATATTGTCTCAATCGAGCTCGGATTGAATCGTCTGGCTGAGGATTTTGTAGTCCAGCCGCGCGATCAAAAATGGGATCCGAAAGATCCGGTCGTAGCGCGTTTTAGCCTGCCTTACGCCACAGCTGTCGCGGCCCAGCGCGGTGAAGTTACAATTCGCGATTTCCTTCCCGTTGCGCTTGGGGATCGGGCCGTTCGCCGGATAATGGCGGTCATCAAAATCGAAGTCGATCCAGAGATCGAACGTACGCACGGCCTCTATTCCAATTCGCCGGTAACGGTCAAAGTGACTCTCAGAGGCGGCGCGGAACATTTCATTCGTGTCGATAAGGCATTCGGACATCCAGAAAAACCGGCGTCAATAGCCGACGGCGTCCAGAAACTTAAGGCTTGTGCTGAAATGTCGATGATAAAATTCGCCGATAAGCAACTTGGGTTGATTGGTGACTTCATCAACGACCTTGATAAGCAGCCCACGTTGGCGCCGCTTTTTGAGCTGCTCGTGGCACCTAGGTGTCCCGCGTAAATCCGAGCGCAGAGAAGCTAATAAGCGGGGCAATTTTCTATGAATTTAAGTGTTAACGGTGCTGGCTCGCTGGCGAAGGCTATGGGGATGTTCGTTAGCGCGCTAGAATTCAGCGCCTTGTCGCCAACCGACATAACTACTCTAAAATACGGGGTAATGGACTGTCTGGCCTGCGCGATTGCGGGTGCACCAGAGCCTGTAACGCGAATCCTACTCGACAGGATAGTGAATGCAGGCTCCGCGGGTGGGGGCGCGACCATCCTTGGCCATTCCGTTCAAAGTTCCCCGCTTGGTGCCGCTCTCGCCAATGGTGTGATGGCACACGCTTGCGATTTTGACGACGTCAGTGACCCGATGTGCGGGCATCCTACCGCGCCCGCACTCCCCGCGATTTTGGCGGCTGGGGAACTCGTCCAATGTTCAGGCCGAGACGTCCTTCTCGCTTATGCTGCTGCCATTGAAGTGATGACTAAGCTCGGTCGCATTGCTGGCTACGAGCTTTATCAGTCTGGTTGGCACGCCACCGCCGCACTCGGCGTATTTGGCGCTGCTGCTGGCGCCTCGAAAATACTTGGACTCAACGACGAACGTACAGCCACCGCCATTGGAATTGCTGCTTCCCGTGTTGCCGGCATACGTTCGAACATCGGCACGATGGTAAAGCCCATGCATTGCGGTTTCGCAGCTAGGGATGGGTTAGAGGCGGCGCTCTTGGCTGCAGCAGGAGCGACCGCAAGTTTGGCTGCGCTAGACGGCTCAAACGGCTTTCTTGACACGTACGTGTCACAGCGTGAGCCTTCCGTCGATGTGGGGTCACTCCTCGGCAATCCCTTCGATATCCGCGAGCCGGGAATCGTTTTCAAGAAGTATCCGTCCTGCCTCGATACTCATTCGGCGATCGATGCTATTCTCGAATTGCGCGATAGGCATGACATCCAACCCGAAGACGTCAAGCACATTCGATGCTTGCTTGCTCCAGGGGTTGGTGGTGACCTAGCGTACCACGCCCCCGAAGCGCCCATGGAGGGCAAATTTAGCATGGAGTTTTGCTCCGCGGTCGCATTAGCCCGAGGGCGTGTATCTCTTGCCGAGTTTTCTCAAGAAGTAATTGATGACTCGGCTGTCCGACGGCTAATTGGCATTTCAAAGCTCGACTTCGATCCTGAACTTACTAATCGGGATCCGAGAAGCTTCTGCGCGGCTGCGCGGGTTGAAATCTCTCTTCAGGACGGGCGGGTGGTCCAGAAAACCGTACATCACATGCGCGGCCATCCGGAAAACCCCATGACGGAGTGGGAGTTTGTGTCCAAGTTCAAGGACTGCGCGAGTACCGTGCTGGGTCCCACTCAGACTGGCCGAGCGCTCGCGGCGATCGAGCAGTTGGAACAGTTATCCAATCTACGCCCACTCACATCAAGCCTCGTTACGGCGTGAAGGCATTACTTGTCAGCGCGAATCGGACGGACTTTCTTAGTTGTGGAGCCTCAACAGGTTGTCGCGGCAAACAGCAAGTCTGCTGACAGTAGGTTTGGATTTTAGGCTGCAATGACGTCGATGCAAGTTGGGTCGATGCAGCCAATTTCGCAGCTCGTTGGCTCGAGATTCCCCACGGTGACGGCCGCCTTGCTGAGGTAGGGTGAAGGCTGCAAGTCCTAGTGCAAGCACTAGGAGTAGCCCTGTGACGAAGCATCAGATTGAAGTGATCACGTCGGTCGAGCGGCGCCGGCGCTGGTCTCGGGAGGAGAAGGAGCGGCTGGTCGCGGCGACGTTTGAGGCTGGGTCAGTGTTTCCGAGATCGCTCGATCGGCCGGGATTCATGGGAGCCAGCTTTTCCGGTGGCGCAAGGAGCTCTGTCAGATCTCTGCGCCGTCAGTGCCACAGCTCGTTGCAGTGGAGGTCGTCGAGGCGCGGCCGGCGCCGCAGCCGCCTGCGCAGCAACCACCGATATCGCGACAGCGCAAGAAGAGCAGCACGGTGACGATCGAGCTTGGCGGCGCCCGTCGGCTGCGGATTGAGAGTGATATCGATACCGAAGCGCTCGGCCGGATCCTGGATGTGCTGGAGCGGCGATGATCCCGGTCCCGAGCGGCGTGAAGGTGTGGCTCGCCACTGGTTATACGGACATGCGCAAGGGCTTCCCCGGCCTCGCATTGATGGTGCAGGAGACGTTGAAGCGCGATCCGCACAGCGGCCACTTGTTCTGCTTCCGCGGGCGTCGAGGAGGGCTGATCAAGGTGATCTGGCATGACGGCCAGGGTGCCTGCCTGTTTACGAAGAAGCTGGAGCGCGGGCGTTTTATTTGGCCCTCTGCGGCTGACGGCACGGTGGTGATCACGCCCGCTCAGCTCGGCTATCTGCTCGAAGGCATCGACTGGCGGATGGCGCAAAAAACCTGGCGTCCGAGCTCGGCGGGATGAGCAAAATCGTTGGCATGGAGGAGCGAATATGATTCCATCGCGCCATGACCGATGCGGCCGATCAGCTTCCTGATGATCTTGCCAGTGCGCACGCGATGATCCTCGCGGAGCGTGCCGCCCGCCGCGAGGCGCAAGCTCTCGCTGCCCGCGCGCAAGCCGTGAACTCGCACTCGGATGCGTTGATCGCGCGACTGCGACTGGAGATCGAGAAGCTGAAGCGCGACATCCATGGCAGTCGCTCGGAGCGCAAAGCGGCGCCTCGACCAGGTGGAGTTGCAGCTCGAAGAGCTGGAAGCCGACGCCAGCGGCGGCGGAGATGGCGGCGCGGTTGTAGACTGTCCGGGCCTTCGAGCGCAAGCGCCCAACGCGCAAGCCTTCCCCGAGCATCTGCCGCGTGAGCGCGTCGTCATCGCCGCGCCCAGGAACTGCCTGTGCTGCGGTTCAGCCAAGCTGGCGAAGCTTGGCGAGGATGTCACCGAGACGTTGGAGGTGATCCCGCGCCAGTGGAAGGTGATCCAGACGGTACGCGAGAAGTTCACCTGCCGCGAGTGCGAGAAGATCACGCAGCCGCCGGCGCCCTTCCACGTGACCCCGCGCGGCTTTGCCGGACCAAACCTTTTGGCGATGATCCTGTTCGAGAAGTTCGCCCAGCACCAGCCGCTGAACCGACAAAGCGAGCGCTATGCCCGCGAGGGCATCGACCTCAGCCTCTCCACACTGGCCGACCAGGTCGGAGCCTGTGCCGCGGCGCTGAAGCCGGTGCATGCGCTGATCGAGACGCATGTGCTTGCCGCCGAGCGGCTTCATGGAGACGACACCACAGTGCCGATCCTGGCCCGCGGCAAGACCGATACGGGCCGCATTTGGACCTATGTCAGGGATGACCGGCCGTTCGGCGGGCAATCGCCGCCGGCGGCACTTTACTATGCCTCGCGCGATCGGCGGCAGGAACATCCCGAGCGACATCTGAAGACCTTTAGCGGCATTCTGCAGGCCGACGCCTATGGCGGCTATAACCCGCTGTTCAAAGTGGGCCGCGATCCCGGTCCGCTCACCCAGGCGCTGTGCTGGGCGCATGCGCGTCGCAAGTTCTTCGTGCTCGCCGACATCGCTACCAATGCCAAGCGCGGCAGGATGCCGCACCAATCTCCCCGATCGCGTTCGAGGCGGTCAAACGAATGGACCTGCTGTTTGATATCGAGCGCGACATCAACGGTCTTGCCGCCGACGAACGACTGCAACGACGCCAGCAGGAAAGCCGGCCAATCGCAGAGGCGCTTGAGGAATGGATGCGGAGCGAGCGGGCAAAACTGTCCCGAAGCTCTCCGGTTGCTGAGCCAATCGACTATGTGCTGAAGCGCTGGGACGGCTTCACGTCCTTCCTCAGCGACGGCCGGATTTGTCTGACCAACAACGCCGCCGAACGTGCGCTGCGTGGCTTTGCCCTCGGCAGGAAAGCTTGGCTGTTCGCAGGCTCCGAGCGCGGTGCCGATCGGGCCGCCTTCATGGCGACGCTGATCAACACCGCCAAGCTCAACGACGTCGATCCGCAGGCCTGGCTGACCGATGTCCTCGCCCGCGTCGCCGACACGTCGATCACACGGCTCGAGGACCTGCTGCCATGGAACTGGCGGCCCGCTCGGGCGCTCATGGCGTCGGCCGCGTAAACAGCGCGCGAAACAGTTCCTCCGAGCGCCGAAGACCCTCGTCCGTCAACACCAAGGATTTTGCCTTGTTGACCGGGTCGGCGATCAATCCCTTCCGGTGAAGTCGATCCGTCACGTCCCAGTCAAAGCTCTGCCAGGCGCACCGTTCATTGTGCAGGGTCAGCCAGTGCCAGGACCGCCATCATCGATCTTGTTGGTGTCGATCTCCATCGCTGCAGCTTAACACAGACCGCACCCGCCGCGGCCCACCGACCACATGGGACTAACCGACTGCGGACGGCTAGCTGAGAGAAGCGATCAGGTCGCCAAGCTACTCTTCAGTCTCCGACCTGAGTTCAGTACCCACTGATGCAGCGATTCGAGGCTGCCGGAGTGCAGCACGGCCCTGAAGCAGGCCGTGAAACGATCGCACTCGCGAATTGACGCTGCCCGGTGGTTGGCGAAGTTTGCTCATAGGGCCGTACTTGTTGAACCGATGCTGATCCAGATGTGCAAGCAGCGCATCGATTTGCCGCCCATCCAGCGCCTCGAAGGCTGTGCATATATCGATCCCGCAGGCCTTCAGGATTTCGCGGGCGCGCTTCGCATTTTCATTCCGTTCATGCATCAGGGTAGTCTCCGATTATGGCGGCAGTCGCTTTGGTCAGCAGCATAATCGGTTTACCGCAAAGATTGCGAAACCGAAAAGCCAATCCGGGCGGCCTTGGCCGGATGGCTACTGGCTCGACGCATTCAAGTTGGTTTGGCCTGAGCACAGGCCCAATCACGAAGTGCCGTCCGGATGAAGCGCTCCGCCTTGCCGTTGGCTTGATGCCGAGTGCCGTTGCCCGCCCCAGGCCTGGTTTTGCGCAAAACGGAAAAGAATGGAGATTTAATGCGTTCTATGAGGCGCATTCGCTCAAAAACAGCCCTTTGGAGTAGTAAATTGAACAAGCAATTCAGATCCGAATATCCGAGGGAACCGTATGGACGTTTCAGGCCGCCATCTGCTGGAAACCAGTGCGCATGAGTTGCAACACTCGATCTTCGGCTTTGACCTTCATAGCAAAGCCGTGGGCTCCAACAAGATAGGTGCGCTGGAATCGGTTTACGTGCCCATGCGCGACGGTGTTAAGATCGCCTTAGATATAGTTCGTCCATTGGGCGACGGCCCTAATACCAAGCGGGGCACCGTCCTGGTGATGACCCGCTACTGGCGTGGCGTCAAAGGAGACCCGACCAACCCCTTTGCAGAGCTGTTTGTGCCGCACGGCTATGCCGTGGTCGTCGGAGATGTTCGCGGCACTGGTGCATCTTTTGGCGTGTGGCGTCATCATTATTCGCGCGCCGAAATATTGGACTTCAGCGACGTGCTCGACTGGATCGTCGCGCAGCCCTGGTCCACCGGCGGTGTGGTCGGCTACGGTCATTCCTACGTGGGCACCACTGCGGCATTCATGGCGGAGCGAAACCATCCGGCGCTCAGGGGCACCATGCCGAGCGGTAGAGAGATCGATCCCTATGAAGAGAACTACTTTCCCGGTGGAATCCGCAACGACTCTCAGGGAAAAACATGGGGCATCTCGGTCAAATACCAAGACAGCAATGTGTTCGCCAAGGTGGAAGTGACTGGCGCGATCACGATCATCCCCTCGCCGGGCGTTCGTCCCGTCGGGCCAGACGGCGAGGCGGACCTTCAAGCGGCTTTGCGCGATCACGATACCGCCCCATCGGAATGGGAAGGCCAGCAGCAGGTGACGTTCAAGGACGATCGTCCCACAACTTGGGGTGGGGAGTCCTGGCGCGACTCGAGCCTAATGGAAGTGGCGGACCGCATCTCTCGCTCAGGCACCCCAACGCAAGACTATACCGGCTGGTTTGATGGTGGCCTAAGTCAAGGCGCCCTTCGACGCTTCGTACTACAGGCAAATCCGATCAGCGAGATCATTGGCCCGTGGGGCCATTCCCACGAGATACCATACGATCCCCTCCGTGCCGAGAGTGAGGCCATCTTTCCAACGAAAGAGACCCTGGAGGCGAATCGCATCCGCTTCGCCGAGTTGTGCTTGAACGGCCAGGCTGCTCGCGAACAAGGGAAGGTCCTCCATTACTATACGCTCGGGGAGGGGTGGAAAACCACCCGCTTATGGCCGCTGCCGGGCACCACCCGCCAACGGTGGTACATGGCAAGTGACTCCCGCCTCAGTGCCTCGCCCGACCGAACTGGCTTCGACTCACTTCAGGTTGACCGCGCCACGGGAGCTCTTACCTCAGTGTGGTGGAACCGCCCCGAGATGGATTTTGGAGATCTGCGCAATTCCGGGGCCGGTCGTCTCACCTACACCAGTGAGGCGTTGACGCGCGACGTCGAGATCACCGGACAACCTGTCGTCCACCTGAACGTCACCTCGACCCGCGAGGACGGTGCCTTCTTCCTCTACCTCCACGGCATAAAGCCCGACGGGGAGCCTTATTATCTCACGCGGGGGCAGTTGCGCGCCCTGCACCGGAAGATTTGGACGGACTCACCATTCAGCGCGCTTGGACCCGACCATACCTACCTGCGGCGCGACGCCGAACCGCTCACCCCGGGCGACTCCGCCATTCTGACCTTCACCTTGTTCCCGATGTCCGCTCGTATCCCGGCGGGTCACCGCCTGAAAGTGATTGTCGCCGGCAGCGACGCACCCACATTTGCCAGTGTCCCCGCGGACGGTGAGCCGCCTTTCCTCAAATTTCACCATGGTCCAGCCGGTTGCTACATCGACCTACCGATCATCGAGCCCTAAGCAGAAAGCCGATTACAGTGGAAAGGAACGCTCGTCGGATATGAACGCGATCAAGTGACCAATCGCAGCCTTGGTATCCTATGTGTCTGTAGCTGGCGGTGCGCGGCCTCATTGAACCGGATTGAACTATAACCGCTGGTGCGACCCACTAGATTTAAGCAGCGTTGTTCCGTGGTGGCGTGCTGATCTGGATGGTGCGACGCTGCGGTAGGACAACGCCTGAGCGCGAGACGGTGATTCTGCCGCCGAAGGAGGTCGTGGTGACGCCTGATCGTTGGCTACGCCATCGGCCGCTCGATCGATGCGCGCCTGACGGTCGCCGCCTTGAGGACCGCCATCGATCGGAGAAGACCACCGCCAGGCTGCATTCACCATTCCGGTCGCGGCTCGCAATATGCCGCCGAGATCTACCGGCAACTTCTTGCCGATCAAGGCCTGATCGGCTCGATGGGCCGCAGAGGCAACCCCTACGACAACGCCGAGGCCGAGAGCTTCGTGAAGACGCTGATGGTCGAAGCTGTTTACCCCTATGGCTTCGCAACCTTCGACGACGTCACTGAACAACTGAACACCTTCCCCGCTTCATCGATGTCTACAATAACCGCAGGCTCCATTCGGCGCCCCCTATCTGAGCCCGTAACGGTTCGAGGGTCAACACACCCGGCAGACTGGCAAAACAGCAGCCTGATCACTGTCCATCCTCAGGGGCGCACTCCACGCGGGCGAGCGACCGGTAATGGAGACGGCGAGGGTGCGACTTGCTCGTGCCGGTAACCGCGATGAGGACGGCGTCGCGCTGATCGGCGATGAAGGTGTCGGTGGTGATGTCGCGGACCAGCGTCTCGTTGACCGGCGTATCGGTAAGTCGAAGTCCTCGCCAGCGGCAGCTTGGCGGCGGTGAGCTTGGTACTTGATGCAATGGGCTTGCTTCTCGGTGAGCTCCGCCGAGCAGGTCGCCAACGATCCTGGGCGGGTCGTGCTGCCGCTTTATGGCGGTGGCCAGTGCTACCTGCAGAGAGCCGACGAGTGCAGATGGTGAGCGACAATACGCTGGATCGCGTAGGAAATCGACTTCGGCGCAAGACCGTGCAAGTGCGCCGATTTTCTGCGCCGATAGCCCAACAAATTGTGCAAAGCAGCGGCCTCACTTGGTATCATGGAAGAAACAAAGCCGCATTCTCGGCACCAAGGAAACAAAGGGAGGAGGAGCATCTCAATGTCGCAGGAACTCGACTATCTAAGCCGCCGCTTCGCTGCGGGCCGGCTGAGCCGACGTGAATTTCTCGGCCGAGCGACTGCGCTCGGCGTTAGTGCCACTTTCGCCAACTCACTTCTTGCCGGCGCCGCGAAGGCGCAGACGCCGAAAAGGGGCGGCATCCTTAAAGCCGGCATCGTAGGTGGGGCGGCTACGGACACCCTCGACCCAGCGAAATTCATCGAGTTGATGTCCTACTTCGGCAAATGCTGGGGCGAGTTTCTCGTGGCGCTGACGGGCGATGGGGGACTGGAGAACCGGCTTGCCGAGGAGATCGGCTCATCCAAAGACGCCAAAGTTTGGACCTTCAAAATCCGTCAGGACGTTGAATTCCACAACGGCAAGACTGTGACAGCGGAGGATGTTGTGGCGACGCTGGAGCGCCACTCCAACAAGGAATCGCAGTCCGGCGCGCTGGGCATCTTGGCAGGCATTGGGAGCGTCAAGGCCGACGGCCGCGACGTCGTCGTCACCCTCAAGGAGCCGAACGCCGAGCTGCCCTACCTCATGGCAGACTATCATCTCGTCATCCAGCCCAACGGTGGCAAGGACAACCCGGCCGAGGGCATCAGTGCAGGTCCCTATAAGGTGACCGTCAATGAGCCCGGCGTCCGCCACGGCGGCGAGCGCTTCGCTAATTTCTGGCAGTCCGACAAGATGGGCTTCGCCGATCAGGTCGAGATCGTCGCCATCAATGACACCACAGCCCGCGTTTCCGCGCTGCAGGGCGGCCAAGTGCATATGATCAATAAGGTCGAAACAAAGGTCGTCGATCTCATCCAGCGCGTGCCGAATTTGAAGGTCGAGGCCCTGTCGGGTCCCGGCCACTATTGTTTCAACATGTTCTGCGACACGGCGCCCTTCGATAATGCCGACCTGAGGATGGCGCTCAAGCTCGCGGTGGATCGTCAGGAGATGGTCGACAAGATCCTGCGCGGCTATGGCACTGTCGGCAACGACTTCCCGATCAATGCGGCCTATCCGCTCTTCCCCGAGGGCATCGAGCAGCGTGCCTTCGATCCGGATAAAGCCAAGTTCCATTATCAGAAGTCGGGCCACAGCGGGCCGATCCTGCTCAGGGCCTCCGAGGTTGCCTTTGCCGGCGCTGTCGACGCCGCGCAGCTTTTCCAGCAAAGCGCGGCCAAGGCCGGCATCGCCATCGAGGTCAAACGCGAGCCGGGCGATGGCTACTGGTCGGAAGTCTGGAACAAGCAGCCCTTCTGCGCCGCCAACTGGAGGGGGCGGGCGACACAAGGGTGGATGTACTCGACCACTTATCTGTCGACGGCGCCCTGGAACGATACGCACTTCTTTAACGAAAGGTTCGACAAGCTGCTCATCCAGGCGCTCGGCGAACTCGACCAGGATAAGCGCGAGAACCTCTATCGCGAGATGGCCGTCATCGTTCGCGATGAAGGGGGGACGATCGTGCCGATGTTCAACCAGTTCATCGATGCGATCTCCGACCAGCTTGGCGGCTACGTCGGACGGGTCGACTCGCTGATGAACGGTTACGCCTTGACGCAGTGCTGGCTCGAGGCTTGAACCGAGTGCTTGTCAACTCACCCCTTGTGAGGCTGATTGCCCAGCGCGTCGGGCTGGGCATTCTCCTCCTCTTCGCGGTCTCCGGGCTGATCTTCGCGGGCACCCAGATCCTTCCAGGTGACGTGGCGCAGTCTATCCTCGGACAGGCTGCCACGCCCGAGGCGGTCGCTAATCTGCGCCGGGAGCTTGGCCTCAACGATCCGGCGATCGTGCGCTATTTCCAGTGGCTCGGCGGGGTTATCACCGGCGATCTCGGCACCGCGCTCACCACACGACAGGAGATCACTGTGACGCTGATGCCCCGGCTGTGGAACACGCTGTTCCTTGCTTTCTGGGCCGCTGTCGTGTCGATTCCCCTCGCAATCATGCTCGGGCTGCTGGCCGTGCGCTACCGCAACGGTCCGATCGACAAGGCGATTTCGGGCTTTGCGCTAGCGTCCATATCTCTGCCTGAATTCTTCATCGGTTACCTGCTTATCCTGTTCCTTGCGGTGAAGCTGCAGTGGTTCCCGTCGATCTCGACCGTTTATGACGGAATCCCCTTCGTTGAGAAGCTGAAGGCGATCGTGCTGCCGGTAATCGCATTGGTGCTTTCCGTCCTGGCGCACATGATGCGCATGACGCGTGCGGCGATCCTGAACGTGATGCAGTCGGCCTACATCGAGACGGCCGAACTCAAGGGTCTTTCCGCCCTAGATATCATCCGTAAGCACGCATTCCCGAACGCCATCGCGCCGATCATCAACGTCGTGATGCTCAACATGGCTTACCTGGTCGTCGGCGTCGTCGTGGTCGAGGTGATCTTCGTCTACCCAGGCATGGGGCAATACTTGGTCGACCACGTCGTCAAGCGCGACGTGCCCGTTGTTCAAGCCGTCGGTCTCATCTTTGCTGCCGTGTACATCGGGTTGAATATCGTCGCAGACGTCGCCGCGATCCTTGCCAACCCCCGCCTGCGGCATCCGAAGTAGGAGGGAGGATTTGCTCAATTTCAAGCGTATCCCCCTCGGGGCGTGGATCGGCCTAATCCTGACCGGGCTGTTAATGATCTGTGCGCTTCTTGCGCCCTGGATCGCCCCATATGGCAATGGCGAAATTGTTGGCGACGTATGGGAGCCGATGTCGTGGACGCACTGGCTGGGGACTGACAATCTCGGGCGAGACCTGCTCTCGCGCATGCTGTATGGCGCCCGCATCACGATCTTTATTTCCGCCATGGCCACCGCCTTGTCCTTCTCTCTCGGCGCCATGCTCGGCTTCATGGCAGCGGTCGTCGGCGGTCTGCTCGACATGCTGATGTCGCGGATCGTCGATCTCTTGATGGCGATACCAACGTTGATATTCGGCCTCGTCGTTCTATCAGTGCTGCCCGCGAACAACCTGACGCTCATTCTTGTGATGGGGATCTTAAGTTCGACGCGCGTGTACCGCCTCTCAAGCGCCGTTGCTGCGGACATCAACGCGATGGACTTCGTTGAAGCGGCCAGGTTGCGCGGGGAGCGTCTCGGCTGGATCATCTTCCGCGAGATCCTGCCCAACGCACTGTCGCCGCTGGTGGCGGAACTCGGTCTGCGCTTCATTTTTTCGGTGCTGTTCCTGTCGGCGCTCTCGTACTTGGGGCTTGGCGTGCAACCGCCCGAGGCGGATTGGGGCGGCATGGTGATGGAGAACAAGGACGGCATTGTCTTCGGGATTCCTGCCGCCCTCATCCCAGCCGCTGCGATCGCAGCGCTGGCGATCTCCGTCAATCTTGTCGCCGACTGGGTGCTTACCCGCACAACCAGCTTCAAGGGAGGGCGCGACTGATGGCTAAGGTTCAGATGCCACCGCGGCGCGAAATGGGGGTTCTGCTCGAAATCCGCAACCTCAAGGTCGAAGCGACGGTCTATTCGCCTGGCGAGAACCCGCGCGACGTCACCATCGTGGACGGCGTATCGCTGGCCCTGAAGCGCGGCAAGGTGCTGGGACTGATCGGCGAATCCGGCGCCGGCAAGTCGACCATCGGCCTTTCCTCCATGGGTTATGGCCGCGGTGGAGTCCGCATCACCGGCGGCGAGGTCCTTCTCAACGGCCGCGATATCCTGAAGGGCGGCGTCCAGGGTTTGCGCAGGGTGCGCGGGAGCGAGGTTTGCTATGTCGCGCAGTCAGCTGCCGCCGCTTTCAACCCCGCGCATCGGCTCATGGGCCAGGTCGTAGAAGCAGCGCTTCTGCACGGCACTGCGACCAAGGCCGAAGCAGAAAAGCGCGCGGTGGCGCTGTTCACGAAGCTCCGCTTGCCCGACCCCAAAAGCATCGGCTATCGCTATCCACATCAGGTCTCTGGCGGCCAATTGCAGCGCGTCATGACTGCGATGGCGCTTTGTTCCGAACCGGACCTGATCGTTTTCGACGAGCCTACTACAGCCCTCGATGTGACAACCCAGATCGAGGTGCTTGCTGCGATCAAGGACGCGATCCGGGACAATGGTGTTGCGGCGCTCTACATCACACACGATCTTGCCGTGGTGACCCAGGTCTCGGACGAGATCATTGTGCTGCGGGACGGTAAGATGGTGGAGCACGGGGAAACGCGGCAGATCATCGAGGCGCCGCGCATGGACTACACTAAGGCGCTGGTGTCGGTGCGTTCGATCGAGCATGAGGAGAAGGAACCAACGCCGAAGCCTCTGTTGTCAGTGAGGAACGTCACTGCCGCTTATGGCGGCGGTGCCGTGAAGGTTCTGCAGGACGTCTCGGTTGACGTCCATTCCGGCCAAACGCTCGCGGTGGTCGGCGAGTCGGGCTCCGGAAAATCCACCCTGGCCCGCGTCATTACGGGGCTGCTGCCACCCATCGCCGGCAGCATCACCTTCGCCAGCCGCACGCTCGCGCGCAGGCTCGCAGACCGATCCAGGGATGATCTTCGAGAACTGCAGATGATTTATCAGATGGCGGACGTGGCGATGAATCCGCGCCAGACGGTGGGCACCATCATTGGCCGGCCGCTTGAGTTCTATTTTGGCATGCGCGGACGCGAGCGCGATAAGCGCGTTGCCGAGCTTCTCGACGAGATTGAGATGGGCAAGGGATTCATCGACCGATATCCGGCGGAGCTTTCCGGTGGGCAGAAGCAGCGGGTCTGCATCGCCCGCGCGCTGGCGGCCAAGCCGAAACTCATCATCTGCGACGAGGTGACCAGCGCTCTTGACCCGCTAGTGGCCGATGGCATCCTGAAGCTGTTGCTCCGCCTGCAGAAGATTGAGGACGTGGGTTACCTGTTCATCACGCACGACCTCGCGACAGTGAAGGCTATCGCCGATTCCATCGCAGTAATGTATCGGGGAGAGGTGGTCCGCCACGGCTCGAAGACGCAGGTGCTGACGCCGCCGTTTGATGCCTATACCGACCTGCTGCTCTCTTCGGTTCCCGAGATGGAGGTTGGCTGGCTCGAAAGCGCCATCAAGGGACGCCGAATGGAGAGCGCGGGCAACTGAGTTAATGCGTTTCTCCCACGCGGGAAAAAGTTGACCTCACCTTCGGTGTTGAATGACGGAAACGAAAGCTCATGAAGCTGAGAGATCTCCAGGTGGGACCCCAATGGCTGCCGTGAGTGAAGGCCATTGGTAACTCGGTTTGTGTTCAGCGCGCGTTGGGCCCGAAACTGCGCAGGCCGGTGTCGGTAACCCCTCGTCCTTTAGCCGCCTCATCGAACCTGCCCGCTTCCCACGGCCAGCCACTTGCATTCGTGTCGCGATCTCGTCCACGCTGTCGATTGCTCCAACGGGCTGTGGACCGGAACGTTAGCGGCCGGATGTTATGACGCCGATCATCGGCCGACAGTGATAGTGAAAGGGCGAAAAGCGAGTAGTCGTGGCGGCGCTGCTGTGACGAATGCGCAAGCCATATCGCCGACTGCGGTACAAAGTGACGCCCCAAGTGGAGGCGATCACTTCCAGCCTTGCAAGCGCAACACTGATGCTCGAGACCATTCGCGCGCACCTTCCGGCAACCATGCAGCGGTCCGCAGGAGTATCAGCTCACAAGCCGCCGGCGGCGGGCATTCTCGCGGATGCTGGCCCCCGCGCTCAAGGATCCCCATTGGCATCCTCAGATCGCACCGCCCCACGTCCCTTCGCTAATCGCTCTTATGCGTTGGCTGCGCAAAAACGCGGAGTTCCTGCGTCAGTAAGGGCAAAATCGCGCAAGATGAACCATCGTAAATGATACTCTTCAGGTGGTAGTCGCGTTTTGGTTCGCGGCATCAGGGGAACAAACGCAGCAAGCGGAGGAGGATATCAATGTCTGAGGAACTCGAATATCTCAGCTACCGCTTCGCGGCGGGTCGGTTGAGCCGACGTGAATTTCTTGGCCGTGCAGCGGCCCTAGGGATAAGCGCCACATTCGCCAACTTGCTCCTTGCCACCGCCACGAACGCGCAGACGCCGAAAAGGGGCGGCATCCTGAAATCGGGCAGCTCAGGGGGGGCGGCGACGGACAGCATTGACCCGGCGATCTTTTCATCAACAACAGCCAGCTTCGGCAAATGCTGGGGTGAGTTTCTCGTTGCGCTGACGGCCGATGGGGGTTTGGAGAACCGCCTTGCCGAGGAAATAGGCTCATCCAAAGATGTCAAAGTATGGACCTTCAAGATACGTCGAGATGTGGAATTCCACAACGGCAAGACTGTGACGGCGAAAGACGTGGTGGCGACGCTGGAACGCCACTCCAACGAGGAAACGAAGTCCGGCGCGCAGGGCATCTTGGCCGGCATTGAAAGCCTCAAGGCTGATGGGAACGACGTCGTCATCACGCTCAAGGAGCCGAACGCCGAGCTGCCCTACCTGATGACGGACTATCATCTGATCATCCAGCCCAATGGGGGCAAGGACAATCCAACTGAAGGCATCAGCGCAGGTCCTTATAGGGTGAGCGTCAATGAGCCCGGCGTTCGCCATGGCGGCGAGCGCTTCGCCAATTTCTGGCAGTCCGACAAGATGGGCTTTGCCGACCAGATCGAGATGCTAGTTATAAATGATTCCACAGCCCGCGTTTCCGCGCTGCAGGGCGGCCAGGTGCACATGATTTCCGGGGTTGAGCCCAAGGTCGTCGAGCTCATCAAACGCATGCCTAACCTGAGAGTCGAGGCCCTGGCGGGTCCCGGCAATTACGTTTTCAACATGTTCTGCGACACGGCGCCCTTCGATGACCCGGATCTTAGGATGGCGCTCAAGCTCGCGGTGGATCGGGAGCAGATGGTTGACAAGATCCTCCGCGGGTATGGCACGGTCGGCAACGACTTTCCGGTTAATGAAACCTACCCGCTCTTCCCCGACGACATCGAGCAGCGCACCTTTGATCCTGAAAAGGCAGCCTTCCACTATAAGAAGTCGGGCCACAGTGGACCGATCCTGTTCCGGACGTCCGAGGTCGCCTTCCCAGGCGCTGTCGACGCCGCGCAGCTCTACCAGCAGAGCGCGGCCAGGGCCGGCATCGCCATCGAGGTGAAGCGGGAGCCGGGCGACGGCTACTGGTCAGAAGTCTGGCTAAAGCAGCCCTTCTGCGCCGCCTACTGGAGCGGGCGAGCGACGCAGGGCCAGATTTATTCGACCGCCTTTCTGTCGACGGCGCCTTGGAACGACACGCATTTCTTTAACGAAAGGTTCGATAAGCTGCTCATTGAGGCGCGCGGCGAACTCGACCTAGGCAAGCGCAAGAATCTCTATCGCGAGATGGCCATCATCGTCCGCGATGAGGGCGGCGTGATCGTGCCGATGTTCAACCAGTTCATTGACGCAATCTCCGACAAGGTTGGAGGCTATGTCGGAGAGATCGACCATCTAATGAACAGCACCGCGTTGGCGAAATGTTGGCTCGAAGACTGAACGTAGCTTTATGGGCTCGCCCGTTCTGATGCTGGTTGCCCAGCGTGTCGCGCTGGGCATTCTCCGCATCTTCGCGGTCTCCGTGGCGATTTGTACGGAAGATCGTGCTGCCGGAAACGACTTCAGTGTTTGTCGCTCGCATACATGAACCGTACGCGTTGCGGTCGTCGATCGAGGTAGCTGAGCTGACGGGCTTTCCGCCTTCGAGTATCAGCCTGGCGAACGCGATCGTCGTTTAGCCGAGCGCTTGCGCTCCAGCAGCTCCAGATCACGCGCGCAGTACATTCATTGAGCACGAGAACACCGTCAGACGTCTGCCACAACACGAAGCGGGAGCGGGTCTCGCGCTAGCAGTTTCTCTGAAGGCGGTCCCCGTCAATCCCAAGTGCTGACACCAGATTTTGGAGGAAAAATGCTCGCACAAAAACGCATATCCGTTGGTGGTGTTACGACGTCCTATTACGAGAAAGGGGCGGGCGACCCAATTGTGTTGCTACATGGTGCCGGTCCCTACGGGGAGGCAAAAAGCTCCTTTATTCGGCAGCTGAACGGGCTATCCGATCGTTTCAGGGTGATCGCTGTTGATCAGCTCCATTTCGGGGGAACGGACTACCCTGCCGATCGCAAATATATAAACCGGTTCGATCGTGTGGATCACGTAATTGCCTTTATCGACGCGCTCGGATTGAAGCAGACTATACTGCTCGGCCATTCAGAAGGCTCATTCGTCGCCGCGCGGATTGCTATCGTTCGTCCCGATCTTGTTTCCAGGCTGGTATTGCTGACCGCCAGCGCCCTATCCCCAGCGTTCGGAGATGAGCGCGATGAAGCTTGGATGCAAGCTTGCCAGCTGGAGTACAATTACTCCCTGCCAATGCCCACCGAAAATGAATACATCGCCGATTGGCGGAAAAATTGCCGGGCCTATGGGCAGGATCTCGAAGATGCGAGGCGAGAGGCTTATTGGGAAGCCACGGCGCGCGGACAATACGAGATTTTTGAGAATGCCCCTGAGGAGGAGTCGGATCCGCGCCTTTATACACAGCTGCAACAGAAACACATCTTCCCGTATCTGGATCAGGTCCAGGCTGAGACGTTGATCATCTGGTCGAAGAATGATCCTACTGTTCCGCCGGAACGCGGCTTGATGCTGGCAAAGATGATCCGGAATGCGGATTTCCACCTTTTGAATAATGCAGGGCATTCAGTTCAGAATGACCGAAGCGAAGCCGTGAACGGACTCATCCGGCAATGGTGAGAGATCAACAGCCAAGGCGAACAGCAGTCTGCCCTCGGTAAGCCTTTCCGAGGGTCGTGACCCGGCGCGCGAACGAAAGTGCAGGCCAAATGACTCTGTCGTCGCGCGTTTCAGCCTGCCGTAGGGTCGTCGCTGTAGCGAAGCCCGGCAGCGTTGCAAAATACAGCCCTTCAGGAAGGAGCAAGCGGCCTTCGTGGCGGCGCTGTTCAAGCTGCTAGCTAGCGCGAGGTACCCTCGACCGTTAGGAGAATGGAGGAGCCGGCTATGTGTGTCTGCGATAAGAGTGGTACGAAGCCGTTGCCTGCGCCGCGTTTTGAGGTGGTTCTGCAAACGGGGCTGCGTGTTCCGATGCGCGACGGCGTAGAACTTGCGACGGACGTCTACCACCCGGTCGGGTACCGCGGCAAACTGTCCACGATTTTGATCCGGACAAAGTACGGCAAAGCGCCATATCGTCTGCCGAAACCCAATAACCCCGAAGCTATGATGTTCGCGGCGCAGGGGTATTCAGTGGTCGTACAGGAACTTCGCGGACTCTTCGATTCCGGCGGCAATTTTGGGCTTCTCGAGCACGACGCGAGGGACGGTTACGATACACTGTCGTGGATCGCGTCGCAGCCATGGTCGACGGGACGGGTCGGCACATACGGTTGCTCTGCGCTCGGAACCACGCAAGTGATTGTCGCTCAGCTGTGCCATCCGGCCCATCGATGTGCGATTATCGAAGGGGCAGGCGGTTCGATGACTGGACACCGACACCGGTTGGGAGACCAGCGCCTATGCAGCTTGCGCTGGGGTGGGGCGGTGGAGCTTGGGATGTGGGTCCCCCACTTCCATCAATCGCATGCTAAGGACCGCTCCCGGCCCCAACCGATACCCGACGCGGAATACGAGCGCGCGTTTGCGATATTGCCCATCATCGATATCCTCAAAAGCTTGGGCTCACCTCCGACTGAATGGGAGGACTGGATCTCACGTAACCCTGACGACCCTTGGTTCGACCGGCTGGGCCTCCTTCGGGAGGACTCCAGAATCGACCTCCCAGCGTTGTTCGTGCATTCATGGTACGACGTCGGCGCGGGCGACGCGCTCCGTCAACAGCGAGTCTTCAGCTCTTGCGGGATTACCACTGCGGCTCGAGAGCACCAGCATATCATTTTGTCGCCAGCGGTGCATTGTGAAACTGCGACACTGACGGCCCCGACGGTGGTAGGCGAGCGCGAACTGGGCGACGCGCGGCTCGATTGCTGGCGGATTTACCTAAACTGGTATGACTGCTGGCTTAAGGACGAGCCCGATCGAATCGAGGGAATGCCCCGCATCCAGTACTACGTGATGGGTCGCAACGAGTGGCGTGCCACGTCAGAATGGCCACCCGCAGGGGTCAAACTACAGCGCTGGTTTCTGCGCAGCGGTGGAAGTGCCAACACTCGCCTTGGCGATGGCCGGCTCGACCTAGCGCCACCTTCCGACGACGAGCCAGCCGACTCGTTTGTATACGACCCCGGAAATCCGGTGCGGTATCTGGGCGTTCAGGGCGGGAATGCAAAGGGGACGACGGTAGGCCCACGGGACTACCAAGAAGTCGAACTCCGTCACGACGTTCTTTGCTTTACATCCGAGGTGCTAAACGAAGGCGTGGAAGTCACCGGATTTGTGAAGGCGATCCTGTTCGTCTCTTCTTCGGCTCTAGACACCGACTTTGTGGCCAGACTCCTGGATGTGCATCCGGACGGGCGGGCGATTGACGTTGTCGACGGAATACTCCGCGTCCGATACCGCGACGGCTTCGATCGGGCTGTGATGATGAAGCCCAAAGAGGTCTACCAAATCGAAATAGATTTAGACGCTACCAGTAACTGGTTCCCACCCGGCCATCGCATCAGACTCGAAATCTCAAGTTCCTCGTTTCCTCGTTTTGACCGCAACTTGAACACAGGGGGCAACAACTGGGACGAAACAAAATGGACTGTTGCCAACAACGCAGTGCATCATTGCGCAGTGTTCCCGTCCTACATATTGGTGCCTGTCGCGGCCGACGTATCTGGAGGGATAGAAATCCAAGACAGGTCGGAGAAATCGTGAGCTAAGAGAAGCCGCAAATTCTTAAGCGGGGGCAATGTCTTGATACGGAGTTGAGCATGAAAAGCGCAGAAGCACCAGATTTCACTGAGACGAATGTGATCCGCGACATCGGCTACGTCGCGATGAACGATGGAACGCGCATGGCATACATCTCATATCGTCCGAAGGAATCGGGCCAGTATCCGACAGTTTTCCTCTACGATCCATACATAGCAAATGCGACCCCTTTCGAAATCGTGAAGGAATTCCTTGATGCCGGCTACGCTTTCGTGGGCGCCAATCTTCCCGGAACCGGATGCTCTGAAGGTGTCATCGACTTTTGGCATGAACAGCGAATGGTTAAAGGCGGACCTTATGGTGCTGAGTTGGTTGAATGGATCGCCAGGCAGCCCTGGAGCGATGGCAATATCGGGATGGTCGGCAATTCATCGGCGGGGCAGCCGCAGTTCTGGGTCGCAGCCGAGCGGCCTCCTCATTTGCGGGCAATCGTGGCGAGCGGTTTCGGGGACGGCTACGAGTTTATGGGATACTCTGGCGGAATGCTCCCGCTTGCCGAGGGGGAATGGGTGATTCAAAGTCAGTTTGTGACCGGCCCCCGCGGTGCAGAGTGGCGCATCAATCAGGGCGATACCGAGTGCGCCAAGATTCGTGGGAGCGACAGGCAGGTTATCAAGACTTCTTTTTTTGACCTGTGGAGGAAGCACCCACTGAAGGATGAATGGTGGGAATCTGAGACTTTGGTCAGCAAGGAACTCACCGATCGAGTCACTGTGCCCAGCATGATCATTGGGGCTTGGCAAGAGGCCTACGGTGGCGCCGCTAGGGCTAACGTTCGAATGTTTACCCACTTCATGCGGAATGTGAAGAACAAGAAGCTTGTTCTAATGAACGGTGATCATGGGATCAATGGACCTGGGCCGCGTGGCTATAGTCTTGTAGACAAGGAACGAATGAAGTTCCTCGATCGTTGGGTGAAAGGTGTTAGGAACGGAATAGAGAACGAGCCGCCCATCACTGTCTATTGGGAGGTTCAGCAACCCGAGGGAGATCCGAAGAAATCGGCAGCCGGCTGGATGACGCATCACAACACGTGGCCAGACCCGAAAGTCGAGCGCCGCACCTTCTATCTCTCGGTGGACGCACAGATCTCGCCCGAGAAGCCGGGTGCCAACTCCAATGAGGGATCCCGCGCCTACCTATACCCAACGGGAACAGAACTTTACGGAGACAATCAGCAATTCCAGGTTCGACCTTATTCCCCCGGGGTTCTCAACTACCGAACAGCGCCTGTCACCTCGGATATGGTGTTGCTTGGAAATCCGGAAGTCGTGCTGTATCTCAGCATAGACAACGGCGACGACGCCGACATCGAACTTACGTTGAAAGACGTCGGTCCCGACGGGGTGCTCTTCGTTCAATCAGGCGTGTTGCGGGCTTCCCTCCGCGCGATCGACAACGACCGAACCTATGTTGACGAGGTGGTGCATTCGTTTCGGAAGTCTGAGAAACTTGTCCCGGGTGAGATCTACGAACTCCGGCTGTCGTTGATTTCGCCCATCGCTCACGTCGTCAGGCAAGGGCATAGCCTCGAACTCACCATCGGTGCGACAAATCCCATTCCGCATAGCGTCCTCGGCAGCATTCCTGCCGGAGCAGCCTCTATCAACAGGGTCTATCACTCGGTGAAGTACAGTTCAAGAATACTGCTGCCCATCATTCCGGGGGCGGTGGCGCAAGCCCCTGCTCCTGCATATGACGCTCTTCGAGGTCAGGCCTATCGCAAGGACGACGAGTTTGTCCCTGGCGGACTGCCGGTTTGTTAGCCTTCGACACAGGCGAGGTCAGCCAACTTCAGCGAGCTCGTGTGAGGTAGGGAGTCGTCGTTTCTGGTGTGATGCCGTTCTTTGTCGACGGAATCGATCGGGGAGCCGAGGCGATAAGCGCCTCATCCTCGATGAGTTCGTCGCGGTGACCTGTTATCCTCGCAAGCATGCGATCCGAGTGCTCGGTCATCGTGCATCGAAGACACCTGGCAACAAAGAGGCACAGCCTTCGCTATGGCGGCGATGTTCGCGAAGCGCTCGTGGTGTTGTGGGAGGCATCGGAGCGGCTATGTTCCAAACGGCTGCGGCCTTTGATACCTGTCTTGCTGCCAGCGCTTGAACGGCATGGCCGGCTAGAGCTCGATGCCGCGCTCGGCGGCAAGCTGCTGACAATGAGCCCGGCGACGATGGATCGGCTTATAGCGGAGGTACGTGTTGTGGCGCTCGCGGCGGCCAGCGCCGCCGAGCAGGAATGAGTTCGGCGGTTCGCCGATCGGTGCCAGTGCGCACCTTCGGGGACTTGGAATGATCCGCCGCCCGGTTTCGTCGAGGTCGATTTCGTGGTGCATTCCGGCAAATCGTCCGGCAGCGCCCTGGAGTGAACCATAAGACGCGTCCGCGCACCGGCGCAGCTCGCCTACATGCTCGCCGGGATCGAATGGCGGCAACCCGCCCACACGTTCCGCCCCCCAGCGCCGCGGGCTGAGTTTTTCTTTGAGTTTGCGCCATTTTCCGCGAGTCAGCCGCGCTGATCAGCACGGGCCCCATGCCGGAAAACGTGGCGACCAAGCCCTCAGCTACACCACTCCCTTGAGAGCCAAGACAGTCGCTCTCCAAAAATCAGCCTGATCGGGATTGCTTCACAGGCGGCAAAAGCACCCTCATTGACTTGCCACCGTCTCCTGCTCTCGTGCACCAATGTTCCTCGACAACACACCTTTATCCACCTCCGCACGTTCTGGGAGATGAGGGGGCCGCAGATTGTTCCGGTTCGCCAATGGCCGATGATGGTGTGATCGACCAACCGATTAAGTTGACGGCGCGCTCGATTGTCGCTTCGGTTTGAGCACGGGTGGGTGAAGCGGCGATGACATATCCCAGACAATCTCGGTAATCGCCTTTCCTGACGATCAGCGTCTTGGGTTTAACATACAATTTGACCTCGGCGATACCTGGCACTTCAGCCGCCCGACTGTAGCCATCGATCCAATCGAGGATGCCATCGCGATCAGGAACTAGATACCGCGCGGCCGCAGTCTGCGAATGCCTTCTGCGCAAATCCCATTCGTCGCCGATGACAAGCTTGATGTGCTCAGAAACGAGATCGACACCGTAAGCCGCTTGAACCAGTTGAGGACCGGGCGTGCCAGAAAGACGCGGATTGACTTCAATGACGACCGGGCCACGCTTCGTCCACCGGAATCCAATGTTCGTTGGTCCCCAGCCAAGACCGAGAGCTTGCAAACAGCTCAGCGAAACATCGGCCACACGCTTCTGCTCGTCTTCGGTCAGCGGGGCCGGATAGGTGGACTCACGATAGACGAAATACGGCGGGGGGCCGAAGTCGCCGGTGCTTATTCCAATGACCTCATCTCCCATTAAATCGACCCAATGATAGGGGCCTTGCGCGAATTCTTCGACCAGTATCCTCGGCGAAGACCGCCAAACGTGCTTCCCCCCCAACAGATGGGTTGTGTGTTCGGCTAACTCACCGACGTCCCGGCACAATCGAACACCGCAGCTGCCTGCGCCCACGGCCGGCTTAAGAATTACCGGCATCCCGATTTCCGCAGCAGAGTTTTGTACGTCCCTCGCGTTCTCTGCGATGCGGTAATTAGGTATGGGAACGCCGGCCTCCGCAAGGATCTGACGTTGAATAAATTTGTCGCAACATCGTTCAATCGATGTGGGGTTCGGTCCCGGTAGTTCGAAATATCGGCTGAGTTTGCTAATTGTCGGGTAGAACGCCTCCAGGGATGACGTAATGCCAGCAATGTCATAAGTCGCACCTACACGGGAACATTCACGGATCAGCGCATCGAGGTTGTCTGTAGGCACACGGACTACCTCGCAGGTTTCCGCCGCAAGATAGTTGTACTGCGCAGGATCGGCTGACAAGGTAATTGGATGAAGACCAAGACGCTTGGCCGCTTGGATGAAGAGGATGCCATTACCCGTTGGATCGTCTTCGACCAGAATGAGTGCTCTCGTTGCCATTAACTTCTATTCCTTCGTTGTATCCTTCAGAAGCTTTTCAGCCGCGCCTGACCTCAGACTGTGTGGTGAATAACATTGTCAGCGATGTACGGTCGCAAAGAGTCTGTGAAGTTGTTTCAAGGATCTGTCACAATATTGTGGTTACCGGCACTATGCCGGAGCGTCTCGACCAGGATGGCAATTTTCAAAGAACGCTAGTGGATTGATTGAGGCAAAGGAGTCCGGCGGGATTCCATCCTGAAGCGTTGGCACGCGAGGCTGCCGGGGCTGCGCACAGGTACCGGCATCGACGGTACGGCATCGGACCAGGACGCGGCTTGAGGAAATCGTTTTGGCGCGAAGTTCGCCCCAGAAGCCACCCACGATGACCGTCCATTTCGTGCTAACATCGTGCTCCTGGCTCCACGCCGTCGAGGGCTTCTCCGCCAAACTCACGCGCCGGCCATGTCTGGCACGTGCGGATCATCCTGCTGACTGGATGGCCTGGGCATCGTGGCGATCATGGCGGCGACCGCCAAACCCAAAGCTTGTGTAAGCAGCCCAAGGTCCGCGCCCGGCCGCCGGCCAGACACGCCTGAACACGGCGTCATCCTCCGTCATCGATCATCAGGCCGCCATCAACCGCTTCATCGCGGAGCACTAGGGGCCGAGTCTCTTCATCTGGAAGCCGATTTCGACGAAATCATCGCCGCCGTAAGGCGCGGGCACCAAACGTTGGAATCAATCCACCAGCTGTTCCTGCGGGGTGTACGGTCGGGTCGCTGGTTGCGTGCGTCTCCTGTCCTCGACAGCGCCAATGGCACGCGGTCGGACGAAACGGTGGCATTGACGGTCCGGTGCTTTCGCGCCTGTGCGTCCCCCCATGGCATGACCTTGGATGGCCTCGGGGCAGAGGAGCACAGTCGTGCCTATAGTTCTCGTGACTGGCGCGGATGAGGCTGATTGACTCGATGAAAGATCATACGACTACACCGCTGGTCTGATGTCGCGCGAGTGGGCCTGGGAGTTCTTACGCCGCAATCCAGCATTCCAGCGTGACGTGACCGCTGCAAGCCAGCAGACCAATACTTTGTCCTACCGGCGACCTGTCACGCTGGGTGTCCTGTTTCGCGGAGTCTTATGGGCGAAATTCGGTGGTCTCCGCTCTGGTGCGTGGTCGGCGACAGCGGGCTAGGGTTGTGCAGGAAGGGCCGATTCCTCAGAATTCGCAGAGGGTACCAATTCGCCACCTCCTAAGGCGCACCGGCGAGCTCAGTCTCCTGCCGGGCGTTCTGAGTGTCTCCGCACAGTGGCCGACGTCGGGTTCAACCGAATTTCAGTCGGTGGTAGCTCGTGGCTACAGCGCAAATTGGAAACTGGAACATAAGGAACATAATCAAGAGTCAGATCGAATCCTTGAGCCGCCTGGCCCGAGCAGCCGGCGTCGAATTCCATAGACCTTCATGCCGCCTTCGGCATTCTTTGCCCGGTAGATCGCGCGCAGCGCCGGCACGACCGGCTTGCGTTCCTTACACGACACGAACTTCGGGGAAGATGCACGATGCAGGCGGACCACGTCTGAGGGAAGGCGGCGTTGATCGCCTCGGGGAAGCCGCCGTCGTCTTCGTAGAAAGGCTCGTAAGCCAATGACGAAACCGGCCTCGTGCGGAGAATCCCTGATAGTCCCCGTAAATGATGCGGCGCACGCCTTCGGGAAATGCGAAGAAACGTCACAACATGACCAGTTGCGCCGCTCAGCGATCGCCGGATCACGTTGGCCCCAGTAGCCAGCGTCGAAGGCGATCGTGTCCCTGGGAGTGGTGTAGCTGACGGCTTGGTCGCCGCGCTCTCCGGCATGGGGCCGAGCTGATCAGCGTGCCACGGCTGGCAGGCTGATGAGAGGATCATCGCTCATTTGGCTGATGGTTTCCAGCGTCATGTATCTGGCGCGCTGCACGGCCCATTCGTCGTTCTGTTCGAGCAGGATCGCGCCAACCAGGCGGACGATGGCGTCATCATTTGGGAAGATGCCGATGACCTCGGTGCGCCGCTTGATCTCGCCGTTGAGGCGCTCGATCGGGTTGGTCGAGTGCAGCTTGGCGCGGTGCTCCTTGGGGAAAGTCATGTAGGCAAGCACGTCGGGCTCGGCGTCGTCCATGATTGTCGCCAGCTTCGGCACCTTCGGCCGGATCTGGTCGGCGACGGCGCGCCATTGCGTGCTTGCGGCCTCGGGCGTTTCCTGGGCGAAGGCGGTGGCGATGAAAGCGGAGACGACGCGGCGCCCGCTCTTGCCAGCATGGGCCAGCACGTTCCTCATGAAGTGGACGCGGCACCTCTGCCATGTCGCGCACAGCACCTTGGTGACGGCCGCCTTGATGCCTTCATGGGCATCAGAGACGACGAGCTTGACGCCGCGCAGGCCGCGGCGGGTCAGCTTGCGCAGGAACTCCGTCCAGATCGGCTCGGCCTCAGACGTGCCGACCTCCATCCCCAGCACCTCGCGCCGGCCGTCCGCGTTGACGCCGACAGCGATGATGACGGCGACCGAGACGATGCGGCCGCCGCGACGCACCTTCAGGTAGGTGGCGTCGATCCACAGATATGGCCAGTCGCCCTCGATCGGCCGGTCGAGGAAGGCCTTCACCTTGCCGTCGATCTCCTCGCACAACCGGCTGACCTGGCTCTTGGAGACGCCGCTCATGCCCATGGCCTTGACCAGGTCGTCGACCGAGCGGGTCGAGATACCCTGGACGTAGGCCTCCTGGATGACGGCGGTCAGCGCCTTCTCGGCCATGCGGCGCGGTTCTATGAAACCGGGGAAATAGGAGCCCTTCCTGAGCTTGGGGATGCGCAGCTCGACGGTGCCGGCGCGCGTCTCCCAGTCGCGCTCGCGATAGCCGTTGCGCTGGGCCGTACGCAACGGGTTCTTCTCGCCATAGGCGGCGCCGGTGGCGGCGCCAACCTCCAGCTCCATCAGCCGCTCGGCGGCAAAGCCAATCATCTCGCGCAAGAGATCGGAATCCGGAGTCTTCTCCACGAGCGCGCGCAGGTTCATCATGTCGTCGGTCATCGATGGTTCCTTCGAATCAGGTTGGTGTCAGCAACCCGACCTTACCGACGAACTGTCGATGACCACCGCAAAGCCGCTCGCTCGCTTGTATGGGCTAATCTTTGTCAAGGTGATCTTTCAGTCGTTCCGTCTCCTTGTTCGGCTGTGGCGCCCCATTTGTTCCTGCTTTGGCTCAGGGGTTCATTGGGGGCGCCGCGCGCAGTGACGGTCAAGGGTGGGCCTTTGGCCGCGAAGCGACTTGCCCTTGATGGTCACGAGCACGGCGGCAGCGTTACATTGAGCCGGCAGGTGCCTGTTCGTAGAGGTCTATAACTTGCAAACCGAGGGGAGCTCGCCATCCGGCGCCGTAAACGCGCCGCAAGCTTGTATGCGGTTGATCCTCGCGGATCAAAAACCATGATGCAGCCATACGCATCGGCGGCGAAGCTCCGGGCGGTGGGCCCATTCTACAGCGCGGCGTCGTAAGCCATGTGAGCGACCGGGATCACCACCACCTCGGATCGTTATCGGCAGACGCTATTGCAGCTGCCAAACTTCAATGCTCGTCCTGTCGAACGCTCCTCCATGCTTTATACCGGACGCAGGGCTACTCCCGTCGGGATCTCGCCGGTCGTGACAAGTCGCCAGAAGGCAATCAGTAGCTTGCGCGCCAAAGCTACTGATTGTCTTGCGCGTACCGCCACGGCCATCGGCCGTTCTCGCGCAAAACCAGTGCGCCAGCGCGCTGTCCTTTTGGAATTGGAGGAACCGCCAAGCCAGTAGGATCATGCCGTAGCGGACGCGAGCGTTGCCGGCCCGCGCAAGACCTTTCTCGCGCCTGCGTTGGCCGCTCTCATCCGGCGCCCCGGTAAGTCCGGCATAGCGGGCGACGGCTCTCCGATCACGCAGGCCGCGTGAGAGAATCTCATTCACCAGCATGTCCGCAGTCTCGATACCGACACCGATGATCCGCGCAAGAAGGCGAACCATCGCGAGCGGACCCTTCTCCGTGTCCGGAACCACCGAGAGCTGCCGCAACCGCTCCTGTTCGATCTCGTGGATTTGTTCACGCAGCAGGTGAAGCCGTCCGAGATTACGGCGCAACTCGGCTCGGCTTCGTTCCGGTAGGGGCATACCTTCCGCCGTATGCAGAGCCTCCAGTTTCTCGGCAGCTTTGCGCAGATTGGGTTTGAAGGCGCGAATGCCGAAGCGAGCGAGGATTGCCTTGATGCGGTTGACGATCCGTGTACGTTCGCGGACGAGATTGTCTCGTTCACGGTTCGGACGGCGGGCCTCCTCCTCATTGATGGTTGGGATGGCTGCCATGCTGCAGTGGCGCTTCTCCCCCCGCAGCCAGCCAAGAAAGGCGCGCATCAGCAGTTCGGTATCGAGGCGATCGGTCTTGGCACGCCGATGTTCACGGGAAACCGCGACGCTCGATGGATGTATGACATAAGCTTCGACAGCGCGCGCCTGGAGCCAGCGCGCCAACCAAAAGCCGTCGCGTCCAGCCTCATAGGCGACAACGATGCGCCGGACTTCACGCCCGGCTTGGATGGCTTCGCTGCGCCAGCGGCGCAACAGCCTGAACACCGAATCCGGGTCGGCATCGAGCTTCTTGAGAGGGTTACGTTCAAAGCCAGGGACCGTCGCAGCAATGTAAGCGCGTAGGTCACCCCAC
>NZ_CAKXZT010000117.1:0-4223 GCF_935825525.1 Mesorhizobium escarrei
ACGCTCGAATTTACCTTTTGCCATAGTCTCTTTCCTTGGACGGCCGGGACCTTCAGTTCAGTCGAATGCGGGGCGATTAGCGACTGCGGCCGAAAAACACAAGTGCCTTGTGGCCGGGGCTTTCTCACCCGGTCTGAACTCATGATCGGGTTTTCGGGGATGTGGCGCGGATATAGGAATGAACAAGAAGAAATGGAATGGCCGAAGTTAGGTTCCGCGGCTACCGGCATTCAGCGGACGGATATCGCCGCTCCCGCCTGTCCGCCGTGCCGGATTTACAGCCGGATCTGGCCCATTGCCGGTGTGGCGCCGGTCTGATTTCCTGATCCGATGCATTTTATTCCAATCGCCATCCGCGGCCCGCTGTTCATGATCCTCTCGACCGGGTCCTATGTCGCCAACGACACCATGTTGAAGCTCGCGACGGTCGGGCTGCCGCCCTATGAAGTGCTGTTTTTGCGCGGGACGGCGGCAACGCTGTGGGGCATCCCGTTGCTGTTTGCGCTGGGCTACGCCAAGCAGATCCCGCTGATCCTCGACAGGAAAGTGTTGCAAAGAAACCTATTCGAGCTGGCGGCAATCCTTTGCTACGTGGTGGCGCTTGCCAACATGCAGATCGCCGATTCAACCGCCCTGGGGCAGATCACGCCCCTGCTCATGCTGATTGGCTCCTCTGTCCTGTTCGGCGAGCGCATCGGCGGCTTGCGCATTGCGCTGATCGGGCTCGGCTTCATCGGCGCAGTGATGGTGGCGCAGCCGACCATGCAGGGAATCTCGGTCTACGCCTTGCTGGCGCTCGGCAACGCGGCGTTCGCCGCAGCGCGCGATCTGGCCGGGCGGCGGGTTACCGCCGACGTGCCTGGCATGATCGTCGCAATTTCCGCCGTGGTGGTGGTGCTGGTCGGATCAGGCGTTGCGCATCTGATGTCGGAGCGTTGGGTGACGCCCGAGACGTATCATTTGCTGCTGATGGCCGGGGCCGGATTGTTCCTGATCTTCGGCCATTTCTTTATCTTCATGGCCTATCGCGTAGGGCCAACCGGCGTGGTTGCGCCGTTCTATTACTGCTTCACCGTCTGGGCGGTTATTTCAGGTCTGGTGGTGTTCCAGCAATCGCCGAACGCGCTGGCGATCGGCGGTATCCTGCTGGTGGTGGCCAGCGGGCTGACCATCGTGTCGCTCGATGAGCGCCGGCGCCGGCTGACCGTCGTCGCATAATTGGGCTGTGGTGACCAAAACAACGGTTACGCCACAAATTCAACTTGGCCGCTGCCCGCAAAAAATGGAGAAACCTGTGACAAGCCAGGAGAATGCCGGCAACCGCATGCTTGCCGGAAAATGTCTGTGCGGCGCCGTGAAGTACGCGGTGGCCGACGGGTTCATCTACGCCGCCAACTGCCACTGCTCGAACTGCCGGCGCACCACCGGTTCGGCCTTCAAGCCGTTTGCCGGCATCGAGCGTGAGAGACTGAGCCTGACCCAGGGCGAGGACAACCTCCTGATCTTTGGCGATGAGACCGGCCACGACGTGCACTGCAAGACCTGCGGCTCATTGCTCTATTCGGTCGTCCGGGACGGCGCCTTCGTGCACGTCGCCATGGGGACCCTCGTCGACGAGCCGACCATCCGTCCGACGCAGCACATCTTTGTCGGCTCCAAGGCGAAGTGGTTCACGATCACCGACGACCTGCCTCAATATGAAGAGCATGTCGCCGGAGGTGCCGACTGAAGACCTGGCGATGTGGCTGACGGCATTGCCGCTCAGGTACTACAGATCCGCCACAGACAATGACACGCAGTGACACGGCGCATTTTCAAGGAAGTTATTTTCGATAATGACTTCAACAGCATGCTTGGAGCGGGTAGCGGGAATCGAACCCGCATATTCAGCTTGGAAGGCTGCTGCTCTACCACTGAGCTATACCCGCGCATTTCACCCGAAAACCGCTATGCACTTTTCGGTCCGAGGCTTTGCGTTTCAGGGCTTCCGGGCCGGCAGTGGTGGAGAGGGTTGGATTTGAACCAACGTAGGCATAGCCAACGGATTTACAGTCCGTCCCCTTTAACCACTCGGGCACCTCTCCAGTCTGCCGCCGGAGCCATGCAACGAGGCATCGACGCGTCGCGACCGCGTGAGCGGCGCTTCGCGAAGCGCCTTATGGCGGCAGCGCCCAAAACTGTCAACCGCAACATCCCAGCAAATCGCCCTGAATTTCCGGACGGCCCGCCGAGCAGGGTTTCAGGCTGTATCCATAGGCGGACGACACGGCTATAGAACCGGCCATGAGCAACGACAACAAGCCCAAAACCCCGAAAGACACCCACTACGCCAAGCTGCGCCGAGCGCATCGCGACGAGAAGAGCGGCGGCACGCCGGCGTTCAGGCCGAGACAGCCGGTGCCACCAGGAGAGATACCAGCGGATGGGCTGGTGCGGCTTTACGGCCTGCATACGGTGCGAGCAGCACTCGACAATCCGCGCAGGCGAATCAAGAAGATGCTGGTGACGCGCAACGCCGCCGAGCGTCTGGCGATCGCCGACCTCACCGCCCTGCCCTTCACCACGGAGATGGTCGAGCCTAAGGATATCGACAAGATCACCGGCTCCGACGCCGTGCATCAGGGCGTGCTGATCGAAGCCGAGCCACTAAAACCCAAGCGCCTCGATGCACTCGGTGAGGCAACTCTGGTGCTGGTGCTCGACCAGGTCACCGACCCGCACAATGTCGGCGCGATCCTGCGCTCGGCGGTCGCCTTCGGCGCCGGCGCGCTGATCACCACGGCGCGCCACAGCCCGCATGAATCCGGCGTGCTGGCAAAGTCGTCCTCCGGCGCGCTGGAGCATATCGACCAGATCGAGGTAAGGAACCTCGCCGACGCGCTCGGCCAATTGCACGAGGCCGGGTTCCAGACCATCGGCCTCGATTCGGACGGACCGGCGGAACTCGAAAAGAGTTTTTCGGGAGAAAAGATCGCGCTGGTTCTGGGCGCCGAGGGCAAGGGGCTGCGCCAGAAGACGCGCGAAACGGTGACGACGCTGGCTCGGCTCGACATGCCCGGCGCCATCCGCTCGCTCAACGTGTCGAACGCCGCGGCGGTCAGCCTTTATGCGGCGCGGAAGTTTATAGCGAATAGCGGAATAGCGAATAGCGAATAGCGAATAGCGAATAGCGAAAGTCGGATCACTGCACCGGTGGGCTAGCAACCCTATTCGCTATTCCCTACTCGCTATTCGCTTCTACCACCTCATATCCCGCCATTCGCTCCAGCGCCCTGACCAGCGCCGAATGATCCTCCTTGGCGCCACCGTTGGCCGCGCAGGAGTTGAACAATTGCTGCGTCATCGAGGTGTTGGGCAGCGCGACGCCAAGCGCTTTTGCCCCTTCCAGAGCGAGATTAAGATCCTTCTGGTGCAGTTCGATGCGAAAGCCCGGCACGAAGCTGCGCTTGATCATGCGCTCGCCATGCACTTCGAGAATGCGCGAGGCCGCTAGCCCGCCCATCAGCGCTTGTCGCACCTTGGCCGGGTCGGCGCCGGCTTTCGACGCAAAAACAAGCGCTTCGGCGACTGCTTCAATGGTCAGCGCGACGACGATCTGGTTGGCGACTTTGGTGGTCTGGCCGACGCCGTTCGGGCCGACCAGCGTGATGTTCTTGCCCATTTTTTCGAACACCGGCCTGGCGCGCTCGAAGGCCTTTTCCTCGCCGCCGACCATGATGGTCAGCGACGCCGCCTTGGCGCCGACCTCGCCGCCCGACACCGGCGCATCGAGATAGTCGCAGCCGAGGTCGTTGATCTTCCGGGCAAAAACCTTGGTCTCGATCGGCGAGATCGAGCTCATGTCGATGACCAGCTTGCCCGCGGTCAGGCCCGAGGCGACACCGTTGTCGCCGAACAGCACGTCGGCCACTTCAGGCGTGTCGGGAACCATGGTGACAATGATGTCGGCCGTCTTTGCCACGGCGTGATGGCCAGAGACGGTCTTCAAACCCTTGGCGACAAGATCGGCCGGCGGTTTCGAGCGATGGTCGCTGGTGACGACGGTGTAGCCGGCGTCGAGCAGATGCCCCGCCATTGGCGCGCCCATGATCCCGAGGCCGATAAAGCCGATGGTGTCCATTTCTGTCTCCCTGGTGTTTTCGTTGCTGAGGTCGCGTTCCGTCGCGCCCCCTCTGGCCTGCCGGCCATCTCCCCCACGGGTGGAGAGATTGGATGTCACCGCG
>NZ_CAKXZT010000117.1:4233-118394 GCF_935825525.1 Mesorhizobium escarrei
AGGGAACTCGACTTCAATAATCCTTGACCCCTACGCCGCCGCCTGCCCGGCAAACTCCCGGAACCAGCCCAGCCCGGCCTCCGTCGAAACCCTCGGCTTGTACTCCGCCCCGATCCAGCCGGCATAGCCGATACTGTCGATGTGGCTGTACAGAAAAGGAAAATTGATCTCGCCAGTCCCCGGCTCATGACGGCCGGGATTGTCCGCAAGCTGGATATGCGCGATGCGGCCGAGGTTGGCCTCGATGGTGCGGGCGAGATCGCCCTCCATGATCTGCATATGATAGATGTCGTATTGCAGGAACAGGTTCTTTGAGCCGACGCGGTCGATGAGCGCCAGGGCCTGGTCCGAATAGTTCAGGAAGAAGCCGGGAATGTCGCGCGTGTTGATCGGTTCGATCAATAGCCTGATGCCGGCCTGCTCCAGCTTCTCCGCGGCGAAAGCCAGGTTCTCGGTGAAGACATCTTCCAGCACTGAACGCTCGACGCCTCGCGGCGCGATGCCGGCGAGGCAGTTGACCTGTTCGCAACCCAGCGCATGCGCATAGGTGATCGCCTTGGCGACTCCTTGCCGGAACTCCGGAATACGATCCGGCAACACGGCGATGCCGCGCTCGCCCTTGCCCCAGTCGCCGGCCGGCAGGTTGAACAGCACCTGCGTCAGGCCGTTTTTCTTCAGCCTCGCCGCAACGACATCGGGCGCATGGTCATAAGGCCCGATATATTCGACACCCCTAAAACCGGCGCGGGCGGCGGCATCGACGCGATCGAGGAAATCATGCTCGGGAAAGAGCATCGAAAGGTTGGCCGAAAACCGTGGCATGGCAGCAGGTCCTTATGATCTAATCGAGCATCACGATCGCCGTCGGCGCGTCTTCATCGCTCTCGGCAAGCTCCTCGAATTCAGTAATCTTGTCGATCTCGGTGCCCATCGAAATGTTGGTGACGCGCTCGAGGATGAATTCAAGCACGACGGGAACCTGGTGCTCCTCCATCAGGCGCTGCGCCTGTTTGAAGGCGCCGGCAAACTCCTCTGGCCTGCGCACCCGGACCGCCTTGCAGCCCATGGCCTCGGCGACGGCGACATGGTCGACGCCATAGCCAGCCTCGGGATCGTCTTTCCGGTTGACGTTCTCGAAGGCGAGGCTGACCTCGAAATCCATCGAAAAGCCGCGCTGCGCCTGGCGGATGAGGCCGAGATAGGCATTGTTCACGACGACGTGGATATAGGGCAATTTGTGCTGCGCGCCGGCCGCCAGCTCCTCGATCATGAACTGGAAATCATAGTCGCCGGACAGCGCCACGATGTTGCGGTGCGGGTCGGCGGCTCGAACGCCAAGTGCTGCCGGCAGCGTCCAGCCGAGCGGGCCGGCCTGGCCGCAATTGATCCAGTTGCGCGGCTTGTAGACATGCAGGAATTGCGCGCCGGCGATCTGCGAAAGGCCGATCGTGGTGACATAGGTGGTGTCGCGGCCGAACGCCTTGTTCATCTCCTCATAGACGCGCTGCGGCTTCAGCGGCACCTGGTCGAAATGCGTCTTGCGCTTCATCGTCTTCTTGCGGCCCTGGCATTCCTTGGCCCAGCCCGACCAGTCGCGCAGTTTCCGCGCCGTCTTCCATTCGGTGGCGACGTCGAGCAGCATTTTCAGCGCCGCACCGGCATCCGAGACGACGCCGAGATCCGGCGCGAAGACGCGGCCTATTTGAGTAGGCTCGATGTCGACATGGATGAATTTCTTGCCCCTGGTGTAGACGTCGACGGAGCCGGTGTGGCGGTTGGCCCAGCGGTTGCCGATGCCAAACACGAAATCGGCCTCGAGCATGGTTGCGTTGCCGTAGCGATGCGATGTCTGCAGCCCGCACATGCCGGCCATTAGCCGGTGGTCGTCGGGGATCGCGCCCCAGCCCATCAGCGTCGGGATCACCGGCACCCCGGTGACTTCGGCGAACTCGATCAGCAGATCCGAGGCATCCGCATTAATGATGCCGCCGCCGGCAACGATGACAGGCTTTTCCGCCGCGTTGAGCATTTTCAGCGCTTTCTCGGCCTGGCCGCGCGACATTGCCGGCTTGAACGGCACCAGCGGCTCATAGGCGTCGATGTCGAACTCGATCTCGGCCAGTTGCACGTCGACCGGCAGATCGATGAGAACCGGCCCCGGCCGCGACGAGCGCATCAGGTGGAACGCGTTCTGCAGCGCCATCGGCACGAGATAGGGTTCCATGACGGTGACCGCCCATTTGGCGACCGGCGCGGCGATGGCGGCGATGTCGACGGCCTGGAAATCCTCCTTGTTGAGACGCGCCCGCGGCGCCTGGCCGGTGATGCAGAGGATCGGGATGGAATCGGCCGCGGCCGAATAGAGGCCGGTGATCATGTCGGTGCCGGCCGGACCCGAAGTGCCGACGCACAGGCCGATATTGCCTGATCTGGCGCGGGTATAACCTTCGGCCATGTGGGAGGCCGCCTCGACATGGCGCGCCAGGATATGGCGGATGGTACCCCTCGCCTTCAGCGCCGAATAGAACGGGTTGATCGCCGCACCCGGCACGCCAAAGGCGCAGGAGATGCCTTCCTTTTCGAGAACGAGAACCGCTGCGTCGACTGCGCGCATCCTGGCCATGTCAGCCTCCGGAATTGTTGATGGCCGAGAATGGCAGCGCGCCTATTATTTTTCAATTTTTCAAAATATTTTTTCATTTCTAGGAAACAGCGACTACATTTTGATTTAATTGTGTTTTCCGTTTTCCATAGAACTGGCGTGGCAAATTTGTGAAAAACTTTTTCATTGCGCATTTGGCGAAATCGGCAAGAATGCCACTATGAAAACCGCCGAAAAACGCCAGCGCGGACGGCCGCGCGCCTTCCACGGTCCGGCCGAGGCGGCTTCGGTGCAGTCGCTCGACCGGGCGCTGCGCATCCTGGCCATCGTCGCCGACGGCAGCGGGCTGTCGCTGAGCGAGATCGCCACCACGTCCGGCTTGCCGGCTTCCACCGCCTACCGCATGCTGTCGACGCTGGAAAACCATGGCATGGTCGAGTTCGATAGCACCGACCAGCTGTGGTCGATCGGCGTCGAGACCTATCGCATGGGCGCGGCGTTCCTGCGCCGGCGCAAGCTGGTCGACCGCGCCCGCATCGTCATGCAGGAACTGATGGAGAAGACCGGCGAGACCGCCAATCTCGGCGTCGCCGAGGACGATTGCGTCGTCTTCGTCAGCCAGGTCGAGACCCATCAGGCGATCCGCGCCTTCTTCCGGCCGGGCACGCGCAGTTCCTTCCATGCGTCGGGCATCGGCAAGGCGGTGCTGGCGCATCTCGAGCCGCAGCGCGTCGGCGCCGTCTTGCGCCGGACCGGGCTGGAGCGCTTCACCGAGAAGACGCTTTCCGACGTCTCGGCGCTGGCCCGTGATCTGGTGACGATCAAGCTGCGCGGCTGGTCGGTCGACGACGAGGAGCGGCACCCCGGCATGCGCTGCGTCGCCGCCGCCATCTTCAACGAGTTCGGCGAGCCGATTGGCGGCGTTTCGGTTTCGGGACCGACGGTGCGGGTCACGCCGGAGCGGCTGGCCGAGATCGGCCCGCTGGTGCACGATGCGGCAGCGGCGGTGACGAAGATGATCGGCGGCAGGACCCCCTGATCCAGACCTAATTCAGGGCAGCATGCCCATTCCGGCGTTGGTAATTGGCGAAAGCCGAAGCGACGTCGAATCTCCCCCTTGCGGCCCCTTGCGGGGGATATGCCAAATTTTGGCAAAAGAGAGGGCAGGACAGAGGGGGTGCGAAGGATCGCCAACCCTCGATTAAACCATTCCCAACCGAAAACAGCCTGACGGCGTGGCTGTAATTCGCTGACAGGCCGGCGGGACAGCACCCCCTCTGCCCTGCCGGGCATCTCCCCCGCAAGGGGGGAGATCGGCAGTTTCGCCGACGGCGCCTCCGGAATGTCTGAGGTGGGGTAACCCCCAGAAACGGCTCCTCTCAAAGCCGGCAGCGGTGACGATAGCCGTCATGGCCGACATAGGTGTCGGAGTACGGATCGTAGCTCTGATAGCGGTTAAGGCAGAGCCGGACGTGCCATGAGCCGCCATTTTCCTCGATGTAGACGGTGCGCGGCTGGGCGAGCGCGGTGCCGAGCAGGAAGCCACCGACGCCGGCGGCGATGCCGATGCCAAGGTGCTTGTTGTGATGGTGCTTGTGATGGGCGGCCGAAGGCTGAACGGTGCCGGCCAGCATGGCGGCGGCGACAGTGGTGGCGATGAGGCCGGAACCGATGGTGCGCTTGAACATGACGATCTCCTTGCTGCGTTGTGAAAGGCGATCCATCCGCCTCTTGACCATCTGTGGTGGCAGCAAGGAAAAAGGTTCGACGGTTTTTTGGATTTTTTGAAAGTGCAAAGCTGCGTCTGAACTGAGCTTGCAGTCAGGCGCGCAAATGCGACCGCGAGGAACGCCGGTCGACAGTTCAGCGGCGGGAGGCCTCAGCCCATGCCGGTGATATGACGCAGCCAGAAGGCGAGCGCGATGAAGCTGATGATGGTGGCGATACCGGTCCAGTCGATGTTGGCGCTCTTCACTTGCCTGATGAGCTTCACCAGGAGAAACCAGGCCACGACGACGATCAGGGCAATGACGACAAGTCTGATCATGCGACACCCTCGCCCATGCGATTGCACCTTCGAACGATATAGGAAGCCAATTGGCCGTTTTCAGGATACCCGCGCCGGCAGCTCCGGCGCGCTCAAAACAGAGTTTTGTCTTTACTGGCGCAACAAATATGCTAACCGGAGCGCCGTGCCCTTGTAGCTCAGCTGGTAGAGCAGCGGTTTTGTAAACCGAAGGTCGGCGGTTCGATTCCGTCCGGGGGCACCATTTATGCAGCATAAGACCATGAAATCCAAGGAAATCAAGGCGTTGAGCGTCCTCAGAGGTTCACCGAAAGGTCCCCTTGGAGGTTCACCCATGGACATCACGCTACCCTACGTTCACCAGCCCGCAGGCAAGACCCACTACCGCTATCGGCGCAAGGTGCCGGACTTCCTGAGGCAGGCGCTTGGCAAAACTACAATAATTCTGCCACTGGGCAGGACGCCAGCCGAGGTGCTGCGGCATTACGACAAGGCGCACAAGCAGGCCGAGGCGATGCTGAAGGCAGCGACCAAGGGGCAGGTCAAGCCCACCGAGCCCAAGACAGAGCTTGAGCGTTACCGCTGGGCCACCCGACAAGTCGCTGAATGGGGGCCGATGGATGACGCTCAGGTCGACGCCATGGCTGCTCATCTGGAGGAAACCGGACAGGCCGACCTCTACCGCGCCTTGGTGGTGCCTGACAGGAAGCCCGAGCCGACGCTTACGGATGCCGTGCGGCTGTACCTCAAAGAGAAAGTCGAGGGAACGCCCGACGAGACCAAGAAGCGGCAACGTGTCGAGCGCGTCAGGGGTCACGTCGAGAAGGCGCTGGGCCGAGACCCCGACATCCGGTCTTTGACGCGGACAGACGCCCGAGAGGTCAGAGATCACATGCAGGCCGATGGCGACATGAGCGCCGCGACGGTCCACCGCTACCTCAACGACCTCAGAGCCGTTATCACCCATGCCATCAAGGAGATGGACATTCGGGACGCGGTGAACCCGTTCAACAAGCTGGAGGTGAAGCAGGACGGGCCGGCGACACAAGCCAAGGACGCCCGCAAGCCGTTCACCGAAGGCCAACTGAAGGCAGCCCGAGCGCGGATCGTGGGACATGCTTCGGTCGACCTTCAGCGGGTGTGGCGGATGCTGGCGGGGACCGGGTGTCGACTGGCCGAGGTCACCGGGCTCATGGTGGAAGACGTCCACCTTGACGGGACGCTGCCATACCTCGACCTTCGCTTCCACCCGCACAGACGCTTGAAGAACGCCGGCAGTGTGCGCAGGGTGCCACTCGTCGGGGACGCGCTCAAGGCCGCTCAGGAAGCTCGCTCCGCTGCGCAGGAGGCCAGGGAGGCTCGCCTCGATGGCTCGCGCAAAGCCGATGGGGGTAATTTCTATCCCCTGTTCGAGACCTACGCCAAGGAAGGCGGGGCGAACGTGGCATCGGCTGCGCTCATGAAGCACGTCAGGAAGGTGATCACCGATCCCAAGGTCACGGTCCATTCGCTGCGGCATCGGATCAAGGATAAGCTGATAGCGGCTGACGTGCCGGCGAATGTCCATGACATGATCCTGGGCCATTCGAGCGGGAACGTGAGTGAAGCCTACGGGGGACCTGAGGCGCGGCTGGAGGTGGCGACGCGAGCCCTTCAGCGGGCTTTATGAGGGGCGATGCTACTTACTAGATCAGCGACACGCCCGTCAGGCTGCTGGTTTGACCTCGCCGTTGATTGAGACCTGGAAACTCGGGAAGTAGACGGACACCGGAGTGTCTACTTCTTTGTCCGCAGCCAACGCGCTTCGCACTTGATTACCTATCTCCGAGCGGTACGTCTCGATCTTTGGCACGAGGGAGTAGATGTCCGTATTGTCAATCGGAATGGTCCGCATTTGATGAATATCGAACGGTATGCGGTCACTTGAACGTATGATTTGAACAATCGGAAGCCGCGCCGCATGGCGCAGTGCCAATTCATAGAAGACGTTGGGATTGTGAAACGAAAGGTCAGCCACCACGAGGCGAGACCGAAGTAGGTATTCGATGATCTGCCGCGTGATCATACCTGGCTTCTCAATCGCGTCGGCGCGCACCACCTTCAGTCCGAATGGCTGCAGAGCAGGCTCCACGAACGTGCTGAGAAACAAGTCGGAGTGTCGGCGCTGCTCAGAACCCGCTTCGCCGATGGGGGTACAGTAGAAGCATGTTGTGTCAAACTCAGCATGTTCCTGCGTTACAAGGCTCCGCTGTTCGATAGGTGCTGCATACGGCAATTCGGACATGGTGGACGCTGGAAGCTCATCCAACATGTGATCGACGGGCACGATACGATCTGCCCCGGACAGGGTCTGCAGCAGCCCAACAAATCGCAGGTTGACCACAAAGGTGTCGACCCCTTCTTCGGCAGCGTCTGCCGCCACGCCGGTCTCTTTAAGAGCATCGATCAGCACCGCGCGGGTCGGAAGCCTCGCATTCACAAAACGCTCGTAGAGTGTGCGAAATGGCTCAATGTCCTGAATGGCCAACTTGCCCCACGCCCGTCGCTGCTCCCGCACTGGCACCTGTTCGTCGACAGCCTTCAATCCATCGGCAGTCAGTTCCAGATGCTCGGAGGCATAGCTACCCTTGGTGAGACCGTAGCGGTTCGAGTTCGTAATAAGCATCCGGCTCGGCCCACTATCGGGAGCCTTTCCGAGATCGTTGAACAAGGTAAGCCGCCGAACGGGTTGGCCACTTCCCACCCGATACAGTTCTCGTGCGAATGTGAGGGCCTCTTCAAAAGAGGATGCAGGAAATGGGCGCGGTGTACGCACCCTCTTGGGCTCCGACTTTCCCGCCTCTTCTGCCCCAGCCTTGCTAGGTGTACGTGTTCGTTTGGTCGCCGTCTTCTTGGTGACTTCGGTAGTTGGAGTAGAAACACTCCCGTCCCCGACTTCGTCGATGGTCATGTAGGATTTCCCCCAAGTTGCATAGTAGCGTAGGTGGTCGATGCTGTTGCGTCAAACTATCTCTCAGGCAATCTGCCCCCGGGCTGATACTTCGCTTAATCTGGGCCAAGAGGAGGGGGCGGAATTTTTTGTAGAAAAATGTGAGCGGGTGATCGGATAACAGGCACGCGCGACCCCCCCCGTGCCCTTCATTTCCACCACGGAGCAGGCCCGAGCAAGTGTGGTCAGATCGTATTAGGCCGCAAGGCACCCGGGCCGAGCCCTCGACCATGCCCGGGGGCGCTCAGTTCGCCGCAGGGAGCCTTACAGCAAGGTTACCCCCTCAGTTACCCCAGCAGTTCTCCACTGGTGTAGCCGAGGGGGCACAGGGACCTAGGAGACCACCTACCTACTCCGGGAGTGGTCCCCATTCAGGGTTCCAGTCGACGCCCTCCAGCTTGATGTACACCACGTCCAGGCCCATCTTGGTCGCTATCGAGCTTGCCTCATCGAGCATTCTGGTGGGCTCGCCGAACGGGTACCAAGAGTAATCTTCACCCTCTCGGACCGGACCCGTCCGCTCGACCATGGCGGTGACCTCGCCGTCATCGTCGTCGAGATAGAACGTGACGCGGATCGCCTGTTCGCTGGAGTTCGACTGCCAGAGTTTGTAGCGCATGTTTATCCCACCCTATCACTGGGGTTTCTCACTCTTTGAGTTCCCTCAGGACCCTGTGTGCCCACCAATGGAACCAGACGGCTATCGCGGCCCCAATCCCGAACGGAATGTAGACGGCAAGATCAGACTTGCCCACGACGCTGAGGCTAACCATCGGGACAATGGCCCCGGTCGCAAGGGATGCGACGGCCAGATTGTTGAGGAACACTGCGAAGAGCTTGACCTGCTCATTGTGCACAAGGTTGCTCACCGGTTTCTTCTCGGGCTTATCCATCGGAAACCACCTTACGCTGCGCCCTAACCATGAGGAAGGAGCATCTTGGCCTCCTTAGCGGCAGCCTCGAATGCCTTCCGTATCTCCTTGGGGTCCACCTCCTCGCCACCTAAGGCTTGAAGGCATAGGGCCGACGCTTGGTGCCACTTGGGTCCCTTCTTGGGCCACTTGAGGAGCTGCTCGGCGGCACCCCTGGCATTGTTGCAGGCGTAGCTGACACCGACCAGCTCGGTCTTCACGAACACCGGAGGGGAGAACCAGTAGGTTGCCATAGGGAGAACCTAGAGCGGCAAGAGGCCGTCGATAAGGGAACGATCTAGGCCCGCGCGGGTTTACAATCGCGGCGATCGCTCCTCCGTGGAATACAGCCGCCGTGGGGTCCGTCGCCCCTCCCTCTCAACGGCGGCGGGCTCCTCCCTTAGCAGAGCCAATGAACGGAGCCTTACTCGGCCCGTCTGGCGCGATCAATCGCCTCAAGCAATGAAGCTAGCGTTGGCGGCAGCTCTGGTTCGACCTCCAGCCCAAGCAGCTTGTGTACGTGATGACGATTGTCTTCAGCACTGATGAACTGCCGAATGGCCTCGGCAAGTGGGGGCTTTTGCCCGGCGTTATCACGCTTTGACATGTCTGCATGTCCCAACCCCGCCCAGGCCGCAACTCCCGGAATACGCAATGGTTCCATTAGGGGTCACGAATGTTTGGCAGCTAGTGCAGCCAGGGGTCTCGTCAGCCAATTCTATCCCTCGCCGCTCAATTGTCACGAGGGCGTTACCCCACGCGGTCTTGCGCTTGCCCTGTCTCGGTGCTTGGATGGGGGTCTGGTGACGACGCGCCAGCCACGGTCTTGCAGAGGTGACCGGCGCGCCGCCTTTATGGGGTTAGATCAGGTTTGGACCCAGATCAGGGGCTGGCTTTGGACGCCGGTCCCCGTTTCCCATTGCTCGACCTTATCGCCTGGAATGTAGCTGACAAGCGGAACAACAGTGACTATTTCGTGACCATACCAGAACGGCTGATGGTCGGAAATTGGCTCGCCAAGACCACCAGGCCGACCATCAATCTTAATCAGATTGTTGGGTCCGCTCCGCCAATGCAAAAGCCTGCAAATTTCCTGGACTTGCCGATGTCTTGATCAGCGTTGGAAATACGATGGTCTGGGAAGGCTGCTGGCTGATAGGCTTATCCGGCGCAAGCCTGCTGGGCTGTCTGATTGACGGACCATTATCCCCCTCAGTACAAGAGAGAACGCTCGATCACGTCAGATCGCTTGTCGGATGGCTGGGACATTATCCCCCTCAGGACAAGAGAGAACGCTCGACGTGCTGATGAGTGTCCCTTGTCTACCCGGTTCACCTGAGCATCATACCTAAGGTTCACCTATAAGGGTCACATAGAGGTTCACTATAAGGTTCACCTATAGGGAGGGGTTAGGGGAGGAACCTGAGGTGCTACCTGATGTGGAACAGGGACAGAGTAGTCCCTTGATCAATCCATCTCTAAGGTGCCCCTGAAGTGACACCTGATCAACTTCCTCGGAGGGCACCCTCGGTGACGTGAAGCTGCACAGGCTCCGTAGTCACCCTCTCTGACCATCTTCTAATGAACATCTATCAAAGCTGGCCCCCTGTGTGGTGGGTTGACGATGTCGAGACTTGCAAAGGTCTCCTCCGGTAGCTGAGCCAAGGGTTTCTCCTTCCCCTGTGGTTCCGCATGGGGCCAGTTTTGATAGCTGCTCATTCGCAAGAAGACGTTCTCGGCTGACAGCCTGCGAGCGCACTCCCAGATCACTCCTGACCTGATCCAGTCCTCACCTGCTGTTCTCCCAGACTTCGAGGTTGGTCAGGTCGGGAGTGACCTCCCGCAAGCCATCGGCTGAGGACAGCCTCCCTTCCCCACCAAAAGGACCATGTTATCTGAACGACCGAAACGAAAGTACACGATGCCGAGGCGCACGTTTGCCTCGAAGGAAGACGCTGCAGCGGCCCGCAAGGCTTACCTGAAGGCGTACAACAAGTCCTATCAGCGGCCCGATGAGGATGCCTATAGGGCTCAGAGCAGAGCCGCCTACTTCGACAACCCGGAGCCGGCCCGAGAGCGCGAGAACAGCCGGTATCGCACCGACCCTGACTTCAGGGCGAGGAAGCTCGAAGCGGCTCGCCAATGGCGTGAGGCCAACCCTGAGCGGGTGCTGGCGTATCGCGAAGAGGCCCGGATCAACCGCCTCAAAGGCAGGGTCGTAAAGGCCAAAGCTGCCTCGAAGGATACCTGAACGATGGCCTGAGGGGGTCGGAATGTTACTCGATAAAATGTGAGCGGGGGATCAGATAACAAGCACGCGCGCCGACCCCCCGGTGCCCCCTCGGTTCCAGCCATGATGCCGGCAAAGTGCCTGTCACAGATCACCCTGGGCGAAACGCGACACGATGCGCGCGCGGTGCAACGCTTGGTGCCTGTCGGTGCAACGCTTGGTGCCTGCATGGTGCCTGTCATGTGACCATGAGGCGGTCTGAATTGATCCTGCCATTGTAGACCGGATCATGCATGATGGTTTCATGTGGTCTGCATCCGTTGTTCTGGGCTTCATGCAGACCGGCATCATGCAGACCAGTTCATGCAGACCGATAGGACGCCTCTCGACCATGGCGCTGTCGATTGTTCAAGATTGAACAGACTGGTCTGGCGCTCGATCTCGCTTGTTACGTTATTACGTGACGTCAAGGCTGGGAATGTTGATGCGCCTCCGTTGCTATCGGTGTCAGTGTCGTTCAAGCGCCCGCAGTGACGCAAGCGGTGCCGCCTTCAGTGCCCGTTCAGGGCCCATGCAGTGACGCATGAGGTGACCGAGAGGTGACCTATCGGCTTCACCATGGATTTTCTTTTGCCGTAAATTCAATGCCTTAGCTTGGAAATGACGCCATCTGTGCATTTTTTCAATTCAGTCCTCTTGCGTACCAGTCCGATATCGTACACATTACAGCCATCGACGCGGTGACGAGCCGCTGGGAACCGGATGGAACCGGGTCGGGGCAAGGCCAACGTCCTTGTCGATACGCAACGGGACACACGGCATCCGTTAGGCAGACGGCGCGGGAGCGCAACAAGCCGCATCAACAATGGAAGCCTTGGCGAATGGTCTGCGAGGCTCTGTCAGACAGTCGACCGATTAAGCGACTGCCTTGCCGAACCCCACAAAATCACCACCACGCAGGAACGACCACCATGTTCTCAGGAACTCTCATCCGCTCTGGTAACAACGCGAAGACCGTCAAGGGCGATGACGTCTACGAAACCGCCATCATGTACCTTGCGCCTCATACGCTGGCCGCGAAGATACTGGTCGACAGCAAGGCTAATCTTCTGGGCAATGTCTGCCCGCTCGCCGACTTGGCAGCCTGCAGCGAACCGTGCCTGAACACCGCCGGTCGTGGCCGCTTCACCAACGTCCAGATTGCCCGGGCTCAGAAGACCCATCGCTACTGGTCAGACCGCGCCGCATTCATGGCCGATCTGGTCGACGATCTCGAACGCTTTGTCCGCTACTGCAGCAAGGCCGGTCGCAAGCCAGCCTGCCGCCTTAACGGCACCTCTGACATTCAATGGGAAGTGGCGCATCCATGCCACCGCGACGGGAACCGCTTCGGGTCCATCTTCGAGGCTTTCCCTGAGGTGCAATTCTACGACTACACGAAGGTTTACAAGCGGGCTTACCGCTCGCTGCCGGCTAACTACACGCTGACCTTGTCCTACTCGGCAGCCAACCCGGTTTATGCCGACGCCATCGTCAAGGCGCATGTCGAGACCGGCGCGAACGTCGCCGTGGTCTTCCGCACCAAGGAAATGCGCGACAGCCTCATCGGCCTCCGCAGCTACTTCAACGGCACTCCAAGCCGCGTCATCGACGGCGACGAAACCGACATGCGCTTCCTTGACCCTAAGGGCGTGGTCGTCGGGCTCTTCGCCAAGGGCAGCGCCAAAGACGACACCTCGGGCTTCGTGGTCGGTTAAGTCCGACCACCCATCAACAGCACATTGAAGGAACCGACACATGGCATTTCCGCAGCACATGAACCGCACCGAACAGCGCATCGTCGGTGCCATCATCCGCAAGGCCCTCAAGGTTGGCTATCTCGTCTCGGTCTATGACGGCGAGGAGTGGGCGCTGGTCAAGTCCACCAACTACGAAGCTATCACTGCTGAGGTCGCTGCCACGGACGCAACCACACTCCGCTTCCGGCTCTCCGGTGGAGATAGCGTCGGCACGGTCTTCCTCGTTCACGGCAACGACGAGGATGTAGTCTGTGACCATTCGGACAATGAGGCGATGACGTTCCTCGTCGGGGGGATCGCTTAATGGCCATGACAATCGAAGAACTCGAAGACGCCCTTATCGGTCGCGCCTTCAAGGTCGGTGACAAGGTCAAGCTGAATGCCAGCGCCCTGTCCCGCACCTATGTGGCTGAACCCGGCACAAGGGCAGTCATCACCGGGGAAGCCTTCTTCCTACCGTCCGGTCGACTGGTCCAGCCTCTGGTCTGGCAGTTCACCGGCAAGAGCCAACCCTACCACCAGAAGGACGGTGCCTACAGCGTCGTCGACTTCGAGCTGGTCTCACGAGGAGCGGTGATCAATGCCTGAAACCATCTTCACCGCTTCCATGTTCTACCGCAACGGGACCCTGGCTCCATCGCCAATGGGGCGGAGCGCCCAGGAGTACGCCATGTGCCTGTTGAACCATACCCGTAACACCGCCCGTAGCGTGCTGGTCGAAGGGGAGGAGTACATTGCTGCGCTCGACCTGCTCCACCCCAACGAAATGAAGGCGCTGGTGGACAACGTCTACCGCTTCGCTAAGCGGAACTGCAGAGCATGCCGCACAAATGTTTATGGAGAGGACCTATTGGTCATCCCAGTACGCCGAGTACACATACTGGCCACCTACATCTACCACAAGGCACATGGAGAAGACTTTCGGGCCTGCTTTGATGAACTACCAGTAGCCATCCCCGAACTCTCTTGGGGAAGATGGGTGATCTACCTATGACGGAACGAGATTTCTCCTCATGATCACCGTAACACCGCCCTCCATCAACCGAAGGAACCCCGAACCAATGATCCAGACCAACGCGAACGCTCCGACCATCCGGGCCGAGCTGCAAGAACTCATCGACCGCCTTCGAGCCTGCCAGAAGGTGCCAGACCCCATTGCTGTCGTTCTGATCGATCATGCCGAGAGCGAGGTCGAGGGCCTCAGCGACGACAACGCGGTGATCGACGACACCGACCCCGTCTTCACCACCATGGATGCTCTCATGACGGCCATCGAAGAGCGCACCGAAGCCGACCTCGACGACGACGAGGGGATCGCCTGATCTATGCCCAAGACGTAGGACGATCTCACCACAATGAAGGGAGGATTTATCGATGCAGCTACCGTCAAAGCCCCGGCTCACCGACCGGGACCGCTACACGGCAATAGTTAGGGCCATCATGGTCGTTGACGAGTTCAATAAGATCGCACCGGACATGCCCGTCCGTCAGATACGCCTGTTCCTCCAAATCGCTCGCGAACCCGACCAGCCCTTGGCCAAATACGCCCGTCTAATCGACCTCCCCGCCGGTGGCACCGCAGCCCGCCACTTCGCTGCCCTGAGGCCCGCCGAGGAGACCGAGGGGTACGGCACCCGGAAGATGCGCCACTCCGGCCTTGGGTTGATCGAGACCTACCCCGACCCTAACGACAAGCGCAACCAGTTAGCCCGCCTGACTAGAAAGGGCGAGGAGGTCCTCAACTCAATCGTCCACTTCATTGAGGAGGATCACTCGATAGGACAGCAGTACCGCGTGCGCGAGTAGCCCCACCACCACCCAAGAAGGAAATTAACCACCATGAGCTTCATCCGCGCCTATCTCCGCGCGTCAACCAAGGAGCAGGACGCCACCCGCGCCCGTCAAGACCTCGTCCGCTTTGCCGAGGAACGCGGGCTCAGGATCGCATCTTACCACATTGAAAATGAGAGCGGAGCCACGCTGCACCGCCCGGAGCTGCAGAAGCTGATCGCCGATGCCTACGAGGGCGACGTGATCCTACTCGAACAGGTCGACCGCCTGAGCCGCCTCAACTCCGACGACTGGAACAAGCTCAGGGCCGACCTCAAGGCCAAGCGTCTCCGCATCGTCGCGCTCGACTTGCCGACCTCGTGGACAATGGCCGGGGGCGATGCAGACGCCTTCACCAGCCGCATGTTCGAGGCCATCAACGACATGCTTCTGGACATGCTCGCCGCCATCGCTCGTAAGGACTACGAAGATCGCCGCAGAAGGTCCGCTCAGGGCATCGAGAGGGCCAAGCTGGCGGGGCTCTACAAGGGCCGTTCTGAGGACGCCGAGTTGCTCTTCCGGGTCGAGGAAGCTCTGCGGGCGGGCCTCTCGTGGGGCAAGACCATAAAGACTGTCGGTTGCAGCCGAGCTACGGTAGCCAAGGTCGCCCAGCGGGTCCGTACCGCCGACCCTACCGCCAACTGAACGTCAAGCAATGCCTTCCGGTGGCAACAGCAGCCGGAACTTCTGCAGGAGCCTGAGGTCGCCGCAGCGCACCTCGGCAAGCCGCTCAAGCACACTGGCCTCAGCCTTATCGAGGCCCTCCCCGATCCGAACCGCCAACGCCGATCCCGCCTGTTCCTCACACCTAAGGGACAGCGGGTCCTCAACACCATCGCCCATCTACTCGAAGGATAGAATGAACCAACACGTCGCATTTAACCCCGCGTGGACCTCCCTCGTCCCGCAGCGCCAGATCGAACTTGAAGCCGACATGGCCGGGCTGGGCGCAGAACGCTTCCGCCACAAGCTCGAACGGGACAACGGCAATGGCCGTGGCGCTGCCAACGGAGGTGGACGTTTCCTCGTCCGCAAGGCCATAGGCCCTCTCGCCGAGGGCGTCACGAAGACCGTTGACGAGGGCCTCGCAGGACGCCCAGGTCGACCAGCCGTTGCCGTCAAACTGCTCCGTGACATGGACCCTGACGCGGTCGCCTACATCGCCGCTCGAACCATCCTCAACATCCTGATTGGCGAAGCCAGGACGCCCTTATACCGCCTTGCGCTGCGGGTTGCCGATGCCGTGGAACAGGAAGCTCGGTTCGAGGCATTCGCCAAGGCCGACAGCGAGGAGTACCGCAAGGTCAAACGCTGGCTGACGACCAAGGGCTCGACGGCAGAGCATCAGAAGCTGGTCCTGACGTTCGTCATGAACAAGAACTCGATCCCGTGGGATGGCTGGGCCAAGTCCGACTGCACGCACCTCGGCATCAAGCTCGTCGAGCTGTTTCGGGAGTACACCGGCCTCATCGAGATCGGCCAGGTCAGCGAGCAATACCAAGTCTGGCTGACCGACAAGACTGCTGAGTGGCTCGACAGTTCCGCAGAGCGTGGTGCGGCCATGTCCGTCGCCTTCATGCCGACCATCGTCCCACCGAAGGACTGGTCGAGCCTGACCGAGGGCGGCTACCACACCGATGCCCTGCAGACCTCGCTGGTCAAGGCGGGTCACGGAGGCTGGAGGTCCTCGACAGAGCATCTGATGAAGGCCGACCTCACCAAGGTCTACGCCGGCATCAACGCCATCCAGCGGACACCGTGGCAGATCAACAGGGCCGTGCTGGCCGTGGTCGAGGCGCTCGTGGAGGTCAAGTCGGAAGTGGCCGGGCTGGTGATCGACGACAACCTCGTCCCACCGCCGAAGCCTGCTGGCATTGATGACGATCCAGAAGCTCTCAAGACGTGGAAGCGTGAAGCATTTGAAGTCCACACGCGCAACGCCACGAAGCACCGCAGCAAGCGCGGCATCCAGCGGACCCTGATCAACCTCGCAAGTCGCTTCAGGGACGAGCCGGCGATCTACTTCCCGCACAGCCTCGACTTCCGTGGTCGAGCTTACGCCATCCCGGCGTACCTCCAGCCGCAGGGCTCCAAGCTCTCCAAGGGCCTCCTGCGGTTCGCTGAAGGCAAGCCGCTGGGTCCTGATGGGGCTCGCTGGCTGGCCATCCACGGGGCCAACTGCTTCGGCGTCGACAAGGTGGCGTTCGAGGAGCGGGTCCGCTGGGTCGGGGAGAACCGGGAACGCATCGTGGCCACCGCCAATGATCCGCTGGGGTACTTCTGGTGGACCGAGGCCGACAGCCCATGGTGCTTCCTCGCGTTCTGCTTCGAGTGGGCGTCAATGCTCGCCAATCCGAAAGCGTTCCGGTCACACCTGCCGGTGGCTCTGGACGGCTCCTGCAACGGGCTGCAGCACTTCTCGGCCATGCTCCTCGATCCCATCGGCGGGGCTGCCGTGAACCTGTTGCCGTCACTGAAGCCCAGCGACGTCTACCGCGACGTGGCTGAGTTGACGATGAAGAAGCTCAAGGTCCTGGCCTCGCCCGGTGGAGCCGGGGAACCCGAGCAACGCTGGGCTCACGAGTGGCTGCACTTTGGGATCGACCGGAAGGTCACCAAGGGGCCGGTCATGGCCCTACCCTACGGCATTACGAAGCAGTCTGCGGCTGAACACGTCCGCGAGGCTGTCTCGGATCGCCTGAAGGCTACCGGCCAGAAGCTGAACCTCTCCAGCGATGACTGGTCGCCAGCGACGTGGTTCCTGACCAAGGTCATCTGGTCAGCGATGTCCGAGACCGTGGTTGCCGCCATGGTCGCCATGAACTGGCTTCAGGATGTCGCGCGGGTCGCCTCGAACCAAGGCGTCTCGGTGCAGTGGGAAACGCCCTCGGGCTTCATCGCCAAGCAGGACTACCGCAAGCAGAAGCAGGGCCGCGTCGAGACCAAGCTACTCGGCAAGGTTCTCAAGTTCACGGACTGGACCGACACCGACCAGCCGGACACGCGGAGGCACGGTAGCAGCATCAGCGCGAACTACGTCCATTCGATGGATGCGGCCGCAATGATCCTGACGGCGCAGCGACTGGCGAACCGAGGGGTTACCTCCTTCGCCATGATCCACGACAGCTACGGCACCCACGCCTGCGACACCTCGGTGCTCGCGAAGGTGCTGCGGGAGGTCTTCATCGAGATGTACCAGCCGGATCAACTGCGCCGGCTCCGTGGTGACTTCGTCAACCGCATGACTGGTCTGAAGAAGCAGCTCGAACCGTCACCTGAGCGCGGTGATCTGGACCTGTCGCGGGTCATCGACGCGGACTTCTTCTTCGCCTGATCACTCCACAGCATCAAAGCAATCGAGCGGGGGCCCACGGGTCCCCGTTCCTGCACACACCTTGGGATCTTCCAAGGGCGTCGGTGAATAACCGCATTTATCCACCCCATTAACAAGGAGAACGAAGGACACCACACATTGAATTTCGATAGACCGCTGTTCGATCACGAACGGCAAACAGAAGACCATCAGCAGGACACCGATGGGCTCATCCTCGGTGCCACCAGCAAAGCAGCCAGCAAGTCCACCACCAAGGAGAAGGTCGTCGACCAGACCGACTGGCGTCGATACCTGAGGCTGGACGCCAATGGTGACTTCCTGCCGCTTCCCAAGGGTTACCGTCTGGTCCCCGAGGAGACGCTGAGCAAGAGCCAGAAGGCAGCCCGCACTCACTCGATCAAGAAGGCCATAGCGAAGCGAGGGAAGCGCCAGCCGGTGAAGGTCCCGGTCTACCAGAAGGGCGAACGCCGGGCCGTCTATGCCGATCTCGTGAAGCGCACGGACGACAGCAGGATCAGCTACGGCGACCCCTACGCCCTCTTGCCACCGTATGAGACCCGGGCATGGGAGATCGAGCTTCGGAAGGCACTGGACTGGTTTGTCGACGCATTCGCTGGTGAGCCAGAGCGCCCTGACGAGAAGCTGTGGAGGGAACGGGCCGAGCGCCATAAGTCCTTCGCAGACGCCCACTTCGGCAACGACCCTGCAGACGGCTGGGACTGGACCTTCGAGGTTCCCGAGCGTGGCGACCTTGGCTTCCACGAAAGGAGCAACTGGAACTCTCCGCACATGCCCCCGAGGTACGCAAAGGCGTTCCTGGAGGCGAAGTTAGCAGCACAAGCCAAGGAGGCTCCCTTTGAACTATGACGAGATCAGGCGGCGCGACTGGGTCTGGACCTACATCGAGAAAGAGCAGGCCCTCACCTTGGTCGAGTGGCTCAAGGGCGACGATTGGTCGTCCACCTACGAGCTGGACAAGCGGCTACCGAGCGTCGGGATCACATGGTCGAGCAGCTTCTCAACGGCTGCCGCGAGGGCCTACGAAATCCACGGCTTCACAGAGCTGGAAAGCACGAACGTTGCAAGGCGCACTGCCGAGGCGTTCATGAGGCCCAGTAAGGCCAGCAGTACGCCCATCACGGCACCGGCAGACGCGCCAGCACCACAGGACGCCTACGGGTTCACGCCACGGCGCTAACACCTCGTCCAACCACAACATCACCAACCAGCGCAGAACCTCGACCAATGGTGGTCGGGGAGCGCACATCCAATGAAGGAACGAACGAAATGAGCGACTATCAAGACGGCCCGAACTACGCCTATCAGGACGACCAGACCGCACTCGGTCAGGCCATGATGAAGGCCCGGATGGCAGAGCAAGCCGCCAACCAAGCCAAGGCCGAAGCCCTCGCTGTTGAGGCGATAGAGCGCGCCAAGCAGGAAGAGATCGAACGGGCAACAGAATTGTCCGTCCAGAACAACCAGCAACTGTGGGCTCAGAGGAACGGCTTCAGCAACAACCGTAAGGTCTTATCGAAGGACGTGGGCATAGTCGCGCCACGGGAAGTCATCGAAAGCACCCCCGTGCGCTTCAACGGCTGGGAGATCAGCGGCCAGCAAGCCCGCGACATGGTCGAGTTTGGCCAATGGTCGAAGGCTGACTATGACAAGGCTCTATCCGAAGCCCTCGCCCAGCGCGGTTATCCCGGGTCTTTTCAGAAAGCTCGCTAAGCCTTGACAATCCGGCCCCTCATAACGCCGAGGGGTCGGACGCTGGCGAGCAGAACGACGAAGGCGACGAGAAGGACGACAGCAAGAAGATCGGCGATGGTCTGGATGATCTCGACCTCGACAAGCTCGGTGAACTGGACGTGGACACCCTGCAGGCCAAGACCAACGAGACCCTCGACAACTTCCGCGAAACGCATTCGGAAGCCCAGCAGCAGTTCCTAGTGGACAGATTTGTCGAAAGCGGCTCCATCGTAACAGGCGAAGCCTTCGGGGTGACCGAAGCTCAGGCCCGGGTGGTCGAGGCGGGCTTCGTCAAGACGATGGAGAGGGACGTCTTCTCGCACTACGGGCTCACACATTCGGACTGGATGGATCACGTCGATCCAGCTGACCTCCCGACCTTCCGTAGGGCCGCGATCAAGGGTGACTTCTCGATCTTCCATCAGCACGCCGCTCAGGTCGCCAAGGCCCGCAAGGACGGCTCAGCTTTCGAAGATTGATCGACTGAACCGCAAACCCCGGAGAGGGCTTAGGTCACCGTAACGGTAACCCTTTGCCCCAAGCTCACAGGCCCTCTCCGGGGCTCCTCAGAAACAGCCCTAGAACGCGCGTTAGTGTCGGCGCGGGTAATCGGTCGTCCGATCCCCTCCATCGCGCTGAAACCGCCATACCACACCGGAAAGAAGAGCAATCTAACAACATGCATACCACCACACCGCTCACGGTCGAGCTTACCGGCTCCTCCACGGCGCGCCATGGCCAATACGAAGTCAACACTGCCAAGGGCAAAACCTACAAGGACCCGGTCTGCCCGCTGGCGAGGCTCCTGATCGCTGAGGGCTTCGACCCTGACACCCTCGTCCATGTCGTTCGTGACTGGGACGGCAAGGGACCCAAGGCTGTCTTCAAGCGCGACCTCAGGCTGTCCTACTGGGCCGACCACGACTACGTCGACACGAACGATAAGTCGGCGCACCGCAGGAAGTACGTCCCATTCGTTGCTGGTATGGGGGTTTCACGCGCTTCGGCAGGGTCCGAGGCACCAGCACACCCGGCAGACCTCGAACACGCTTAAATCGCCCACACCGCATCAGCGAACTCACCAAAAAAGGAACCGACAACAGTGAACATTCTCGATCAACTCAAGCTCTTCGACTGGCTCCAAAAGCACGACCTCCTCGAAAGGGGAATGGACCTTCTGGATCAGCAAGCCGCATTCAGCATCTACACCGAGCTTGCAGACCCGGAAGACGGCGACCCGCAGGCGGCGGCTGCCTACATCAAGCGGCTGCAGCAACGGCCCAAGGCCATCGGGGCCCTTTGACCGATTGCTCGGGCAAGCCTCGCGAGGACGGTCTTTCCTGAGGGGGTAGGAAGTTCTTGCCACGCTTCTCGACGAAACACGCATTCAACAACAGGAGAACGACTGAAATGGAAATCAACTACAGCACCCTTGAGGCCGACGTGGCAGCATGGCTCAAGGGTCATCTTGAACACATCGGCGAAGTCTACGGGGAAGGCGAGGCTTACGCGGCGGCGGTTGAATTGGCGGACGATCCATGGACTGCCCTGCAGTGGTACACCGAAGACATGCGCCGACTGCTGCGCCCCAAGCAGGGGGGATTGAACCTATGCCCATGATGACAGCCGAGGAACGCAAGGCTGCACGATTGGAAACCCAGCGCCGCTACCGTGAGAAGAACCGGGAGAGAATACGGGAGGCGGGTCGGGAGTGGGCGCGCTCCTATCGCGAGGCCAACCCAGGAAGAGGATTGGAAGCCGCGAGGGAGCGCAGCCGCCACTACCGGGCTGCCGTTGCGTATCCCTTTGATGAACTTCCTCGCCGACACCATCTGCCACGACTTCGAGACGTTGGCGACCGACGCAGACCGGAAAGCCTACGCCTTAGACATCCTTGACAGGGTGCAGTTCGAGGAGGGGGTTGTATCCGACATTGTCGCCATGAACAGCCGCGTTGACGACTGGCTGGCCAGCTATTCGGGCATCTGAGCCTTGACCTGAGGTCCTCTCTCGGGTCATGTTAGAGGTCCACCGCAACCGGATCGCTGGAGACGCTCAATTCGCCCCAACTCTTTGGCACGTAAGGCTTTTAGCCTGATCGTCTGATGGTTCGATACTGCTCCATTGACCCCGTCCGGGGGCACCAGCACACTTCTCATGAGAATCTTCCGGGTTTGGTCGATATGTGCTCATCCCCGATTTCCACAGGCCGGGGCCATAGCACGTCAGCTTCAACGCATATATTCGCTAGGGACCACAGGTATTCCCCTTGTGGAAAACCATAGGAGTCGCCGTTGGAGCAGAAGCGCACGATCGCCCCCTTTATTGGTGGCATCTATGGCAGCCTTGCTGCCCTCGCGTTGGCGTTCGGTTTCCGCTTCCTGATGGTTCCCGATCCTGATCCGACCTCGCAAGCAACGATAGCCCTTTCGGGAGTGGCCTTTTCGATCTGTTTCAGCCTGAGCTTCCTTCGCGAGCATCGACGCCAAATCGCTGCCGCCAGAGAATTTCTAAGCCGCCCAAGATCGTATCAGGACTAATCCCCCGCGTTTCGCAAAGCAAAGCTCCCATGCCTCCGGTCCGGGGCATCAGAACCAATGGATGCATCAGGGATGCGGACCGGCCGGCATCTCCCGGCCATTTAATGCCATTCGATTAAAATGCCCCTGTGTATATTAGCAATCGCTCAATTTAGCGCGCTGACAATGTCCGGGCGGTGGGCTGAACAACGGGTGGTGTCATGCGAAGCGACTTCGCTGCAGCGCGCGAGCTCTTGGAGTGCGCCCAAAACCGGCTCTGCGGCATGGACGAAACGAGCCAACGCGTCAGCGAGGCACTCGACTTCCTGATTGAGGAAATAGCCATCGCGGAATTCCGCAAGGCGCCCTTGACCGTCGTGCCGTTTCCACGTGCGCGGCCACCCAGGCATGCTCGGTAGTGCACCAGCGGAATTGACCTGCGCGATTGCGGCTTAGCGGCGTCCGGGCCACCAGAAATCCCATCGGGAGATCCCGCCCCTCATACCGCGATCGCCGCCACCAAAATCCGGTTCTGCCTTCGTATCGCCGTCCGCAGCTCCGCGATCCTCGCCCCGTCGCGCTTCACGAACTCGATGAACATCATGTTCATGTTGTTGAACACCAGTTCGCCGAGCGCCTGCCCGTCGATATCCCGGCGCACCAGGCCGATCGTCTGCAGCCGGGCGATCAGCGCGCGGATCTGTTCGGTCAGCGCCCGGTCGAGCGCCGTGTAAGCCTGGCCGAACGGGCTGTCGGGCAGTTGCGTCGAGATCGCCATCGCCTGCCGCCACATCTCCTTGCTGAGATAATGCAGCGAATGCTCGATATAGATGCCGAGCAGCGTGTCGAGCGCGTCGCCGACATTGGCCGGCGGGTTGGCGACCACGCCGCGCCCGGCATTGAGCACCTCGTTGACCTCCATCGAGACGATGGCGCCGAGGATGTCGCCCTTGTTCTGGTAATAGTTGTAGATCGTGCCGACCGAGACCTCGGCCTGAGCCGCGATCGTCTCGATCTTGGCGCCTTCATAGCCGGTGTCGCGAAAAAGCGCCGCCGCCGCCTCGATGATGCGGCGATGCCGATCCGCCTTTTGCCTTGCCCGCAATCCGCTCATGTCGGCTATCTGCCATAAAAACAGAATTGACTCAATTTTAGAATTGGTTCAATTTTTTGCCAGAAGCCAGAAAGGCAAGGGAGAACGCTCGATGACCATCAATCCAAACACCCCGAAACCAACGACCAAGATGCCGCTTTCCGTTCTGAAGAGGTATCTTCACGCCGCGTGTGCCGCGACAGCATTGTTGCTGGCGACGGGCAGCCCCGCTCGGGCCGCTGACCTCAACGCCTTGATCTGGTGCGATCACGCCGATCCGGCGCCATTCACCCGGCGGCATCGCGCTCTACGAGAGGAAGACCGGCATCCTGCTTTCTGGCGACATCGTCTATGACGGCCCGCTGATCGACGATGTCTATCATTCCGCTGTCGACGACTATGTCGAGACGCTGCTGCGGATGCGCGAGCTCGATGTTGCGGTCGTGCATGGCGGCCACTTCCCGTGCTTCGGCAAGGTGCGCTACCGCCAGCTTATCGACGAGTATCTCGCACAAAAGCGGCAGGCCGGCTGCCATCTGCTGCAGGCGCGCTAAGCACGGTCTTTAATCGGTGGAAGTACCCGGCCAATTCACAACGCCCTTTGCGGGCACGGCGTGCCGGCGGCATCGCCGCAGCGTGAAGCCGCTGGTTGGGGTCTCAAACTCGTCTCTTCCGACTGGCGCACCAGTTGGGCAAAGGCAAGAGCAAAACTTCCCAGCATCAAGACGATGACAATCAGGCGTGTTACCGGCAATAAATCGGTCCGACTAGCTGGCCCCACGCCGCCCATCCACTGCCGGCTAACATGGTCGATCCGGCTTTACGAGAGTTTAATACTCGTCTTAACCATCACATTCGCTTGTCACTCGACACGATGCGCGAGCAGCAGAGCGGCGGCTCTTGCCGGCGCTGTGTGGAGGGGCGCCACCAGGGGCGCCACTGGGGGCGCCACATGTCTCGCTTTGCAGATTTGCCCACCCATGCTAACCCGGCGCTGGCGCGGCCCAAGCAACCGGTCGCCACCAACCGGTCGCCATCAAACATCTTCATTGGGAGCCATGAACAAAGCCGCCAGCCGCTTCGCCTTCGTCTCGTCCGATACCGCCGACGCCAAGGCGGCGCTGGAGAGCCTTTCGGCGCGCTATGGCCAGGCACCCATCGAGGATGCAGAGATCGTCGTGGCGCTGGGCGGCGACGGCTTCCTGTTGCAGACCTTGCGCGACACGATGAGCACAGGAAAAAAAGTCTACGGCATGAACCGTGGCACCATCGGTTTCCTGATGAACGAATATCGCGCCAGCGGTTTGACCGGGCGCATCGCTGCGGCTGTTGCCGAAACGATCCGTCCGCTGGAGATGCAGGCGGTCACCGCAGAGGGTGAAACGATTTCAGCGTTGGCGATCAATGAGGTTGCGCTGTGGCGCCAGTCCTACCAGACGGCCAAGATTCGTATCACGGTGGACGAGCAAGTGCGGCTGGAGGAATTGAATTGCGACGGCGTGATGATCGCGACACCGGCCGGCTCGACCGCCTACAACCTCTCCGCGCATGGGCCGATCCTGCCGCTCGACGCACCGCTGCTGGCGCTGACCCCGGTCAGTCCGTTCCGCCCGCGCCGCTGGCGCGGCGCGCTGCTTTCCAACAAGGCGACCGTTCGCTTCGACATCCTGGAGCCGGAAAAGCGGCCGGTGAACGCCGCAGCTGACCATACAGAGGTGAAGGCCGCAACCTCGGTTACGGTGCGAGAATCGCCAACTGTGACCGCGACGCTGCTGTTTGATCCGAGCCACTCGTGGAACGAGCGCATTCTCGCCGAACAGTTCCGCTATTGAGCCGGCGCAGCGATAGGCAGCTCGATTAAGCATCGCGATTAAGGTTACGACTTCACAATCGTGCCGTCCCCGCCTGTTTGTGTTGACAAATCGCGGGCTTGCGCCTACCTGCAATACCAATCTTGCAGGCGCGCGGCGCTTGCCGCGACCGCTTGCGTTGCGCCCCCGAACCAGCCAAAGACAGCCAAACTTGTCCTCAGACACCCAGATCGCTCAAGAAGTGTTGACCTTCGCAGACCTCGGCCTGTCGCCAAAGGTCCTTTCCGCAGTTACCGACGCCGGTTACACCGAACCGACACCGATCCAGGCCGGCGCCATTCCGCACGCTTTGCTCGGCAAGGATATTTTGGGCATCGCCCAGACCGGCACCGGCAAGACGGCCTCGTTCGTGCTGCCGATGCTGACCCGCCTCGAAAAAGGCCGGGCACGCGCCCGCATGCCACGCACACTGATCCTCGAGCCAACGCGCGAGCTTGCCGCGCAGGTCGAAGAGAACTTCATCAGATACGGCAAGAACCACAAGCTCAACATCGCGCTGCTGATCGGTGGCGTGTCCTTCGACGAGCAGGACAAGAAGCTGGAGCGCGGCGCCGACGTGCTGATCGCGACGCCAGGCCGCCTGCTCGATCACCGCGAGCGCGGAAAACTTCTGCTCAACGGCGTCGAGATCCTGGTCATCGATGAGGCCGACCGCATGCTCGACATGGGCTTCATTCCCGACATCGAGCGCATCTGCGAGATGATCCCGTTCACCAGGCAGACGCTGTTCTTCTCGGCGACGATGCCGCCTGAGATCACCAAGCTCACCGAGAAATTCCTGCACGCGCCGGTGCGCGTCGAGGTTTCGAAAGCCGCGTCCGCCGCGACCAACATCATCCAGCGGCTGGTGAAATCCGGCTCGAAACCCTGGGACAAGCGCGAGACGCTGCGCAATCTGATAAAGGCCGAGGATGCGGAACTGAAGAACGCCATCATCTTCTGCAACCGCAAGATCGAGGTCTCGGAGCTTTTCCGCTCGCTGCTGAAATATGATTTCGACGCCGGCGCGCTGCATGGCGACATGGACCAGCGCGCGCGCATGCAGATGCTGGCCAATTTCCGTGACGGCAAACTGCGCTACCTCGTTGCGTCGGACGTCGCGGCCCGCGGCCTCGACATCCCCGACGTCAGCCACGTCTTCAATTACGACGTGCCGATCCATGCCGAGGACTATGTCCACCGCATCGGCCGCACCGGCCGCGCCGGCCGTTCGGGCAAATCCTTCACCATCGCCACCAAGTCCGACACCAAATACATCGACGCGATCGAACGGCTGATCGGCAACAAGATCGAGTGGCATGACGGCGATCTGTCGACGGTCGTCGCCAGCGAGGGCGGAGAGGACGATGCTCCCCGCCGTGGCCGCGGCGCCCCCCGCCGCGCCGGCCGCAAGGACGATGGCAAGGAGAGGGGCGAACGCAGACCACGCGAACGCCACGCCAAGCAAAGCGAAGCTGCAGCACCGGATGTGGTGCGCGAGGAACAGGCAGTGGCGGCCGAAACCGCGGTCGCCGATGCCGGTGAGCGGCGCGCGCGCAAGGAAGCGATCCGCTCGGAAAATAGCGAGCGCCAAGCTTCACCCGAACGCAAGGCTTCGCCCGATCGCCACCGCAACGAACAGCGCGCGCCAGAACGTGGCGACACCAGGCCGCAGCGCGACGGCAATCGCCCGGCCCGCCATCGCCAGGAAGACAACGACGCGACCGTCGGATTCGGTGACGACATGCCGGCGTTCATGCGCATCGTCGCCAAGGGCTAACAGCAGAAATTGGGCTGATCACAGTAGAAATTCTCAAATACCAGCAAAACGGCCCCTTGCGGGGCCGTTTTCATGTGCAATGCGGTCTTCTGCTTGCCTTGCTCAGGTGAGCGGCGAGAGCTGGATTTCGACGCGGCGGTTCTGGGCGCGGCCGGCGGCCGACGCATTGGAAGCGATTGGACGCGTCTCGCCGAAGCCGGTGACGGCGAAGCGGCGGGTATCGACGCCCTGCCCTGACAGATAGTTGGCGACCGCCAGCGCGCGGCGCTGCGACAGGTCGAAATTGTGTTCGTCGCCACCGCTCGAGTCGGTGTGGCCGAACACGTCGACCGTGGTCTGCCGGAACTTGTTCAGCACAAGCGCGACCGAATTCAGCACTGGATAGAAGCCGGGCTTCACCGCGTCCTGGTCGACGTTGAAGGTGATGTCGGACGGCATGTTGAGGATGATCTGGTCGCCGCTGCGGGTGACGCTGACGCCGGAACCCTGAAGCTGCCGGCGCAATTCGGCCTCGTTCTGGTCCATCGTGGCGCCGATGGCGCCGCCAGCGAGAGCGCCGACGCCAGCGCCGATCAGCGCATTGCGGCGATCGTTGCCACCGGCAAGCAGGCCGAGCCCCGCACCCGCCAGCGCGCCGATCCCGGCGCCGGCCGCAGTGTTGGACACTTTCTGCTCTCCGGTATACGGATCGGTGGTGGTGCAGGCGCTCACGAGCACAGCCGTCGCCACGGCGACGAGCACAGTCTTTTTCATTAGGTAGTCCCTCTCCAGTCCGCGGTCCCACCAGTGGCGCGCCGCATCAGCCCTTCCGTTGCATCGGCCCGAAAATCATCGATTTTCGGAAGCACGATGCATAGATTCAAAGTCTTAGAGCGTACTTTGTGCGTCCGAGTGGACGCACGTCGCTCTATGTCTTGTTAACATGAAATGCGGCGAAAAATGGAAGGGGAAAAGCGGCTGGCTATGGCTTTTCCCGTCAAATCAACGGCCGCTATATTGCGCAATCCTGATCGGTAAGCAGCGACTGACGGCTACCAGAGATTCTTGCCGTCAATGACGACGACCTCGACCTGATCGAGGTCGAAATCGTCGAACAGGCGCGAGTTCACACTGATTTTCGGATTTTCGAAGTTCGGCTTGCCGGTCGACCAGTCCGGCGTTTGGGTGAAGGTGCCGCAGCCGCAGGTGGCGCAGAAACCATGTTTTACCGTTTTCGAGCCCCATTGATAGAAAGAGACATTCTTGAGCGGGCTGGTGAGCTTGAATTGCGACGGAATGTAGTAGGCCCACAACGAGCCGCGTTTCGAGCAGAAGGAGCATGTGCATCGCGTCACGGTCAGCGGCGCTTCCGAAACCTCGAACGTCGTCGACCTGCAGTGGCAGCTTGCCTTTATGGTCATAACGCCTCCCCTCACGATTGCTTCCCGCCCGCGCGGTAAGGCAACATGCGGTAAGGCAACATAAAGAGGCGCTGTTGACAACTGTCTGTCAGCAGACTCGCTTGCCTGCATCGGACGCGTGGGCGCGCTTCAATCTCTTTGAGGCATGTCGCTATCCCAAAACCGCTGCACACCCTCGAGTCAGGCCATGCCCCCATTGGAGCAAGCTTTCGGGAGCAAGCCTATGGGTGACATGCATTAAAACGACGACGGTGGGACGAACAGGCAGATGGTCTTTCCGTCATTGGCGCCGGCGACCGAACACCAGTGATATTCGCCGTCGGGCGAATTCTTGATCCGTGCATCGCTGTAGCCTACGACCTCGCCTGTCCCCTTGATGACATAACCCTCCGGACGCTCGCTGATCGACGTCTGCGAGACCGCGCGGCAATCGTAACCAGAACAACAGGAGAATGGATAACTCCAGCCTTGCGGCCTCGCCGCAGTCGGCGTTGCGTCGTGCGCCAAAGCGGGCGCTGCAAATAGAATGGTGGCGGCCGTCAGAGCCACCACCGCAATGATTGAATTCAGGAGGCGGCGCGCCGTCTGGACGGCTGAGGCCGATCGGGCTGTGAAAGCAGGCATGGGCGCAATTCCTATCACCGAGTTATCAAGCGTTTCGCTTGCCCGTTCTTGGAACGTATCTTCCCAGTGGCCGGCTCGTCAGGTCGCAGATACGCCGCGTCCGGCCATAAATGCTTTTTCCCCCAGCCTTCGGATGCTGGCCTGATTCCTTTGTTGGCGCAAGAAATTGCTGTGCAACCGAGCGCCGACATCTGCAACCGGAACCAGCCTGCCGGGGCTGGCGAGAGTGACTTCATCAACCCGGCAGATGGGCTCGCGGATAACGAGAATCAGCTCGCAGTGGTTCCGGGCCAGGCCCAGGCAGGCCTGCAACAATGAACCCGAAGGTGGAAGTCGATATGGAAAATTCGATGAAAAAACAAAGCCATCAAGCGACCGCTCAATTAGCGTGAGAGCCTGTTACTGTAGCGTGATGTTTCCGGCTGCTTAAGTGGTAGGAGCTTCAGTCGATATCGGCCACCACTTCGCCGGCGCCGCCCTCGATGCGCTGCGACAGCGACGCCTCCATGAAGTCGTCGAGGTCGCCGTCCAGCACGCTCGACGGGCTTGTGCTCTCGACACCCGTGCGCAGATCCTTCACCAGCTGATAGGGCTGCAGAACGTAGGAGCGGATCTGATGGCCCCAGCCGATATCGCTCTTCGACGCTTCGGTGGCGTTCGCCACCGCCTCGCGCTTCTTCAGTTCTTCCTCGTAGAGCCGCGAACGCAGCATCTCCCAAGCCTTCGCCTTGTTCTTGTGCTGGGAGCGCTCGGCCTGGCAGGCGACCGCGATGCCGGTGGCGAGATGGGTGATGCGGACCGCTGAATCGGTGGTGTTGACGTGCTGGCCGCCCGAACCGGACGAACGATAGGTGTCGATGCGGACATCCGATTCGGAAACGTCGATCTCGATCGTGTCGTCGATCACCGGATAGACCCAGACGCTGGCGAAGGACGTGTGGCGGCGCGCATTGCTGTCATAGGGCGAAATACGCACGAGACGGTGAACGCCGGATTCCGTCTTCAGCCAACCATAGGCATTGTGGCCCTTGATCAGCAGCGTGGCGGACTTGATGCCGGCCTCTTCGCCGTCATGCACTTCCAGCACTTCGACCTTGAAGCGGCGGCGCTCGGCCCAACGCGTGTACATGCGCAGAAGCATCGAGGCCCAGTCCTGGCTTTCGGTGCCGCCGGCGCCGGCGTGGATTTCGAGATAGCTGTCGTTGGCGTCCGCCTCGCGCGAAAGCAGCGTCTCGATCTGGCGGGCCTTTGCTTCGCCGCGCATCGAGCGGATCGCCGCTTCCGCCTCGGCGACGACGCTCTCATCGCCCTCTTCCTCGCCAAGCTCGATCAAGCCGATATTGTCTTCCAGCGCCTGGGTGAGGCCTTTGACCGCGGCGATGCCTTCCTCGAGGCCCTGGCGCTCACGCATCAGCTTCTGCGCCTCCAGCGGCTCGTTCCAGAGGCTCGAATCCTCGGCCCGCACATTCAGGTATTCAAGCCGCTTTATGGCTTGATCCCAGTCAAAGATGCCTCCTCAGCAGGGTTATCGCCTGCCTGATTTCGTCGACAATATTCTGCGTTTCCGCGCGCATGGCTGGCCGTTCTGTCCTGTGCTGAAATGGTGCCCTGTTGCTAAAGCAGAGCTTGGGTTGGCGCGATACATAGGGACGGCACCGCCGCCTGTAAAGCGAAATGGGCCGGCTCGAAAGCCGGGCCAAATACCCTGAACCTATGTCAGTAGAGCCCGCCGCCGCCGGACTGGATGGCTTGGTTGGCCTGTGGCGACAGCGCGCCGCCGGAGGCGTTGGAGCCGTCCGCACCCATGCCGATCACCCAATAGCTGTCGGCGGGGCCGGTGCCCGGCTTGAAGGCCTCGATAAAGGCGCCGGCGTCGTCCGGGTTGGCCCGCATGCCGGTTTTGCGATTGATGGCGATCAGCTTCATGCCTTCGGGAACCTGGAAATCGACATTGGGCGTGCCGTCCAGCGCCACGCGCATGAAGTCCTTGAAGATCGGAGCGGCGAGGCCGCCGCCGGTCGCGCCCTTGCCAAGACCCTTCGGCTGATCATAGCCCATATAAAGGCCGACAACGAGGTTGGGCGTATAGCCGATGAACCAGGTATCCTTCTCGTCGTTTGTCGTTCCGGTCTTGCCGGCGATGTGGCGGCCGAGTTCGGCGACGGTAGCGCCGGTACCGCGCTCGACGACGCCCTCCATCATCGAGGTGATCTGATAGGCGGTCATCGGATCGAGCACCTGCTCGGAATTGTCGACCAGTTCCGGCTCAGGCTGGTTCTGCCATTCGGCCGCATTGCAATTTTCGCAGCCGCGTTCGTCCTGCCTGTATACCGTCTTGCCGTAGCGATCCTGGATCCGGTCGATCAGCGTCGGCTTGATCGACTTGCCGCCGTTGGCCATGATCGAATAGGCCGATACCATGCGCATCACGGTCGTCTCGCCCGACCCCAGTGCCATCGGCAGATACGGCGCCAGTCGATCATAGACGCCGAAGCGCTCGGCATATTCGGCGACCAGCTTCATGCCCATGTCGTTGGCCAGGCGCACAGTCATCAGATTGCGCGACCTCTCGATGCCGGACCGCAAGGTCGCCGGGCCGGCTGTCCTTCCATCGTAGTTTTTCGGCGTCCAGGTCGTGTTGCCGCTCTTGATGGTGATCGGGCCGTCCATGATCACCGAAGCCGGCGTATAGCCATTGTCGAGGGCGGCCGCATAGACGATCGGCTTGAACGACGAACCCGGCTGTCGCATGGCCTGCGTCGCACGGTTGAATTCGGATTGCGAATAGGAGAACCCGCCGACCATGGCCAGAACGCGGCCGGTATGCGGATCCATGGCGATCATGCCGCCTTCCACTTCGGGGGCCTGGCGCAAGATATAGGCCCCATCCGTGCCTTCTTTCTTCTGCACGAAGATGACGTCGCCAGGCTTCAGCACGTCCGCCGGCGATTTGGCCTTGACGGTCCTGCCGCCGACCACGTGACGCATGGCGAAGCTCATGTCCTCGCGGCTGACGGTGCCTTCGATGCGATCCTTGACGAGTTGGCCCGAGACCTGCCGGGTCGGCCGAAGGCCGATGGACAGGCCGCTCTCCGAACTGTCGAGCACAACGGCGAGCGACCATTCGGGCACGTCGTCCAGTCCCTTGACTTCGCTCAAAGGCACGCCCCAGTCGCCGGATACGCTGATGGTCTTCAGCGGCCCGCGATAGCCGCGCAGCGTATCGAACTTCATCAGGCCGTTCTGCATGGCTTTGCGGGCGATGAGCTGCATCTTGGGATCAAGCGTCGTACGGACGGACAGGCCGCCTTCGTAGAGCGCATTCTCGCCGTAGCGTGCGCTGATCTGGCGACGCACTTCCTCGGTGAAATATTCGCCCGCGAACAGATAGGTGCCTGAGCGGCGTGGCTTGACGCCGAGCGGCTCGGCCTTGGCCTTGGCGCCTTCCTCTTGCGTGACGTAGCCGTTGCCGACCATTTGGTCGATGACCCAGTTGCGGCGCTCGATGGCGCGGTCGGCATATTTGAAGGGATGATAGTTGGTGGGGCCTTTCGGCAAAGCCGCCAGATAGGCCGCCTCCGCCACAGTGAGTTCATTCACCGCCTTGTCGAAATAGGTAAGCGCTGCGCCGGCGACGCCATAGGCGCCAAGCCCGAAGAAAATCTCGTTAAGATAGAGCTCGAGGATGCGGTCCTTCGAATAGGCCTGCTCGATGCGGAAGGCGAGGATCATCTCCTTGATCTTGCGCTCGTAGGTCTGGTCCGAGGACAACAGGAAGTTTTTCGCCACCTGCTGGGTGATCGTCGAGGCGCCGACCTGGCGCTTGCCCGAGCCAAAATTCTGCAGATTGACCATGACTGCGCGGCCAAGGCCGGTCATATCGATGCCTGGGTGATTGTAGAAGTTTTTGTCCTCGGCAGACAGGAAGGCCGCCTTGACACGATCCGGCACCGCCTGGATCGGCAAATACAGGCGCCGCTCGCGCGCATATTCGGCCATCAGCGCACCGTCGGACGCATGGATGCGGGTCGTCACCGGCGGTTCATACTTGGCCAGGACCTCGTAGTCGGGCAAATCCTTCGACAAATGGCTGATATAGATCGCCACGCCCGCCGCGACCAAAAGGGCCAGCGCCGTGCCGATGCCGAAGAAATAGCCAATAAGACGAATCATGCCCGCTCCAGTCCTTGGTTCGGGAATTGCCTAAGCGAAGCCGCCTTTCGCGCAAGCTTTCGAGACGATCCCGACCGGTAATCGAAAATCCATGTCGCCACCATGTGGGCAAAATGCGGCAGCATGGAATTTCGGCTTCGAAATGGCGGAAATATAAGTACGGGGTGTTGTTGTCATGCAACGCTGCCACTGGCTGTGGGCGGGCGGCGGGCCATCTCAGCCTCCGGTTCCGGCTCCAGCCTTGGCTGAAGCGAACAGGGCGATGGCATTGGTTATGCTCTGGGCCGCCTTGCTGCGCCAATCGGCACTGAGCAGTTGCGCCTCGTCCTTGGCATTCGACAGATAGCCGAGTTCGACCAGCACGGAGGGAACATCCGGCGCCTTCAACACCTTGAAGCTGGCCGAACGCTGCGGATTGTTGATCAGGCCGACACTGGTGGAAAGCTGGCCGACCAGCGTTTGGGCAAAACTCATCGAGAAACTGTGCGTCTCGCGGCGAATCAGGTCGATCAGGATGTCGGTTACTTCCTTGTTGTCGTCCTTGATTTCCATGCCGGCGAATTGGTCGGAAAGGTTTTCACGGTCGGCGAGCGCCTGCGCTTCGGGATCAGAAGCCTTGTCGGAGACGGTGTAGACGGTTGCGCCGCGAAGGCCCTTGACCCTGATCGTGTCGGCGTGGATCGAAATGAGCAGATCGGCCTCGTGCTGGCGGGCAATGCGCACGCGGTCGTCCAGCCGCAGGAATTGGTCCGTCTCGCGCGTCATGAACACGTCGTATTTGCCGACTGCGGCAAGTTTGTCCCGCAATTCGGTGGCGAAAGCGAGCGTGACGTTCTTCTCGCGCGTGCCGTTCAGGCCCTCGGCGCCACCGTCGATGCCGCCATGGCCTGGATCGATGACGACGGTGAAGCGATGGCCTGGATTGGAGACCGGGCCGGTGCCGACTCTGCCGCCCTTGTCGGAGGAAACCGTCGAGCCGGTGGTCAACGCCTGATTGGCAAGAGCGATGTCGAACTCCCGCACCGACGCCGCCGACATCTCGATAGCGATGCGGTAGCCGTTGCCGTCATCATTCTTGAGCACGTCGAGCCTGTCGATGGCGAACGGGCCCTTGCCGGTGAGAATCAGCCGCGATGCCCCCTCGCCGAGATCGCCGTAACGCACGCTCCTGACCAGGCCGCGCGCCTTTACATCCTTGGCATTGATGGCGAATCTCGTGCTTGGCAGGTCGACGACCAGACGGTGGGGGCCGCGCAGCAGGAACCATTTGACGTCGGGCTCGCGATCGAAATTCATGACGATGCGCATCTTGGTGGCGTCACCCGCCATTTTGTAGCTCGTCATGGCGAGCGGCGCGTCGGCGGCAAAGGAAGCTGGCGAAAAGGCCAGGCAAGCGACAACCAGCAACAGCAGACGAGCAGCGTGGAAGAAGTGGGCAGCGCGGAAGCGGGCACCGCGCAAGTGGGCAGCGCGGAAGTAGGCAGCGTGGAAGAAAGTGCCTCCGGCACGACCACTCTTGTGGGTGAAGACTGCCAGTCCCATCTCGTTCCAGTTGCTCCGGTTTGGCGCCAGGCGCCCAATCCTGCGTGTCGGCCAATCTTGTTTGTCGGAGTGTCGTCGTCTTGTCGAAATGCCGGTCAGGCCGCGAACTCGATTAACGGTTGGTATCCAGAGAAGGTTAACCAAGTCTTTTCATGCAACGCTTAAAGCCGTGCTTCCGTTGCGGAACTGCATTTTGCCGGCATCGGAAATCGGGGTTGCCTTCCAACCCGCCAAATCATAAAAGCGATGGTGGATCACTGCAATCCTGGAACCGTCCTTCTCCGCAGCATCCTGCTACAGGTGAGATGAACGACGGCTCCTTTCGCGTCAGGCGAAAAAGGCAACAGGTGATCGCGACGAATTTCGCAGGTGTGAGCCCGTGGCGGGGGAAGCGCCTGCGTGAGGAAAACGGCCGGGATTGTCCCGCGCCGGCTCTGTACGAGCAAACAAGCTGGTCCGGTTTTTCCGGGCTTTGGTTCAAAAAGGTTCTGCTGGTTACGATGGCTTCAAGCGCAATCATGGAAAGGTCCGCAGCAAACCGCGCCATTATGGCTGCGGGCGGCACCGCCATGGCGCTCAGGCAGCGGCCGGCGGACATTCAATTGCCCGGCACCCATGTTCATCCACACTCACAGCGGCGGGCTTTGCCCCGCAAGCTGCGGCTGACGGCTGCCGGGGGGAAACGAAATAATGCCCAACAAAATGCTGATAGACGCCTCCCACCCGGAGGAAACACGAGTTGTCGTCGTTCGCGGTAACCGTATTGAAGAATTCGACTTTGAATCTCAGGACAAGAAGCAACTCAAAGGAAACATCTACCTCGCCCGCGTAACCCGCGTCGAACCCTCGCTTCAGGCAGCCTTTGTCGAATATGGCGGCAACCGTCACGGTTTCCTAGCCTTTAGTGAGATTCATCCCGACTACTATCAGATTCCGGTCGCCGACCGTCAGGCGCTGCTGCGCGCGGAAGCGCAGGAGGCTGAAGACGAGGACGATGAGGACGGCGAAGGCGACGATCGCCAGAACCGTGATCGCGGCCGGCGCGGACGCCGCCGCGGCGGCAAGAGCCGCGACCGAGGCGAGCACAAGCGTGATGCAGGTGCGGCCGATTCGGACGATTCTGTCGATTCCAACGACAGCGGGTCCAACGACAGCGGGTCCAATGACAGCCGTTCCAACGAGGGCGGCGAACACGACGAGGATGCGGTCGCGCAGAACGTCGATGCCGTTTCCGAAAAAGTCGACGCGCCGTCCGCTACTTCGGAAACTGGCGAGGATGTCGCCAGTCATAGCGAAGCAAGTCGTGACGAGACGAGCCGTAACGAAACGAGCCATGACGAGACTGGCCATGACGAGACTGGCCATGACGAGATTGGCCATGACGAGACTGGCCATGACGAGACTGGCCATGACGGGACTGGCCATGACGGGACTGGCCATGCCGAGGCTGGGCCTTCCGAAGGCGGTCCGAATTCCATCGCCGCCAGCATCGAATCGGATGTGATTTCCGAAGCCGTGCCGCAGGCTGAGGCGGCCGGCGAAGCCACGTCCACCGACAATGATCGCGGCATGCTGGAAGAGGTGCAGTCATCGCATCCGGATGACCATGAGGTCGAATCGGTCGGCGCCGAGGATGCGCTGGAAGAAGCGCGCAACCGCCGCAAGCCGGTGCGCCGCCAGTACAAGATCCAGGAAGTGATCAAGCGCCGGCAGATCCTTCTGGTGCAGGTCGTGAAGGAAGAGCGCGGCAACAAGGGCGCGGCGCTCACCACCTACCTGTCGCTTGCCGGCCGCTATTCGGTGCTGATGCCGAACACGGCGCGCGGCGGCGGCATCTCGCGCAAGATCACCAACGCACAGGACCGCAAGCGGCTGAAGGAGGTCGTCGCCGATCTCGAAGTGCCGCAGGGCATGGGCGTCATCCTGCGCACCGCCGGCGAAAGCCGCACCAAGGCCGAGATCAAGCGCGACTACGAATATCTGATGCGGCTTTGGGAAAACGTCCGCAACCTGACGCTGCAGTCCACGGCTCCTGCCCTGGTCTACGAAGAAGGCAGCCTGATCAAGCGCTCGGTGCGCGACCTCTACAACAAGGACATCGACGAGATCCTGGTCTCCGGCGAAGAGGGCTATCGCGAGGCCAAGGACTTCATGCGCATGCTGATGCCGAGCCACGCCAAGGTCGTGCAGCCGTTCCGCGACGCGACGCCGATCTTCGTGCGCAACGGCATCGAGGCGCAGCTCGACCGCATGCTGCAGCCGCAGGTGACGCTGAAGAGCGGCGGCTACATCATCATCAACCAGACCGAAGCGCTGGTCGCCATCGACGTCAATTCGGGCCGCTCCACCAAAGAGCACTCGATCGAGGACACAGCGCTTCACACCAATCTGGAGGCGGCCGAGGAGGTCGCACGGCAGCTGAGGCTGCGCGATCTCGCCGGCCTGATCGTCATCGACTTCATCGACATGGAGGAGAACCGCAACAATCGCTCCGTCGAGAAGCGGCTGAAGGACCACCTCAAGAACGATCGCGCCCGCATCCAGGTCGGCCGCATCTCGCATTTCGGCCTGATGGAGATGTCGCGCCAGCGCATCCGTGCCAGCGTGCTGGAATCGACGATGAAGCCTTGCCCACATTGCGGCGGCACCGGCCATGTGCGGTCCGATTCGTCCGTCGCGCTGATGGTGGTGCGGGCGATCGAGGAATTCCTGCTCAAGGATTCGCGCAGCCACATCACGGTGCGGACGCCGGCGGCGACCGCGCTCTATGTGCTCAACCACAAGCGCGGCACGCTGGTGGAGCTCGAAAACCGCTTCGGCCTGACCATCACCGTCGAGGCCGACGACACGGTCGGCGCCCAGCATTATGCGATCTTCCGCGGCGCGTTGGCTGAAAAGCCCGAAGGCTTCGTCGAGGTGCGGACCTTGCCCGCCTATGTCGAGCCGGAAGAGCCCGCCGACGAAATCGTCATCGAGGAGGAGGAAGACGAGGTCGTTGCACCGGCGGAGCAACCGCGCCAGGCTCAGCAGCCGCAGCAGCCAAGGCCCAGCGAGGATGGCGAAGGCCGCGACCGCAAGCGCCGCAAGCGCCGCAGACGGCGCGGCGGCAAGGATCGCGACCGCGAGCATGGCGCCCCAATGGAAGGGGCATCCCTCTCCACCGCTGCCGATGGCGTCTCCGAAGCCTCAAGCGATGAAGGCGCCGAAGCAAACCACGAGGACCAGGTCGGCGTCGCTGAGGCGGTGAAAGCTTCGGATGACGGGCAAGAGCCTGGTGAAGATCGGGAGCCTGATGAAGCTCGGGGGCCGGATGAAGGTCAGGGGCCGGATGAAGGTCTGGGCAAGAAGCGCCGGCGCGGCAAGCGCGGCGGCAAGCGCAATCGCCGTGAAGACGGCGAAGGCGAGGTCGATGCAGGCACTGCCGAATCGGCTGACCGTCCCGAGGTCTTGGAGGGCGTAGCCGTCTCCGGCGAACCGGCAGCAGCAACGCCGGTCGAAGCAATGCCGGTCGAAGAGCCTGTGGATCTTGCTCCGGCCAATGACGACGTGCCAAGCGCTGAAAAGCCGAAGAAGCCGCGCCGCGCCGCCAAGCCGAAGAAGGCTGCAGCGAACGTCGTTGCCGAGACGCCGGCAGCCGAGCCGGAAATTTCTGCCGAGCCTCCCGCACCTGTTTCGGAGGAAACAGCCGCCGTCGACGAACAACCGAAGGTCCGCCCATCGCGACGCAAGCCCGTACCGGTGGATGCTCCGGTTGAGCCGATCGTGTCCTCGACTGTTGCCGAAGAGGAAAAGATCGAAGAGAAGCCGAAGCGTGCCGGCTGGTGGCAGCGGAAAGGCTTTTTCTAAGCTTTTCGGTAGTTTAGCCTAATCTTTTGACCAAAAGAATCCCGCGCTGTCCTGTCGACAGCGCGGGATTTTTCTTGTCTGAAGCGCCACAATCTCTATGGCGCCCAAATCTTTATGGCGCCCCCAACTCTTTATGGCGCCCCGAACTCTTTATGGCGCGAACACCGACCAGTTCATCATCTTCGCCAGCCTTTCCAGCGCAATCGACCCCAGCCTGGAATTGCCGTTGGCGTTGAGGCCGGGCGACCAGACGGCAAGCGAAGCCACGCCCGGCACGATCGCTAAAATGCCGCCGCCGACGCCGCTCTTGCCGGGGATGCCGACGCGAAAGGCGAAATCGCCTGAGCCGTCATAGTGGCCGCAGGTCAGCATCATCGCGCCGATGCGGCGCGCGCGCTCGGCCGACACCACGGAATGGCCAGTCGCCGGGTTCTTGCCGCCATTGGCGAGGAAGCGGCCGGCCAGAGCCAGCTGCCGGCAGCTCATTGCGATGGCGCAATGGTGGAAATAGACGCCCAGCGCCAGGTCCGGCGCGTGGTTGAGATTGCCGAAGGATTTCATATAGTTGGCGAGCGCCAAGTTGCGAAAACCGGTAGCACGTTCCGAAGCCGCGACCTCGCGGTCGATGATGATGGTTTCGTCGTCGGCCAGGAACTGGATGAAGCGCAGGATCTCGCCGATCGCCTCGCGCGGCTGGTGGCCGGCGAGCAGAATGTCGGAAATGACGATGGCGCCGGCATTGATGAACGGATTGCGCGGAATGCCGTTCTCGTGCTCGAGCTGGACGATCGAGTTGAACGGGTTGCCCGAAGGCTCGCGCCCGACACGCTGCCACAGCGCGTCGCCGACATTGCCGAGCGCCAGTGTCAGCGTGAACACCTTCGAAATGCTCTGGATCGAAAATGGCTCATCGGCGTCGCCCGCCATCAGCACGCGACCGTCATTGGTCACCGCGGCAATGCCGAACTTTTTCGGATCGACCTTGCCGAGCTGGGGAATGTAGGTCGCGACGTCGCCGCGATCCGTGCGCTCGGCCATCTCGGCTGCAATCTCGGTCAAAGCCTGCTCGAGGTCCGGCATCGCGCTACTTCAGCCAGCGTTCGATGCGCATCATCGCCTCGACCATCTCGTCGTGGCTGCCAGCGTAGGAAAAGCGCATGGCTCGATGGCCTTGAAGCGGATCGAAATCGCGGCCGGGCGTCGCCGCCACATGCGCCTCGGCCAGCATCTTGCGCGCGAAGGCCATGCTGTCGTTGGTGTGCCTGGTGACATCGCAGAAGGCGTAGAACGCCCCGTCCATCGGTGCCGCCAGGGTAAAGCCGAGTTCGGGCAGGCGTTTCATCAAAAGCTCGCGATTGCCCGCGTAGCGCGCCTTGACCGCCTCCAATTCCGCGGTTGCCTTGAACGCCTCGATCGCGGCGATCTGGGACAGTTCCGGCGGTGAGATGTAGAGACTCTGGGCGATACGTTCGACCGGCCGCACCAATGCTTCCGGCAGCACCATCCAGCCGATGCGCCAACCGGTCATGCAGTAGTATTTAGAGAAGGAATTGATCACCGTCACGTCAGGGCCGTAGGCAAGTGCTGTGGTGTCCGGCGCAGCGTAAGCCAGCCGGTGGTAGATCTCGTCGGAGATCACGGCGATGCCGAGCTCTTGCGCCGTCGTCACCAGCGCCGACAGCTCGTCGGCGGGGATAATCGCCCCGGTCGGATTGGCGGGGCTGGCAAACAAGACGCCCTTCAGCTTCTTTTCGCGATGCGCAGCCTTCAGAAGTTCGGCGTGGAGATAGGCATCACCGTCGAGCTCGATCTCGACGATCTCGATGCCGAGCGCGGCCATGATGTTGCGATAGGCCGGATAACCGGGGGCGGCGATGGCGACACGATCGCCCGGATCGAACATCGCCAGAAATGCCAGGTTGAAGGCGGCCGACGATCCGGTGGTGACGGCGATCCGGCCGGGTGAAACGGCCAGCCCGTAGTGGTCGGCATAGTGCTGCGCGATTGCCTCGCGCAGGCCCGCAAGACCCAATGCGTCGGTGTAGCCGATGCGCCCCATCTTCAATGCGTTCGTCGCCGCTTGCCTGACCCGGGCCGGCGCCGGATCGGACGGCTGGCCAACGGCCATGGAAACGACCGGCACGCCCTTGGCCTTCAGCCGATTCGCTTCCGCCAGAACGTCCATGGCGTGGAACGGCTCGACGTCGCCGCGACGCGAAAGCGATACAACCATTTGACCTCATTCCTTGTCGCCGCTTGGGTCGGCCCTTTGGGTCGGTCGGCCCTCGGGCCGGCGCTTGCCGGCTGCCGGCGCCGAGCTTTGGCGTCCCGCGCCGCACAAATGCCCGATTGATATGAGGATCACAAGTTCGGTAAAGTTTCAGTGCCGACTTTTCATCCTCCACCCGCTCGTCTACCAGTGGACCTGCCATGTTGAGCCGACCCAGATCGACGATAGCCCGGGCAGCGCGCGCCTTCGCGACGCTTTCGCTTGCCGCGACACTCGCTGTGACCAGCACGGTCAGCGCCTTCGCGCAAAACGTGCCGGTGGTGCGCGATGCCGAGATCGAGGCGCTGGTGCGCGACTATGCGCGACCGATCTTCAGGGCCGCGGGCCTGCCGGAAGACGGCGTCGACATCGTGCTGGTCAACGACCAGAGTTTCAACGCCTTCGTTGCCGGGTCCCGCCTGTTCATCAACACCGGCGCCCTGATGTCGGCGGAAACGCCCAACGAGATCATCGGCGTCATCGCCCATGAAGCCGGCCACATCGCCGGCGGCCACCAGCAAAAATTGCGCAACCAACTCGAACGCGCCAAGACGATGGCCATCATCGCGACGCTGCTTGGCGCCGGTGCCATCGTCGCCGGCGCCACCAGCAAAAGCCGGGGCCTGGCCGGCGCCGGCATGGGGGTTGCGGCCGGCGGCGGCGAGATGGCGCAGCGCAGTATCCTCGCCTATCAGCGCACCGAAGAGATGACCGCCGACCGCTCGGCGATAACCTATCTCAATGCCACCGGTCAGTCCGGCCTGGGCATGCTGAAGACCTTCGGCCGCTTTCAGAGCGCGCTCTCGCTGTCGGGGGCGCAGGTCGACCCCTACCGGATCAGCCATCCGCTGCCGCGCGAACGCATCGCCAACCTCGAAGTCCTGGTCAAGAAGAGCCCCCATGTCGACAAGGTCGATGCGCCGGCGCTGCAGCAGCGGCATGACATGATGCGCGTCAAGATCGCCGCCTATATGGGAGGCCAGGCCGCCGCATCGCGGCTGATGCGCAAGATGCCGGGTAGCCTCGCCTCGCGATATGGCGACGCGCAGACGAGCTATCTTTTCGGCGATCTGGCCGGGGCGCTCGCCAAGACCAACGCGCTGATCAAGGCACAGCCGAAGAACGCCTATTTCCAGGAGTTGCGCGGCGACATCCTGATGAAGGCGAACAGACCGAAGGCTGCCGCGGAAGCCTATGCCAAGGCGGTCAGCCTCGACCCGGCGCGATCCGGGCTGCTGCCGGTTTCCTACGGCCAGGCGCTGATGGCCGTCGGCACGCCCGATTCCCTGGAGAAAGCGGTGGTGCAGATAAACAAGGGTCTCGGGCGCGACCGAGAAAACGCCGTCGGTTACCGCCATCTTGCGCAGGCCTATGGCGAGCTTGGCAACATTCCGGCCGCCGACCTTGCGACCGCCGAAGGCCATTTCTATTCCGGCGCCTACAAGGATGCCAAGATCTTCGCAATGCGCGCGCAGATGAAAATGAAGCGCGGCGAGCCGGGCTGGATCCGCGCGCAGGACATCATAAACTACGCACCATCAGGCAAGAAAAAGTGAACCGTCCGGCCGTGCGCGGCGACAAGTAGTCGGACCAATCGGGTAGTCGGACCAATCGGGTCGGACAACCGGGCCGGACCAGGCAAGAGGATTTAGCGATGATGAAGAAGGCAATTCTGCTGGGCACCACGGGCGTGGCGGTCGCTCTCGCCATGCTGGGTTTCGGGTTCGTGACCGGAAGTCCGCAGGCGGCAAAGGCCGATGCCACGCAGATCGCCCAGGCAGCCTCCGCCGACACCAGGTTCGACCGGGCTGAAGTCGAAGGCATCATCCGCGACTATCTCCTGAAGAACCCGGAAGTGCTGCTGGAAGCTCAGGAAGCGCTCGAGGCCAAGCAGAAGGAGGCGCAGCGGGTCGCCAGTCTCGGCGTCATCAAAGATGCCAAGGACCAGATCTTCAACTCGGCCTTCGACGGCGTCGTCGGCAATCCGAACGGCAGGGTCACCATCGTCGAATTCTACGATTACAATTGCGGCTACTGCAAACGCGCCATGGAGGACATGCAGACGCTGACGACAGCCGATCCGGAGCTGCGCTTCGTGCTCAAGGAGTTCCCGATCCTCGGCCCGGATTCGCAGAAGGCGAGCGTCGTCTCGATGGCCTTCCACCTGATGATGCCGGAGAAATACGGCGAGTTCCACAACGCGCTGCTCGGCGCCCAGGGACGCGCCACCGAAGCGGCGGCCATCAAGGTAGCGCTTTCGCTCGGCGCCAACGAAGCGACGCTGCGCGAGAAGATGAAGGATCCGTCGATCGCCGAGGCGCTCTCCAAGACCTACGATCTTGCCAACAAGCTGGCCATCACCGGAACGCCCTCCTATGTGGTCGGCAATGAGGTGGTGTTCGGTGCGCTCGGCCAGGACGTGCTGGCGGAGAAGATAGAGGCGGCCAAGGCCGCACTCTGATCGGCTTCGGCGAAAGCCATTTTTCGGCTGTTGTGGACAGCGAAAGAACCCACTTGCGCTCTTTTCGCAGGCGTTTAAGCCCATTATAGAGGTCCGGCGCGCCGACTGGTGCCGGCGTGGGGAAAGGTCGGCATTTTGAAAACGGTTTTCGTTCTGAACGGTCCCAACCTCAACGCGCTCGGCAAGCGCGAGCCGGGCATCTATGGCGGCAAGACGCTGGCCGCGATCGCCGACGATTGCAAGCAGGCAGGTGCGGCGCTTGGGCTCGAGATCGATTTCCGTCAGTCGAACCATGAGGGCGACCTCGTCGACTGGATACAGGAGGCCGCCGACAAGGCGGTCGGCATCGTCATCAATCCGGGCGCCTACAGCCACACCTCGATCGCCATCCACGACGCCATCCGCTCCGTCGCGCCATTGCCCGTCGCCGAAGTTCATCTTTCCAACATCCATGCGCGGGAATCATTCCGCCACGTTTCCATGGTCTCGCCTGTCGCCGTCGGCGTGATCTGCGGATTCGGGCCGATCGGCTACACACTGGCGCTGCAGGCGCTGGCCGCACGCCTCTGACCGGCCAACAAACAGAAGGCTCGAAAATGTCGATAAAGAAGAATGGTGTTGACCAGCAGCTTATCCGCGATCTGGCGGGCATACTGAACGACACCAACCTCACCGAGATCGAGGTCGAGCTGGGCGACTTGAAGGTGCGCGTGTCGCGACAGGCGCCGGCCGTCCATGCGGTCGCCGCACCGCAGCCCGCCTATGCGCCGCCGGCAGCGCAGCCGGCCGGCGCAGCCGCACCGGCAGCGGCCGACATGTCCAAGAATGCAGTGACCTCGCCCATGGTCGGCACCGCCTACCTGGCGCCATCGCCCGACGCCAAGGCGTTCATCGAGGTCGGCCAGCAGGTCAAGGAAGGCCAGACGCTGCTGATCATCGAGGCGATGAAGACGATGAACCAGATCCCCTCGCCCCGTGCCGGCACGGTGACGGCGATCCTGTTCGAGGATGCGCAGCCGGTCGAATATGGCATGCCGCTCGTCGTGATCGAGTAGAGCCGGGAACAGCCGAAAAATGTTCCAGAAGATCCTCATCGCCAATCGCGGCGAAATCGCTCTGAGGGTGCTGCGCGCCTGCAAGGAGCTCGGCATTCAGACAGTGGTGGTGCATTCCACCGCCGACGCCGACGCCATGCATGTGCGGCTCGCCGACGAGAGCGTCTGCATCGGCCCGCCGCCGTCGCGCGACAGCTATCTCAACATCCACCAGATCGTCGCGGCGTGCGAGATCACCGGCGCCGACGCGGTGCATCCGGGCTACGGATTCCTGTCGGAGAATGCCAAATTCGCCGATATCCTCGCCGCTCACAACATCACCTTCATCGGCCCATCCGGCGATCACATCCGCATCATGGGCGACAAGATCGAGGCCAAGCGCACCGCAAAGCGCCTTGGCATTCCGGTGGTGCCCGGCTCCGACGGGGCGGTCACCGAGGAAAAGGAAGCCAGACGCATCGCCGCCGACATCGGCTATCCCGTGATCATCAAGGCGTCGGCTGGCGGCGGCGGACGCGGCATGAAAGTGGCGCGCAGCGAAGCCGATCTTGTCGTCGCGCTGCAGACGGCGCGCTCGGAAGCCGGTGCCGCTTTTGGCGACGACGCCGTCTACATCGAAAAATATCTCGAAAAGCCGCGCCACATCGAGGTCCAGGTGTTCGGCGACGGTGCCGGCCGCGGCGTGCACTTCGGCGAACGCGACTGCTCACTGCAGCGCCGCCACCAGAAAGTCTGGGAAGAGGCGCCCTCGCCGGCGCTCAATGCCGAGGAGCGCGCGCATATCGGCGGCGTCTGCGCCAGGGCGATCGCCGATCTCGGCTACTCCGGCGCCGGCACCATCGAATTCCTCTACGAGAACGGCGAGTTCTACTTCATCGAGATGAACACGCGCCTGCAGGTCGAGCATCCGGTGACGGAGGCAATCACCGGCATCGACCTCGTGCACGAGCAGATCCGCGTCGCCTCGGGCGGCGGGCTTTCGATGCGCCAGGAAGAGATCCGCTTTCAGGGCCACGCCATCGAATGCCGCATCAATGCAGAGGATCCGCGCACCTTCACCCCCTCGCCGGGCACGATCACCCACTTCCACACGCCGGGCGGCCTCGGCATCCGTGTCGATTCCGGCGTCTATTCCGGCTATAAGATACCGCCTTACTACGACAGTTTGATCGGCAAGCTGATCGTGCACGGCCGCAATCGCGTCGAATGCATGATGCGGCTGCGGCGGGCGCTCGACGAATTCGTCGTCGACGGCATCAAGACGACACTGCCGCTGTTTCGCGATCTCGTCGGCAATCCGGATATCGCCAATGGCGAATATGACATCCACTGGCTGGAAAATTATCTGGCCGATGAGGATTAGGACGTGAACTTATAGAATATAGTGTCGCGATGACCCGTCCCTACGCGCCAGGCTATCGCATCCCGACCGACCTGTTGCTCAAGGCCTACGCCTCGGGCGTCTTTCCGATGGCCGAAAGCGCCACCGATCCCGAAGTGTTCTGGGTGCGGCCGGAGACGCGCGGCATCATCCCGCTGGATGGTTTTCACACGCCCAAAAGCCTGAGGAAGGCGATCCGGAAAGACCTGTTCGATATCCGTTTCGATTTTGATTTCGAGGCGACCATCGACGGCTGCGCCGAGAGGCGCGAGGAACGCCGGTCGACCTGGATCAATGCGCCGATCCGCGAGGCCTATGTCGAACTCCATCGGGTGGGTCATTGCCATTCGGTCGAAGCCTGGCGCGAGGGTCGGCTGGTTGGCGGCCTCTACGGCGTGTCTCTCGGCCGTGTGTTCTTCGGCGAAAGCATGTTCGCCAGGGAAACGGACGCGTCGAAGGTCTGCCTGGTGCACCTTGTCGAGCGCCTGAAGCAACGACACTTCGCGTTGCTCGACACGCAGTTCACCACCGAGCACCTCAAACGCTTCGGCGCGGTCGACGTGCCAAGGGGCAAATACGAAAAGATGCTGGCCGACGCGCTGAAGGGCGAGGCGGTCTTTTTCCCATGATCTGCGCCAAAGGTCGGGTTCTTGGTCAGGTTTTTGTGGCAGGTTCAAGAGGCGTCTGCGCGTGGAACATCATCTTCCAGCCATTGACGCGATGGACATAGCCGGTGCTGACCAGCGCCGCATAAGGCTCGCCATTCTCGCGAGTGGCATGGGCCTCATAGGTCAGCATGACAATGTCGCTGCCCGGCTCGATGATGCCCTTGAGGTCGATGTCGAGATCGCGCCAGCGATTTGCGTCCGTCGCGGTTTCGGCCAGATCGGCATTGCTCATCGTTTGCGCCATCTGTGGGAAAGCCACCAGGCATTCGGTGTCGGCATTGGCTTTGAAATAGGCAGCGTCGCCGGTCCAGAACCCTTTTTCGAGTTCGAGAAGCTCGCTTTTATTAGCCATCATGGGGGACATCCTCCGAACCGCCAGCCATGACCAACGCACGGCCGACAGTGCGGTTCCGGAATACTCAGCAGGTGATTCCGAACAGGCGATCCCGCACCCCAGCATTCTAATTGGTTTTGGCCGCGTCGGGTGCCGGCACCTCCGACTTCTGCTTGCAGCCCTTCAGCCAGACGTCGTAGACCGCGTGCTCGACGGCGTTGAGGCCGGGGCTTTCGGCAAACATCCAGCCGGTGAAGATGCGGCGGATCTTGCGATCCAGCGTGATCTCGTCGACCTCGACGAAGGAATCGGTCTTCGGCTCTTCGGTCTGCGGCCGCGAATAGCAGATGCGCGGCGTCACCTGCAAAGCGCCGAACTGCACCGTCTCGTCGATATAAACATCGAAGGTGATGATGCGGCCGGTGATCTTGTCGATGCCGGCGAATTCGGCGACAGGATTGGTGATGCGTTGCGGCGCCGCCGGTGCCACTGGCGCGACTGTCGCATCCGGTTCCACTGTCGCATCCGGTTCCCCTGGCGCGCCCGGCTCCGTCGGCGCCCCCGGTTCCATTGGCGCCTCAAACTCCGTCGGCGCCCCCGGCTCCATTGGCGCCTCAAACTCCGTCGGCGCCCCCGGGTCCACTGGCGCCTCCAGCGTCTGTGCGGCTGCGATGCTAAAAGCCGCAAAAGCGGCGGCCACCGTCAGTCCGCCCATCGAAATTCGGCTGAAAATGCTCATGCAAGGATCCGGTGGTTTGCGCCCGAGGTGATTCTGTCGCGCCCAAGGCTAGTCGCTGCTGTCAGTTCGACAAGCAGCTAAACGCCAATTGTGGCGATAAAGGACCGATCCGCCCTGGCGATCTCTTACGACCCCGGCGTCCAGGCGTCGTAATCGCCGGTCACCTGCGGGCGGTGCTGATTGCTGAGTATGGAGCCCTTGGGGCGATAGGCGGCGGCACTTCCGGTGAGGTTCGGCTGATGCGGCTTCTGCCAGTCGCGTGGCTTGTAGGTGTCGCTCGGCGGCGCGACATCGACCCGGTGATGCATCCAGCCATGCCAGCCGGGCGGAATCATCGAGGCTTCCGAATAGTCGCGATAGATGACCCAGCGGCGGGTGCGGCCTTCCGAATCGACACCACCCTCGTAATAGACGTTGCCAGCCTCGTCCTGCCCGACTTCCTTGCCATGCCGCCAGGTGTGGAAGCGCGTGCCCAGCGTCTGGCTGTTCCACCAGGTGAAAAACTGCAGAAGGAAAGTCTTCATCCAAATCCTCGTGGCCCAAATCCTCGCGGCGACAGCGGCAGCGCCCCGTTTCCTGCTTATGGCGTCGGGCCATCGCTAAGGCAAGGGTTTTGCCGCATGAGCCGCGCAAATGGCCGTCGGAAAACCGATCCACCGTGGGGCAAGCCTTTCGCGTCCTGTCGAGGCATGTCTTGCCAAGGCTGCCCCGTCTTTCTAAAGCTCTGCGCGCCGCATGCAGGTACCCAGCCTGGTTGACGGTTGAGGAGGTAAAGATGGCCCCGGACGCATCCGACCCTGAGCTGCGGATCAGTGCCAGCTCCATTCGCCTGCGCAAGGGCGGCGTGCCGGTCGTCTGCCTCACCGCCTATACCTATCCCGTCGCTCGCCTGCTCGACGAGCATGTCGACCTGCTTCTGGTCGGCGACAGCGTCGCCATGGTTCTCCATGGCCACAAGACCACGCTGGGCGCCTCGCTGGAGATGATGATCGCCCATGGACAAGCGGTGATGCGAGGGTCAGCCAGGGCCTGTGTGGTGGTCGACATGCCGGCCGGAAGCTATGAGGCAACGCCGCGCCAAGCCGTCGCCTCGGCGCTGCGGGTCGTCGGCGAAACCGGTTGTCAGGCCGTCAAGCTGGAGGGTGGCGTCACGGTTGCCCGACAGATTGCGGCGATTGTCGCTGCCGGCATTCCGGTCATGGGGCATATCGGCTTGCAGCCGCAATCGGTGGAAAGCGACGGCGGCTACAGGATCAAGGGCCGGACCGAGGAGAATGTGGCTGCGCTTTATCGCGACGCCGAAGCGGTCGAAAAGGCCGGCGCGTTTTCGGTGGTCATAGAAGGCACCGTCGAGACCGTCGCCGCCGATCTCACCCGGCACATTTCCATCCCAACCATCGGCATCGGCGCCAGCGGCGACTGCGACGGCCAGATCCTGGTCATCGACGACATGGTCGGCCTGACCGTCGACCGGGTGCCGAAATTCGTCAAGCAATATGCCGACCTTCGCAGCGTCATATCGCAGGCGGCGGCCAGCTTTGCAGCGGAGGTGCGCAGCCGGACATTCCCCGGCCCGAGCCACGTTTTTTCCGCCGCAGCCGACAAGAGCGAAGCATGAACCGGCCTCTCGTCGTCGACAGCGTCGCCGCCCTTCGCGCGCAAATCCGCGATTGGCGTCGCGATGGCGTTAGCCTTGCCATGGTGCCGACCATGGGTGCGCTGCATGACGGCCATATCTCGCTGATCAGGATCGCGCTGGAAAAGGCCGATCGCTGCGTTGTCTCGATCTTCGTCAACCCAACCCAGTTCGCGCCGAGCGAAGACCTCGACAAATATCCGCGCCAGCTCGGCCGCGACCTCGATCGGCTGGCCGAGGCCGGCGCACAACTCGCCTTCGCCCCTGGTGTGGCGCAGATGTACCCGGCCAGCTTCGCCACCAGGATCACGGTCGGCGGGCCAGCCGCCGGGCTGGAATCGGATTTCCGGCCGACCTTCTTCGACGGCGTCGCGACGGTCGTGGCAAAGCTTTTCCTGCAGGCATCGCCCGACTGCGCGGTCTTCGGCGAGAAAGACTACCAGCAGCTTTGCGTCGTCAGGCAACTCTGCCGCGATCTTGATCTGCCGGTGGACATCATCGGCGCGCCAACAATACGCGATGCGCATGGCCTCGCCATGTCGTCACGCAACGCCTATCTCGGCGATGCCGAGCTTGCGGTGGCGCGCCAGCTCAACGCCATCTTGCGCCGGGCGGCGGCGGCACTTGCGGCAGGCGCGGATGAAGGCAGCGCGACCGCCGAGGCCAGCCGCGCGCTCATCGAGGCTGGCTTCGACAAAGTCGACTATGTCGCGGCGCGCGAGAGCCTGACGCTCGCCCCGTGGCGGCGAAACCGCGACGGGCGCCTGCTCGCAGCCGCCTGGCTGGGCAAGACCAGGCTGATCGACAACGTTGAAGTTCTCTCCGCCTAAAGCGCGTGCCGTTTGGATGGATTCATACGAGGCGCTTCAAGCTGTTGTTTTGATGCATGTCATTATCGCAAAACCGCTTCGCGCGGTCGGTTCAAGCCCGAGGACGTGCTTTTGGGCGACGGTGCATAGGGGCAATCAGGCGACCTTGAGATCCTTGACCGCCTTCTCATAGACATCCTTGATCGGCTTGGATACGTCTTCTGCGGCTTTCGTCGCCGCTGCCTGAAACTCCTTGCCCTGTTCGACCGTCTTTTCCACCTGCTTGCGCAAGAAGGCAGTCTGCAGTTCGATGAACTCGGAGGGCGATTTCACGGCAACCAGGGCTTCGAGGTGAGAAAAGCTGGCCTCAAGATTCGAGCGCAAAGCGGCGATCGTCTTCAGCGACAGTTCATCGCTGGCGCTCTTGGCTGTTTCAAAGGATGACTTGAAAGCCTTCTGGGTCGCCTCGGCGCCGGTCGCCAATTTAGATAAGGCTTCTTTCGACTGCTCGACGCCCTTTTCGGCGACGGCACGGAACTGATCGGTTACCTCGGTCGGGACTTCCACGTTCTCGATGATTTCAGCAGTTTTATCAGCGGTCTTGGTCATAGTTTCCATCCTTTGCGGCGGGCGACCTTTGTAGAAAAGCCGTCTCGTTCATCTAGGACCCTGACGTTACGGCATCCGCATTGCATTGCAACATTTTTGTGCGTCGCACCATGCTTTTTTTGCCTCAGCGTTAGCCACTGGTGAATTCTTACCGGGCGTGTTTTTGCGGACGACAGCTGAGAAAGTATTCAGGCAAGAATTGCAGAACAGTGGCCCCGCCTCAAACACCCCTGGTTCGGCCCTGCGATGTGGAGGACTTGGCCCCTGCCACGGTGGAATATCGGGTGTGACACCGTGCCTCGCATTTCTGGCACGAGATGCATGGCTGATCGCCAAAATCCGGAGAACCAGGCCGGCTCGGCTACAATTCGGCCAAAATCATGGTGCGGTCCTGCGCGCTCCAGGAGCGCAGCATCGGTGCTCGGCTGGAAGGAAAACAATTCCTGGCGCGGATCCCAATCTTGAACCCGGCACATGTCGAGAGGCTGCTCCCCTATCTGTTCCTGCTTGCGTTGATCTGCATCGCGCTCGGCTTCCGGCCGCTCCTGCCTGTCGATGAAACCCGATATCTCAGCGTCACCTGGGAGATGTATCTGAGCGGACAGATCTTCGTTCCGACGATGAATTTCGCGCCCTATCTGCAAAAACCGCCGCTGCTGTTCTGGCTTATCGACCTGGCCTGGGGCATTTTCGGCGCAAGCCGGGTTGCCGCGATGCTCGTCATCTTCGTCGCCTCGTCGCTCGTCATCGGGCTGACGACGCGTCTGGCAAAAACCCTTTTTCCCGGGCGCGACGACATCGCAAGCCGTATCCCCTGGCTCGTCGCCGGCAGCACCGTCTTCGTGATTTATTCGACGCTGATCCTGTTCGACATGCTGCTGACGGTCTTCGCGCTCGCCGCGCTTTTGTCGTTGCTTGCCTTTGCCAGGAGCGGCAACCGTTGGCACGCCGTGCTGGCGGGCCTGTTCATCGGACTGGGTGTCTTGACGAAAGGTCCGGTGGTGCTGATCCATGTCGGCGCGCCAATCCTGCTCTATCCGTTCTGGCGCGATCGGCAGGCCGGGCTGACGACCCCGAAATTCTTCGCCGGGGCAGGTCTGGCAATTCTCGCTGCATTGATCCCGGTGGCGATCTGGCTGGTGCCGGCGACCATCCAGACGGAAGGCAACTTCGTCTATGACCTTGTCTGGAACCAGTCGGCAGGGCGTGTCACCGGCAACCTGCACAACTCGCATGGCCGGCCGTTCTATTTCTATATCGTGCTGATGCCGATCATGCTCATGCCGTGGATCTTCATACCCGAAGTGCGGCGGCTGAAGCTGGGCGCCCGGATACGTGGCCTGATCGACACGCGATCGCCGGACCTGCACGCACTGCGCCTGCTGTCGTTCTCGTTCGTCGCGGTTTTATTGGTTTTCAGCGCGATATCCGGCAAGCAGCCTCACTATGTGGTGCCGATGTTGCCGTTTGCGACCATCCTGTTTGGGTATTTCATGGCGGAGATTCCCCTCGCTAAGCTCAGAAACGCGGCCTTCGTCCTGCTCGCCATTTTCGGCATCGGTCATGCCGCGGCATCAGTGACCGCTTTCAAACGCGAAGATCTCATGCCGCTGGCCAACTTCATCGACGAGCGAAAGAATGCGGACTGGGCTATCGCCTTCGACTATCAGGACGAGGTCGGCTTCCTTGCCCGGCTGCAGAAGCCGCTCGAAAGAACAGACAATCCCGAGGAATGGCTTCGCTCACATCCTGGCGGCTATGTCATCGACAAATCGAAGGACCCTGGGACGTCGAAGCAGATCGCTTTCCGCCTTCACGTCGAGCGCGGATATCTTGTCGTCCTCAAAAACCAACATTGACGTCATGGCTACTGGCAACCGACCGGCGCAGTCCGCAAACGCAACTGACCGCGACGTGGCCGGGCAGTCAGTTCTATCCGATCGCCTTTTCCAAAATCAGCGCCGGCAGCCCTGAGCCACCGCCACGGTCGGCGGTGTTCCCGGCGGGCAAAAACCCTTTCGAGCGGTAGAACGCGACGCTTGGAGCGTTTGCCTCCTCCACTTCGACACGCAGCGTCCGCGCCTCCGGAAAGCTGGCCTCGACCTCTTCCAGCAGCGCCTGGCCGATCCCTTGCCTCTGGTAGGCCGGATGCACGTAGAGCTGGTTCAGCATAACGATCTTCGCATCCGTGGTGGCTGCGGCGAAAGCCATGCCGCCGATGCGCTTGCCGTCGTCTGCGACCAGGAATTCGGAGTTCGGCCGTGTCAGCCGCGCCTTGAGCGGGGCGATCGAATGCCATTCATCAGAGATCTCGGTTACTTTGGCAGCACCATAGATGGCGTCGTAGGTGGCATGCCACGTTTCGACCAGCAGCGCCCGGATGGCAACCAGATCGCGTTCGCTGGCAGTGCGGACGAACATCGGTTTTCTCGCTGACGGCTCGCCTATGCTTCGACAGGTTTGCGTTTGAGTTCGATCAAGGCAAGCAGCACGACCCAGATGAGGAGCACCAGGCTGCCCGGCATGTTGGCCGCCATGGCGACATCGGAGAAACCTGTTGCCGCCGTGGCGACGCCGCCAATCAAGACGCCAACAGCCCCTGCGCTGCCGAGCAACGACATCCAGACTGGACAGTGCTTCGCCTGCTGGAACGCGATGTTGGCGAGCAGGACGGTCAGGCCGAGCAGCACGGCGCTCACCGCGGCAAAGCCGATTTCGATCTGCCGCACCGCAAAGGTAGCGTTGAACAGCGATGCCTTTGCGGCATCGTCGGCGACGGCCCATGCGTCGACCATGGCCTTCAGGGCGATGCCGTCGACTGCCTGCAAAGCCGCCGCAGCCGCAAGCGACGCCGCGCCAAATGCGATGGTGAGCAGAGCAAAATCCCGCGCCGGACCGTCGAACAGACGGCCAATGATCAAAAGCATGCCGGCGACCATCGCCACGACACCGGCAAGTTGGGCCATGTGACTAAAAAGCCAATTGTGATCGGCGGAATACTCGCCGAAGGCGCGAAGCGCATCATTCGGGTCCTCATGCATCGGATGCAGCAGCGTGCCGACGAAAAGCAGTACGGCACCTGCGATCAGCAGCGCCGACGAGACACCTGCCTGATTGCGCGGCCGTGGTCTTGCGTTCATTGCGCTATTCGATCCCGAGCTTGGCCTTGACGAGGTCGTTGACGGCCTGCGGGTTGGCCTTGCCACCGGTCGCCTTCATCACCTGGCCGACGAACCAGCCGGCCATGCTGGGCTTGGCGCGCGCCTGATCGACCTTGTCCGGATTGGCTGATATCACCTCGTCGACCGCCTTTTCGATGGCGCCGGTGTCGGTGACCTGTTTCATGCCGCGGCTTTCGACCAGCTGGCGCGGATCGCCGCCTTCGTTCCAGACGATCTCGAACAGATCCTTGGCGATCTTGCCGGAGATGGTGCCCTGCTTGATCAGGTCGATGACCGTGCCGAGCTGATCGGGCGAAACCGGAGCATTTTCAATACCCTTGCCGGCTCTGTTCAACGCACCCAGCAGATCGTTGATGACCCAGTTGGCGGCGAGCTTGCCGTCGCGGCCAGCAGCCACCTTCTCGAAATAGTCGGCGACCGCCTTTTCCGACACCAGGATCGAGGCGTCGTAGGTGGACAGGCCGAGAGAGGAGATCAGCCGCGCCTTCTTGGCGTCGGGCAGTTCAGGCAGATCCTTTGCCAGCGCATCGACATAGGCCTGGTCGAATTCCAGCGGCAGAAGATCGGGATCCGGGAAATAGCGGTAGTCGTGCGCTTCTTCCTTGGAACGCATCGAGCGTGTCTCGCCCTTGTTGGGGTCGAACAGTCGCGTTTCCTGGTCGATCTTGCCGCCGTCCTCGAGGATGGCGATCTGGCGGCGCGCCTCGTAGTCGATGGCCTGGCCGATGAAGCGGATCGAGTTGACGTTCTTGATTTCGCAGCGCGTGCCGAATTCACCGCCGGGCCGGCGCACCGAGACGTTGACGTCGGCGCGGAGCGAGCCTTCGTCCATATTGCCGTCGCAAGTGCCGAGATAACGCACGATGGTTCGCAGCTTGGTGACATAGGCCTTGGCCTCGTCGGCGGAGCGCATGTCGGGTTTGGAGACGATCTCCATCAGCGCCACACCCGAGCGGTTGAGGTCGACATAGGACATCGTCGCATGCTGGTCGTGCATCGACTTGCCGGCATCCTGCTCCAGATGCAGGCGCTCGATGCCGACCTCGATGTCCTCGAACTCGCCTTGCCGGTCCGGGCCGACGGAGACGATCACCTTGCCCTCGCCGACGATCGGCTGCTTGAACTGCGAGATCTGATAGCCCTGCGGCAAATCGGGATAAAAATAATTTTTCCGGTCGAAGACCGACTTGTGGTTGATCTCGGCCTTCAGCCCGAGCCCGGTGCGGATCGCCTGCTTGACACATTCCTCGTTGATGACCGGCAGCATGCCCGGCATCGCCGCATCGACGAGGCTGACATTGGCGTTTGGCGGCGCACCGAAAGCCGTCGAGGCGCCGGAGAACAGCTTAGCTTGCGAGGTCACCTGCGCGTGCACCTCGAGGCCGATGATGATCTCCCAGTCGCCGGTGGCGCCTGATATCAGGCGCTTGGCGTCGGGCGTGCGGGTGTCGATGAGGGTCATAATAGCCTGCGAGATATCGGTGACGGAATTCACGTCAAAGCGTGAGTTCCGCGTTTGAAGTGAAAGTCATCCGCTAATGCAAACCGCAAAAGGAGACAAGCGTAAAGCCGCCGGCTGGCAGGGGCAACCGCTATCGGAAAGGTTTGCGCTGCCCCTCACCTGCCTGCCGGCATCCTCTCGCCGTATAGTGACGGGGAGAGGGACGCTCTCATCGATGGTTTCGCCAATCACCCGCGTTGCAGAATGTCCGCCAAGGCTGCCGATAGCCCCTTCTCCCCGTCCCTATACGCTCCCTATACGGGGAGAAGTGCCCGGCAGGGCGATGAGGGGCGGCGCCGACTTCGACAAAAACTTGCTGGGCGATCTCAGGCCGTCGCTATATAGGCCCTGATCTCCGCTGCCTCGCGCTCGACATCCTCGATGCGCCGTTTGACCACGTCGCCTATCGATACGATGCCGTCGAGCAGGCCGTCCTTTTCCACAGGCAGATGGCGGAAACGGCCACTGGTCATGATCTCCATGACCTCGTTGACGGTGTGGTTCTCATTGCAGATCTTCACCTTGGGCGTCATCGCAGAACGCACCGCAATATCCAATGCTGCGGCCCCTTCCCTGGCGAGGACCCGCACGACGTCGCGCTCGGAAAGAATGCCGACGATCTTGTGATCGCCATTGGTGATGACCAGCGCACCGATCCTGTGCTCGGCCAGGATGCGAATGGCCTCGCTCAGCTTTTCGTTCGGCCCGAGCGTCAACACGTCGTGGCCTTTCTGCTCGAGAATTGCCTTAACAGTCATGGCGTCCTCCTCAGTTTTACTTGCCGGTTCCTGCCCTGACCGGCTTTTCCTAGTGCCAGACATCGTGCGCCGCGATCGATTGGTTTTCAAGTGCGGCGCCTTAATGCGCATCGCATGTCGTTGTCGCAAACCGCGGCGCAGCCTCGGTTCAAAACCGAGGGCATGCTTTTGGGCGACATACTTCAGGCCCTGAACTCATCCGCCTGCTGCCGCCGATCGAAAGCCCGCAGGCCGAAGAAACCGGCGACGAAACCGCCAATATGGGCCTCCCAGGCGATCTGGCTGTCGATGCCGGGCGCGAAGGCAACGAGGCCGGTGGCGAGATTGATCACCATCCAGATGACAAGAAAAGTCACAACGCCGCGCGAGCGGAACACTGCCGCCATCGGCAGCGGCGCGCCGGCGAAGGCGGCCTTGCCGGACGAGCGGTCGATGCGGAAGCCGAAGCGGGCGGCGGCCCCCATCATGCCGGAAATCGCCCCCGATGCGCCGACCAGCGGCGTCTGGCCGATCGGATGCACCGCCCAGAACAGCAGTACCGCCGCCAGCCCCGTCGCCGCGAAGAACAGGCTGAAACGAAGCGCGCCGAAGCGGTTCGCCAGCGGTGAGCCGAAAGCCGCCAGCCACACCATGTTGATGGCTAGATGTGCAAAGCCACCATGCAGGAAGGCATAGGTGAATGGGCTCGAAAACGCGTAAAAATCGAGGTCGAAGCGACCGGAATAGCGGATCGGAATGAAGGCGGTCCGGATCAGCAGGGAGAAATCCTGGTCGTCGGTGAGCCAGTAGAACCGGATCAGGTGAACGACGACGCAGATGCCGATCACCGCCAGCACAACGGGCGGCATGTTGAACACCGGCTCGCGGCGCGGCTCCGGCTCGCGGCCGACAGGTCCGCCCTCGCCCTGTTCGATTTCCGAGGGGCTTGCTGGTTCGCTCATATGGCTCGCACTCAGTCGCTGGATTCGACTTCGCGAGCATGTAGATCACGGTCACCCGATTCACAAAGGGGCGAATCGCCCCACGCAAATCAAAAATGGCGCGAATCAAAATTGGCGCGAATCAAAAAGAAGCCGTCCAAGGTTGCCCTTGAACGGCTGGTCGAGCCCCCGTGCTCCCCAAAACTCTTGACTGAAATGCTGCCGATCGCTGCGAAACGACCGCTTCTGGAGTGGTTTTAACGTGCCACGGGCCCGGGCGGAGCGCAACGTAAACCACTTGTTAACCTTAACGGCCCCGACCCGTGAACAAGTGTTAACGATGCTGGCACGCATCCTGCTCCGCAACGCATGTAGGTCCTCGGAGGGCGCCCTTCTGTTCACCGATGGGACATCAGACGACAGATTGCGCGGAGCAGCATAGCATGAACCAGAACGGATCGATCACGCTGTTCCATTATTGGAACCGGCTGCGTGACGGGCGCCCTGCCCCCAAACGTTCGGAAGTCGAGCCAGCCGACATCAAGTCGCTGCTGGCCGACACATTCATCCTGGAAAAGGATACGCGCGGCGAAGCGGTATTCCGGCTCGCCGGCACCAGGCTTTGCGCGGTCTATGGCCGTGAACTCAAGGGGTTTTCCTTTCCCTCGCTGTGGCGCGAGAAGGACCAGCGGCTTATCTCGAAACTGATCCACGGCGTCTTCGATCAGAAATCCGTATTGCTCATCACCTATGAAGGTTTCAGCCGCACCGACCGTTCCAGCAAGTTCGAGCTGCTCGCCCTGCCGCTCGACGGCGGCGTCGAAAATCCGCGCTGCCTTGGCGTGATAAGCGCCGCTGAAAAACCCTTCTGGCTGGGCGCGGATCCGATCGCCGACGCCCTGATCGATTCGATCCGTGTCGTCGATCCGGACAAGGAACCGATATTCCTCAAGAACCGGCCGGCCATCGACGTTCCCTCGCTTGTCCCGTCGGAACTCGATCCGCCCCAGACGATTTCGGCGCTCGGCCAGGCGCGCCGCATCCGCCATCTGGTCGTATTCGAGGGCGGGCGCGAGGAATAATCTAAAACCCTAAAGTAGCGGCGTCAGGTTTTCCCCTTTGTTAACCCGCTTCGCTGTAGCTTTCCGACGAAGTTCCTCGCATCAACGCGCGGAATGCCAAACGGGGTGTAGGCAGTCATGAGGTCAGCGGCGGTCGACACCGCGCCGTCCCAAGCTGAAAGGCGTAACTTTCAGCGCGTCCGCGTGAAGATTTACGGACGCTTCATGCTGGAGGATCGCACCGAACATCCGTGCCAGGTGGTCGACATGTCGCCGGGCAATGTAGCGCTTCGCACCGAGCGCATCGGCATGCCGGGCGAGAAAGTCATCGCCTATATCGATCACATCGGCCGCATCGAAGGCGTCGTCACCCGCATCTTGCAGGACGGTTTCGCGATGACGGTCATCGCGTCGGAACGCAAGAAGGACAAGCTTGCAGCGCAATTGACCTGGCTTGCCAACAAGCACGAGCTCGATCTGCCGGAAGACCGCCGCCACGAACGCGTGGCGCCGCGCAATCCGAGCAGCGTGCTTCAGCTTGGCGACGGGCGCCAATACCAGTGCCGCATCATCGACCTGTCGCTTTCGGGCGCCGCGGTCGAGATCGACGTCAAGCCGGCAATCGGCATCCAGGTCATGCTGGGCACCATGCGCGGCCAGGTGGTGCGCCATTTCGAGGACGGCATCGCCATCGAGTTCGCGGTCATCCAGCGGCCAGAGACGCTCGATTCCGAATTCAACGCATCCGGCACCTGACAAACTACAAACATTCCCGCAATCGAACCGGCCCATTTCGGCCGGTTTTTTGTTGCCTCGCGCCGGCCGACGCGGCCTGCCACCGATGCCGCGCCAAGGCGCCGCGCCGCGCCGATGTGATCCCCGCGAAAACGCCTCAACAATTTTATACTGAAATGATTCAAATTTTATGTCTATTCTATAGGCGTTTTACTTAATGTCTACTTCGAGCCTTTGCGTCGAATAAATCCAATCGTGTCATTGTCTCCTCAAACGGGGAGACTGGACGATGAAGAAGACGAGGGGCAAGCTGTTGCTCTTGGCAATGGCGACGCAGCTTACCGCCTGGGGAACAGCGTATGCAGCGGGACCTGCCTTCATGCACACCGGCAGCCGCACCACACAGCCGGTCGGCCATTACGAGTTCTGCCAGAAGATTCCGCAGGAATGCAATCAGCGGACGCCGAAGCAGGCGCCAATCGAGCTGACCCGCAAGCTGTGGGCGAAGATCGTGAGCATCAACAATTCGGTCAACAGCAGAATCACGCCGCGCACCGATATGGAACTGTGGGGCAAGGAAGAGGTCTGGTCCTATTCCAACAGCGAATTCGGCGACTGCGAGGACTATGCGCTGGAAAAGCGCCGCGCGTTGATGAGCATCGGCGTTCCGGCCGGCGACCTGCTGATGACGGTTGCGCGCCAGCCGAACGGAGACGGCCATGCGGTGCTGACAGTGCGCACCAGCCTCGGAGAGTTCATCCTCGATAATCTCGAAACCAGGGTGCTGTCTTGGACCGCCACCGACTACACCTACCTGAAGCGCCAATCGAGCCAGAATTCGGGCGCTTGGGTAACGATCAACGACGGCCGCTCCGGCGCGGTTGCCAGCGTCCGCTAAGGACGCGACGCAAAGACCCGGTCGAGTCCCCACTCCCCGTCCCCACGACCGGGTTTTAGGAGCCGGCCCCGTCCCCGGGCCGGCTCCACCTTTTTCAAGCGGCACGCTGTCCCAGAAGCGCCGCGCACTTTTGCGCGACATGCATTTGCGACGGCCGTGCCAGGTAGGGTCCGCACTCTAGGGGCGAGCCTCCAGCACCATGTTGAACGGCGTCTCCGCGGCGCGACGGAATCGCTTGAAGCCGCCGGCGGTCACCACCTTGCGCAACCTCGCCTCGCCGGCCTGGGCGCCAAGCCCAAGCCCGACTTCCTGCGACAGCGAGGCGGGCGTGCACACGAATGTGGAAGCGGCATAATAGACGCGTCCGACGGGATTGAGGTTCGCCGCTAGATGGTCATGCGCGAACGGCTCGACGATCATCCAGGTGCCATCCGGCTTGAGCGACCCGCGGACATGGGCGGCGGCGCCCTCTGGATCGCCCATGTCGTGAAGGCAATCAAAGAAAGCGACGAGGTCATAAGTGCCGGGATAAGTCTTGGCGGCCGCGATCTCGAAGCGCGTGTTGGCGCCGACTCCGGCTTCCTCGGCGGCCTTTCGGGCGCGCTCGATTGAAGCGGCGTGATAATCGAAGCCGACGAAGCGCGAATTGGGGAAAGCACGCGCCATGAGCACGGTCGATGCGCCGTGACCGCATCCGACATCCGCGACCTCCGCGCCGCGTTCGAGCTTCTCGACCACGCCCTCCAGAGCCGGCAGCCATGAGTCGATCAGATTGGCATTATAGCCCGGGCGGAAGAACCGCTCCGTGCCCCGAAACAGACAGGCGCTATGATCGTGCCACGCGACGCCCTTGCCGGACTGGAATGCCTGCCTCACCTTTTCTTCATCGAGCCACAGCGCGGATAGAACCTCGAATGCGCCAGCCATGAAGGCCGGGCTCTCTTCGTCGGCGAACACCAGTTCCTGCTCGGCGTTGAGATAGAATTGTTCGTTGGCTTCATCATAGTCAACATAGCCTGCCGCCGCCTGCCCGGAAAGCCATTCCCTGACAAGGCGTTCCTGGGTTCCGGTGCGCGTCGAAAGCTCGGCGGCCGTCATCTTGCCGCCTTCGCGCAATGCCTTGAACAGGCCGAGTCTGTCCCCCAGCAAGACCCCCGCGCCGGTAGCGATCGCGCCGAGATCGCCGACCATTTTCCCCAAGAATGCGTCCAACTTTTCCTGACTCGCTTCAGACATCGGAATCTCCCTTTGGGCTCGACGCCGATCGTGGTCTCTGGTCGGCTCCGGCAGCGGCCAAGCTGCCATAAAGGCTGGTGAAGTTTACTTGAGCGCGATGGCGGCGGATAATGCCGAGTTGTCATCGCCACGATGCAGATGAGACATCGGCGAGAGGGCGTTTCATGGAGATGCACGAAATCCGCTATTTTCTGGCCGCCAGCCAGACTCTCAACTTTCATCGCGCGGCGGACCTCGTTCACGTCGGCCAGCCGGCGCTGACGCGGGCCATACAGAAGCTGGAGGCGGAACTTGGCGGCTATCTTTTCCACCGCGAGAAAACGCGCGTCCGGCTCACCGATTTTGGCTGTCTGATGCGGACCCATCTGGACGAAGTTCTCCAGCGTTCGGAGACGGCCAGGAGCTTCCTCTCCCTGGAAACCGCGTCGCTGACGCTCGGGGTGATGTGCACCATAGGGCCCGCTGCGCTTCATCGGTTTCCTCAATGCCTTTCGAGAGCGCTATCCAGGCATAGAAGTGACCGTCATCGAGGGCGCGGCAAGCCATCTCACCGACCTTTTGACCGAGGGCAAGCTCGACGTCGCGCTGCTGGCCAGGCCCGAACCATTCGACCATGGCCTGAAGGCGGATCCTGTTTACCGGGAGCGTTTCGGCCTCGCTTTCGCGACCGGCCATCCTTTCGAGATGCGCAATACGCTTCAACTTACCGACGTCCGCGGCGAAGCCTATCTTGAACGCATCCATTGCGAATATGGCGATCACATTGACGGGCTCTGCCGCGACATCGGCTTGGAAATTCGCAGCTCCTTTCGCAGCGAGCGCGAGGATTGGATTCTGGCGATGATCGCCGCGGGCATGGGCGTCTGCTTCATCGCGGAATACTCGGCCAGCCATCCCGGTGTCTGTCACAGGCCCGTCGCCGACCCTGAAATCATACGCGAGGTATCGCTCGTTTCGGTGGCCGACCGCTTGCCTTCACCTGTTGTTTCGGCTTTTGCCAAGGCGGTGAAGGAGCACGACTGGCAAACGGCGCAATAGGTGGTCCGGTCGTTGTCCATAGCCGAACATTTTTGGGCAAGGCTGCGCGCTCAAGCCTTCGTCAGCCCCGCCTTGAAGCGTTTGCCGTTGGCGACGTAGTGCGCGGCCGAAGCGCGCAGGCTTGCCACCGCGGCATCGTCCAGTGTTCGCACCAAACGGGCGGGCGAGCCGACGATCAGCGAATTGTCGGGGAATTCCTTGCCTTCGGTGACCAGGGCGCCGGCGCCGACCAGCGAGTTCCTGCCGATCTTCGCGCCGTTCAGCACGATGGCGCCCATGCCGATCAGGCTGTTGTCGCCGATCGTGCAGCCATGCAGCAGGGCGCGGTGGCCGATCGTGCAGCCTTGTCCGATGGTCAGGGGAAAACCTGGATCGGTGTGCATGACCGTGTGTTCCTGCACATTGGTATCGACGCCGATGATGATCGGCTCGTTGTCGCCGCGAATGACGACGCCGAACCAGAAGCCCGCGTTGCGGCCGATCTGTATGTCGCCGATCAGGGTGGCGTCGGGCGCGATCCAGTTGCTGTCGGCGTCCTCGAAACCGGGGGCTTTTCCGTCGATCGAATAGAGCGGCATTTTTCTCCTCCGAATCGTCTCAGGCTGAAAGATCTGTCGACCCTAGGAGAGTGCCTGCCTGGGATGCAATGTCGATCAGCACGACGCCCAACGCCAAGATCGTCGCGGTGCAACCGCAAGAGATCAGCGCCGTCAGCCAACTGTAAAGCAAGGAGTGGGTGTTCGACCGGACCCATCTTTACCTTCCATTTACCATGAAATCGCACAGTCGTGTTTCGACAGGCGTGCTGCAAGAGCCGTGCCGCGCCACCGCCTGCGACACGCCCAGGATCGGGCGGCCGAAATTGGGGATCGCGATGAAGCAGGCAGCCACCGCCAACGGTCCGCAACTCACCGTCGTCGATTCCAGGCTGATGAAGCGGGTGTTTTACGTGTTCGCGACGCTGGCAGTGCTTTCGATGACGATCAGCCTTGGCGGCAAATGGTTGGGCCGCTCGATCGCCATGGCCGGATACACCGACGACACGACAATCCACGAGGTGGTGATCGGCAACAACGTCATCGCCGTACCGGCCAATGTCATCCGCTTCGACCAGGCGCGGCGCGACGGCATCGCCTCGCGCCTCGATCTCTATCTGCGTTATCCCGAAATGGACGGCTACAGCGAGGCCGCCCGCGACGATTTCAACCACACTGGACCCAGCAAAAGCATCATCTTTCTGTCGTTCGAACGACAGGTCATGTCGCGTGACATGAGCGGCCGCTTCGCCCCGATCTACAGCGCCCTGATCGTCGAGCCCGGCACGCCCGGCCCGGGCGGCACGACGCTCTACCGCTTCACCGAAAAATCAGGCTATTTCAACGAGGTGCTGGCGGTCGGCAATCGCCGGGGCAAGGACCCGTTCGTGGCCCGCTGCCTGAGCGGACCAAGTGCCGCGCAATCGCTGGCGCCCTGCGAACGCGACATTCTGGTCGGCGACAACCTCAGTCTCACCTACCGCTTTCCCATGGAATTTCTGAGCGACCGGCAGGCGCTCGAAGCAGCCATCGCCGCCGAGGCCGCGCGTATGCTGAAGGCAGGGCATTAGGATGATGGTGAACCGCCGCAGCGCTTGGAGGTATGGGGCTGCCTGCCGCCAGTCCCGGCTCAGGCCAGATCGATGTCGAGGATCGCCATCGAGAAATTATAGTCGCCGTCGTCCTCGTCCTTGAAGACGATGCCGAGGAATTCGTCGCCGACATAGACCTCGGCCGAATCGTCCTTGCGCGGCCGCGCCTTCACTTCAAGCTTGGGGTTCTGGAAGACGCGCTTGAAATAGGCGTCCAGCTTTCTGATTTCGTCCGGCTTCAAAAGTCTTCTCCGATCGTCGGTCTTGCTCGTTTGAGCGCGCTTCTGGCACGTCGACAATGGCGATGTAAAGGCAAGCTGGCGAGAGAACCAAGGCAATCGCTTGAGGTTTGCGCTGCCCCTCATTGCCCTGCCGGGCATTTCTCCCCGTATAGTGACGGCGAGAAAGACGCCTTTGCAAAGGATTTCGCCAATCTGCAGCGCTGCGGAAAAGGATGCCGACGTCGCGGCCAGCCCCTTCTCTCCCCGTCACGATGCGCCGACGTCCGACGCGACGAGCCCCTGCCCGAGCGCTCAGATATCGAAGCTGACGACGTGGTCCATCGACTGCGACGGCAAAAGCTGGTCCATCTGCCGCGAAGGCTGGTCGCAGCCGGTCTCGCCGACGACGCGGGCCGGCACGCCGGCAACCGTCTTGTTATGCGGCACCGGCGACAGCACCACCGAGCCTGCCGCGATCTTCGAGCAATGGCCGACTTCGATGTTGCCGAGGATCTTGGCACCGGCGCCGATCAGCACGCCGTAGCGGATTTTTGGATGGCGGTCGCCGCCGGCTTTGCCGGTGCCTCCCAGCGTCACGCCGTGCAGGATCGACACGTCGTCCTCGATCACCGCCGTCTGGCCGACGACGAGGCCGGTGGCGTGGTCGAGGAAGATGCCCTTGCCGATGCGGGCGGCCGGGTTGATGTCGGTCTGGAACACCGAGGACGACCGGCTCTGCAGGTAGAGCGCGAAATCCTGGCGGCCCTGGTTCCACAGCCAATGCGCCAGCCGATGGGTCTGGATGGCGTGAAAACCCTTGAAATAGAGCACCGGCATGATGAAGCGGTCGCAGGCCGGATCGCGGTCGTAATAGGCCTGGATGTCGACACGCACCGTCGACGACCAGTCATTGTCGTCGGCTGCCATCGCCTTGAATGTCTGGCGGATGAGATCGGAACCGATATCCTGATGGGCGAGTCGCTCGGCCAGCCGATGGATGACCGCCTCCTCCAGGCTTTCCTGGTTGAGGATGGTCGAATAGAGGAACGCCGCCAGCAACGGATCGCGGTTGACCGCCTCCATCGCCTCGTCGCGGATCGAGCGCCAGATCGGGTCGATCGGCTTCACCATGGTCGGGCGGGTAATCGTAACGCTGTTCATCAATGGTCTCCGGCCATCTGGTGTCTCCGGCTTGGCGCTCGCCTATTCTCCGGCCACATTCTGCGTATCGCGATCAAGATGATTCAGACGATGCGCATGTGCCAAAACCGCTGCGCACTTTTGGGCGACATGCTCTATAAGCCAGATCATAGCACGGTTGAACTCAATTTTCCTTAGTGCTTTGTCAAATGGATTTGGTTCACGGAAATTCAAGCGGCCATGGAAAACGAAGCCTTGATCGACGAGCCGCTGAAGAATGAGCTTTCCGCGCATTACCGGGCCGAAGGCCGCCACTATCACAGCCTTGCCCATATCGAGGCGATGCTGGTGCTGGCCGGCCATTATCGGGCATCGTTGCACGACCCCGAGGCGGTCGAGACGGCGATCTGGTTCCACGACGCCATCTACGACAGCCGGGCCAAGGACAACGAGGCGAGGAGTGCAGCCCTTGCCGAGAAAAAGCTAGCCGGCCGCATCGATGCGCAACGCCTTGGCCGCATCACGGCGATGATATCAGCCACCGCCACGCATGAATTGCCGCAGTTTGGCGACGAGAATGCCGTCCGCGACGCAGCGCTGTTCCTCGACATGGACCTGGCGATCCTGGGTGCGCCGCCTGATGCCTTCGACGCCTACGAACAGGCGGTGCGCCGCGAATATGGCTGGGTGGAGGAGCCGATGTGGCGCGCCGGCCGCAGTGCTGTTCTGAAGAGTTTCCTCGCCCGCGCGCATATCTTCCACACCGAGGAGTTCCGCCAGCGGTTCGAGGCTCAGGCTCGAGAAAACATGGCGCGCTCGCTCGAAGCGCTCGGGGCATGACCTTACGCAACTGCTAAAGCGCGTCGCAACCACCGGATCAGCGCGCTGCGGTGCAGAACCTTTGATGCCGGAGGGACAGCGCCCTGGACAGCGCCCCCCTCTGTCCTGCCGGACATCTCCCCCACAAGGAGGGAGATTGGCAGCTTCGGCGCTCCGCTGACTCTTGCGGCGGTAGCGATTGGCGAAAGCGGCGGTGACGGCCGATCTCCCCCCTCGTGGGGGAGATGTCCGGCAGGACAGAGGGGGCGCGACGGATCGCTACAGATCGGCTTTGCGCTCACAGCGGATTTTCGGCATAGAACTCCAGCACCCGCTGCTTGAAGGTCTTGTCGCCGACGGCCAGCATGTGGTCGCGGCCCTCGATGTGGAAAGCACTGGCGTTCGGCATCAAGGCGGCCAGTTCGTCGGGCGAACCGCCGATATCGTCCTTGGTGCCGACGGCAATCAAGGTCGGCTGGGCAATGCGCGCAATGTCGGCCTCGGCCAGCAATTCCCGCGAGGTAGCAATGCAGGCGGCCAGAGCCCGGCGGTCACTGCGGGTCTGGTCGGCGAAGGCGCGAAACGAGCGGCCGCGCGGATGGCTGGTGGTATCAGGATCGTCGGCCAGAAGGGCGGCGGCGATCGGGTCCCAGTCGCCGACGCCGTCGACCATGCCGACGCCGAGACCGCCGAAGACCAGCGTCGCCACCTTGTCCGGATCCGAAAGCGCCAGGAAAGCCGAGATCCGGGCGCCCATCGAATAGCCCATGACATGGGCGCGTTCGATGCCGAGATGGTTCAGCAACGCTGCCCCGTCGGACGCCATTCTTGCCGGCGTATAATCGGCCTCCTGATAGCTCTTCGACGAGGCGCCGTGGCCGCGATTATCGAAGGCGATGGCGCGGTAGCCGGCATCGTTCAGCGCCTTGAACCAGCCGGGCGACACCCAGTTGACGTAATGGGTCGAGGCAAAGCCATGGATCATGAGCACCGGATCGCCCTGCCCCGATGCCGGCTGGCGGTCGAGGAAGGCAAGATCAAAACCGTCATGGGAAAAAAACTGCATCTGCGATGGATCCTGCGCGTTCAGTTTTGCGCAGTGCCGATTGCCGGGTGACGCAACAAATCGCCGTCCTCGATGCCGCTCCTGGCGGCGGTGCCTGCCTTGAGCTCGAGCACGAAACGAACCGGCTCGCCGGGCGAGATCATCGCCTCGGATTGCGGCTTGCCTTGCTTGATCGCCCGGATCCTGCCGTCCTGACCGGCAAAGATCAGGTCGAGCGGCATCGGCGTGTTCTTCATCCAGAAGCTCACATCCCGAGCCTCCTCGAACACGAACAGCATGCCATGATCGTCGGCCATCTCCTGGCGAAACATCAGGCCGGCCTCGCGCTCGGCCGAGGTGTCGGCGATTTCGACGGAGAAAGAGCGTTCGCCGCCTTTCGTCACCGCGACCAGCGGCTGCGGGTCGACGGCAAGGATCATCGCCCGGCTGTCTGCCGAAGCCGGTCGCTGCGAATGGAAGAAAGCGCCTGTGGCGATGACAAAGGCGATCGCGGCGCAGACTACGCCCGTTGTCAGCCAGTTCCTGTAAGTCATTCAGAATCCTCGGCCATCGTCCTGGACCACGATCCCGAACCTACGGTTCGAAAAAGATCATGGTCAAGCAGAAAGCACCAGGTCGCATCCCGATTCGATTGGGGAGACTTTAGTGCGAGACGGGCAAGGTACCCATATCCGGGTGAATTTCGGCAGCCATAAGGCCTTTGTCGCCGCGCCCGAAGCGGACCAGCACGACCTGCCCCGGCCTGAGCTCGGTAATGCCGTAACGGCGCAGCGTCTCCATGTGGACGAAAATGTCCTCGGTGCCCTCGCCCCGGGTCAGGAAACCGAACCCCTTGGTGCGGTTGAACCATTTCACCAGCGCCCGTTCGAGGCCGCTTTCCGGCGTCACCGAGACGTGGGTGCGCTGCTCCTGCATCTCCGCCGGATGGGTCGCCGTGGTGAGATCCATGGAGAGGACGCGGAACGCCTGCAATCCGCGCTCACCTTGCTTGACCAGGCAGACGACGCGCGCACCTTCCAAGGCGGTCTGGAAACCGTCTTTTCGAAGACATGTCACATGGAGGAGAATATCGCCGGAAGAGCCGTCATCGGGAAGAATGAAACCGTAACCCTTGGCCACATCGAACCATTTGATAGCGCCCGCAACCTCGACAAGATCGGCCGTGTCGCCGCTCTCGTCTCTTTGCAAGGCGTCGTGACCGGTTCCGTCCCGCCCCATGAAAGAGGCTTTTTCCCCCATAAGAACGCCCCCTTTTTCCAAGAATACCGCAACTGATTCTTGACGTTAGATTAACACTTCCGCTTCTGGTGTATGCAAGACCTGAGCTGCCTTTTTTCACGGCTCATTTGCAGGAGTACCGGATTTGTTGTTTGCCGGCACGACAGGCTATCGGGAATTGCCCTTTGGCCGGGTGGTCCCTATGTTCCGGCGCAACGCAACATCTCGAGGGAAATCACATGCGCTATCTCCACACCATGGTCCGTGTCGCCGACATCGATGCATCGCTCGATTTCTACTGCAACAAGCTTGGCCTCAAGGAAGTGCGCCGCCACGAAAACGAACAGGGGCGCTACACGCTGATCTTCCTCGCCGCGGACGAAGACCAGCAAAGCGGCATCACCAACAAGGCGCCGCTGATCGAGCTTACCTACAATTGGGATCCCGAGGACTACAAGGGCGGCCGCAATTTCGGCCACCTCGCCTACGAGGTCGACGACATCTATGCCACCTGCCAGCAGCTGATGGACAATGGCGTCACCATCAACCGGCCACCGCGCGACGGCAACATGGCCTTCGTCAGATCGCCGGACGGCATCTCGATCGAGCTTCTGCAGAAAGGCCCGGCCAAGGCCAAGGCCGAGCCCTGGGCGTCGATGCCCAATACCGGAAGCTGGTAACCGGCCACATTGGGAAAGAATCCATTCATGCCGACCAGCCATGCCGATGTCGTCACTGAACATGCGAGCCGCTATCTGCAGCAGCTCTGCAAGCACTGGGCGCACAAGTTTCCCGTCGAGTTCGATCCGAACCACGGCACGATCGATCTCTCACTGGGCCGCACAGTTCTCGATGCCGACCCGGCAGCGCTGCATATCGCGGTAACCGCTGACGAAGCCGGCTCGCTGGAGCGCCTGGAGACGGTCGTCGCCGACCACATCAAACGCTTCGCTTTCCGCGAAGAGCTGACCTTCGATTGGAAAAAAGCTTCGGCAGCGTAGGCGACTACGCTCTGCCATTCCGGCCGGCCATCTCCAGCAGCGCTTGTATCGTGCGCCAGTTGCGCGCGGTGCCGGGCACTTTCAGCGTGCGCGGGATGAGGATGGCAAATACCGATTTGCCGAGGCCTTCCGGTGCATGCAGGTAAAGCACGTCGCTGTTGATCTTGAACCGTTCGGGACCGGTGCATTTTTCGGCCAGCCGCGCGACCTCGTCGGCGGTCGGCGAGCGCTCCAGCACATAGGCGTGAAGCTTGGTCGGCTCGCCGGCGACTTCCGGATACGGATTTTCAGCCACCAGCCGCTCGAACCAGCCGAGATCGCGCACCATGATGCGCGAAAAAAATCCCCATTTCTTCTCGAAGGCCGCTTCCAGCTTTTTGGTCAGCGTGGCCGCGTCGCCCTTTGCCGAACGGAACACGACGTTGCCGCTCTGCACATAGGTGGCGACGTCGCCAAAGCCGAGTTCCTCGAAGAACGACCGGAGTTCGGCCATCTTGACGATGCGGTTGCCGCCGACGTTGATGCCGGAAAACAACGCAACGAATATCTTCGGCCGGGCACTCATATTCGGGCGCTCATATGATGAACCCAGCGAGCGTCTCGTTGTCGGTGATGTCCTGATACTGGACGCCTTCGGCCTCGAAATTGGCGTTGAGCAGCTCGAAATTGCGGCGGTCCTTGGTTTCAATGCCGATCAGCACCGAACCGAAATTGCGCGCCGATTTCTTCAGATATTCGAAGCGGGCGATGTCGTCGTCAGGCCCGAGCAATTCGAGAAAGTCGCGCAGCGCGCCCGGCCGCTGCGGAAAGCGGATGATGAAGTATTTCTTCAGGCCCTCGAAACGCAGCGCCCTTTCCTTCACGTCCGGCAGCCGCTCGAAGTCGAAATTGCCGCCCGAAACCACCGCGACGATGGTCTTGCCCCTGATTTCCTTCTTCGAAAAATCCTTGAGCGCGTCGATCGCCAGTGCGCCGGCCGGCTCCAGCACCACGCCTTCGACGTTCAGCATCTCGATCATGGTCGCGCAGAGCCGGTTTTCCGGGATCAGCCGCACCGCCTCAGTGGCAAACGCCCTGAGATGCCGCAACGGCTCGCGGCCGATCTCGGCCACCGCGGCGCCATCGACGAAATTGTCGACCCTGGCGAGCTTGATGCGCTTGCCGGAGGCGAGGCTCTCGCTCAGGCTTGGCGCGCCGGCCGGCTCGCAGAAGACGAAGCGCGTGTCGCGGCGCTGGTCGGCGAAATAATGCGTCACCCCGGCCGCCAGACCGCCGCCGCCGACCGGCAGCATGATGATGTCGGGCATGCGCGCGCCAGGCATCTGGCCTGATATCTCGTAGGCAACGGTCGCCTGCCCCTCGATGATGTCCTTGTGGTCGAACGGCGGCACTATGTGCGCGCCGGCGCTTTCGGTGAATTCGAAGGCGGCGCGGTAGCAATCGTCGAAAAAGTCGCCGACCAGCCTGATCTCGACAAATTCGCCGCCGAACAGCCGCGTTTTGTGGATCTTCTGCTGCGGCGTCGTCACCGGCATGAACACCACGCCTCGCTTGCCGAAATGACGGCAGACGAAGGCAAAGCCCTGCGCATGGTTGCCGGCGGAAGCGCAGACGAACAGCTCGGCATCGTTGCCGGCGTCTAGCGCCTTGCGGAAGAAGTTGAAGGCGCCCCTGATCTTGTAGGAGCGCACCGGCGACAGGTCCTCGCGCTTCAGCAGCACGCGCGCTCCGGTCTTCTTCGACAGATAGTCGTTTTCCTGCAGCGGCGTCTCCGGGAAAATCTGGCGGATCGCGGCAGCGGCGACAGCGACGCGGGAAGAGAAACTGGACATGGCAAGAACACCCCGGATCGTCTGTGGTGTTCGCGAAGCTAGCACACGCCGTACGTGTTTGATTTGGCTTTCGCGCAACAGTGCGATGACTGTCGCACGCCGCTGAGCGCATTTCGGCAGGAAACGACTTACTTCTGCCGCACTTCGGCTGTCCGGGAGGGTTCGCGGAGGTTGGATCAAGCCTTTCGGCCGGAGTGGAATTCTAGCGTTGAAGAAGATTTGCATCCTTGTCCTTGCCTTGCTCGTTGCCGGCTGTGGCGGCCGGCAGACCGAGGAACTGCTCGGCAGCGCCATGGTGTCCGCGCCGGTGACCGAAATCGCCGGCAACCACAGCATCTTCATCGCCACGACGCGCAAGCGCTCCGACGATCCCAGCAAGGTTTTCGACCGCGAGCGCTCGGCCACGCTGAACTATGCCCGCGTCAACGTCACCGTGCCGGGAACCCACGAAGCCGGTCGGATCGAGCGGCGCTCGCGCGGCAAGTCGAACGATCCGGCCAAATACTTCATGGCCTCCGACGTCGTTGGCTACGACACCGCGCCGAAATTCTCCAGCGCGCTCAGTGCTGACATCGCCGCGCGCGGCGGCCGCGTCATGGTCTTCGTCCATGGCTACAACACCGGCTTCGACGCCGCCGTCTACCGCGTCACCCAGATCGCCCATGATTCCGGCTACCCGGGCACGCCGGTGCTGTTTTCCTGGGCGTCGGGCGCCAAGACCAGGGACTATGTCTACGACAGGGAAAGCGCCAGTGCTGCCCGCGACCAGCTGGAAGTGACGCTGAGAATGCTCGCGCAGACCGGCGCGCGACGCATCGACATCGTCGCCCATTCGCTTGGAACCTGGGTCACCATGGAAGCGCTGCGCCAGCTCGCCATCAATGGCGACCGCGATCTCGGCGGCAAGCTCGGCGACGTCGTGCTGGCCTCGCCCGACATCGATGTCGATGTGTTCAAGAGCCAGATGCGACGCTACGGCAAGCCGAACAAGCCCTTCATCCTGCTTTTGTCCGACGACGACCGGGCGCTGCGGCTCTCCGGCCTGATCGCCGGCTCGCGGCCGCGCGTCGGCGATTACAAGGACGCCGCCGACCTCGCCGACTATGGCGTGAGCGTCGTCGATCTCTCCAGCGTCAAGGGATCGGACCGTTTCAACCACACCAAGTTCGCCGACAACCCCGAGCTGGTGAAGATGATCGGCCAGCGGCTGCGCGAGGATGATGGATTTGCCAGCGACCGCGAGGTGACGGACCGCATCAGCCTGCTCGGGCAGTGAGGTGCGTTCCACGCCCTGTTGCGCAGGCTTTCGTCGTGCGTGTTCACGGTTGCGGCCCCATCGTATTACTTTCAACTGGACCAGGCCGGCCGCTGGCTTTATCGAAATAGCGAGCGACGTCACCAGCTTGGCGTCGCTCCTGCGGGAGCCTGCGTGACCGTGCGTTCGAAGATTTTTCTCGTCGTAGCGTTTACGCTCGCCGTTACCGGCTGCGCCGGCCGCAAGACACACGACCTTCTCAACACGACGACCGTGACGGTGCCTGCCTCCGACATCGCGGCCACGCATGAGATCTTCGTCGCCACCACCCGGAAAAGAGCAACGAAAGATCCGCGGCAGGTGTTCGATGGTGACCGTTCACCGACCACCAGTTTTGCCAGTGTCGAGGTCACCGTCCCGAAAATCCATCAGGTCGGCGCCATCGAGCGGGTCAGGGGCTCCGCCAACAGCAATCCGGCCAAGGATTTCACGGCAACTGAGGTCGAATTCTACGAAGGCGCCCCGCAATTCGCCAAGGCGGTCGGCGCCGACATCGCCATGCGCGGCGACCGCGCGCTGGTTTTCGTGCACGGCTTCAACAACGGTTTCGACGACGGCATCTACCGGCTGACGCAGATCGCGCACGACACAAAATACTCCGGCACGCCGGTGCTGTTCTCATGGGCGTCGAGCGGCAAGACCACCGGCTATATCTACGACAAGGAAAGCGCCAACGCGGCGCGCGACGATCTCGAAGAGACCTTGCGGATGCTGGCCAAGACGAAGGCCAAGAGCATCGACATCATCGCCCATTCGATGGGCACCTGGGTGACGATGGAGGCGCTGCGCCAGCTTGCCATTACCGGCGACCGTGATCTGAGCGACAAGCTCGGCTATGTCATCCTGGCCTCGCCCGACATCGATGTCGATGTGTTCAAGAAGCAGATGATCCGTTACGGCAAGCCGGACAAGCCCTTCGCCATCCTGCTTTCGGGCGACGATCGCGCCCTGAGACTCTCCTCCCTGATCTCCGGCGACAAGCCGCGCGTCGGCGACTATGGCGACGCGGCCGACCTCGCCAGCTATGGCGTGTCGGTGGTCGACCTGAGCAAGACCAAAGGCGGCGATCGCCTGAACCACGCCAAATTCGCCGACAACCCGTTCCTGGTGCAGTTGCTCGGCGACCGGCTGCGCGCGCCGGCCGGCCTGGCATCAGACGAGGTCGATCCGGCGCAGCCGATCGACAATCTCGGCCAAGGCATTGGCAAGGCGGTCGGCTCCGTCGCAGAAATCGTCATCACCACGCCGTTCAAGGTGCTGACCATCGCCACCGGCGGATGAAGAGCGGACAACAGGACCACGCTGTGCCGGGCTGGCCGGCTCAGTAGGATATCTCGCCATCGACAATCTCTGCTTCACGATAAGGGTCTCGTTTGAAACCCCTTCGCCGCCAACTACGGACATTGGAGCCACAACTGCCGCTCGCGCTGCGAACCGGCGAGCCTAGCCGTCCGGGTCGCCGCCATCCTCACTCGACCTGCGAAGGTGGCCTGCCCTCCTTCCAAAGACTGGCCGGCCAAGCCCCGCCCGAGAAGGCGAATCATTTCGGGGCTGTCCGTGAACGCATTGTGACCGAGCGGATCGTGTTGATCGACGGCGCTCGCATCGATCACGGTTATTCCGAGCCGCTTGATATCAGCGGAGTAAGGACCGAGATCGACGCCGCCGACAGCTCCGACGCGAATGACGCCGCCCGAGATCAATCTTGAAACCTCCAGCGCCTTGTCCTCAGTCGAGGTGAAGATGGTGAAATGCGGCAGTTTTGGCCCCATCTCAATGACTTGGCGACGAAATACGTCCACGTCGATGTCCGGCGACGCCAGGATGACATTGTTGATTTTGGCTGGAATTGTCCCGTTGCGCATGCCGACGCCACGCAGCGCCTCCGCCGTAAGCCAGGCTCCCAAGGAATGGGCGAGTATCGTGACTTCGCCGACGTCGGGGCTTCCGGCGGCTTGAAGGATCATGTCTTCCAAAGCCCGACGCGAATAGTTGGTGCTTTCCTTGTCGTAGAGATAGCCGGACACGCTGGCGCGCGAAGGCCAGGTGAAGAGTATCGGCGCTGCATCCGTTCCGGAATCATGAACGATCTGGGCAAAGCGGAAGACCGCATCGGAATAGCTGCTGTTGAAACCGTGGACGAAGATGACGGCCTGCCGTTTGGCGTTCCGGTTCTTGCGAAACCACCGCAGGACATTCTGTTCCGATGCGACTTTGCCGACCTTCAGGACGGCAAAGTCCTTCTCGGGATTGGCCGGCACGTATGTGGGCCACTGGACCTCGCCGATTTTGCGATTTCGATCTGGGGGAATGGAGACAACGATGCTGTTGAATGAGATCGCCGTGCCTCTGTCGCCAGAATAGAGCCGGCCGGGATCCTCGACCGGCTTGCGGGTCGTGGCGACAAGCATGTCGACCTGGGCGGCATCGTCGCCGGGGGCGAGCGCAAGCGGCTTGAGCACGCTCTCCGGCCGCGTCGCGCAGGCAGCCAGGACGCACAGGATAATCGGCGGCAAAAGCAATGCACGGCACCAGGAGCGAAATGCCGTCACGTCATTGCTCCCCGGCATCGGGACGAATCCGGAACCATACGACGTAGAGCGAAGGCAGAAAGAGCAGGGTCAGCACTGTCCCGACGATGATGCCGCCCATCATTGAATAAGCCATCGGACCCCAGAAGATCTGCCGCGATATCGGGATCAGGGCAAGCGTGGCGGCTGCGGCCGTCAGCATGATCGGCCTCATACGGTGTTCCGTTGCCTCCACGACTGCTTGCCATGGAGACATTCCAGATCCGCGCAATTCCTCGATTTGTACGACCAGGATGACCGAATTGCGGATGAGGATGCCGATGAGGGCCAGCACACCCAGCAGGGCGACGAAGCCGAGCGGCGCGTTGCTGAGCAGCAACGCTGCGACAACGCCGATCAAGGCAAGCGGCGCGACAGAGAAGACGAGGAACAGCCGGTGGAAGCTCTGGAGCTGGATCATCAGGAGCGTTGCCATGGCAAACAGCATGACCGGCGCCACCGCCAGGATAGGACCTTGGGACTTGGCGCTTTCCTCCACAGACCCGCCGACCGCGACGGAGTATCCGACGGGCAATGTCGTCTTGAACGCCTCGACCTTTTCGGCAAGCGCCGCCACAATGGTTGCTGGCTGCGTCGCATCCTTGATGCCGGCCTTGATGGTGATGGTCGGGATCCGGTCGCGCCGCCAGATCGTCGGCTGTTCGAGTTCGTAGCGGAACGTCGCCACGGATGACAGCGGGATGACCTTGCCACTGCTGCTCGATAGTTGAAGATCGAGCAACGTGTCGACGGAACCGCGCTCCTCTGCTTCGGCACGGCCGGTCACGTTCACGAGATAGATGTCATCCCTGACCTGCGTCGCGGTTGCTCCCTCGACGATGCTGTTCAGCGCCGTGGCGATATCCTCCGAGGAAACGCCCAACTGTCGCGCCTTGTCCTGCAAGACATCGATCTTCACCACGCGCGCCGGTTCGTTCCAGTCGAAGGCAAGATTGGTCAGCGATGATTGGGTATCGACGATGGAGCCCAGCTTGCCCGCGAGATCGCGAACCGTCTGGATATCAGGGCCCGATACCCGATATTGAACCGGCTTGCCGACTGGAGGACCGATATCGAGCAGCTTCACGTAGGCGTCGGTGCCCGGAAACATCTGATGCAGGTAATCCTGCAGGTCCTTTCTAAGCTTGTCGCGGACGTCCAGTCCCTTGGTCACAATGATGGTCTGCCCGAAGGTGATGTCGTTCGGCTGCGGATCGAAGGAGAGGATGAAGCGCGGTGCGCCCCTTCCGACATAGGTCGACCAATGATCGATATCGGGATTGCCGGCGAGCTTCTCCTGTTCGAACCGTGCCATCTGCCGGCTGGTTTCGCTGATCGAGCTGTTGTGCGGAAGATTCCAGTCGACAATCAGTTCCGGCCGATCGGAACTGGGGAAGAACTGTTGCTGGACCAGCGACATGCCTGCAACGGACAAGGCGAAGATAGCGACCGTCACGGCGATCGTCACCCATCGCCAGCGCAGGCAAAGATGAAGAATGCGGGCAAAGGCGGCTGCAAACCAGCCCTTGTGATCCGCATGCCTTTTCATGGTTTTCGGCAGTATCGTCACGCCGAGCAACGGCGTGAACAGAACCGCGACCACCCAGGAAACGATGAGCGACACGGCAATGACGACGAAAAGCGAGAAGACAAATTCGCCCGCGCTGCTGCTGTTGAAGCCGACCGGGATGAAGCTCGCGACAGTGACAAGCGTGCCCGTCAGCATCGGGAAGGCGGTCGAGGTGTAGACGTGGGTAGCGGCTTTTTCGAGACTGTCGCCGACCTCGAGCCGGGCTACCATCATCTCCACGGCGATCATGGCGTCGTCGACGAGAAGACCAAGGGCGATGATCAGCGCCCCAAGCGAGATTCGCTGCAGCGAGATGCCTGTGTATTGCATCACCAGGAAAGTAATGGCGAGAACCAGCGGAATTGAAATCGCCACCACCAGTCCAGCCCTCATCCCGAGGCTGACGAAGCTTATGGCAAGCACGATGGCAATCGCTTCGAACAAGGCATGCGTGAAGCTCGATACCGCTTCATCGACGACTGCCGGCTGGTCGGACACGCGCTCTACCGCGGCGCCGACCGGAAGATCCTGGGTAATTTCGGCGATCATCTTTTCCAGCGCCTTGCCGAAGTCGACGAGATTGCCGCCGGCCTTCATCCCGACAGTCAGAGCGATCGCCGGCTTGCCGTTGAAACGAAACAGGGAGGTCGGCGGATCGACATAGCCGCGGGTGATGGTTGCGACGTCGGTCAGCGGAAAGAACCTGTCATTGACCCGCAGATTGATCGCTCGCAGGCTCTCCTCGGAGATGAAGCGGCCACCGACGCGCAGGGCGATACGTTCCGGTCCCGCCTCGATGAATCCTGATTGGGCGACGGCGTTTTGCGCCTGAAGAGTGGAAATGATCGAGGACCGGTCGATGCCGAGCACAGCCATTTTGCGGGTCGAGAATTCGAGAAAGATCGCTTCATTCTGCGCCCCTACGATCTCGACCTTGCCGACATCTGGAACCGTCAGAACCTTCGTGCGGGCGCCCTCGACGAGATCGCGCAATTGCCTCTGGCTCAGCCCATCACCGGTGAAGGCGAAGATGTTGCCGTAGACGTCGCCGAAGCGGTCGTTGAAGAAAGGTCCGACGACACCCGAAGGAAAATCAGCCTGGATATCGGCGATCATGTTGCGGACGCGCAGCCAGGTTGGCGCGACATCCTTTGCCTTCGTCGATGGCAGGAGATCGACGAAGACAATCGTCTGGCCGGCGGTGGTCAGGCTGCGGGTATGCTCGACAGATTCGAGTTCTTGCAGCTTCTTTTCGATACGGTCGCTAACCTGCTGCGTTACTTCCTGGGCCGATGCACCCGGCCATTGCGCCTGGATCACCATGGTCTTGATGGTGAAGGATGGATCTTCCTCGCGGCCGAGCCCGACATAGGCAAGGATGCCCGCCAACGCAAAGGCAATCATAAAATACCAGACAAGGGAGCGATGCTCGAGCGCCCAGTCAGAAAGGTTGAACTTGTTCACTGGGGTAGCTCCTGTGCGGGTCTTATCCTTTGGCCGTCCGCGAGTTCATTGGCGCCGGCGACGGCAACTTCTTCTCCGTTTTGCAGTCCCGACAGGACCCGGACACGAGCAGCCCCGGCGGGCCGGGCTTCGAGCCGGACCGGTCTCAGGGAGATTGTGAGTTTGGCCCGGTCGATCACCCAGACATGGTCGGCGCCATGCCGCTCAAGGATCGCGGAGGCCGGCAGCGCGATCGCGCTGGTCGACGCTTGGCTTGCCGTAGCCGTGACGACGGAACCGAGACGGAAAACCTCGGGTGCCTCGTTCAAGGCGATCTTCAACCTGTGGGTGCGGGTATTGGCGTCGGCTTCCGGGCCGATCTCTCGCAGAACGCCCGCCGTCCGAAGAGTGTCGTCAAGCTGAAGAGCGATGTCGAAGCGCATCCCCAGGCGTAGTGAATCGACCTGGGCTTCGGGCACATCGACCACAACATCACGACGATCGAGGCCGGCGAGTCTCAGAACCGTCTGACCGGCCGTGACCGTTTGTCCGACCTGGACCGAAGTCGCGGTCACCACGCCATCGAATTCGGCTTTCAACCTCGTGTATCCAAGCTGCTCGCGTGCCTTGTCGAGACGAGCCTGCGCCTGTCCCACATCCGCCTCGGCCGACTTGAGGCCCTGCTCCGCAACTTCGGAATCGGCAACGCTGCCGGTTTTTGCAGACGCGAGATTGCGCTTGCGCTTTTCGGTGGCTGTGGCGTTCTCGAGTTGCGCCTCGGCGTTGCGCAGATCAGCCTCGGCGCTCGTCACAGCAAGCTGCAGCGCCAGAGGATCGAGCTCGGCCACAACATCGCCCCTGTGCACCAGATCGCCGACATCGACGCTGCGCGATATGACGCGGCCCAATGCCCGGAATGCCAGATCTGTTTCAACCCGCGCCTGCACGACGCCGGCGAAACTCAAAACAGCGGGCTGCTCCGGTTTCGCCGTGATGACGTTGACCGGCCGTGGTGGAGCCGCTTTCGCGGCTGGGCTTTGGTCGCAGCCCGAAACAAGCAACAGCAGCAGAACGGCCTGAAGCAGATAAGAATCGTTATCACCTGAACGAACCGACTTGAGATGCGTGAACGGAAGTTGGTCATGTCACTTCTCCTGCCAGGCCACAGGCTGGCCTTGCTTGAGGAATTTTCCGCCGTCGGTGACGATCAGCTCCTGTGGCGCGATCCCACCGGTCACGATGAAATCGGCTGTTCGATAGCGGGCGACCGCGACCTTCCGCAGCGAGACAGATTTGCTTGCCGCGTCGATGACCCATACGGCCGGCTCACCCCCGGCGGAGGCCATGGCGCTCCACGGCAGGATCACACCTTCACGAGACGGCGAATGGAATTCACCCACCACCGACGTTCCGAGCGACCATTGCGCCTCTTGCGGAAGCGCCACCTTGACGCGGATGGTCCCGGTGCTCGTATCGATGACTGGAGAGACTTCCCGGATGTTCCCCCGTGCCGTGCGCGCCCGATCACCCACCGGAGCAACCTCGACATCAGGCGTCGGTGAGCCTGGGAGCAAAAAGGCTTCGAACACGTCGAATGAGGCGTCCCGCGGGCCATCGCGAGCAAGCGTCAGCCGGCTGCGCCGCAGAGACCACTTGGCCTGCTTCGACGCTGCGCGAAGTGATGACGCCATCTGCGTCGGCTTTCAGCTCGGTATGGGAAAGAGTATCCAGCGCCGTTTCTAAACTCGCCTGGGCGACTTCCAGAGAGCCCTGCGCTGTCGTCAATGCCTCTCGCGCCCCATCATAGGTCGACTGAGCGATTGCTCGCGATTTCAGCAATGTCTTGTAGCGTTCGAAGGCAAGCGCCTTCTGCTTGACGGTGGCTTGTGCCGACCGCAGGCCCGCCCGGGCGGAATCGACATCGGCGCGTTGCTCGGTGTCGTCGATGCGCATCAGGACGTCGCCCGCACGCACCCGTGATCCGACATCCACGCGCCGTTCTCTCACCCTGCCGCCGGTCCGGAAAGACAACTCGGATTGAACCCGAGCCTTCACTTCCCCCGTGACCTCGGCGCCCGGTTGGTATTGAGCCAGCGAGGCGGGAATTGCTCGCACCGGCTGCGGTGCCGCATGGGTTGAGGTATGGTCTTCGCAGCCGACCAGGGCGGCACAGGCGAGACCCAGAATGATCGGGCGAAATGTGTTCATTGCTCCAGCCACCGTTGCATCAGACGAAACGGTGGGCTAGATATCGCTGACTGACGAGTTAGTCAATGGATTTTTTTTAGATGGAATCGTGTGACCGGTTCAACGAAGGATGTCAGCTATGGAAAAGAAACTTTCTCGAGCAGAACAGAAAGCGAGGCGCCCGCACGAGATCCTCGATGCAGCCTTCGAGGAGTTTGTCGAAAAGGGATACGCAGCCACGCGCGTGGAAGACGTCGCTGCACGGCTTGGCGTCACAAAGGGCACCGTCTACCTATATTTTCCGACGAAGGAGGCTTTGTTCGAGGCAACGATCGGACATGTCTCGGCGCCGTTCGAAGACGTTCGAGCTTCTATCGATGCTCTGCTAGGCACTCATTCCGACCGGTTGCGCCAATTGCTTCTCCTGGGGTACGACAAGCTCGCCGGCGACAGAAAGACGAGAGAATTGTTGCGCCTCCAATTGGCTGAAGGTTCGCGCTTCCCCAACATCATCGACCGGCATCATGGCGAGTTTATCGCACCCCTGCTCGACGCAGTTCGCGCGCTTATCGAGCAAGGCGTGGCTTCGGGCGAGTTTCACCCGGGCGCCGCTGCAAATATGCCGGAAGTGGCGATCAGCTCGGCTATTCACCTCACTATCTGGAAACTGATCTTCGCAGACAGAAATCCTATCGATGAGGCGGCCTTCATCGAGGCACATATCGATCTCGTCCTCTACGGCTTGTTGGCACGTCCCCGGTGAGGCGACGGTAGGCTGGTGGCTAGCGGCGCTGGGCCGCTCGTGGGCTAAACGAACAGGTCGACCTTCTGGAACGTCGTCACGTCGACCAGGCCGACATCGGAAATCCTCAGTTCCGGGATGACGACCAGCGCCAGCAGCGAGTGCTGCATGTAGGCGTTGTTCAGCGAACAGCCCATCTTGCGCATCGCCTCGGTCAGCTTGTCGGCCTTGGCCGCGACGATTTCGGCGCGCTCGTCCGACATCAGGCCGGCGATCGGCATTTCGACCAGCGCCAGTTCCTTGCCCTTGGAGAACAGCACAACGCCGCCGCCGACCTCGCCCAGCCGGTTGACCGCCAATGCCATGTCCTGCTTGCTGGTGCCGACGACGATGATGTGGTGCGCATCATGCGCCACGCTGGAGGCCATGGCGCAGTCGCTCATATAGCCGAAGCCGGAGACGAAGGCGTTGGTGACGCCGCCCGTGCCGCGGTGGCGCTCGACCAGCGCGATCTGGCAGACGTCGTTGCGACGGTCCATGGCGACCAGTCCGTCCTCCACCGGAAGGTCGGCCTCGAGCGCCCGCGTCGGCGCCTGGTTCTCGATCACGCCGATGACCCGCACCCGAATTTCGTTGGCGCCGATAGGCGCCACGATGTCGAAATCCCCCGGTCTGAGCTTCTTGCCGAGCTTGACAGTGTTCTTTGCCGTCTTCGGATAGTCATAGGCCGGAATGTCGATGTCGAGCTTGCCGCCCTTGGCCAGCCTGACGCCGCGGCCATAGACCTCGTCGATGGTCATTGCGGCCAGATCGGAAACGATCAGCAGATCGGCGAGCCGCCCCGGCGCGATCGACCCCAGATCGCGCTCCAGCTTGAAATGCTGGGCGGTGTTGAGCGTCGCCATCTGGATCGCGGTCACCGGCTTCAACCCCTGGCTGATGGCGTGGCGGACCACCCGGTCCATATGGCCTTCATGGACGAGCGTCCCAGAATGGCTGTCGTCGGTGCACAGGATGAAGTTGCGCGGATCGAGCCCGCTCTCCGTCACCGCCTTGATCTGCGAGGCAACGTCGTACCAGGCCGAGCCCAGCCTCAGCATTGCCTTCATGCCCTGGCGGACGCGGGCGATGGCGTCCTCGGCCCGCGTGCCTTCGTGGTCGTCCTCGGGGCCGCCGGCGACGTAACCGTGGAACGGCAGGCCGAGATCGCGCGAGGCATAATGGCCGCCGACGGTCTTGCCCGCCCTCACCGTCGCGGCGATCTCGCCGGCCATCACCGGATCGTTGGCAGCCACACCGGGAAAGTTCATCACCTCGCCAAGCCCGATGATGTTTTCCCACCCCATCGCCTCGGCCACATCGGCGACCGTCAGCTCGGCGCCGGCATGCTCCAGCCCCGGCGCCGAAGGCACGCAGGACGGCATCTGCACAAGCACGTTGATCGGCATGGCGACGGCCTCGTCATGCATCAGCCGCACACCCGGCAGGCCAAGCACGTTGGCGATCTCGTGCGGATCGATGAACATCGAGGTGGTGCCGTGCGGGATGACCGCGCGGCAAAACTCCGTCACCGTCACCATGCCGCTCTCGACATGCATGTGAGCGTCGCAAAGGCCCGGCACCAGATAGCGGCCGCCGGCGTCGACCACCTTGGTGCCCTGGCCGATGGCGTGACCGGCATTCGGCCCGCAATAGGCGAAACGGCCGCCGGCAATGGCAATGTCGGTGCCGGCGATGATCTCGCCGGAATGAACGTTGACCCAGCGCCCGTTGCGGATGACGAGATCGGCGGGCCTCCTGCCCATGGCGACGTCGACCAGATGCGTCGCCGCCTCGGCCCAGGGTTTTGGTTTCGTCGCACGCGCGGTCTTCGCCATGAGGAGGACTCCTGTTTTCCCGACTGTGCCAAGCCGATGGCGTTTTGACCAGCGAGGAACTGTGGGTCGTGTGCGGCTACGTTGTGTGCTGCTACTCACCTCTCGTTGCCGGACTCCGGAGTAGGCGCCGTCGGCGAGGCTGCCGATCTCCCCCTTGCGGGGGAGATGCCTGGCAAGGCAGAGGGGGGTGCTGTCCCTCCAACTTCTCAAGACCTGAGCTTCCTCGCCCACTACTTTCGTGGGGAGAGGAACCCAAGCTGGAATGAAGCCGCGATCCTTCCCACCCCCCTCTGTCCTGCCGGACATCTCCCCCGCAAGGGGGGAGATCGGATGTCGCATCGGCTTTCGCCAACCACCAGCGCTGGAACGCAGGCGATAGGGCGCGGCCCGCTCCCGAGGTGGCCTGGGAAGCGGCCGTCAAGTATCCTGCCGCTGTTCCCTGTCGCGGCAGTTGAGAAGGTCGACCAGATCGTCGGCCTCTTCGATGGGCATGTCGATCAACGGGACGCCGACCTCGACAACGGGCAGCCCCGTGAACACATCGATGATGTCCCACGTGCCTTCAGGTGTCTTCTCAATGTCGTAGCGTTGAGTCATGGAGTGTAGGAGAAGATGGGGGTGCAGGAGAAGATTAGCGCGTTTACCCGGTTATCGCTCGTTTGGGCTCCGCGGAAACGGTTCCCGCCCGGCCTGATCAAGCGCCTCAACCAACGACGCAAGGGGGCTGGGCAGGCGCAGGTCGACGGCAAGATCCAGCGCGTCGTGTAAATACCGGCGATTGTCTTCGGAACGGATCAGTTGCCGTATGGCGTTGGCAACAGACTTCCCTTGTCTTGTGTCAAATTCTGCCATGTTCGGGATTCCAGTAGCTTCCGTCCGAAACTCAGCCGTTGCAAAATGGTTCCGGCATCTTATCAACTTTGAATCAGTGGATTGCCCCTCGCTGGCGAGGGTTGCCGCTGGCTCGACGACGGCAGCCACGCCGTCGATTTGGTGCACTGTGCTGATTTTGCGCCCGACGACCCGCCGCCAAGGCGGGTTTTTGGTCCAGGTTTTAGCGCCATCAATGGACATTGAGGCGAGGTTCAGATTTTAAGCCACATGTCGTTTCTTGCAGCGCAGCGACAAAGCGTGCTTCCAGTGTCAGATTTTTCGATGGCAGAAGATGGCTTGACGGCCTTCGGTTGGCGTCTGAAAAGGACTGGCCTGCGGACGTGGCGGAATTGGTAGACGCAAGGGACTTAAAATCCCTCGATCTCTGATCGTACGGGTTCGATTCCCGTCGTCCGCACCAGATTTGAACTATTCGGGACAGCTTGGCGGACGAGTCATTTCGCAGGACCGCAACTGCCGACGTCTCGCGCATTGGGCTTGCCGGCCTTCAAATCCGAAAGTTGCGGAATGGACGGATCTGGTCCTCCGGAATATTCTTCGTAGACTTTCCTGTCCGCCGGGATTTGCCGGCCTGACGAGGTAAACGCGACCATACCTGTATTGCCCACATAGGCGACCGCCACTCGCATTCTGCAGAAGTACATTTTCTCGCCGCTGGAAACGAACCAGCCCAGCGAGCCTGATGAACCTCGCGACAGCTTGCCGGTCTTGTATCCCTTGCCTTGCAGGTTGGAATAGGATTCTGCGTGTGACGGGGTAATCGATGCCAGGAGAAAGACGGCCATCGAAGTTGCACCGAACCACTTCGGCAAGTTTTTGACAATCATGGATCTGCTTTCCTCCTGTTGCATCTCAGCTTCAGTTGCATCTCAGCCCGTTGCGGAAAGCAATTAAGGCCCTCACACCCGGATCGGGTTCAGCTTCAGATGCTGGATCAGGATGATGGTCTTGGCGTCGATGATGCTGCCGTCGTAGATGCCGGCCAGCGCTTCGTCGAGCGGCATTTCCAGAACCTCGATGTCTTCGCCTTCTCCCGGCGCGCCGCCACCGTCGGAGATGCGGTCGGTCGGCGAATAGCGCGCGACGAAAAACCAGAGCCGCTCGGTCACGCTGCCAGGGCTCATAAAGGGGGAAAACAGCCGCTCTACGTCCTTCAGTCGATAGCCGAGTTCCTCTTCCGCCTCCTTGCGAATGCAGGTTTCGGGATCATGTTCATCGAGCAGGCCGGCGCAGGCCTCGATCAGCGGCTCGCGGTGGCCGGTGGCGTAGGCCGCGTAGCGGAACTGCCGCACGAGCAGAACCGTCGAGCGCTCCGGGTCGTAAGGCAGGATCACCGCGCCGTCGCCGCGATCGTAGGTCTGGCGAATCTGCGTCTCCCATTGCCCGTCGCGCCGGCGATAATCGAGGACGGTCTTTTTCAGGACGGCCCAGTCGTCGGAAAGGACTTCTTCCGAACGGATGCGAATGCGGTCTTCCATGGTGAACTCCGTGTTGCCGGCGAGGCGTAGCGGTGATCTGGCATTCGCGCAATCCCGACAGCAATTCAGGGAAATCGCTTCAGGGGAAGGATCGCGGCTTCATCCAGCTTGGGTTCCTCGCCCCACGGGAGTGGGGAGAGGTGGCTCGGCGGCGCCGAGACGGAGAGGGGCCGCGCCTTACGAAAGCCCCCTCTCCGGCCGCTTCGCGGTGGGCGAGGAACCCAAGTCTTGACAGGTCGCTCTGCCCGGCACCCAGCGGCGTCCTTCACCGCCTCGTGTATGGCGCAGGCGCAAACCACCGCCTAAATAGCGACAGCCCCTCCCCGGAGTTTTCCTCATGACCCCTTCCCTTTTCCAGCCGATCACGCTTGACGGCCTGACCTTTCCCAATCGCATCGCCGTGGCGCCGATGTGCCAGTATTCCGCCGAAGACGGCTCGGCCAGCGACTGGCACCTGTATCACTGGATGAACCTGGCGATGTCCGGCGCCGGCATGGTCACCGTCGAGATGACCGACGTCGAGCGGCGCGGCCGCATCTCGCATGGCTGCCTCGGCCTTTATTCCGACGACAACGAGGCCGCCGCCCGGCGCGCGCTCGATGCCGCCAGGCGCGTCGCCGCCCCCGGCACCAAATTCGGCACGCAGCTTGCCCATGCCGGCCGCAAGGCCTCCAACCAAAAACCTTGGGAAGGCGGAGGGCCGCTGAAGGCCGATCAAGACCCGTGGCCGATCGTGTCGGCCTCGGCAATCGCCTACGACACGGGCTGGCAGGTGCCGCGGGCGCTGGAGGAGGAGGAGATCCTGCAGATCATCGAGCGCTTCGCCGAGGCGGCAAGGCGGGCCGAACGTGCCGGCTTCGACTTCATCGAATTGCACGCCGCGCACGGCTATCTGATCTTCCAGTTCCTGTCGCCGCTTTCCAACCAGCGCACCGACCGCTGGGGCGGCTCGCTGGAAAACCGCATGCGTTTTGTCGTCGAGATCGCCAAGGCGGTGAGAAAGGCAGTGCCCAAGCTGATGCTCGGGGCGCGCCTGTCGGTGAAGGAATGGGTCGATGGCGGCTTCGACATCGAGGACGCGATCGAAGTGGCCAAGGCGCTGAAATCAGCGGGGGTCGCCTATCTCTGCTGCTCGAGCGGCGGCAATTCGCCCCTGCAGAAGCTGCCGACAGGTCGCGGCTACCAGGTGCATCTGGCGGAAGCCGTTCGCAACGGAGCTGGCATCCCGACACGGGCCGTCGGCCTGATCGACGATCCGAAGCAGGCCGAGGCGATCGTCGCCGAGGGCCGTGCCGACATGGTGGCTTTGGCCCGCGCCTTTCTCGCCGATCCGCGCTGGGCGTGGCGCGCCGCGGCCACCTTCGGCGAAAAAATCCAGCCGGCGCCGCAGCTTGCCCGCTCGGTGACGACGATGCAGCACTGGATGAAGGCGGCCGGCTGACCGGCCCGATTGCATGGCTGCCGCCCAAACAACCGCTACCCCCGAGACATTTACGCACGCCGAGGGGCGTGCAACCAAATTGGCCGCTCCGCGTTGGCGGCGATGATGGACAGCAAGCCCTTTGAAAAGCCGGTCGTGGTCGAACTTGGCCATGTTGGCAAATACCGCGAGATCCGCAGCACGCAGGAAGCGGCGGAGTGCCTGATGACCGTCTGGCCACTCAATCGTGGCCCTCGGCATCGCGATGCTCTCGACACTTGCCTAAAAGTGCTGGAAGGTTATCGTTCGACAGCGGATGCGCGCCGGGCATTGGTCGAGGCCGCCAAGGAATCGGACGTGCTAGTTCCCGACGAGAGATTGCCCGAAGGCAAACTGCCCGAAGGCAAATTGCCCCAAGGCAAACTGCCCCAAGGCAAACTGCATTGAGCAAACCGAGCTTTTTCCACTGGAGGATTTCATGGCCAAGCTGACCTACAAGATCGTCGAGCATGACGGGGGCTGGGCCTATAAGGTCGGCGAGACCTTTTCGGAGACGTTCCCTACCCACGAGGACGCACTGCGCGCCGCCGAGATCGCTTCGGCCGAACAGCAGGTCGCCGGCACCACCGACGGCATCCAGTACGAGGACGCCGACGGCAAATGGCACGACGAGCTTGCCGACGGCCGGGACCGGCCGCAAACCGAAGTTTCCGACTAGGCAAGTGTCGTTTGCGGATGGCTTTTCGCGTCTCTGGTTGTAAGAGCTGGGGCTTGACAAGTTATGCTCTTGTCATGATCCCGGACTTGGCGAATTTCGGCCCTGCCAGGGACGCCCACAATCACGCGCGACGAAGAAGGGCGCTTGCCACGCAGCCGCTTTACAGGGCAGTCTGGTAGCGCTACCGTTTCATCATCGCGCGTGACCAGGGAGGAGCTTGGGAACTGCCGCGGCCAGTCAGGAAAGCGGTTTCCTTCGAAGACGTCGCAGGAAGCATTCGGGAGGAAATCGATGGCGTCTGTCGCGATTGGCGATGTCTACAAATCATTCGGAACGGTCGAAATCCTCCACGGTGTCAGCGTCGACATAGAGGATGGCGAGTTCGTCACGCTGGTCGGGCCGTCGGGCTGCGGAAAGTCGACCCTTCTCAGGATGATCGCCGGCCTGGAAAAGATTTCGCGCGGCCAGATCGCGATTGGCGAGCGCGTCGTCAACAACGTTGCGCCAAAAGAGCGCGACGTCGCCATGGTGTTCCAGAACTACGCGCTCTACCCGCACATGACCGTCGCCGAGAACATGGCGTTCTCGCTGATGCTCAAGGGTGTTGCGAAAGCCGCAAGCGCTGCCAGCGTCAAGCGCGCCGCCGAAATCCTGGGGCTGGTGCCATTGCTGGAGCGCTATCCCAGGCAGCTTTCCGGCGGCCAACGCCAGCGCGTCGCCATGGGCCGAGCGATCGTGCGCGATCCGGCGGTCTTCCTGTTCGACGAGCCGCTGTCCAATCTCGACGCCAAGCTCAGGGTGCAGATGCGCGCCGAGATCAAGGAACTGCACCAGCGCCTGAAGACCACGACGGTCTATGTCACCCACGACCAGATCGAGGCCATGACCATGGCCGACAAGATCGTGGTCATGCATGACGGCATCGTCGAGCAGATCGGGCCGCCATTGGAACTCTACGACCGGCCCAACAACCTCTTTGTCGCCAGCTTTATCGGCTCGCCCGCCATGAACATGCTGAGGGGCGAAATCGTGACGGATGGCGGCTCACCGCATTTTCGCGGCTCCGGCGGGATTTCCCTGCCGCTGGCCGCAGTACCGTCGACCGGCAGCGGCGAGCAGGTGGTGCTGGGGATACGCCCCGAGCATCTGCGGCTATCCCAGGACGAAGGCATTCCAGTCACAGTCGTGGTGGTCGAGCCGACCGGGTCGGAAGTGCAGCTCATCGGCCGGACGGCCGGCGGTGACGAGATCGTCGCCAATTTCCGCGAGCGCCATTCCTTCACGCCGGGCGAGACCGTACGGCTCACGGCCGAGCCGGGCCTCATCCATCTCTTTCATGGCGAAACCGGGCAGCGCTTTGAAATGCGCGCCCGGCAGTAAAACCACAGCGTGGAAATAAACAGGAGGAAACGAGCATGAAATTCACCAGACGTGACGTGATTCGCACGACTGCCGGCGTGGCGGCGGGAGCCTTGGGAAGCCGCATCGTCGGCTCTTCCGCCTTTGCCCAGGAGGGGTTGACGTACAAGCCCGAAGACGGCGCAAAGCTGCGGATGCTGCGCTGGTCGCCGTTCGTTCAGGGCGATGAAGACCAATGGCTGGCCAACACCAAGCGGTTCACCGAGGCGACAGGCGTCGAGGTCCGCGTCGACAAGGAAAGCTGGGAGGACATTCGCCCCAAGGCGGCGGTCGCCGCCAATGTCGGCTCCGGTCCAGATCTGATGCTGGTCTGGTTCGACGACCCGCACCAGTACCCCGACAAGCTGCACGACGTGTCGGAACTGGGTGAGTATCTCGGCTCCAAGTACGGCGGCTGGCACGACGGACCAAAGCAATATGCGACGCGCGAGGGAAAGTTCCTCGGCCTGCCGCTGGCCACCATTGGCAATGCCATCGTCTATCGGGAAAGCTGGGTGAAGGAGGCTGGCTTCTCGGAATTTCCGAAGGACACCGCGGGCTTCCTCGAGCTTTGCAAGGCCTTGCAGGCGAAGGGCCATCCGGCGGGTTTCACACACGGCCATGGCGTCGGCGACGGCAACAACTATGCTCACTGGCTGCTTTGGAGCCATGGCGGCCAGATGGTCGACGAGAGCGGAAAGGTGACTATCAGCAGCCCCGAGACGCTCAAGGCGATCGAATACGCGCAGGAACTCTACAAGACCTTCATCCCCGGCACCGAAAGCTGGCTCGACGTGAACAACAACCGCGCCTTCCTGGCCGGCGAACTGGGCGTGATCGCCAACGGCATTTCCGTGTATAACACGGCCAAGACCAACAAGGACAATGATCCGAAACTGGCTGAAATCGCCAAGGACATGCGCACGACCAGCCTGCCGATCGGTCCCGTCGGAAAATCGGTCGAGCTGTTCCAGGTGACCACGGCCGTGATCTTCGACTACACGCCCTACCCCAACGCGGCCAAGGCCTATCTGCAGTTCATGTTCGAGGAACAGCAAATGGCGGAGTGGATCACCTCCTCGGCCGGCTACTGCTGCCAGACACTCAAAGCCTTCGACAACAATCCGGTGTGGACGGCTGACCCGAACAACGCAGCTTACGCCAAAGCCTCGGCGACGCTGCGTCCCAACGGTTATGCCGGGCCGCTCGGCTACGCTTCGGCGGCGACCATGGCCGACTATGTCCTGGTCGACATGTTCGCCAAGGCGGTGACGGGCCAGGCGACGCCGCAGGAGGCGATGGAAGAGGCGGAGAAACGCGCCAACCGCTACTATCGCGTTTGATCACAGCCGAGCCGGGCAGCAGCGACCGCGCTGCCCGGTCTGATTCCCAGAATCGCGTGGCGGCCTCCCAGGCCACCATGCCAGCAGACCGTATGAGGAGCCGTCCCATGGCCGTGTCGTCCGCTGCCGTTCAGCCGCGTCCATCGATCCTGTCGCGGAGCCTGTCGCTCCTGGCCGACAGCCGCAACGCGCTTGGCTTCGGCTTCATGCTGCCGGCGGCAGCGCTGCTGCTGGTCTTCCTGACCTATCCGCTCGGGCTCGGCATCTGGCTCGGCTTCACGGATGCCCGCATCGGCCGCCCCGGTATCTTCATAGGCATCGAAAACTACCAATATCTGTCGGATGACGCCGTCTTCTGGCTCTCCGTCTTCAACACCTTGCTCTACACGATAAGCGCCTCGATCCTGAAGTTCGCGCTCGGCCTCTGGCTGGCGCTTATCCTCAACCAGAACCTTCCCTTCAAATCGTTCTTCCGCGCGATCGTGCTGCTGCCATGGGTGGTGCCGACGGTGCTGTCGGCCATCGCCTTCTGGTGGATCTACGATTCGCAGTTCTCCATCCTGTCCTGGGCGCTTATGGAAATGGGGCTGATCGACCATCGCATCAATTTCCTCGGCGATCCGGAGAACGCGCGCGCTTCGGTGATCGCGGCCAATGTGTGGCGCGGCATTCCGTTCGTCGCCATCACGCTGCTAGCCGGCTTGCAGACCATACCCCAGTCGCTTTACGAGGCCGCCACGCTCGACGGTGCCAGTCGCTGGCAATTGTTCCGTTTTGTGACCCTGCCGCTGCTGACGCCGATCATCGCCATCACCATGACGTTTTCGGTGCTGTTCACGTTCACCGATTTCCAGCTGATCTATGTGCTGACCCGCGGCGGACCGGTCAATGCCACCCATCTGATGGCGACATTGTCGTTTCAGCGCGGCATTTCGGGAGGCCAGCTTGGCGAGGGCGCCGCCATCGCGGTCGCCATGATCCCGTTCCTGCTTGCGGCAATCCTGTTCAGCTATTTCGGCCTGCAACGCCGCAAATGGCAGCAGGGCGGAGGAGACTGACATGGCTGAGATCAAGAGGGCCGAGATCAAGAGCGCCGCGATCAAAAAAACGAAACGGCAGGAACTCGACGAAGGCGGCATGGGCTACCTTCAGAGCCTGCCGCGGCGCGTGGTGACGGTCTATCTGCCGTTGCTGGTGTTCGTCATCGTGCTGTTGTTCCCGTTCTACTGGATGACGATCACGGCGATTAAGCCCAATCACGAGATGACCGACTACGCCAATTTCAATCCGTTCTGGGTCGTGCATCCGACATTCGAGCACATCCGCTATCTCTTGTTCGACACGTCCTATCCGGGCTGGCTGCTCAACACGATCATCATCTCCACCGCCGCCACGTTCCTGTCGCTGCTGGCTGCGGTGTTCGCGGCTTATGCGATCGAACGGCTGAGGTTTTCGGGGGCGCGGCAGGTTGGGCTGGCGATCTTCCTCGCCTATCTCGTGCCGCCCTCGATCCTGTTCATCCCGCTGTCGGTGATGGTGTTTAACCTTGGGCTTTACGACACCCCCTTCGCGCTCATCCTCACCTACCCGACCTTCCTGGTGCCTTTCTGCACCTGGCTGCTGATGGGTTACTTCCGTTCCATCCCGTTCGAACTGGAAGAATGCGCGCTCATCGACGGGGCGAGCCGCTGGCAGATCCTCATGAAGATCGTGTTGCCGCTGTCGGTGCCCGGCCTGATTTCGGCCGGCATCTTCGCATTCACCCTGTCATGGAACGAATTCATCTATGCGCTGACGTTCATCCAGTCGTCCGAAAACAAGACCGTGCCGGTCGGGGTGCTCACGGAACTTGTCCGCTCCGACGTCTATGAGTGGGGAGCGCTGATGGCCGGAGCCCTGATCGGCTCGCTGCCGGTGGTGGTGCTTTATTCGTTCTTTGTCGAGCACTACGTTTCCTCGATGACCGGTGCGGTGAAGGAATAGCGCCTGCCGCAGTCGGCGCTCGACTGGCCAATTGTCGAAGTCGGCGCCGCCCCTCATCCGCCTGCCGGCACCTTCTCCCGTTTAGTGACGGGGAGAAGCGGCTGGCCGCGGCCTCGGCTCTGCAACGCTGGAGATTGGCGAAATCCTTTGGGAAGGCGTCTTTCTCCCCGTCACTATACGGGGAGAAATGCCCGGCAGGGCAATGAGGGGCGGCGCCGACTCAGTGCGATTGCTCTGCTGGAGCAGCGTTATCAATACGGGCATTGCCGCCAACCATCCGCCGCGTTATCTCAACTGACCTTCTGCCGGAGCCTCCAATGCCTGAAATCGTCACCGCAGCCATGCTCGTCATTGGCGACGAAATATTGTCCGGCCGCACCAAGGACAAGAATATCGGCCACCTCGCCGACATTATGACGGCGATCGGCATCGACCTGAAGGAGGTGCGCATCGTTGCCGACGAGGAAGACGAGATCGTCGCCGCAGTGAACGCCCTGCGTGCCCGGTACACCTATGTTTTCACGACCGGCGGCATTGGTCCGACGCATGACGACATCACCGCGGACGCCATTGCCAAGGCCTTCGGCGTGCCTTGCGAATACGACGCCAAGGCCTATGCCATGCTGGAAGCGAGCTATGCCGCGCGCGGCATCGAATATACCGAGGCGCGCAAGCGCATGGCGCGGATGCCGCGCGGTGCCGACCATATCGACAATCCTGTGTCGATCGCGCCGGGCTTTCGCATCGGCAACGTCCATGTAACGGCCGGGGTGCCGGCGATTTTCCAGGCGATGCTCGACAATGTCGTGCCGACGCTCAAGGCCGGCACCAGAATGCTGTCGGCCACGGTGCACTGTCCGTTCGGCGAAGGACTGGTCGGCGGACCGCTGGGCGACATCCAGAGGGCGCATCCGGACACGATTATCGGCTCCTACCCGAAATACAGCGACGGCAAGTTCTGGACCGAGCTGGTCGTCCGCGCCCGCAGCCAGGAAGCGCTGGACGCCGCCCGCGCCGATGTCGAAGCGATGGTCGCAGGCCTCACCAGCGCGGCCAGTTGATCTAAAGCGCGTCGCGTCTGAGAGGATTTTATGCAACGCGCTTTAGGTTCTTGTCTTTATGCATGTCGTTATCCCAAAACCGCTGCGCACCTCGTGCCCGAGGGTATGTTTTTGGGCGACATGCATCAGCCCGTATCCGGGTTAGCCGGAACCAAGCATAGTGCAGTGACGTTTCATGCGGGCGAGTTTCAATCGCCGTAAATTGAGGGGTTACCATGCGATTCAAGACCATCGTCGCCATACTGCAGAACGAACAGGACGCGGAGCGCGTGCTCGAATGCGCCATTCCGCTTGCCGACAGGTTTCAGAGCCATCTCATCGGTATTCATGCCGAAGCGCTTCCCGTCCCCTACACCTCGGCCACCGGCTTTCCCGACACCGAGTTCCTACAGGTTTCGGCCGACATGAACAAGGAACGCGCTGAAAAACTGCGGGCGGTTTTCCTCCGGCATGTCGGGGATTCCGGCCTGTCCTTCGAGTGGCGCAGCCTCGAGAGCTTTTCCGGAGACAGCGCGCTGACCGGCATCCCAACCGTTCGCACCGCGGACCTGATCATCGCCGCGCAGCGCGAGTCGGGCGGCGATCCCAGCGCCGATGTCGACACGCTGGTCTACGACGCCGGCCGGCCGGTGCTGGTCGTGCCTCACTCAGGCCCGCTCATCACCAGCTTCAAGCATGTGCTGCTCGCCTGGAATGGCAGCAAGGAAGCCGCGCGCGCCGCCTTCGACGCCCTGCCCTTCATCATCGAGGCCGAAAAAACCGATATTGTCGTCATCGACCCGCCGGATACGCTCGACGAAGCCCCGGAGGCGGCCGGCGCCGAAATCGCCGCCGCCCTGTCCAGGCATGGCGCCACGGTCAGCGTCTCGGTGCTGCAATCGGCCGGCCTCTCGGTCGACGAGGTGCTCCAGACCAGGGTTGCCGAAACCGGCGCCGACCTGCTCGTGCTCGGCGCCTACAGCCATTCCTGGCTGCGCCAGCTTCTGTTCGGCGGCGTCACCCGCACGGTGCTGCGCACCCTGCCCGTGGCAGCTTTCCTGTCGCGGTAAATCCACAAGCGGCAAGTCCACAGGCGGCAAGTCCACAGGGATCGCCTGCCGCCGCCCTGTCTTGCATCGCCCTTGCCAAGGCCAAGGCTTTCCAGTTAATTCCGCGCGTTCCTTCAAGTGTCTGCGCGCGTTTTTGGCGCGCTGCGGAGTGCGCAAAAAAATGTCCCTTCCCGAAAAGGCCTTTCCTGTCTCGTGGGATCAGTTCCACCGCGACGCGCGTGCGCTCGCCTGGCGCCTTGCCGGCGCCAACAAAGGCCAGTGGAAAGCGATCGTCTGCATCACGCGCGGCGGCCTGGTTCCGGCCGCGATCATCTCGCGTGAACTCGGCATCCGGGTCATCGAGACGGTTTGCGTCGCCTCCTATCACGACTATGCCAGCCAGGGGCAGTTGCAGGTGCTGAAGGAGGTCACGCCGGCACTGCTCGCCGATGACGGCGCCGGCGTATTGATCATCGACGACCTGACAGACACCGGCAAGACCGCGGGCATCGTGCGCGCCATGATGCCCAAGGCGCATTTCGCCACCGTCTACGCCAAGCCGAAAGGCAGGCCGATGGTCGACACCTTCGTCACCGAGGTCAGCCAGGACACCTGGATCTATTTTCCGTGGGATATGGGCTTCACCTACCAGAAGCCGATCGCCGACGACCACGCCGGCTGATTCGCGGCAACTGCCTTTTTCTTCCGGGACACGCCGGAGCACTTCTTGCCGGCGAGCACGTCTTGAAAGAGTGCCGCGGCGCACAATATGCCTGTTGGTGTGGTTAACCAGTTCGTGTGAGGTTTTTTACTTTTATTGCTTATGATCAACTGTAAGATTCACGAGACAAGTGATTCTGGAGGCTGGGGCAAGCTTCTACGATGTTGACGAGGCCAGCAACGCACAACCATTTGGCCGAAAGGGTTCAGCGGCTCTTCGGTGCAGCGCCGTGCCGCCTGCAGGTTGCAGCATTGCCCTGGCGCGACACCGGGCATGGCGTCGAGATCATGTTGATCACCAGCCGCGATACCGGTCGCTGGGTGCTTCCCAAGGGCTGGCCCGAGGCCAAGGAACTGCTTTGCGAAGCGGCGGCGCGCGAGGCCGGCGAGGAAGCCGGACTGCGCGGCACGGTCTCCCACCACGAAGCCGGTCGCTACTTCTATGCCAAGGCTTTGGCTTCCGGGGAGGAAGTGCCTTGCGAGGTTTTGGTGTTTCCGCTGCAGGTCGAAAAGGTCGCCGGCCGGTGGAAAGAAAAGCGGTCGCGCATCCGCAAATGGGTCAGCCCCGCCGAGGCCGCGCGCATGGTCAACGAGCCGGACCTCGGCCAGATCATCGCCTATTTCTGTGCCGACCCGTACCAATTCTCCTGAGCAAAACCAGGCGCACCCGGCCAAAGCCGCGCACCTGCCGCGCATCGCCGGCGATGCTCTTTGGCGAAGAGAATCGATTTCGCCACCACGGCTTTGGCATGCGTCGTCACGGTCGTTGGCCTCCCGCGTTGGTAAAAATCGAAATCCTCCGCGCCACTTCTATCCCCGTTATCCACATATGTGACACACAAGATGTTGGGGTCACAAAAGCTACGCAAACGAATCCTTGACGGCGTAAAACGAGTCGCCTTTTATAGGCCATGCGCCCCTGTTGAGAGCGCGACCGGAAAGTTCTGAGCCCGGTCTTTTTTCCCGGACTAAGTGCGTTTGGCCGCATTTCCGCCTGGCTACGAGGCCGGCGGAGGCGTCGGGATTGTGGGGTTTTTTGGGGACGAAAGGGAAAAATGTCGGACTGGAATAAATTGTCTGTTAATACTATATTTAGTGTTTGCAGGTAGGTTCGACGCTAGATAGTGTGAAGTTCCCTCGATTGAGGGAGTCGCAAAAAAGTTTCAGTTTTGAGGGACCCGCAGGGTCCGTCGGCGCGTTGGACGGCTACTTCGCAAGGAGTTCGACCAGCAGGGCGGGCGGAGCCTGTGAAAAGGAGCCGGCCGTTTTCGAACGCCGGCAGACGGCGGACATGCGCGTTTCGAAATGGGGGGCAGAAATCCCCTGGGAAAGGCGCTATATGTAGACAAGCAAGGGATAGGACCAATGCGCATCGAGCGTCGTTTCACCAAGCAGGGGCAGTCTGCTTATTCGGAGATCGAATTCCGCAAGGCGCTTTCGGAGATCAAGAATCCGGATGGCTCGGTGGTGTTCCGCTTGGACAATATCGATGTGCCGGCTCAGTTCAGCCAGGTTGCCGCCGACATCCTGGCGCAGAAATATTTCCGCAAGGCCGGCGTGCCGGCACGGCTGAAGAAGGTCGAGGAGAACGACGTCCCCTCCTTCCTGTGGCGCTCCGTAGCCGACGAGGCCGAGCTGGCAAAGCTGCCGGAGGCCGAGCGCTACGGCTCCGAGACCGATGCCCGCCAGGTCTTCAACCGTCTTGCCGGCACCTGGACCTATTGGGGCTGGAAGGGCGGCTACTTCAACTCGGAGGAAGACGCGCGCGCCTTCCGCGACGAGCTCGCCTATATGCTGGCCACCCAGCGCGTTGCGCCGAACTCGCCGCAATGGTTCAACACCGGCCTGCACTGGGCCTACGGCATCGACGGCCCGAGCCAGGGCCACTTCTATGTCGACCCGTTCACCGGCAAGCTGACCAAGTCGAAGTCTTCCTACGAGCATCCGCAGCCGCATGCCTGCTTCATCCAGGGCGTGCAGGACGATCTCGTCAACGAAGGCGGCATCATGGACCTTTGGGTGCGTGAAGCGCGCCTGTTCAAATACGGCTCCGGCACCGGCTCCAACTTCTCGTTCCTGCGCGGCGAAGGCGAAAAACTGTCCGGCGGCGGCCGTTCGTCCGGCCTGATGAGCTTCCTCAAGATCGGCGACCGCGCGGCGGGCGCCATCAAGTCGGGCGGCACGACGCGCCGCGCCGCAAAGATGGTCATCGTCGACGCCGACCATCCCGATATCGAGGAATTCATCGACTGGAAGGTCAATGAGGAGCAGAAGGTCGCGTCGCTGGTCACCGGCTCGAAGATCGTTAAGAAGCACCTCGAAGCGATCATGAAGGCCTGCATCAACTGCGAAGGCCAGGACGACGATTGCTTCGACCCGGCGATCAACACCGCGCTGAAGCGTGAAATCAAGCTGGCCAAGAAGGACGGGGTGCCGGAGAACTACATCTACCGCGTCATCCAGTTCGCCAGGCAGGGCTACACCTCGATGTCGTTCAAGACCTACGACACCGACTGGGATTCGGATGCCTACCTCACGGTTTCGGGCCAGAACTCCAACAATTCGGTCTCGCTGAAGGACGATTTCCTGCGCGCCGTCGAAGAGGATGCCGACTGGCACCTCACCGCCCGCAAGGACGGCAAGGTGCTGAAGACGCTGAAGGCCAGGGATTTGTGGGAAAAGATCGGCTATGCCGCCTGGGCGTCGGCCGACCCGGGCCTGCACTTCAACACGACGATGAACGACTGGCACACCTGCGCCGCGGCCGGTGCGATCCGGGCGTCCAACCCGTGCTCGGAATACATGTTCCTCGACGACACCGCCTGCAACCTGGCCTCGATCAACCTGCTGCCCTACCGCAACGCGGACGGCACCATCGATGTATCAGCCTACGAGCACACGGTCCGGCTGTGGACGATGGTGCTGGAAATTTCCGTCATGATGGCGCAGTTCCCGTCGAAGGAGATCGCCAAGCTTTCCTACGAATACCGCACGCTCGGCCTCGGCTACGCCAATATTGGCGGCCTGCTGATGACCTCGGGCATTCCCTATGATTCCGACGAGGGCCGCGCCATCTGCGCAGCACTCACCGCAATCATGACCGGCACGGCCTATGCCACCTCGGCCGAAATGGCCGCCGAGCTCGGCGCCTTCCCCGACTACGACCGCAATGCGCAGAACATGCTGCGCGTCATGCGCAACCATCGCCGCGCCGCCTATGGCGACAGAGACGGCTACGAGAAACTCGCCGTCAACCCGGTGCCGCTGGTCGCCTCCGACCTGAAGCAGCCGGAGCTTGCCGCCCATGCCAAGGCCGCCTGGGACCGCGCCATCGAACTCGGCGAGGAGCATGGCTACCGCAATGCGCAGGCGACCGTGATCGCGCCGACCGGCACGATCGGCCTGGTCATGGATTGCGACACCACCGGCATCGAGCCCGACTTCGCGCTGGTGAAATTCAAGAAGCTGGCCGGCGGCGGCTACTTCAAGATCATCAACCGCGCCGTCCCTGAAGCGCTGCGCACGCTCGGCTATTCGGAAAGCCAGATCGCCGAGATCGAAGCCTATGCGGTCGGCCACGGCAATCTGAACCAGGCGCCTGCCATCAATCCCGGCTCGCTCAGGGCAAAGGGTTTTACCGACGACAAGATCGCGGCACTTAACGCCGCGTTGAAGTCGGCCTTCGACATCAAGTTCGTCTTCAACCAGTGGACACTGGGTGCCGACTGGGTGAAGGAGACCTTTGGCTTCACCGACGAGCAGCTCAACGATTTCTCGTTCGAGATGCTGCCGGCGCTCGGCTTCTCGAAGAAGGACATCGAGGCCGCCAACATCCATGTCTGCGGAGCGATGACCCTCGAGGGAGCACCATTTCTGAAAGACCAACATCTGCCGGTGTTCGACTGCGCCAGCCCGTGCGGCAAGATCGGTAAGCGTTCGCTGTCGATCAACAGCCACATCCAGATGATGGCGGCGGCGCAGCCCTTCATCTCCGGCGCAATTTCCAAGACCATCAACATGCCGAACGACGCGACGGTGGAAGACGCCAAGGGCGCCTACATGCTGTCGTGGAAGCTGGCGCTGAAGGCCAACGCGCTCTATCGCGACGGCTCGAAACTCTCGCAGCCGCTCAACGCCTCGCTGCTTGCCGACGTCGAAGACGACGAGGACGATGCCGTCGAGCAGCTGATCGGAGCACCGGCTTCACAGCGCGCCGTGCAGGTGACTGAAAAGATCGTCGAGCGCGTCGTCGAACGCCTCTACCGCGACCGCGAAAAACTGCCGAACCGCCGCAAGGGCTATACCCAGAAAGCGGTCGTCGGCGGCCACAAGGTCTATCTGCGCACCGGCGAATTCGACGACGGTCGCCTTGGCGAGATCTTCATCGACATGCACAAGGAAGGTGCGGCCTTCCGGGCAATGATGAACAACTTCGCCATCGCCATCTCGCTCGGCCTGCAATATGGCGTGCCGCTCGAGGAATATGTCGAAGCCTTCACCTTCACCAAATTCGAGCCGGCCGGCATGGTGCAGGGCAACGACGCCATCAAGAACGCCACGTCGATCCTCGACTACGTGTTCCGCGAACTTGCCGTGTCCTATCTTGCCCGCCACGACCTCGCCCATGTCGACCAGTCGGATTTCGACAAGACCGCACTCGGCCGCGGCATCAACGAAGGCAAGGCGACGCCGTTCTCGAAGGGGCTGACCCGCGGCGTCTCGCCCGTCAAGCTGGTATCGGGCATGGGTGCCGACCCCAAGGGATTTGGGGGTTCAAGTCCCTCTCCCGCTACCACTCGCTCGGCGCCGACGGCGTTCTCAGGCTCCAACGTGCTGGCACTGAAGCCGGCCAGCGACGAAGCGATCGCCTATAAGCGAGACTACGAAGAGCGGGCCAGGGAACTGGTCGAGGACATCGTCTACGAAGAAGCAACCGACCCGACTGGGCTGTTCACCGACGATGCCGCGAAAGAAGCGGCCGAGGCCAAGGCGCTTGCCGCTACAAGGCGTCAGCAATCCTTGATGCAGGGCTACACCGGCAACGAATGCTCCGAATGCCACAACTTTACGATGGTGCGGAACGGCACGTGCGAGAAATGCGATACCTGTGGGGCTACGAGCGGGTGCAGCTGAAAATCTGCACCGCTAAAACGCAACATGATCGGCCCAGTCGTAAGATCGGGCCGAATTGCCAAGCGCCGTGATCAGGCGCAGCTCCTTCCCTTCTCCCCCCTTGTGGGAGAAGGTGGCCCCGCGAAAGCGAGGTCGGATGAGGGGTGTTCCAGTGTGGCAAAAACCGCACTCCGTCCAGCACCCCTCAACCGTCTCGGCGCTGCGCGCCGATCCACCTTCTCCCACAAGGGGAGAAGGCAAGACCGCGCTATTACCGCCACGGTTGCAAACTCTCATCGCCGACATAAGCGATGATGGTGTCGCAGACAGCGTTTCAAATCCCGCAGACACAATCGTCACGCAAATCGCTGACGTTCGAGCTTGGCTCCCCCTTCTCCCCCTACACAAGGGGAGAAGGTGGCCGCGAAGCGGTCGGATGAGGGGTGCTCCAGCTTGGCACCGTTGGCGATCCTTCCAACACCCCTCAACCGTCTCGGCGCTGCGCGCCGATCCACCTTCTCCCACAAGGGGAGAAGGCAAGACCGCGCTATCGCCACGGCTGCAAACTCTGGTCGCCGACATAAGCGATGATGGTGTCGCAGACGGCGTTCAAATCCCGCAGCACCTCGTCGTTCCAGAAACGCAGCACCCGAAAGCCCCTCGCCTTCAATTCGCCGTCTCGTTCCCGATCGTAGTTTGAATCCGCATGCTGGCTGCCGTCGATCTCGACGATCAGCCTGGCCTCGGCGCAAACGAAATCGGCGATGAATCTGCCGATCGGAACCTGACGCCGGAATTTGATGCGATCGAGCCTGCGTCCGCGCAGCTCGTGCCACAGGCGGTCTTCCGCCTCCGTTGGCTCGCGGCGCATCGAGCGGGCGAAACGACGTTTGGTCGGAGCGACAGGCTGATGCGGCATCGGGCGAGATTACCTCGGCGCTCCGTCCAATCCGTCGTCATGCAATCGCTGACATTCGAGCTTGGCTCTGGACAAGACTTCTAAGAGCAAGCAGCCGATCTGGACCCGGGCCGCCGATGTCGATCATGACTGCTTCTCGCACATCGCCGGAGAAGCGTATCCAGCCGAAAGGGGCCGGAATTCCAACCTCAATGTTCCCGAGCTCAAAGGCCTGGCGTTGAGCCGCTTTTTCCCGCAAACGCTCGACGAGGCGAAGACCATCATCGATTTCCTCTGCGGCCGAGCCTCGATCTAAGCCGTTCCGGTTTCCGAGAGCAACGCCCCGCTTTCCGCACTGACTGTCCCGGCCGCTCGCTGGGCTGTGCTGCAGGCGTCAGGCAGCTTGCTCCACCCAACGCGAGATCAGCGGCCGAAACAGCGTGACCAGCCTGTTGGCACCTTCGCGCAGCCATTCAAGCTGGGCGATGTCATCGACAAGTTCCGCTTTTGGCACGGTGAGGCTGACCTGCCCCTTGTTCGATCCACTCGGACCTTGCTCGAACGTCAGTGGAAGGCCGCTTTCCTGCCTGAGAGCGTCGGCCTGCCCTTCGAGCCATTCATAAAACGCAAAGCCCTCATCATCTGACAGGGCGAGAAACAGTCCCAGCTTGTCCCGGCTTCGGTAAGCCGTCATCCATTTCACGGGTTTCGGCAACGGAACTCGAACCCAGTTGTTGCCTCCGTGCCGCGGAACTGGCTGGTCAGGGTGGTCGAACTTCACGGTGTCAATGAACGATTGCCAGAATATCCGGTTAGATGTCCGCTGCTTGGCCTGCTCGGGATCGACCACCTGTTCGCTCGCCTCAGCTACGTCATCGCCAGTTTCCTCAATGCGCAACGGTCGGCCCGTCTCTGTCATCAGCACGCGCTGCTGAATGACCTCCGTCCTGACGGGAACGGACGGAACAATCAGCGTGCGGTCTTGGTCGTCTTTCCAGAGCTGGATTTCCAGCAAGGAGAATCGCGCCGCGGCCAGGCCGGAGGCGTTCAAATGATCGGAGATCGCGTGGAGGTCGGAGCGGATGCCGTCACCTGCTACGATCAGGTGGAAATCGCCGAGGTCAAGCGAGCGAGAGACCGCATCAACGAAAACGCTTTCATCCAGGTCCGGCCACTTCTGCCTCGCAAGTTCATACATGGGATTGGCAGAAGAGCGCCGTGCCGTGCTCTGGCGCACTTTTGCAGTGAGGTCACCGTAAGACAATCCGCGGGCGAGCGCGGCATATTCAAGTATCTGGGCGATCACCTCGCGGCGTGCTTGGGGATTGCGCCAAAGCTTGCATTCGACCAGGACCAGGCGTCCGGATCGGCTGATCCCGAGAATGTCCAGAAAAACGACACCGCCTTCGCGCGCCAGCGGCAACTCCCGAGCAATGGGAACGAAAGCCCCCGCGTCCGCTTCCATTCGGTCGAGAATGACCAGATCAGGACGGGCAAACAGCAGCGTCTGCAGCCACTTCTCATCCTGCGTGCCTTCGCCAGCGCGAATACGCGTACGTCTGAACGACGACGAGTGTTGCCCGTCGCTTTCGACCAACATTGCAACCAATTTGAACCCCCGCAACCGATATCGAAGCGACATCATGCGTATGCGTTGTTGTCAATGAGCGTCCGCTGGTTCAGAGGTCGGGACGGTGTGATTTGGGCAAGGGCGCGTCTAATGGCGAACGAGAGCATGAGGCTGGTAGCGTGGAATTGTGCTGGAGGGTTTCATCGAAAAGCAAAAGTCCTGAACGCTCATGCGCCTGATATAGTCGTTCTCTCCGAGGCATCGAAGGACTGCGTATCTCTTGTCGGTGGCGATGCTTCCGGTCTCTGGGTCGGTTCACATCCCGGATATGGCTTGGCAGTGCTAGGGATGAACGGATGGAAAATCGAGACCATGGAAATTGCTGTCGAGGAGTCGCTCTTTCTGCCCGTCAGGGCCGTTCGAGGTTCGGAGCAGCTACATCTGGTCGGGCTCTGTGCCAAGAAGGATGGCGACTACGTTGCTCCGACGCTTCGGGCGCTGTCCAGGCTGTCAGCCTTCATCTCCGAAAAAGGCGCGATCCTAGCGGGTGATTTCAATCAATCGGTCAAATTCGATGCAAAGAGAAGTGCTGCCGGACATTTCGGTCGGGTGCTGGATGTCCTTGAAAGCCTCGGCGTTATCAGCGCGTGGCATCATACTCGCGACGAGAAATTCGGTTCGGAGACATCGTCCAGCTACTTCCATCGCTGGCAGCAAGGACATGGCTCCCACATCGATTACGCATTTGTGCCGCGAGGATTCGCGATTTCGTCAGCAAGGCTGGGTACTTACGATGACTTTGTCGCGGCCGGATTGAGCGATCACGTGCCCCTCACGGTAGACCTGAAGCTGTCGAACGGTCTGCCATGCTAGAACTTGAATCCCGCAAAGCGCGCCTTGGCCTTCAGCCGATCCCATCGCTCGGGCCTAATGCGTCGACAATTGCGGTTGCTCGAACCAAGGCGGAGCGCACGGCCGCGATCTCAAGCGCCAGTTCCGGTGGCCGGCAAGCCGTCTGAAGGAATTGCACCGGGAACACTGAATCGCATCCTCAAGCAGTCCGGTTTAAAGGAGTGATGACATGCGTTACGCGGTGGTGATCGAAAAAGCTGGAAACAATTTTTCCGCTTACGTGCCGGATCTACCCGGCTGCATCGCGACCGGCGCGACGGTGCCTGAGGTGGAAACGGAAATTCGCGACGCAATACGAAGGTTTGCGTGCCGATGGGCTGGATGTGCCCAAAGGTGTCAGCGTGGCGGAATATGTAGAGGTGCCCTAGGCTACGCCGCAACCGATGTGCTGCGGATTGGGTCTGCGGAAACCGCCGCGGATGCCATCCACGAAAACAGCCGCAGCGAAGACCGCGGCTGTCGATGTCCCGTCAGGCAAGACCTCGCGCGCTGGCTAAGCGACCGTGCCACGCCCCACTTCGCGGAAGTACCCCCTCACCCGGATTGCCAACCAAATTGCGAAGAGCAATTCGGGGCAATCCGACCTCTCCCCAAGGGGAGAGGAGTTCGCCAGCGTTGAAGTCAGCCTCTTCTCCCCAGCGGGGAGAAGGTGGCCGCGAAGCGGCCGGATGAGGGGGACACCCCGCATAACAGCCTCAGTTCACGGCGCTGATGTTGCCCAAGCGTAAAAACAGCGTTTCGCCGGAAGAATCGTCGACGCCGTCATTGTCGGTGGCGACGAAGATATCGCCGTTCCTGTCGATGGTGAAACCTTCGACCTTGTCGACGACATAGCCGTTGGTGGCTGATTTCAAGTCGCCGATGATGTCGCGCACCAGCGTCTTTTCGACCAACGGCAGGTCGTCGCCGAGCTTGGCCGGTTTGAAGGCATCGAGCGCCACCGAATAGATGCGCTTCACCTTGGCCAGGTCGCCGATCTGGTTGTCGCGTTCGAGGATGTAGAGCTTGCCGTCATGCGCGGTGATCTCCGACAGGCCCATCCAGCCAGCGTCGGTCGCTTCGAGCGGGTAGCGCACCGCCGACCATTCCTTGGCCTTGGGCTTGTAGGCCAAAAGCTTGACCTGGCGCTTGGGGTCGTCGGCCCATTCGCGCTGGACAGCCATCACCAGCGTCAGGTCGTCGCCTCCGCCGACCGCAGTGATGCCTTCGAGACCGAAGCGGGTCTGGTGGGCGAGCAGTTCCATCGGGAAGCCGATTTCCTGCTTGATCTCGCCCTTGTCGTCGACGCGCAGGATGGCATGGGGGACGAGCTTTGCCGGATCGCCTTCATTGGCCAGCCAGAAGCCGCCTTCACCGTCGGCGACAAGACCCTCGATGTCGAGCTTCTGCGCAGGATGGCCGCCACGCGTGACGATGGTTTTTCCAGTGATCAGCGCCGGCGTCTGGGTAGCATCGATCTCGAAGATCGACGGCGCGTTGGCGTAGAACGAGTCCGAGGCAGCGAACAGCCTGCCGGCAGCATCGCTGGCCGCGAGCGCCGAAAGCGCGCCCCAGCCGAGCGGCGTGCCGTCTGCCGTGGGCTTTGCCGTGATCATCGGGTAAGTGGCGGAGCCTTCGGAGCGCTCATAAATCATCACGTGCGAGCGGGCGAGCCCGTCCTCGACCAGGTCCGCCTCGTTGGCGGTGACCAGGAGATTGCGCGACGGGATCGCGACCAGGCCTTCCGGGCCGATGCCGGACGGCAGGATCTGGACAAACTGAGGCTCCGCACCCGTGTCCTTGTAGACGCCGACAACCGAGCCACGCTCCGAAGCGACGAACATCAGCCTGTCTTCGCCGAACGTGCCGGTCTCGAGACCTTCCGGCTCGATGCCCTTCTTGTTGCGCTCGTCGGGATAATGGCCGGCATTGGCCACCTGGTACTCGAAGGACGGGCCGGATTCGTACAGGACCTCGCCCTTCTTGCTGAAGATGGTGAAGCCGCGCGAGCCACCCTTGTAGTCGCCTTCGTTGGCGACGACGAGGCGGTCATTGTCGAGCCATTTCACGGCGTCGGGCTCACGCGCGACGTTTTCCATCTTGCCATCGAAGGACAAGGCGCCGTTCTTCTTGGTGTCGATCTTGTCCAGCGCGACTGAGCCTGCCGAGAAGTGCGTGACGATCGCGCCGGTCTCGGCGTTGACTATGGCAATGTGATTATTTTCCTGCAGCGTGACCGCTATCTCGCCGGCCTCGTTGAAGGCGACGAATTCCGGCTCCGGATCTTCCCCAGCGACTTCGGCAATGCCCGCCAGGTTGACGGTCTTCATCGTCGCGCAATCGGGCTGGCCTTCGGCAAGCGTGAAAATCCTAAGGTCGCCCGCCGGCATCTGCGGAATTTCTCCGTCGTTCAGCTCCTCGTCGCGCTCGTTCTCGATGGCGATGGCCAGGAACTTGCCGTCCTTGCTGAACGCCAGCGAGTCCGGCTGACCGCCGAGGTCGCAGGTGCTTTCGATTGCCTTTGAGGCGAGGTCGATGACGGTGAGATTGCCGGAAGGCTTGGCTTTGCTCTGGGACGTGTTGACGCCGGCCAGAACCTTGCCGCCGATGACCACGACCGAGGTTGGCTCGCCGTCGATCTTGACGATGCCGCCGGCCTTGGGCGACTTGGGATCGGCGATGTCGATGAAGCCGACCGCACCGAGCGGGCTATCGGAATAGACCAGCGTCATGCCGTCTTCGCTCGCCGTGATGATCTCGGACGAAGTCGGCGTGGTCTTCTCGACATCCGCCGGGAGGTTTCCGGCGACCGCGAAGCTCGCGACCCGGTTGAACATCATGTCGGCATGGGCCGGCAGCGAAACGGAGGCAGCAAGCGCTGCCGTCAGGACGAAAAGCGCGGAATGGCGGGGCACGGGCGGCGTCTCCTGTTCGAATGGAAGCCACCTGATTGCGGGAACGACATTTCAAAGCGATGACGGATCGATGACACTTCCGCGACAGGCGGTCAGGGTCCGTCGATATTCACCTCATGCTGGCCTGCAAATGGCGGCTTTCTGCGGCCGCGATCAGCACCCCCGAGCGCGAGCAGCAAGAAGTTCCAGCCCCGGACCGCATCCCCTACTCCGCCTCGGCCACCATCTGCCGCCCACCAACCCAGTTCTGCCAGGCTCTCTCGTCGCCGTGGAAAACGTTGAGGTCGATGCGCCCCCTCACCCCGTGCGACAGGCCGGAGCCGGAATACTGCCAGAACACCCATTTGCGGCCGGGATAGACCTTTGAGGGGTGCTGTGCCACCGCGCGCAGCCAGAATGGATAGTCCAGAAATGCGCCTCTGAGATTGTCGCGGTAGAAATCAGGCGCAGTGTAGATGATGGGCCGCTGGCCGTAGTGGCGCTCGAGCTTGTCCATGAACACCTGCATCTTCTCCAGCACCTTTTGCCGCGACGGCCGCCGCTTGCAGCTGGATTCGCCGTTCCACTCGACATCGATCACCGGCGGCAGGGCGCCCTCGACCCTCGGCACGTTGCGGATGAACCAGTCCGCCTGCTCGCCGGCGGTGCGGCACCAGTAGAAGAAATGGTAGGCGCCGCGCTTGAGGCCGGCGGCGTCGGCATTTCGCCAGTTCTTCCTGAACATAGGGTCGAGATGATCGCCCCCGTCGGTCGCCTTGATATAGGCGAAGTTCGCGCCCTGCGCGCGCAGCTTGCCCCAGTTCACGTTGCCCTGCCAGCGCGAGACATCGACGCCGTGAACGGCGAGGTGTCTGGGCGAGGCCTTGCCGAAATTGATCGGCTTGGCGTCACGGAAACGATAGCGCTGGACCGGCTCGGCAAGTATCGGTGCTGCCCGTGCCAGCCGCTTCGGCGCCACCAGGGCAATCGGCTCGACGGGTGGTTCGATGCTTTCGGCAGGCTCCGGAGTGGCCATTGCCACAGTCTGCTCCGTCGCCTCCTCCTGCGCGAAGTCGGGTTCGGCATCGGCAGCGCCGACCGACGCCACCGGCGCGGGCGGCCGCACAACCGAGCTGGTCGTCTCGCTGGACGGCACTTGCAGCGCGTCAACGCCGGACGTGGATGTGCAGCCGGCAAGGCAAAGTGACGCGATCGAGAAGATGACGACGCCTGATAACCGCATCTGGACCTGTACGCAGAACACAACAGACCGAGGGCAAGACAACGCCGCCGGACAAACCAGTCCGGATTACTAACGAGAAATTACCAACAAAGTTTGAATCAAATTGTTAGGGCAGATGGGCTGGGCAAGCAGAATACATGGCAGGCTCGCTTATCACCGTAGCGGTGAGAGCCTGGAAACGCCGCAGAGAGGGCACGAAGGATCGCCGACACCTGCAGGCCCGCTGCCTAGCCGCACAACCACAGCTTGTGGCAGCTCTCGGCTACCATATGAGCGGGCGGGATGGAGCGGTCCGCGCCGGGGCGATCGGTGACGGGATTGACCCGCGCATCATCATCCCGGCGAACCTTTTCTTCAAGCAGCGAGCGAAGCTCGGCCGGCTGAACGCGGTCACGCTCCATCACGAGCTTCACCATCGGATCGCTCAAAAGCTCATCCAGGGTGTTGATTCTGTCGTTCATCCGTCGCCTCCTCGACCGCCGACCCGCACGTAATAGATAGGCGGCAATGATGGCTCGCCAATGACGCTTTGCCGGCTATCTCGTGTCCCGGATGAAAAAAATTAGGCGCGCCTTGTGCCTGAGTTCGCCTGTGCTTCGGTTCGCCTGTGCTTCAGTTCGCCCGTGCTTCAATTCGGGGTGGGGCGCCTTCATATTGCGGCAGTCCGTCGTCGAGCTGTACCCAGGGCTGCTTCGAGGCGGTCCACATATGCATCTGTGGCTTGAACACGGAAGGATCGTCAAGCGAGCCGGAGGTGACGCCGATGATGCCGGCGGAGTCGCGCCGGGAAAACATCGTCGTGCCGCAGCTCGGGCAGAAGCCGCGCTTGAGATCGGGCGAGGAATTCACCGTCGCCACCGGCCCGTCGATGGTCACATCGTCGATACGGAACAGCACGCGGGCGTTGAAGGCAGCGCCCAGCGCCTTCTGGCAAAGCCGGCAATGGCAGACGCGCTCGTTGATCGGCGCGGCCTCAGTGCGGTAGCGCACCGCCCCGCACAGGCAGCCACCCTGATATTTCGCCATTGCCTGAGCCCTCTTTCTGAAGATTGTCGGCAAGGTAGCTGCCGGGATAGGAGCGTCAATTGAAAAGCCTTGATAGGGCCATCTATGGCTGTGTTGCGGAAATGCCATTGGCCCAACGACGTGTGCCGGGATTACCAAGGCTTATAGCCGGCTTCAGAGAATAAGCCTGTCCGGCCATCTCGCGGGATATGGGCCGGACAGGCCGTTGTCAGGTGGTTATTCCGTTTCGCTGATGACCTCGTCCCAGGTCTTGACCTTGGTCTCGCCATTGAGGAAGGGCAGCGTGACTGCTGTCAGTTCCGGCGCGAAAAACACGTCGTAGTGGGTGCGGTTCGGCAGGATGGCCAAGCGGTTCTGCGCCAGGTTCTCGCGCATCCAGCCGGCGTCCTTCAACCCGCCGCCGAGCATCTGATAGAACTTGATCTCATGCTCGGGCCGATACATGTCGCTGTCGCCGAACACTAGCATGACAGGCATCTTCAGCTTCGGCACGTCGGCGGAGTAATCATAATCCTTGCGCATGTAGGCGCCGAGCTGATCGAGCAATTTCGGAAAATCCTGCGGGCGCGGCGCGACCGCCACGTAGGATTTGTACATCGGCGTGTCCTTCATCATGTCGGCCATCGCCGCGCCGACCTGCGCCTGCTGAGTGCGCATGTCGGTATAGAAGCCGTCCGAGGCATAGCCGGTCGAGACCAGCACCAGCCGGCCCACTGTCTCGGGATGCTGGACGGCCATGCGGAAGGCGACGCCGCCGCCCAGCGAATAACCCATGACGTCGACTTTGTCGTAGCCGAGCGCCTTGACGATCGCCGCCATGTCGTCGCCCATCGCCTCCAGGCTCAACGCCCGGTCGCCGAGCGCGGTGCGGCCGTGACCGTGCAGGTCGACGCCGATGACGGTGCGGTTCTCGGCAAGCTTCGGCAGGATCGGCGCGAACATGTCTGTGGTGCCGAGCCCACCATGCAGCAGAAGCAGCGGCTCGCCCCGACCAAAGACGGCGTAATAGTAATTCAGGCCGTTGATCGGCAGCAGGCCGGATTTCGCCGGCTTCGGCATTGCTTTCGTTTCGGAGGTCATGGCGGGCTTTGCCTCCTCGGCTTTGGTGGCCCCCGGCGCGGCGAAGAGCGCTGCGGCCGAGGCGAAAACGGCGAAAATCATCGATCTGGACATGTCGGTCTCCTTGCGTCCCGCCGATATCAAAGCCGCTTGGCGACATCTTCGAGCTGGTCGGCGCACTGGCCCCAGCCCTCGTGAAAGCCCATCTTCTCGTGCTGTTCGCGGTCAGTGACCGACCAATGCGCAACCCGGGCGATGTAGCGGGTCTTGCCCTCGCCCTCATCCTCGAAGGTCAGTACGACCGTCATGAACGGCTTTTCGGAGGGCTCCCAGGCCTTTGTATAGGCGTCGGTGAGAACGATCTTCCTGCCCGGCACGACTTCGAGGAAGATGCCGGGGTTCGGGAATTCGTTGCCGTCGGGTCCGGCCATGACGACCAGGCTGGAGCCGCCGGTGCGCACGTCCATTTCAGCGCGCGGCGTCGTCCAAGGCTTTGGCGCGAACCATTGCATCACGAGCTTCGGCTCGGTCCAGCAGCGATAGACGTTCTCGCGCGGCGCATCGATGATGCGGGCAAGAACCAGTTCGCGGTCCGAGCTGGGGGCGATATCGAGCTTGGTGGTCATGACGGTCTCCTCACTTGCTTGCTAAAGAGTTGGCTTGAATGCCGGTTCCGTCTCAAGGACGAGCGGGCAACGCGCAGCCCGACACGGTCTCGCGAAAAATTTCGCCTGGCCGATTCCGGCGGATGCCGAGCTTAGTGCCGCTTGGCTTGCACCAGATAGGCGTCGATCTCGGTCTCGCCGAGCCACTTCGCCGCTTCCAGCCGGTGCAGGCCTTCAACCAGGATATGGCGCTTGCCGTCGTGGCGCACCTGGATCGGCGTCTTCATGCCGTTTTCCAGAATGTCCTCGGCCAGATGCCGGACGGTCTCGGGATGCAGCGTCTTCCTGCGCGCGGTCGGCACGTAGATGTCGTCCACCCTGACCTTTTGCACTCTCAGCATGTCGGCTCCCGTGGCGGAAAAGGCCGCCTTTTGTGAGATAGTCGGTTTGACAGGCAAGGCCAAGGCCGGCCGTCAGCTATCGCTGGCCTGATCGTTTCCGATTGACGCTTGCCGAGCAGATGGCCGAAATGGCGATCTTCGATCATGCCGGTATTCATGACTGACTTGCCGACCGAATTCCCCGATTTCGGACTGACGCCCCACCAGCGCCGGCAAGCGGTGCGCGGCCACTACTGGGAATGGCCGGGCATGGACGGCAAATGCGGCGAGATCTGGTGCTACAGCAACCGTTTCTCATACCGTCGGGGCGAGACGGTGGTGCTGCATGTCAGCTCGACAGCCTCCAGCTTCAGCATGTCGATCGTCCGCGACGGCGGCGCCGAGACGCAGCTGTTCGAGAAGGCTGGGATCGCGGCACGCTGGCAGCATACACCCGACCAATGTTCGGTCGTGGGCTGCGGCTGGGACGCGTCGTTTGAATTCCGCGTCGGCGACGACTGGCCGTCCGGGGCCTACCGCGTCACGCTGACGGCGGATGGCCGCGACGGCAAGCCGATCCGCTGCCATCATCTTTTCATCGTTAGCCCCCAGCCCGGCAAGAAACGCGGTCGTGTACTGCAGGTTGCAGCCAGCGGCACCTGGCTTGCCTACAACACCTGGGGCGGCTCCAACCACTACGAAGGCATCACCGGCCCGAACCGCGACCAGTATGCCCCAATGGTGTCGACGCAGCGGCCATGGTGCCGCGGCTTTGTTGTTCTGCCGAAGGAGGCGCCGCGCGTGCCGCTCGAGGTCGCCGTGCCGCCGAAGACCGTGCCGCGCTATCCACATATGGAATGGGCCTTCGCCACCGGCCATTCGAAGAAATATGCCTCGTCCGGCTGGGCAAGCTATGACAGCCACTTCTTTCGTTTTGCCGAGCGCGCCGGCTATGCCGTCGACCTCGCCAGCCAGCACGAATTACATTTCTCGCCCGAAATCCTCGACGGCTATGACTGCGTCGTCTTCGTTGGCCATGACGAATATTGGACCTGGGAGATGCGCGACGCGGTCGACGCCTATATCGAGTGCGGCGGCCACGCGGCACGCTTCGCCGGCAATTTCATGTGGCAGACCAGGCTGGAGGACGAGGGCCGCCGGCAGGTCTGCTACAAATACCGTGCCCGAGCCGAGGATCCGGTCTATCGGGGCGGCGACGTGACCCGCGCCACCAACTCCTGGGAAGCACCGGAAATCGGCCGGCCGGGTGCGACGACCTTCGGGCTCAATGCGACCAAAGGTCTCTACGCCGGCTGGGGCGGCTGCGCGCCGCGCGGCGTGCGCGGCTTTCCGGTCTACCGGCCCGACCATTGGGCGTTCGCCGGCACAGGCATCTATTACGGCGACCTGCTCGGCGCCGACAGCCATGTCTATGGCTATGAGGTCGACGGGCTCGACCACGAGATCCGCGGCGGACTGCCCTACCCGACGCCCGACAGCGGCGCACCGGATGGGCTGCAAATTCTCGCCGTCGGCATGGCTGCCCAAGTCGAGGAGAGCGCCGATATCGCGTTCGAAGACCAGTTCCTCGGCGACGAGGACGGACGCTTCACCGCCGAAACGCTGTTTGGCGAGGCGAGCGAAGCCAATCTCGACAAGGTCAAGCGCGGCAACGGCATGATCGTCAATTTCCCGCGCGGCAAGGGCGAGGTGTTCCACGCCGGAAGCTGCGAATGGGTCGCCGGCCTGCTAAGGCAGGACGCAATGGTCGAGCGCGTCGCCAAAAATGTTCTCGACCGCTATCTCGGAAAGTCCTGACATGCTGAAGTCCCAGACCCCTGCCCCGGACACCGAGACGCGCCTGCCGTCGAATCTGTTCTATCTGTCCAGCCTGCGCCGGCCGCTTGTCGACCGCGCCGAAGGCATCTACATCTGGACGCAGGACGGCCGCCGCTTCATCGACGGGTCGAGCGGACCGATGGTGGCCAATATCGGTCATTCCAACCGCAACGTGCTCGATGCGATGAAGCAGCAGATGGACCGCGCCACCTTCGCCTACCGGCTGCATTTCGAGAACGAGCCGGCCGAGGACCTGGCACGGGAACTGGCCGCCAAACTCCCCGAAGGCATGGACCGGATCTTCTTTGTCTCGGGCGGTTCGGAAGCGACGGAATCCTGCATCAAGCTTGCCCGGCAGTGGGCAGTGGCGACAGGCCAGCCCAGCCGCTGGAAGGTGATCACCCGCTTTCCCTCCTATCATGGCGGCACGCTTGGTTCGCTGTCCGTCACCGGCGACGATGCGCTGGCCGAAACTTTTGCGCCGATGATGCAGGTCATGCCGACGGTGCCGGCGCCGGCCGCCTGGCGCGACCGCGATAATTTCTCGATGGAACAGCGCGGCATCCGCTACGCCGACATGGTGGAGGAGAAAATCCTCGCCGAGGGACCGGAAAGCGTGCTCGCCTTCATCATGGAGCCGGTCGGCGGCGCTGCCACCGCGGCGCTGGTGGCGCCGGACAGCTATTATCCGCGCATCCGCGAAATCTGCGACCGCTACGGCATCCTGCTCATCCACGACGAAGTGATGAGTGGTGCAGGCCGCACCGGCAAATTCCTCGGCGGCGACCATTTTGACTGCAAGCCCGACATTGTCGCGCTGTCGAAGGGACTGGGCTCGGGCTATGCGCCGCTCGGCGCGCTGGCGGCACCACTGCGGCTGGTGCAGCCGTTGCTCGCCTCCGGCGGCTTCCAGCATGGCCATACCTATGCCGGCAATCCGCTCGCCTGCGCCGCCGGGCTCGCCGTGCTTGGCGAAATGGATCGTCTCGGCCTCGTCGCCAATGCGGCTGACATGGGCGATCTTTTGATGGCCGAGTTGAAGGGCTTGGCCAAGCGGTTTCCGTTTATCGCCGACGTGCGCGGCAAGGGCCTGCTCCTCGGTGCCGAGATGGTCGCCGATCTCGAAACGCTGAGGCCTATCGCGCCGGCGAAGAAAGCCACCCAGCGCTTGCTCGACCTCGCCTATGAGCGCGGCCTGATCATCTATGGGCGAAAGGTCAAGGGTGGCGTCGACGGCGACAACTTCATGGTGGCGCCGCCGATGATCGTCACCAAGGAACAGGTCGGCGAGATCGTCGCCATCATCGGCGACTCGCTGCAGGTGCTGGCCGGCGAGCTCGACCTGCCGGTCGAAGGCTGAAAATGGCGCCGCGAAAAGTCATCATCACCTGCGCCGTAACCGGGTCGGTGCACACGCCGTCGATGTCGCCGCATCTGCCCGTGACGCCGGACCAGATCGCCGCAGACGCGATCGCGGCCGCCGAAGCCGGCGCCTCGATCCTGCATCTTCACGCCCGCGATCCCCGGGATGGGCGGCCGACCGCCGATCCCGATGTGTTCATGCAGTTCCTGCCGCGCATCAAGCAGGCGACATCAGCGGTGATCAACATCACAACCGGCGGCTCCTCGCTGATGACGCTCGACCAGCGGCTGGCCGCACCGCTCAGGGCCGAGCCCGAAATGTGCTCGCTCAACATGGGCTCGATGAACTTCGCGCTGTTCCCGATGCTCGACCGGCCGAGAGAGTGGCAGCACGAGTGGGAGCCGAAGCTGCTGGAAGCAACCCGCGACACGATCTTCAAGAACACCTTTGCCGACATGGAGACCGTGCTCGAAAGACTTGGAAAGGGCTGCGGCACACGCTTCGAATTTGAATGCTACGATGTCGGCCACCTCTACTCACTGGCGCATTTTCGCGATCGAGGTCTGGTGTCTGGACCTCTGTTCATCCAGTTCGTGTTCGGCATTCTCGGGGGTATCGGTGCCGATCCCGACAATCTGGTCCATATGAAGCGCATCGCCGACAAACTGTTCGGCGACAGCTACCAGTTTTCGGTGCTGGCCGCCGGGCGCCACCAAATGCCGATGATCTCGATTGCGGCGGCCATGGGCGGCAATGTCCGCGTCGGGCTGGAAGACAGCCTTTACGACGGCCGCCAGCTGGCCAAATCCAATGCCGACCAGGTGCGCCGCATCCGCAGCGTGCTCGACGGGCTGTCGCTGGACGTCGCCACGCCCAGTGAGGCGCGCGAGATGCTGGCGCTCAAGGGCGGCGATCGGGTAGCGTTCTGAGATGATGATTTGAGATGCTTGCTTTCCGTCCCACCCCCCTCTGTCCTGCCGGACATCTCCCCCTCAAAGGGGGAGATCAGATGCCGCCCCG
>NZ_CAKXZT010000117.1:118404-184051 GCF_935825525.1 Mesorhizobium escarrei
GGGGGAGATGTCCGGCAGGACAGAGGGGGGTGCCTGGGCGCCCTGCCTGTCGTGACTACGCCATCGATAAACGTCCTCATCCGCCCCGGCCGCATCGAGGACGTCGAAACCATCCACGCCGCGATCCTGCGGCTTGGCGCGCATACAGGCGCACACCAGGAGATCACCTCTACAGCCAACGATCTGCGCACCTATGGCTTTGGCGAAAACCCTGCCTTCTCGACGCTGATTGCGGAAGTCGGCGGCGAATTCGCTGGCCTGTGCCTGCATTTCCCGATCTTCTCGACCTGGATGGGGCGGCCCGGCGTCTATGTGCAGGACCTCTATGTCGAGGACCGGTTTCGCGGCCGCAGGATCGGCGAACGCCTGCTGCGCCGTGCCGCGCGAGAATGCCGGAAGGACGGCGGCGTCTATCTCAGACTGTCCGTCGACACCGACAATGAAACCGCCAAGGCTTTCTACGAAAGGCTAGGCATTGCCTGGTCGAGCTACGAGCAGGTTCAGAAGATCGTCGGCGACGCGTTCTTTGCCTTCGCCGATGCGCCAGAGGAATGAGGGAAATTATGAAGGCCTTTTATGCCGACGAACAGAAGCGCCACGACCCCAAGGCGTTCCTGTCCAGCGGCGCCCAGAAACCCAATCCGGAAAAGCCGGAACGCGTCGAACGGCTGCTCGCCGGCGCCAAGGCAGCCGGCTGCACGATCGAACGGCCGAGGAATCATGGGCTTGGTCCGGTTGCCGCGGTGCATACGCCCGAATACCTTGATTTTCTCGAGCACATCTTCGCGCGCTGGCAGCGCATCGAAGGCGCTTCGGCGGAAGTGATCCCCAATATCCATCCAATCGCGCGGGACGGCTTCTATCCGGCCTCGGCGGTCGGCCAGGCCGGCTACCACATGGCCGACACCGCTTGCCCGATCTCCGGCGAGACCTGGCAGAGCGCACTGTGGAGCGCCTGGAGCGCGGTCGAGGCCGCCGACGCGGTGATGGCGGGCGCGCCGGCTGGTTATGCGCTGTGCCGCCCGCCCGGCCACCACGCCTTTGCCGATGTCGCCGGCGGCTTCTGCTTCATCAACAATTCGGCGATCGCGGCACAGGTGCTGCGCAAGCAAGCTGCGCGGGTGGCGATCCTCGACGTCGACCTGCATCATGGCAACGGCACGCAAGGCGTTTTCTATGCCCGGTCGGACGTGCTCACCGTCTCGCTGCATGCCGATCCGCTGCGCTTCTATCCGTTCTTCTGGGGTCATGCAGACGAGCGCGGCGAAGGGCCTGGTCTCGGCTACAATTTCAACCTGCCGCTGGTGCGTAAATCCGGCGATGCCGCGTTCCTGGAAGCACTCGACGTGGCGTTCCAGCGCATCCGCGCCTTTGCGCCGGAAGCGCTGGTGGTGGCGCTCGGCCTCGACGCCTTCGAAGGCGATCCGTTCGGCGGACTGTCGGTGACGACACCCGGCTTCTCGCGCATCGGCGAGGCTATCGCGGGCCTTGGCCTGCCGGCTGTCATCGTCCAGGAAGGCGGCTATCTCTGCGACGAACTTGGCGACAATCTTACCGCGTTCCTCACCGGCTTCGGCGGTGGCAGGAGGCGGTGATTTCGGCCGGATGTCGCGTCAGGAACGCTCCTGCCGCAGCATCGCGATGACACGGTGCACGCTCTCCAGCGTCTCATCGATTTCGGCCGCCGTATTGTAGTGGGCGATGCCGATGCGCACGACGCCCTGCTCGGCCGGAATGCCGAGCTGGTGGACGACCTCCCAGGCGTAGTTGTGGCCGGACCACAGGAAGATGTTTTCCGCATTCATCTGCCGCACGATCGTTTCGGGTACGATGCCGTCGATCGTGAACGAGACCGTCGGCACGCGCTCTCCGACACGCGCCGGATCAGTGATCCCATGGATGGTCAGTCCGGAAATAGCCGACAGCCCGTTGATCAACCTTTGCGTCAGCGGATTTTCGTAAGCGGTGGATATTTCGAACGCCTTGGCGATCTTGGCGCGACGCGACGCGTTCTCGCCTGGCGGTCCGCCCAGCTCCGCAAAGTAATCGACCGCTGCCGTCAGTCCCGCCATCAGTTCGATCTGCGGTGTGCCGAGCTCGAATCGTTCCGGCAGAGCATTGGACGAACAGCGGCATTTGTACGGTTTCAGCGCGTCGATGACATCCAGCCTGCCCCACAATATGCCCATATGCGGCCCGAAGAATTTATAGGCCGAGCAGACCAGGAAATCGCAGCCAATGTCCTGCACGTCGATCAGACCGTGCGGTGCGAACTGCACGGCGTCGACATAGACCAGCGCGCCGGCCTGCTTGGCGACGCGGGTCAGCGCCTTCACCCGGTTGATCGAGCCGGTCAGGTTGCTGGCGTAGTTCAAGGCGACCAGCCGCGTCCTGTCGGTGAGCAGCGCAGCAAGCGCCGCCTCCTCGATCTGCCAGCTCTGCTCGTCGAAAGGCAGCCAGCGCACGACAAGACCGAGGTCTTCGGCGAGCTGCAGCCATGGCGACACGTTGCCCTCGTGATCCATGCGGGTGAGAATGATCTCGTCGCCGGGTTTCATCATACGACCGAGGGTGCGCGACATGTGATAGGTCAGTGTCGTCATGTTGGCGCCAATGATGATTTCCTGCGGGCTTGCAGCACCCAGGAAATCGGCCATCGCCGCATGGGCGTCGTCGACGATCTGTTGCGCCGCAATCGTGGTTTCGAAGAAGCCGCCGAGATTGGCGTTTGTGGTCAGCAGGCAGTGCGACACCGCGTCGGCAAGCGCCTGCGGCACCTGTGTGCCGGCAGGGTTGTCGAGATAGATGCGGCGACGGCCCTTGTCGGTCAGCGACAGGGCTGGAAATTTCTCGCGCACGACCTCAATCGGAAAGTTCACTTTTTCTCTCTCTCTGTTGTAATCGTTTAGCAATCGTACCTTGCAGTGCCGGGAAGCAGCTCACGGACACGGGTTGCCGACACGCTGGTGAATTGCATCGACCGCCTTCTGCATGTCTTCGCTCCAGACGACAGCGGCGGAAGACAGCGCCATATCGAGCTGCGGAAGGGTGGTCGCGCCGATGATGCTCGAAGTGACGAAGGGACGGCTTGTGACATAGGCGTTGGCAAACAATGCCGGCTCCATGCCGAAAGAGCGCGCCAGTTCGTTATACTCGAGCTGCGCCTCCGCGGCATTGGGCGTCTCGTAGCGCTGGCCGCGGTTGAAAAGCTGAGAACGCGAGCCTTGCGGCCGCGCGCCATGATCGTATTTGCCGGTCAGGTAGCCCTGCGCCAGCGGCGAATAGGCGAGCAGGGAAACCTGTTCGCGCTCGCAGACCTCGGCAAGGTTCACCTCGAAGCCGCGGTTGACGAAATTATAGGCGTTCTGCAGCGACGCCAGGCGCGGGCCGACGCCTTTGTCGGCTTCGGCGATGAACCGCATGACGCCCCAGGAACTCTCGTTCGACAGGCCGAAATGGCGGATTTTTCCTGCCTTCACCAATTCATCGAAGACGGCAAGCGTTTCGGTGATCGGCGTCTCGCTGTCCGGTGCACCGGCGGAATCGGCCCGCAGCGGCACGGCACCGACGCGGTTCGGATTGGCGCCCCACGGCACGGCGCGCTCCGGCCAGTGGATCTGGTAGAGATCGAGATAGTCGGTATTGAGCCTGGTCAGCGATTTTTCGACGGCATCGAAGATGTCGGCGCGCACCAGCTTCGACGGGCGATCGCCGCGAAACCATGTGTTGGCGGTGCGCCCAACCACTTTCGAGGCGAGGATCACCTGATCGCGGTTGCCCTTTGCCCTCATCCAGCTGCCGATGATCCTCTCGGTCCAGCCTTGCGTCTCTGCCTTGGGCGGGATCGGGTAGAGCTCGGCAGTGTCGATGAAATTGACGCCGCACGAAAATGCCAGATCCATCTGCGCGTGGCCATCCGCTTCGGTGTTCTGCTGGCCCCAGGTCATCGATCCCAGGCAAATCTGGGAAACAAGAAGATCGGTCCGACCGAGGCGGCGTTTTTGCATTGAATTTTCTCCGGCGGGAAGTCTTTTGCGCGGCTGCGCGGGAAGGAAGCCGCAGCATACAGGAATGCGTGGGCTGTCTCCAACCCCGCCGCCCGTGGCCAGCGACACTTTTCCGCGAGACCGAAGCAGGGCGCTCGGCGAAGTCAAAAAATCAGTGCAGCATGGCTGCCATGCAAATGCTGCACTGCACAATTGTCATGATTTGCCTATATTGCGACTCGGGGAGGACCAATCAGGGGCTTCAATCATGGGTTTCCTCACTGAAATGTTCGCCCGTCCGCGTCCGCAGGAACATCTGCGCTACCGCGCGGCTCTGGCGCTGCTTCATTCGATGAACAATGCCGACCGTGCGGACATCGGCATCAAACCAGCCGATTTTCCGCGCGTCGCTCGCGAAATGTCCTCACGCTAATCGGATATCCCGGCTCGACCGGGATATCGCCTTGCCAATTCTTCAACGTGAACCGATGAAAGTCGCCTTGCTCAGCGGCACGCCGTTGTGGCGCAGGATGTCGTAGGCCGTGGTCACGTGGAAATAGAAATTGGGCATGGCGAGATGCAGCAGATACTGCATGCCGGCCATTGAGAATTCGCGCTGGCCAAGCTTCAGCTCGATCATTCTGTCATCGGAGCCGTCCATATCGGCAGCCGAGAATGTCGCCAGAAGGTCGACAGTCTTGGCGATGCGCGCCTGGAGATCGGCAAAGCTCGCCTCGCTGTCTTCGTATTTCGGCACCTCGCGACCGGCAAGCCGCGACGGCGCGCCCTTGGCGTGGTCGGTCGCGATCTGCACCTGTCTGGTCAACGCATACATGTCCGGCGCCAGCCTCGACGCCAAAAACACCTGCGGATCGATCTTGCGGTCGAGCGCATTCTGCTCGGCGATGTTCAGTACGTTGGATAGCGCCTTCAACCTGGCCGAAAACACCGGCACGGACGCTTCATACATCGATATGGTCACGAGACTCTCCTATCCGGCGGGAGCGCCGACGGCGGTGACCTAGCGCCTCCGCCGGCGATTCTTCAAGCGTCACCGCGTCGCCGCAATCGGTATGATAGGATTTCCCATCCGGTGGAGATTCCCGATGAGAAGCGCCCTTTTTGCAGCGACAGCTTTTTTCTCCCTTGCCGTGACAGTCCAACCAGTGCTCGCCGCCGAAGCGCCTTATGTCGACGACAGGTCGGACGCCGAAGCGGTCATCCGCTCGTTCTACAGCGCCATCAACCGGCAAGAATTCGCGCGCGCCTGGGACTATTTCGGCGAAACCAGGCCGGCCAAGGATTTCGACGCCTTCGTCAAGGGCTATGACGGCACCGAAAGGGTCGAGGTCAAAACCGGTGGCGTGTCCGAAGACGGTGCGGCCGGCAGCATCTATTACAATGTTCCGGTCGCCATCCGGGCGACAGCCAAGGACGGCAGCGAAAATGTCTTTGCCGGCTGCTACACGCTGCGCCAGGTCAACGCCTCGATCCAGGAACCGCCATTCCGCCCGATCTTCATCGACAAGGGCGCGCTGAAACCGACCAAGGCCGAATTCGAGGACGCTGTGCCGGAAAGCTGCGGCGACGCACCACCGCCGCCGAAGAAGGATGCGGCGCTGGAGCAGGCCAAGAAGGCGTTTGCGGCCGCCTATGGCGAACAATGCGACGAGGAAATGCCTGGCGGCGAGCCTGTGGCAGAGCCGGACGCCTACTCCCTCCGCTACAAGGACGCGGGCGCCGAGGCCGATCAGCCCGAACGCGAGACGCGGCTGTTTCGCTTCTTCTGTTCGATGGCTGCCTACAATGAGAGTGCCGTCTACTATGTCTACGACGATGTGTCAGGCGTCCGGCAGTTGCAGTTCGCCTCGCCGGAACTCGATATCCACTATGAGAACAACGATAGCGAAGGCAAGGTTGAGGCGATCAACGTCACCGGCTTCCAGACCGACGACCAGCTGGTCAATTCCGAGTATGACGACGCCACCAAGACGATCTCGTCGCTCAACAAGTGGCGCGGTGTCGGCGATGCCTCGTCGGCCGGCACCTATCTGTTTCGCAACGGCAATTTCTCGCTGGTGCAGTACGATGTCGACGCCTCCTACGACGGCGAGATCAACCCGCAGACAGTGGTGGACTATAACACACCGCCTTAAGGGGCCTCCGACAGCATCCAGTTGAGCGTGCCGCGCCAGTCGGTCATGCGGATCGGCGTGCCGTGCGTGCCGGTCTCGAAGCGGACAAAGCGGGTCGGATAGGTTTTCGTTTTGGCCAGGATCGAACGGAAGAAGGCTTCCTGTTTCTCGACTGGAAACACAGGGTCCTTGCTGCCCTGGCCAAAGAAGACCGGAACACGGCGCTTGAAAGCCGGGCTTGAGAAGAAACTTTCATCCCACAGCGAACCGAGCAGCAGCAGCCCGTCGATGCGGCCGCCAGTATCCTTGCGGGCGGCTAGCTTCCAGCACAATGCGCCGCCCATCGAGCCGCAGGCAACGAAGATCTTCGCGCCCGGCGACCGTTCGGCATAGTGGCCGATCAGCGCGGCGATCTGGGCCGCGCCGGTGTCGCCGAAATCAGAAAAGTCCGGCGACAGATAGAGGCCGCCATTGCCGGCCATCAGGTTCTTGATGCGGTTGAAATTGCCGCCGAAGGTGAAGTCGTCAACGCCCTGCTTGCGGCTGCCGCCCTGCCCGTGCAGATAGAGCACGATGATGCCGGCGGCTTGCATGCGGCCGACTGCGATGTGGCGGATATCGCCGGCGCCGCTCTTCAGCAGCAGATCCTGCTGCACCTTGCGTACACCGGTGTCGACATACTGCGCCTGCGCGCGGCGCTCCGGCACTTTGTCGCGGGCGTTGATATCGCGCAGCTCACGGTAGTCGACGACTGTATAGGCGCCCTCGGAAGAGAGGATGGCCGGATAGGCGAACAGGTCGTCCTTGAAGGGCTTTAGCGTGAGAACGTCGGCGTAAGCGGCGCGAGAAAACAAGAAAAATATTGAAGTCAGAAGGGCGCATAGGACGGTACGAACAGCCATCCCTCAGGCATGCGTTTTTCGGCCCCGGTTTGTCAATCCTGCAGCACGCCGCCGGCGCCTTCCAGCGCCTCGGGGGTGTCGACATCGATGGACGCTGCCTCGCCGATCTCGACATCGACGACATCGAGCCCTTCGGCCTCGACCAGATGGCGCGCGCCGGTATCGCCTTCGAGATGAGCGATCGCCGCAAACAGTGAGCGCGGCAACAGCACCGGGTTGCCTCGCTTTCCTTCATGCGAGGCGCGCACGACCGATCGGCCCTCGGATTTGCGGAATGCATCAATCAGCCTGTCGAGATCGGCTGACGCGATGCCAGGCATGTCGCCAAGCACGATCATGGCGCCGGCAGCATTGCCAGCAACCCGCGCGATGCCGGCCTTCAGCGATGAAGACAGGCCCTCAGCGAAATCCGGATTATCGGCGAAAGTTACATCCAGTCCCGACAACGCAGCGCGTACACGCTCACGCTGATGGCCGGTGACGACAATGGTATCAGAAGCTTTAGAGCCGAGCGCTCGTTGGGCGCTGCGGCGCACCAGCGGTTTGCCATCGAACAGCGCCAGCAGCTTGTTCGGGCCGCCCATTCGGCTGGAGCGACCGGCGGCCAGCAGCACGATATCGACCTTCAACTCGGCACTCAACGACTTTGGCGCCGGCAGCGGCTCGCGCGGCTGCGGCCGGGTCGGGATTTCCATCAACAGACCGCCGACACCCATGCCGGCAATATCCCTGGCCGTCACGTCCAGGCCGGCGATCAACCGGTCGAGAACCCAGTCGAAGCCGTTCTCCTTGGGGCTGCGGGCGCAGCCCGGTGCGCCGATGACGCGCTTGCCGGCAAGCGTGCCGAGCACCAGGAGATTGCCGGGATCGACAGGCATGCCGGCGCGGATGACGATGCCGCCGGCCTTCTCGATCGCCGCCGGGACGACGTCGCCAAAATCGCTCATCGCCGAGGCGCCGAAGATCACCACAATGTCGTTGTCACGCGCCAGCGAGGCCGCAGCCTCCGCAACGGCGCCAATTTCGTGCGGCGTGCGGCGCTCGGCCGTCAGCCGGCCACCTGAGCGCGCCAGACGGGCTTCGGTGACCCGCAACGTCTTGTCGAGCACACTCGTCTTGATGCCGGGCAGAACTGTCTGGATGACACCGACACGCACCGGCTGATAGGCATTGACGGCAAAGATCTCGCCGCTGGCGCAGATCCTTGCCACCGCATCGACCAGGGCGGAACCCACGGCGAAGGGAATGATCTTCACGGTTGCGACCATTTGGCCTTTTTCGACCGGTGCATGCTGCGCCAGCGTGGCGATGGTGATCGTCGGATCGACAGCGTTGATGGCGTCGACCATCGCTGCATCGACCGTGAAAATGCCGGCGGCCTGGGCGTGCAGGTTCACCCGGCCGGTCGCGGCGGGCTTCGCCTCGACGTTGCGGTGGATCATGCTTTCGGCGATTTTTTCGGCGGCAGCGTCCTCGCTGAGATCATCCGAAGCCAAGACAGCGGCAACTACCTCCGAAAACCCCGCCGCCTTGAGCAAAGACACATCGTCGGCGCTCAGCCTGTGTGCCTTGCGCAAGCGCCGTTCTCCGGCCGTGGTGGCGTGCGCCAGCACCGCGCCTTCGGCTGTGTCGATGGGGATTGGCCCAAACTTCACGCCGCCGCGTCCGTAGAGCGCCGCGCGTCCTTTTGGACGCGCAAAGGACGCTCTACCACTTTGAATCTACGCATCGTGCTTCTCCAAAATCGATTCCGATTTTCGGGCCGATGCGGTAGATTCGAGGCCACGCAAACGAAAGGCCTGGATCGCCTGCGCTAGAATAGCGACCGCGATCTCGGCCGGGCTCGCGGCGCCAATGTCCAAGCCGATCGGCGCGTGGATGCGCGCGATCTGGTCGGCTGTCGCGCCCAAAGCCAGCAGGCGCTCAACCCGCTTCGCATGAGTCTTGCGGCTGCCGAGCGCCCCGACATAAAAGCAGTTGGCGTCGAGCGCCGCCTTGAGCGCGAAATCGTCGATCTTCGGATCATGGGTGACGGCTGCCAACGCCGTATAGCTGTCGAGCGGCTGGCGCTTCAGGATATCCTCCGGCCATTCAGCATGCAGCGCGACATCGGGAAAGCGGTCTGCGGTGGCAAAGGCCGTGCGCGGATCGACGATTTCGACGGGATAGCCAGCGATCTTGGCCATCGGCGCCAGTGCCTGGCTGATATGGACTGCGCCAATCACCACCAGGCGCGGCTGCGGCAGATAGGCGTTGAGGAAGAAGGTTCGCCCTTCAGCCTCGACCGACCCGGAATTGCCTGATCGAAACGCCTTGGCGATCGCAGCACCCAATTCGCCGGCGACCTGATCGCCCTCCCGCACGATACGATCGCGGCCATCGCCGAGATCGGTGACCAGGATTACCGCGCGGCGGGCGCGGCGTTCGGCGTTCAGCGTCTTCAGCGCGTAGGGATCCATCGAAATATCTCTTGCTTAAGCATGATTCTTGTCCGCAAACCGGTTCCCACTTTGCGGGATCATGCTTCTAACCCAACCGCTCGACATAGACCTTGATGCGGCCACCGCAGGACAGGCCGACCTGCCAGGCGGTCTCGTCGGCGACGCCGAATTCCAGCATCTTGGCCTTGCCGCTGTCGATGACGTCGACTGCCTCGGTGACCACCGCGCCTTCCACGCAGCCACCAGAGACGGAGCCGTGGAAATTGCCTTCCGCGTCGATGACCAGGTGGCTGCCGACCGGGCGCGGCGCCGAGCCCCAGGTCTCGACCACGGTGGCAATGGCGACATCCTTGCCGTCTTTCATCCAGCCTTCCGCAATGATCAGCGGATCGCGCGCCTCATCGAGATAAATGCTGTTTTCCATCACCGTTTCTCCCGGAGAAAACATATGGCTATGCGGCGCTTCTCGCGCCACCCTCAATCCACCTGCGTGGGTCGACCGAGCGCGCCGAAGTCTTGTCCAGCGACGCGCACAGATCGGCGAGCGCCTCGAGATTGTGCACCGAGCGGAACTCGTCGACATGCGGCAGCATCGCCTTGACGCCGCGGGCGCGTGCTTCGAAGCCGTCGAAGCGCAGCAGCGGGTTCAGCCAGATCAGCCGCCGGCAGGATTTGCGCAGGCGCTCCATTTCCTTCGACAGGCCGGCAACGTCGTCGCGCTCCAGCCCGTCCGTGATCAGGAGAACCACCGCACCCTGCCCCAGCACACGCCGCGACCACAGCCGGTTGAATTGCGCCATCGTATCGCCGATGCGGGTGCCGCCCGACCAGTCCATCACCGCCGCCGAACAATCGGCGAGTGCCGCGTCTGGATCGCGATGGCGCATCTGCCGCGTCAGATTTGTCAGCCTGGTGCCGAAAACGAAAGCGTGCACGCGCCGGCGCTTTTCGGTCAGCGCATGCAGGAAATGCAGGAAGATGCGCGTGTACTGGCTCATCGAACCGGAAATATCGGCAAGCACGACCAGCGGCGGGTGAACCTCGCGGGCTGAACGGAATTTTGGCAGGATCAGTTCTCCGCCTGTTCGCGCGGCCGAGCGCATCATGGCGCGCGGATCGATGCGACGGCCATGCGCATTGGATTTGAAGCGCCGTGTCCTGACCATGTCGAAGGGCAGCCGCAACCCGGCGATCGCCTTCTTGGCGTCGGCCATCTCGGCGGCGTTCATTTGGGCAAAATCCTTGCCCCTCAGCACCTCGTGGCCGGAAAATGTGAAGCGGGCGTCGACCTCGATCTCGGGGATTTCCTGCGCCGGCTGGTTCTTCTGGTGGCCCTCGAACATCGCCTGGCTGACGCGGTTTTCCGCAGCGCGCGGCTTTTGCTTCTCTCTGAAATCAGGCGCAACTGGCGAAAACATCGCCAGCATCTTTTCGATCAGCTCGTGCGATTTCCAGAACAGCCGGAAAGTCTCGTCGAAGGTGGGGTGGTCCTCGTGCCGCGACACCAGCACGGCGTGCAGCGTCCAGTAGAAATCGTCGCGGGAACCGATGCCGGCGGCCAGCACCGCCTCGATGGCATCCTTGACCGAGGCCGGGCCGATCCGCATGCCGGCCTTGCGCAAGGTGCGGGCGAAATAGACGATGTTGTCGGCGATCCGCCCATCCGGCGTGGCCTCTTTCGGTTCGGGACGCGGCGTGGCCATCGCCTACTCCGCCGCCGAAAGCTCGGCCTTCACCTCGTTGAGGATGCGCCGGCCTTCGCCCTGTTCGATACGGGCAATGTCGTCCTGGTATTTCAACAGCACGCCGATCGTGTCGGAAACGGTTTCCGGATCGAGCGCCACCTTGTCGAGTTCGGTCAGCGCGCCGGCCCAGTCGATGGTCTCGGCAACACCCGGCACCTTGAACAGCTCGATCTGGCGCAACTTCTGGATGAACGAAACCACCTCGGCCGACAGCCGGCTGTTAGCCTGCGGCACTTTCCGGCGCACGATCTCCAGCTCGCGCTCGGCATTGGGATAGTCGACCCAGTGATAGAGGCAGCGGCGCTTCAGCGCGTCATGGATCTCGCGGGTGCGGTTGGTGGTGATGATGACGATCGGCGGTTCCTGCGCCTTGATCGTGCCGAGCTCGGGCACCGTCACCTGGAAGTCGGAGAGGATTTCGAGCAGGAACGCCTCGAAGGCCTCGTCGGTGCGGTCAAGCTCGTCGATCAGGAAGACCGGGGCGGCGCCCGCCTTGCCGGTCAGCGCGTCGAGCACCGGGCGGCGGATCAGGTATTTTTCGGAAAAGACGTTGCGCTCCATGTCGGAGCGGTCAACTTTGCCGACCGCCTCCTCCATGCGGATCTCGATCATCTGCGCGGCATAATTCCACTCGTAGACGGCCGAGGAGACATCGAGGCCTTCATAGCATTGCAGGCGGATCAACCGGCGGCCGAGCGCTTGCGCCAGCACCTTGGCGATCTCGGTCTTGCCGACGCCCGCCTCGCCCTCAAGGAACAGCGGCCGTTTCATGCGCAGCGACAAGAACAGCACGGTCGCCAGCGACCGGTCCGCCACATAGTCCGCATCGGTCAGGAGATCGAGCGTCTCGTCGATCGTCCGCGGCGTGGGGCGCGGTTTCAACCCGGTCATTCTCTCTCCGTGGGTGCGGCCGTCCATCCAGAGCCTCTACAGAGCGTGATAGCCGCGGTCGTGATAGATCAGCGGCCGCAAATTACCGCCGATACGAAGGCCTGTCACCTTGCCAAAAAGCACACGGTGGGTGGCCAGATCCTTGGTATCGATCAGTTCGCAGTCGAACACGGCTAGCGCGCCCTTCAGCGTCGGCGCGCCGGTCGAGATCATATCCCACTCACCGAGCGCGAAGCGTTCCTCGACGGGCAGGCCGGTGAGGCCGGAAAAGCCGATCGACAGCGCCTCCTGGTCCGAGGCCAGCGTGTTCAAGGCGAACCTGCCATTCTTCACGAACGGCTCGTTCTTGGGATTTTCGCGATTGAGGCAGACCAGGATGGTCGGCGGCGTGTCCGACACCGAACAGGCTGCAATGACAGTCGCACCGCGCCTGCCGGCGGGACCGTCGGTGGTGACCACATGGACGTGGCCGGCAAAATGGGCCATCGCGTCGCGATAGGCCTGCGGCCCTATGTCGTTCTTCTTCAGCACCGGCGATTTCCATTGGTTTAAAGCGAGATGAACCAAACCGTTATATATGGCGGCATATTGCATGCCACAAGCGAAGTGGTTGACATGCATCCGGAATTTCGCGTGTTGCGTGAAAGCTGACCAGCCTTTAGGTCTTGGCAGGAAGTGGCGCCGGCAAACACGCGACCGGCGCGGAGGAATTCTTCGCTCACATGCGCCCCCGGACAACAGCCACGACAACGACAATAGCGGTGCTGGCCTGGCTGTCTCTCGCCGGTGATGCGAACGCTGAGACGCTGCTGGTCGGCGTCGCAGCACCACTATCCGGGCCGTCGGCGATCCTTGGCAAACAGATCGAGGCGGGCGCCGGCCTGGCGGCAGCGGCGACCGGCGCTCAACCTAGGGTTGTCAACGACGCCTGCACGGCCGATGGCGGGGCTGCCGCGGCGAGGGAATTCGTTGCGGCGAAAGTCAGCGTGGTCGTCGGCTTCCTCTGCACCGACGCGATCGAGGCGGCACTGCCGATCCTGAAGGACGCCAACATACCGGTCATCACCGTCGGCGTGCGCACCGAAAGCCTGACCGACCGGCGCGCCAAGACCGGCTGGCGGATCTTTCGGCTCGGGCCGCGCGGCGATGACGAGCGCAACGCCGTCGCCTTCAATCTCACCCGCCGATGGCCGAACGAGCTGTTCGCCATCATCGACGACGGCACGATTTACGGCCGCGAAATCGCCGAGTCGCTCAGGGCGGCAGCCGAGCAGGCGGCGCTGAAACCGGTGTTCGTCGACACATTCAGGCCGCAGCTCGACAACCAGATCGGGCTGATCGGGCGACTGAGGAAAGCCGGTGCAACGCATGTCTTCGCCGGCGGCGACGGCGAAGACATCGCCATCATGGGCCGCAACGCCAGCCAGCTCGATGCCGGCATCATTTTTGCCGGCGGCGAAGCGCTGCGCACAGCGCCCGGCGACGTGCCTTATGCCACGGGCACGCTGATGATTGCACCGCCCGAATGGGCCGATGTGGCCGATTCCAGGGTGCTCGAAAGCTTTGCCGCACAAAATATCGTGCCGGAGGGCTACACGCTGCCGGCCTATGCGGCGGTCGAGATCGCCAAGGCGGCGACGGCCCTGGCGGAAACCTCGGGCAAGCCACTGGCCGATGCGATCGCCGCGCAAGACTTCAGCACCGCGATCGGGCCGATCCGCTTTGACGGCAAGGGCGACTTGACCGAAAACCTCTATCGGGTGTTCCGTTTCAACGGCGCAAATTTCGTGCCGGCGGAGGCCGAATGATGTTTCGCACAGGGCGGCGCAATCTCATCACCGATGTCGCCGGCCTGCGCGTCGGCAACGCTTCCGATGTGAGACTGAAATCCGGGGTGACCACGGTCGTCTGCGACGAGCCGGCGGTGGCCGGTGTGCAGATCCTGGGCGGCGCGCCGGGCACCCGCGAGACCGACCTGCTCGAGCCGCACAATTCGATCGAGGCGATCCATGCCGTGGTGCTTTCGGGCGGCTCGGCCTTCGGTCTCGATGCTGCCTCCGGCGTGCAGGCGGCATTACGCGAGAGGGGCATCGGCGTGGAGGTCGGTGGCTTTCGCGTGCCGATCGTGCCGGCGGCGATCCTGTTCGACCTGCGCAATGGCGGCGACAAGGACTGGGGCCGCTATCCGCCCTACCGCGATCTTGGCTATGCGGCGGCACAGGCTGTCAGCAGCGATTTTGCGCTGGGTACGGTCGGCGCGGGCACCGGTGCCCTGAGTTCCGGCCTCAAGGGTGGCCTCGGATCGGCCTCGACGGTGCTCGACAGCGGCGTCACCATCGGCGCACTCGCCGCCGTCAATCCGACCGGCTCGGTGACGATCGCCCGAAGCAGGCACTTCTGGGCAGCGCCCTTCGAGATCGGCGACGAATTCGGCGGGCTTGGTTATCCCTCGCCGATGCCGGAGAACGCGAAAAAAATTCTGCTGAAATTTCGCGATAAGCAAGTGGGAGGCAACACGACCATCGCGGTCATCGCCACGGACGCCCTTCTCACCAAGGCCGCCGCCAAACGCCTGGCGATATCAGCGCATGACGGCTTCGTGCGCGCCATTTGGCCGACACATACGCCGGCCGACGGGGATCTGGTTTTCGCGCTGGCGACCGGCAAGAGCGGTATCGAGCTCGCGCCCAACGACGCCATCGACCTCTACGCCGCGGCCGGCGCCACCATGGCGCGCGCCATCAGCCGCGGCGTCTTTGCCGCGACGCCTGCCAAAGGCGACGTGTTTCCGGTCTGGTCGTCGCGCTGAATGCGCGCTGCGGTTATCAAAGGGGCCCGTAATCAAATGGGCCGCAATCACATGGGCCGTGATCAGGTGGGGTCGGATTTTTCTTCCTCGAATGTGACCGCAACATCCGAATTTGCCGACAGCCGCACTTTCTGGCCCTCGACTTCGGCTACGAGGCTGAGCGGAATATAGTGGTGATGCCCCCTGTGAGCGCCCTCGCCGCTGTCGCGCTTGGTCAGCTTGATTCGTTGGCCCTCAACTTTGTCGACGGTGCCGACATGGACGCCGTCGGCGCCGATCACTTCCATATGTTCGCGAATGCTGGCTGCATCGGTCATTGTGGGTTCTCCATTCCAAGCTGCCAACATAAACAACTGAGGGCACGATTGGATGCATCGGGTTTGCGTTTCAGAGGGCACGACGTTTTGATGATGTCGTGATAGTGATCGAAACAACTCTGGCTGCCTAAACGGAAATCCGATGCGCACCCTTGTTGTGTTTGCTGTGTCCCTCCTTGCCCAGTTTGCAACTTCGCTCGCCGCGCATGCCGGCGATGTCGCCGAGCTTGAAATCCTCGGCTTCACTGCGGATGGGGGCGCCTTCGCTTTCGAGGAATATGGCGTCCAGGACGGATCGGGATTTCCCTATGCCAATCGCTATTACATCAACACGGCCGACGACAGTTTTATCAAGGGCACGCCGATCAGGGTGCGGCTTGACGACGAGAACGCAACGCTCGACGCGGCGCGTCTTGCAGCTCGGCAAAAAGGCGAAGCTATCATCGAACAGGCGGATTTGACCGCGAATCGCGGCGTCACCGCCGGCTTCAACCCGGTCACCGAACTTTCGGCCGATCCATTCCGCATGGTGGTCAACCCGCGGCCGATCTTTTCGCCGGTCGACGATCCGCTCGAGTTCCGGCTCGACGAGATCGGCATGAACGACACGGAAGCCTGCCAGAGCCTTGGCGAGATCAACGGCTTTCGCTTGCTGCGCATCGAGGCGAAAGACGGCGGCAAGACTGAACTCCTGCACGAAGACAAGTCGATCCCCAAAAGCAGAGGCTGCCCGAACGGCTATCGGATCGGCGCGGTGCAGACATTTTCCATGCAGGGCCTCAGCGCCTATGCCGTGCTGATCGCGGTGCGCCAGTACGGCTTCGAAGGGCCGGATTTTCGCTGGATCGCGGTGACCGGCCGACTGTGACGCCGCTTCCCGTCATACGCAACCGGGTCCTGGATCGCATCCGCAACGCCTTGCCGTCGCCGCGCGCCGCGGTTTGCGGCGCCCTGCTATGGGCCGCAGCGATGGGCGCCAGCGCGCTTGTCAATCTGCTGCTGGACGACTGGGTGACCCCGGCAAATATTCGCTTCGTCTCGTTGCTCTATGCGGCGGGCGGTGCGCTGGCCTATCCGGTTGGCCTGTTCCTGGCGCGGCTCGTCTCGCTCGGAAGGCATTGGCAAGTTGCCTTGGCGGCCGCGTTTGTCTGCCTTCTTACCACCACGATCGGCTTCACCGGTGGGCTCTTTGCGCTGCAATACCGTTCCTACTATGCCCAGTGGCATGAACCTGCACTGACCATCGCCTGGTCCATCCAGTTCGTGCACACCGTAGCAACCGCGTTCTATCAATTCATCGTGCTGGGCATCCGGCTTTATTTTCCGCTCGGGTTCATCGCGCTTGCACTCGCCAGCATCTGGTTTGCGCGGCAGCAGCGTTGAGCATTTTGTCTGCCTCTGTTACGACGCGGGCGAACGCCCTCGCAAGTCAGGATTGACCGATGATCCCTCGCTACTCCCGGCCGGAAATGGTGGCCATCTGGTCGCCCGAGACCCGGTTCCGCATCTGGTTCGAGATCGAGGCCTACGCTTGCGACGCGCTGGCCGAGCTCGGCGTGATCCCGAAGGAAGCCGCCAAAACCATTTGGGAAAAAGGCGGGGCCGCGAAGTTCGACGTCGAGGCCATCGACGAGATCGAGCGCGTCACCAAGCACGACGTCATCGCCTTTCTCACCCACCTCAGCGAATTCGTCGGGCCGGACGCCCGCTTCATTCATCAGGGCATGACATCCTCGGACGTTCTCGACACCTGCTTTGCCGTGCAGCTCACCCGCGCCAGCGACATCCTTCTGGCCGACATCGACGGCCTGCTTGCGGCGCTCAAGCGCCGCGCTTTCGAACACAAGGACACAATCACCATCGGCCGCAGCCACGGCATCCATGCCGAGCCGACCACCTTCGGTGTGAAGCTGGCGCAGGCCTATGCCGAATTCTCGCGCTGCCGCGAACGGCTGGTGCACGCGCGTGAGGATATTGCGACGTGCGCCATATCAGGTGCTGTCGGCACCTTCGCCAACATCGACCCCTATGTCGAAGAGCATGTGGCGAAGAAACTCGGATTGAAGCCGGAGCCAGCGTCGACGCAGGTGATCCCGCGCGACCGACACGCGATGTTCTTCGCGACGCTCGGTGTCATCGCATCGTCGATCGAACGGCTAGCGATCGAGATCCGCCATCTGCAGCGCACCGAGGTGCTGGAGGCGGAAGAGTATTTTTCGCCCGGACAGAAAGGCTCGTCGGCGATGCCGCACAAGCGTAACCCGGTGCTTACCGAAAACCTCACCGGGCTTGCGCGCATGGTGCGTTCCTTCGCGCTACCGGCGATGGAGAACGTGGCGCTCTGGCACGAGCGCGATATCTCGCATTCGTCGGTCGAGCGCATGATCGGCCCGGATGCGACCGTGACGCTCGATTTTGCGCTGTCGCGGCTGACCAGTGTCATCGACAGATTGCTCGTCTATCCCGACAACATGCTGAAGAACATGAACAAGTTCCGCGGCCTCGTGCATTCGCAGCGTGTGCTACTGGCGCTGACCCAGGCCGGTGTCAGCCGTGAGGAAGCCTACCGGCTGGTGCAGAGAAACGCCATGAAAGTGTGGGAGCAAGGCGCTGATTTCCTTGAGGAACTTTTGGCTGACAAAGAGGTCACCGCAGCCTTGCCCGAAGCCGAGATTCGTGAAAAATTCGACCTCGGCTATCATACCAAGCATATCGACACGATCTTCAAGCGGGTGTTCGGAGAAGCGTGATGATTTCGGCGGCCGGCGATTTCGATTTTCTCGCCCTGCCGGGGCGCGGCAATTCCGGGCCGGATCACTGGATGTCGCATTGGTGCCGGGCGTTCCCCAACTCGAGCCGCGTGCTGCAGGCCGAATGGGACAGGCCGGCACCTGAGGACTGGATCGGCCGGGTGGACGGTCGAAGGAAGGATCAGGATCCTCGACATTGGTTGCAGCGACCAGCAACGCGCCCGCAACCTTGTTGAGCTGGCTTTCGCTGGCGCCGGCCGCCCACTTCACCGCCGTCGCCACCGCCAGCGAGTGCGCAAGCAGCACAACACGCCGAGGTGCCGCGGCAATCGCGGCCTTGTTCGTCCCTTTGCGCCGATGCCGCTGAAACGCTTGCCGTTTCCGACCCTGGTGGTGGCAAGCCCCACCGATCCGCGCGTCACCTTCGACCAGGCAACGGCCTTCGCTGCTGCCTGGGGCGCGGACCTCGCCGATGCAGGCGATCTCGGCCATATGGGAAACGAGACCCACCTCGGCCTTTGGCCGGCGGGCCTGCTCATGCTCGGCCGCCTGCTGGAAAAGGCTCGGCTCTAACAGGCTTCCATAACGCTCAAGCCTTGCCGGGAACGGTCCTGATCACCGTTCCCCATGGGTCCTCGCGGGTTGTTGCATCAGTCACGTTGTCCGACCGCATTTCGACCCAGGCCAGGCCGGACCGAGACGGATCGCGACGGCCGGCGCCGGCGCTCTGCCACGCATTGGCGCCGATGTGGTGGTGATAGCCGCCTGAGGACAGGAAAACCGCCGCGCTGCCATATTTCGCCACCGTGTCGAAGCCGAACTCCTGGTGCCACCAGGCCTCGGCGTCTTCCGGCCGACCGACGCGCAAATGGACATGGCCGATGATGCTGTTATCCGGCATGCCCTGCCAGCCGGAATCGCCGGCCGGCAATTCGGCGACGACCGACGAAATATTCAGCCGTTCGGTCGCCATCGCTATCTTGTCACCATTCCACTTCCAGTCCTCATGGCGGCGGTCGGCATAGATCTCGATGCCGTTGCCTTCAGGATCGGTCAGGTAGAGCGCCTCGCTGACCAGATGGTCGGAAGCGCCGTCGATGCCGATATTGCTGGCGATGGCGTGGTTGATCCAGCGCCCGAGGTCGGCCCGGCTGGGCAGCAGGAAGGCAGTGTGGAAGAGGCCGGCGCTGCGCGGATCGTCGGGCTTTGCCGCTGCATCCGCCTCGATGTCGAGCAAGGGACGATTGGCGGCGCCCAGCGTAATCGTGCCGCCGGCGCGGCTCAGTTCCCGCAGACCGACGACGTCGTGATAATAGGCAGCGAGATTTTCGGCATCTCGCGCCCGCAACCCGACGCGGGCAACGCTGACCGGGGTCGTGGCGGCAAAAGGCAATTCGCTCATCGAAGTCTCCGTCTGGGCGGCCTTCGACGAGATCCCCAAAGCCAGGAGCCCGGCGCCACCTACCATTGTACGTCGTGTCAGTTCCAAATCCTGGGTCTCATGTACACGGCTGTTTCTTTTCCCGATGACAGATCGTCGTTCGCGATCGTTCACACAAGACGCCAAGAAGCGAACATGGTGTTCACTATTGTGAGCAATCGCAAATGATCAGACCCAGTTGCGCATGATCTTATCCAAAAACCGCTTCACACTTTTTGGGATCATGCGTGGTTGCACGAAACTGTGTCCTTCGTTACATGCGCGCCATGAAAGTCAGGGATGCAGACATTCTCATCGTGCCGGGCTACACCAATTCTGGCCCCGACCATTGGCAGAGCCGCTGGCAATCGAAGTTGTCGACGGCGCGGCGCGTCGAGCAGGCGGAATGGTCGAAGCCAGTGCGCGAGGATTGGACGGCGAGCGTGGCGAAGGCGGTGAACGAGGCCGAGCGGCCGGTCGTCATCGTCGCGCACTCACTCGGCGTCGCCGCCGTGATCCAGGCAATGCCCCAGTTCCAACGCCCGGTCGCCGGAGCCTTCTTCGTGGCGCCGCCCGACGTCGCCAACCCCAAGATAAAACCCAGGCACCTGATGACCTTCGGCCCTTATCCACGCGAGCCGCTGGCATTTCCCTCGGTGATGATCGCCAGCCGCAACGACCCGTTCTGCACGTTCGAGGTGGCCGAGGACATCGCCGGCGCCTGGGGTTCACTGTTCATCGACGCTGGCGAGGCCGGACATCTCAACGCCGATTCCGGCTTCGGCCCATGGCCGGAAGGCTCGATGACGTTCGCCAAATTCCTGACGGGTCTTTAGGATTCTTCGATCGAGTCCCTCACGCTCTTCAGCAGGGTCTTTGCCCCCAGACCGATCAGCGCGTGCTCGGAGCCCATCGCCAGCAGCCGGTAGCCCATCGACACCACACGGCCGGCGATGGCCGGCTCGATGACGTAGATCGCGGCATGCTTGCCGGCCTTGCGTGTCCGCTCGGCGATCGAGGCAACTGTTTCCATCATGCTTTCGAGCGTCGAGTTGACGGCGGCGCCGTTCGACCAGGCAATCGAAAAATCCGATGGGCCGAGGAAGATGCCATCGATACCCGGCGTGTCGAGGATGCCGTCGAGCGCATCGAGCGCGGCGCGCGTTTCGACCATGGCGAAGGCCATGGTACGCGCGTTACTGTCGCGCAGCCAGTCGGCATAGTCGCCCTTGCCATGACGCGGAAAGGCATAGGTCGGGCCCCAGGAACGCTCGCCGAGCGGCGGATACTTCATGGCGGCAGCGAACAGCCTGGCATCTGCCACCGAATTCACCATCGGCGCAATCACCGCCTCTGCTCCGAAATCGAGCGCGCGGCTGGCCATGTCGAAGCGGCCGACCGGAATGCGCACCAGCGCCGGTTTGTTGGCGGCCAGCACCGGCCCAAGGCCGCGCAGCACGCTGTCCTCGTGATGTCCGCCATGCTGCATGTCGAGCGTGACGGCATCGAAACCTTGTCTGGCAAGAATCTCGACCGTCAGGGCATCAGGCACGCCGGACCAAGCGGTGCACAAGGTTTCATCGGCCAAAAGGCGTGACTTGAGGGACATGGGCGCCTTCCTTAATTCAATCTCGCATCGGCCCAAAATCGGCCCGATGCGAGGAGTCAAAGTTTGAGAGCGTACTTCGTGCGTCCGAATGGATGCATGTCGCTCTAATGCAGTTCAGCCGGAAACAGCTGCAAAGGCAAAGAAAAACCGCCCGGAGGGGCGAGGCGGTCGATTGGTCCAGCGTTCGATTGGCTCAGAGCAAGGATCAGGTGTTCTTGATCTGCTCGATTGCCTGCGCCATCAGATCGTCCATGGTGCGGCGAATCTGGTGGTCCGACTGGACGACCCCGGCTTCGTCGAAATCCTTGCGGATCTTGCGGAAAACGTCGTGGTCGCCGGCTTCCTCGATATCGGCGAGGACGACCTGGCTGGCATAGGCTTCGGCGTCGGCCCCGGCCTTGCCGAGCTTTTCGGCGGCCCACAGGCCGAGCGCCTTATTGCGGCGGGCCGCGGCTTTGAACCGGAGTTCCTCGTCGATTACGAATTTGCGCTCGAAGCCCTCCTCGCGATCTTTCATGCTGCTCATGGCATCCCTCCGGTCAAATCCGATTTGGTTGGCAGTCGAAATATGTGTATCGCCCTGCACAAACCAAAAGGCCGCGGGCCGGTCAATATGCTACGTCACTTGCTGCGCTGCGGCATTTCATTCCGGAAAGCGGTGATTGAAAGGATTTGCCGATTGAGCAAACAGTGCGATTGGGATAGACACCGGCATTGAACCCCTACCGTTGCCGCACTAATTTAGGCGGACGGACAGGAACTGGTCGCTTGCCGCCTGCCCGGAAATCCAGAGAAAACATCAGATGAAAAATCGCCGCCGCATTTATGAAGGCAAGGCCAAGATCCTCTATGAGGGCCCTGAGCCGGGAACACTGATCCAGTTCTTCAAGGACGACGCGACCGCTTTCAACAAGAAAAAGCACGAAATCGTCGATGGCAAGGGTGTGCTCAACAACCGCATTTCCGAGCACATCTTCAACCATCTCAACCGGATGGGCATTCCGACCCATTTCATCCGCCGGCTCAACATGCGCGAGCAGCTGATCAAGGAAGTCGAGATCATCCCGCTCGAGGTGGTCGTGCGCAACGTCGCCGCCGGCTCGCTGGCCAAGCGTCTTGGCATCGAGGAAGGCACCGTGCTGCCGCGCTCGATCATCGAATTCTATTACAAGGCCGATGCGCTCGACGACCCGATGGTGTCTGAAGAGCACATCACCGCTTTCGGCTGGGCAAGCCCGCAGGAGATCGACGACGTCATGGCGCTGGCCATCCGCGTCAACGACTTCCTCTCCGGCCTGTTCATGGGCGTCGGCATCCAGCTCGTCGACTTCAAGATCGAATGCGGCCGGCTGTTCGAAGGCGACATGATGCGCATCGTCGTTGCCGACGAGATCTCGCCGGACTCGTGCCGTCTGTGGGACGTGGCGACCCAGGACAAGCTCGACAAGGATCGTTTCCGCCGCGACATGGGCGGCTTGGTCGAAGCCTATCAGGAAGTCGCCCGCCGCCTCGGCATCATGAACGAGAACGAGCCGCCGCGTCCCGCTGGACCAGTGCTCGTCGCCTCGACCGATGGCGTCAAAGGCAAGCCGCACTGAGATTTTTTGCCGCTCAATACTGCGAACAGGAGCATGTCCAGCGTGATCAAGGCCCGCATTACCGTCACCCTCAAGAACGGCGTGCTCGACCCGCAAGGCAAGGCGATCGAACACGCATTGTCCGGGATGGGCTTTGACGGCGTCGGCCAGGTGCGGCAGGGCAAGGTTTTCGATGTCGAGCTTGCTGAGAGCGACAAGGCCAAGGCCGAAGCCGATCTCAAAGCTATGTGTGACAAGCTTCTGGCGAATACGGTGATTGAGAACTATAGTGTGGCCATTACCTGAGGTTGTGCCGGAGGGTATATGACTGAGGCCACGAACGAGTTGATGTACGAACTCCTGAATCGCGTACACCACGAAGTTGCTGAACTTCGACAAGATGTTTCCGGAGTGAAGCGGGAGTTGAACGTCGTTCGGGGTCACATGGTCGCAACCCAAAACGACATCCATAACATTTACGGCATTCTTGGCCGTCAGGACGATCGTCTCGAACGCATAGAGCGCCGTCTCGAATTGCGCGAACTCGCCGAAGCCCAGAGGCCTTTCGAACCGAAATGAAATCAGCAGTAGTCCTCCTCCCTGGCCTCAACCGTGACCGCGACATGATCGCGGCGCTGACCAAGATTTCGGGAACGCCGCCGGTCACCGTCTGGCAGACCGATAGCGAAATCCCCGATGTCGACCTGATCGCCATTCCGGGGGGCTTCTCCTTCGGCGATTATCTGCGCTGCGGCGCCATTGCCGCGCGCATGCCGGTGATGCGGGCGGTCTCCGAAATGGCGGCCAAGGGGGTCATGGTCATCGGCGTCTGCAACGGCTTCCAGATCCTGGTCGAGGCCGGCCTGCTGCCGGGCGCCTTGATGCGCAACACGTCGCTGAAATTCGTCTGCCGGCAAGTCAAGCTGCAGATCGCCAACGCCAACACGATGTTCACCCGCCGCTATCAGCCGGGCCAGATCATTCGCTCGCCGGTGGCGCATCATGACGGCAATTATTTTGCCGACGCCGAGACGCTTCGCAGGCTCGAAGGCGAAGGCCAGGTCGTGTTCCGCTATGCTGAAGGCACCAATCCCAACGGCTCGATCAACGATATTGCCGGCATCATCAACGGCCAGGGCAATGTGCTCGGCCTGATGCCGCATCCCGAGAATCTGATCGAAGCGGCGCATGGCGGCAGCGACGGCCGGGCACTGTTCGAAAGTGCCCTTGGTATCGCCGCTTGATATCTTCAGCGTTCGTCTTTTTCCGAATTCGACATAGGCGACGCATGAGCCCGAGACAGACGATCGCCCGCCTCGCACTCGTCGCCACCGCCGGCCTTGTGCTCGCCTCCTGCCAGTCGAAGCCGAAAAGCGCGCCGGCGCCTTCTGGCAAGAGTGCGGCGCTGCTTGCCATGGAACAGGTGGCGATCGCCGCCCACAAATGCTGGATTGCCAGCAAGGATCCCGCCTTCAAGCCCTATCAGATGGCCAACGAACTGAATTCGTTCACCGGCACGCCGCGCTTCCTGCTGGTTCCGGTCAAGCATTATGGCGGAAAGCCGTTGCTGGTCGTGCAGGCGCAAGGCAATTCACGCCGGGTGGACGTGTACGGTCCGCTGATGAACGAGGCGCTCGGTGCACGCATCGGCTCGGATATCGCGCGTTGGCAGACAGGCAATCCGGCCTGCGGTGCGGCTGCATAGGGCTGTGAGCCGGTTCCTGCAGATCGCCGGTCTGATCAGAGGCCTGGCCGCGCTTGTCCTGCAATTCTGCATCGCCGTTGCGGCGTCGATGGCGGCTGAGACGGGGGCACGCGAGGCGTGTTCTCAGTCCCAGAACGGCCTCAGGCCCTCACGGTGGGCGTCGGCACGCGAGATGCCGATATCCTTGAGCTGATCGTCGGTCATTTCCAGCAAGACCAGCCGGCTGCGCCGGCGATCCAGCAGGCTGTTGATGCGGTTTGCGAGTGAGCTGACCGTTCGCACCAGGCGACGGACATAGCCTTGCCGGCCTGACGGGCGGACTCCGAGCAATTCAGCTCTCGTGTGACGGATTGTATCGATTGCAGCCATTTTCTTGCTACCAAATTCGAGATTGTACCTATTTATCGCGCAGTCACATATGTATTGACTCTCAAAACGGTGCAATATAAAAAATTGTCACCATGACAAATTGGCTTCCCGACCTTTCCGCCGGCTCCGGGCCCCTCTATCAGCGGCTTGCAGATTCCATCGAAACGGACATCGACCGTGGCGTGATCGCCGCTGGGGCGAAACTGCCGCCGCAGCGCGATCTGGCATACGACATCGGCACGACCGTCGGCACGGTCGGTCGGGCCTACCAATTGTTGCGCGAGCGGGGGCTCGTAAGCGGCGAAGTCGGACGCGGAACCTATGTCCTGGGCCGGCATGACACCAAAACCGATCTGCTGGCGCCCGACCCGCAGGTGGAAGGCACGCGCTCTATCGATGCGCCTCGCGGCAAACTGCGCTTCGACAGCACGGCCGCGCCTGATACTGGCCAGGGAGCCATCGTCGCCGATGTGCTGTCGCGAACGGCGCAGGACCATCCGTATGAGATTTCAAGCTATACGCGGGATTTTCCCGACCGCTGGTTCGAGGCCGGCTGCAGCTGGCTGTCGCGAAATTCGTTTCGTCCAAGCCGCGATGGCATCGTTCCGACGCTCGGCACCCATGCCGCGGTTATGGCGGCGATTGCCGCGCTGACCACGCCTGGCGACTACATCGTCTTCGAGCACCTCACCTATTCGCAGATTTCACGCAGCGCCGGCCTGATCGGCCGCCGCACCGCGCTGGTGACGTCGGACGCGGAAGGCATAGATCCAGAGGATTTCGAGCGCGTCTGCGCGCAAAAACACCCGAAAATGATGTTCCTGATGCCGACGGCCCAGAACCCCACACTGGCGACCTTGTCGGCAACGCGCCGCGAGGCCATCGCGCGCGTCGCGCGCGAATACAATGTCATCCTGATCGAGGACGATCTCTATGGCGATCTGACCGACGACCCGACGCCGCTCCTGGCCGAATATGCCCCCGAACGGACCATCGTTGCCGGCGGCCTGTCGAAATCCGTTGCGGCGGGCGTTCGCGGCGGCTGGCTCGCCTGCCCGCCGGCCTATCGCCACCGGATCCGGGTCGCTCACAAGATGCTGACGGGTGGCCTCCCCTTCCTGCTGGCGGAAGTGTGTAGCCGGCTGGTTCTGTCCGGCCAGGCCAGCGAAATGCGCAAGCGCAGCATCGTCGAGATCAACGCGCGCATGGCGATCGTACGCGAGACGCTGGCCGGGTTCGACTTCAAGGCAGTGGACAATGTGCCCTTCGTCTGGCTCACCCTGCCCGATCCATGGCTTTCCGGCACCTTCAAGAATGCCTGTCTCGAACATGGCGTGCTCATCGACGACGAGGACGAGTTCAAGGCGGGCCGTTCCGAGCAGGTTTTCCACGGCGTGCGTTTCGGCGTTTCACAGCCGAGTCGGCGAGAGGACATCGCGGGCGGCGTCGGCGTGATCCGGCGGCTGCTGGACGAGGGCCGCGCCGGCTACGACAGCTTCTCCTGAACCGGCTTGAAACCGGCGGGCCGAGTGGCGATCTTTCGCTACTTGCTGCACCCTTTCCATCGTTTTTCGTCGCTTGATGGGTGTATCGGCTGCAAAGCTTGCGATAAGACGGGACTCGATCCCAAGGATATAAATTGCCGCCCATGACCATTTCCAATTCCGTGCCGATCACTCCGGAACTCATTGCCGCTCACGGGCTTAAGCCCGACGAATATCAGCGCATCCTCGACCTGGTCGGGCGCGAGCCGAGCTTTACCGAGCTCGGCATCTTCTCGGCGATGTGGAACGAGCACTGCTCGTATAAATCCTCGAAAAAGTGGCTGCGCACGCTGCCGACTACCGGGCCGCAGGTCATCCAGGGGCCGGGCGAGAATGCCGGCGTGGTCGATATCGGCGACGGCGACTGCGTCGTCTTCAAGATGGAGAGCCATAACCACCCCTCCTTCATCGAGCCCTATCAGGGTGCGGCGACCGGCGTCGGCGGCATCCTGCGCGACGTCTTCACCATGGGCGCGCGGCCGATCGCGGCAATGAACGCGCTGCGCTTCGGGGCGCCGGACCATCCCAAGACCAGGCATCTGGTTGCCGGCGTCGTTGCCGGCGTCGGCGGCTACGGCAATTCGTTCGGCGTGCCGACGGTCGGCGGGGAGGTCAATTTCGACGCGCGCTACAATGGCAACATCCTGGTCAACGCCTTTGCGGCGGGGCTGGCCAAGACTGATGCCATCTTCCTGTCGGAAGCCAAGGGCGTCGGCCTGCCGGTCGTCTATCTCGGCGCCAAGACCGGCCGCGACGGTGTCGGCGGCGCCACCATGGCCTCGGCCGAATTCGACGACAGGATCGACGAGAAGCGGCCCACGGTTCAGGTCGGCGACCCCTTCACCGAAAAATGCCTGCTCGAAGCCTGCCTCGAACTGATGGCGTCCGGTGCCGTCATCGCCATCCAGGACATGGGTGCTGCCGGCCTCACCTGCTCGGCGGTCGAGATGGGCGCCAAGGGCGACCTCGGCATTGAGCTCGACCTCGACAAGGTGCCGGTGCGCGAGGAGCGCATGAGCGCCTATGAGATGATGCTGTCGGAGAGTCAGGAGCGCATGCTGATGGTGCTGCGCCCCGAAAAGGAAAAGCAAGCCGAGGCGATCTTCCACAAATGGGGCCTGGACTTCGCCATCGTCGGCAAGACCACCGACGATCTGCGCTTTCGCGTGCTGCACCAGGGCGACGAGGTCGCCAATCTGCCGATCAAGGACCTTGGCGACCAGGCCCCGGAATATGACCGTCCCTGGGCCGAGCCGAGGAAGCCGGTGCCCCTGGCGGCCGGCGATTCACCTCAAGCCGACGTCGCCGAGTCGCTGTTGAAACTGCTCGGCGGACCCGACCTTTCCTCGCGCCGCTGGGTATGGGAGCAGTACGACACGCTGATCCAGGGCAATTCGCTGCAGCTTCCGGGCGGCGATGCCGGCGTGGTGCGCGTCGAGGGTCATCCGACCAAGGCGCTTGCCTTCTCCTCCGACGTGACGCCGCGCTATTGCGAGGCCGACCCTTACGAGGGCGGCAAGCAGGCGGTGGCCGAATGCTGGCGCAATCTTACCGTCACCGGCGCCCTGCCGCTCGCGGCCACCGACAACCTCAATTTCGGCAATCCGGAACGACCCGAGATCATGGGCCAGTTGGTCGGCGCCGTGAAAGGCATCGGCGACGCCTGCCGCGCGCTCGGCTTTCCGATCGTCTCCGGCAATGTCTCGCTCTACAACGAAACCAACGGGCAAGGCATCTTGCCGACGCCGACCATCGGCGGCGTCGGACTGATCGCTGACTGGTCCAGGATGGTGCGGATCGGCTTTGCCGCCGAGGGCCAGATGATCCTGCTGGTCGGCGCGCCGTCGATGTGGGGAACGCATCTCGCCCAGTCGGCCTATATGCGCGACATTCATGCCCGCACCGACGGCCCGCCGCCGCCGGTCGATCTCGACCATGAAAAGCGCGTCGGCGACCATGTACGCGCGCTGATCGCCTCCGGCGTCGTGACATCAGCGCATGACGTTTCCGATGGCGGCATTGCCGTCGCGCTGGCCGAAATGGCGATGGCGTCCGGCATCGGCGCGACCGTCCCCGGCCTGGTCGGGACCGACCCGATCCCGGTCTGGTTCGGCGAGGATCAGGGCCGCTATCTCTTGACGCTGTCGATCGATCCGCAGAGCGACGAATGGGACGCCATTCGCGAACAGCAAAGCAAGCTCGGTATTTTCGCGCCGTGGATCGGCTCGACCGGCGGCCGTGAGTTGAAACTCGGCGAGGCACGGGCGATCCCTGTCGGCGAATTGACCGCTGCCCACGAATCCTGGTTTCCTCGCTTCATGGCAAATGAGGTCGTGGACCCCTGATTTGATCGAGCGGGCCCGTTTCGGTGTGGTTCATCCGCCATTTCGATCATATCTATGAGATCACGACATGAACAAGGAATCCTCGCATGGCAATGGACGCGCACGACATCGAACGGTTGATCAAGGAAGGCATTCCGGACGCCAAGGTGACGATTCGCGACCTGGCCGGCGACGGCAATCATTATGCGGCCGAAGTGGTGGCCGAAAGCTTTCGCGGCAAAAGCCGCGTCCAGCAGCATCAGATGGTCTACGACGCGCTGAAGGGCAACATGGGCGGCGTGCTGCACGCGCTCGCACTGCAGACCAGCGTGCCGGAATAAGCTTTTTTAGGGCTTTGCTGGCTTGGGAAGATAGCCGTCCGATGCTCTTGGCCCAGGCCATCCTTTGCGCCATTTGCGTGACGAGGCGGCAAACGTCTTGTTTCAGGCAACCTATGGGTTTATTTGAAAGGGTATGTTTCGAGCCCGACTCCCACGGGCATGAAAGGATTTTCTATGAGCGGTATCAACGACTACATCGACAGCGAAGTGAAGGCCAACGACGTCGTTCTCTTCATGAAGGGCACGCCTGGTTTCCCGCAATGCGGATTTTCCGGTCAGGTCGTGCAGATCCTCGACTATATCGGGGCCGACTACAAGGGCGTCGACGTGCTGACCTCGGCCGAGCTGCGGCAAGGTATCAAGGAATACTCCAACTGGCCGACGATCCCTCAGCTCTACGTCAAGGGTGAGTTCGTCGGCGGTTGCGACATCGTCCGCGAGATGTTCCAGGCTGGCGAACTGCAGACGTTCCTCGTCGAAAAGGGCGTCAGCGTCAAAGGCGCCGCCTGAATTTCTTGTTTGCGCATGATCCTTTCCGAAATCGATCCCGATTTCGGGGTCATGCGCTAAACGCCGGGCCAGCCCCCATCTCGGCAGACTGATTACCTCCCCGGTATCGGGGCACAAGACGAATGAATGCGCCGGTGCGCCGGCGCTTTTTCGTTTGAAGATCGGACTTTGCCGTGGATCAGCATGCAGACGCGCAGCAACAGGCGGATACCTTGCCTATTCCGCGCTGGGAATTCATCGCGCTGTGCGCGGCGTTGATGGCGCTCAACTCGCTGGCCATCGACATCATGCTGCCGGCGCTGCAGCAGATCGGCGCCTCGCTCGGCGTGGAAAATGAAAACCACCGCCAATATGTGATTGCCGCCTATATTCTCGGCTTTGGCGGCGGGCAGCTCTTCTTCGGGCCGATCTCTGACCGCTTCGGACGCCGTGCTCCGCTGGTCGTCGGACTGGTGATCTATGTCGCGGCGGCGGCTGCGGCGGCAGTCGCCCCGACATTCGCCATTCTTCTTCTGTGCAGGCTGGTGCAAGGCATTGGTGCGGCGGCCACGCGCGTCATCGCCGTCTCGATCGTGCGCGACACGTTCGAAGGCCGGCGCATGGCCGAGGTCATGTCGCTGATCTTCATGGTGTTCATGGCCATTCCGGTGGTGGCGCCAGGCATCGGCCAGTTCATCATGCTGTTTGCCTCCTGGCACTGGATCTTCATCACCATGGCGGCAGGCGCCCTGATCGTCTCGGCGTGGTCGCTGCTGCGGCTGCCGGAAACGCTGCATCCCGAATATCGCCGGCCGCTGACGGCATCATCCGTCCTTGGCGGGTTCCGCATCGTGCTGACCAATCGCATGGCGCTCTGCTACGCCTTTGCCAGCACCTTCATCTTCGCGGCCATGTTCGGCTTCATCGCCTCGGCACAGCAGATCTACGTCGATGTGTTCAAAGTCGGCGAGATGTTCCCCGTCATTTTCGCAGGGATAGCCGGCGTGCTCTCCTTTTCGAGCTATCTGAATTCGCGCCTCGTCGGCCGCATTGGCATGCGCCGCCTGTCGCAGAGCGCGCTGCTCTTGTTTCTGGCCATCAGCCTCGCCTGGCTGGTCGTTTCCATCCAAATGAAGATGCCGCTCTGGCTTTTCATCACCTTCTTTGCCTGTGCGATGGTCCCGTTCGGCGCGCTCGGCGCGAATTTCAACGCGCTCGCCATGGAGCCGCTCGGCCAACTGGCCGGCACGGCATCGTCCATTCTGGGTTTCATGCAGACCTTCCTCGGCGGCGTGCTGGGCACGCTGATCGGCCAGGCCTTCAACGGCACGGTGACTCCGTTGGCCGCCGGATTCTGCAGCGTGTCGCTTGGCGCACTGGTGATGGTGCTGATCGCCGAGCGCGGCAAATTCTTCCAGCCGCAGAACCCGCCGGTTTAATGCCGGACGCGGTTTAGGATTCACCCTCACTTGCTGCTGTGAAGCGAGGGAACAGCATACGCCCTGCGATCGCTCCACCCATGCTGTCTGAAACGGGCAGTGGCAGAGCCTTGTTGAGAGCATCGAGGACGGAGGCGACGAAGGCCCGGTTGAGGCTGCCATCATCCCCTAGACGGGAGTAAGTGGCGCGAGGCTTGCCGATAAGCGTGCCGTTTCGGCGAATTGAGAACTGCAGCGTCAGGGTCATGCCCGCGGTTCCGGGCGGCGGCTCCCAGCAGGCGACGATCGCAGAGAACATCTCGTTTATGGTGTCGACGGGATCGGGACTGCGACAGCCGCGTTCCTGCGATGTTGCCGCGTCAGGACCGGCAACCAGGGCAAGGGCAAGGCCGACAATTGCGGACCGAGGTTTCATTCCGGATCTCCGGTTTCGCGCGCATAAATGTAACGTAGGCAAATTTTTCAACGAAAGCCTCCATCGATATCCGCGCGGCGGATGGATCCTTTCAGACGTCGGCGTCGATAACGGCCAGCGCCGCATCGATGCCTCTGCCGACCGCGAGTTTCTGGCCCAAGGCATTCATCGCGCCGCCAAGTGCCGCCAGCGCCGCGATCGCATAGATCGGCTGGGCGGTCGGGCCCATATGGCCGATGCGTGTCAGCTTGCCCAATGTTTCGCCGCGGCCAGACGAAAACACCACGCCGTAGCGGGCGCGCGCGGCCTGGCGAAGCGCCTCCTCGTCGATGCCTTCGGGCGTCCTGACGGCAGTCGTGGTCGGCGATGCGAAGGTGTCGCTGGCCGCCCAGATCGACAGACCCATCGCGGCGACGCCAGCGCGCATGGCCTTGGCGGTGAGTGCGTGACGTGCCCACACCGCCGGCGGGCCCTCGCTGAGGTAGAGGTCGAGCGCGACGTCGAGCCCGTTCATCTGCGCAACGGACGGCGTGAACGGAAACGGCTTGTCCCTCGACCACGCATGCTCCCAGTCGACGATGCTGAGCATCGACGCGCGCGGCGCCAGGGGATTGGCCTTCATCTTGGCCCAGGCCCGCTCGCTGACGCCCATCATCGTCAGGCCGGGAGGCGCGCCGAGGCATTTGTTCGGGCCGGTGACATAGATATCGGCCTTGCAGTCCTCCGGATGCGTTTTCATGCCGCCGAAGGACGAAACGGCATCGACGATCAGATAGGCGCCATGCGCCGAAACCAGCGCGCCGATGGCGTCGATGGGGTTGATGGTGCCCGACGGCGTGTCGTGATGGCAGACGGAAACGATGCTGATTTTCGGATGCGATTCCAGCATTGCCGCAACCGCCTGCGGGTCGATCGCCTCGTTGTAAGGCACCTCGATTTCGAGCAGATGCGGCGAATAGCGCTTCGCCCAATAGCCAAACCCCTTGCCGTAGACACCGGAGGCAAGGTTGAGCACGACGTCGTCGGGCGTGATCAGGGAGGCTGCCGCCGCCTCCAGGCCAAGCACCGGCTCGCCATGCAGAATGACCGGCTTGTTCGACAGCCGCATCGTCTTCTGCGCCTTGTCGACCACACGCTCGTAAAAGAGCTGGAATGCCGGATCGTGATCGTAGAGCACGGTGCGGCCGAGGCCGCGCAGCACATCGGGATAGGCGTTCACCGGCCCGGCGGTAAGCGTGATGACCGGTTCGGCGTGTTCGAGATAGCGCATCGTCTTGTCTCCGCATCGGCGGCGATCAGCCGTAGAACTGCGTGCCGGTCCGATAGGTCTTGAAGTTCTCCATGCCGTGCGAATACATCAGCTCGGCGCCACAATCCTCGGCCAGCTTCATCCGGATCGATGCCAAACGGCCTATTCCGCCCAGAGTTCCCGGCGCAGTTCGCGCCAGCTTGCTTCGTCCGGTGCGACAAGAAGGCCGCCGCCGACATCCGAAGGCCGATAGGTGCTGCCATCGAAACGCGCCGCGTAACCACCTGCCTCGGCATGGATCAGCACACCGGCCAGATGATCCCACGGCATCAGCTTGTTGTAGACGACGAAGTGGGCGTGGCCGCTCGCCAGCAGGCGGTATTCGTGTGCCGCGCAGCGATAGCCGAATTGCGACAAGGATTTCGTCTGGTTGCGCGCCAGCCGTGACCGTTCCGGCTCGGGCATATATTGCCAGGAAACCGCGCCGGTCATTTGCGAGATCGGCGCAGGCTCGGCGACATGCACCTTCTCCAAAGTGCCATGCGCATGCCGTATGTGGCTGCCAGCACCCCTGGCGCCGATCAGCCAGTCCTTGCCGACGGGATCGTGAATGATGCCGGCGACGGTCTCACCCTTCACCACGACGCCGAGCATGACGCCGAACAGCGGCACGCCTGAGGCGAAATTGAAAGTGCCGTCGACGGGATCGATGACGAAGGCGAGATCGGATTCGCCGAGGCCCTGGAGCAGCGCCGGGTCGTCGGAGCAGGCTTCCTCGCCGACGATCATCGCCTGGGGGTAGCGCTCACGCAGCCTGACGGTGATGAGCCGCTCGGCACTCACATCGGCCTCCGTCACCAGATCGGCTGCCGAGGTCTTCTGGCGGACGTCGCCCTCGTCCAGCCGGCGAAAGCGCGGCATGATCTCGGCAATGGCGGCGTCTGACAGCAGCTTGGCGAGCCAGTCGATCGCGGTATCGTCAAATGTCATCGGGAACGTCTTGCCTTGCGGTCAGGGCCTCGTTGAGAGCGGCGAAATCGAACAGCTTTCTGTCGAGCAGATGCGAGGGCCGCACATTGGTCATGGCGTGGATCATCGTGTCCTTGCGGCCGGGCATGCGCTTTTCCAGGTCGTCGAGCATCGCCTTCATCGCATTGCGCTGCAAGCCGTCCTGGCTTCCGCACAGATCGCATGGGATGATCGGGAACTTCATGGCGCCGGCGAATTTTTCGAGATCGGCCTCGGCGCAATAGGCGAGCGGCCGCAGCACCATGACGTCGCCGTCGTCGTTGAGCAGTTTTGGCGGCATGGCGGCGAGGCGCCCGCCATGCAACAGGTTCATGAAAAAGGTTTCGAGAATGTCTTCGCGGTGGTGGCCGAGCACCAAAGCCGAGCAGCCCTCCTCGCGCGCGATGCGGTAGAGATGGCCGCGCCTGAGCCGCGAGCACAGCGAACAATAGGTACTGCCCTGGGGAAGCTTTTCAGTCACCACCGAATAGGTGTCCTGATATTCGATGCGGTGCGCAATGGCGTATGTGTTGAGATAATCGGGCAGAATGTGTTTCGGAAAATTCGGCTGGCCCTGGTCGAGATTGCAGGCCAACAGGTCGACCGGCAGCAGCCCGCGCCATTTGAGGTCGAGCAGCAACGCAAGCAGGCCGTAGGAATCCTTGCCGCCAGACAAGGCGACCAGCCAGCGATGGCCGGGCCTCACCATCGAAAAATCGTCGATCGCCTGACGGGCGAGACGCAGCAGCCGCTTGCGCAGCTTGTTGAATTCGACGGAGGACGGCACATCGGCAAACAGCGGATGAAAGCCGCCTGCGGCGTCAGTGATCGGTTCGATGGTTTCTGGCAGCATGTTCATGGCGCGGCGGCCCCAAAAGTCTTTTGTTGCTGCCCGGATTAGCGCATCGGCCCGAAAATCGAAATCGATTTTCAGAAGCCCAAAAGAAAAGGCCGCCTCGAGGGCGGCCTTCGATGATGTCGCAGATGAAGAAATCGATCAGCGCGAATAGAATTCGACGACCAGGTTCGGTTCCATTTGCACGGCGAAGGGAACGTCCGACAGCCCGGGGATGCGCCCGAAAGTCGCGGTCATCTTGTTGTGGTCGACCTCGATGTAATCGGGCACGTCGCGCTCGGCCAGGCCTACCGATTCCAGGACAATCACCAGCTGCTTCGACTTTTCGCGCACTTCGATGACGTCGCCCGGCTTGCAGCGATATGAGCCGATGTTGACGCGCTTGCCATTGACGTTGATGTGGCCGTGATTGACGAACTGGCGAGCGGCAAAAATGGTCGGCACGAACTTGGCGCGGTATACGACCGCGTCGAGACGCGACTCGAGCAGGCCGATCAGGTTTTCCGAGGTGTCGCCCTTGCGGCGGTTCGCCTCTTCATAGACCTTGCGGAACTGCTTTTCCGAGACGTCGCCGTAGTGACCCTTCAGCTTCTGCTTGGCACGCAGCTGCAGGCCGAAATCGGAAAGCTTGCCCTTGCGGCGCTGGCCGTGCTGGCCGGGACCGTATTCGCGCTTGTTAACCGGGGATTTTGGGCGGCCCCAGATGTTTTCGCCGAGACGGCGGTCGATCTTGTATTTCGCGGATTCGCGCTTGCTCATCGCATTCCCTTTCAAAAAGATACACCCGGAACCTCATGGTCCGGGTGAAGGAAACGCGCCCTCCTCTGGCCCCCGTTTTCGAGACCTGACAGGGTTCTCCCACGCAACGCGGCGGAAAACCCACGGGACACGTCATTCTAGACAAGATTCCGGGAAGAATAGAGCGGCTTCCCAAACGTCTTGCGCACATAAAGAAACCACCGGGCGTTGCGGCCCAGCGTTGGTGGGCTGATTAAACGGAGATTTAACTGGTGTCAAGGTCGGCGCAGGCGTCGTGATGGCAGCGGATACGCCGCGGTTCCCCGCGCTGTGTGCTGGACCGCGGCTATCCAACCATGGGACCCGACCTCGGCTGCGGACAAGCGGCTAGTGTTTCGACTTCTTCTCGGGCAGGCCCTTGCGCTTGGTCTCGGCGAATTCCTCGAGCTGCTTTTCGCTCATCGACTTGTACATTCCCTTCGAAGCGCCTTTGAGCTCGCTCTTTTTGGTCTCGCCACGCTTGGCCGACAATGCCGCGCCGGCGGCTTTCTGCTGGGCTTTTGAAGTGGCTGGCATGATCGTTTCTCCCGTCTTGCGATGAGGAAAAAACGCACCGGTCGCGGTGATGTTCCCGGATATCAGGAAATCGCCAGCCCAAACCCCTGCATCAGGCGGCGAGTCGGGAAATCGACCCGCTTCGAGGTGAAGACAGCAAGGTCGGCGCCTTCCGGCAACGCCTCGCCGCGGTGGCTGGCCTCGGTGCCCGCGAGCAGCGAGAGCGCGCGTCGCGCGATCGCCTCGGCGGGATCGAGCCAATCGACGGGCCAAGGTGCCGTCTTGCGCATGCGATTGGCCAGAAAGGGATAGTGGGTGCAGGCAAGCACGACGATGTCGGTCCGCAGTTCATCATGTTCGACGAAGCACGGCGCGATCTCGGCACGCACCGCCTCTTCATCGACAAAGCCATCGCGCATATAGACCTCGGCCAGTCCCGCCAGACTGTCACTGCCAACCAGACGGACATGGCATTTTTGCGCCCATTTGCCGATCAGGTCGCGCGTATACTGGCGCTTGACGGTGCCCGGCGTCGCCAGCACCGAAACCAGCCCGGAGCGCGTGCGTTCCGCCGCCGGCTTGATCGCCGGCACCGTGCCGACGAAAGGATGACCGGGAAATCTTTCGCGTAACGCGTCGATGACCAGTGTCGAGGCGGTGTTGCAGGCGATGACCGAAATGGCCGGCGAAAAACGGTCGAGCAGCTTGCCGAACAGCTCCAGCACATGTGCCCTCAGCGCCACTTCCTCCCAAGCGCCATAGGGGAAAGCCGCGTCGTCGGCGACATAGACGAAGCGGCGGTCGGGCATCAGCACCCGCGCTTCGCGCAGCACCGTCAGGCCGCCGATGCCGGAATCGAACATCAGGATCGGGCTGGCGCTTGAAGGATCGGTCATTGTCATCGTCTAGGAGGCTGCGGCCCGCGGCGGCAAGATGGTCACACATTCCTGATCCATCATTTTAGGACGATGGACCACACCAAATAACATTCGGTTACGGCGAGAGACTGTCTCTTAGGCCTGGTCCTTGTCTGTCCCCTTGGCGGCGCGCGCCGCCGCTGCCGGAAGCCGTCTTGGATCATCGCCCGGCGATCCGTCGCCGCGCGGCATGGCCGGCGAAAACCGGTCCAGCGATGATATTATGCCGCGCAGCACTTTGAGCTCCGGCTCGGCGAGGCCGGCACGCGTCAGCACCGCGCGCAGATTGTCGACCATTTTAGGCTTCTTCGGCGCCGGGCGGAAATAGCCGCGCGCTTCGAGCGCGCCCTCCAGATAGGCGAACAGGCCGTGCAATTGTTCCTTGGTCGCCGGCATCATGTCGGGACTGGAGAAATTGGTTTTGGTCTCATCTTCCAGGCCCGACTTCATCCATTCATAGGACATCAGCAGGGCCGCCTGAGCGATGTTGAGCGAAGAGAAGGCGGGATCGACCGGGAAGGTGACGATCTCGTCGGCGAGGCCGACCTCGTCATTGTAGAGCCCGAACCGCTCGCGGCCGAACAGGATGCCGGTGCGCTGTCCGGATCGCTGCCGCGCTCTCAGCGCCCTGCCCGCCTCGACCGGTCCGCGCACCGGCTTGAAATTGTCGCGCGCGCGCGCCGTGGTGGCGAAGACGAAGTTCAGGTCGGCGACCGCCGAGGCAAGATCGTCATATACCCTAGCGGCATCGATGACGTGATCGGCGCGGCTTGCGGCGGCGCGCGCCTTTTCGCTTGGCCAGCCGTCGCGCGGGGTGACGAGGCGCAGTTCGGACAGACCGAAATTCGCCATGGCGCGCGCGACCATGCCGATATTCTCGCCGAGCTGCGGCTCGACCAGGATGATCGCCGGGCCTGTGGCAGGAAGGATGTCGTTGCTGGCTTGCATTGTCTCAATGAACTGCTGTTTGCGGCATTTCAGCGTTCCCTGCCATATCCGGTCGCGAAAATGAAGCTTTCGCAAAGAGTGGCCGATGGCGATGGTCGAGCACGCCCGCGCGGATCGCCGTTTGCGCGGCCAAAAATGCTTTGATATACGGGCCGCATCCCGGCCGAAGCCATGCGGGCAAGGCCGTTCCGATCCCCAACAATGAGGCATTCTTTCCATGGCGAAGATCAAGGTGGCGAACCCGGTCGTCGAGCTCGACGGCGACGAGATGACCCGCATCATCTGGCAGTTCATCAAGGACAAGCTGATCCACCCCTATCTCGACCTCAAGCTTGAGTACTATGACCTCGGCGTCGAGCACCGCGACGCCACCAACGACCAGGTGACCATCGATGCGGCCAATGCCATCAAGAAGCATGGCGTCGGCGTGAAATGCGCGACGATCACGCCCGACGAGCAGCGCGTCGAGGAATTCGGGCTGAAGAAGATGTGGAAGTCGCCGAACGGCACCATCCGCAACATTCTCGGCGGCACCATCTTTCGCGAGCCGATCATCATGAAGAACGTGCCGCGGCTGGTGCCCGGCTGGACCAAACCGATCATCGTCGGCCGTCACGCTTTCGGCGACCAGTACCGCGCCACCGACTTCCGCTTCCCCGGCAAGGGCAAGCTGACGATCAAGTTCGTCGGCGAGGACGGCAAGGTGATCGAGCATGACGTGTTCGATGCGCCGGCCGCCGGCGTCGCCATGGCCATGTACAACCTCGATGAGTCGATCCGCGAATTCGCCCGCGCCTCGCTGAATTATGGCCTATTGCGCAATTACCCGGTCTACCTCTCGACCAAGAACACCATCCTCAAGGCCTATGACGGCCGCTTCAAGGACATTTTCCAGGAAGTCTACGAGGCCGAGTTCGAAGCCGAATTCAAGGCGAAAAAGATCTGGTACGAGCATCGGCTGATCGACGACATGGTCGCCTCCAGCCTGAAATGGTCGGGCGGCTATGTCTGGGCCTGCAAGAACTATGATGGCGACGTGCAGTCGGACACGGTGGCGCAAGGTTTTGGGTCGCTCGGCCTGATGACCTCGGTGCTGATGACCCCGGACGGCAAGACGGTGGAGGCGGAGGCCGCACATGGCACCGTCACCCGCCACTATCGCCAGCATCAGAAGGGCGAGGAAACTTCGACCAATTCGATCGCCTCGATCTTCGCTTGGACGCGCGGCCTCACCCATCGCGCCAAGCTCGACGACAATGCCGAGCTGAAGCGCTTTGCCGAGACGCTGGAAAGGGTCTGCATCCAGACCGTCGAGGCCGGCTTCATGACCAAGGATCTTTCGCTGCTGATCGGTCCCGACCAGCCATGGCTTTCGACCACCGGCTTCCTCGACAAGATCGACGAGAATCTGCAGAAAGCGATGGCCTGACCAGACTAGCGTTGTGTGCAGGCCCGTCGTCTACGGGGCGGACTACAGCGTCTATGTGCGCATCGTCCGCCTCACACTCGAGGAAAAAGGCATCGACTATGAACTCGTGCCGGTCGACATCTTTGCGGCGGACGGCATTCCAGGCTGGTATTTCGACCATCAGCCGTTCGGCCGCATCCCCGCCTTCGAGCATGACGGCTTTCGCCTCTATGAGACCAGCGCGATCGCCCGCTATGTCGACGAAGCCTTCGACGGCCCGGCGTTGCGACCGATCGAAGCCCGGCCTCGCGCGCGTATGAACCAGATCATCTGCATGCTCGACGCCTACGCCTATCGGGCCATGGTCTGGGATGTCGCCGTCGAGCGGCTGGAGAAGACGGCGCCTGACGAGACCCTGATCGCCAATGGGCTTCGGCAGGCGAGAACGACACTACAGGCGCTCTCATCGCTGAAAGCTGCGGGGCCATGGCTGTTGGGAGCACAACTGACGCTCGCCGACCTGCATGCAGCACCCATCATCGGCTATTTCGTCAAGGTTGCCGACGGACAAAACCTGTTGGCCGAGTTTGCCGATATCCAGGCCTGGTGGGCTCGCATCGCCGGACGGGAGAGTTTTGCGAAGACCGAAAAGGCTGAATGAACCGCTGCGAGGCACGGCAACTTGGCAGGACTTGGGTTCCTCGCCCCGCTTGCGGGGAGAGGTGGCTCGGCGAAGCCGAGACGGAGAGGGGAAATCGGCATACCCAGCCTCGAACGTCTTTTCATACGGCCGACACAGGCTTTCTTTTCGTGTGATTGCGCAGGCCCCCTCTCCGGCCGCTTCGCGGCCACCTCTCCCCCACTTCCGTGGGGGCGAGGAACCCGAGCCTTCATAGCAAAGCCCACCCAGCAACCGATCAAGCCGCCTCCAGTGCCGCCTTCACCGCAGCGATCGCATTTTCGGCTTTCGAGGCATCCGGGCCGCCGGCCTGGGCCATGTCAGGCCGACCGCCGCCGCCCTGCCCGCCCAATGCCGCGGACGCCACACGCACCAGATCGACAGCGCTGAAGCGGCCGGTCAGGTCGTCGGTGACGCCGACCACGACGCTTGCCTTGTTGTCCTCGCCGGCGCCGACGAAGACGACGACGCCGGAGCCAAGCGACTTCTTGCCGGCATCGGCCAACGGTTTTAGATCCTTTGGCGCGACGCCCGATACAGCCTTGCCGAGGAAGCCGACGCCGGCGATGGTCTCGTTTTCCGCAGGCACACCGGCTGGCGAGCGGTCGCCCAACGCCAGCTTCTTGCGCGCTTCGGTCAGTTCTTTCTCGAGTTTCTTGCGCTCGTCCAGCAGCGCCTCGACGCGCGCCGGCACGTCGGCCGGCGAAATCTTCAGCGCGGCCGCGACCGCCTTCAGCCGCTTGTCCTGCTCGTCGAGATGCTTTCTGGCCGCCTCTCCGGTCAACGCCTCGATGCGGCGAACGCCAGCGGCGACAGCGCTGTCCGACACCACGCGCACTAGACCGATGTCGCCGGTCGCCCTGACATGCGTGCCGCCGCAGAGCTCGACCGAATAGGGCCGGTTCGCCTTGGCGCCGTGCAAGCCCGTGCCCATCGAAACGACGCGCACTTCATCGCCATACTTCTCGCCAAACAGCGCCATGGCGCCTTCGGCAATGGCATCGTCAACCGACATCAGCCGCGTGGAGACCGGGCTGTTCTGGACGACGATCTCGTTCGCCATCCGCTCCACCTCTTCGAGTTCGTCGGGCGAGATCGGCTTGTTGTGCGAAATGTCGAAGCGCAGACGCTCGGGCGCGACCAGGGAGCCCTTCTGCGCGACATGGGTGCCCAGCACCTCGCGCAGCGCTTCGTGGATCAGATGCGTCGCGGAATGGTTCGCGCGCAGCCTGGAGCGGCGCGCATGGTCGACCTTCAGCTCGACGGTCGCGCCCGTGTTGACCGTGCCGTCGGCCACCTTGCCGAGATGCACGAAAAGCCCGTCCGCTTTCTTCTGCGTATCGGAGATCTCGATCAAGAACCCTTCGCCTGAAATGACGCCGGTGTCGCCCACCTGGCCACCGGATTCGCCGTAGAACGGCGTCTGGTTGACGACTACGGCAACCGCGTCGCCGTTGGCGGCACTGTCGACGATCTTGCCGTCCCTGACCAGCGCCTGGATGAGGCCTTCCGCCTGCTCGGTCTCGTAGCCGAGGAATTCGGTGGCGCCGTTCTTCTCGCGCACCGGGAACCACACTGTTTCGGTCGCGGCCTCGCCGGAACCAGCCCAGCTCTTGCGCGCCTCCGCCTTCTGCTGCTCCATCGCATTGGTGAAGCCGGCAAGATCGACCGAGATGTTGCGCCGACGCAGCGCGTCCTGCGTCAGATCGAGCGGAAAGCCATAGGTGTCGTAGAGCTTAAAGGCTGTCTCGCCATCCAGCATGTCGCCGGCACCCAGCTTTTCCGTCGCTTCCGAAAGCAGGCCCAAGCCGCGCACCAGCGTCTTGCGGAAACGGGTTTCTTCAAGCTTCAGCGTCTCGGTGATCATCTGTTCGCCGCGCACCAGTTCCGGATAGGCCTGGCCCATCTCGCGCACCAGCGCCGGCACCAGCCGCCACATCAGCGGATCACGGGCGCCCAAAAGCTGCGCATGGCGCATGGCGCGGCGCATGATGCGACGCAGCACGTAGCCGCGGCCTTCATTGGACGGCAGCACGCCGTCTGCCACCAGGAAGCAGGACGAACGCAGATGGTCGGCGATGACGCGGAACGAGGCGACGGTGTCGGCATCCGGCCCGCGGCCGAGCGCGGATGACGCGGCCTCGATCAGGTGACGGAACAGGTCGGTCTCGAAGACGCTCTCCACCCCTTGCATAATGGAGGCCATGCGCTCCAGGCCCATGCCAGTGTCGATCGACGGGCGCGGCAGGTCGATGCGCTCGTCCTTCGTCACCTGTTCGTACTGCATGAACACCAGGTTCCAAAATTCCAGGAAACGGTCGCCATCTTCCTCGGGGCTGCCGGGAGGGCCGCCCCAGATGTGCTCGCCGCGGTCGATGAATATCTCCGAGCACGGACCGCAAGGTCCGGTGTCGCCCATTGCCCAGAAATTGTCCGAGGTCGGAATGCGGATGATGCGATCGTCGGAAAAGCCGGCGATCTTCTTCCAGTAGCCGGCAGCCTCGTCGTCGGTGTGATAGACCGTGACCAGCAGCTTGTCCTTCTTCAGCCCGAACTCCCTGGTGATCAGGTTCCAGGCAAGCTCGATGGCGCGCTCCTTGAAATAGTCGCCGAACGAGAAATTGCCGAGCATCTCGAAGAAGGTCAGGTGGCGCGCGGTGTAGCCGACATTGTCGAGGTCGTTGTGCTTGCCGCCGGCGCGAACACTCTTCTGAGCGGTCGTGGCACGCGAATAGGGTCGCTTTTCCAGGCCGGTGAAAACGTTCTTGAACTGCACCATGCCGGCATTGGTGAACATCAGTGTCGGGTCGTTGCGCGGCACCAGCGGGCTCGACGCGACGACCTCGTGACCCTCCTTGCGGAAATAGTCGAGGAATGTCGACCGGATCTCGTTCACGCCACTCATGAATAACACTGCCTTTTAGCTTTTAGAGAGAGCCCTCGGCCCGGCCGACGGCAAATGGACATGGCCTTTTAGCCGCCGCGTTGCAGCCTGTCCAGAAACACGGAATTGGGCCAATTTGCGGGGCTTGTCGGTCATCTCGACGCCACCGCTGAAACGCAAACCGCCGGCGCTAGGCCGGCGGTTCGAACGCAACAATACAGAACTCGATTACATAGGCTGGAGGTGATGAGCGGGAATCATGGCCAAACTCCGCCCACTGCCGAAGCCTACATGGCGCCAGCTTCGTCCTCGAAACCATCGTCTCCGCCTTCGGAACCACCATTCTCGAGGAACTTCTCCGCAATCAGCCCGGCATTCTGCCGTAGTGCCAATTCGATTTCGCGCGCCGTGTCGGGATTGTCGCGCAGGAACAGTTTTGCATTCTCGCGGCCCTGGCCGAGACGCTGCGAATTGTAGGAGAACCAGGCGCCCGACTTTTCGACCACGCCGGCCTTGACGCCGAGGTCGACCAATTCGCCGGTCTTGGACACGCCCTCGCCATACATGATGTCGAACTCGACCACCTTGAAGGGCGGCGCCAGCTTGTTCTTGACCACCTTGACGCGGGTCTGGTTGCCGACGACCTCGTCGCGGTCCTTGACCGAGCCGATACGGCGAATGTCGAGGCGCACCGAAGCATAGAATTTCAGCGCGTTGCCACCGGTCGTGGTCTCGGGCGAACCGAACATGACGCCGATCTTCATGCGGATCTGGTTGATGAAGATCACCATGGTGTTGGAGCGCGAGATCGAGGCGGTCAGCTTGCGCAGCGCCTGGCTCATCAGGCGGGCCTGCAGGCCGGGCAGCGAATCGCCCATCTCGCCTTCGATTTCGGCGCGCGGCGTCAGCGCCGCGACCGAATCGACCACCAGCACGTCGATGGCGCCGGAACGCACCAGCGTGTCGCAGATCTCCAGCGCCTGCTCGCCGGTATCGGGCTGCGAGATCAAGAGGTTTTCGAGGTCGACGCCGAGCTTGCGGGCATAGACCGGGTCGAGCGCGTGCTCGGCATCGACGAAGGCGCAGATACCGCCCTTCTTCTGGGCCTCCGCCACAGTGTGCAGCGCCAGCGTCGTCTTGCCCGAGCTTTCCGGCCCGTAGATCTCGATGATGCGGCCGCGCGGCAGGCCGCCGACGCCGAGCGCGATGTCGAGGCCAAGCGAACCGGTCGGCACCGTTTCGATCTCGACGACCTGCTCGTTTGCGCCGAGCCGCATGATCGAGCCCTTGCCGAAGGCACGCTCGATTTGCGACAGCGCCGCATCCAGAGCCTTTGATTTGTCCACCGTTTTGTCCTCTACAAGCCGCAAAGAATTCTGAGCCATGATACATCACCCCTTGGTCGTCAATGAAGGCCGGACAATCCGTAATCCCTATCAGTTTGTACCTTTTTTGTTCTCGTTTGGCAAGGGGCGGCAAATGTCTGAAAAACAATTAATATCTACATTTGTTCTTTTTTTGTTTCGCCTTTTCAGCCCAAGATATATCCAGCTTCCCCCGCAGGATTCTGCTGGGCATGTCCCGAATCGCGGCTTCGGGTTGCCGGGTTCCGCCGGACAACCTAGTCTCCACCCGGGCAACAAGGTCATCGCGCCGGCATGATGAAGTCGCCGACAATCCTGGCCGTGGGCGGCGCCTATATCGAGCGGCGCGGCCAGGTTTTGGGCGCCTCCGTGCCGGCGGCGTCGAATCCGGGCACGATGCGCGAGGAAGTCGGCGGCGCTGTCTTCAATGCGCTGCGCTGCGCCGTGCGCCGTGGCGTCTCCGGCTCGCTGCTTTCGGTGCGCGGCGGCGATGTTCTGGCCGATACGATCGCGCGCGCCGTCGCTGCGGCCGGCATTGCCGATCTGTCCGTGGTGTTCCTCGATCGCACGACGCCGAGCAAGACGACGATATTCGACAGCAACGGCGCGCTGATCGTCGGTCTTGTCGACATGGCGCTCTATGATCTGGCGCTTGCCAAGCAGATCCGCCGTGCCAAGGTGCGCGAGGCAATCAGCACCGCCGATGCGGTTCTGTGCGACGCCAACCTGCCGTCGGCGGCGCTGGAGCGGCTGGTAGCGCTTGCCGCCGGCAAGCCGGTCTTCGCCCTCGCCGCTTCGCCCGACAAGGCGGCGCGGCTCGCGCCGGTGCTCGGCAGCCTGGCGCTGGCCTTCCTGGACCGGCGCGAGGCCATCGCGCTCGCCGATGTCGGTATCGACGCTGCGGAGCAAGATATCGCCGACGGCCTGAGGCGCGCCGGCCTTAAAGGCGGCGTCGTGACGGCGGATGACGGTTTGGTGCTGGGTTTCGAGGAAGCTGGCGCGTTCTCGATCCTGCCGCCACGAAAGATCGCGGACGGCGCCGCCGATGCGCTGGCGGGCGCGACGGTCGCCGCCCTGCTGCGCGGCCTGACGCTGCGCGCGGCACTGCGCGAAGGCGTTGCCGCGGCAATGCTTGCGATCGAAAGTGCCGAATTTGTGCCGGCTATTACGGCGGCGACACTTGCCGAGGCGCTGGGCCTTGTGCCCGAGCCGCAGGAATTGGCATGAGGTGACGACCAGTGGAGAGGCAGCCTACTTTCCGGCCCGCAGCCCCGCCTCATAGGCCCGGCGCGCCCAGACCGCCATCTCATCCGGATCCTCGAAGGCGCTGTCGGGAACGCTCCAATACGGCATCGACACCAGCTTGCCGTGCCGCGACCCCGTATAGGTCCATTGCCGGCAGCCGGCGGCTTCGAATTCGGGCGCGCTTTCTGCGTCGGCCTTCAGCATCAATTCGCCACTGATGACGATGGCGATGATGACGCCGTCGAAATAGATGCCCTTGCCGCCGAACATCTTGCGAATGCTGACCGGGCCGAGGCCTTCGAACAGTTCGGCAATGCGTTCATTGTCCATGCCGTGATCATGTCACCCGGATTTAGGCTTGTCATCGCCGCAACCGGCACCATCCTGACAAGTTGAAAACCACTTTCGTCGGAGTTTTTCATGCCGCTTCTGCTCAAAGGCTCGTGCCGGTGCAATGCTGTCCGCTTCGAGGTGGAAAGCCACACGCCGGTGCCGTTCATGCTGTGCTACTGCTCGATCTGCCGCAAGCAGCAGGGCGGCGGTGGCTTCGCCATCAATCTCGGCGCCGATTTCGAGACGCTGAAAATCAAGGGCAAGCGCAATCTTGGCGTCTACCAGGCCGAGATCGAGGACGATGAACATCCGCAATGCGAGATATCGACAGGCCAGCGGAATTTCTGCAGGAAATGCGGATCGGCACTGTGGCTCTACGACCCGACCTGGCCGGAACTGGTCCACCCCTTCGCCTCGGCGATCGACACAGACCTGCCGAAACCACCTGAAAAGGTGCACCTCATGCTGAAATACAAGGCGAACTGGGTCGAGCCCGCCATCGGCAAGGGCGACAAGACCTTCGACCTCTATCCCGAGGAATCGATCGCCGACTGGCACAAGCGGACGGGAATGTGGGTGGATTAGGTCCTTCTCCCCGTTTACGGGGAGAAGATGCCGGCAGGCAGATGAGGGGCGGCGCTAACGTCGCAGAAGCTGGCTCTGCCCCTCATCCGGCCCTTCGGGCCACCTTCTCCCCGTAAACGGGGAGAAGGAAACATCAGGCTGACGCGCGCGCTTCGGCCAGTGCCTTCAGATCGGCCGGCTTCAACTCGACCGATTCGCCGCAGCCGCAGGCCGAGCTCTGGTTCGGGTTGCGGAAGGTGAAGCCGGTGCGCAGCGTCGTCTGCTCGAAATCCATCTCGGTGCCGAACAGGAAAAGCGCTGCCTCAGGCGCGACATAGACATGGGCGCCGTCGCGCTCGATATGATCGTCCTTGGTGTTGGGCTCGGTCACCAGATCGACCGTATATTCCATGCCGGCGCAGCCGCCCTTCTTGATGCCAAGGCGAATGCCATGCGCATTCTCGCGGGTCGCGACGATCTCGCGCACCCGGTCGGCGGCCTTTTCGGTCATCGTAATGACGGCGAAGCGTCCCATTCTTTTTCTTTCTCCATTGCATGCAGGTTCAAGGCCTGCCGAATGATTCTTCACCTAAAATGGTGAAGTTTTCTGCCTGGCGCAAGTGCGCCTCAGTACCAGCCCACCGCGACCTGCGCCTCTTCCGACATGCGATCGGGCGACCACGGCGGATCGAAGGTCATGTTGACCTCGACGCCGGACACGCCTTCGACGGCGCCGACGGCATTTTCCACCCAGCCGGGCATTTCGCCGGCCACCGGGCAGCCGGGCGCGGTCAGCGTCATGTTGATCTTGACCGAGCGGTCGTCCTCGATGTCAATCTTGTAGATCAGGCCGAGCTCATAAATGTCGGCCGGGATTTCCGGGTCATAAACCGTCTTCAGCGCCGAGACGATGTCGTCGGTCAGCCGCGCCAGTTCGTCGGCGGGAATGGCCGAGGCGGAAACCAGACCGTTGGCAGTCGTGTCCGAAGTGGTCTCAGCGGTGCGGCCTGCATCATCCATGATCGTCATCCGAAGAACTTTCGCGCTTTTTCGAGCGCATCGGCCAAAGCGTCGACTTCGGCCCTGGTATTATACATGCCGAACGATGCCCTGCATGTGGAGGTTACGCCGAAACGTTTCAACAGCGGCTGGGCACAATGGGTGCCGGCACGGACGGCGACGCCTTGCCTATCGATCACCATCGACACGTCGTGGGCATGAATGCCCTGCAACTCGAACGAGATGATGGCGCCCTTGTCCGGCGCGTCGCCAAAGATGCGCAGCGAATTGACGGCGCGCAGCCGCTGATGGGCATAATCCCTGAGATCGGCCTCGTGCGCGGCGATGCGATCGCGGCCGATCTTTTCCATGTATTCCAGCGCCGCACCCAGCCCGATCGCCTGGACGATCGGCGGCGTGCCGGCCTCGAAGCGGTGCGGCGGATCGTTGTAGGTGACGAAATCTTCCGTCACCTCCTCGATCATCTCGCCGCCACCCATGAACGGGCGCATGCGCTCCAGCATGTCCTTCTTGCCATAGAGCACGCCGATGCCCGAGGGCCCATAGACCTTGTGGCCGGTGAAGACGAAGAAATCACAGTCGAGGTCCTGGACGTCGATCGGCATATGCACGGCGCTCTGGCTGCCATCGACCAGCACCGGAATGCCGCGCGCATGCGCGATGCGGACGATCTCCTTGATCGGCGTCACCGTGCCCAGCGCATTCGACATGTGGGTGATGGCGACCAGTTTTGTGCGGTCGCTCAGCCGTCTCTCGAACTCCTCGATGTGGAAGACGCCGAGATCATCGACCGGCACCCAGACCAGCTTCGCGCCCTGCCGCTCGCGGATGAAATGCCACGGCACGATGTTGGAGTGGTGCTCCATGATCGACAGGACTATTTCATCGCCCTCGCCGATATTGGGCATGCCATAACCATAAGCAACGGTGTTGATCGCCGCGGTCGTGTTCGAGGTGAAGACGATGTTGTCGGTGCTTGGCGCGTTGAGAAAGCTTTGCACTATCTTGCGCGCGTTCTCAAAGGCGTCGGTCGAGGCATTTGACAGGAAATGCAGCCCGCGATGGACGTTGGCATATTCGTGGGCGTAGGCGTGCTGGATGGCGTCGAGCACGGCCTGCGGCTTCTGCGCCGAGGCGCCATTGTCGAGATAGACCAGCGGTTTACCGTAGACTTCCCGCGACAGGATCGGGAAGTCGCGGCGGATCGCCTCGACGTCGTAGGGGATGTTTTCGACTTTCTGGTCCATCATAAGCTCTCTCGAGGCATCGCCTCATTCCGTCCAGCACCCCTCATCCACTCAACCGTGCGCCGCGAACCAGCCGTCGAGCCTCGTTTCCAGCGCCTCGACGATCGCCTCGTCGTCCAGTTCCTCGATCACCTCGGCGACAAACGCCTTGACCAGCAGCCCGCGCGCGGTCTTCTCGTCGATGCCGCGCGCCATCAGGTAGAACAGGTGGCTGTGGTCGATCTCGGTGACGGTGGCGCCATGGCCGCAAACGACGTCGTCGGCGAAGATTTCGAGCTCAGGCTTGGTCGAGAACTCGCCGTCATCCGACAGAAGCAGCGTGTTGCAGGCCATCTTGGCGTTGGTCTTCTGCGCGTATTGGTGGACGTTGATGCGCCCCTGGAAGACACCGCGCGCTCTTCCCGTCACCACGTTGCGGATCACTTCCGTCGAAGCGGTGTGCGGCACGGCATGGTCGAGCACCATGGTCACGTCGGTATGCGTGTCGCCGGCAAGCAGGTTGATGCCGCGCAGGGTGAAATCGGCGCCTTCGCCGGTCGTCCTCACCACGACCTCCTGGCGCACCAGCTTGCCGCCGGCATTCATCACGAACAGCGTCAGCTTCGCATCCTTGCCGAGATGCGCCTTGAACTGGGCAAGATGGGTCGCCGTATCCGGCTGCTCCTGCACGATCAGCCACGTCACCTCGGCGCCCTCTTCAAGCAGAAGCTGGCTGACCGAGCTGACCAGTGCGGCGCCCTCGCCCGCCTGGCGCTCAACGATGACAGCCTTGGCGCCAGCGCCGACGCGGACGCTGAGGCGCACATGCGTCTGACCGCCGGCCTGCAGGTTCTGCAATTCGATTGGCTTGTCCGGTTCGGTGCCGTCGGCGATGTCGACAAAATAGCCGTCGGCCACAAAAGCCGTGTTCAGCGCGCCGATGGCATCGTCGGCGCCATAGGGATCAAGGCCCGGTGCGATGCTGCCATCGGCCAGTTTCTCCGACAGGCGCTGCACGGCAATGCCCTCAATTTCAGGCAGTTTCGTGCTCGACACGCCGTTCAGCACCGGCAGAACAGCGGACCCTTCGACAACAGGCGCAATGGCTTTCGGGGCGGCTGCGGGATCGAAATCCGGCACCGTAGTCAGCAGGCGGCGCAGGTCGGTGTAGTGCCAGGATTCGATGCGCCGCGTCGGCAGCCCGCTCTTGATCGCCTCGATGGCGTCGTCGCGCTTCAGCATCACCGTGCCGTCGCCGGGCAGCAGCGACAGCCGGTCGCTGAAAGCGTCGATCAGCGCCGTTTCGGCCGGCGTTCGCTGGGGTGTCGTGTGTATATTCATCAGTTTCGCCTTGCTTGGCTTGCCTTCTGGGCCTTCTGGCATCTCACGCGGCTTGGCCGATCACGCCGGCATAGCCATTGGCTTCGAGATCGAGTGCCAGCGACTTGTCGCCCGACTTGACCACCTGGCCCCTGTAGAGCACGTGCACACTATCCGGCACGATGTACTGAAGCAGGCGCTGGTAGTGGGTGATGATGACGATGGCGCGGTCCGGCGCTCGCAACGCGTTGACGCCTTCCGAAACGATCTTCAGCGCATCGATGTCGAGGCCGGAATCAGTCTCGTCAAGCACACACAGTTTTGGCTCCAGAAGCTTCATCTGCAGGATCTCGGCGCGCTTCTTCTCGCCGCCGGAAAAGCCGACATTGAGCGGCCGTTTCAGCATCGCCATGTCCATGTCGAGCAAGGCGGCGGCATCCTTGACGCGCTTCAGGAATTCGGGGATCTTCAGCGGCTCCTCGCCGCGCGCCTTGCGCTGCTCGTTCATCGCCACCTTCAGGAATTCCATCGTCGCCACGCCCGGTATCTCCATCGGGTACTGGAAGGCGAGAAAAATGCCTGATGTGGCGCGCTCGGCAGGGTCCATTTCGAGGATCGACTGGCCGTTGTAGAGGATGTCGCCTTCTGTGACCTCATAGTCCTCGCGGCCGGCAAGGATATAGGACAGCGTCGATTTGCCCGAGCCGTTGGGGCCCATGATGGCGGCGACCTCGCCGGCTTTCACCGTCAGGTTCAGGCCGCGGATGATCTCGGTGCCGTCATCGACGATACGGGCGTGAAGGTTTCTGATTTCAAGCATTTTTTCTTTTCCTGAAAATTTTTGTCCGGTCAGCCGACCGAGCCCTCGAGGCTGATGCCGATAAGCTTCTGCGCCTCGACCGCGAATTCCATCGGCAGTTGCTGGATGACGTCCTTGACGAAGCCGTTGACGATCAGCGCGATCGCCTCTTCCTCGGGAATGCCGCGCTGCATGACGTAGAACTTCTGGTCCTCGGAGATTTTCGACGTCGTCGCCTCATGCTCGAACTGAGCCGTCGCGTTCTTGGCTTCCATGTAGGGCACGGTGTGCGCGCCGCACTGGTCGCCGATCAGCAGCGAGTCGCAATTGGTGAAGTTGCGGGCGTTGGTTGCCTTGCGGTGAGCGGAGACCTGGCCGCGATAGGTGTTCTGCGAAAAGCCGGCGGCGATGCCCTTGGAGATGATGCGGCTCGACGTGTTCTTGCCGAGATGGATCATCTTGGTGCCGCTGTCGACCTGCTGGTAGCCGTTCGACACGGCGATCGAATAGAACTCGCCGCTGGAATCGTCGCCGCGCAGGATGCAGCTCGGATATTTCCAGGTAATCGCCGAGCCAGTCTCGACCTGCGTCCACGAAATCTTCGAACGGTGACCACGGCAGTCGCCGCGCTTGGTGACGAAATTGTAGATGCCGCCCTTGCCTTCGGCGTCGCCGGGGTACCAGTTCTGCACCGTCGAGTATTTGATCTCGGCATCGTCGAGCGCGATCAGTTCGACAACGGCGGCGTGAAGCTGGTTCTCGTCGCGCTGCGGCGCCGTGCAGCCTTCGAGATAGGAGACGTAAGCCCCCTCCTCGGCGATGATCAGCGTGCGCTCGAACTGGCCGGTGTTCTTCTCGTTCATGCGGAAATAGGTCGACAGTTCCATCGGGCAGCGCACGCCCTTGGGCACGAAGACGAAGGAGCCGTCGGTGAACACCGCCGAATTCAGTGTGGCGTAAAAATTGTCCGAGGTCGGCACGACCGAGCCGAGATATTTCTTCACCAGCTCCGGGTGCTCGCGGATGGCTTCCGAGATCGAGCAGAAGATGACACCGGCCTGCGCCAGCTCCTTCTTGAAGGTGGTGACGACGGACACGGAATCGAACACCGCGTCGACCGCGACGCGGCCCGATTTATAAACGTTGTCGCTGGGTTCCTCGAGTTCCGACGCGTCGGTCTTCTGCACACCGGCGAGGATTTCCTGTTCCCTCAGCGGGATACCGAGCTTTTCATAGACCCTCAACAGTTCGGGATCGACGTCGCTCAGCGAGGTCGGTCCCGGCGTGCTCTTGGGCGCCGCATAATAGTAGAGGTCCTGGAAATCGATCTTCGGATAATGGACGCGCGCCCATTTCGGCTCGTCCAGCGTCACCCAGCGCCGATACGCTTCCAGACGCCACTCCAGCATCCAGGACGGCTCGTCCTTCTTCGCCGAAATGAAGCGGATAATGTCTTCGCTCAGGCCCTTTGGGGCCTTGTCCATCGCGATTTCGGTCTGGAATCCGTATTTGTATTGGTCGACGTCGATCTTTCGAACCCGATCGATCGTGTCCTGCACAGCAGGCATCAGCGTTCTCCATCCACGCCGGGGTCAAGGCCCGGCAGTTTTCAAACTATGGCACCGCGAAACCAGTACCCGCGAGGCACCCGAGGCGGCGTAAGTTCCATATAGTGCGTCCCTGCCGGGAATTCACCCGGCCACCACGAAACGCACGGCTCTACCAGGCCAGAAGGCCCGCATTTGTTGGCCGCGCTCACGCGGCTTCGTCCCTGCCTGCGCGGCGTGAGGCAATGCCTGCCAGCGCAGTGCGGAACAGTTCGATGTCCTCGGCGCTCGTTGCGTGGCCGATGGACACGCGCAAAGCGCCAAGGTTGTCATTGTATCCCATGGCTTTCAGCACATGGCTCGGGCCGACCTTGCCCGACGAACAGGCGGAACCGGCCGACAGCGCCACGCCCGCCAGATCGAAGGCGATCTGCGCCGTCTCGGCCTTGATGCCCGCAATAGCGAAGAATGTCGTGTTGGCAAGCCTCGGCGCGCCGGTTCCGAAGATTTCCGCATCCGGCACCAGCGTTCTCACGATGGCCTCGATCTCGTCGCGGCGGCTGCCGACCGCATCGATGCGCTTCAATCCGATCAGGGCTTCGCGTGCCGCTGCGCCAAAGCCGACAATCGCGGCCAGGTTCTCGGTGCCGCCGCGATGACCCTTTTCCTGGCCACCGCCGGCGATCAAGGGGTTTGGCATCATCAGATCCGAGGCGGCGACGATGGCGCCAATGCCCTTTGGGCCGCCAATCTTGTGCGAAGACAGAATCAGGTAATCGGCGTAACCCACTGACATATCGAGCGGAATGCGACTGGCAGCCTGTACGGCGTCGACGACCAGGATGCCGCCCGCCGCCTTGACAATTTTGGCGATGTGCTCGACCGGCTGGATAACGCCGGTCTCATTGTTGGCGGCATGGATCGCCACCAGCGGCAGGCCGTCTGCCTTGTCATGACGGCCAAGTGCCGTCGCCAGCGCGTCCAGCCTGACCAGGCCGTCGGCGTCGACGCCGATGTGACTTACCTGGGCTGCCGGAAAACGCCCGCCGTTCAGCACACAAGGATGATCGGCTTCGCAGACATAGAGCCGGCTCATGCGGACAGCGCCGCGGCCCATCTGCCAATCCGGCGTCAGCAACGTCGAGGCGGCTTCCGTCGCACCGGAGGTGAACACGACATGCTCGGCCCTGGCGTTGACCAGCAGCGCCACATCGCGCCTCGCGTTCTCGATCTGCCGCCGTGCGTCGCGGCCCTCGGCATGGACCGACGACGGGTTGGCGGCAGTATCGAGCGCGGCAATCATTGCCGTGCGCGCCGCGGCAAGCAGCGGCGCACTGGCATTGTAGTCGAGATAGGCGCGTCTTCCGGCCATTTTCGTTTCGATCGGTCCTTTCAAGAGCCATTCCGCGAGGATAGCGCGTTATTTCCTTGAAATTGCAAGGCAAGCCGTCCTATTTACGCGACTTGCGGCGCGGATGGCCGAACCACGACGTTTTGGCCACCCAGTTTTGAACAATTCTAAACTAGCTTCTAAGAAGACGCTCGCCCTGCGTCAAGGCCAGAGGAAGAGTTGTTCCGGGCGCCGCGCATTCATATGCCATGTGGAGTATTTTATGCCTGAGGTCATTTTCACCGGTCCGGCCGGCCGTTTGGAGGGTCGCTACCAGCCTTCCAAGGAAAAGAGCGCGCCGATTGCCATCATCCTGCACCCGCACCCCCAGTTCGGAGGCACGATGAACAACAAGATCGTCTACGACCTCTTCTACATGTTTCAGAAGCGGGATTTCACCACGCTTCGCTTCAATTTCCGCGGCATCGGGCGCAGCCAGGGCGAATTCGACCACGGCACCGGCGAATTGTCGGATGCGGCCGCGGCACTTGACTGGGTGCAGTCGCTGCATCCGGATTCCAAGAGCTGCTGGGTCGCCGGCTATTCGTTCGGCTCGTGGATCGGCATGCAGCTTCTGATGCGCCGGCCGGAGATCGAAGGCTTCATCTCCATTGCGCCGCAGCCCAACACCTACGATTTCTCGTTCCTGGCGCCCTGCCCGTCGTCCGGCCTGATCATCCATGGCGACGCCGACAAGGTCGCACCGCCAAAGGACGTGCAGGGGCTGGTCGACAAGCTGCACACGCAAAAGGGCATCACCATCACCCAGAAGACCTTGCCCGGCGCCAACCATTTCTTCTCCAACGATGCGGACCTCCTGCTCCAGGAATGCGCGGACTATCTCGATCGCCGTCTGGCCGGCGAGTTGTCCGACCCGCGGCCGAAACGGTTGCGATAGGCGGCAAACAGCGATGTACCAACTCGCATTTCCAGGAAACGCGACAGGGTATCCTGCAACCGGCCATCGCCGTCCGTAGCGGTGTCGCCGAGGGGTTCGAGAGCGAGAGCCCGAATCCTACGGCGGATTCGACGGAGCGTGACGTTCGCCGTCGCCAGGTCGCTCAATCGACCTTGGTCATCGCCGCCTTGCGCTCGTTGGCGATCAGCCACAGGTTGCGGATATAGATGAACAGGCCTAGGGCCTGGCCGGCGATGAACACCGGATCCTGCCGCTGGATGGCGTAGATCAGCAGCAGGCTGCCGCCGAACAGCGAAAAGAACCAGAAGGCGATCGGCACGACGCTGCGCTTGGCTTTTTCCGATGCGACCCACTGCACGACGAAGCGCATGCTGAAGAAGAACTGGGCGACAAAGCCGAGCAGAATCCACGTATCGAACTGCTTGACGAAGACGTCGTGAAGCCAGGTCGCCAGTTCCTGAAGCGCGTTAGCCATGCCGGATTTCCTCGGTTTTTGGCATTCTGCGGCGCCGGCGGCGCAGCCACCAGACACCGGCGAGATCAAGCACCCCTTGCAGGCCGCGATCGAAAATTCCGTAATTCGACTTGCCGTGGCGGCGAGAGCGGTCGACGACGTTGCAATGCACGACGCGATACCCCTCCTGGATGACGAGGGCCGGAACAAAGCGGTGCGTGCCGTCGAAGAACGGCAATTTCCTGAGGATGTCGGTATGGATCGCCTTCAGGCCGCAGCCGGTGTCGCGGGTCTCGTCATGCAAGACGGCCTTTCTCAGCCAGTTGGCAAAACGGGACGCCAGTTGCTTGATCTTGCTGTCGCGACGCTTCAGGCGCTGCCCTTGCGCAACACCGAAATCGGGACCGGCCTGCCGCAGGGCATCCACCAGCACCGGAATATATTTGGGATCGTTCTGGCCGTCGCCATCGATCGTGGCGACGATATCGCCGCGGGCCGCCCATGCGCCCGAACGCACAGAGAAAGACTGGCCGGCGGATTTCTCATGCCGGAGGTGGCGAAGCGGAAACCGGCGAAGCACTGCCTGGGCGGCAAGCACCGAGCTGGTCTCGTCGGTCGAACCATCATCGACGACGATCACCTCGAAGTCGCGCCCGGCCATCGCCGCACCGATCTCGTCAAGCAGAAGCGGCAGGTTCGCCGCCTCGTTCCGGCAAGGAATGACGATGGATATCTCCGGCATTTCGGGTCGGGCTCTGTCATAGGATTTGGCATTCGATTCGATGCCGAGCGGTGCCGTTCCAGCGGGTCAGGTGCGGCAAGAACCCGCTGGCGCGGCGCCTCATTACGCCAGCCCAAACGATGAAGCAAGGATGCAGCCGCAAGGCGAGCTTTGCGCCGTTTCACGACACCGTGATTGCGTTCGCACCGAACCGGTCATGTAAACGCTATCGGACGCGAGCCGGATTCCCCTTTTGCTGACCGCGCTTGGATGCTAAACGCCCGCGTTCACGCCCGCTTCGGTTGGGCGCTTTCGGGAAAAGAAAAAATGTCCGCCTTCAAATCCGATTTCCTGCGCATAATGAGCGAGCGCGGTTTCATCCACCAGATATCGGATGATGCCGGCCTCGACCAGCTTTTCGCCAAGGAAACGGTGACCGCCTATGTCGGTTACGATGCCACGGCAACCAGCCTGCATATCGGCAATCTGATTTCCGCGACCATGCTCTACTGGCTGCAGGAGACCGGCCACCGGCCGATCGCACTGATGGGCGGCGGCACTTCGATGATCGGCGATCCTTCCTTCCGCGACGACCAGCGCAAGCTTTTGACGCCTGAGGCCATCGCCACCAACATCGAGGGCATCAAGCGCATCTTCGGCCGCATCCTGCGATTCGGCGACGGTCCGAACGATGCGATCATGGTCAACAATGCGGACTGGCTGATGAAGCTCAACTATGTCGAGTTCCTGCGCGATGTCGGCCGGCATTTTTCGGTCAACCGCATGCTGACCTTCGACAGCGTCAAGCTGAGGCTCGAGCGCGAACAATCGCTGTCGTTCCTCGAATTCAATTACATGATCCTGCAGGGCTATGATTTCGTCGAGCTCAGCCGGCGCTATGGCTGCCGCCTGCAGATGGGCGGATCGGACCAGTGGGGCAATATCATCAACGGCGTCGATCTCGGACACCGCATGGGCACGCCGCAGCTTTATGCCCTGACCACACCGCTGCTGACGACGTCATCAGGCGCCAAGATGGGCAAATCGGCCAACGGCGCGGTCTGGCTGAACGGCGACCTCTACTCGCCCTATGATTTCTGGCAGTACTGGCGCAACACCGAGGACGCCGACGTCACGCGCTTCCTCAAGATTTTCACCCGCCTGCCGCTCGGCGAGATCGCCCGGCTAGCCGCCCTTGGCGGCTCCGAGATCAACGAGGCCAAGAAGGTCCTGGCCACGGAAACGACGGCCATCGTGCACGGCCGCGAAGCAGCCGAGCAAGCCGAGGAAACCGCGCGCAAGACGTTCGAAGAAGGCGCGCTGGCCGAAACGCTGCCGACCGTCGAGGTGGGCAAAGCCGATCTGGAAAGCGGCGTCGGCATATTGTCGCTGTTCGTCACCGCCGGGCTGGCTGCGTCCAACGGCGAAGCGCGGCGACACATCCAGGGCGGCGCGGTGCGGCTGAACGACCAGTCCGTTTCCGATGATCGCCGGTTGGTGACACTTCAGGATCTCGGCCCGGAACAAGTCGTAAAACTGTCGCTCGGCAAGAAAAAACACGTTCTGGTGCGGCCGGTCTGACCAGAGCCTGATTGCGCAGCACGCTCTCGAGCTGCCGCCCTCCATCCGATTGCGACGTGGAACGCGTCATCGTGGTACAATCTGAGCCGATGCGCCGGCCGGCTCGGACGCGCCATGTATGGACGTTCCTGGACAGTGCGCGTATCGAACTCGCATCTTGGCCGGGTACCAAAAGTTGCGCGGAACAAGCCCGCGCAACTTTGTTGTTGTCGGAGTTCACGCCGAGTGCGTCGGGACCATGGGAGCAGCCTCCAATTCGTTAAACCGCCCATGGACTTCGATATCACGATCGCCCGGCCGATCGGGCCGTGGATGCGGTTACCGAGCAGAGGCTGGAAGGCACTCGACATCAAAGTCGGCAAGTTGCGCCTGTAGCTGAAGTACGCAAGCGCCAATCCGACAACCGCGTAGATCGCCCACGGGTGCAGCGCCCAATGGAAATAGGCGTATTGCATTGCCACGACCGCGGCCTCCCTTGACTGCGGCTCCGCCATTCCGTGCGGTGGCGCGCCAAAATGGAAGACCGGTTCGGCCACTCCCCAAAACATCAGGCCGATGCCCATCCCGACGCTGAACATCATGCAGACCCATGACACGGTCGAAAATTCAGGCTTTTCGTCATCTCGCCCGAGCTTGATCTTGCCGAACCTGCCAACCGCCAGGAAAACAGCGAACACCAGGAAGAACGCCGTCGAAACGACAAACATCCAGCCGAATGTCTTGATGATCGTATTTAAAGTCGCTGTCGCCACTGTGGCGAGACTGTCAGGAGCGAGGCCGCCCCAAAGCACAAAGCCGCCAGCTATGATGACAGCCGGCCAAAATACGCCGGAATCTACACTCCGGGTGCCTGTTACGGACATCCGCTCACTCCCATTTTGTGTGAACATCGTGCGCGGCCGGCTTTTCAAGCATTTTCTGGCTGGAACGACAGAGCGGTTCGCGTGGTAAAACTGATTGAATGACGCTGCGCTAGCTGGCTCAATCGCGACTTCGTTGCGACCCAGTTCCGACACATTCGAAAGTTGTCGGTTATGCCGATCATGTCCATGTTGTTGTTCCGGTCATAGAGCGTGCCCTGAAAGGTGGCGCCGATGCGCGGGCCGCGCAGCACGCCATTGGGGAGCTTCAGATACCCGGCCTTGATTCAGCCACAAGCCCAAATTGCTGGATTTGGCAGCCCAGGAAGGATAGGCTTGGTTTTTGGTTCAAGCGATGGAACAGAGACTAGCCGCAATTCTGGCTGCCGATATGGCGGGCTACAGTCGGCTAATGGAGGCCGACGAATCCGGCACGCTCGCACGCCTTCGGACCCATCGCATAGAACTGGTCGATCCCGCCATCGCGAAGAACAAGGGCCGGATCATCAAGACCACCGGAGACGGCATGCTCGTTGAGTTCCAGAGCGTGACCGATGCCGTGAAATGCGCCGTGGAAATCCAACAGCGCATGAAACGGCGCAATTCGGATGTGCCGCAAGAACGGCGTATCGAATTCAGGATCGGCATAAATCTCGGCGACATCATTTTCGATGATGAGGATATTTTCGGCGACGGCGTCAATATTGCCTCGCGCATCGAGCAACTCGCCGACGTCGGCGGCATCTGCGTGACCGCAGCGGTGGCGACCCAAATTGCCGACCGTCTCGAAATTGCCATGGAGGACCTGGGCGAGAAGACGTTAAAGAACATCAGCCGCCCGGTTCGCCTCTATCGCATTGGGTTTGACAGTGCTGTCCTGCCAGAAGTCGAGGCAAAGCGAGCCATCTCGAAACCTTCGATAGTGGTGCTGCCATTCAACAACATGAGCGGCGACCCCGAGCAGGAATTTTTCGCGGACGGACTGACCGAGGACATCATCACCGAACTGTCCCGCCACCATGAGCTGTTCGTCATCTCGCGCAATTCCAGCTTCGTCTACAAGAATCGCGCCGTGAATGTGCGCGAGGTGGCCGAGAAACTCGACGTCCAATACCTGGTGGAGGGAAGCGTCCGCAAGATCGGCAACAGGGTGCGCGTGACGGTTCAGCTCATCGACACGGCGAATGACGCACATATTTGGGCAGACAAGTATGACCGGAAGCTGGACGACATATTCGCGATTCAGGATGAGGTGACCTCGGCGATCGCAGCCACGCTGCCCGGTCGTGTCGAGGCGGCTCAGCGGGACCAGCTCGCGCGGGCGAAACCTGCAAACATGGCCGCCTATGAATGTGTGCTTGCTGCCAAGGTGCTGCATCACCGAAGCACGATTGCGGATAATGAACGCGCGCAAACCTTGATAGGCAGGGCCGTCGCGCTCGACCCCGATTATGCCCATGCCCATGCCTGGCGGGCCTGCATCCTTGGCCAGGCCTGGGTCCATAACTGGTGCGAAGACAGGGATGCGGTCTGGAACGACATCATGGCAGCGCTGGACAGGGCGCTGGCGCTGGACGACAACGATGCCGATGTCCACCGCATCCTCGCCGCAGTGAACGTGAACAACAATGAGCTGACCACAGCGCGCTACCATCAAGAGCGCGCCCTCGCCCTCAATCCCAATTACGACCTCGTGGTGGTGCAGCAAGGCGAGTTATTGACGTGGCTGGGGAGGCCGGAAGAGGGAATTGAATGGATCCGCAAGGCAATGCAGTTGAACCCGCACCACCCGGAGAGGTTCTGGAGCCATCTGGGAAAGGCGCATTTCGCCGCGCGCCAGTATGGCGAGGCGATCGAAGCTTTCATGCATCTGTCAACCATGGACTCGGTTCAGCACGCTTTCGCCGCTGCCTGCTACGGCTGGCTCGGCGACGAAATCGCGGCCGCGGCGCATCTAGGCAAGATCAGAACACTCGATCCCCAATTCGACCTCGATTCATTTATCGCCACCCTGCACTATGCCCAGGAGCCTGATGTGCAGCACGTCCGCGAAGGACTGCTGAAAGCCGGTATTGCCCACCTGTAGCCAGCCCGTAACTACGAACCAGATCCAATCAGGGACAGGCAAAGAAGACCGGCCCCCCACCCGATGCGGACCTTGTGGCATGAACGACAGGCGGCTTAGGTCATGGGCGTGAATTCGGTCGGGGCGATCCACTTAGGGTCAAGACTCGGTCGCTCTAATGCATGTCGCGCAAAAGGGTGCAGCGGTTTTGCGATAGCGACATGCATAAAAACAACAGCCTAAAGCGCGTCGCATGAGGCCGGTCAAACGCGACGCGCTTTAAGTGATTGGGTTTTGACCTTACCGGTACTCGAAGATCGACCTGAAAATTCCGGGCGCGATCACCGACAGCGGATTGACGTCCAGTTTGGGCTTGTTGGCATCGCCCCTGAGCCGGTAGGTCACGCCGATCAGGCCGCGATCGCGGCCATTGCCGAGCAGCGCGCCGAACAGCGGCAGTTCGCCAAAAATGCGGTTGATGCCATAGACCGGCATGAAGGTGCCGGTCATGTCCATTTTGTTGTTCTGGTCATAGAGCGTGCCCTGGAAGGTGGTGCCGATCCGCGGGCCGCGCAGCACGCCATTGGCCAGCTTCAGATAGCCGGCGCCCTTTTCGATCTCGGAAAAGCCGCGCTCGAACTTCACTCTCGACGTGTCGATATTGGCTTTGACAGCTTCGTTGAGGTTGCGGCTGTCGCCCGCCGGCGTCGTCGATACGAGCGAGGCGAGTTTCGGCTCGTTGACCACAAAGAAATTATGCGAGTCGACCTGGCCCTTCATCGGCCCATCGCTTGCCCCGGCGAGCGCCAGGGTGATCGAACCGCCCTCCATATGCTCGTAGATGTTGAGGAACCGCAGGATGGCGCCGGCATCGGCCGAACGCACCTTGAGGGCGCGCTTGCCGGCGCCGGTCGTATTGCTGACGCTGATGGCAGCACCCGAACTTGCCGTGGCGCTCACCTTGAGCCCATTCACCCTCGAGCCGGCGGCGCTGTAGTCGAGCTTCAGGTTCGACAGCGTCTCGTTGTGGAAGCCGATCAGCGAATTGACGTCGGCGCTGACCGAAATCGCGTCGGAACCCGTGGCCTTTGTGGCAGTGTCGACATCGGACGTAAATTGCTTGATCAGCGAGCGCGCATCCAGCGCGCTGCCGCTGATGTCGATCGCGTAGCCCTTGCCCGATCGTGTCACCGAAACGGCAACGTCGTCTCCCCGGTTCAGCTTGACGTTGCTGAACCGCGCCGAGGACAGGGCGCCGTTGACCAGCACCACGCCGCCATCGATCGAAAAGGTCTTTCCATTCAGGTCGAAGTCGGACAGCGTCGTGGTGTCGCCGGATTTGGCCATGGCAAATGAGACATTGGCTGGAATTCCAGGCCCCTTGCTCCAGCCTGCCCAGGGAATGTCCAGCCTGGCATTGGTCAGGTCCGCCGAAACAGTCTGGTTGCCCGTGCCGCTCTTGTCGATCTCAACCTTGACGGTTCCGGAAAGCAGCTCCGACAGGCCAGGCATGGCGGCGGCACGTATCTTGTCGTCGAGCATCAGCGCCACTTTCCGGCTGCGTGGCGGTCCGCCATCCCTGAGCGGTTCGATCAGGTCGAGTTCGGCTGGAATGCCGTTGAGCAGCGCCTTGGCTGATATCACCGCCTTCTCGGGTTCGACCGTGATCGAACCGTCCGCGTCCGTCACCGTCTGGTCTTCGAACGGCTTGCCCAGCGACAGGTCTTTGTAATCGAGCGTCACCAGCCAATCGAGTTTCGAGCTGTCGACGCCGCGCTGCAGCGGAATGTCCGCCTTGACGTGGCCGGTCACCGTGCCGGACAGGTCTTCCGGCAGCAGGCCGACACGGCGCATGCCGTTGATCGGCTCGTAGGAGGCGAGCTCGGCGATTGCGGACGCCTCCCCGGCAACATCGATATCGAGCGCGCCGATCACCGGCGGGCGGTTCGCCGCCTTGACCGTCATCGTGCCGTTGCTTGCCGCGACCGTGCGGCCGCTGGCCATATAGACGTTGCCCGAGGACAAGGCGATGTCGACGTCATTGCCGTGGAATTCGACAACACCGACGGCATCGCGTATCGGCGGAATGTGACCGGCTGTATCGAAGCGCGATCCTTCGATCTGGAAACGGCCGAATACCTCATCTGATGAAAGCGGGATGCCGTTGCCAAGGCGCCCGGGCACGACCTGGAACTGCAGGCTCGCGTCGACGACGCGGCCGCCGAACAGGTTTTTCAGCACCCACAGGCGAGCGTTTCGCGCCGAAAACCAGGGCCACAACTGCTTGACATGCGAGACCGGCATGTCGTGGACGTTGAAGGCTACAGATATTCCCGGCACCTTTCCCCTGGCGAACTCGACCGAAGCCGTGCCCAGCGCCTCGCCGGCGGAGCCGGACCTGATCCCGATCTGCTCGGCCACGAGCTTGCGGCTGCGGGTCTGGTAGACGCCGGCGACACGGGCGATGAAATCGAGTGCGGGTTCGGAGGATTCAGAAGGCGCCAGCGTCGAGCCGTCGCTGGTCAGGTCGTAGCGATAGGACGGCTCCTCGCCCGCTGTTCCAGTCGCCGGCATCGGCCCGATCGAGCCGGCGAAATCGAACGTCGAGCGACCGGTCCTCACTTGCAGCCGGTCCACCTGGACCTTGTTGGCGCCGGCGACAAGCGTCGCAGCGAGATCGACGTCGGCTGGCAGCATCCCGCGCGAGCCGAGATCGAGCACGGAACCGGCGAACGACAACGAGGCCGTCAGCCGGGGCGCGTTCTCGCCGGATCCCTCCGATCCCACCAGCTTCAAGGCAATAGCGCCGAGCGTCCCGCCCGGCGTAGCCGCAGCCTCGTCAACCTGCGCTATCTCGACGCTGGCATCCAACGCCGTCACCCGCCGCGTCGTCGTATCGCGGCTGGCTGAGGCGGCGATGGTGAGTGCCCTGCCGTCGACATCCGCGTCGGATGAAAACTCCATGCCGCCCGGCCCCGACTGCGCAACGGTAGCATCCGCGATCCTGACCAGTTTGACCAACCCGGCCTCGGGCGGAACGAGGTCGACATTGCGCAGCTCGATCCGGCGCATCGAATCCTCGCGCACCGCATCGAGCGCGTGACCGATGCTGGCAAAGACCGAACCGGCCAGCTTTTCCGGATCGATGAGGCCGTCGTCGTTGCGCAGCGCCGCCGTCCAGTCGCCACCCGACGGCAGCGCCGACATCACGATGCGCGCGTCGGAAATCCTGGCACTGGTAAGCCGCACCTCGCCCGAAAGCAGCGGTATCAGCCTTACGCCGAAGCGGACACGCCCGGCATCGGCCATCGGCTTGCCGTCGGCGGTCTTGAGGCTGACGTCGCTGACCTGCAGCGCAATGAAGCTCGATCCGTCGAGCGTGAGACGGGCCGGCCCGACCGCAACGTCGACGTCGACGCCGGCCAATTTCTCGATGGCCGTTTCCGCTTCGGCCCGCAGCCGCTCGGTGCCAAAATCGGACATGCCGATCGCATACACAGCGGCGGTGGCCAGCAGCACAAGGGCCAAAAAGCCGGCAAACAGCCGCGCAAGAATACCAACGCCGCGGCCCTGGCCGAGCGGCGGTACGCGGCACGCGGACGGGAAGGCCCCCAGGTCGGTGATTTCATCACGCCTGAATCTGATCTTCTCGTGCTGCGGCTGCTCCTGATCCACACAATTTTCCGTTGAACGAACTCGACCGTGGACGAATCCCGGTGCGACAATATATCGATGAGGCTTCGCGCGTAACCTCAAACAAGGGCACCGATATGGCTGATCTCGACGTCGGCGACGTTGCGCCGCAGTTCGACCTTCCCCGTGACAGCGGCGGGTCGCTCAGCCTCGCGTCATTGCTGGGAAGGCCGGTCGTGCTTTACTTCTATCCGCAAGACGACACCACCGGCTGCACCAATGAGGCGATCGGCTTTTCGCAATTGAAGCCGGAATTCGAAAAGCTCGGCGCAATGGTGATCGGCCTGTCGCCGGACAGTGTCCGAAAACACGACAAATTCAAATCGAAATACGATCTGACCGTCGACCTCGTCGCCGACGAGGAGCGCAAGGTGATCGAAGCCTATCATCTGTGGGTCGAGAAGAAGCTCTATGGCCGCCGCTATATGGGTGTCGAGCGTGCAACGTTCCTGATCGGCAGCGACGGACGGATCGCGCGGATCTGGCGAAACGTTCGCGTCAAAGGCCATGCCGAGGCGGTGCTGGAGGCCGTGCGCGCGCTTTGACGATAGTTTCGGCTGTGGCCTGAACCCGTGTGAAGCACGGGCGCCGAAGCAATCCGGCTGCAACCTATGGGCTGCAAGGAGCTGGGCGCGAGCAACCGACCGTTAACCTTAATGATGTGTAATCGGGCTTGTCGTTGGTGTCGTAACGAAAGCTTGGTCCCGTGAACGTAGCCAGTCAGTCAACGGTCTTCGGCAGGCGCAATGAGCCCCACACTGTCATTATCGCCCGGGGCAACGAGATCAGGCATTTCACCATACGGCCATGGGTTGCCGCATTTTGCGGCTCCGCGCTGGCGGCGATGGCGATAGGCTATCTGCTGGCGACCTCCTATCTCGTGCTGCGCGACGACCTGATCGGCGCGACCACGGCAAGGCAGGCGCGCATGCAGCAGGCCTATGAGGACCGCATCTCCGCACTGCGCGCCCAGGTCGACCGGATAACCAGCCGTCAACTGCTCGACCAGGAGCTCATGGAAACCAAAGTTGGCGAGTTGCTGGAACGACAGACCCAGCTCAGCCTGCGCCATGGCCGCCTCGGCCCGCTCCTCGAACGCGCCGAGAGCGACGTCGGAACGCCGCCTGCCGCAGGCACCGGCGCGTCCGCTATGCCGGATAAACGCGCCGAGGTGACCGACGCCCCGCCGCAGGCCTATGCGGTTGCCAGCGTCGGCGCCAACCTTGGCGCTGGCGATACCAGGCCGTTCTCCCTGTGGTCGACCCGCTCCGATCCGCTGCCGAGCGACACGGCGGCCGATCGTGCCGACAGACTGTTCGTGTCGATCAACGAGTCGCTCAAGGCCATAGAGAGCCAGCAGCTCACCCGCATCGCCAGGCTTGCCGACAACGCCTACAGAAACGCCGATGCGATTTCTCAGGCGCTCGAGGCGGCTGGCCTGCCGGTCGACGGCGATTTCGGCAAGAGCGATGCCGGCGGTCCGTTGATACCACTCGACAGTTCGATGACGTTCGACAGCAAGGTAAGGGAACTCGACGAGGCGCTGGACGCGCTCGATCGTCTGAAGACGGAGGCGCGACGGCTGCCGCTCGACAACCCCGCGCCCGGTCGCTCGGTCACCAGCCCGTTCGGCGTGCGCACCGATCCGCTCCTCGGCACCGCTGCGCTGCATTCGGGGATGGATTTCAGGGCGCCGTCCGGAACGCCTGCCAAGGTCACTGCGGCCGGCGTCGTCGTCAAAGCCGGCTGGAACGGCGGCTACGGCCGCATGGTCGAGGTCGACCATGGCAATGGCTTTGCGACGCGTTATGGGCATCTCAGCAAAATCGACGTGACCGTCGGCAAGAGGCTCAATGCCGGCGACGTCATCGGCAAGACCGGCAGCAGCGGCCGCTCGACCGGCCCGCATCTGCATTACGAGATCCGCCACAATGGCGAGGCGATAGACCCGCTGCGCTTCCTGAGGGTCGGCAAGAAGGTCGCGCGGTATCTTTAGTCCCCGGCAGGGGTGCAACTGCGAGCGTCACGTCGATGCAGGACCTTTTTGATGCTGGCGGGACAGCGCCCCCCTCTGTCCTGCCGGACATCTCCCCCTC
>NZ_CAKXZT010000117.1:184061-224252 GCF_935825525.1 Mesorhizobium escarrei
GCGACATCCAATCTCCCCCCAAGTGGGGGAGATGTCCGGCAGGACAGAGGGGGCGCGAAGGAACGCGACTTAGCCGGGATCGCGAAATTATTTTTGAATTCCATTTGACTGAATAATTCTTTGGTGCGAACCTCTTGTCTCCCAGGGACGCAAGCCATGGCACTGCGGGGGACCAATCAGGAATTTGGGCGGCCCTACAACAGGCGCATCGTCCTCGAATCCATCCGCCTTCACGGTCCGATCGCGCGCGGCGACATTGCCCGGCGGGTCGGGCTCACCGTTCAAACGGTATCGACCATCGTTCGCGAGCTGGAAGAACACGGCTACGTTCTATCGATGCGCGAAGAGCCGCGCGGGCGCGGTCTGCCTCCGGCGACCCTGCGGATCAACCCGGAGGGCGGCTATGCCGTCGGCATCCACGTCACCCCGCTGGGTATCCATGCGGCGCTGATCAATTTGAGCGGAGACGTGATCGAGAGCGCCTACCGCGAGGCCGCCAACGCAACGCCAGACCATGCCTTCGATCTGATCGGCGCTATGGTGCTTGAATTGACCGGACTGCGGCCGGGCGGTCGCGTTCTCGGCATCGGCATGGCGCTGCCCGGCCCTTTCGGCGTGGAGTCGATGAGCTTTATCGGCCCGACGACGATGACCGGCTGGAAGGACGTGGCGCTTCGGGAACGGCTGGAGGCCTCGACCGGGCTGCCCGCGTTTTTTGAGACCGACATGGCGGCCGCGGCAATGGGCGAGCGCCTGTATGGCCTCGGGACGGGATATTCCGAATACTACTATCTCTATTTCGGTGTCGGTCTTGGCGGCGTCATGGTCCATGACGGAAGCGCGTTGCGCGGCGCCTGGGGAAATGCCGGCGAGATCGGACACATCCCTGTCGTGCCGGGTGGCGAGCCGTGCCCCTGTGGCAATCGCGGCTGCCTCGAAAGATACCTCTCGCTCGAGGCGCTGCGGCGCCGGAACATCGGCGACGCCGATTGGGTTGATGAAGTCAGGCCGATCTTCCGCAACGCCATCACCATCGTCGAGAACCTGTTCGATCCCGAAACCATCATCCTCGGCGGACTGGCGTCCACCGATTTGCTTGAACGGCTGGCCGGTTCGGTCGCCAAGCTTCCCAACTCGATCTCGGCGCGAAACGACCGCTCGGCGCCGCGTGTCACCGTCGCGCGCGGCGGCCAGCATGCGGTGTTGCGCGGGGCCGCAGCACTTGCCGTCTCAGGAGTGCTTTCGCCCCGCTTCGGCCAGATATTCACCGCCGAGCGCGAACGCGGGCGAGATATACTGCAAGGCAGGGGGATCGCGGCATGAGCGAACCTCTGCTGGTGCTCGACAACGTCACCAAGAACTATGGTGCGATCGAAGCGCTCAAGGGCATCAGCTTCTCGATCGGCAAGGGCGAGGTGGTGGCGCTTTTGGGCGACAATGGCGCCGGCAAATCGACGCTGGTCAAGATCATCGCCGGTGGCCTGGAGCCGACCTCCGGCCGCATGCTGTTCGAGGGCAAGGAATTCCTCGCCAGATCTCCCGCCGAGGCCAAGGCGGCTGGGATCGAGACCGTCTACCAAGACCTCTCGCTTTGCACCAATGTCGACGTGGTGGCCAATTTCTTCATGGGCCGCGAGATCACCAGGAAATTTCTTGGCGTTCCGGTGCTCGACGAACCCGCCATGGAGCAGGTGGTCGAAAAGGCTTTGGCCAGCGCTGGCACGCGCATCCCTTCGCTCAGGACCAATGTCGAGCACCTCTCGGGCGGCCAGCGGCAGGCCATCGAGCTCAATCGATTCGTCCACTTTGGCGGCAAGCTCGTGCTTCTCGACGAGCCGTTCGCAGCACTCGGTATCGAGCAGACGCGGCGCGGCCTCGACATGATCCGCCAGGTGGCGAGGCAAGGTATCGGCGTCGTCATCATCACCCATATCATGCAACAGGCCTTCCAGGTCGCCGACCGGATTGTGGTGATCCGGCAAGGTGTCGTGGCCGGCGATGTCGCGCGCAACAAGACAAGTCCCGACGCGGTGATCGACATGATCACCGGAGAGACGCTCGCCGGTGCCGGACCGGCAGGCTGAGGGACAAACGAGGGGTCCGGCGCAAGAGGAGCGAACGACATGAAGAAAATACTTCTTTCCGTCTTCGGTATCCTGGCACTGGCCTTTGCCACGCTCACGCCGGCATTCGCCCAGTCCAAGGGCACCGTCTACTATCTGGTGCCGACATTGCTCGACGAATTCCAGACCGGCTCGGTGAGCGCTCTGGAGATGTTCCTGAAGCAGGTCGGCTACGAGATGAAGACGCTGAACGCCGATAACAAGACCGACGCTCAGCAATCTCAGATGAACGACGTCATTGCGCTCAAGCCGTCGGCGATCATTCTTGCCGCCGTCGATTTCAATGCGTTGAAGCCATCTATCGAGGCCGCCCGCGCCGCCGGCGTCCCGGTGGTCGAGTTCGATCGCCAGATCACCTCGACACCGTCCGACTTCACGTCGGTGGCGGGAACGGTCGAGATCGGCCAGATTGCCGCCGATCAGGCCGAGAAGCTCTTGAAGGCGAAGCACGGATCGGTGAAAGGCAAGATCCTCCAAGTGCTTGGCGATCCTGGCGACCCCTACACGCTCGACATCCAGAAGGGTTTCGAGGAGAAGATGAAGGCGTTCCCGGATGTCAAGATCATCTCGGTGCCTGCCATGCAATGGGAAGCCAGCAATGCCGGCACCATCGTTGCCGACCAGATGCTCGCCAACCCTGATATCGACCTGATCTTCAGCCACGCCGCCCATCTCTCGGTCGCCGCCGTCGCCTCGCTCGAGGCCGCCGGCAAAAAGCCGGGCGACGTCATGCTGATGAGCTCGAACGGTGCGCCGGTCGGCCTCGACCTGATCCGCAAAGGCTGGCTCAACGTCGAAGTCGAACAGCCGCTCTACGCTCAGGCCGCCGCCGTCGCCATGTTCATGGACAAGGTCGTCAACAAGCAGGAGATCAAGCCGGGCGAGTACGACGTGCTCGGCCTGAAGTCGACTGTGACCATCGAAGCCTGGGGACCGAATATAAAAATCCCCGGCGCTGCGATCACCAAGGAAAACGTCGACAACCCGGCCTTCTGGGGCAATCTGAAGCCGCCCTCGGGCACCGTGAAGCCGGTCGAATAGCAAAGTCGCCCAGGGCTTCGGGCCGCGCTGGCCCGATGCCCCAGCCTCTTTGCAGCTCGGCGCGTTCGAACGGACGCAAGGCAAGCTGCAGCAATTTTCAATCCGCGCATAACCCTTTCCGAGGATCGATGCGCCAGCCGGATCAGCACATGTCGCCCCGCACGCGCCACGCCCTCGAGTTCGTCCTCGACAACCTCGTCTGGTTCATGCTGGTCTTCGTGCTGGTGGTCTTCTCCATCGCCATTCCGAACTATTTCCAGCTCGGCATCTTCGCCAACATCATAGAGGCGTCGAGCGTGCTTGGCGTCATGTCGATCGGCCTGGCGCTGGTCATCATCACCGGTCACATGGACCTGTCGGTCGAATCCGTGGCGGCGCTCAGTGCGATGGCCGTCGGCATCCTGTTCTGCTCGGCGGGTATCGGCCTTGGCGTTCAATTGCACCCGGAATGGCTGATGGTTCCGGTTTCGTTGCTGATCGCCCTTGCTGTCGGCGGCATCATCGGCGCCATCAACGGCTATCTGGTCGTCAAGGTGAAGATGAGTGCCTTCATCATCACGCTGGCGTCCTACATCTGGGTGCGTGGCCTCGTGCTGGTCATTTCCGGCGGCCGCTCGGCACAGGATCTTGCGCCGGCAATCCGCTGGTTCGGCATTCAGCGCCTCCTTGGCCTGCCGCTCACCGCCTGGATCGCGATTGCGTGTTTCGTGGCCTTCTCGCTGATCATGGCCAAGACCCCGTTCGGCAGGCACCTAATCATGATCGGCGGCAACGAGACCGCAACCTTCCGCGCCGGCATCCGCGTCCACCGCAACCTCGTCATCGCCTTCGTTCTCGCTGGCGCTATCGCCGGCCTCGCCGGCTGGCTGCTGGCGATCCGCACCTCCGGCGCCACCGCCAATCTCGGCGTCGGCCTGCTGTTCAACGCCTTCGCCGCCGTCGTCATCGGCGGTGTCAGCCTGAAGGGCGGCGTCGGCACCCTGCCCGGCGTCTATGCCGGAGTGCTGTTGCTGTCGGCCATCAACACGGCGATCAACCTCATGGGCCTTCCGGCCAACTTCACCCAGGTGATTCACGGCCTGCTGGTGCTTGCCGCCGTATTGCTCGACGCATTCAAGCAAACCATCCGCCAGAGGCTGGCATGACCGGGCGTCCAGGGATCGGAAGACTTTCGGACAAGGTCGCGCTGATCGTCGGCAGCGCGCGCGGCATCGGCAAGGGCATCGCACAACGATTTGCCGACGAGGGCGCGAAGCTGGTCCTGGCCGATACCGAAGTCGAGGCCGGGCAAGCGGCCGCGGACGAAGTCGGCGCTGCCTTCATTCGCACCGACATCTCGCAGATGGCCGATGCCGAGGCCGCTGTTGCGCTGGCGCTCGAACATCACGGCCGTCTCGACATCATGGTCCAGAATGCCGGCATCTATCCCTGGCAGTTGCTGGAAAACACCAGTCCGGAGGACTGGGACCGTGTCATGGCGGTCAATTTGCGCGGCAGCTTCAATGCCGCCCGTGCGGCGCTCATTCCGATGAAGGCGCAGCACTTTGGCCGCATGCTGTTCACGTCCTCGATTACCGGCCCGCACGTTACCAGCCCCGGTCACGGCCACTATTCGGCGACCAAGGCCGGCATCAACGGCCTGATCCGTTCGGCCGCCCTCGAATTCTCGGGCTATGGCATCACCGTCAACGGTGTCGAGCCCGGCAACATCCTCACCGAAGCAATCCAGCTGCATCGCGGCGCCGCCTATATCAAGAACATGGAGGACTCCATACCGCTCGGCCGCCTCGGCAGCCCGCGCGACGTGGCCAATGCCTTCCTGTTCCTGGCCTCGGACGACGCCAGCTATATCACCGGCACGACCATCATCGTCGACGGCGGGCAGCTGCTGCCCGAGGGCAAGGATTTTCGGCTCCTTCCGCCATAATCTTTCGGCGCCGGTTTTCGCCAGACGTGCGGCGGCGCCGACGAAACAAAGCTGCGCCCGATAAAGCTCGATTCGCTACCAATGCTTCAACATCGGTTTACCCGAGTTTGGTAACAGCAACGACGCTCGTTTCATGATCAAGCAAAGGGCCTACCTTGCCGCAGCATCATAGCTCTCCTTTCGGCAACCTCAGCGAGTGCAATTGGAGATTGCAGGGCTGCCAGAACTCCGCTGCCGGGAGCCGGGCTTGAGCGTCATTCGCGCCCTGGAAGGCGCCGATCTTCCGGCAGTCGCAGGCATGTTCCAACGCGTGCTGCGCAAGGAGCGGACCGAAGCGCCGGCCTCGCTCATCGACTATTTGAGACGGTTTTATCTGGAGGCGCCCGGTTGCGGAGGCGATCTGCGGTCGCTTGTCCACGTCAACGATGCCGGCCGCGTTTCCGGGTTTGTCGGCGTTCACGTATTACCGATGCAGTTCAACGGCCGGCAATTACACGCCGCCATTTGCAGCTCGCTCATGGTCGAGGATCATGGGCGTGACCCGATGGCCGGCGCTCGCTTGTTGAAGGCTTATCTGGATGGCCCGCAGGACATCTCCTTCAGCGAGACCGCCAATGACATTTCCACGAAATTGTGGACCCGGCTGCGCGGCGTTGTCCTGCCGCAATACAGTCTCGACTGGGTGCGTGTGATGCGGCCGGCCAGCTTTGTGCTCGGCCTTTCCGCCAGTCGCATGAAGCTTGCCCGCATGCTCAATCCGTTTACCCATGCCCTCGACCGATTTTATTGCAGGCGAATGAAGTCCAGCGAACGACGCTGGTCCGGCGTGGCGCCGGACGGGGCAGGTCATGGCGCTTTTCGGACGTCCCAAATCGACAGCGACGCATTTGCCAGGCTCGTCGAACCGTTGACCGCCCAGTTCGCCCTGCGCCCGAATTGGGCGGAAGGCCAGCTTGATCATATGCTGACCGATGCGGCACAAAAGCCGGATCTGGGCGAGCTTGTCTATGTTGCCGTGGCATCGCCGGTCGGCACCAATGTCGGCGCATTCGCCTATCACGCACGGGCGGATGGAATCGGTCGCGTGCTGCAGCTCCTCGCCCTCCCCGGCCAGGCGGGTTCCGTCATCGACTGCCTGATCGATGATGCTGCCGTACGCGGCGTCAGCGGCCTGCGCGGACGCATTCAACCCGCACTCCTGGAAGCGATGCTAGGGCGACGCATTGCTTTCCTGACCGTTGCCTCGACCGTGGTGCATTCACGCGAACCAGAGCTTTTGAATGCCATGAAGAACTCGCAAGCCTTCCTGAACGGGCTTGCGGGCGAGCAGTGGAGCCGGCTGATCGGCGGCCGCTTCACCTGAAGCGTTCAGTCGTGCGGGAGCGAAGTTATTGGCTGATCGTTGGAGACCTTTGCCGGCGGCGCAAGGCGGTGGCTGACGATCTGCCGGCCTCTGACACTGATCCCGGCCCTGACTGTCAGGAGCTTCTTGACTATGCCAAAGGCGGTCACGAATGCCCTGCGATATGTTCGACAAGGCGAGGTGCTTCCTCGGCGATCACCAAGATGATGCCTGACTTGCGTGTGGAGGCGAAGTCCAGCCCTGCGTAGTAAAGGCCCGGCAGGGCGGCCACGCCATCCACGTGAACAGGCTGTCCCGCGCTGTCGAGCGCACCGGGAAGCCTGATCCAACTGAAATCGCCCTTAAAGCCCGTGCACCACACCACGCTCGTTACGCCGGAGGGGGAGAGATCGAGCGAACCGATCGTCGGGTTCGGCTGACGCATCGCGACCGTCTCCGCCGGGTCGGGCTCCGCAACGGGTGCATCGATCCCCATACGGCTGATATAGTCGTCGACATGGCGTTTGACATTTTCGGAGGCTTCATCCGCAAAGCGGACATTCGCTTCGAGATCGTCGGCAAACGAGAGGCTGCCGCCATCCTCGATGCCGGTGAAACGGCCTAGCAGCACGACACCCTGGGCGCTCAGCGCCTGAAGGCTTATCGAACGCGTCGACCCGAGCACGCCACGCGGCGGGGTGCGTCCCGCAAGTCGAATGACCTCCTCCCGGCGGACGTCGAGAAACCCGCTTTCGAGCAGCCAGACCATTATGTCGCGACCCCGGTAGCGACGTGGAAGCCGTCCGACACGACTGGTCGCAAGGAAGACCGTTCGACCCGCGTCTGCCAATTCCTCCGCGATCTGAGCACCAGATTGGCCGCTTCCGACCACCAGCACCGCTCCATCGGGCAGATCGGCAGCGCTGCGGTAACCGGAAGCGTCGATCTGGCGGAGAGCTGGCGACAACGCGGCGGCCCAGACCGGGCGCACCGGACAATTCAGGCTGCCGCTTGCGACGATCACATTGCGCGCCCAAAGCGTGCCGTGTGAGGTGGTCAGCCGATAGGCGCCATTCTCGTGCGTGAGTTCGCTTACCGCCGTATCCGGTTCGATCGGCAGCGCGTTGCGCCCGGCGAAATCCTCAAGGAGAGTGACGAACTGATCGCGCGTCAGGGCACCATCCGGATCCGGACCGTCATAGCAATCGCCCGGCATGACGGTCTGCACGTTGGGAGTATTCATCCGAAATAAATCCCATCGCTGTGTGCGCCAGGTCTCTCCTATGCGGCCCCGCTCCAATATGCTGTGGCGCAGGCCCCTTCGCGCCAGCCAATAGCTGACACCCAGGCCGGCCCAGCCGGCCCCGATGACGACAGCATCGAGAACATCGCCGCCATCGGTCATTTGCTGCGGTGATCTCATAATCGCCCCCGGCAATCTCGCCGCGCAGCATTAAGCCTTGTCCACGGCAACTAGTCCAGCACCGCCGATTCCGTCCGACTGGCCGACCGCATTCCGGTTCGCCAGCCTCTCGCCAGAGCGCAAGGCGAACCCGAGAACCTCCAACGTAGTCTCATCGAGAAACTCCCTTGCTCCGTCCACGGAAAGCCGATTACAGATCAAGACGGACAGGACAATGGGGGGCGGACCATCGGTCACTCTCTAAAGCGCGTCGCATGAAGCCGGTAGAGGCCGGTCGAACGCGTCGCGCTTTAGGTTGGAGGGGCAGGTCAGGTATCGACTTCCTCGACCTCATCAACGAGTTGCGGACGCAGGTGCAGATACCGCGTCGCCTTGCGCTTGGCGGCGATGTCGGCCCAGACGCGTTCCACTTGCGAGGCGTCTAGTCCCGCCGCCTGCCCCACCACTTCGGCCGCCAGGCCGTTGTTGAGGCCGCAAAGGCAAAGATCCATGCGGTCATAGGGAAGCGAGAAGTAGAACTCCTCCTGCGTCTGCGCCAGCGAGTAGGTATCGGTGGTCGGCAGCCGGTTGCGGATTTCCTCGGGGACGCCGAGATAGGCCGCCAGCGCATAGACCTGCGTTTTGTAGAGGTGGGCGATCGGCTTGACGTCCGCCGCGCCGTCACCGTTCTTGACGAAGAAGCCCTGATCGTATTCCAGCCGGTTGGGCGTTCCAAGAACGGCGAAGTTCAGGCGGTCGGCATGATAATATTCGATCTGCTTGCGGGTGCGCTGTTTCATGTTGGTGGCGGCGACGATCCCGAGATAGAATTGGAGCGGCATTCTTAGTTTGGTCTGCTTGCCCTTGGGGTCCTGCACCACCAGCGACGAAATATTGTAGCCCTCATGCTCGAGGGTGTTCGCAATCACGATCTTCGAGGCCCAGCCTTCGCCGTAGTCCGGGACCAATTCGCGGATGAAAGCGTCGCGACGCTGATAGCAGCCGATGGCGCGCAGGGTCGGCCCGATATCCTCCACAATAGCCTCGACACCGAAAGTGCCGGCGACAAGGCGGCCCAGCCGCAGACTTTCCGGATCGGAATCGTTTTCCGGCATGAAGAGGCAGAGTACATTCTGAGGCCCGACGGCTCGCGCGGCCAAGGCGACCGAAACGCTGGAATCGATCCCGCCGGAAAGACCGAGCACGAGGCCGCGCTTGCGAATGCCGCGCAACTGCTGGCGCAAGGCCGTTACGATACGGTCCGTTTCGGCTGCAGGGTCGATCGCCAGAGCCTGCGCCAGAATGGTCTGCGCATCGTCGCTGGGGCGAACACTCATTGCGCGGCCTCCATCATCTCTGCCGCAAGCCGACGGCTGACCTTGCCCGTATCCGTCTTCGGCAATTCCCGGCGGAACTCGACGACCTTGGGCACCATGAAGTCCTCAAGGTGACGAGCGCAGTGGCGCATGACATCCTTTTCGCTGAGCGTCGGGTCCGAGCGTATGACGAGCGCGCCGACCGCATGCCCAAGCAGCGGATCCGGCACGCCTACGACAACGGCTTCCGCGATGCCGGGGTGGGCGTGAAGCACGGCTTCCACTTCCTTCGGCGCCACCTTCTCTCCCCGCGTCTTTATGATGTCGTCCTTGCGGCCGACGAAATAGAGAAAGCCGTCCTCATCGGTCCTGAACAGATCACCGGTGTAGAGAACCTTCTCCCAATGGTTCGGGCCCGGTCGCAGCGCTCGTTCGGTCGCAGCTTCGTTGCGCCAATAACCCTGCATGACGTGCGGTCCGCGAATGACCAGCTCACCCGCAACGCCCGATGGCACTCTCTGCCCGTAGTCGTCGACGACGAAGGCTTCGGTGTTCGGGATGGCTATGCCGACCGACCCCGGCCGGCGATCGAGCTCCTCGGGCGGCAGGTAGGTGCAGCGCTTGCATTCCGTCAGGCCATACATCGAATAGAGCCTGACACCGGGAAAAAGGAAGCGCAGGCGTTCTATGTGAGGCTGCGGCAAGGCCGCCGCCGTATTGGAGATATAGCGAAGGCTGGGCAGGAAGCCCGGTTCCAGGTCACGCATCTGCAGGATCATCGCTGCCATCGTCGGCACCAGCGGAAGACCGGTGACGCCCTCCTCGCGGATACGCTCAAAGATCGCCTGAGGAAAGGCGAACGATTTTTCGAGCACGAGCGTGGCGCCGAGCCTCACAGCCATCAGCAATTGATAAAGGCCGTAGTCGAAGGCAAGCGGAAGGACATTCAGAATGATGTCGTCGGGCGTGTTGCGCAGATAGGTTGTGATGGAGTCCGCGGCCGCGTCGCAATTGCGGTGCGTCATCATCACGCCCTTGGGCCGGCCCGTTGAGCCCGACGTGTAGATCAACATCGCAAGATCGACGTCGATGCCGCGATGGTCTATCTCCCCGGCTTCGAGCGCCAGACAGTCGGCCAGGGATGCAGCCCCCACCGGGCATTGCCCATCGGCACCGACGGTCGAAGCCACGAAGATGCCGGTGTTGCCGCCGCACGCTTCTGCGACCACGGGCATCAGCTTTGCCTGGATAAGGATTGCAGAAGCGTCGCAATCGGCAATGATGTAGGCAAGCTTGTCGGCCTTGGTGGATGGGTTGACCGGACTGAAGGTCGCTCCTGCCTTGAGGACGGCGAAGATCGAAACCGCGGCCTCCCAGCAATTGTCCATGAAAACGACGACCCGATCATCGCGCCTGACGCCGTTCAGGAAGAGAGCAGCGGCAAGGCGGCTCGATAGATCGTCCAATTCTTCGTAGCTCAGCCTTTTATGCTTGGCGATCAATGCCGTCTTGGCTGGTTGGGCAGCGGCATTCGCGGCCAGAAAATGTTCGATCCGCACGGACGCTCCTCCTCGCCGATCACGCCTAGACCGTCGGCGCTTTCGCCTTGATGAAGGACGAAATACGGTCAACCGAATCCAGGTTGGCCGGCACGATGTCGGAATCGACCATCGCGATACCGAAATTGTCCTCAATGAACGCCACGAGTTCCACCACGGCGGTCGAGTCGATGATGTCGTTTTCGATTAGCGAGGCGGTATCTGCAAGTTGGTGCGACGTGTCGCCAAACAGGAAGTTTTCAACGATAAAGGCTCTGACCTTGTCCTTGATTGTAATCATCATTTTTTCCTTCCCTGCATTTCTCAGGCTGCTCTTGCTGCACCGGCCTTGTGGCCAGTGAAACTCTTCTGCCACAGTTGCGTCGACAGAATGCCGACGAAGGCGGCGTTGTCGCGGAACCCGGACGCTGGCTGCGTGCGGCATTTCTCATGAAGGCTGGCCACCGCCTTGGCGTTGAACAGTCCGCCGGCAGCGATACTCGCTTCACTCAGCAAATCGCTGACATAGTCCAGTTCACCGGCTCCAACGAAGGAGCGGGCTTCCGGAGCCCGGTAGGGCTGTTTGCTACGCTCCCGGATCGCGCTGGGAAGCAGATGCCCCGCCACTTTGCGCAATATGTGCTTTTCCACCAATCCCTTCAGTTTCATTTCCGGCGGAAGTCTTGCGGCAAATTCCACCAGGCGATGGTCGAGGTAGGGAAACCGTCCTTCGATACCATGCGCCATGGCCATCCTATCGCCTTGACTGGAGAGGATGTAACCCGGTAGGAGGAATCGGGTTTCCAGATATTGCGCCTGATGCAGCGGGTGCCACAGCGGAAAAGCTTGGGGCAACCGGCTGACCAGTTCCTCGGCCGCATCATAGCCCTTCAACGTCGCGCGCAGGTCACCGGAAAAGAAGATCTTCGCCGCCGCCGTGGTCTTGAAGCGCGGCCGATGCGAGAACAGCGGATCATCGAGCGCAGTGTTGCCGGCGCCGAAGAAAGCAGCCAGGTACTCCACGGACTGCTGCTGCAGGCCCGGCAGATAGGGATAAAGCCTGCGGAACAACTGCGGCCTCATGCGCGATGCCGGCTGCCGTCCGCAGAACCGACGCACACGCGCTTCCCTGAAGATATCGTAGCCGGCAAAAACCTCGTCGGCGCCCTCGCCGGTCAGCACCACTTTCAGGCCGGCCTGGCGAACGAGGCCGGACAACTGATAGAGAGGTGCCGGGGCGGTGCGGATGATCGGCCGCTCGGCAAAGCGGATGACTTCGGGGAAGACGCCGGCGATATCGCCGGCACGACAGGCAATGGTTCGATGCCGGGCGCCAAGTGCTGACGCCATCTCGGTCTGGAAGGCGCTTTCGTCGTGCTCGGCGCTGTCGAACGTCACCGAAAATGTCTGCAGCTGGAGAGGAGTCATGCCGGCGGCAAGTGCCGAAACAAGAGATGAATCGAGCCCGCCCGAAAGATAAGAACCGACCGGCACGTCGGCGCGCATGCGAAGCCTCACCGCATCGGTCAACAGCGCCTGCAGTTCCTCGGCCGCATCGTCCTCGTTCGTGAGCTTCGACGGCGCGTCCCGATGCGGATAGTCGAGCTGCCAATATCGCTTGACCGTGACTTGCCCCGGTGTCGCGATCATCACGCTCGCCGGCTCCAGCTCATGGATGTTGCGGAAAGCCGTGCGGGGAGCGATCGGCGCCCACAGCGTAAAGATCTGGTTGAGTGCGATCGGATCGATTTCGGCCGAGACGCCGGGGACCTTCAGCAACGCTTTGATCTCCGACGCAAAGTAAAGCACGCCGTCCTTGTTCGTGTGGAACAGCGGCCGGACACCCATCCGGTCTCGGGCAAGCACCATGCGCCGGCGCCTGTTATCCCATATCGCGAAGGCGAAATCGCCGTTCAGGAGCGACAGGCAGTCTTCGCCCATCTCGTCATACAGGTGCAGGATGACCTCGGTGTCGCTCGACGTGCGGAAGCGCCGGCCCTTGGCTATCAGCCCTTCGCGCAGTTCCAGGTAGTTGAAAATCTCGCCGTTGAACGCAATCGTCAAATTGCCTGACACGTCGGACATCGGCTGCTGGCCATCACCGATCCCGATCACCGACAGCCGCGCATGCCCGAGCCCAGCGTCGGGTGCCACAAATTTCCCTTGCTCATCCGGCCCGCGATGGGCGATCGCAGCGATCATGCGCGCAAGCAAAGCTTCCGCACCCCGGATCGAACCGAAATAGCCCCCGAATCCGCACATTGCTATGACTCATATATCGGTGAGATACGAAATATAACCTCGATAGCGGACTCAAGCGTTAACCGGATAATTTCACCCGACATATGGTTAACAACATATAAAAGACAATGTACTCCTAGGGCTATTATCTTATCTAGATGGAGAAGTATATTTCAAAGCTAAATGCAACTTTTGTTCGGGTTACAGCGGCGCTGTCGCATTGCGGCTTATGGCCGGCTCAGTGGGTCCATCACAGATCGCTTGTTCGCTCGATGGATTTGCAATCCCGAGCCGCCCCGCTCTAACCCGACAAAACATACGGAAACTAGCGCTTAGTTTGCCCCGAAGTCAGCGAGCGCCTGTTATTCTTCATACGCGCCGTCGAAAATAACGAGGCCCGGCATCGTCGGTGCAATTAGTCACATCGACGAAGTCGACCTTGCAAGCGCGCCGATCAGCGGGCGGAACTAAACCAAGCGGCTATCTGGTGGGCGATGACGGGCTCGAACCGCCGACATCTTCGGTGTAAACGAAGCGCTCTACCAACTGAGCTAATCGCCCGCTCCGGCCGGACCTTTAAGCAGTTAGGACGGGGTTCGCAAGGCCAAATGAGCGCGCAACGCTCTCGCCGCTGATCGTTTTCGGCGGCAAAATCCGGCTTGTCAAAAAACCTTCTCCTGTTTGCTGTTATGCTGTAGCGCTCCGCTTGACACCCGGTGGCTTACGCCTTATCCACCGCCCCAACGACGAACACGGCTGACCGTGCTCGTCTTGCGCGGGTGTAGCTCAGTTGGTTAGAGTGCCGGCCTGTCACGCCGGAGGTCGCGGGTTCGAGCCCCGTCACTCGCGCCATTCTTTTGAATGGTCCTTTCGTACAAAAGTTACAACTTTCAGTTTCCTGGGAGTTTCAACTTTTGTATTCGGTGCGTCACAAGCTGGCCATATGCGTTTCAGCATTGGATTTTCCCAGGCCCGGTTCCCATTTTTCGGGTCCGATGCTCTAACGGAGAAGAAGCCTTGGACGCCCTGAAATCGCTCATCGAATCGCGCCGCTTCGACCTCGCGATCATGGTCCTGATCCTGATCAACGCCGTCACGCTCGGCCTCGAAACCTCGCCCGACGCGATTGCTGCTTTTGGCCCGCTTCTAACGGCCATCGACCGCGCGATCCTCGGCGTCTTCGTGCTCGAACTTGCGATCCGGCTGGTCGTCTACAGGACGCGTTTCTTCCGCGATCCATGGCGAATCTTCGACCTCTTCGTCGTCGGTTTCGCGCTGATCCCCGCGACCGGGTCGCTCTCGGTGCTGAGGGCGCTGCGCATCCTGCGGGTCCTGCGCCTGATCAGCATCGTTCCGTCGCTGCGCCGCGTCGTCACCGGCTTCATCACCGCCTTGCCCGGCATGGGCTCGATCATGCTGTTGCTCGGGCTGGTGTTCTACGTCTTTGCGGTGATGGCGACGAAACTCTACGGCGCGTCCTTTCCCGAACTGTTCGGTGGCATACCAGCGTCGCTGTTCACGCTTTTCCAGGTCATGACCCTCGAGGGCTGGTCGGACGGCGTGGTGCGCCCGGTCATGGAGGTCTATCCGGCCGCCTGGCTGTTCTTCATCCCGTTCATCATCGCGACCTCGTTCACCGTGCTCAATCTGTTCATCGGCGTGATCGTTTCGGCGATGGAGGCCGAGCATGAAGCCGTAGAATCGGCCGACAGGGCGACGCTGCACAGCGATCAGGCCATGATCCTGGCGGAATTACAGGCGCTGCGGGCGGAGGTCCGCGAATTGTCCGGCGTTCGCGGCTAGAGCGCCTCCGCGAGAAACATTCCTATCCGTCGGCGGCTTCTGATGGTGTGGTGCGGTGAAAGAGCCCGCCGCTCCATTTGCGAAGCGGCGGGGCCCCCCAATCACCCCCCCCGATTGCCAGGTCAAATTTGCCCCCGGCATTGCTGACCGTGCAATTGCGGCGCCAGACCCAGTGACCCATTACGGGACACCTATGCCAAAGACGCAAGATAGGTTCGCCGATTCACATTAACTGTGGCTAATATGTCACCGTGGTCGGAACGGACTAACGTCGAGAGCGCCGCGAGGCTGCGCGGCCTCACCCTTAGGGCGAGCAATGCCTCGACCTCTTGTAGCGACGGCATCGACGGCGCCGTGCCGGGTCGGGTGACCGAGATGCCGGCGACCGCGCGAAGCGGACCGCTTGCAGCGGTTCCACCTGCGGATCTATTCACCCGTTTCGTCGGCACCTCCGTGGAAGAAGGATCGGATTTCCTCCCTGTCGACGCTGTCATCGCCGTTCTCGTCGACGGCGGTGAATATCCGCTCGATAAAATCCTGAACCTCGGTTTGAGAAAGCGCGCCATCGCCGTCGGCGTCGACTATGGCGAACATCATTCGCATCCGTGCGCCATGCATCTTCCCGCCCCCCATATGGCGCCCCTCAGGCCCGCGAAAATCGCGATGCCCACGGTCGCCACCTCGCCGTTCTGCTCGGGGGCGGCGATGCTCCTGCCTTCTCTCCTCCAGCATCTCAGTCATCATCTCACGCATCATTTGGCGCATGGAGTCTTCGGTTGGCCCGCCTGGCTGTGAACCTTGATCCTGTGCAGGTGCGGCGGGCGCAGGTGAGCTCGTCTGGGATAGCGCCGGCGAGGCCAGCATAGCCAGCGCCGCGGCGACTGCTGTGGTTTTGCTTGCTGATGTCATCGTATTCTCCTTTGGAGAGACCGAACATGTCGGCATCCAAGCCAAACCCGCTGCTCCCCGCATGGTTCCTGGCGCGTTGGTAGGTGATCGCTGGATATTGGTCCCGACGAGCAAGGAGCGAAGCGACGCGGCGCAGACCCTGGGGTCCATTCCTTGACATCCGCGGGCAGAATAAAAGCGCTCCGTAGCGATCCTTCGCGCCCCCTCTGTCCTGCCGGACATCTCCCCCACAAGGAGGGAGATTGGCCTTCATCACTGATTTCGCCAACTACCAGCCTTGCAAAAAGGGCGCTGTCCGCGAAGCTGCCAATCTCCCCCCAAGTGGGGGAGATGTCCGGCAGGACAGAGGGGGGCGCTGTCCCTCCGCCATCAGAGGTTCTGCACCGGCGTGACGCTCTGATGTCACGGAATGGATTCCAGGGTCTGCGCGCGTCGCTTCGCCCCTTGCTTCGCCCTGGGATGACGAAAGCATGGTGGCCTGTGACTAATCGCCAGCGTCACCGAAGGCCTCACCCCCTGGCGAGCAGCGCCTCGACCTCTTGCAGTGTCGGCATCGACGGCGCCGTGCCGGGTCGGGTGACCGAGATGCCGGCGACGGCGCAGGCGAAGCGGACCGCTTGCAGCGGGTCCACGCCTCTCGCAAGTGCTGCGGCCAGGCCGCCATTGAAGGCGTCGCCGGCGCCGGTGGTCTCGACCACGGGACCGGCATTGATCGCGCCGACATGGTCGGAGCGGCTGGCCGTGTGCAACAGCGCGCCTTTTTCACCGAGCGTCACGATGACGGCACCGACCCCCTTTCCAAGCAGACTGTCGGCGGCGCGGCGGGCGTCGTCGATGGACGACACCTTGATGCCGGTCAGTTCCTCGGCCTCGGTCTCGTTGGGCGTGACATAGTCGCAGAGCGTGTAGATGCGCTCGGCCAGGCTTGCCGCCGGCGCCGGGTTGAGGATGGTCGTCACCCCTGCCCCGCGCGCGATCTCCAGCGCCCGCATCGCCGCCTCGATCGGCTGTTCGAGCTGCGTGACGAAGACGCCGGCCGAGCGGATCAGACCGGCGTTAGCCTCGATATCGCTAGGGGAAATCAGCATGGCCGCACCCGGACTGACGATGATGGCGTTGTTGCCGCTAGTCTCCTCGACGAAGATATAGGCCGCACCCGTATAACTCTCCGGCGTATCGATGACGGCGCTCTTCACCCCGGCCTGCGTCCAGGTCTGCCTGGCCATGTCGGCAAAAGGATCGACGCCAAGGCGCGTCAGAAAGGTGATGTCGGCGCCGAGACGGCCGGCCGCGACCGCCTGGTTGGAGCCCTTGCCGCCCGGGCCGAGGGTGAAGGATGTTCCAAGGATCGTCTCGCCCATGCGCGGTTGGCGAGCTGCGCGGTAAGCAGTGTCGGCGACGAAGACGCCCAATATGACGACAGGCTTGCCCAGCATCCCGCTACTCCGCATTCCGCTACTCCGCGTCCGGCGGCACGACGCCCTTGCGGAAGGCAAAACAGCCATAGAAGCGGCGCTCGCCGGTCTGGATGACGCAATAGGCCTTTTTGGCACGTTCGTAGAAGGCGTAGCGTTCGACCGAGATCATCGGCCAGGCCTTCCCCTCCGCCGCATCGATCTCGCTTTGCACTTCTTGCTGCACGGCGGGAATCTCGTCCGGCTTGCCGACGATCTCCATGCGGGCGGCGGCATCGTCGACGAAAGCGTCCAGCGGATAGAGCGACAGAACCGCCTTGACCACGTCAGCGGCTGGCGCATCGATGCGCAGCAGCCGGCCGAGCACGGTCTGGCGGGCCACCGAATCGGAGGGAAAGTTGGTGTCGGCGATGATCAAATCGTCGCCATGGCCCATCGCCCGCAACGCCCGAAGCACGTCGGCATTGAGCAGCGGATTGATCCCTTTGAGCATAGTTCCCTCCCGAACGGGCTTTTTTGATGCGAAGCCTGGCGCATGATCCCGAAGCGTTGTCGGTTTTCGGACAAGATCATGCGCAATTCAAAGTGTTTAAAGACGATTGCCGGTCTCTGCGTCGAAGAGATGGACCTGGTCGAGCCGCGGTTTTAGATGCAGCGTGTCGCCGGGCTTGAAGTCGTGGCGTTCGCGGAACAGCGCCACCATCTCGCCCTCGCCGAAACGCAGAAACACCAGCGTTTCGGAACCAGTCGGCTCGACGACGGAAATCTTCGCCGGCACGCCGTCGGGGTGGATTTCGAGATGCTCGGGCCGGACGCCGTAGACGACATTGCGCCCGTCCTCCACCTTGCTGCTCGCGGCCATCGGGAACGGCGTCCCGGCGATCTCGACGATGGGTTTGTCGCCCTTGCGCACGACGCCCTTGAGCAGGTTCATCGACGGCGAGCCGATAAAGCCGGCGACGAACAGATTGGCCGGCCGGTCGAACAGTTCCAGCGGCGCGCCGACCTGCTCGATGCGGCCGTCGCGCATCACGACGATCTTGTCGGCCATGGTCATCGCCTCGATCTGGTCGTGCGTGACATAGATGGTGGTGGTCTTCAGCCGCTGGTGCAGTTCCTTGATCTCGGTGCGCATCTGGACGCGCAGCTTGGCGTCGAGGTTCGACAGCGGCTCGTCGAACAAAAACACCTGAGGGTTGCGCACGATGGCGCGGCCCATGGCGACGCGCTGGCGCTGGCCGCCCGAGAGCTGGCGCGGATAGCGCTTGAGATAGGGGCTGAGATCGAGGATATCGGCGGCGCGCTTGACCCGCTCGGCGACATCAGCCGGATCGGTCTTCCGCAGCTTGAGCGCAAAGGCCATGTTCTGCTCGACCGTCTTGTGCGGATAGAGCGCGTAGTTCTGGAACACCATGGCGATGTCGCGCTTGGCCGGCGGCAGATGGTTGACGACACGGTCGCCGATGGCGATCGTGCCGCCGGAAACGGTCTCCAGCCCCGCCACCATCCTGAGCAGCGTGGACTTGCCGCACCCCGAGGGACCGACCAGCACCACGAACTGCCCGTCGGCGATGTCGACGCTGACACCGTGCAGGACCTTGACGGTTCCGAACGCCTTGGCCACATTGCTGATCGCGACTTGAGCCATTGGCCCCCCTTTCGTTGCGGTGAAGCTAAACAACGCAAACAGCGAGGGCAAGTCAGTCTTTTATAGATAAAAAACCCCATTCTCGTTTGACACGGCACTTGGTTGTGAGAATAGTGAAAGGGCTCGGGTTTTGACCCTGTTCCGGGCCCGCCGGCACGCTGGTCCGGACCACGGAAGTCGAAGCGTCGCGGGAGGAAAACTTGGGCCGCAATTACCAGGAGTCGCTGTTGTTGGGGAACATTTCCAGCGCTCCAAACACCCGAATAATCACCATTGAGATACAATCACCATTGAGGATTCTGGGAGGAACGAAATGAAAGTCAGCCTTTACAACCAACTTGTCCGCGCGGGAGCCACCCGCCGCGATGTCCTCAAGGGCGCGGCCAGCATGGCCGCGATCGCAGCGGCATCCAGCGCCGGGCTTGGCGCGCTGACGCGCCCGGCTTCCGCTGCAAGCGAATTGCGCGCGCAGATCCTGCAGATCCCTGGTGTCGGCAAGGGCCAGCCGACCGATGCCGACTTCCAGCAAGTCGGCGAGCTTTGCCTGGAGGCGACCAAGGCCAACGTCAAGGAAGGCGAATTCGCCGGCGTCCAGCTCACCTTCATGGGGCTCAACAACCAGAACCTGCATAATGTGCTGTTTCGCGGCTTCCTGAAGCCGTGGGAGACCTATACCGGTGCCAAGATCAACTGGATCGACCTGGCGCAGGCGGACTACAATGCCCGCCTGCAGCAGTCGATCGCCACCGGCACCGTCGATTTCGACATCATCGAGATGGGCGCGCCGTTCGAAGGCGACGTCTGCGGCAAGGGCCTCACTTCCGAAATGCCGGACTGGGTCAAGGACCAGATCGACATGAAGGACGTCGTGGCCTACCTGCAGCCACCGGTCGGCACCTGGGACGGCAAGCAGTACCGGGTGACCGTCGACGGCGACGCGCATAACTTCAACTACCGCACCGACGTGTTTGCCGATGCCGACCTCGCCAAGGCATGGAAGGACAGCGGCGGTGGCGGTGAATGGGAAGTGCCGAAAACCTGGCAGCAGGTGCAGGCGGTGACCAAGTTCCTCAAGGGCAAGCAGTTCCAGGGCCAGGACGTCTTCGGCTATCTCGATGCGCCCAAGGCCTGGGGCGGCTTCGGCTTCTATTTCCTCGGCAGCCGCGCCTCGGCCTATGCCAAGCATCCCGACGACAAGGCCTGGCTGTTCGATGCCGATACGATGAAGCCGCGCATCAACAATCCGGCCTGGGTGCGGGCGATCCAGGACGTCATCGACGCGCTGCCTTCCGAGCCTGCCGACCAGATCAACGCCGACCCGAATACCACCGCCTTCCAGCAGTTCCTGGCCGGCACCGGTTCGATGGTCACCTGGTGGGGCGACGTCGGCTCCAACGTCAAGACCAACGACAGCTCTGTCGTCGGCGACGTCACCGGCTTCTCGATCCTGCCAGGCTCGGACGACGTCTACAATTCCAAGACCGGCCAGTGGGACAAGCTGGCCAGCGGCCCGAATTATTCGCCGAACTGCGCCTATCTCGGCTGGGGCGTCTACGTCATGGCACGGGTCGATAGCGACGAAAAGAAAAAGAAGGCGGCCTGGTCTGCCGCTGCCCATCTCGGCGGCAAGGACCTGTCGCTCTGGTGCGCGGCATATCCGTCCGGCTTCCAGCCCTATCGCAACTCGCATTTCGACATTCCGGAATGGGTGGCGGCCGGTTACGACGAGGCATTCATCACCTCGTATCTGAAGTCGGAGGCCGACAGCTACAACCATCCGAACGCCGCGATCGAGCCGCGCATCCCGGGCATCTTCCAGTATTACAGTGCCGCCGAGGACATCCTGGCCAACACATTTGCCGGCAAGATGACGGCGCAGGAAGGCGCCGACGCCATCGCAGCTGCCTGGGAGAAGCTGACCGACCAGATCGGCCGCGAAAACCAGATCAAGCTCTACAAGGCCTCGCTTGGCATGTAGGCTGAGATTCTAGGAACCGCGGTCCGGCGACACAAAGCCGCCGGACCGCAGCTTGACCGGCCCGGTCATAAAAGCCTTCAGTGAACGGACGAGACGCGTGGCTGACCAGACTTTGCCCACCAATGCGTGGCCGGCAAACGCCGCTCCATCCGATCTGATATCGCCGGGCCGCAAGCGGCTCGGCCGGGCGTTGATGGCCGTTGCGACGCTCGGCCTGCTGGCAGTGATCGCAGTTCAGATCCTTTACAAGACAGAGGTCGACACCATCGGCTTCGAGACCTGGCGGCCGGTCGTCTATGCCTATGTGCTGTGGGGTATGGCACTCGGTATCGGCCAGGTGCTGACGCGCGGCGAAGACGGCCAGCGCGCGCTGTTCCTGCTGCCGGCGCTGCTGTTCACCATCGCCATGGTGATCTTCCCGACTCTGTTCGGCTTCTACATTGCGCTGACCGACTGGAACCTCAGTTCCTTCTCCGGCCGGAAGTTCAACGGGCTCGACAATTTCTGGCAGATGCTGGCCGATCCCTATTACCGCAACGCGCTGTTCAACATGGTGCTCTATGTGCTGGCGGTGCTGGTCGAATACGTCATCGCCTTTGGCCTCGCCCTGCTGCTCAACGCACAGATCCGAGCGCGTAAATTCTTCCGTGTCGTCTTCCTGATGCCGTTGATGCTGTCGCCGGTCGCGGTGTCGTGGATGATCGGCAAATCGCTGATGGAATACCGCTTCGGGCCGGCCGCGGCGCTGGCGCGCCAGCTCGGCTGGGAAAACCCCGCCTTCTTCTCAAACCCGATCACCGCCCGCATCTCGATCATGGTGCTGGATGCCTGGACGTTCATCCCGTTCATGATGATCATGCTGCTCGCCGGACTTCAGGCGATGTCGCGCGAGGTGCTTGAGGCGGCCAGGGTAGACGGCGCCAATGCCTGGCAGACGTTCTGGCAGGTCACCTTTCCGCTGATGCTGCCGGTATCGGTGACGGCGATCATCCTGCGCATCATCTTCAAACTGAAGCTTGCCGACATCATCATCACCGTCACCTCGGGCGGGCCGGGCGGCGCGACCGATTCCGTGTCGAGCTTCATCTACCGCGAGTATCGCGACCGCTCGAATGTCGGCTACGGCACCATGCTAGCGATGGCCTACCTCATTATCATAATCGTGTTCGTGACGTGGCTGTTGAAATTCGCCAACCGCTTCGTGCGCAACGTCAATTGACAGGCGGCCAGATGAGCGTTCAGACCACCGACTATGCCGCTTCCGAAATCCGCTCGCCGGCGAGCTTTCTCGCCAACCGTGTCTTCATCTATGGCGCGCTGGTGTTCTGGGCCTTCATCTGCCTGTTCCCGATCTACTGGACGATTACCACCTCGTTCAAGACCGCGGTCGACGTCACCCAGGGCCATCTCATCCCGTTCGTCGACTTCCGGCCGGACTGGAAGGGCTGGCGCTCGCTCGGCCTGTCGCCGGATGCGATCTTCCGGACCTCGACGGTGCGCGACGAGTTCATCAAGCGCTTCATGAATTCGGTCATCACCTCGGTCGGCGCATCGAGCCTCGCCATCGTCATTGGCAGCCTCGCCGCCTACGGCCTCACCCGCTACCGCTATCACTTCGCCTGGTTCAAGAACGAGGACATCTCCTTCTTCTTCCTGTCGCAGCTGATCCTGCCGCCGGTGGTGCTCGCCCTACCCTTTCTCGTGCTGTACCGGGAAGTCGGCATGCTCGACACGCGCATCGGGCTGATCCTGCTCTACACGCTGATGGTGCTGCCGATCGTCATCTGGATCATGCGCGACCAGTTCAACTCGATACCGGTCGAACTGGAGGAAGCAGCCCTGGTCGACGGCCTGTCGATCTGGGGCGCCTTCTTCCGCATCGTCATGCCGATCGCGCTGCCGGGCATGGTCGCGGCCTTCATCCTGGCGATGGTGCTGTGCTGGAACGAGTATTTCTTCGCCGCACTGCTGACCTCGACCGACGCCAAGACCATTCCCGTCATGGTGGCGAGCCAGACCGGCTCGCAGGGCATCAACTGGTGGTCGATGGCCGCACTCGCCACCGCCGCGATAACGCCGCTTGCCGTCATCGGCATCGCGCTGGAGCGCTACCTGATCATGGGCATGACGGCGGGCGCGGTGAAGTAGGCGGTTGCTGTCTTCCCTTCTCCCCTTGTTGTGGGAGAAGGTGGATTGGCGCGTAGCGCCGAGACGGATGAGGGGTGCTGGCCGGAGCGCTGTTGGTGCCAAGCTGGAACACCCCTCATCCGACCTCGCTTCGCGAGGCCACCTTCTCCCACAAACAAGGGGAGAAGGAGAAACCGCTCTAGGCTAAAAGTATCGCCCGCAGATGGTCGAGGATCATGGCAACGCCCCGTTGCCCCAATTCCGCCGAAGCATCCTTTGCGCTCGCCGTGTACCATCCCGTATTGTCGGCGAAGTGGCCGGCGTCCACCGCTTGCGGGCACAGCGCCAGCATCAGTGACGTCTCGCCGATGCCGGCATGATCGAACGGATACTGGCCGTCCGTCGCCGCCGGCATCAGCGGATGCACCTGTATCCAGTTGAAGAAATTGGCGCCTTCGGCATGTCCGGAATAGTAATCGGCCATCGCCTGCGAGCCCCACCAGCCCTCGCCGCGCTCCTTTTCGAGGAAGCGGAAGATCGCCTGCCGGCCGGCGCTCTTGAAGGCGAGATCGGTCGGCATGCCGGCGGCGAAATTCTCGGTCTGGTGGTGGATGATGGCATGGACGTTGCGAAAGCCGATGCGCAGCAGGCTGTAGAACAATTCCTCAGCGAACGGCGCCAGCGCGTTGCCGCCGACCTGCACCGAGCCGCTGCCTTCAGGCGGCGCTACCGCATAGCTAGCCGCACCGTAATAAAAGGGCGGCAGGATGACGATGTCGGCTTCGCGCTCGAACAGCTCCAGTGTCTTGACGACCGCCAGCGTGTCCATGCCGACGGCCATGTGCTCGCCGTGGTATTCGAGTACGCCGAGCGGGAGGACGACCGGCCAGTTTTCGGCGATCGCCTTGCGGATCTGGTTGGGCAGCATCAACTCGTAGCGCATGATCTATTCCATGTTGGTGTGACGGGCACGCATCGCCTCGGGCGAAATGCCGGTGATTGTCCTGAGCTTCAGCACCATCACCTCGAACAACAGGAACAAAGCGCCTTCGAAGACCGACCCCATCGGCAGCACGGATGGCTCTTCCGAACCCTGGTCGTCGGCCATCGTCTGCGCCGGGATAAGCAAGGTGAAGTCGGCAAGTTTTGCCGCGCTGCTCCCGGTCTGGGCAGTTAGCAGCAGGACGGTCGCACCCGCCTCGCAAGCGACCCGCATCAGGGTGAGCACGGTCGAGGTTTCGCCCGGCCCGAACTGACGAGAAAGACGTCCCCCGCCGCGAGCGGCGGCGTGTTCATGTCGCCGACCACAGAGATTGGCAGGCCGAGATGGTAGAGCCGCATGGCGAAGCCCTTGACCTGCAAGGCCTCGCGGCCGCAGCCATAGACGGCGATTTTTTGCGCACCGGCCAGCATGGCGCAGGCGGCGTCGATGATGCTTTCATCCACTCGCTCCAGCACGCCGCCAAGCTCGCCCAACGCGATCGCGAACAGATCAGTGCCGGCCCTGGTCATGACGGTTCCGCCAGTCTGCCGGAGGCCGAAAAAGGTCTGGATTGTCTCATCATTTTTTCCGCCGAACAGCTTGTTTTCATTCATGCTACCACCGCGAAAATCCGTGTCCAACGGCGCTGCGCGCTTTTGCTGTGCCACGGGCGTGATAGTGTCATGTCAGAAAAATCAACCCAGGAAACGACAGGACATGAAGACACGGCATTTCGACCGCATCGGCAATGGTGGCATCAATTTCACGGAACTCGGCTTCGGCACGGCGCCGCTGGGAAACCTCTATCGTGCTGTCTCCGACGAGGATGCCAAGGCCACCCTGGAGACCGCATGGCAAGTCGGCTGCCGTTACTACGACACCGCGCCACTGTATGGGCTTGGCCTGTCGGAAACGCGGCTCAATCCGTTCCTGCGCTCGAAAAAGCGCGACGACTATGTGCTGTCGAGCAAGGTCGGCCGCATCATGCGCGCCTGCCCGGCGGACCAGCGCACCGGCATCGGCAAGTTCTTCGACACGCCGTCGCGCCGCGAGGTCTACGACTACAGCTATGATGGCGTCATGCGCTCCTTCGAAACCTCGCTGGAACGCCTCGGCGTCGACCGCATCGACATTCTTTTCGTGCATGACGTCGACGTCTTCACCCATGGCAGCAAGGAGGCCTCGGACCAGCGCATCGAGGAGTTCATGCGCTCGGGCTATTACGGGCTGCTGTCCCTGCGTGATCAGGGCGCCATCAAGGCGTTCGGCGGCGGCATCAACGAATGGCAGGTTGCCCAGACACTTGCCGAGCGCGGCGACTTCGACCTTTTCCTGCTTGCCGGGCGCTATACGCTGCTGGAGCAGGAGGCGCTGCAATCCTTCCTGCCGCTATGCCAGAAGCGCGGCATCGGCATCGTTCTCGGCGGGCCGTATAATTCCGGCATCCTGGCAACCGGTCCGAAGCCCGGCGCCTATTACAATTATACCGAGGCGCCGCAGGACATCATCGACCGCGTCGCGCGCATCGAGGCCGTCTGCAAGCGCCACGGTGTGCGCCTGATCGAGGCGGCACTGCAATTTCCGCTGCTGCACCCTTCGGTCGTGTCGGTGATCCCCGGCGGCCAGCGGCCGAGCGAGGTCGAAAGCAATCGGTCGCTGCTCGACGCGAATCTGCCATCGGCACTCTGGGCCGATCTCAAGCAGGAAGGGCTGATGCGCGCCGATGCACCGACGGCATAAAGCCGCCTGCTGCTGGCCGGTTAGGCGCACAAAGAAAAGCCGGGGCATGCCCGGCTTTTCTGGTCGCTGAAAAAGGTTCGAAGCCCGCTTAGTTGACTGCGTCCTTGAGGCCCTTGCCGGCCGAAAACTTCGGCACGGTGCGCGCCGGAATCTGCACTTCCGCGCCGGTCTGCGGATTGCGGCCGGTCGAGGCAGCGCGTTTTGACACGGTGAAATTTCCGAAGCCGACAAGCCGGACATCGCCCCCCTTCTTCAGTTCGCCGGTGATGACGGAGAACACCGCATCAACCGCCGACTGCGCGTCACCCTTCGAAATACTCGCGGCATCGGCGACAGCGGACACCAATTCGTTCTTGTTCATAAAAATTCCCTTCCATGAGAAACCGGAACGTACGACTCATCCGGCAGGAAACGGACTTTAGAAAGAAGCGCTTCCGCAACCAAGTCGAAAAGCGTCAAAAGAGTCGAAAAAACCCCGGAATTCCGGGGTTTTTTCATGAAAAAGCCGGGCGCTGAGGCCCGGCTCTCTCTTGTGCATTGCAACTTTAGCACGATCTAATGAGCTACCAACTTGCCGGCGTCGTCTCCGGCATCCACCGCAGCCGGCGCATTGGCTGGCTCGACCCAGTCGATCGGCTCCGGCATACGCACCAGCGCATGACGCAAGACTTCACCGACCCGCGCGACCGGAACGATCTCCATACCGTTCTTCACGTTGTCCGGAATCTCCGCCAGGTCCTTGGCGTTGTCTTCCGGGATCAGCACCTTCTTGATGCCGCCGCGCAGTGCTGCAAGCAGCTTCTCCTTGAGCCCGCCGATCGGCAGCACCCTGCCGCGCAGCGTGATCTCGCCGGTCATCGCCACGTCGGCCCTGACCGGGATGCCGGTCAGCACCGAGACGATCGCCGTCGCCATCGCCACACCCGCCGACGGTCCGTCCTTGGGCGTTGCGCCCTCGGGCACGTGGACGTGGATGTCGCGCTTGTCGAACAGCGGCGGCTCGACGCCGAAATCGAGAGCCCGCGAGCGGACGTAGGAGGCCGCCGCCGAGATCGATTCCTTCATCACGTCGCGCAGATTGCCGGTCACCGTCATACGGCCCTTGCCGGGCATCATGACGCCTTCGATCGTCAGCAGCTCGCCGCCGACTTCCGTCCAGGCGAGCCCGGTGACAACGCCGACCTGATCGTCGGCCTCGACCTGACCGAAGCGGAAGCGCGGAACACCAAGGTAGTCGGCGAGATTGTCCGCCGTGATGTCGACCGTCTTCTTCTTCGTCTTCAGGATCTCGGTCACCGCCTTGCGGCCGAGCTTCATCAGTTCGCGCTCCAGGCTCCTGACGCCCGCTTCACGGGTGTAGGTCTGGATGATGCCGCGGATCGCGTCCTCGCCGACGGAGAATTCCTGCGGCTGCAGCGCGTGATCGCGGATCACCTTCGGCATCAGGTGGCGCTTGGCGATCTCGATCTTCTCGTCCTCGGTGTAGCCGGCGATACGGATGATCTCCATGCGGTCCATCAATGGCGCAGGGATGTTCAACGTGTTCGCCGTCGTCACGAACATCACGCTCGACAGGTCGTATTCGACCTCGAGATAGTGGTCCATGAACGTCGAGTTCTGCTCGGGATCGAGCACCTCGAGCAACGCCGACGACGGATCGCCGCGGAAATCCTGGCCCATCTTGTCGATCTCGTCGAGCAGGAAGAGCGGGTTGGACTTCTTCGCCTTCTTCATCGACTGGATGACCTTGCCGGGCATCGAGCCGATATAGGTGCGCCGGTGACCGCGGATCTCGGCCTCATCGCGCACGCCGCCTAGCGCCATGCGGATGAACTCGCGGCCGGTCGCCTTGGCGATCGACTTGCCGAGCGAGGTCTTGCCGACGCCGGGAGGTCCGACGAGGCACAGGATCGGCCCCTTCAGCTTCTTCTGGCGGCTCTGCACGGCGAGATATTCGACGATGCGGTCCTTGACCTTGTCGAGGCCGAAATGGTCGGTGTCGAGCACGTTCTGCGCGAAGCCCAGATCCTGCTTGACCTTGGAGTTCTTGCCCCACGGTATCGACAGGATCCAGTCGAGATAGTTGCGCACGACGGTCGATTCAGCCGACATCGGCGACATCGTCCGCAGCTTCTTCAGTTCGGCTTCCGCCTTTTCGCGGGCCTCCTTGGAGAGTTTGGTCTTCTTGATGCGCGCCTCGATCTCGGCGACCTCGTCGCGGCCGTCCTCGCCCTCGCCGAGCTCCTTCTGGATCGCCTTCATCTGCTCGTTGAGGTAGTATTCGCGCTGGGTCTTCTCCATCTGGCGCTTGACGCGCGAACGGATGCGCTTCTCGACCTGCAGGACGGAGATTTCGGCTTCCATGAAGCCCATCGCCTTTTCCAGCCGCTCCTTGACCGAAAGCGTGGCCAGCATCTCCTGCTTCTCGGGGATCTTGATGGCAAGATGCGAGGCAACCGTATCGGCGAGCTTGGAATAGTCGTCGATCTGGCTGGCGGCACCCACCACTTCGGGCGAGATCTTCTTGTTCAGCTTGACGTAGTTCTCGAAGTCGGTGACGACGGATCGGGCCAGCGCCTCGACCTCGACCTCTTCCTCATCCGGTTCGACCAGCGACGCGGCGCGGGCCTCGTGGAAGTCGGGACGGTCGGTGAACGAAACGATTTTCGCGCGCGAGGCGCCTTCGACCAGCACCTTAACGGTGCCGTCCGGCAGCTTCAGCAACTGCAGCACGTTGGCGAGCGTGCCGATGTCGAAGATCGCATCGGACTCGGGATCGTCATCGGCGGCATTCATCTGGGTCGCAAGCAGGATCTGCTTTTCCTGACCCATCACCTCTTCCAGCGCCTTGATCGACTTTTCACGCCCAACGAAGAGCGGAACGATCATGTGCGGGAACACCACGATGTCGCGCAGTGGGAGGACTGCGAAGACGCCGTCGCTGGGAGCCTTGGATGTTTTGGCCATTGTCCAACCTTTCATGTCGCGGCCGCCAATCGGCCAACCGCGAATCTCATATTAACGACCGGGGATGGTTCCGCCTACCACCGTTTGTGACGGGAGTTTTACAGCACAGAATTCGGCGCCACGGCCTTCCTCCGTTAGTTGGAGGCACGCGAGGCAAAGATCAAGGGTCGACACGAAACCGTTCATCCAATCCGTCACAAACCGTTCATCAAAAGTCGGCCCGTTCATCAAAAGTCGGCCCGTTCATCACAAGTCGGCCCGTCTAAACAACAAACGGCGCCTCGCGGCGCCATTTGAAGAACTCCACTAAAGAGGGTACGTCAGGCGCTGACGTTGCCCTTCTTTTCCTTCTGCTCGGAATAGATGTAGAGCGGCCTGGCGTTGCCGGACACCACCTCTTCCGAAATAACCACTTCGCGCACGCCTTCCAGCGCCGGCAGCTCGAACATCGTGTCGAGCAGGATCGCTTCCATGATCGAGCGCAGGCCGCGCGCGCCGGTCTTGCGCTCGATGGCGCGCTTGGCGATGGCCGACAGCGCATTCTCGTGGAAGGTGAGGTCGACATTCTCCATCTCGAACAGCCGCTGATACTGCTTGACCAGCGCGTTCTTCGGCTCGGTCAGGATCTGGATCAGCGCCGGCTCGTCGAGGTCCTCCAGCGTTGCCAGGACCGGCAGACGGCCGACGAACTCGGGAATGAGGCCGAACTTCAACAGATCTTCAGGCTCGACCAGACGGAAAACGTCGCCGGTGCGGCGATCCTCGGGCGACGCGACGGTGGCGCCGAAGCCGATCGAGGTCTTGCGGCCGCGATCCGAGATGATTTTGTCCAGCCCGGCGAAGGCGCCGCCGCAGATGAACAGGATGTTGGCGGTGTCGACCTGCAGGAACTCCTGCTGCGGATGTTTCCTGCCGCCCTGCGGCGGCACGGAAGCGACCGTGCCTTCCATGATCTTCAACAGCGCCTGCTGGACGCCCTCGCCCGACACATCACGGGTGATCGAGGGATTGTCCGACTTGCGCGAAATCTTGTCGATCTCGTCGATGTAGACGATGCCGCGCTGGGCGCGCTCGACATTGTAGTCGGCCGACTGCAACAGCTTCAGGATGATGTTCTCGACATCCTCGCCGACATAGCCGGCCTCGGTCAGAGTCGTCGCGTCGGCCATGGTGAACGGCACGTCGATGATGCGGGCAAGCGTCTGCGCAAGCAGAGTCTTGCCGCAACCGGTCGGGCCGATCAGCAAGATGTTGGACTTCGCCAGCTCGACGTCGTTGTTCTTGCCGGCATGCGCGAGGCGCTTGTAGTGGTTGTGGACGGCCACCGACAGCACGCGCTTTGCGTACGGCTGGCCGATGACGTAATCGTCGAGAACCTTGAGGATCTCCTGCGGGGTCGGCACGCCCTCGCGTGACTTCACCATCGAGGTCTTGTTCTCCTCGCGGATGATGTCCATGCAGAGCTCGACACATTCGTCGCAGATGAACACCGTCGGGCCGGCGATCAGCTTGCGCACTTCGTGCTGGCTTTTGCCGCAAAACGAGCAATAAAGCGTGTTCTTGGAATCACCGCCGCTGTTGCCGACCTTGCTCATTTTCATGTCCTTTCATAGCCGCCCGCCGATGGTCTGGTTGAAAGGGCGCATATCTCAATCTATCGCGGGAAATCGCTGCCGCCAGTAGTCCGGCTCCCGCAACGCATTCCATACGAAACACATATCAGAAAACGTCGCAATGATTCGCACCAACCCCGCACAAAGCTAAGCCGTCGAAAATCAACATAGGCTTAACGTAGGCAATCGCTCCCGTCGAGGGAACAGCCAATTGTGGCCGAAATGCCGCAAGCGGCATCAAAAGCGTATTTTCCCCACTATCCAACTGCCACCGAGGCTTATGTGGCAAGACCCTCGATCGGCTCACGCGACGAAATGACCTTGTCGATGAGGCCGAAATCCTTGGCCTCGTCGGCGGTCATGAAGTGGTCACGGTCGAGCGTCTTTTCAATCTCGTCGTAGCTCTTGCCGGTGTGCTTGACATAGACCTCGTTGAGACGGCGCTTGAGCTTGATGATGTCCTGGGCGTGACGTTCGATGTCGGAAGCCTGGCCCTGGAAGCCACCGGAAGGCTGGTGGACCATGATGCGAGCGTTCGGCGTGGCGAAGCGCATGCCCTTCTCGCCTGCGGTGAGAAGCAGCGAGCCCATCGAGGCAGCCTGGCCGATGCACAGCGTCGCCACCGCCGGCTTGATAAACTGCATGGTGTCGTAGATCGCCATGCCCGAGGTGACGACGCCGCCGGGCGAATTGATGTAGAGGTTGATTTCCTTCTTCGGATTCTCCGCTTCGAGGAACAGGAGCTGCGCGCAGACCAGCGTCGCCATGCCGTCCTCGACAGGACCGGTGATGAAAATGATGCGCTCTTTCAGGAGCCGCGAGAAAATGTCGTAGGCCCGCTCGCCGCGATTGGTCTGCTCGACCACCATCGGAACGAGGTTCATGTAGGTTTCGACGGGGTTCTTCATGGATTATCCCTTATTGAGGATGGGATTCCGGCGCCGGGAGATTAGCAAGTCGGGCAGAATCGGTTCTGGATCATTAACCTGTAAATAGGATGTCGGCTCACCCTAGCGCAAGGCCGCCCCTCCTAGCCATCCGGTTAAGTCGAATCAAGCTTTCTGCACAGAATTCGCCCGATGCTGCGCCGGCTGCTCTTCAAGCGGTGTGGCTGCGCTGCCGAGTAGCACTTTCTTAACCGCGTCACTTAACAAAATATCGAAACTGCTTTCCCGCGATGCGGCTTCCCCTACAATTCAGCGTTGAGCTTGGACTGAAGGTTCAAACAGGGCCATGATCAGGAAAACTGCTTCCTCGGCCATCGCCAGCCTCGCCGTTCTCGGCATGGTGTCCGAAACGGCTGCCGGCGGACGCGCCGTCGAATGCTACGAGCAGATCAACCGGCCGGCCGTCTACGATACCGTTTATGAAAACGTGCTGGTCAGCCCCGGCGGTCAGGTGGTCGACTACGACCCACCGATTTATGGCACGGTTGAGCGCGTCGAGCAGATCGCACCCCGCCGCGTCACATACGAGGTCGTACCAGCCATCACCCGCACCGTTTACCACACGGTCAAGGTCGACGATGGCGGCTATGCGTGGGAATGGCGCGTCATCCACGGCCGCAAGGTGCTGTGCAAGGTCTGGCGCAAGGCCCGACACGCGCGTGTCGCCGAAACAATCGTCGTTGAACCCGAGCGCACCCGACGGGTTGTCCTCCCAGCCGAGTATGAGAGCGTTGCCCGAGAAGTGCTGGTGCGACCGGAGCGGCGGCGCATCACTGAGATCGCGCCGTCATACCAGAGGGTGGCGCGCCGGGTGATGGTGCTGGAAGGCTCGACCAGCTGGCGGCGGGTGCATATCCCAAAGCATTGCCGGTATTAGCTCAGGCCACCTCCGCCCTTAGCCATGTCTTCAAGCCCGCGATATCGCCATTGCCGACGGTCGCTGCGACACGCCTGCCGACCGCGGCGCCGAATTTGTAGCCGTGGCCGGAGCAGGCCGAGACGACAAGGCATTTGCCCTTCTCATGCGCCAGGAACTTTTCGTCGGCGGTGAAGGTATAGGCGCAGGTGACGACCTCGGTGACCTTGTATTCTTCGACACGGGCGATCGGCGGCGAAAACAGGTCGCGGATCGCCTCGCCCTCGCCGGCCACCGGCTGGCGGTTCCAGTCGGCATCGCTGGTCGGCACCCTGTGCAGGCCCGAGCCGAATTTCATGCCGGCGCCGCCGGACGGCGGGATCACGTAGCCGTCGACTGCGCCGCCGACATCGAGAATGACCGGGGCCGTCTGCCACGCCGCTTTCAGATCCGACGGCGGTTCGACATAGGCGAGCGCGGTGCGCCAGGTCTTCAGGTCGCCGCCCAGCTCCGGAAACAGTTTCAGCACCCAGGCGCCGGCGGCGATGACGATGCGGTCGGCCTGCATCGTCTCGCCGCTCTCAAGCACGAGTCGGCCAGCCTCGGCGTCGACCTCCACCACCTTGCTGTTCTCGTAGACATTGGCGCCGTTTCTCCGCAGCCATTCGGCGAGGTGGGAGGCAATCTTGCGACAATGCAGCGCACCACCCTCCGACGAAAAATACGCATAGCGGAACGAGCCGGGCTGCAGGAACCGCCAGCGTTTAGCCGCGGCGTCCGGCTCGAACAGTTCGATCGGGTAGTTCCCGGCTTCCATGCCCTCGCGGTATTCCTCGGCTTCGTCTCCCGGCTCGCGCGAAATGCAGATGAAGCCGCGCGGGTCGAGATGGCTTTCGCCGAGATCGGCCCACATCTCGTCCCAGGCCTCATAGGCTTCGGTGATCAGCCGGCCATAACCCGAGGCTGCGCCATAGGCGCGGCGGATGATGCGGTGATGGTCGCCCGACGCGGCAAGCGGATTGGGAATCGGTCCCTGCTCGACGATCGAGACCCGGTGCCCGGCCTTGACCAGCGACCAGGCCGTCGAAAGCCCCGCAATGCCTGCGCCAACCACGATTACATTCATCAAGTCAGTCTTTCCGCAGCCGCACCGGCTGGCTTAACGAGAAGAATTGCCGCGCCAACATACGGTCTGGCATCAAGCTGGCAAGCCGCGCTAATGATCCAGAATGACCGATTTGGTGCCACCAACTTACCTGGCCTTCGATCCAGCCACACGTCACGTGCGACTGGACCCGCACGAGCCGGCTTTCTTCCAGGACCCCTATGCGGCTTATGCCTTCATGCATGGCGCATCGAATGTCTTCTTCTGGGAAGAGTTCGGCTTCTGGTGCTTTGGCGGCTTCGATGACGTCCACCGGCTGCTGCGCGACCGCCGCTTCGGCCGCCAGAACCCGGCTGGCATCCCCGACAGCCAGGGCATCGGCCAGGACCGCACCCATCTCAGCGCCTTCCACGGCATCGAGGCCAATTCGATGCTGGAGCTGGAGCCGCCCGTTCACACCAGGCTCAGAACGCTGGTCAACCGCGCCTTCGTCTCGCGTCAGGTCGAGCGGCTCAGGCCACGCGTCGAGGCGCTCGCCAACGAGCTGATCGACCGTTTCGAGCCGGGCCAGGTCGACCTGCTGCCAGCCTTCGCATCGCCTTTGCCGATCACCATCATTGCCGAAATGCTCGGCGTGCCGGTCGAGATGGGGCCGCAACTGCTCGACTGGTCGCATCAGATGGTCGCCATGTACATGCACGGCCGCACACGCGAAACGGAAGAGACCGCCAATCGCGCAGCACATGATTTTTCGAATTTCCTGCGCGGCCATGTTGCCGAGCGGCGCAAAAACCCCGGCGACGACCTGTTGTCGCTGCTGATCTCGGCGCAAGATGATGGCCAAAAGCTCTCTGAGGACGAGCTGGTGTCCTCGGCCATCCTGCTGCTCAATGCCGGCCACGAGGCGACCGTCCACCAGACCGGCAATGCGGTGCGCGCGATTCTCGCGCAAGGCGGCGACCCGCGCCGCTTCTTCACCTCGTCACCGACGACCACCGCCACGGTAGAGGAATGCCTGCGCTTCGACGCGCCGCTGCACATGTTCACGCGTTATGCCTATGAAGAGATCGAGGTCGTTCCAGGCATTCTGGTGCGGCCGGGCGAGACGATCGGCCTGCTGCTCGGCATGGCCAATCATGATCCGGCTGCCTTTGCCGAACCCCTCACTTTCCGGCCGGATCGCGTCGACCAGAAGAACGTCTCGTTCGGCGCCGGCATTCATTTCTGCATCGGCGCGCCGCTCGCCCGGCTCGAATTGCAGCTATCGCTGAAAAGCTTGTTCGAGCGGCTACCGCGGCTGCATCTCGCCGAACAGCCGCGCTTCCGCGATACCTATCATTTCCACGGGCTGGAAAGGCTCGTCGTACACAGCGGACAATGATCAAAGCTTGATCACATACTCCTTGCGTGTTGTTTCAAGCACTTCCCAGCTTCCCTTAAAGCCAGGCCTGAGCACGAAACTGTCGCCGGCCCTGACGGTGCGCGCCTCGCCGCCCTCCTCTGATATTACCGAGACGCCGGAAAGAATGTGGCAGAACTCCCACTCGTCATACTCGATGCGCCATTTGCCTGGGGTCGCCTCCCAGATGCCGGCATAGAGGCCGCCGTCGAGTTCCTCGACACTCCAGGTGCGGAATTTTGGATCGCCTGAAATCAGCCGATCCGGCGCCGGCGTGCCAGGTTCCGGGTCGACGCTTTCAATATCGACGGAGAGGAATTTCGGCGCTGTCATGGAAACTCCTTCCAGCGGAGATCAAACTTTGGCGAGAGCCTGTTCCAAATCGGCGACGATGTCGTTGACATCCTCGATGCCGACCGAGAGCCGGACCGTATCTGGTCCAGCGCCGGCCGCGACCTTCTGTTCGTCGGACAGTTGCCGATGCGTGGTCGATGCCGGATGGATGACCAGCGACTTGGTGTCGCCGACATTGGCGAGGTGCGAGAACAGTTCGAGCGCCTCGACGAATTTGATGCCCGCCGCATAGCCGCCCTTCAGGCCGAAGGTGAACACCGCGCCGGCGCCAAGCGGCGAATACTTCTTCTGCAGCGCGTTGTTGTTGTCGCTGGGCAGGCCGGGATAGGACACCCAGGCGATCTTGGGGTGGTTGGACAGCCACGCGGCGACGGTGACCGCATTGTCGCAATGGCGCTGCATCCTGAGCGGCAGTGTTTCCAGGCCGGTCAGGATCAGGAATGCATTGAAGGGCGAGATCGCCGGGCCCATGTCGCGCAGGCCAAGCACGCGCGCGGCAATGGCGAAGGCGAAATTGCCGAAGGTCTCGTGCAGGACGAGGCCGCCATATTCGGGGCGCGGCTCCGACAGCATCGGATATTTGCCGGATTTCGACCAGTCGAAGGTGCCGCCGTCGACAATGGCGCCGCCGATGGAATTGCCGTGGCCGCCGATGAACTTGGTCAGCGAATGCACGACGATATCGGCGCCATGCTCGATCGGCCGCACCAGATAGGGCGAGGCCAGCGTGTTGTCGACGATTAGCGGCAGGCCATGTTTGCGGGCGATGTCGCCGATCTTTTCGATGTCGACGAAGACGCCGCCCGGATTGGCCAGGCTCTCGATGAAGATCGCCTTGGTCTTTTCGTCGATCTGGCTTTCGAAGGTCGAGATGTCATTGGTGTCGGCCCAGCGCACCTGCCAGCCGAAATTCTTGAATGCGTGGCCGAACTGGTTGATCGAGCCGCCGTAAAGCCTTGTCGCGGCAACGAAATTGTCGCCGGGTTGCATCAGATTGTGGAAGACCAGCACCTGCGCGGCATGGCCGGACGCCACCGCCAGCCCCGCCGTGCCGCCCTCGAGTGCCGCGATACGCTCTTCCAGCACCGCCTGCGTCGGGTTCATGATCCGGGTATAGATATTGCCGAAGGCCTTTAACCCGAACAGCGAGGCGGCATGGTCGGCATCATCGAAGACAAAGGAGGTCGTCTGGTAGATCGGCGTGGCACGCGCGCCGGTCGCCGGATCGGGCTTGGCGCCGGCATGGACGGCGAGCGTGTTGAAACCGGGCGTGCGGGTCATCGATTACCTCCCCTGAATGCTGAATGGTGAATGCTGAATGGTGAATGGTGAATGGTGAATGGTGAATGGTGAATGGTGAATGGTGAATGGGAAAGTCGGCCAGCCCCATCCTGATTGCAAGCGGCTCATATGCCGCTTTGCCCGCCTTCCAGAAAAATCCTTCTATTCACCATTCACCACCTACTTCTGGCGAACGCCAAAACTCTGGAATCCCGGCCGCATCAGCGGCTTCTTCGACGACAGCACGCCTGAGTTGACGCCGGTCCAGCCGATTTCACCCGACAGCTTGCCATATTCGATCTTGGGGCAGCGGTTCATCACCACTTTGATGCCGGCGGCCTCGGCCCGTGCGGCTGCCCCGTCATGGCGCACGCCAAGCTGCATCCAGATGACTTTCGGCAACGGATCGAGCCGCAAGACCTCATCGACGACGCCCGGCACCGCCGCCGAGCCGCGAAAAACGTCGACCATGTCGATCGGCTCGGGAACATCGGCGAGCCTGGCATAGGTCATCCGGCCAAGGATTTCCTTGCCGGCCTGGCCGGGGTTGATCGGGAACACCGAAAAGCCCTTGCCCAGCAGGTATTTCAGCACGAAGTAGCTCGGCCGCACATCGTTGGCGGACGCGCCGACCATGGCGATGGTCTTCACCGAATTGAGGATGCCGGCGATATAGGCATTGTCGTAGGCGTCGTGGTTCATGCCTCGTCCTCATACAGAGCTTCGGCGAGAAAACCATCCGGATCGTTGCAGAAACTGCGCATCATGCGGAAATGATCGGTATCGTGGAAAGCGGGGGAAAATGCGATCAGCCCGGCAGTGAGATGCTGCCGTCTTCCGCGATCGGAAAAGCCGGATTGTGCGCCACTTCCCAGACATGCCCTTCGGTGTCGGCGAAATAGCCATACCAGCCGCCCCAGAAGGCGCGGCCGGCCGGCTTGACGATGCGGCCGCCGGCCTTCACTGCCATCGTCAGCACGTCATCGACCTCCGCGTCGGAGCGGGTGTTGTAGGCGAGGTAGATCGCCGACGGCGCCGTGCCGAAGGTGATGCCTGAATCCGCTTCGGCGCTTTCGCGCGGAAACAGGCCGAGAATGACGCCGCCCATCTGGAAGAAGGCGACGCCGTCGGTGATCCCGGCATGGCGGGTCAGGCCCATCGCCTCGTAGAAGCGCGTGGCGCGCTCGAGATCGTCGACGGCGATGGTGATGATGGAGATGCGGGGTTCCATGTCTATTCGTCCGTCCATTCCGGCTTGCGCTTGCCGATGAAGGCGCCGATGCCCTCTTCCGCGTCGCGCGCCAGCATGTTGTCGACCATGACGCGGCCGGTATAGGCATAGGCGTCAGCCAATCCCATCTCGGCCTGCGCGTAAAAGGCTTCCTTGCCGGTCTTGACGACCAAAGACGATTTGGCGGCAATGGTTTGCGCATATTTGGTGACAATCTGATTCAGATATTCACGCGGCACGACGCGGTTGACCAGGCCGAATTCCTTGGCCGTCGCCGCATCGATGGTCTCGCCGGTCAAAAGCATCTCCATCGCATGCTTGCGCGAAACGTTGCGCGACAGCGCTACCATCGGCGTCGAGCAGAACAGGCCGATATTGACGCCGGGGGTGCAGAAGGTCGCCTCGTGCGAGGCGATCGCCAGATCGCAGCTCGCGACCAGTTGCGCCCCGGCCGCCGTCGCCAGCCCATCGACCTCGGCGATCACCGGCCTCGGATGGCGCACGATCGCCTGCATCAGTGCCGCGCAAGCGGAAAACGTCTCCTCGAAAAACGCCTTGCCGCGATCGGGATCGGTGCGGCGCGCGGTCATTTCCTTGAGGTCGTGTCCGGCGCAGAACACTTTTCCGGCTGCCGCCAGGACGATGACGCGGACGGATCTGTCTGATTTGGCGCGGTCGAGTTCCGCCGTCAACGCCGCCATGACCGCCAGCGACAGCGCATTGGCCGGGGGATTGGTGAGCGTGAGGCGGAGCACGCCCTTGTCCAGCCGCGTTATAACAGGAGCTTCGGCAACAGCCGGCTTGATGGCGACGATTTCAGCCATGTCTCCAACCTCTTCATTGGCCAGCGGATTCGCGGGCCATGGAACAAAAGAACTAGCACGCCGCCGATTGAAGAACAGGCTTAAGGCGTGTTTTCTCGGCGCGGCACTACAGGAAACCGCCTATGCCCGCCCAAAACAATCTCAAGCCGGTGCTGACTGCGGCGCAGGTCAATGCGCTGATGGAGACCGTCTACCCGCAGCTCAACGACCAATTCACCTTCTACGAGGCGATCGACGTGTTTGCGGGCGGCTGCACGGTGCGCCTGCACGCCGACGAGCGGCATTTGCGCCCCGGCGGAACCGTGTCGGGCCCGTCGCTGTTCACGCTGGCCGACATCGGCGGCTATGTCTGCGTGCTTTCGCATGCCGGGCCGGATGCGCTTTCGGTCACCACCAATCTCAACATCAATTTTCTCCGCAAGGCCGAGGCCGGACCGATCGACGGCCATTGCCGCATCCTGAAGCTGGGCAAGAGCCTGATGGTTTTCGATATCGACATCGTCGCCGGACCGGACGGACATACGGTAGCGCACGCCACAGGAACCTATTCGATCCCGCCGAGGCGGGTTTGATTATGTGGTAAAATAATACCTTTCGCTCAAGCCTTTGTTTTTACTGTGTTTTGCCTGCCCTGTTGGTTTTCACCAGCCTTGACGCGATAACCGCCCTCACCTATAAGCGCTCACGGAACAGCGGCCCGCAAAGGCCGCCCTTTTGTTATTGGCGGCGGGCGAGCGCTCTGCGTCAATCCAAGCAACAAGAAACGCCTTCCCTTGTCGATCGTGAATGGGGGAAGGTCCGAACCGAAAGCAACAATCCATGGCAACCTTTTCGCAGAAGCCTGCGGATGTGGTGAAGAAGTGGGTGCTGATCGACGCCGAGGGTCTCGTCGTCGGCCGTCTCGCCACTGTCATCGCCAATCATCTTCGCGGCAAGCACAAGCCCACTTTCACCCCGCATGTCGACGACGGCGACAACGTCATCGTCATCAATGCCGACAAGGTGGTGTTCACGGGCAAGAAATTCACCGACAAGGTCTATTACTGGCACACCGGCCACCCCGGCGGCATCAAGGAGCGCACCGCGCGCCAGCTGCTCGAGGGCCGTTTCCCCGAGCGTGTCGTTGAGAAGGCAGTCGAACGCATGATCCCGCGTGGTCCGCTCGGTCGTCGCCAGATGAAGAATCTCCGCGTCTATGCAGGCGCGGAACATCCGCATGTCGCCCAGCAGCCCGTCACGCTCGACGTGGCCAAGCTGAACGCCAAGAACAAGAAGGTTTCGTAAAATGGCTGAGCTTTCCTCGCTCGCAGAACTCGGAACTGCCACCGGCAACACCAACACGCAGCCGGCTGCACCCGTCCATGTCCAGAAGCTCGACAAGTCGGGCCGCGCCTATGCCACCGGCAAGCGCAAGAACGCCATCGCCCGTGTCTGGGTGAAGCCCGGCTCCGGCAAGATCGTCGTCAACGACAAGGTGTTCGCCGAATATTTCGCGCGCCCGGTCCTGCAGATGATCCTCAACCAGCCGATCATCGCCGCCAACCGCGCCGGCCAGTACGACATCGTCGCCACGGTCATCGGCGGCGGCCTTTCCGGCCAGGCCGGTGCGGTGCGTCACGGCATCTCCAAGGCGCTGACCTATTACGAGCCGGCGCTGCGCGGCGTGCTCAAAAAGGGCGGCTTCCTGACCCGCGACAGCCGCGTCGTCGAGCGCAAGAAGTACGGCAAGGCGAAGGCCCGCCGCTCGTTCCAGTTCTCGAAGCGCTAAGCACTGCGCAGCCTCTGACATTCGAAAAGGCCGCCTCCGGGCGGCCTTTTCTTTGGGCGATTCAAACCAAGTTTCAATGGTAGTGATCCTTCGCGCCCCCCTCTGTCCTGCCGGACATCTCCCCCACAAGGGGGGAGATCGGCGGCTTTGGCGCACCGCTCGCTCCTGCGACGGTGGCGGTTCGCGAAGGCGGTGGTGACGGCCAATCTCCCCCCCTTGAGGGCAGGGGAATCGCGTTTGAGTAGATGGGAAATTGCTTGCCAATTGACGGGTTGTGGATTCTTGGGAGGACTGCGTTATTGTGGAGCTCTCGA
>NZ_CAKXZT010000118.1 GCF_935825525.1 Mesorhizobium escarrei
CCCGCATCGAAAAACCTTCACCAATCCGGACCTCGCGTGTTGAGACATCAACGTCGCGTTGCCGTACCAAGCAGACCGTCGGCTTATCCAGAGCAGCATTCGAGTCGAGTGGATCGCGCCCGTGACGTGGGTTAGGTGACGGCTCGCTCGCCGTGCTCTCCGGAACAGGCCGGGCAGATCAGCGCCCGCGGCTGGCAGGCTGATGAAGGGATCTTCGCTCAAAGGTGCGATGGTTTCCAGCGTCATGGATCTGCGAGGCGATGGCCTGCATCACTGGCACAGCCGTGAACGGAATCCCAACTCAGCAGGCGACGGGGCTGGACCAGGAAACGCTCAGCGTGCTAGGATTGTTCATTCAGCAGGAAGCGATATGCTCAGACCACTGTCTGCGGTGGCGTTCTGGTTCGGATTGACGGCGACAGCCGCGATGGCCGGACCCCTTCATGATGCGGCGCAATCCGGGGATGAAACGGCACTCAAGGCCCTGCTCGATGGCGGCGCGGCCATCGACGAGAAAAACCCAACCGGTGAGACAGCGCTGGTCGTAGCCTGCCTCGCCAGCCAGCCGGAAGCCGTCGCCTTGCTGATCAAACGCGGTGCCGATGTTGTGGCAAGGAACAACCGCGGAATGACGGCTTTGCACGGCGCATCCTATGCGGGGTGCGCGGAATGTGTGCGGCAGCTGCTGGTGGCCGGGGCTTCGCCTAGCGATGCCGAGAACCGCTTCAAGACGACGCCATTCATCGTCGCCGCCGAAGAAAACCATCCGGACATACTGGCGATGCTGCTGGCCGCCGGCGCTGATGCGGAAGCAACCGAGCGGCACGGCTTCACCGCATTGACCCGGGCCGGATTCAAGGCGCGGAAGGAGACAATCGCCTTCCTGCTGGCGCGCGGCGGCCGGTGCCAGCCGGCGAAGATAGCAGGTGGGTGGAGCGGGGAATGTCTGAAATTGGCGGCCGAATTGGCACGTGCACCCTGAGTTCGCAAACGAAAGGACGAGTGAGATGAAACACCTTGGATTGATTTGTCTCGGTATCTTTGCCGCATCGACCGTGCCGGCTGGGGCCGGCGAGGTCAACACCGGCTATTTCGGTAATGTCGCCATCGAGGGCTACGACACTGTCGCCTATTTCACCGAAAAGCAGGCGGTGAAGGGCTCGGAGAAGTTCCAATCCGAATGGCTCGGCGCTACCTGGCAGTTCTCCAGCGACGAAAACCGGAAGAAGTTCGATGCCAGCCCAATGGACTACGCGCCGCAATATGGTGGCCTGTGCGCCGAGGGTGTTGGCTACAACGAGATGACGGTGAACATTGAACCGGAGGTCTGGCAGATTATCGACGGTAAGCTCTATATATCGGCTGGCGCCGCCTTCGAGGACCTCGCCACCAACCGACTCAAATCGGATGCCAACTGGCCGACAATACACGCCGAACTGCAGAAATAGATTTGCGCTATTTGACGGAGAAAAAGCGAAGCGTGTCGGGCAGAACCAGCGCGTAGTCCAGGCCGGCGCTCTTGTCCGCATAGACCGCGCCGCATTGCCAGTGACCGCGGAAGCTCGCCTCGAACTGCAGGCAGAGCTGGTCGTTCTCAATTCGCGCCAGCCCGGTCAGAAAGGTGTTGGCGCCGCGATAGGCGGCCCGGAAGTCTTTGGTGACCTGCAGAAAGAAAGGCGCCGTTTCGCCGCGTTTGAACGTGGTGATCCCCTGCCAGCCACGTCCAACGGTGAGAGTGGCCAAGGCCTCGCCGCGAATGCGAGCTTGCTCATTCCCCCGATAGTCGAGTGGCCATTCGGGAATGCCGGCCTTGGCTAATAAGGAGAGATAGCGTGCGAGATCGGATGGATTGCGGAACAAGCCGGTGTAAAGGTTGCGAAAGGCGGCAAGGTTGGCGAATGGATAGTTCGTCAAGAAGTCAGAGAGCTTGTGCGCCTCGCCAGTTTGGCCGAGCGCGGCATAGCAGGCGGCCAGATATTCCCGCGTGCTTTCCGAGGCCGGAAAGGCGGCGGCCACAGTCTCGAGCTCGGTCCGCGCCAGCTCGTATTTCCCGGCCAGCGTGTGCACGATGCCCGCAACCTGAAGGAACCCGGGTTGCGGTTTCGGGTTCAGGCGCATGGCCTGGGCAATGGCGCTCACCGCTTCGTCCAACTCGCCGGAATAGGCCAGCACCAAGGCGAGGTTCGCCTTGGCCTCGGCTTCGCCGGGATTGAGCGCCGCCGCGCGCCGCACCGAGGCGATGGCGTCGTCGTGGCGGCCGTCAGCCAACTGAAAGACTGCGAGCGCCGCGAAGGCGCGGGCATTGTTGGGATCGAGCTCCAGCGCCTTGCCGGCGGCCTCGTAGGCCCGCTTGCGGGCGACCGTTGCGGACAGAACCTGATCCGACACGGTCAGCCAGATCTGGGCCGACGTCCGCGCATAGCCGGCATAGGCATCGGCGAAGGAGGGGTCGAGCGCGATCGCCTTGTCGTAGGCGGCCAAGGCCCGGCCCTGCGTCGTGGCATCGACGACATAATAGCTCTGCGCTTCGGCGCGCAGGTACCAATCGTAGGCCTCGAGGTTGGCGGTCGGAATGCGCTTCAGCTCGGCCGCTTCCGCGGAGGTGAGCTCCACCGCAAGCGCTCCCACGATCTCGTTGATCACCTCGTCCTGCACGGTGAAGATGTCCGAGAGGCGCCTGTCGAACTGTTTGGCCCAGATTTGCTGGGCGGTCTCGGCTTCCACCAGGTTGGCGCTGATGCGCAAACGGTCCTGGGACTTGCGCACGCTGCCTTCGAGGACGTAGCGAACGCCCAAGTCGCGGGCGACCGTCTGGGGGCTGACGGTCTTTCCCTTGTAGGGCAGCACCGAGCCGCGGGCGATGACGAACAGGCCGGAAAGGCCGGTGAGTTGGGTGATGAGACCGTCGCTCAGGCCGTCGGCGAAGTAGTCCTGCTCGGAATCGCCGCTGACATTGGCGAAGGGCAGGATGGCGATCGACCGCTTGCCGGCGCCGGCTGGATCGGTGGTGGTATCAGGTCGCGGCGCGCCGCTCAGCCAGAAGGCCGCGACCGCCAACCCGACGAACACGAGCAGCGCGGCGGCGATTGCCGGTAGGGCGAACTTCGGCTTGCGACCTGGGGCCGCTCGGGTGCCGGCCTCCACGCCGTCAAGCGCCACCCGGAAGGCGCGGATCGGCCGGGCGATGTTCTTGACCTCGATTTCGCCCATGTCGACGAACCTGACAGGCAAGCGATCGCGCACCTCGTTGCGCACGGAACGATGCACGCAGATGCCGCCGGGCTCCGCCAGCGCCTGCAGGCGCGCGGCTACATTGACGCCGTCGCCGAACACATCACCACGATCGGCGATGACGTCGCCCAGGTGCACGCCGATGCGAAACGCGAGCTTGCGGGCACCGGGGCTGGCCGCGGCGCGCGCCGCCATATCGCCTTGGATGGCGAGCGCGCAGCGCATCGCCTCCACTACGCTGGGAAATTCGGCGAGGAAGCCATCGCCCATGCGCTTGAATATGCGCCCCTGGTGCTGCGCCGTTTGGGGAGACAGAACCTCCTCGTCCACGGCCCTGAGGTCTCGCAGAGTTCCTTCCTCGTCCTCCCCCATCAGCCGCGAATAGCCGGCGATGTCGGCGGCTAGGATCGCGGCGAGCCGCCGTTCCAATTTGTCTTCGGCCATTGCGATGGACGTTCGAGAGTTTCTGCCGATTTTTCGCTACACTTGCGGCGAACGCTGCGTCATTCCGGTATTTACCATGACAGCCCATCCAAAGCCATTTCCATCCCCAGCAGTCTCGAATGGGTTCCGTTATCGGCCATCAGCAACACGATCACCAGTTTTCTACCTGAAGCCAACGCGACCGCCCTTTTCTCGGCTCGTTCGCGAAGTACTCTTCCATCCGCCTTCCGGCCGAACTCGACCGCATGTTACAAGACGGGTAACTGGTCAATGGGTAGGCCGGCTCCCGCAGACCTCCATTACCAAACTGCCGTCAGCGATCTCGTAATAGCGACCAGTTCAGCACCGCCTCAAAATCATCGCGGCAACTTGAACGTCGCCCTTACAGGCGAAATCGTCCGTTCGGCAGTCACCCAATCAATGACAAGTCATGGCGCAAGGCAGTCATTAACGAGGAACCGCGTCGCCCGCTCGCCATCCCTTGTCATCCCCGCATTCTTCCCCTAATCTCCTTCTGAGAAAACCTTTTCCCAAACCACCCCGCGCTCGCTGGCTCCACCACCCAGCACCTCGCAGGACCATAAGAGAAAAGCTTTTCTCAAACGGGAGGATCGATATTCAAATCATGGCGTCCGACACCCAGCCAACGCCAGTCTCCGCCAAGACCCCAGTCACCCTGCGTGAGGTGGCAACCCTTGCCGGTGTCAGCGTCGCCACGGCCTCAAAAGCGCTCAACGGGCAGGGGCGGATGACCGCCGAGACGCGCGAGCGTATTCGCGAGACGGCGCAGCGGCTCGGCTTTCGGCCGAACAGCCTGGCGCAGAGCCTGTTGCGCCGGCGCAGCTTTACCGTCGGTCTGTTGACCAACGATACCTATGGCCGCTTTTCGCTGCCGGTCATGTCGGGCATTTCGGATGCGCTGGTCGACAAGGGCGTCTCGGTGTTTCTGTGCAATGTCGAGGACGACCAGCGCCTCGGCCAGCTGCATGTCGATGCTATGCTCGACAAGCGCGTCGACGGCATCATCGCCACCGGCAAGCGCATCGACCGCCATCTGCCGGTCGATCTCGCCAATCTGCGCATTCCCGTGATCTACGCCTTCACCCAGCCCGATCCCGGCGCCATCGCCTTTGTCTCTGACGACGCCGGCGGCGCGCGCCTGGCGGTCGAGCATTTTTGCCGGCTTGGACGGTGCCGCATCGCCCATGTCACCGGGCCGGCGAGTTTTGCGGTGGTGCACGCGCGGGCCCAGGCCTATCGTGACGTGCTAACCGAGAAAGGCCTGCCGGTCATGGTACCATTGCTCGGATCGTGGTCGGAAGCGTGGGGTCACGAGGCGGTGAAGCAACTCTTCGACGGCAAGCTGTCGAAGAGCGGCGGCGAAAAGCCCGATGCCGTGTTTTGCGGCAACGACCAGATCGCGCGCGGCGTCATCGACGCGCTGCGCGAGCGTGGGCTTGATGTGCCCGACGACGTCGGCGTCATAGGTTTCGACAATTGGCAGATCGTGGCCGAGGCGACCCGCCCGCCGCTGACCTCGGTCGACATGAATCTGGCGGCACTGGGGCGCGAGGCCGGCCTTACCTTGCTTTCGCTCGTCGGCGGCGAACCCGCCCAGCCGGGCATCCGAAAACTGCCGTGCCGGCTGGTGGTGCGTCAGTCATGCGGCCGTCCGCCGGGCGGTTGAGCCAATGCATGTTGCCCAAAAGTGCGCAGCGGTTTTGGGACGACGACATGCATCAAAGCGAAAGGCCGCTGCGCAGGGAGCGCGGCCGCAGGAAAGAACTATGAGGAGAAAAACATGAGGAGGAGAACCATGAAGACCATGATTGCCGGGTTCGCGCTTGCCGCGAGCCTGTTTGCCTTCCCAGCCGCTGCCGCCGAGACCGCCAACATCTGGGTCCGCGCCGACGGCTCGAACTTCATGCCGCGCATCGTCGATGCCTTCAACAAGGGACATGAGAACCAGATCAAGCTGGACATCATCCCCAATGCCGAGATCATCCCGAAATATGGCGCTGCCGCTGCCGGCGGCACAGCACCCGATGCGCTGTCGCTCGACCTGATCTACACGCCATCCTTCGCGGCCGCCGGCCAGTTGGAAGACATCACCGACTGGGCGACATCCCTGCCTTATTTCAACAGCCTGTCGCCGGCGCACGTCAAGACCGGCACCTACAAGGGCCGCATCTACGGGCTGCCGTTCTCCGCCGATAGTTCGGTGCTGATCTGGAACAAAAAACTGTTCAAGCAGGCCGGCCTCGACCCTGAAAAAGGCCCGACTAACTGGGCCGAGATCGAAGCCTATGCCGAAAAGGTCAATGCGCTTGGCGGCGACACCAAGGGCTTCTATTTCTCCGGCAATTGCGGCGGCTGCAACATCTTCACCTTCACGCCGCTGATCTGGGCCTCGGGCGGCGACATCCTCACCGAGGACGGCTCGAAGGCGACGCTCGACAGCCCGCAGCTGCGCGGCGCCATCGACCTCTACCGCTCGATGGTCAAGAAAGATCTGGTGCCGGCCGGCGCGCAGACCGACACCGGCTCCAACTTCTTTGCGGCGTTTGCCGCCGGCAACATCGGCATCTCGCCGTCCGGGGCCTTTGCCATCGGCGCGCTGAACACCCAATATCCCGATATCGACTACGGCGTCACCTTCCTGCCTGGCAAGGATGGCGGCTGGTCGTCCTTTGCCGGCGGCGACAATTTCGTCGTCACCAAGGGCACCACGAAAATCGCGGTAGTCAAGGAGTTCCTCGATTTCGCCTATTCGCCCGAGGGCCAGACCATCCTGGCCAAGTACGGCAGCTTGCCGGTGCGCGGCGACATCGCCAATGAGGCCCTAAAAGACCTCGACCCGCGCTACAAGATCGCCGCCGAGGCCATGGCCAAGGGCCGCACGCCCTATTCGGTGGTGTTCAATGACCTGATCAACTCCGCCAACGGTCCGTGGAACCAGATGATCAACGAGGTCTTCTTCGGCGAGGACGTCAATGGCGCCATCGCCAATGCGCAGGAAACCATGCAGTCGATCATCGACTCGGCGCCGCAGCAGTAAGCGCCGGCTTACCTCCCCCTTGAGGGCCCTTGAGGGCCCTTGAGGGGAGGTCGTACCGCAGGTCCGGGTGGGGTCGTCTCGGCAGTGCTCGACGTTCTTTTTTCGTCGGCGCGCGTCAGAGGCGACCCCACCCCCGGCCTTCGGCCGGACCTCCCCTCGAGGGGGAGGGGGACGTAGCGCTAACAGCAAGGCTATCGTATTGAGAAAAGACCCCCTCATCCGGCCGCTTCGCGGCCACCTTCTCCCCGCCGGGGAGAAGAGGCTGGCGTCAACGCTGGCGACCTCCTCTCCACCCGGGGAGAGGTCGGATTGCCCCGAATTGCGTTTTGCAATTCGGTTGGCAATCCGGGTGAGGGGGTCTTTTCCCGTTGCGGTTGCCCTGAACCCAGTGAGCGGCCAGCTATGACCACCATCGCAGCAACCTCCGCACCCGCCCGCCGCCGCAAACTGGTCGGCGCCGGCCGCCGGCAGTGGATCGGCCTGCTTTATGTCGCACCGGCCGTTGCCCTGGTCGTCGTCTTCTTCATCATCCCGCTTTGCATGACGGCGTGGATGTCGCTGCACAACTGGCCGCTGATGGGCGCGCACTCGTTCATTGGCCTCGACAATTACTGGGCGATCCTGCGCGATACCAGGTTCTGGAACGCGCTCAAATTCACCGGCTACTATACGGTGATCGTCACCATCGCGATCTTCGTCGTCGCCTTCCCGCTGGCACTGTTCATCGAAAGGCCGCGGCCGCTGACCGGCTTCTACCGGACGTCGTTCTTCATGCCGGCCGTCATCGGTTTCGCCTCGGCCAGCCTGCTGTGGTCGTGGCTGCTCAATGTCGATTCCGGCCTGTTCAGCCCGGCCGCCTTCGAGCTCGGCCTGACCGAGAAGAAGGTCAATCTGCTGGCGACGTTCCAGCCGGCGTTCTGGTCGATCATCGCCATGGTCGTCTGGAAGGTGGCGGGTTTTACCATGATCATCCTGATGACCGGCCTGCAATCGATACCGCCGGATCTGCAGGAGGCGGCGATGATCGACGGGGCAGGGCCGCTGGCGCGGTTTCGCGCCATCACCCTGCCGCTGATGCGCCGCACTTTGGCGCTGGCGCTGATCCTGTCGGTTGCCGGCTCGGTGCTCGCCTTCGACCAGTTCTACATCATCCTGCGCGGCGGGCCGCGCAACCAGACGCTGACCGCCGTCTACTGGATTTTCAATCAGTCGTTTGTGTCGTTCAAGCTCGGCTATGGCGCCGCACTGTCGATGGTCCTGCTGGTCATCCTGGTCGCGCTCAGCCTGATCCAGCTGCGGCTGCTGCGCCAACCTGAGGGCGTTGAATGATGGCGCAGGCACGAAGCCGCAATCGCCGCATCGGCATGCAGGTCGCCGAGCACGCGACAGGCATCATCGCCTCATTGCTGTTCCTGGCGCCGATCGTCTGGACCGTGCTTTCGGCGTTCAAGCCGGCGCAGGAATCGCGCCAGCCGCCGCTGCCGCCCTGGCCGACGACGGGTTTTTCGGTCGAGAATTATGAAACGCTCAACACTTTCGGCGACGGCCTGTGGCTGCCGGCGCAAAACAGCATCTATGTCTCTGTGATGACGGTGGTGCTGTCGGTGATCGTCAGCGTGCTGGCTGGCTACGGTTTTTCGCGCTTCCGCTTTCCGCTAAAAAACCTGCTCTTCGTCCTCATCCTGTCGACCATCATGATCCCGTTCCAGTCGATCCTGACGCCGATCTTCCTGGTGCTGACCAAGATCGGCCTGCACAACACGCTGACCGGGCTGGTCTGCGTCTATGTCACGCTGCAGCTGCCGTTCTCGATCTTCATGATGCGCAACGCCTTCGACGCGGTGCCGCGCGAGATCGAGGAAGCCGCCCGCATGGACGGCGCCAACAACGTCACCATGCTGCTGCGGGTGATGCTGCCGCTCGTCTGGCCGGGCATCGTCACCATCGCGCTGTTCGCATTTCTCGGCGCCTGGAACGAGTTTCTGGCAGCGCTGGTGCTGATGACCGACCAGTCCAAATTCACGCTGCCGATCATGATGACGGCGCTGCAGTCCGGCCGCTTCGGCGCCATCGACTGGGGCGCGGTGCAGGCCGGCGTCACCGTGATGATGGTGCCGTGCCTGGTGCTGTTTCTGCTGCTGCAGCGCTTCTACATCCGCGGCCTCATGGCAGGGGCCGTGAAGTGACCAACCCGAATCGAACCGGAGTAAATTGATGACCGCATCGCAATCCGCCAGTCAGGGCGCCACGCCGGGGCAAACCGGCAAGTTGGGCAAGCCGAAACTCGCCTTCCGCCCGCTGCCGGTGCCGCAGGTCGATGTGCGCGGCTTCTGGGGCGACCGTGTCGATGCCGTCGCCACCAGGACCGCCGGCATCCTCTATGACCGCTGTGTCAAGGCGCGCATGCTCGAGCAGATCGATCCGGACCGGCCATCGCCGGGCGTCGTCATTCCGTTCCATTCACCCTCGCCGGACGAGGCTGCGACCGCCGGCAACGAGTTCACCGGCTCGACCGTGACGACGCAGATGTTCTGGGACAGCGACTGGGGCAAGACCATCGAGACCGCCGCCTATTCGCTCTACCGTCGCCGCAATGACGAGCTGGAGAAGAAGATCGACGCCGTCATCGACATGTACGGCAGACTGCAGCAGCCCGACGGCTATCTGTCGAGCTGGTACCAGCGCATACAGCCCGGCTTGCGCTGGACCAATCTGCGCGATTGCCACGAGCTCTACTGCGCCGGCCATCTGATTGAGGGCGCGGTCGCCTACTACCAGGCCACGGGAAAACGCAAGCTGCTCGACATCATGTGCCGCTATGCCGACCATATCGGCGAGACCTTCGGCCCCGAGCCCGGCAAGAAGAAAGGCTATTGCGGCCATGAGGAGATCGAGCTGGCGCTGGTCAAGCTCGCGCGGGCCACCGGCGAGCAGAAGTATATGGACCTGGCAAAATACTTCATCGACCAGCGCGGCCAACAGCCGCATTATTTCGACGAGGAGGCGCGTGCCCGCGGCGCCGACCCGAAGGCTTACCATTTCAAGACCTACGAATACAGCCAGTCGCACCAGCCGGTGCGAGAACAGGACAAGGTCGTCGGCCATGCGGTCAGGGCGATGTATCTCTATTCGGGCATGGCCGATATCGCCACCGAATATGGCGACGACACGCTGCGGGCGCCGCTCGACCGGCTGTGGGACGATCTCACCACCAAGAACCTCTACATCACTGGCGGCCTCGGGCCGTCGTCGCACAATGAGGGTTTTACCGCCGACTACGATCTGCCCAATGAAACCGCCTATGCCGAGACCTGCGCTTCGGTCGGACTGGTATTCTGGGCGAGCCGCATGCTCGGCATGGGCCCCAATGCGCGTTACGCCGACATGATGGAGCGGGCGCTCTACAACGGCTCGATTTCGGGCCTGTCGCTCGATGGCTCGCTGTTCTTCTATGAGAATCCGCTGGAAAGCCGGGGCAAGCACAACCGCTGGAAATGGCATCGCTGCCCGTGCTGCCCGCCCAATATCGGCCGCATGGTCGCCTCGATCGGCAGTTATTTCTACGGCCTGTCCGACGATGCCCTTGCAGTTCATCTCTATGGAAACAGTACGGCTCGTTTCGATATCGCAGGTCGGCGCATAGAACTGACCCAGGCCAGCAATTATCCGTGGAGCGGGACAGTCTCGATCGGCGTCGAACCCGAGGCGCCGACCGAGTTCAGCTTGCACCTGCGCCTGCCGGGATGGTGTCGCAACGCGGCGCTCAAGGTGAACGGGGAGGCGGTCGATCTGCATGCGGTCACCAGCGACGGCTATGCCGCGATCCGGCGCGAATGGCGCAAGGGCGACCAGGTCGAGTTCGACCTCGAAATGGCCATCGACCGGCTCTACGCCAATCCGCAGGTGCGGCAGGATATCGGCCGCGTCGCGCTTGCCCGCGGCCCGCTGATCTATTGCGTCGAGGAGACCGACAATGCCGGCCAGCTGCACCGCATCGCCTTGCCGCCGACAGCCGAGATCGAGGCGCATCAGCAGCCAAACCTATTGGGCGGCGTCGTGACGCTTTCGGCTGTTGCCAGGAAAGAGGCGTTTGAAGACTGGGACAACGGCCTCTACCGCACCGAACCGCCGGCGGTTGAAGAAGCAAAAATCACCGCTGTGCCGTATTTTGCCTGGGACAACCGCGATCCAGGCGAGATGCTGGTCTGGATCAGAAGCGCCGGATAGGGCCGTAGCGCCGATTTCAGCATACCTTGAATTCACCATGGCGCGCGTCATCTAGTTTTGAGTGGCGTCAGCCATTTGAACGGGCGGAGGCAGATTGTGGCGCTCGAAGCTGTTGTGCGTGCGAACGCCAGCGGTCGGCTTATAGTCGTGACCATCGCGGCGGTGCCGTTGCTGTTCGTGATCAGCGGACTGGCCATTCGCTATGCGGCTTTTGCTTCGGTGTCGGAGGAAACAGGTTTCGCGGCCTATGCCCGTGCGCTGTGCCGGTGGGATTGCGCCTGGTACATTGGCATCAGCGAACAGGGCTATGAGCGCTTTCCCATTCCAGACCACAGCAATGTCGGTCGCTGGGGCTTCTTCCCGCTCTACCCGATGCTGGTGGCGGCGATCCGGTCAGTTTTCCCTTTTCCTACGATACTGATCGCGACGATCACCTCGATTGCGTGCAGCTACGCCGCCTGTCTGGTGGCGTGGCCGCTGCTCGAGAAGAACATGAGCGCCTATGTGCTGTATTGCGCGTTTCTGCTCAGCGGCCCGTTCTCCTTTCACTTCACGACCTTCCTCAGCGAACCGCTTTTCGTGCTGCTGACCTCGTGCGTTTTTCTGGCGCTCAAGCGCTCCAGCTATCTCGCCGCGGGCGTTTCATCCGCGCTGCTGTCGGCGACCAGGCTGGTCGGAGTCTTCGTCGTCTTTGCAACCGTCATTCAAATGTTCAGCGAGCACCGCCGGCAGGGCGGATCGGCGCTGTCTTTCCCGCACTGGCTGCTTGGCCGACCGGTTCTGCTGGTCGCTGTCCTCATCTCGCCCGCCGGTTTGTTCGCTTACATCCTGTTCCTGTACCTCACCGTCGGAGACGGCTTTGCATTCTTGCACATCCAGCGCGCGTTCGGACGGGTGGCTGGTAATCCGCTGGTCTTTCTATGGGACGGGCTCTCCGCCGTTCCGACCACGGGATGGCTGCCCAGGGCGCCGCAATGGAGCGCGCTCGCCGCGATCACCGGATTGGCGCTGTCGGCCGTTCTGGCGGCCCGCAGGCAATATGGCGCGGCACTCTTCTGCGCGCTCTGCATCATCCTGCCACTGATCACCAACCTGGCCTCGATGGTCAGATACGTCATTGGGCTTGCGCCTCTGACAATGATGCTCGCCGTCCTGTTGTCGGCGTCGCAACTCATTTGGCTCGCGGCTTTGGTTCTCTTCCTTGGCGCCTGCTATTTCACGACTGTGGCGTGGATCGGAGGCTACCTTGCCCTGGTCTGACGTTCCGGGCCCGTATCGGCGCGCCGCCTCGCTCGGTGGCTACGCGCTCGCGGCGGTTCTGGCCGGGTCCGAGATCGTCATCCTTGCGCTTGCTCTCAATCCGGACGTCAACGCCGATTATCGCGCCTATTACATCGATCGGACGACGACCTGTCTCAATCGGGATGCCGTCGGCAGCTACACGCTTGGCCAGACGGTATCGTTCCGGAACGACGGCGCCAAGCAGGCGGCCGGCATAAAGGTCTGCGGCTGGTCGGGACCCGTCGCCGACGGCACCCATTCCCTGGGCGAGACCTCGCGGCTTCGCGTGAAGATACCGCCGCTGAGCGACGGGCTGGCCGCCACGCTGCAAATGGCCGCCGTCATTCGTCCGCCACAGATCACGCAGAGGGTTGTGATCTCGGTGAACGGCGTTCGGGCGCATGCGGTGACGCTGTCCGGCAAAGAACCACGAACGGTCTCGTTCGTCATTCCACCGGCGGCGCTCGGCAAGGCCGATACACTCGAAATCGCTTTCGACTATCTCGACGGCATTTCGCCAACTCCGGCCGCCAGCAACATCTACAAGCGCTCCATCAAGCTGGTGTCGTTCCGGCTGGATGCCATTTGAGACGGATTAGCGGTCGCTTTGCCGGCTAGGTTCTCGCTGCGCAAAAACCCATCGGTCGAGTATGAGAAGATTGACCGCTGGAATAATCAGGCATGTAACCAGAATGGCAATGATGGGCGGCAGGCCGAGTTTCGCCGTCAAAAGCGCCGGCGCCGCGTAAGCCACGGCAAAGCCTGTCGCCGTCAGCAGGACAAAACGCCCAGCTTCCGATCGGTGCGATCCGTTCGACATGAAGGTTACTGATTTGTGGGCGAGGTACGAAAACACGGCAGCCGCGGCGTAAGCCGCAAGCGACGCCTGGACCGGCGTGAAGCCGATCCATTTCGATTTGACCAACGCAATAGCCAGGACAGCATACAGGCTCGTCGCGGCGATGCCGACCAACCCGAAGCGCGCCAGCAGCTTCAGCCCGGCGCCGGCGGTCGAACCGCCTTCAGACATGCGCGCTGCACGCATACTGGGCTCCGAGCGGTAGCGGCGCGAGCAGGCGCTCGAGTCTTCTGGCGAACGGCCTGGCCGACGGCAGCAGCAGGAAGTGCTCGGATCGGATATCCTGAAAACCCGTCTGCTGAAAAAGCGACCTTGCCCTGGCGGCGTTGAGCAGGACCGCGTCCTGGTCGAACGGACACCGGAACACCGCAAGACGCGTCAGCGGATTATAGGGATTATGCTCGATGATGCAGGCGACGCCGCCGGGTCGCACGACGCGCCGCATTTCCCGGAAGAAATCGAGCCAGGAGGCGGGCGGAACATGATGGACGACGCAACTGGCGAAAGCCAGATCGAACGCGCCGTCGCCATAAGGCAGGCGCGGCGTCGTGCAGGCCCTGTAAGACACACGTGGATTGTTCTGGCTGGCGCGCAGGATTGATTGTTCCGAGACGTCGCAGCCATCCAGGCTCTCGAAGACGCCTTCGAGATAAGGGTGGAGCGACCCGACGCCGCAGCCGACATCCAGCGCCCGCACCCACTGTCGAAGCCCTCGCTCGACAACGAGACGCTGTAGCAGGTCGGCCTTGGCGATCAGAAAAAAGTCGTGCCTAAGTCCGGAAAACCGGATGGATCCTGCGACCGCCTCGCCATAATTCGATTTATAGTTGTCGAAGAGTTCGGCCATCAGCCGAGGCTCCGTTCCTGGGTTTCCGAAACGGTCGACGGCTCTCACTGGCGGCACGCATCGCCTTGTCGAAGCCGGCGACCCGATCGATCACGTAAAGCGGACGGCGTTTAACCTCGGCGTGGATGCCGCCGACATAGAGCCCGACCACGCCGGTCATGAAAAGATTGATGCCGCAAAGGAGCGACACGATCACCACGGTGGATGTCCAGCCGGCAATGATGCCGGTTTCAAAAATCCAGGCGAAGATCGCGTAAATGCCGAACACCACCGCAAGCGCGGAGATCGCCAATCCGCCCCACAGCGCCATGCGCAGCGGCTTCTCGGAGAAGCTGACGATGCCGTGAACGGCAAGGCGCATCATCTTCCAGAATGGGTATTTGGTCTGGCCGAGGGTCCGCGCCGGGCGTTCGAAAGGCACCGCTGTCTGCTTGAACCCCATCCAGGCGAACATGCCCCTGACGAAACGGTCGTGTTCGGGCATTTGCTTGAAGGTCTCCAGGGCCTTGCGCCCGACCAGGCGAAAATCGCCGACGTCGCGGGGGATGTCGACCGACGTCATCTTCTCCAGCAGGCGGTAGAAGAGACTCGCCGTAAAGCGCTTGAACCAGGATTCGCCCTGACGCTTGACACGGCGGGCATAGACGATCTCGAAGCCTTCCTTCCACTTCGCCACCAGATCGAGGACCACCTCCGGCGGGTCTTGCAGGTCGGCATCCATGACGATGACGGCATCACCCGCAGCCGCATCCATGCCGGCCGTGATCGCGACCTGGTGGCCGAAATTGCGGGAAAGCTCGATCAGCCGGAAGCGCGGCTCGACGGCGACGACGTTGCGAAGGTATTCGACGCTTCCATCGAGGCTTCCGTCATCGACGAAGATCGCCTCAGCCTCGCCGTCCAACCGGCAGATCAGCGAACTGATCCGCTCGATCAGTCGCGGCAGCACCTGTTCTTCATTGTATATGGGAAGGACCAGCGAGTACCGCGGCGGCGACACGTTCACCGCAGTCCTGATGCTTTGGATCACAGAGTCTCGCATGCCGTTGAAAATGGAACGCAAGCTACAAAGTTCCAAGGACACACAAGAAATCGCTAAATTTAGCGGTTTCGGGCAGGTGCCGATCATGCGTGGAAGGACAAAGGCGTTACCGCAATCGAACGTCCATATGTGCTCGGCGCACGGCGTCAATGAGCTATCGGCCAGTCCGAAACCGCCGCGAAGCAGCCTTTGAGGACCCGCTTCGATCATACCGCCCAAAACCGGGTGTCTGCTGGCCCGATCTACCCCGCTTGCCACTTCTGCCATTGCACAAGCCACATCGGAACAATAGATGGTGCGGAGCGGCCGCCCCTTATGTCAGGCGGAAAAAACAGGACTATGCGCATGACCGATACGCTGGACTCAGCGAAATTGACCGACCGGGTCGCGGCCTTGGTCGAGGCTGCCAAACGGGCCGGCGCCGACGCCGCCGACGCAGTTGCGGTGCGCGGCCGTTCGACCGGCGTGTCGGTGCGGCTTGGCAAGGTCGAAGGCACCGAGGCGTCCGAGAGCGAGGATGTCTCGCTGCGCGTCTTCGTCGGCAAGCGGGTGGCGAGCGTCTCGGCAACCGCTGCCTCCGACCCGAAAGCGCTAGCCGAGCGGGCCGTGGCGATGGCGAAAGTCTCCCCGGAAGATCCCTATCAGGGCCTCGCCGATCCGGCCTTGCTGGTCAAGAAGCCGCGCGACCTCGATCTGTTCGATCCGACGGAAGTCTCGGCCGACCAGTTGAAGGAAGCGGCGCTGGCCGCGGAAGCGGCGGCCCTTGCGGTCAAGGGCGTTACCAATTCGGCCGGCAGCGGCGCCAGCGCCGGGCTTGGCGGGCTGGTGCTCGCCACCTCGCACGGCTTTGTCGGCCACTATGTCGCCTCGCGCTTTTCGCGCTCGACCAGCGTCATCGCCGGCGAGGGCACCGGTATGGAGCGCGATTATGAATTCTCCTCGCGCCAGCATTTCTCCGATCTCGACGCACCCGAGGACATCGGCCGCAAGGCCGGCGAACGCGCCGCACGGCGCGTCGGCGCGCGCAAGGCGGCGACCGGGCCGATCGACGTGGTGTTCGATCCGCGCGTCGCCCGCGGCATCGCCGGCCATCTCGCCGGCGCCATCAACGGCGCCTCCGTCGCGCGCAAGACCAGCTTTCTGCGCGACATGATGGGCAAGCAGGTGGCGGCGGCCGCGATCACCGTCACCGACGAGCCGCTCCGGCTCCGTGGCCAGGCGTCGCGTCCGTTCGACGGCGAAGGCATCGAGGGCGAAAAGCTGCTCATGGTCGAGAAGGGCGTTTTGAACCACTGGTTCCTGTCGACCTCAGTCGCGCGGGAATTGGGGCTGACCACCAACGGGCGCGGCTCGCGCAACGGCTCCTCCGTCTCGCCGTCATCGACCAATCTTGCCATCGAGCCGGGCGAGCGGACGCCCGAGGACCTCATCAAGTCGATCAAATCAGGCTTTTACGTCACCGAAGTGTTCGGCCAGGGCGTCGACATGGTGACAGGCGAGTACAGCCGCGGCGCTTCCGGCTTCTGGATCGAGAATGGCGAGCTCGCCTATCCGGTTGCGGAAGTGACCATCGCCTCGAACCTGAAGACCATGTTCCTCAGCATGGTTCCGGCGAGCGATCTCGATCGCAATTTCGGCACCGCCGCACCAACGCTGCTGATCGAAGGCATGACCCTTGCCGGAGCTTGACCAGGTCGCCTCGGCCGCCGGGGCTCGCGAGGATCTGCCGCTGCTGCGCGACGCTGCCCGCGAGGCGGGCGCCATCGCCATGCGCTATTTTGGCAACAATCCGCAAGTGTGGATGAAGGGCGGCACCTCGCCGGTAAGCGAGGCCGATCATGCCGCCGACGCCTATTTGCGCGAAACCTTGCTTGCGGCGCGGCCGGACTATGGCTGGCTGTCGGAAGAGACGGCCGACGATCCGGCAAGGCTTGCCGCCCGCCGCACCTTCGTCGTCGATCCGATCGACGGCACGCGCGGCTTCCTCGAAGGCCTGCGCTCCTGGTGCGTCAGCATCGCGGTGGTCGAGGACGGTCGCACGCTTGCCGGCGTGCTCGAATGTCCGGCCACGGAGGAGACCTATTGGGCGCTGCCCGGTGAGGGGGCATTCCTGAATGGCCGTCGCATTGCCGTGCGCCGCCCGGCAGCGATGGTCGAAATTGGCGGGCCGAAGCCATTGATCGCGCTGATGCCGGCGCAATGGCAGGGCCGCCTGAGCCGCGTGCCCTATATTCCCTCGCTCGCCTACCGGCTGGCGATGGTCGCCAATGGCAGGCTCGACGCGACCTTCGTCAAACCCAACGCACATGACTGGGACGTCGCCGCCGCGGATCTCATCCTGCGCGAGGCCGGCGGCGCATTGCTCGACCAGAAGGGGCGCGCACCGCGCTATGCCGGCGAAGTGATCCACCATGGCGCGCTGGTTGCCGGCAGCGGCGAACTGCTCGCCGTCCTCTCCAACGTCGTCGCAGGGCTGGACGGTTGAACATATCATCAACGGTTCCAAAGTCGGCGGCTTTGGTCTAGACCTGTCACAAACTCACGATATGTGAAGGACCGACATGACCGCGGAAGACGGAAAGAAGCAGCTTTTGCACCTGGTGTTCGGCGGCGAACTGAAGACGCTTGGCGGGACAGAATTCCGTGATCTCGACGCGCTCGACATCGTCGGCATCTATCCGGATTATCAATCCGCGCAAACGGCGTGGAAAGCCAAGGCTCAAGCCAGCGTGGACAATGCCCACATGCGCTATTTCGTCGTTCACCTGCACCGGTTGCTCGACCCCGACAACAAGCCTGCCGGTTGACATGGATGGATCATGAAGCCGTGAAAGGGCCGGCCACGAGGTCCGCGGCAAGGGGGCGCCGCGGTGGCACCCCGAAGACGTTCTGGCGCAAGATACGCGAACCGCTGGCGCAATCGCGATTCGTCAAGAACGCCATCGCCAGCCTGTTTGCGCAGTTCGTTCGCCTTGTCCGCCTGACCAACCGTGATGTCGGCGGATCGGCGCAGATGTCGGGCGGCGCCTATTCGCAGTTCGAACCCGTCATCATTGCGCTGTGGCACGGCCAGCATCTTCTGACACCGGCCTACTATCCCGGCGGACGGCCGCTGGTCGCCATGGTGTCGCGTAGTGCCGATGCCGAGCTCAACGCACTGATGATCGAGAAATTTGGCATCGAGGCGGTGCGCGGATCGGGCGGACGCGAAAGCTCGAAGCGTCGCGACAAGGGCGGCGCCAAAGCGTTGATTGCCCTGAAAAAGTCACTCGCCACCGGCAAGAATGTCGCCATGATCGCTGACATTCCCCATGGCACGCCGCGCGACGCGGGGCTTGGCATCGTTCTCCTGGCGCGGCTTTCGGGCCGCGCGATTCTGCCCGCCGCCATCGCTACCAGCCGCCGCAAGGTGCTGGAGCGCAGCTGGGACAAGACCACGATCAATCTGCCGTTCGGCCGTTCCTCGATCGTGCTTGGAGCGCCGGTGTTCGTTCCGGCCAACGCCGATGAGGCCGAAATGGAACGAAAGCGCCAGGAGGTCACGGCCGCGCTCAACGCCGCGACCGCCGAGGCCTACCGCCTCGTGGATGGCTCAAAATGAGCGAGCGCTGGGCGCGCACTTTCCTGACGGCGTATCGTTTCGCAGGCGCAGCCGCCTATCCCCTGGTCGGGCCCTATGTCGCCTGGCGCACCTCCAGAGGCAAGGAGGACCGAATTCGCCGGCGCGAGCGCTATGGCATCGCCGGGCGCGAGCGCCCCGAAGGGCCGGTCATCTGGATCCATGCGGCGAGCGTCGGCGAGACGATCGCCGTCGTGCCGCTGGTCGAGAGCATCCTCGACTACGGCGTCAACATCGTGCTGACGACGGGGACCGTCACCTCCGCGCAGGTTGCCGACGAACGGCTCGGCGACCGCATCATCCACCAATACGTGCCGCTCGACCTCAAGCCGGCGGTCAGCCGCTTCCTCGACCATTGGCGGCCGGATCTGGCGATTATCGCCGAATCGGAGATCTGGCCGATGACCATCCTCGAGCTCGGCGCACGCCGTGTGCCGCAGGTGCTGGTCAATGGCAGGCTGTCGGACCGTTCGTACAAATCCTGGAAGAAGCGCGCCAACATCGCCGAAGCGCTGTTCGAGAATCTCGCCCATGTTGTCGCCCAGTCGGATGTCGACGGCGAGCGCTTCCTCTCGCTCGGCGCCCGGCCGGTCACCGTATCCGGCAATCTCAAGGTCGACACCACGCCGCCGCCGGCCGATGAGAGGGCGCTGTACACGCTGAAGCGCCAGATCGGCGCCCGCCCGACCTGGGCGGCAATCTCGACCCATGACGGCGAGGAGGTGGTCGCCGCCGAGGTTCACGCAATGCTGCACAAGCGTCACCACGGTCTTTTGACGATCGTCGTGCCGCGCCATCCCGATCGCGCCGAAGCGCTTGCCGCGCAGATCTCCGGCATGGGCTTGAAAGTCGCGCGGCGCAGCAAGGGCGACCGGATCATCGCCGATACGGACATTCTGCTCGGCGACACGATGGGCGAGATGGGGCTTTATCTCAGGCTGACAGAGATCGCCTTCGTCGGTCGTTCGCTCACCTCGGAGGGCGGCCAGAACCCGCTGGAGCCGGCCATGCTCGACACGGCGGTGCTGGCCGGCCGCAATGTCCAGAATTTTCGCGAGACCTATCAGCGCCTGCTCGACAGCGGCGGTGCCAAGCTGGTGCGCGACCGCGACATGCTGGCCGGCGCCGTCAATTTCCTTTTGACCAACGAGGTGGCGCGCCATGAGATGATGGCGGCGGGTGCGGCGACGGTCGAAGAGATGCGCGGCGCGCTGGCGCTCACGTTGAAGTCGCTCGAACCCTACATTCAGCCCTTGGTCGTCAAATCGCGCCTCAAGGGCGCCAACGGCCGTTAAGATGGCCAGCGAAGCGCCCCCCTTCTGGTGGGAAGAACCGGACTGGCGGGCGCTGGCGCTGGCGCCGCTGTCGGCGGTCTATGCGCTGGTTGCCGGCCGCCGCATGCGCTCAGCGGCGCGCGAGAAGATCGAGGCGCCGGTGCTTTGCGTCGGCAACTTCACCGTCGGCGGCACCGGCAAGACGCCGGTGGCGATCGCACTGGCCCGGCAAGCCAGGCGCATGCAGCTCAATCCAGGTTTCCTGTCGCGCGGCCATGGCGGCTCCTTTGCGCGGCCGCATGTCGTCGATCCGCATCATGACGCCGCCAAGCATGTCGGCGATGAACCGCTGCTTTTGGCCGAGCACGCGCCAGTCGCAGTGACGCCGAACCGTGCCGCCGGCGCACGCCTCCTGCTGGAAAAGCATGGCTGTGATTTCCTGATCATGGATGACGGTTTCCAGAGCGCGCGCATCCACATCGACTATGCGCTGGTCGTCGTCGACGCACGCTACGGTGTCGGCAACGGCCGCGTCATTCCTGGCGGTCCGCTCAGGGCTGGTATCGTCGACCAACTGGTTTTCACCAGCGCGCTGCTGAAGATGGGCGAGGGCCTTGCTGCCGATGCCGTCGTTCGCCAGGCGGCGCGCGCCGGCCGGCCGATCTTCGAGGCGCGTACGCGGCCAACTAGCAAGGCGAGGCTGGCCGGCAAGCGATTTCTGGCCTTTGCCGGTATCGGCCATCCCGAGAAATTCTTCGACACGGTCCGTGAGGCCGGCGGCGAGGTTGCGCTGGCCCGGTCGTTTCCGGACCATCATTTCTATGGCCAGGACGAGCTTGCCGAACTGGCAACGGCAGCGCGAGGTGCCGGACTCGGCCTCATCACCACCGCCAAGGACGCCGCCCGGCTGCGCCACGATGCCGCGTCGGCCGATTTCCTCGGACAGCTCGATGTGCTGGAGATCGACACCGTGTTCGATCCCGACCACGTGCCCGAACGCATCATCGACGAGACGCTGGATGCCTGGCGGCAGCGCAAGCTGCAGGGTTGAAAGGCCTTCGGCGTCGCGACGGCAGAACCTTGCGGAATGCTGGCGGGACAGGATCGCTACAGAGCGGCTTCCATATGCGTCAGACTAGCGCCGGCTGCGCAGTTCGGGATGTGCCTCGATCTCGCGGCGCAGCGAGGCCGCGGCACTCACATAGGGCTCCTGCCTGGCGACACTCCAATATTTGAGCTCATCGAGCGGGATGCTCTCGCCGGTGACCGCGCAGCGCACGAAGGCGCCGGGGCTGGTCACCTGGAAGTCGCCGTCCAGATAGCGGATACGGGCTTCCTTGCCGCCGGGGCCTTCAAAGCGGTTCATCATGACATGGAGCCAAGGTTCATGACGATGTCATCGCCACAAAACGCCGGCAAGGTCAAGCTTGGATCGAGACAGGATTGGCTTCAGTCGGCTTCGTTTCGGACGGCAGCCAGCCGAGCAGGCCGGCAAAGTGGATGCCCCGCATCTTACTGCTCGGCTGCGATGAAATCCTCGATCTTTTCCGCCGCCAGTCCGGCCTGGGCCGCGATGCGCCGGGCAAGCTCGGCTGCGGCGGCGCGCGGGCGCCCGATAGGCCGGTCGAGCCAGTAGGATATCGGGCTGAGGACGACGCGGTCGTCGGCGGCGATGATACGGCCAGACTTCAGTTGATCCTCGGTCATCGGCGGCCGCGCCAGCGCGATGCCGAGACCATGGGCTGCGGCGCCGAGCACCAGATTGTAGTCCTCGAAACGGCGGTCCTGCGGACGCGGGCGGTAATCGATGTCCTGTGCGGCAAACCAGGCACGCCAGGCCGAGGCGTCGGAATCGTTGATCAGCGGGAATTTGAGCAGCCGGGCAGGGTCGCCTCGGCCGATCTCGCGGGCGAGATCCGGCGAGGCGACCGGAAACACATGTTCCTCGAACAGCTGCACCGAGACGCGGCCGGGGATGCGGCCGCGGCCGCAGCGGATCGACAGATCGATGCCCTCGTCGGCAAGGTCCGCCTGGCGGATATCGACGTCGAGCACGATGCGCAGCCTGGACGGATTGTTTTCCAGCGCCGCCATGCGCGGCATCAGCCACAGCCCGCTGACCGAGGGGATCGAGGTCAGCCGCACCACGGCGGTGCCGCGCGGCTCGATCCAGCGGTCCGAATTGCTCGATATCAGCGCGAAGGCCTCAGTGGTGCGCAGATGCAGGCGGTTGCCTTCGATCGTCAGCGACACCCCACGCGCGCCGCGATCGAACACTTTCAGCCCGAGCCAATCCTCCAGCTTGGCGATCTGCCGGCTGACGGCGCCATGGGTGAGATTGAGTTTTTCGGCAGCGGCCGAAAAGCTGCCCGTTCGTGCCGCGGCGTCGAAGGCGCGCAGGGTTTCAAGCGGCAGCATCGCGTCTGAGCTGTGATCCATAGTCACAGCTGGCCCTCGATTTGGTCGTTTGTCAATCTATCAGGAAAGGCGTTTTGTGCCTTCTGGACAATATTAGGCACGAGGCTAAGAGATGAGCGCCTGTACCGGCACGTTGAATACGACACAGCGGATAGATACCACTGCGGCCATTGCGGTGGCGCTGACGGTGGTCGGCTGGGCCTCCGCCTTCCCGGCGATCCGCGCCGGCCTCGTCGCTTTCGGGCCGCTGGAACTTGGTGCGCTGCGCTTCGCCATCGCGGCGGTGCCGGCGGCGATTTTCCTCGCCGTCAAGCGGCCGGCGCTGCCCCGGCTCGATGAATTATGGCGCTTTGCCTTCGGCGGCGCCGTCTTCGTTGCGCTGTACACGGCAATGCTCAATTTCGGCGAGCTGACCGTTTCGGCGGGTGCTGCCGGATTCATCATCAATGTCAGCCCGATCTTCACCGCGATCATGGCGATGGCGCTGCTTGGCGAACGCTTCTCAGGCCTGGCCTGGGCCGGCACATTCCTGTCCTTCGCCGGCATCGGCATCATCGCCATGGGCGAAGGGCAAGGCTTGCATTTCAACAATGGCGCGCTGCTGATCCTCGGCTCGGCGCTGTGCTCGGCGGTCAACACCATCGTGCAAAAGCCGCTGTTTGCCCGCCATCATCCGCTGACCATTTCGGCCTCGAATATGGTGCTCGGCGCGCTCTGCCTGCTGCCTTTCCTGCCGAACGGCCTGGCGCAGGCGGCAGTTGCCGACAACGCCGGTCTCGGCGCCGTCATCTTTCTTGGCATCGTGCCAAGCCTCATCGCCTACGCTGCCTGGGCAACCGCGCTCTCCCGTTTGCCGGCGGCGCGTGCCTCGAACTTCCTCTATCTGGTTTCGCCGGTGGCGACACTGATCGGCTTCTTCTGGCTGGGCGAGGTACCGACGCTGCTGGGCATTCTTGGCGGCGCGCTGGCGCTCGGCGGCGTGATCGTGGTGAATTTGAAGCGGTGAATCAGAGGCTTGAAGGTTTGATTGAATCATAGAGATCTGTTTCGAACGGCTCTTTATGATTTCCCCTCTCCGGTTTGCTTCGCAAACCACCTCTCCCCACTTCGTGGGGCGAGGAACCCGAGTGTTTCCAACGTCGCGGCTTTGGCGATTAACGTTTCCTCGCCCCCACGACAGTGGGGGAGAGGTGGCCGCGGAGCGGCCGGAGAGGGGGCTTCGCCAGCGGACCTCGTAAGCCGCAGCCTTACCGCCGCCCGAACAGCCGCTCGATATCTGCGAGCTTCAGCTCGATATAGGTCGGGCGGCCATGGTTGCAGGTGCCGGAGCCCGGCGTCGCCTCCATCTGGCGCAGCAGCGCGTTCATCTCTTCCGGCTTGAGCAAGCGGCCGGAACGCACGGAGCCGTGGCAGGCCATGGTCGCGGCTATTTTGTCCAGCCGCTCTTTCAGCGTGTCGACGGTGTCGTTGTCGGCGATCTCGTCGGCAAGGTCGCGCACCAGCTGCTGGACATTGGTTTCGCCGAGCATCGACGGCGTCTCGCGCACCGCGACCGCACCCGGGCCGAAGCGTTCGACGGCGAGGCCGAAGCGGGCCAGCGTTTCGGAATGCAAGGCGAGCCGCTCTGCATCCTCTTCCGGCAGATCGACGATCTCGGGCAGCAACAGCATCTGCGACGGCACGGCGCGCGAATGCAATGCGTTCTTCAGTGCCTCGTAGACCAGCCGCTCATGCGCCGCATGCTGGTCGACGATGACAAGCGAATCCCTGGTCTGCGCGACGATGTAGTTCTCGTGTACCTGGGCGCGTGCGGCGCCCAGCGCCATGCCGAGCAGCGTCTCCGCCGTCTCAGTCTGTCCGGCGCGCGCGTCGGCGCTGTGCAGCGGTCCGGCGTCGAACGCCGCCTGATCGTTTTCGCCGAAGCCGCCATTTGCAAATCCTGCATCGTCAAGTCCCATCTCCAGCGGCCGCTGCGGCGAGCGGGCCGCGTCGAAACCGGCGAAGCCGGAGGCACGGTAGGCCGCCTCGTAGCTGCGATGCCCGTTGGCCGGCCCGGAATGCGCATAGGACGCCGCGCCCGGCCGGAATGCCGCCATCATGCCGGCCGCCCCTGATGTGGCGGCACGGATGCCGGCATTGGCCAGCGCCTCGCGAATGGCGCCGACTATCAGCCCGCGCACCAGCCCCGGATCGCGGAAGCGGACGTCGGCCTTGGCCGGGTGGACATTGACGTCGACGATGGCCGGATCGAGCGTCAGGAACAGCACCGTCACCGCATGGCGGTCGCGCGGCAGCACGTCGGCGAAGGCGCCGCGGATGGCGCCGGCAATCAGCTTGTCGCGCACCGGCCGGCCGTTGACATAGGCGTATTGCTGCAGCGCGTTGGCGCGGCTGAAGGATGGTATCGAAACGTGGCCGGCAAGATGCACACCATCGCGCATGGCGTCGATGGCGATCGCGTTGGCCGGAAAGTCGGCGCCCATCACTTGCGCGACGCGGCGCAGCCGGCCTTCCGGGCTGTCGTCGGTCGCCGGCAGTTCCAGCGTCGAGCGGTCGGAACCGGCCAGCGTGAAGCGCACGGCCGGGAAAGCGATCGCAATGCGCTTGATCACGTCGCTGGTCGCCGAGCTTTCGGCGCGCTCGCCCTTCATGAATTTGAGCCGCGCCGGCGTCGCGAAGAACAGGTCGCGCACCTCGACTGTGGTGCCGCGATTGGCGGCCGCCGGCTTGACGGCGGACACGCGCCCGCCCTCGATGCCGATCTCGGCGGCGCTGTCGCCGTTGGCCGCGCGCGAGCGGATCGACAGCCGCGCCACCGAGCCGATCGACGGCAGCGCTTCGCCGCGAAAGCCGAGCGAGCGGATGTCGTGAATGTCATCGGCGAGCTTCGAGGTGCAATGGCGTGCGATCGCCAGCGGCAGTTCCTTTTCCGGGATGCCCGAGCCGTCGTCGGTGACGCGGATCAGGTTCAGCCCGCCGCCGGCGGTGACGATCTCTATTCTGGCAGCGCCGGCGTCGAGTGCGTTCTCGACCAGTTCCTTGACCACGCTTGCCGGACGCTCGATGACTTCGCCGGCGGCGATCTGGTTGATCATCGTTTCGGAAAGCTGACGGATGGGCATGGGGGTAGTATACGCGGATTCGTGGGCGATGAGAGGCTGAAATGCATTGACCGCTAGCAAGGGCAGCCAAACTATAACCGTTGCGCTCCGTCCCACCCCCCTCTGGCCTGCCGGCCATCTCCCCCGCAAGGGGGGAGATCGGATGTAGCCTCGGCCTTCGCCAATCTCCAGCGGTTGAAGGCTTGTTGCGGAACGCGTGAACTGCCCATCTCCCCCCTTGCGGGGGAGATGGCCGGCAGGCCAGAGGGGGTACTGTTCCGCCACGACATAGAGATAGGAATATTGTTGAAGTGAATGGGCTTGGCCCCCAATTGACTTAGTGGAATTGGTCGGGCTAAGGCCAAAATCAAATTGCCGTTGGAGGCGACATTTGGACGACATCCTAGATTACTTAATGGTAAAATTCGGTCGATGGATACAGCGTCGAAAGGGTAGAATTGCGAAAATAGTGTGGTTCACAATCTGGACGGTTATTTCGATATCGCTTACGGTTTTTCTGGTTTACCTCCTGTATATACGAGATCTGACCATATAGCTTCTTGTTCTATCGTCGGGTCGTTCTCGAGGAAATCCACGCAGCTGAGCGTGCATTCAACTCATGAGCTTGGGCAGCGCTGCCGCCAGCGCATCGACGGCAAGACGCACTTTCATCGGCAAGTGAGGCGTCTGCAGCCAGAGCGCATAGGCGTCGTAAAGAAATTCCGGCTGGTCCGATAACAGCGGGACAAGTGCGCCGGCCTGAATGCGCTCACGGACCAGCCAGTATGGCAGCCAGGCAAGCCCCATGCCGGCTGCCGCAGCATCGGCGATCGCAGCGAGGTCGTCGAACCGCAACCGGCTGACCGGCATGACTTCCAGCGCAGGCTGGCCGTGGCGCGGGAACAACCACGGTTGAACGACACGGCCAGAACGGCGGTAGATGATGGTCTGGTGGCTGCCGAGATCCTCTATCTGCCGTGGCAACTTATGCATCTCGAGATAGGATGGCGACGCGCAGACGACCATGCGCTGGCGCGCGACGCGACGCGCCATCACGCCGGCCTGATCCTCCAGATTGCCGGTCCGGATGGCAAGATCGCAGCCATCCTCTGCAAGATCGGCGATGGGATCGCTGAACGACAGGTCGAGTTCCAGAGCGGGATATCGCTGCGCAAGCTCCAGCAGGATCGGGGCAACGCAGCGCCGGCCGAAGTGCACAGGCATGATGACGCGCAGCTTTCCGCGTGGTTCGGAAAGTTGATCGGCCGCGAGTGCATCCGCAGCTTCGGCTTCAGCCAGTACCATCCGGCAGCGCTCATAGTAGGCGCGCCCGAAGTCGGTCAGGCTCTGGCGGCGTGTGGTCCGGTTGATGAGGCGCACGCCCAGACGCTCCTCGAGAAACCGGACATGCTTGCCGACCATCGGTCCGGACAGGTCGAGAGCGGCAGCAGTCGCTGCGAACGAGCCGAGATCGACGGTTTTGACGAACACAGCCATGCTCGTAAGGCGATCCATATTCAAAACTCCTAGTTTCTACTGTCTTGCCCAAGCAATCATTTATCTGCCAGTCGGCCGCTGGCATAGCGTATTCGGTTCAAATATTTTGGAGTTATGACCGGATGACACATGTTGTTCGTTTTCATGAGCATGGTGGCCCCGAGGTTCTGCGCATCGAGAATCTCGATATTCCCGCGCTCGGTCAGGGCGAGATTCAGATCCGGGTCAAGGCATTGGGTCTCAACCGGGCCGAGGCGCTGCTGCGTTCGGGCACTTATATCCAGACGCCGCCGTTGCCTTCCGGTCTTGGCCTTGAGGCAGCGGGTGTCGTCGAAGCGGTCGGCGAAGCCGTGCACGGTTTTGCGCCAGGTGACGCCGTCAGCGTCGTGCCGCCATCATCGATGGCCCGCTGGCCTGCCTATGGTGAGATTGCCACATATCCCGCCGAGCTGGTGGTCAAACATCCGCCATCGCTCAGCTGGGAAGAGGCGGCAGCCGTCTGGATGCAATATCTCACCGCCTATGGCGCACTGATCGACATTGCCAAGCTCAGCAAGGAGGACTTTGTCGTCATTACCGCAGCATCGAGCAGTGTCGGACTTGCCGCGATCCAGATTGCCAACATCGTTGGTGCGACCGCGATCGCGGTCACGCGGACATCTGCCAAGCGAGAGGCCCTGCTCAAGTTCGGCGCGGCCCATGTCGTCGCTTCAGCGGACGAAGATCTGGAAGCCCGGCTGAAGGAAATCGCCAGTCCGGACAACATCCGAGTGGTGTTCGACGCTGTCGGCGGCCCGATTTTCGCGCCTCTGACGGCGGCGATGGCACGGGGTGGCATTCTCATCGAATATGGCGGCTTGAGCCCCGAGCCGACGCCGTTCCCGCTATTCGCTGTGCTGGCCAAGACGCTGACGCTGCGCGGCTATCTTGTCCACGAGATCACTGGCGATCCGGTGAAGTTGGAAGCTGCCAAGGCGTTCATCCTCGACGGATTGATGTCAGGCTCGCTAAAGCCGGCAATCGCCAAAACCTTTTCATTCGAGCAGATCGTCGAAGCGCATCGCTTTCTCGAGTCGAACGAGCAATTCGGCAAGATCGTCGTGTCGGTTGATTGAGCATTAATGGGAGCCTCATGCTTGCGCGGCCAGCCAGTCCCGCACCTTGCGAGCATTGTCGCTGAGCTCGCGGTTTCTCGACCAGATGACATGAAAGCCCTTGCCGGTCGTCATTGTGTGGCCGGTGACGCGCACCAGCAGTCCCGATGCCAGCAAGCGCTCGGCAAGGTGGCCCCAGCCGAGTGCAATGCCTTGCCCTTCCATGACCGCCTGGATCACCAGCGCATAATCGTTGATGCGCAATCCGCGCCCGGCATCTGTGATGTTGACCCCGGCCGACTGGAACCACTCGTCCCAGCTCGCGGCTTCACGAAACGGCTCTTCGAGATGGATGAGCCGGTGCGATGGCAAATCCTCGACGGTCTCCGGCAATCCGAACCGCGCCACGTAGCTCGCGCCAGCGACCGGGAATATTTCCTCATCGGCGAGCGGCAGCGAATGATAGTCCGGCCATCCCTGGGGTTCGCCGCCACGAACGCCGAGCGGGATGTCTTCGGCGATGATGTCGAGATCGCGGTCGGCGGTCTGGATGCGCAGGTCGATGCCCGGCAGTTCGTCGCGAAACTGCTGCAGGCGCGGCATCATCCAGAACGAGGCGAAGGCGGTCGAGGCAGCGAGCGTCACATGAGCGCCGACGGCGATCTGGCGCAGATCCTCCGCCGACTTGCGGATGTGCGACAGGCCGAGCGAGACGTCGGCGTGGAAACGCTCGCCGGCTTCGGTAAGACTGACCTGACGATGGCGGCGCTGGAAGAGTTTCGCGCCGAGCTGCTGTTCAAGCCCGCGGATTGCATAGGACACGGCAGCCTGCGTCATGCCGAGCTCCCGCCCGGCGGCGGTAAAGCTCGACAGCCGGCCGGCGGCCTCGAAAACGATCAGGCTGCCGGCCGAAGGCAGCAGACGGCGCAAGCTTCGCATAAGCTGAGCTTATACAAGTGATCAGGATTTTCCAGCGTCACAGCCATATTTCCTCTCGCTAGGCTGGCCGTCATTGGGAGGATAGAGTTGCCATGAACGCACCGGCCGCCGAAGTCACCGAACCCGCCAGCCGCCGAGGTGGCGGCCGCCTGGGCCGCAAGGCGCTGCGGGGAACTCCCATGGCGTCGTTTCCGACGCTGGTTCGCAACATACCCGCATACCAAATGGTCCCGGACGAGGCTGTCGAGCTGATCCACCAGGAGTCGCTCTCGATCCTCGAAGAGGTTGGCTGCGAGTTCCGCGACGACGAGGCCATAGCACTGTGGCAGGCCGCCGGAGCCGATGTCTCTGAGACGCGCGTTCGCATTGACCGCGCGCTCCTGATGGAGCTGGTCTCGAAAGTCCCGCCGGAGTTCACGCTCAATGCGCGCAACCCTGAGCGCTCGGTCCGCGTCGGCGGTAAGAATTCCATCTTCGTGCCGATGTATGGCGCGCCTTACGTGCGCGACCTCGACAACGTCAGGCGCTATGGCACGCTCGCCGACCTTCAGAATTTTCATAAGCTCGCTTACATGGCGCCGGCGCTGCACTCGTCGAGCTCGATCATCTGCGAGCCGATGGAAATAGCGGTGCCGAAGCGTCACCTCCACATCATTCATTCGGCGCTGAAGCATTCCGACAAGCCGTTCATGGGCATTGTGACATCAAAGGATCGCGCCGAAGACACGATGGCGATGGCGGGCATCGTGTTCGGCGAGGATTTTGTCCGTGACAACCCTGTGTTGGTCGCAATCACCAATTGCAACTCGCCACTGGTATGGGACGCCACCATGCTGGACGCGATGAAGGTCTATGCGCGTCACAACCAGCCGTTGATCCTTGCGCCGTTCGCGCTGTGCGGCGCCTCGACTTCGGCCTCGGCGGTGGGAGCGGTCGCGCAGGTCAATGCCGAAGCGCTGGCGGGCGTCGCCTTCACGCAGTTGCTGCGTCCGGGTTCACCGCAGATCTACGGACAGTTCATGGTTACGGTCGACATGAAGACCGGCGCGCCGATGGGCGGCACGCCCGAGGCCGCCCAGATGATGTATCTGATGGGAGCACTGGCGCGGAAATACCGGCTGCCCTGGCGCACCTCGGGCTTCCATGTCGGGTCGAAACTCAACGACGCCCAGGCGGGCTACGAGGCGAACATGCTGATGCATGCCGCCATCCTTGCCGGCGCCAACTACATCTGGCACTCCGCCGGATGGCTCGAGGCCGGCCTGACCTGCGGCTATTCAAAATTCGCCACGGACTGCGAACAGCTTGTCGGCTGGTACAAATATGCCGGCGGCCTGCCGTTCGACGATTTCAAGGAAGCGATGGCAGCGATCCGCGAGGTCGGGCCGCAGGGCCATTTCCTCGGCACCCAGCACACGCTCGAGCATTTCGAGTCCGCCTTCTTCATGCCCAGCATCATGGACTTCAATTCGTATGAACAGTGGAAGGCTGAAGGGGCAAAGGACCACGACACGCGCGGCCGCGAGAAAGCGCGCAACATGCTCGCGGATTATGAGGAGCCGAAGCTCGATGAGGGCATCGCCGATGGTCTCGAAGATTTGATCGCGCTGCGCGAGGAGAAGCTGCCGGACAGCGTTAGTTGATAGGACAGGCGCAGATCTGACGGGAACCAGACGGGAGGAAAAAATGGCAGTCTTCAGAAACAGCGGCGATCGCGTGCCGAGCGCCATCGAGGCGATGGCTAAAGAAGCCCGCTCAGGCCGGATGGACCGGCGCGAGTTTCTGGCGCTGGCAAGCGCGTTCGGGGCATCGACTGCCCTTGCCTACGGTATGATCGGTCTTGCGGTGCCGGGACGGGCTTTGGCCGAAGAGCCCAAGAAAGGCGGAACGCTGCGCGTATCGATGTCGGTAAAGGCGCAGAAGGATCCACGTACTTACGACTGGGTGGAGCTTGCCAACATTTCGCGCTGCTGGCTGGAGCCGCTTGTCCGCTACACCCGCGAATTCACTTTCGAGCCGGTCCTGCTCGAAAGCTGGGACGTCAACGACGACGCGACCGAATATGTGCTGCATCTGCGCAAGGGTGTCACCTGGAACAATGGCGATACCTTCAACGCCGACGACGTGGTCTACAATCTGACGCGCTGGTGCGAGAAGGATACCGCCGGCAATTCCATGGCCGCCCGCGTCGGTGCGCTGATCGACGCCAAAACCGGCAAGGCCAGGGACGGGGCGATCACCAAGGTCGACGACAACACGGTCAAGCTGACGCTGAACGAACCTGATATCTCGCTGATCCCGAACTTCACCGACTATCCAGCGCTCGTGGTCCACCGCAAATTCGATACCGATGGCGCCGATCCGCTCGCCAAGCCGATCGGCACCGGGCCCTTCGAGCTTGTGTCTTATTCGGTCGGCCAGAACGCGGTGGTCAAGCGTCGCGAGAATGGCAAATGGTGGGGCGGTGAAGCGCCGCTCGACAGCGTCGAATTCATCGACTACGGCACCGACTTCAACGCCTCGGTGAACGCATTCGAATCCGGCGAAATCGACGTCAATTTCGAGACGCCCGCCGACTTTATCGACATCCTCGACCAGATGGATCTGGTGAAATCGGAGGTCGCGACAGCGACGACGCTCGTTGCCCGCACCAACATCACGCACAAGCCTTATGATGACAAGCGGGTACGCAACGCCCTGCAAATGGCCGTCGACAACAATGCGGTGCTCGAACTTGGCTACGCCGGGCGCGGCACCCCAGGTGAAAACCACCATGTCAGCCCGATCCATCCGGAATATTTTCCGCTGCCCAAGAAGACACGCGATGCGGCCGGCGCCAAGAAGCTGATGGCGGAGGCCGGACAGGCCGATTTCGAGCATGAACTGATCACCGTCGAGGACGATTGGCAAAAGAACACTGGCGACGCGATTGCCGGCCAGCTGCGCGATGCCGGGATCAAGGTGAAGCGCACGGTGCTGCCGGGATCGACCTTCTGGAACGACTGGACGAAATACCCCTATTCCATGACTATCTGGTACATGCGCCCGCTCGGCGTTCAGGTGTTGGCGCTCGGCTATCGCACCGGCGAGGCCTGGAACGAAACGGCGTATTCGAATCCTGATTTCGACGCCAAGCTCAAGCAGGCCCTCTCACTCATCGACGTCGAGAAGCGCCGCGAGGTCATGAAGGACGTCGAGCAGATCCTGCAGGATTCGGGCGTCATCATTCAGCCGTTCTGGCAGAAGCTGTACAGCCATATGAACAAGAAGGTGAAGAACTACGCGGTCCACCAGACTTTCGAGATGGATCTCCAGAGCGTCTGGCTGGACGCCTGAGTTAAACGCCCAGGGGCGCCTGAGTTAACGCCTGGGATTTCATGGGCCGCAATAAAGCCGGGATGCAGGATTCGTGGTATTGAACGGTTCCCACCACGAAAGCCTGGAGATTATCGGATGAGACTGACTGTGCTTGCCGCCGCTCTCTCGATCGCAGCGCCTGCGGCCGCTCTGGCCGGGCCGGCCTCCAATGCGGTGAAGTTCTTCTACATGCCCGAGGTCAAGTTCGAGGCCGACGCGAAATACCGCGACCGTTTCACCGAGCCGGTGACAAAGCTGTTCGACCTCAACGACCGGGCGCAGAAGAACAAGCCGGACGAGGTGCCTTGCATCGACTTCGCCCCCGGTCTCGACGCGCAGGACTTTGACGAGAAGACACTCGCCAAGACGTTGAAGCTGTCCGAAGCAGTGGATGGCGACAGCGCCAACGTGACGGTGACCTTCAACCTTTTCCCGGAAGGCGATGAATCCAAACGCGAAATGGTCTGGTCGCTGAAGAAGGTCGACGGCAAGTGGAAGGTCGCCGACATCACCTCGAAGACCAGCGGCTGGACGCTGAGTGCGCTCGAATGCCTGGTTGGCCAGACTCCGGAGTGATGCCATGGCCCGCGCACTGGCCCTGGCGACTATGTGCCTGCTGGCCGCGGGTTTGAGCAGCATTGCAGGCCAGGGCCTGTTCGGCGCGCCGCTCTCAGCAGAATATGTACGGGCAGCGCCGGTGCAGCCAGGATCGCCGACGGCGGTGGTGAAACCGTTCTACGAGCATGTCGGGCTTGAGCTCGATCTGGCTCAGCGCAACCATTTCGTCGATCCCGCGAAGTCGGTGCTCGACAAAAGCGATGCGCTGCGGAAATCGGGGCAGGGCGAATGCCTCGATCCCAACATGGCGCTCGACAATGCGGCGTACGACAGGGCCGAGATCGACAACAGCCTGAAGACTGTTGAAGCGGTCAAAGGCGATGAGGCCAAGGTCATCGTCGCCTTTACCGTCGCCGGCAATCCGCACCGGCTGGAGTGGAAATTCAGGAAAGTCGACGGCGACTGGAAGGTAACAGACCTTCTGTCGGTGACCGGCGAATGGGCGCTCAGCCAATATCAGTGTGAGTGAGAAGGGACCGATGAAGATTACCAACATCCGCGTCACCCATGTCAATGTTCCGTTAGACGCCCCATTCTGGTGGACGGCTGGTCTCTATGGCGGCGCCTCGAAATCGATCATAGAAGTCGAGACGGACGAAGGCGTAGTCGGACTGGGCGAGGCGCCGTGGTGGCATTTCGGCGAGGTGATCAAGGCCGAGATCGCGCCGGCTCTGATCGGCGCCGATCCGCTCGACATCGCCGACTGCGAGGCGCGCTGCGTGCCGCCCTGGCAGATCACCGCCAACACCGGCGAGAATGCCACGTCCGTGGCGTTCGGCGCCGTCGAACTGGCGCTGTGGGACATCAGAGGCAAGGTCTTCGGCATGCAGCTCTACAAAGTCCTTGGCGGCGGCGTGCGCAAGGACATTCCGTTTTCTGAATATTTCTCGTTTCGCCCTGCGCAGGGCGGAGCGGGTGGCGAAATGACGTCCGAAGCGATCGTCGAGTACTGCCTGAAGATGCGGGAGGAACATGGCTCCACCATTTTCGAGGGCAAGCTGATCATGGGCGATCCCGAACTCGAGATCAGGACGGTGCGCATGCTGCGCGAGGCGCTTGGCGACAAGGCGCAGATCAGGCTCGATTCCAACATGCAGTGGTCGCTGACCACCGCGCGCTGGGTGCTGCGCGAGATCGAGCCGTTCAACATCCGCAATTATGAGGATCCGGTCGCGACCTTTGAGGAGATGGCGGCGCTGCGCCAGCACTCGCGCATTCCGTTTTCCACGCACATCCCGGATCTCAGACGAGCGGTCGCGCTCGGCGCGCCGGATTACTTCGTCTGCAATTTCGCAGCCCTCGGCGGACTGTCGAAAACCCTGAAATTCATCGCCGCCTGTGAGGCGATGGGCAAGGGGTTCTGGTGCTATTCGAACGATCTCGGCATCATGACATCGGCCTATCTGCACGTCGTGGCGGCGACGCCGTGGATCACCGAGGCATCGCAGTCGCTGTTTCGCTGGCAGATCGGCGACGTTATCAAGGACGGGCCGTTCCGGCAGACCGGCAACACCGTGCGTGTGCCGGAGGGCAACGGACTGGGCGTTGAGCTCGACCCCACTGCGATGAAGCACTGGGCGGCCCACTTCGCCGAACATGGGCCGATGGGCCATTTCAATGATCCGAACAATCCCGGCCGCTACCGGCGGCTGCCGCTCAGTTGATGCGACATACGTTCCATAGAAGCTCAGGCTCAGCCGCGTCCGCGATAGGGCGCGACACCGGTATCGGGCAGCCATGCGCCTTCCGGCGGCGCGCCGGTCTGCCAGAACACGTCGATCGGAATGCCGCCGCGCGGATACCAATAGCCGCCAATCCGCAACCACAGTGGTTTGGTCGCGGCGACGATGCGACGGCCGATCATGACGGTGCACTCTTCATGGAAGGCGCCATGGTTGCGAAACGAGGTCATGAACAGCTTCAGCGACTTCGATTCTACCAGCAGCGTGTCGGGTGCATAGTCGATGACGATGTGGGCGAAGTCCGGCTGACCGGTGACCGGGCAGAGCGAGGTGAATTCCGGGCAGGTGAAGCGAACGATGGCTGGCGGCCCGTCGCCGCGCGAAAACGGCACGGTTTCCAGGACTGCTGCTTCAGGGTTCTGTGGTGCCTCGACGTTTGTGCCGAGCTGGGTAAGGTTTTTCGTATCGGTCATGAGCGGGTTCCTTACTGCATGCCGCCCAAAAGCCAGCCCACGCCCCTGACCCTAGGGTGCGCAGCGGTTCTGTCATAACGACACGCGTGAAAAATTTGCCGCTCATTAGCACAATTTGAAACAGGAAGACGATGACCACCAGCGATCCGCTTCTCCAGCCCTATCAGCTCAAACATTTGACGCTGAAGAACCGGGTCATGTCGACCAGCCACGAGCCGGCCTATTCGGAGGAAGGTATGCCAAAAGAGCGTTACCGGCTCTACCACGCCGAAAAGGCCAAGGGCGGCATGGCGCTGACCATGACCGCCGGTTCGGCGATCGTCTCGCGCGACAGCCCGGCCGCCTTCGGCAATCTGCATGTTTACGACGACCGCATCGTGCCGTGGCTCACTGAACTCGCCGATGCCTGCCACGAGCATGACTGCAAGGTGATGATCCAGATCACCCATCTCGGTCGCCGTACCGGCTGGAACAAGGCCGACTGGCTGCCGGTGCTGTCCGCCTCGCCAGTGCGCGAGCCAGCGCACCGCGCTTTTCCGAAGACCATCGAGGACTGGGACATCGAGCGCATCGTTGCCGACTACGCGGCCGCCGCCCAGCGCTGCCAGGCCGCCGGCCTCGACGGCATCGAGTTCGAGGCTTACGGCCATCTGATGGACGGCTTTTGGTCGCCGGCCACCAACCAGCGCGACGACGATTTCGGCGGCTCGCTCGACAACCGCTTGCGCTTCACCGGCATGGTGCTCGACGCCGTGCGGGCGGCGGTCGGCGAAAAGTTCGTCGTCGGCATCCGCATGGTCGCCGACGAGGATTTTGAGAAGGGCCTTTCGAAACAGGAAGGCGTCGAGATCGCCAGACGGCTGGCCGGCTCCGGCAAGGTCGATTTCCTCAACATCATCCGCGGCTCGATCGAAACCGATGCCGCACTGACCAAGGTCATCCCGGTGACCGGCATGCGCTCATCGCCGCATCTCGATTTCGCCGGCGAGGTGAGGGCGGCGACGAAATTCCCGACCTTCCATGCGGCGCGGATTTCGGATGTCGCAACCGCGCGTCACGCCATCGCCACGGGCAAGCTCGACATGGTCGGCATGACCCGCGCCCACATCGCCGATCCGTATATCGTCCGCAAGGTGATGGAGGGCCGCGAGCACGAAATCCGCCCTTGCGTCGGCGCCACCTATTGCCTCGACCGCATCTATGAGGGTGGCGAGGCGCTGTGCATCCATAATGCGGCAACCGGCCGCGAGGCTGATATTCCGCACATCATCTCGAGAACCGAGGGACCGAAGCGAAACGTGGTCGTTGTCGGCGCTGGGCCCGGCGGTCTGGAAGCGGCGCGTGTCGCGGCCGAGCGTGGGCACCAGGTGACGGTGCTTGAAGCATCAAGCCAGGCCGGCGGCCAGGTGCGTCTGGCGACACAGAACCCGCGCCGCAAGGAACTGATCGGCATCATCGATTGGCGACTGGCCGAGTTCGACCGGCTCGGCGTCGAAATCCGCTATGACACCTGGGCGGAGAAGGACGATGTTCTGGCGCTGTCGCCCGACGTGGTGGTGGTCGCCACCGGCGGCCTGCCGCAGAACCCGCCGCTGGGAGCGGGCGACAATCTCGTCACGTCGAGCTGGGATATCATGGCCGGCAGCGTCAAGCCGGCTGAAAACGTGCTGCTCTACGACGACAATGGCGGCCATCAGGGCATGGGTGCGGCCGAGCTGATCGCCAATAGCGGTGCAAAGCTGGAGCTGGTTTCGCCCGAACGCTTCTTCGCCCCGGAAATGGGCGGCATGAACCACGTGCCCTATATGCGCGCCTTCCAGGAAAAAGGCGTCACCATCACCATCAACACGCGGCTGCGTTCGGTGCGGCGCGAGGGCAATCAACTGGTTGCGGAGGTCGGTTCAGACTTCGCTGACGGCTGGCGCGGCGAGCGGCGGGTCGATCAGGTGGTGGTCGAGCACGGCACGCTGCCGCTCGACGATCTCTATCTCGCACTGAAACCGCTGTCGAAGAACGGCGGCGCGGTCGATTACGAACGGCTGGTCAATGGTGGCGACATTTTCCCGGCGCGCAATTCGCAAGGCGGTTTCGTGCTCTTGCGCATCGGCGATGCGGTCGCCTCGCGCAACATTCACGCCGCAATCTATGACGGCATCAGGTTCGGCCTGCGGATCTGACGATCGTCACCGCTCGATTGGAGGCGCGAAGTCGAACTTCCGCAGGGAAGCCAGGCACGTCGGTCCAATCTGCGCGCCACGGGCGAATGTCGATTGATCCCAACTGCCGGACGTATTGTTTCAGTGGGCTCGCGATGCTATTTATGACCACAGTGGTCATAAAAGGGGCACAGCATGCGTGAAATTCAGTTGAAGGATGCCAAGGCTACGCTTTCGGCGGTGGTTGATCAGGCCGTGGCGGGAGAACCTGCCGTCATCACGCGTCACGGGCGCAAGCAGGCTGTGATCCTGTCTTTCGAAGACTACGAACGGCTGTCGCGGGTGCCTAGCTTCGGACAATTGCTGGCGGCGTTTCCCGGTGACAAAGGCGATATTCCCCCCCGTTCCCGTAAACAGGTTCGCAAGGTTGCGTTGTAACCCGGTCGATTGGTGCTGATGTTTCTGCTGGACACCAACATCATCTCGGCAATCGCTCCCGCCAAGAAGGCGGATCGGGCAGCGCTGGCAACATGGCTCGACAAAGCCAGCGATTACCTGTTCCTGTCCGTTGTCACTGTGTCCGAAATCGCTGCAGGGCTCGCCAAGGCCGAGCGCGAGGGTGCGACGACAAAGGCGGCTTTGCTACGCAACTGGTGGCAAGCGGTCGAGCACCTATATGGAGAGAGGGTTCTTCCCTTCGATTTGCGTGCCGCACATGCCGCCGGGTCCATCCTTGATCGGGCAAGGGCGCATCGACCAGGGTTCGAAGACATAGCGATCGCCGCTACGGCCGAGGTCCACGGTTTGACGATACTGACGGACAACGAGCGTCATTTTGCACCGCTCGGGGTGCCGATGCTCAATCCGCTGAAGAATTTGCCACCATTGCAGCACCCGGCGGCAGATCGGCCTTAGCCCCATCAGGCCGCCATTTCCGAAGAGGCGTGTCAAGGTTGGCGCCTTACGCCAGCCTTCCCTGCAGCACCGTCAGCCTGGCTCTCTTCGGCGCCCGCGCGACCAGCCATTCGCGTGCCTGGTCCTGCGGCATCGGGAAGGCGATGGAGTAGCCCTGCACCTGGTCGCAGCCGATCGCCATCAGCGAATCGAGCTCAGCCTCGGTTTCGGCGCCCTCGGCGACGATCGAGATGCCAAGGCCGCGGGCGAGTTCGGTGATGGCACGCACGATCTTGGTGTTGTCGCCGTTCTCATCGATGTTCTGGACGAAGCGGCGATCGATCTTCAGCCTATCGATCTCGTTCGGGTTGACGTGGCTGAGCGACGCGTAGCCGGTGCCGAAATCATCGAGTTCAAGATGGACACCGGCGGCGCGGATGTGCCGCAGCTTTGCCGCGATGCCGGTTTTCTCATCGTCGAGGATGACGGATTCGACGATCTCGAGCGACAGTTTTTGTGGCGGCAGCCCAGCCTTTTCCAGCGCACCGAAGAGGAAGGCGTCGAAATCGGCCTCACGCAATTCGCTGCCGGAGACGTTGACGGCGAGCCGTCCGAAGGCAATGCCGGCGCGGTTCCACTCCGCCGCCTCGCCGATCGCCTTGGCGATGACGATGCGGCCGATCGCAGGCATGAGCCCGCTTTTCTCGGCGATGGGAATGAACTCGCCCGGTGCGATCATGCCGCGCTCGCCATGTTTCCAGCGAACCAGCGCCTCGATGCCGCCGATCGTACCGTTCGACAACGAAACCTGTGGCTGGAAATAGACCTGGAACGCCTTCGCCGCGATAGCGATCCTGATGTCATGCTCGAGCCGCTTGCGGTAGTCGAGTTCATGCCGCAACTCCTCGGAGAAGAATGAGAGACTGCCGCCACCCCGTTTCTTGGCGGCGTGGAGCGCGAGGTCGGCATGGACGAGCAGATCTTGCGCGTTGTCGGCATCAATCGGATAGACGGCGACGCCGGCGCTGGCGCCCGGAAGGATGGTCGTGCCCCGATAGACGATCGGTTCATTGATCTGCGTCAGGACGCGCCCGGCGACCGTGTTGATGTCCTCGGTGCCGCCGGCACCGTTGAGGATCATCACGAACTCGTCGCTGCCAAGACGCACGCAGAGATCCGACGCCCGGCAAGAATCACGCATGCGCTGCGCCGTCACCACCAGCACATAATCGCCGGCGGCGTGGCCGAGCGTGTCGTTGATCTGCTTGAACCGGTCGAGGTCGAGGTGGACCGCCGCAAGCCGCTCCCGCCGGCGCTGCGCGCCCTTGATCAGCGTATCGAAATGGTCGGTCAGGAAGGTTCGGTTGTGAAGGCCGGTAAGGCCGTCATGCACGGCGATGAAGGCCATGGAATTGCGGGTATCGATCAGTTCACGCGTCTTGCGCAGGATGGCGTTCGACATCGGCCTGAAGATGAAAAGTGCCACCAGCACGATGACGCCGATGGTAGAGTAGAACAGCGTTCTATGGAGATCGAGCAGTCTTCCCGATTGCGCATCGGCTTGGGCGCTGATGCGCTGGCCGAGTGCCGCATAGCCCGACAGGGTCGCATTGGCGACGGAAGCGTCGAGATTGACGCGTTCGCCGCCACCCTTGTAGCCGCCATTATCGGCCATACCGAGTTGCGATTCAAACGCCGAGACCAGTCGTTCGCCGTTGGCGATAAGCCCGACCGAGAAGTAATCGAGATGAAACGGCTTGGCGAAAAGGACGCTCTCGACTGATTTTGGATCGAGCCTTGCCGGTGACGCCGGGTCGGCGACCACTCGCTCGAGCAGAAGGTCGTAGTTCCTCTCGAAGTCGGCCGTGGCCTGTTTGAATGCGGTGACCAGAGCCGGTTGTTGGTTGCGCGTAGCTGCACCTGCCGCGTTGGCAAGGAAGACAATGCGTTGCGACAGCACCTTTTGCATGCCGACAATATCGAGCAGCGTCGCGTCGTGGCGCTGGCCAGCCATCATCTGCTGGAGAAGAATGAAAGAGGCCATCACCATGGCTGCAATGATCAGCAGCGCCAGCCAATAGCCTGCCTTGATCAGCAATATGAGCCTGCCCGAAAAGGTTTGCATCGGTTGCTGCGACATTTTCTGGGGCGGTCCCTCGCCGACAGATTGTTGGGTATGAGAACCATTGGCTTTAAAGGTTAACAGCTCCGGAAGACGACAGAGCAGCAGCGATGGAAAGCTCGCGAAATGGTTATCGCGTTCTTTCGCGCCGCAGCTGCATTTGAACATCCGCCATTTGGCGGCATTCTGGCCACTGACCGTCGAGTCACCGAAGCCGTCGCTTTTGCGGTGGATTTTTCGCCCACACGGGGCGACAGTCCATTCAATCTCAACAGGGCCAGATCATGAGCGCGGCATTCCTCTCCCATATAGACAGCGAGCTTCAAGGGCTGAAATCGGCCGGCCTCTATAAATCCGAGCGGGTGATCACCTCGACGCAGTCGGCCGAGATCGAGGTGAGCGGCGAAAAGGTGCTGAATTTCTGCGCCAACAATTATCTTGGCCTCGCCGATAGCGCCGACTTGCGCGATGCGGCCAAGCAGGCACTCGACCGCTATGGTTATGGCATGGCGTCGGTGCGTTTCATCTGCGGCACGCAGGAGGAGCACAAGCAGCTCGAGGCGACGATTTCTGGCTTTCTCGGCATGGAGGACACGATCCTCTACGGCTCCTGCTTCGACGCTAATGGCGGCCTGTTCGAGACGCTGCTCGGCGAGGAGGATGCGGTCATTTCCGACGCGCTGAACCACGCCTCGATCATCGACGGCGTGCGGCTGTCGAAGGCGAAGCGTTTCCGTTACGCCAACAACGACATGGCTGATCTGGAAGCGCGGCTGAAGGAGGCAATGGATTGCCGTTTTCGGCTGATCGCCACCGATGGTGTATTTTCCATGGACGGCATCATCGCCAATCTGAAGGGCGTCTGCGATCTCGCCGACAAGTACGATGCAATGGTGATGGTCGACGACAGCCATGCAGTCGGCTTCGTCGGCAGGAGCGGGCGCGGCTCGGCCGAGCATTGCGGCGTCGAGGGCAGGGTGGACATCATCACCGGCACGCTCGGCAAGGCATTGGGCGGCGCGTCGGGCGGCTACACTTCGGGCAAGAGCCAGATGGTCGACTGGCTGCGCCAGCGCTCGCGTCCCTATCTGTTTTCCAACACGCTGATGCCGGCGATCGCCGGCGCCTCGATCCGGGTTTTCGAACTGATTAAAAATGGCGATGCGCTGCGTCAGCGCCTCTACGCCAATGCGGCGCGCTTCCGGTCTGAAATGGGTAAGCTCGGCTTTACGCTGGCCGGCGCCGATCATCCGATCGTTCCGGTCATGCTCGGTGATGCGACGCTGGCGCAGGAGATGGCGGCGCGCATGCTGCAGCGCGGCATCTATGTCATCGGCTTCTCGTTTCCGGTGGTGCCGAAGGGCCAGGCGCGCATCCGCACGCAAATGTCGGCCGCCCATTCCAGCGCCGACATCGACCGTGCGGTCGAGGCGTTCGGCGCGGTCGGGCGCGAACTTGGTGTGATTTCCTGAACGGCCGGAACCGAAAAGCGATCCCGGATCAAGAAATTCAAGCGACTAAGATTCTGGCGACTAAGATTCTGGGGACAAAAGAATGTCGAACATGATGAAGGCGCTGGTCAAGGCCAAGGCCGAGCCGGGCATCTGGATGGAAGAAGTGCCGGTGCCGGAGATCGGCCCGAACGACGTTCTGATCAAGATCAAGAAGACCGCGATCTGCGGTACCGACGCCCACATCTACAATTGGGACCAGTGGGCGCAGAAGACCGTGCCGGTGCCGATGGTGACCGGCCACGAATTCGTCGGCACAGTCGCCGACTTCGGCGCGGCAGTCACCGAATACAAGATCGGTCAGCGTGTGTCAGGCGAAGGCCACATCGTCTGCGGCCATTGCCGCAATTGCCGGGCGGGCAGGGGGCATCTGTGCCGCAACACGCTCGGCGTCGGCGTCAACCGGCCGGGCGCCTTCGGTGAATATCTGGCGATCCCGCAGCACAACGTCGTGCCGATCCCCGACGACGTGCCCGACGAGATCGCCGCAATCTTCGATCCCCTAGGCAATGCGGTTCACACTGCACTGTCCTTTGATTTGGTCGGCGAGGACGTGCTGGTCACCGGCGCCGGGCCGATCGGCATCATGGGTGCGCTGGTGGCGCAGTGCGTCGGCGCGCGAAAGGTGGTCATCACCGACATAAACCCGGTGCGGCTGGCGCTGGCGAAAAAACTCGGCGTCCAGCATGTGGTCGATGCGTCGAAGGAAAAGCTGCGCGATATCATGCCGGCGCTCGGCATGACCGAAGGTTTTGACGTCGGCCTCGAAATGTCGGGTGCGGCACCCGCCTTCCGCGACATGATCGACGCCATGAACAATGGCGGCAAGATCGCCATTTTGGGCATTGCGCCGACCGGCTTCGAGATCGACTGGAACAAGGTCATCTTCAAGATGCTGCATCTCAAGGGCATTTATGGCCGCGAAATGTTCGAGACCTGGTACAAGATGATCGCCCTGGTGCAGGGCCCGCTCGATGTCAGCGGCCTGATCACCCACCGCATCGGCGTGGACGACTTCCAGACCGGGTTCGACGCGATGCGCAGCGGCAATTCGGGCAAGGTGGTGATGGACTGGTAGGCGTTGGCCGGGTGCCGAAACGTTGGAGGGACAGCACCCCCACTGGCCTGCCCTCTTTGCCAAAACTTGGCATCTCCCCCGCAAGGAGGGAGATTGGCAGCTTCGCCGCTGCGCCCATCTCTGCAACATTGATGATTGGCGAAAGCATTAGTGACATCTGATCTCCCCACTTGCGGGGGAGATGGCCGGCAGGCCAGAGGGGGGTGGGAAGGATCGCTGCGTAGCAGCTTCGTTCACCTGCCCAACGCTGCCTCCAGTGCCGCCAATCCTTCCGCGATCGCGACGCGCTCGCCAGCGCTGAGTTTTGACAGCAGTTCCCGCTCGAATGCCTTCGCCAGCGGCACCATCTCGCGATAGGCGGCAAGGCCCGCGTTGGTCAGCGTCAGATGCTCGACACGGCGGTCTTTTTCATCCGGTTTTCGCGTCAGCCAGCGACGCCGCTCGAGCTCGGCGACGGCGCGCGAAACCTTGGTCTTGTGCATGGCCGACTGTTCGCCGAGCGCTGTTGCCGTCATCGTGCCGTGCTGGCCGAGACCGGCCAGCGTGCGCCATTCGGGCCGCGTCAGGCCGTGTCGGCCCTTGTAAACCCTGGAAAATTCGCGGCTGACAGCATCGGCAAGCCGATAGAGCCGGTAGGGCAGGAAGCTTTCAAGTTCGAGGGTGTCAGCCTCCATGGTCTGCTCCATCACGATTGATAGTTACATTTTCGATAGTTACAAACGAAACCAATTTGGTCAATCCAGGGAGGATGCCATGGGTTTTTCCTACATGCCGGGGTTCGGCAACGACTTCGAAACCGAGACTTTGCCTGGTTCGCTGCCGCAAGGGCGGAATTCGCCGCAACGGCCGGCCTACGGCCTCTATGCCGAGCAGCTTTCGGGCTCGCCCTTCACAGCGCCACGCGGCACCAATGAGCGTTCCTGGCTCTATCGCATCAGGCCGAGCGTCAGGCACACCGGTCGCTTCAAGGCGGCGAATTATCCGCTGTGGAAAAGCGCGCCGAATGTCGGCGATCACGAACTGGCGCTTGGCCAGTACCGCTGGAACCCGGTGCCGATGCCGAAGGAACCGACCGACTTCATTGCTGGCATGCGCTCGATTACCACCGCCGGCGACGTGCTCGGCCAGACCGGCATGGCCGCCCATGTCTACGTTGCCAACCGCTCGATGGCCGACGGCCATTTCTTCAACGCCGACGGCGAGTTGCTCGTCGTGCCGCAAGTGGGGGCGCTGCGCTTCGTCACCGAGATGGGCGTCATCGAATTGCGACCGGGCGAGATCGCCGTGCTGCCGCGCGGCCTCGTGTTCAAGGTCGAACTGGTCGATGAAACAGTGCGCGGCTATGTCTGCGAGAATTACGGCGCCAAGCTGACGCTGCCGGATCGTGGCCCGATCGGCGCCAATTGCCTGGCCAATCCGCGCGATTTCAAGACGCCTTGCGCCTGGTTCGAGGACAAGGAGACGCCGTGCCGGCTGATCGTGAAATGGTGCGGCCAGTTTCATGTCACCGAACTCGATCATTCGCCGCTGGATGTAGTCGCGTGGCACGGCAATTATTCGCCCTATAAATATGATCTTGCGACGTTTTCGCCGGTTGGCGCGATCCTGTTCGACCATCCCGATCCGTCGATCTTCACGGTGCTGACCGCGCCGAGCGGCGAGGAGGGTACCGCCAACATCGACTTCGTCATCTTCCCGCCGCGCTGGCTGGTGGCCGAAAACACGTTCCGCCCGCCCTGGTACCACCGTAACATCATGAGCGAGTTCATGGGGCTGATCCACGGCCAGTACGACGCCAAGGAGGAGGGCTTCGTTCCCGGCGGCATCAGCCTACACAATCTGATGCTGGCCCACGGGCCTGACGCGTCTGGCTTTGAAAGGGCCTCGCGCGCCGAGCTGAAACCGGTCAAGCTCGACAACACCATGGCCTTCATGTTCGAGACCCGATTCCCGCAGATGCTGACCCGCTACGCCGCCGAGGTTGAGACGCGGCAGGAGAACTACATCGACTGCTGGGCCGATCTGAAGAAGCGCTTCAACGGCACGCCCGAGGGCGACTGGTCTTGAGCGCTGATTCAACGCGGGATCGGCTGGTGCTGCTGGGCTCGAAGGGCGGCCCGGCACTTCGGCCGGGCGGGCCGTGGCCAAGTTCGTCGCTGCTGGAGATCGGCGGCCGCACCATCGTCGTCGATTGCGGGCTTGGCGTCACGCGCGGCCTGGCTGACGCCGGCATCAGCCTGAAGGCGCTCGACCTGGTCTTCATTACGCATCTGCATTCCGACCATATGCTGGAACTCGGTCCGCTGATCCACACCGCCTGGACGGCGGGTCTGGCGACACCGGTCACCGTGTTCGGCCCGCCCGGCACCGGCCACTATTGGCAGCGCTTTTGCCAGGCGATGGAATTCGACATCGAGATCCGCATCGTCGACGAAGGCCGGCCTGATATCGCAGATATGGTTTCGATCATCGAGTTCGGCGAAGGCCGGTTGATGGAGGAGCGCGGCCTGAAGGTTTTGGCGCTGCGCGTCGACCATCCGCCGGTGACCGACTGCTTTGCGCTGCGCTTCGAGCATGCCGAACAGAGCATCGTATTCTCCGCCGATACGGCGTTCTTTCCGCCATTGGCCGATTTCGCCAACGGCGCCGACATCCTCGTGCATGAAGCCATGCTGGAAGATGGCATCGAGCGGCTCGTCGCGAAAACCGGCAATGGCGCGCGGCTGAGAGAGCATCTGCTCGCCAGCCACAGTCTTGCCGAAGAAGCAGGACGGATCGCCACCGATGCCGGGGTTAGGAGACTGGTGCTCAACCACCTCATTCCGGCCGATGATCCCGAGATCGGCGAGGCCGACTGGATTGCCGCCGTCAGGAAAACATGGGCCGGAGACTTGACGATCGCACGCGACGGCCTTGTTGTGGGGCTGGAGCATGATCCCGAACCGAAGGACCGCGCTAGCGAAAAGTGAGAACCGGTTTTCGGAAGAGATCACGCGTAGAACAAAATTCAAAGCGGCACCAAAGCCGCATCAGGAGAGGAAACCGCATGAAGCTTGCCACATTGAAGGACGGGACGCGCGACGGAAAGCTGGTCGTCGTCTCGCGCGACCTGACGCGGTTCACCGATGCCTCGTTTCTGGTGCCGACGCTGCAGGCGGCGCTCGACGACTGGAGCCGGATCGTGTCGCATCTGGCGACAATAGCGGAATCGCTGGAGAACAATGCGGTGCCGTCAGCGCGCTTTCACGAGCATGACGCCCATTCGCCGTTGCCGCGCGCATATCAATGGGCCGACGGCTCGGCCTATGTGAACCATGTCGAGCTGGTGCGGAAGGCGCGCGGCGCCGAGATGCCGGCAAGCTTCTGGACCGATCCGCTGATTTATCAGGGTGGCTCTGACGCCTTCATCGCGCCGCGCGACCCGATCCGGGTAGTCGACGAGGCTCTTGGCCTCGACATGGAAGCGGAGGTCGCCGTCGTCGTCGACGATGTGCCGATAGGCGCAAGTCTCGATGCGGCAAGGGCCGCGATCCGGCTGGTCATGCTGGTCAATGACGTCACGCTGCGCTCCCTGACCGCGCCAGAGCTTGGCAAAGGTTTTGGCTTCTTCCAATCAAAGCCGTCCTCGGCTTTTTCCCCCGTCGCGGTGACGCCGGACGAACTGGGCGACGCCTGGGATGGCGGCAAGGTCAGCCTGCCGCTGCTGGTCGATGTCAACGGCAAGCCGTTCGGCCGCGCCAACGCCGGCGTGGACATGACCTTCGATTTTCCGGCGCTGATTGTCCATGCCGCGAAAACCCGGCCGCTGGCCGCCGGCACCATCATCGGTTCGGGCACGGTCTCCAACAAGCTCGACGGCGGCCCTGGCAAGCCGGTCTCGGCAGGCGGCGCCGGTTATTCCTGCATTGCCGAGTTGCGCATGATCGAGACGATCGCAGCCGGCGAGCCGACAACCCCGTTCCTGCGCCTTGGCGACATTGTGCGCATCGAGATGAAGGACAGGACCGGACATTCGATTTTTGGTGCGATCGAGCAGAAGGTCGAGAAATACGGAGAATGACAGGCGAGACGGTCTATCTTCTTTGCGGTGTCTGGGCCCTTGTCGTGCTGGGGATCTTCATCCAGGCGATCCGGCTGAGCTATCGCATCGAGGGGCGTTCACCCGGCCTTACCAACCGCAGCGGCTTTCCGCGCAACGCGATGATGTTCCACACCGTCACCAACATGAACGTCGCACGGGATCAGGAAACGCAAGCCATGCGGCGGCGCATGAATCGGCTGCTGCTGATCGTTCTCGCCGGATTTGCGCTTCTGTGGGCGGGGGTGTCGTTGGCCCAGTCAGCGGAGTGATCTAGCTTAATCGTTCCAAACGCGGGTGGACCCAAGATGCCCTACACCGCTACTTATCTTTGGTTCGTGGGAATTTGAGCATCGCTAATGCCTGGCTTTTGATTTCGGCGATCCGGCTCTGCCGTCAGGTCGAGGATCGATCTGAAAGACTGCGTAACTTCAGTAGCGTGGCGCGTCTGCCGAAGCTTGTTACCGTCGCTACAAATCGGGACGTTGCGAGCGATGTTGAAACGCAGGCGCTGCGCCATGGTATGATCGCTCGTCTGCTAGCCATAGGTGCTATCGGTATCGCCGTGAATTTGGTTGCCTGGACTGGTGTGTGACGTGGACCTGCTCGACCATCTGCGCCGCATGGCGCGCAACAATCTCTGGTCGAACGACCGGCTCTATCGCGCTGTGCTGCAGCTTGAGCCCGATGATTTCGAGGCCGAGCGAACCAGCTTCTTTCCGTCGATCAAGGCGACGCTCAACCACATCCTGGCGGTCGATCATCTTTATCTCGATTTTCTCGAAGAGGGCGGCGTCGGCGCCGCGGCCCATGACGATTTCGTGCCCTTCGATGAACCACAAGCGCTGTTTGCCGCCCAGGTCGGGGCCGACCGGCGGCTGATCGCCTTTTGCGACCACCTGTCGGCCGACGATCTCGATCGCCGCGTCATCACCGACCGGCGCGAGGACGGAAAAATACCGGAGCGCATCGGCGATCTGCTCGCCCACCTCTTCGTCCACGATATCCATCATCGCGGCCAAGTGCACGCGATGCTGTCCGGCACGTCAATGAAACCGCCGCAGCTCGACGAGTTCTTCCTCGCCTATGATCTGAAGCTGAGGCAAGCGGAGGTGGAGAGGTTGGAACTAGGCAATCAGGCCAAGACGACATCGTAACGGGCGAAATGCGGGTCAGCCGTCAGAATGGTTAGGTTCTCCACTTGCGCCTGTGCGATGAGAAGTCTGTCGAATGGATCACCGTGGTGATGAGGCAGGCCGGCAACCTTTTGCGCATGAAGAAACGTGATGGTGAGGGGAAGAAAGCGCATCTTCGGAAGCAGCGTTGCCAGATCATCGGGAGCTTCGAGCTTTCCGATGGCGCGCTTGATGGCGATCTCCCAAATGCTGGCGGCGCTGGCAAAGACGACCGCATCTGACGCTAGAATGGCACGATGCGGATCGCGAAGACGAGGATTGTCCGCAATCGACCAAAGGATAATTTGCGTGTCGGCGAGAAACGGGCCGATAGTCATTTAGTGTACTCGTCCCACTCGGGACCGAGTTCGTCAAAATCGTCTGCGATTCGGATTCTACCCTTCAAGGCGCCGATGCGAGGTAGGAGGTCGGGCGATGCTGGCGGTACGAGGCGAGCAGCGACTTTGCCGTGCCGGGTGAGCACGATCTCTTCGCCGGCTTCCGCCCGGCTGACAAGTTCCGACAATTTCGCTTTGGCTTCGGCGATCGAGATATTCATGGGCTGATCCTTTATGACCAGAATTTAGGTCATAATTGATCGAACCGCAAGGAATTTGGAGGCGTCTGCGCCTCACTCCGCCGCCTGCACCTTCAGCACGCCGCGCTTGATCTGGTCCTGCTCGATCGATTCGAACAGCGCGCGGAAATTGCCCTCGCCAAAACCCTCGTCACCCTTCCTCTGGATGAATTCGAAGAAGATTGGCCCGATTACGGTTTTCGAGAAGATCTGCAGCAGGATCTTGGTCGTGCCGCCGTCAACCACGCCTTCGCCGTCGATCAGGATGCCGTGCTTTTTCATCCGCTCGATCGGCTCGTCATGGCCGTGAACGCGGGCATGAGACATTTCATAATAGGTTTCCGGCGGGCCGGGCATGAACTTCAGCCCGTTGGCTGCCAGCCTGTCGGTGGCGCCGTAGATCTCGTCCGTGCCGACGGCGATATGCTGGATGCCTTCGCCATCATACTTCTTCAGATATTCGGCGATCTGGCTGGTCTCGTCCTTGGACTCGTTGAGCGGGATGCGGATCTTGCCGCAGGGCGAGGTGATGGCGCGGCTGACCAGGCCGGTGATCTTGCCGTCGATGTCGAAGAAGTGGATCTGCTTGAAGCCGAACAGGTCGCGATAGAAATCCCACCATTTGTCCATGTTGCCGCGGTAGACATTGTGGGTGAGGTGGTCGAGATAATAGAAGCCGACGCCTTCCGGCTTCGGGTCGCGCTCGCCCAGCCAGTCAAACTCGGCATCGTAGGCCGAGCCCTTGTCGCCGTAGACCTCGATGAAGTAAAGCTGCGAGCCGCCGATGCCGACGATAGCCGGCACATCGAGCGCCTTGTCGACGCCTTCATAGGGTGTGGCGCCCTTGGCGACAGCATGGTCGAAGGCATGCCTGGCGTGCACGACCCGCCAGGCCATCGAGGCAGCGCAGGGGCCGTGCTTGTCGACGAATTTCATCGCATGCGAGCCGGGTTCGGCATTGACGACATAGTTGATGTCGCCCTGCCGCCAGACGGTGATGTTCTTGGTGCGGTGCTTGGCTACCGGTACATAGCCCATGCGGGTAAACAGCTCGGCGAGCTTTTCCGGTTCGGGATGCGCGAACTCGACGAATTCGAAGCCGTCGGTGCCGGCGGGATTGGCCTTGCTGATCGTTGCGGGCGGTGCATCGTGCGGGAAGGGACCCATTGTGTTGTCCTCCAAAAGCTGCTTGGCCGGAAAAGGCCCATTTCGGCGTAACCATAGCGCGAAGCCAGCGCATGGTGCTTGCATTCAAACGCTTTAAATGATCGAGTGATGCGCGAACTGTGCACGTATGGAGAAGAATCCATGGATGATGCGCGCGTCGACCAGTTTGATCGCAAGATAATGGCTCTCTTGCAGGGCGACGCACGGCTGACCAACAACGATTTGTCGGAACGGGTGAACCTGTCGGCGTCGCAATGTTCGCGCCGCCGCCAGAGGCTGGAGGAGGACGGCTATATCAGGGGATATCGCGCGGTGCTCGACCGCGACAAGCTCGGCTTCTCACTGGTCAACGTGATCTCGGTTACGCTCGCCACCCACAACCGTGACAATGCGCAGCGCTTCGGCGAATTGGTGGCGCGGCTGCCGGAGGTGCAAGAGGCGCACGCGCTGACCGGCGAGATGGATTACATCCTGAAAGTGGTGACGCCCGACCTGAAATCGCTGTCGGAATTCGTCAACGGCGTGCTCCTGCCGCACGAATCCGTGCAGCATGTGAAGACGGCGATCGTGCTGGAAACGCTGAAGGAAACTGGCGCGCTGCCGATTTAATGCATGTCGCGCAAAAGTGTGCAGCGGTTTTGCGATCACGACATGCATAAAACAACAACCTAAAGCGCGTCGCATGAGGCCGGTCAAACGCGACGCGCTTTAGCCCTTCGACTGCTGGATCAGCCCAAAAAGGTTGGTGCAACGTGCGCCGGAACGGCAATAGGCGAAGATCGGGCCTTCGAGTTCATCGAGCGCCTCAGCCTGGTCGTCAACATTTTGGGCCGTGATCTGGCCGCTGATGACCGGGATGTAGCGAAAGGTAAGCCCGGCAGCTTCGACTGCCGCTTTGACCCTGTCCGCCGAAGGCTGGCCGGGCTGCTCGTCATCAGGCCGGTTGCAGATTACGCTCTTGAAGCCGGCGGCCTTGATGGCGGCGACTTCTTCGGGCTGGATCTGGCCGGAGACCGAATAGTCCTCGGTGATCTGACGATATTCCATGTTTCCTCGCAAAACTGGTTTGGCCGCAGTCTTGCCACTCCCCGACGAGATCGGCAATCCGCGCAGAATGAAATCCCATGCGCAGATAGTTATTTTCGACGGAGAATCCAACCGAGCCGACGCGACCCGGCTGGATAGGAAGGCATCAGCTTCCGAGGATTGCGCCTTTGATCTGGGCGATGTTGTTGCGCATCAGGTCGATGTAGGTCGAGGCCGGGCCGTCGGCTTGCGACAGCGCATCTGAATAAAGCGTGCCGCCAACCTTGATGCCGGTCTCGCTGGCGATCTGCTCGATCAGCCGCGCGTTGGTGATGTTCTCGATGAAGACCGCCGCCGCCTTGTCCTGCTTCACCTGGCTGACCAGCTTGGCGACGTCGGCAGCGGACGGCTCCGACTCGGTCGACACCCCTTCGGGGGCCAGGAAGGTGAGGCCATAGGCCTTCTCGAAATAGCCGAAGGCGTCATGCGAGGTGATGACGACGCGCTTCTCTTGCGGGATCGACTGGATCGCCGTCTGCACTTCGCCCTCAAGCGCGTCGAGTTTCTTGGTATAGGCGGCGGCATTGGCCTTGTAGCTGTCGCAACCCCCAGCGTCGACGGTGCAGAAGGCGTCGGCGATGTTCTTGACATAGATCCTGGCATTGGCGATCGACTGGAAGGCATGCGGATCGGTCTCGCCATCAGTATGGGCGCCTTCAGCGGCATCGGCATCGGCGAATTCCGGTTTGAAGTTGATCGGCGTGACCCCCTTGGTCAGAACGGCGATCGTCGCCTTGGTGGCGCTGGCGTCGACCAGGCGCTGCAGAAAGCCTTCGAAATGCAGGCCGTTGACCAGCACCACATCCGCACCCGCCATCGCCACCGCGTCGGCCGGGCTCGGCTCGTAGACATGGGCGTCGCCATCCGGCCCGACAATGGTGGTCAGATTGATCCGGTCGCCGCCGACATTCTTGGCGAAATCGGCAATGATCGTGAAGCTGGCGACCACTTTCAACGGCTCCGCGATGGCCGACGACGCGCCAAAGGCGGTTAATGTTATAACGCCCACTGTCAAGGCGGCGCGGATCGATTTCAGCATGGACAGCACTCCTTTGGGATCAGGCGGTTCTGTGGCGGTGATGGATAATACGGGCGCGCAGGATGCCGCGCGTGCCGAACAGGATTGAGGCAAAATAGACGACGCCGGCCGACAGGATGATGGCCGGTCCGGAAGGCAGCGATACGTGGTAGGACAGAAGCAGCCCGGCGACGCAAGAGGCGAAGCCGATCAGCACCGCCAGCACGCACATCGGCTCGACGCGCATGGTCCAGAAGCGGGCGGCAGCCGCAGGCAGCATCATCAGCCCGACGGATAGCAGCGTGCCGAGCGCCTGGAAGCCGCCGACCAGGTTGAGCACGACGAGGCCGAGGAAGATGAAATGCACCGGGCTGCCCAGCCGGCTGACCGAACGCAGGAACAGCGGGTCGAGACATTCGGCGACGAGCGCCCGCCAGAAGATGGCGAGGCTGACCAGCGTGACCAGCACGATGCCGCCGATCAGCGTCAGCGCTTCATTGTTGAGCGCCAGCACGGTGCCGAACAGCACATGCATGAGATCGACGCTGGAGCCGCGGATCGACACCATCAGCACACCGATCGCCAGCGAAATCAGGTAGAAGGCCGCCATCGAAGCGTCCTCGCGCTGGATGGTGAAGCGCGAGACTGCGCCGGCGCCGAGCGCGACGATGATGCCGGCAATCAGCCCGCCGATGGTCATCGGCAGGATCTCCAGCCCATAGAACAGGAACCCGGCGGCAGCACCCGGCAGGATGGCGTGGGCCATGGCGTCGCCGGAAAGGCTCATGCGCCGCAGCATCAGGAACACGCCGACCGGGCAGGCGCCGAGCGACAGCATAAGCGAGCCGGCAAGCGCCCGCTGCATGAAGGCGAATTCGGCGAACGGAGCGATGAGCAGACCGTAGAGCGTGTCCATCATGCTGCCCGCGGCCCGGAGCCGTGATGATGGTCGTGCGCATGGTCGTGCCCATTGTCGTGCCCATGGTCGTGACCCTGATCACCGTGCCTGTCGGGCTCGCACCAGGGCGCGTTCTCCTCCCAGGCTTCGTGGAAGCGGCGTGCGCGCAACAGGTTCTCCGGCCGCAGCGTTTCCTGGGTTTCGCCCCATGCGATTGGCTGGCGCGCCAGCAGCAGCGTCTCGGGGAAGTTCTGGCGCACCAGTTCCAGATCGTGGACGACAACCAAGATCGTGCGTTCCTCGCCATGCCAGCGCTTGATCAGTGCGACCAGGTCGCCGACCGTCTTGGTATCGACGGCGTTGAACGGCTCGTCGAGCAGAATGAGATCGGCGTCCTGCAGCAGCACGCGGGCGAACAGCGTGCGCTGCAGCTGGCCGCCCGACAGGGTGTCGATCGGGCGCTTCTCGAAGCCGCCGAGGCCGACGGCCATCAGCGCCTGGCTGACCGAATCGCGATCTTCCCTGGTGTAGCGGCCGAGCAGCCCGCGCCGTGGCCATAGGCCGAGCGAAACCAGATCAACGACCCGGGCGGGAAACGAGCGGTCGAGTTCCGACTGTTGCGGCAGATAGGCAGCGCGCACGCCGGGCGCCCGGACAACCGTGCCGGCCATCGGCTTCAACACGCCGATGATACCCTTCATCAGGGTCGACTTGCCCGAGCCATTGGCGCCGACGACGGCAGTTAGCGACCCTCGGCGGATCGTGCCATCGAGATGGTGAATCGCCGGATGGCTGTTGTAGCCCAGCGTCAGGTCGCGGAAGGTCAGGCAGGTTTTGGTCATGTGACGATCCGTGGGACACGATCAATACGGCAGCGGCGGTGGATATGTGATGTTATTACATTAGTCAACAAGTCAATCCGGCGGAATTGCGGCGACCGGAGCAATTTGGCGTGTGCCTATTTTCGCCCCACGCCTGCTGGCTCAAGAGGATTCGCTCATGCAACCTTGCCCCCAGCGAACCGCGACTCTAAAGAGGCGCGACCCACAAACGAAGGAAACGTCCAATGAGCATTCGTCGCATCGATGTTGGCCCACGCATGAGCCAGATCGTCATCCACGGCAACACCGTCTATCTGGCCGGTCAGGTTGGCGAACCGGGCGGAAACGTCGGCGCCCAGACCAGGGACATCCTGGCGGCCATCGACGAATTGCTGGCCAAGGCCGGCACCGACAAGACCAAGATCCTGCAGGCGATCATCTGGCTGGCCGACATGAGCACCTTTGCCGAGATGAACGCGGAATGGGACAAGTGGGCGCCGCAGGGCCATACCCCGGCCCGCGCCACCGGCGAGGCCAAGCTTGCCGGACCGGAATATCTGGTCGAGATCATCGTTACCGCCGCGGTTTGAGGCGCTTTACCCTCCCCCTTGAGGGCAGGGGAATCGCGTTTGAG
>NZ_CAKXZT010000119.1:0-115353 GCF_935825525.1 Mesorhizobium escarrei
CCATCGCCTCTACTCGACCGAAGTTAGGAACTCCCGCGCTCTTTCGGGTCAACTCAGGCCACGTGCTTCCTGATCGTGCCGGATTTCCCTTGTGCGCCGGGCGCAAAAATCTCCTGGTCGACGAAGCTCAGCGCCCGCATGGCGCAGCCTTCGCGGATCAGCGGCAGCTCGTTCGGCTCGGTGTCGAAGGAAATCGAACCCGAATGCTGGCCGCCGGCGGTCTGGGCGATGGCCTCGCGCAGGGCCGGCTCGATCAGGTCGAAGGCGGCAGCGCTGGCGCCGACCATGGCCACCGGCGCCGGATCGATCAGCGCGAACAGGCTGCCGAGCCCGAAGCCGAGCGCTTCGCCGGCCCTGCGGTAGGCTTCGCGCTCCGGTCCGTCCATCTCGCGCGCCCTGTCCGCCAGTGCCTGCATCTCGGCATCGCTGACATCGGCGACCGGCTCGGCGTTCTCGCTCAATTGCCTTGCGTTGCGCCAGATAGCGTAGTTCCCGGCATAAGCCTCGACGCAGCCGCGCCGCCCGCAGCGGCAAAGCGCGCCGCCCGGCCGATGGATCATGTGGCCGAATTCGCCGCCTGAGGAGTGGGTGCCGGTGAACAGCTCGCCCTTCAGCACCAGCCCCATACCGATGCCGTGCGAGAGCAGGATGGCGATGAAATCGTCGCGATAGCGATTCGGGTCGCGCCAGCGCAGCGCCACGGCCATCATGTTGCAGTCGTTCTCCATGATGGCCGGGATGCCGAACTCGCGTTCCAGAATGTCGGCGAAGGCGATGTTCGTCTGCGGCGTGATCGGCGACCACAACATGGCGCGCGCATGCGAATCGGTGATGCCCTGGATCGCCAGCGCGATGCGGGCGACGCTTTGGACATCGAGGTCGGGATCTTCGAGCCGGCGCCGGACGATGGCGACACATTCGCCGATCAACTCGTCGCGCGACATGGTCAGCGTGTCCAGCCGGCGCTGTTCCTCGGCGACCACTTGTCCGGCATAATCGATGACGGCGACCGACAGGAAATTCAGCGACAACACGACGGCCAACACCGCAGCGGCTTGCGGATTGAGGCTGAGGCCGACCTGCGGTCGGCCGCGTTTCATCGAAACCGTCTCGCTCGCCTTGCTCTCGGCCAGGATGCCTTCCTGGATCAGGTCGGAAGAGATCGCCGATATGGTCGAATGGCTGAGGCCGGTGGTTGCCGCGATCTCGGTCCGCGACGGCTGGCCTGCCCGGCGCACGGCCGAAATCACCATCGCCCGGTTGCGCCGGCGCAAATCGTCATGACGGATTCCCACCGACATCTTTGCTTCCTTTTCATCGCCGCGGCCGCTCATGAATCGGAAGCCGTCGATAATGTCCGACAAATACTGGCAGAAGCAGCGGGCCCTGTCATTATTTATTCCGAGACTCGAAAAAAGTCGGCAGACGCATCAAAGTCCATCAGGATTGATGTTGACAGCGCTTCAGCGTTGGACCAGTATTTTTTCGGTGCTCGAAAAAATAGAGCCTTTTACCGGCCTTCGGGCCAGTTTTGTCGCGCCCTATGCGGCGCAGGGAGGAATATCATGAACAGATTCGCAGCCGCTATTCTGGCGGGGGTCGCCATGTCGCTGACGCTCGCGTCGGCCGCACAGGCCAAGGACAAGGTCATTGGCGTTTCGTGGTCGAACTTCCAGGAAGAGCGTTGGAAGACCGACGAAGCCGCCATGAAGGCGGCGATCGAGGCCGCTGGCGACAAATATATTTCCGCTGACGCGCAGTCCAATCCCGGCAAGCAGCTGACCGATGTCGAGAGCCTGATCTCGCAGGGCGCCAACGCCCTGATCATCCTTGCGCAGGATGCCTCGGCCATCGGTCCGGCGGTGCAGAAGGCGCTGGACGAAGGCATTCCGGTCGTCGGCTATGACCGGTTGATCGAGAACAAGGACGTTTTCTATCTGACCTTCGACAACCAGGAAGTTGGCCGCATGCAGGCCCGCGAAGTGTTCAAGGTGGCGCCGGAAGGTAATTACGTCTTCATCAAAGGCTCGGGGGCCGACCCGAATGCCGATTTCCTGTTTGCCGGCTCCATGGAAGTGCTCAAGGATGCCATCGACAGCGGTAAGATCAAGAATGTCGGCGAGGCTTATACGGACGGTTGGCTTCCCGCCAACGCCCAGAAGAACATGGAACAGTTCCTGACCGCCAACGACAACAAGGTCGATGCGGTGGTTGCCGCCAATGACGGCACCGCCGGGGGCGTCGTCGCGGCGCTGACGGCGCAAGGCCTGGCCGGATCCGTCCCGGTTTCGGGCCAGGACGGCGACCATGCCGCGCTGAACCGCATCGCGCTCGGCACGCAGACCGTCTCGGTGTGGAAGGACGCGCGCGAGCTCGGCAAGAACGCCGCCGAGATCGCCTCGCAGCTGGCCGACGGCAAGCAGATGACAGACATTGCCGGCGTCAAGGACTTCACCACGCCGGGCAGCAATGTCGTCAAGTCGCTGTTCCTGACGCCGATTGCCATCACCAAGGACAATCTCAACGTCGTCATCGACGCCGGCTGGATCAAGAAGGAAGAGGTCTGCGCCGGCGTGGCGGCGGGCACTGTCCCGGTCTGCAACTGATCCGCCTTCGCCAAGAAGCCTGAAACGCCGCGGCTTCACGCCGCGGCGTTTTTTCAAAAAGAATTGTTTTTCCGCTTCTCGCGGGAAACTTCTAAGCTGCTTCCGGCATCCGCGGCAGACGGCAACCCGGTGGAGGACATCATGACCGACGCGACTTCCAACACGCCGGCTGTCGATCGGGCGCGTGAATCCGAGCTCAGCCCGGTCGGCCGCTTCCTTAAGGCAACCGAGCTCGACATACGCATGCTCGGCATGGTCGGCGCGCTGCTGGTCATCTGGGTTGGAATCCACATCCTGTCGGGTGGGCTTTTCCTCACGCCGCGCAATCTCTGGAACCTGTCGGTGCAGACTTCCTCGGTCGCGATCATGGCGACCGGCATGGTTCTGGTCATCGTGATGCGCAACATCGATCTTTCGGTCGGCTCCGTCGAAGGCGTGATCGGCATGGTGATGGGCGTTGCGCAGGCAGAATTCCTCATCCGTGTCATCGGATTCCAGCTTGGAAATCCCTGGATATGGGTCATCGCATTGGCTGCCGGCGTGGCGCTCGGCCTCATCATCGGCGCGCTTCAGGGCTTCATCATCGCCTATCTCGAGGTTCCGGCCTTCATCGTGACGCTGGGCGGCCTGCTGATCTGGCGCGGCATGGCGTGGCTGATAACGAGCGGGCGCACCGTCGCGCCGCTCGATGCCACCTTCCAGCTCATGGGTGGCGGGCCGCGTGGCTCGATCGGGGCGACCGCGAGCTGGATCGTCGGCATTCTCGCCTGTGTGGCCGTCGCCTTGATGCTGCTCAACGGCCGGTCGCAGCGCAAGCGCTTCAAGTTTCCGCTGCGCCCGGTCTGGGCGGAGAGCTTGCTTGGTGTTGTCGCCTGCGCCGCCATCCTCGGCGCCGTCTGGATCGCCAATTCCTATCCGTGGCCGATCGGCATCGTTCGCCAGTACGCCCAGCGGAACGGCATCACCGTCCCCGAAGGCGGGCTGTTCATCGCCCATGGCATCGCCATACCGGTGCTGATCGCGGTCGCTGTCGGCATCGTCATGACCTTCATCACCCGGCGCACCCGTTTCGGCCGTTATGTCTTTGCCATCGGCGGCAACCCGGAAGCGGCGGAACTCGCCGGCATCAACACGCGCTGGGTGACCATGAAAGTGTTCATGATCATGGGCGTCCTGGCCGCGATCAGCGCGGCGATTGCTTCGGCCCGCCTCAATGCGTCGACCAATGCGCTGGGGACGCTGGACGAGCTTTTGGTCATCGCCGCAGCCGTCATCGGCGGCACGTCGCTGGCCGGCGGCTCCGGCACGGTGCTCGGCGCCATGCTGGGCGCGCTGCTGATGCAGTCGCTGCAGTCCGGCATGGTGTTGCTCGGCATCGATTCACCGCTTCAGAGCGTCGTCGTCGGCGCCGTTCTGGTCGTCGCTGTCTGGCTCGACACCGTCTATCGCAAGCGGGTCTGAGCATGATTCCGAGCCGAAGGTCCGCGTCAGCGAAATTTGGCCATCCGTTTCGGTTCAACATCATGCTCGGCAAAACCATAGAGAGGAACGATCATGGCTGACACGACTGCTCCCACGCCACTGATCGATATGCACAACATCTCGATTGCCTTCGGCGGCATTCGCGCCGTCGACGATGCGTCGATCGATCTTTTCCCGGGCGAGGTCGTGGCGCTGCTCGGTCACAACGGTGCGGGAAAGTCGACGCTGATCAAGATCCTGTCCGGTGCCTACAAACGCGATTCGGGCCAGATCTTCGTCAATGGCGAAGAGGCTTCGATCGCCAATCCGCGCGACGCCAAGAAATACGGCATCGAGACGATCTACCAGACGCTGGCGCTCGCCGACAATGTCGACGCCGCCGCCAACCTCTTCCTCGGCCGCGAGCTGATGACCGGCTGGGGCACGCTCGACGATGGCGCCATGGAGGCCGAGGCGCGCAAGGTGATGGGCAGGCTCAATCCCCGTTTCCAGCGCTTTAAGGAGCCGGTGGTCAAGCTTTCGGGCGGCCAGCGGCAGTCGGTGGCGATCGCGCGCGCCATCCTGTTCAACGCCCGCATCCTGATCATGGATGAGCCGACGGCGGCACTGGGACCGCAGGAAACGGCGCAGGTCGGCGAACTGGTCATGCAGCTCAAGGCCGACGGCATCGGCATCTTCCTGATCAGCCATGACATCCACGATGTGTTCGAGCTTGCCGACCGCGTCTGCGTCATGAAGAATGGTCGGGTCGTTGGCACGGCGCGCACCGGCGACGTGACCCAGGACGAGGTGCTCGGTATGATCATCCTGGGCAAGTGTCCGCCCGGCGCCATTCCGGGGCCAGGCGCGCTGAAGATCGCCGCCTGAAGCGTCAAATGCCTGTCATGTGATATGCCAGCCGTCATGATGGTTTGGCCGCGCCATTGTGTTGCCACGGGGACTTGCCCATAAGATGGGGAACCATGGGTCGCAGCAGCAACTTGAAGAAGTTCTTCCCGATCGTCGCTTTCATTGCCGTCGCGCTGATCAGCCTGACAATGGCGGGATTCGCCTATTTCGCCACGCAGGAAGCGGCGCGCATCAAATTCGAGGCGACGGCGGACGACGCCCTCAACCGGATCGATAGCCGCATCGACCTGCATCTGTCGATGCTGCGATCGACACATGCGCTGTTCGAGGCTCGCAATGGTGACATTTCGCGGGGCGAGTTCAAGGCGTTCTTCGATGCGCTGGGTATCAACGACAATTTCGCCGGCCTGCGCGGCATCGGCTTTCTCCGGCTGGTGAGAGCCGGCGACGAGGCAGCGGTCGAGCGTGCCATTCTGCACGACTATGGCGCCAGCGATGCGATCTATCCGGCCACGACAACGCTGCCATGGCGTACGCCCATCACGCTGTTCGAGCCGCTCGACCCTTCCAATCAATCCGGCATCGGCTACGACATGTTCACCGAACCGGTGCGGCGCGAGGCGATCGAAAGGGCGATGGCCGACAACCAGCAGCACGCGAGCGGGCGCGTGCAGCTAGGCCAGGAAACAGGAGCTGCGCAGACCTTCACCGGCTTCCTGGTCTTCGTGCGGCTCAACATCGAAACCGCGGCGGACGGCATCGATGCGTCCAGTTCCTCGACAACAGGCTTTCTTTATGCGGCGTTCCGCGCCCGCGACCTGTTCCAGACCGCGCTCAGCCGGACGCCGCTGCTGCCGGTCAACATCGAAATCTATGACGGCAAGGTGGACGCCGACCATCTTTTGTTCCAGTCGGAAACGCCCCCGGCGTCGGGCTTCGGCGACAGGTTGCTGGTTTCTCGCGAGCTCACCATCGCCGGACGTCCATGGACCATCCTGTTCAGGCCGACAAGCGCCTTCTCGCAACCTTCCTCGCGCGCCATCCCGGTGATGCTCGGCCTGTTCGGACTGCTGCTCGCGGGAACCATCGCGCTGGTGGCACGCTATCAGGAGCGGGCCTATGACGCGGTCTCGCTGCTTCATGAGACGACGGAAAAAAGCCTGCTCGAAAAAGACCTGATGCTGCAGGAGATGAAGCACCGTATCAAGAACTCGATCACACGGGTGCTGGCGATCGCGCGCCAGACGGCGTCGCACGCCACCGACGTCCACGAGTTCTCGTCCTCCTTTTCGGCCCGGCTGCAAGCGATGGCGGCTTCCCAGGACATGCTGACGCGCTCGCGCTGGCAGAAGGCCGATCTCGGCGATCTCTTGCGCATCGAGCTTGGCCAGGTGTTCGGCAAGGAGCTTCCCGAGGGGATCTTGTCGGGACCAGAGGTGTTGCTCGACGAGACGACGACGCAGGCGCTCGGCCTGACCTTTCACGAACTGGCGACGAACGCGCTGAAATATGGCGAAACCGGCAATTCGGCCAATATTAGGAACGGCGACTGGTCGCTCAAGGTCGACTGGTCGGTCGAAGGCCACAGGAGCGACCGGACGCTGGTTCTCAACTGGCGCGAAGCCGGCCAGAAGAAACTCGAACCACCTGTCAAAACCGGTTTTGGCACCAAGCTGATCGATTTGAACGTCACGCGCGAATTGCGCGGTACGATCAATCGCGATTTTCATAATGGCGGGTTGAGCGTGGAAATCAGGATTCCGCTGTCGGGCTGAAACGCTGTCGCAAACCGACCGTTTTCGAAGGCGCAATTAAACAGAGACAGGCTCGTCCGGTCTCCGCTTCTATTGCCTCTTGCGTTTGAAACGGATTAGCAGCGAGCCGTAAACAGACGGCCACGGTTGTCGCGGTACTGGCAATAGCCATTGCGCAGGTTGCGTACCAGCAGGCCGGAACCGGCACCGATGGCTGCGCCCACCAGCGCACCCTTGCCGCCGTCAATCAGGCCGCCGGCCAGAGCGCCGACACCGGCGCCGACGCCGACATCCTGCTCGGTGGTGCTGCAACCGCTGACCGCGATCACGGCAACCATGGCAATTATCATCTTCCGCATAGGGTCACTCCTCGCCTTTGTCCTTGTGGCTCCACTCGTCACTTATCATGCGAAAAAGCGTTTTGCCTGCTCGATTTCATTTTTGGCTAAGATAATCTTTTTCGGGGCGCGCGCCGCTCGAGGCAAGCTCAAGGCTGGAGATCTCCACGGAAGCATCGAGCGTGCCGTCCGGGCGCACGTTCCAGACGATCTGGTCGTAATCATCCTCAAGCGCCGGATCGACGGAAAGGCATTTGGCAATGATGCGCGGAGCCTGACCCTGCACATCGTGCAAGGCAAACGGACGCGCGGCGGTGCACTCCTGAGCGGTTTCGAAAACGCTCACCGATACGGGCAATTCGCGACACTCGGTCATCGTGTTCGAGCAGCCGATGACGAGCAGCACGGCAGCGATATGTTCCATGGCGGCGCTCCTCCCGCCATAGAACGGGCCACATCCGCCAAAGTTCCTGCGATGCAGGTTGGCGCGACTGATTGGAGAAACAGACCGGCGTGAGCCAAGCACGAGCCGCCGGCCACTTTGCTCTGACGCTCTAGACCAACTGAAACGCGGCGGCCACGACGACCACGGCAGCCAGCCCGATTGCGGCGAGGCCGGGGATCGGGAGGGAAGCACGGGGCGATGGAATTGCGGATGCTTCGATATCCTGAAACCCGCTCATCGAAACGCGTGCGGCCTGTTCCAGCCTGTTGATGTCGGCAGCCGTCAAAGCCATTCCTCCCGTACCGCGCAGCAACTGCGATCGAAAACCTCATGCGGAGAGTGTGTCTGAGAAAAACAGCATCGAACTTTATGGTGAACAGATGGTTAAGGCCGGCGCGGTCGGCCAATTCCAGCCATCTTGGCCCCAACCCGCTTGGCCCCAGCCCTCTTGAGCTCGGCTGTTGTCCCTTCAATCCGTCTCGAAATTGCCGCGAGGAACGACGAGATGATATTCGAGACGATCCCCGGTGATTTCAAGTTTCGCCGTACCGTTCAACGACGCAGGCACGACGCGCTCGAGCGCGACGCTGCCAAAACGCTTCTCGCTGGGCTGATTGTCATTGGCTCCGATGGCCTCGGCCCATGTCAGCGACAGCGCGGTCTCGCCAGCGGAAGCCGCCGTCAGATCGGCCGTCACCTCGACGAATCCGTCGGCTCGCGACAGAGCGCCGTAGCTGACAGAATTGACGGCAAGCTCGTGCATGGCCAAGCCGATATGCAGGGCGGCATTGGGATTGAGGTATGGGTTTGCACCGCGAAAACGCAGGCTGCGCACAGGGTCGGCTCCATAGCGGCCGACCTGGCCGGACACCAATTCGCGCAGTGCCGCTCCTCGCCAGTTGGACGACGTCACCAGGTCCTGGGATGAGGCAAGCGACTGCAGCCGGCCGCGAAAGCGTGTCAGGAAATCACTGAGCGTGTCCGAATAACGGCTGGTCTGGGTGGCGATGCTCTGGATGATGGCCAAAAGGTTCTTCGAACGGTGGCTGACCTCGCGCAGCAGCGTCTTCAGTGTTTGCTCGCGACGTTTCTGCTCGGTCGTTTCGACCATGGTGGTGACGACGCCCTGCACGGCGCCGCCGTCGTCATGATCCGCGTCCACCCATATCTGGAACCAGCGAGCGCCATCGTCGGCGGGAATGCTGAGCTCAAGATGTTCCGGATTGCCGGATACGACGACCTTGCGTTTGGCTGCGCCGATGCGCTCCGCCTGGGCCGGCGGCAGGATGCCGTCGCCCGTGTCGGAAACCCCCGTGTCGGAAACCCAGGGCGGGCGCATGTTGCGGGCCCAGACGGTTTTCATCTCGCGATCCTGATAGAGAACCGAAATACCGGCATTGTGCAGCGCATGGAGAAGGGCCCGGCCAAGCTGCATTCCACTCTCAGCGGACTGCAAAGCGATGATCTCATCGCTCCGTCCGCTGTCTTTCATGTCTCCGGTTCTGGATTGCATCGGACGCTTTACCCGCCGCATCCGTGCTGAACGGCTGACGGAAAAATGGGTTCCCAAAAAGAAGTCCGCCGAGCGACGTCCGGCTAAGGACACCGCCCGGCGGTAGCTGGAAACCGCTTGAGGGGTGCGGCTCCCAGTGTTCCATCGCAGCTCACGACGCGCGTTTAAACAAGCCAGCAATAAGCGAAATGATCAGGAAAGCGAGGAAGATGAAAAACAATATCTGCGCTATACCAGCCGAGGTGCCAGCGATTCCGCCGAAACCAAGTGCGCCTGCAATGATCGCAACGACGAGAAATACGAGCGCCCAGTAAAGCATGGTCCATCTCCTTTCAAATAGTATCGCAAAAACGTCTTTCGCTGCCGTTTGTTCCAACTTTTCTCGAAAAAGACGATCCCTGGAAGCTTTCCGGCTCGAATTGACTCGACTTGGATCGTCATGCGCAGGGAGTTGCAAGTGACGGTCGCCGGCCGCAAGCGGCCAGCTCTATCCATCTGCGGAAAACGGGCCATCTGCGGAAAACGGGCGATCAGAGGGCTTGTGGAAAGGGGCGCTGAAGCCCGGGCTGCCCGGTCCTATGCAGCGGCTTTCGCATGCCGGTCGAAGAACAGCGCCTGGCTGATCAGGGCCTTGACCATCTCCGGATTGAACGGCTTGGTGACGAGGAAGGCCGGCTCCGGCCGCTCGCCGGTAAGGAGGCGCTCGGGAAAAGCGGTGATGAAGATCACCGGCACCGGGGTGGAGGACAGGATCTCGTTGACCGCTTCGATGCCCGAGCTGCCGTCGGCAAGCTGGATGTCGGCCAGCACCATCTTCGGCCGCGTCTTTGCGAACATCGCCACCGCCTCGGCATGGGTACGCGCCGTTCCGACAACGCGATGGCCCAGGCTCTCGACCATTTGCTCGATGTCCATGGCGATCAGCGGCTCGTCCTCGATGATCAGCACATCGGTTGCCACCTGGCGGGAAATCTCGTTGCTGGCCTCGGCAAGAAGCTCGGAGAACTCCTGATCGTCGACGTCGAGAATCTCCGCCGCCTCGTCTTCGCTGAAACCTTCGACGGCGACCAGCAGGAAGGCCTGGCGGGGACGGGGTGAGATCGCGTTCAGATTGGCGGCGGCGCGCTGTTCCCACGCCGACTGCGGGTGTTCCTGCGGAACGCGGATGGCGACCGAGGTGAACAGCCTGGCGAAGACCTTGTAGAGCGCGATGCGGTCGTTCGACGCGTTCGGAAAGATGTCGACGTCGGCGATGATGGCTTCGAGCATCGCGGCGACCAGCGCGTCGCCACTCTCCTGCGATCCGGAGACGGCCCGCGAAAAGCGGCGCAGGAACGGCAGGTGTGGAGCGATGGTTGCGGATAGGCTCATGATGGACGTCTCCCTCTGACGTAATTGCATAGGTTGGAGGCCAAGCTGATGACAAGCCCCGAAAACAAACCCTGAAAACATAAACGCCGGCTTTCCGAAAAAGTTCCGAGGCTTGGAACTAATACAAGAGGAAGGCGTTTGAGATCGGGACGGGCAACCAGACGAGGGGGCCGCCTGCTTTGCGTCGTATATTGAAGGGCGGCAGGGTACTGGGAACAAAGGGCGAAATGGCGACATGAGGAAAGACAACACGGCTGGCGCTGCAACGAACAGGCGCCGGGCTGCTTCCGGCGACCCGCTCGGGCCAAACTCGGAAATCGGCCGCAAACTCAAACAATATTACGACGAGCTGGTCTCCGACGCCGTGCCGGATCGCTTTGCCCAATTGCTCAGCCAGTTGGAACAGGCCCAACCTGCACGGAAAAAGGACTGAGGCATGGCGGCCGTCTCCCAAAGCTTCAAGACGGATCTGCTCGCCTCGATTCCGAGCCTGCGGGCCTTTGCCGTGTCATTGACGCAAAATGCCGACAAGGCCGACGATCTGGTGCAGGAAACGCTGGTGAAGGCGTGGGACAAGCATGAAAGCTTCGAGCCGGGCACCAATCTCAAAGCATGGCTGTTCACCATCCTGCGCAACGAATTCTATTCGCAGATGCGCAAGCGCGGCCGCGAGGTGCAGGATAGCGACGGCATCATGACCGCCAGGCTAGCCGTCCATCCGGCCCAGCACGGCCAGCTTGACCTCAAGGATTTTCGGAGCGCGCTCGAGCAATTGCCCGAGGACCAGCGCGAAGCCATCATCCTCATCGGCGCGTCGGGCTTTTCCTACGAGGAAGCCGCCGAAATTTGCGGCTGTGCGGTCGGAACGATCAAGAGCCGCGTCAGCCGCGCCCGCACGCGGCTGCAGGAAATCCTGAAGATTTCCGGCGATGACGAGTTTGGCCCGGATGCGATTTCGGCTCAGGTGACGGGGTCGAACGCCGCCTGAATACGGATCACCGGCAATGTGGGACCGTGTAGTGGGCTCCGGTTTCAGGACATCAAACAACAGGTCCGCGCCCGCACGCCGACGCCACTGCCTCCACGAGATCGTCTCCCGAATAGGGTTTGGTGACCAATCTGACATCCGGAAACGCCACCTTGATTTCGTCCATGTCGGAATAGCCCGAGGCGAAGACGAAAGGCACGCCCGATTCGCGCAGCCGCGAAGCGAAATCGAGTGTCGAAGTGCCGCCCAGCATGAGGTCGACGATGGCCGCGTCGAATCGCGAGGCAATGCTCTGCCGATCGATCTCAGCCAGATTGCGGGCGATGACCACATCGCCGGCGCCATAGTCGCGGCAAAGCTGCTCGACATCCATGGCGATCAGGAATTCATCCTCCAGAACAAGAATCCGCAATCCGTCCAGCAATCGGGGCACGTGGCAATGTCTCCGTGGGGCGCAGGGAACAGGGAGCGCAAGGGATAGAGGAGTCATGATCTCTATTTGGCTTCCTGTCATTTAAAGTTATTTCGCATCCTGTCATTTAAAAAAGACATGCCGCCGCAGATGGCGGAACCTCGACGCCTGCAGGGCGTTTGCTCTCGCCCTCCGGAAGAGGGCCGCTTCGAAGAGGGATTGAAATGTCTGGCCAGAACGGCCGTTCCTTGTCCGCCCGCCGGTATTCATGTGAGAACTGCCCACTGCGGCCGTTGCCGGCGTTCCGGGCATTCGAGAAGCAGGAACTCGTCTTCGTCAATGGGTTCAAGAAGGGCGAACTGACTGTCGACAAGGGCGACACGGTTCTGGTTGAGGGAAGCCACAGTGCCCATCTGTACACAGTGCTGTCGGGTTGGGCTTTTCGCTACAAATTGCTGCCGGATGGCCGCCGGCAGATTCTGAACTATTCCATGCCAGGCGATCTCATCGGCCTGCAAGGCAGTCTGATGGGCGAAATGCAGCACTCCGTAGAAGCGCTGTCGCCGATGCTGCTCTGCCTCTTCGAGCGGGAGGCCCTCCCCGAACTCTACCGCAGCCATCCGGGTCTCGCCTACGACATCACCTGGATCGCCTCGCGAGAGGAGCGCATGCTCGACGAGAATCTGCTCAGTGTCGGCAGACGCACCGCGCTGGAGCGTGCTGCCTATCTCATCGCCTTCATCTCCAGTCGCGGCAGGGCGGTCGGATTGAACGGCAGGACGCCCGTGCAGATTCCGATCACACAGCAGCACCTCGCCGATACGCTCGGCCTGTCGCTGGTCCACACCAACAAGACGATCCGCAAGCTGATGGACCGCAAGCTTATCTTCTGGCGCGACGGCGGCTGCGAGGTGGTCGACAACGAAAGGCTCAAGGAACTCGCCCGCTGGGAAGGGTTGAGCGAAGATCGCCGACCGCTGATCTGAGCGGCTACCGGAGACGTGCCGGGCTGGACTCGGCTGCGCAAACACCCTTTCATGGGAGTTGTTCCGATTTCGGAACCTTGGGGTGGGTCGAACGTTTCGACCCGAGCAAACGCAAGGAGTCAAGCAATGGCGACTGCCGCAGGAAAGTCCCCGAACGAAAGCCGGCCGAATTCGGACCTTGAAGACGACATCAGGCAACTGAAAGTCGACATTCAGAAACTCACCGAACAGCTGGCCGAGACCGGCCAACATGGTTACGGGGCGGCTCGTCGCGTTGCTGCGGAAGGGGTCGAGCAATTGCGCGCCCAAGGCGAAGCAGCCTTTGAAAATGTGCGCAGCAACGCCAGGGATATCGAAGCTCAAGTGGTGGCGAGCGTGCGCGAAAAGCCGGTGACGTCGCTGGCAATCGCGGCAGGCGTAGGCTTTCTGTTTGCGCTTCTCGCGCGCCGCTAGTCTCAGCCCAGATGGGAATGCTGGCATCGTTACTCTCGGGCCTCGCCTCGGGTGAAGCCGTCGCAGCACTGCGCCGCGCGCGCACGGCTGCAACCGTCTATGGGCTCGCAGCACTTGCAGCACTGTGCGGCCTCGGTTTCCTCGTCGGAGCGGCCTATGTCTCGGTGGCCGGTCGCTACGGGCCGATGGCAGCCTGCCTTGGCTTCGGGGTCGGCTTCCTGGTGATCGCAGGGCTCCTCCTGCTCGTCCATCAGCTGTCGGCCGGCGCGCGCGCTCGACGCCGGGCGCGGAGGCGCAATGCCGATATGAAGGCGGTCGGCATCACGGCGGCGCTCGCCGTGCTGCCGGCGCTACTCAAGGGGAAAGGCGGCCTCGGCACCATACTCGCCCCGGCGATAGCACTCGCCGCCTACGCCATCTACCGCGAGAACACAAAACCCGATGCCGACGATCCGGATGCCGGCGAAGCGAAATAGCTCGAAGCGGGCAATGATCCGAAAACCGGGTTCCACTTTCCCTGACGCGGACCTTCGAGTCGGGATCAATGCTCGAGCCGTCACTTCGCCAGATCTTCCAGCGGCATCGATATTTCGGCGAACACGCCTTCCGGCCGGAATTCGTGGGTCACTTCACTGGAGATGACCTTGGCCAGGCTGCGGCGGATCAGGATCGAGCCGAAGCCTTGGCGTTCGGGCGAGGCAACTTCGGGCCCGCCGCTTTCGCGCCAGGTCAGCACCAGGCGCCGAGCGCCTTTCCGCCCCTGCGCCTTCCAGTCGAGATCGACCTTGCCCGAAGCTGCCGACAGCGCTCCGTGTTGCAGCGCGTTGCTGGCCAGTTCATGCAGGATCAGGCCGAGCCCGACTGCCTGGTCGGGCGAAAGCAGCAGATCGGCGCCTGAGATCGTCATGCGCGGCTGTTCGGCGGTGTCGAACGGCTTGACCTCGATTTGCACGAGTTCGCGAATGCCGATGCCGCGCCACTCGCGGTCCGACAGCAGGCTGTGGGCGGCGCCCAGCGCCTGAAGCCTGGCGCTGAAGGCGTCGAGGAAATCCCTCGGCTGGCGGGCATGGCGAACTGTCTGCGTCGCCAGCGCCTGCACGGTCGCCAGCGTGTTCTTGACGCGATGGTTCAGCTCGCGCAGCAACAGCCGCTGCCGCTCATCGCCGAGCTTGCGCTCGGTGACGTCGTAGTTGACCCCGAAGATCAGCGTCGGCTTGCCGTCGCCGTCGCGCTCGATGACCCGGCCGCGCGTAGCGAGCCAGCGCGGCGGACTGAGGCCCTTGACGCGGTATTCGCCAAGATAATCGTCGCCGCCGCTTAGCGCGTCGCGAAAGCGCGTCTCGGTCTCGTAGACGTCACGCGGGTCGATGGCGGCAAGGATATCGCGCGCCCTCAGCCGGGTCGAGCGCGGCAGGTCGAACAGCTCGGATAACCGGGCATCGCATTCGATCATGTCGGTATGGATATCCCATGCCCAGCTCGCGAGCGATGCGGCATCGAGCGCAATGCCGCGCCGCTTTTCCTCCCGTGCCAGCGCCGCTGCGGCGCTGGCGCCGCTGCGGGTGGCGTCCTTCAATGCGAACAGGCTGGCGGCGAGGCTGGCGAGCGCCGTCAATTGTTCGAGCTGGGCGGCAGACGGCGACCCGCGCGGCTTCCGGTCGAACACGCTGAGCGTGCCTATCCGGGCGCCGGCCACCACAATCGCCGCACCCGCATAGAAACGGACATGATGCTCGCCAGTGACCAGCGGGCTGGCGTTGAAGCGTGAATCCGTGGTCGCATCGGTCACCACCATCGGCTCGTCGCCGGCGGCAATGGTGTGGGCGCAGAAAGATGTGTCGGTCGCGGCCTCGGTCTCGTCCAGGCCGACATGGGATTTGTACCATTGCCGTTCGATATCGAGCAGCGTCACCAGCGCGATAGGCGCTTGCATCGCCGCGGCGGCAAGACCGCTGATATGGTCGAAGTCGGGATCGGCCGCCGTGTCGATTGCATCGAGACTGTGGAGGACGGCAAGCCGGTCCTGCGCCCTTACCACGCCAAGGACATCGACCGGCAGATTCGGCTTCATCTCTACCCTGCTATCCACACGGCTTCCCCCCACGAAAAAAATGCATCGGCTTGCTGCCATTCGCGCCAGGCCCAGTTGCCTGGCTCTGAAACCGGAACCTTCGCCTTGAGGAACCGTTACCCAACCACATTTTGGCAGCCGCGCCCGCCGGCGCCAACCGACATACCAGCGCCAACCGAAATGGAGGCCGATCATGCCCAGGATCGTTCCTGAAGACAAAGCCCGCCAGGGACGCTGGGGGTGGCACACTTTTCGCATCTTGATCGCTGCGCTGCTTTTGGCGTTTATCGCCTGGGGCATCGCGGAGATCTACGGCAACATGATAGACAGGACGCCGACAACCGAACAGGGCGAACTCCCCAGGAACGAACAGGGCGAGACACCCAAGGGCTGAGGCCTTCCGATCGACTATGCCGGGACGCATCACGCGGCCTTCGCCTGGACAGCGTGCGCCGGAACGAGAACATTCAGCGCGCCAGGATGGATTTCGATCGTGGTTTTGCTTTCAAGCCTGACCAGTTCGCCATCCATGACGGCGCGAAGCTTCTTGGCCGCCGAGTGGACTTTCAAAACAACCCGGTCGGCCTGGTGGATTTCGACGTGCTCACTGTTGCGCCATTTGCCGCGCGCCACGTCGAAGAGGAACCTGACCAGTTCGCCACGCCGTCGCGCCACCGTGACATAGATGCCAAGCACGCCGCCGGCGGGATTGTCGGCATAGGGCAGATGACCCTCACCGAACAGATTGTTGGTGATGCCGATGCCGATGGTGCGCGTCACGATCTCGGCTTCGCCGATGATCAGCGTCACCTTCATTGCCGACGGGTTGTTGATTGCCGCCCAGGCAGCCTTCACCGAAGCCCGCATCTTTCCCAGCCGCGAGCCAAATTCCATGGTCTGGCGAAGCTGAACCATCCTGGCATGCATGCCGATCGAGAATTGATGCACGAATGGCTGGCCGTTGGCGGTCGCTATATCGACTGCAATCACCTCGCCGTCGGCAAAGGATTTCACAGCCGCGTCAAGGGTCTGTGGGACGCCGAGCCCGCGTGCAAACAGGTTCATCGTGCCAGCCGGTAGAATGGCAAGTGCTTTCTTCCTGCCCATCAACCGAGCCGCCGCGGCCGAAATGGTGCCATCGCCGCCACCGGCCAGCACAATGTCGACACTGTGCCTGGAAGCGATGCGGTCCAGCGTTGCTACGATGTCCTTGCCGGCAACGATTTCGATATCGATGCAGTGACCTGCTGCCTCCAATGTCTGGCGCATTCGGTCGGTGAAGGCGGAGAGATCAATGGTGCGCAGGGTGCCGCCCTCCTGGTTCAGCACCGCCGCAAATCGCATTCCCCCGCTCCGATTTTTCTTGGCAACCATTGGATGATCATCGGCCGCAACAGACCGAGCCATGGGTCGAAACGGGGCGGTTGAAAAAAAGTTCCGCAGCTCTAACGAAAATACAGGAGCCAATCTCGCCCGGCTAAACGCATGATTGAGCGCGATTCGGGTGGTTTTTTCACAACGCTCGCGATGGTGTCGGAACAACGGCGCGGTCACGACGTTGTGAATGTGTAACGCCGCGACCGATCTCCCCTGGTCGCGGCGCGAGATAACGCACGAGGAGGATTACGATGATCCGCACCCTTTTATCCACCACCGCACTGGCAGCGTTGATTGCGACCGGTGCGTATGCGCAGGAAGCCACAACCCCGGCGCCGACCCAGGACCCGGCGGTCCAGGAGACCGCTCCGGCGGCTCCGGTTGCGCGCGCCGAGGGCAGCCTGATGACCAATATCATTGGTGAATCGGTCTATAACGGCACAGGCGACGACGCCGAGAACATCGGTGAAGTTAGTGATGTCGTCTTCGATGAAAACGGTCAGGCGAAATCCGTCGTCATCAGCGTCGGCGGCTTTCTTGGCGTCGGTGCCAAGAATGTCGCTTTCGACTACAACAAGCTGCAATGGGCCGAACGGAATGGTGACCGCTGGCTGATCGCCGAAACCACCAAGGACGAGTTGACGGCTCAGCCGGACTTCGACCGTAAGCCTTACGATCCGGCTCCTGCGGCCACGGCTACGGCTCCCGCACCATCGACCTCGACGGATACGACCGCGCAGAATGCGCCGGCGGCTCCAGCCGATAGCACCGCAGCTCCGGCCGAACCTGTGAAGCGTGCCGACGGTAACCTCGCCACCAATATCATCGGCGAAACCGTCTACAACGGCACTGGCGACGACGCTCAAAACATTGGCGACGTGAACGACATCGTTCTGGCCAAGGATGGCAAGGCCGAGTCGCTGATCATTGGCGTCGGCGGCTTCCTTGAGGTTGGCGAAAAGAATGTCGCCTACGAGTTCGATAAGGCCAAGTGGGCGGAAAGGGACGGCGATCGCTGGCTGGTCGCCGAAACCACGAAGGAAGACCTGGAGGCGTTGCCGGAGTTCGACCGTGACGCCTATGATCCCGCCCCGGCGACAACCGCATCGACTGACGCGGCGACGCCTGCGCCAGTGATCACCACCCCTGCTGTCACTCCAGCCCCGGCGGAGAAGACCGCGGAAGCTCCCGCGGCAACGCCTGAACCCGCTGCTCCGGCACCGGCGGACAAGACGGCGCAGGCCCCAGCGCCGGCGCCTGACACCACTGCTCCGGCGCCAGCGGACAAGACGGCGGAGGCTCCGGCTGCAGCAACCCCTGACGCAACGCCCGACCAGACGCAGACCGCGGCGATCGACAAGTCGGCGCTGACTGAAATGCCGGTCGACAAGATCCGCTCCGAGGACCTGGTTGGAACCACCGTCTATGGCGCCAACGATGTCAACCTCGGTGAGATTGGTGACGTCGTGCTGACGGGCGACAAGAAGGTAGACGCCGTCATCATCGACGTCGGCGGTTTCCTCGGGGTTGGCGAGAAGGAAGTGGCAATCGGCATGGAAAACCTTAAATTCATGACCGACAAGGATGGCAACCGCTATCTCTACACGAACTTCACCAAGCAGCAGCTCGAGGCGCAGGCCCCCTATGACAAGGCCACATACACGCAAAACCGCGACACCCAGCGCATGATGATGCGCTAGCTTGCTCCAACGACGAAGAGGCCCGTGCCGGCAAGGCGCGGGCCTTTTTCATGGCTGGGAAAATGGCAGGCCTGCGACGCGGCCGGCAACGCCATTCTCGGTCAGTTCGGCAAGCGCCAGCGACTGATCGAGATGTTCGGCCCGCCAGGCAAGCAGCCTTTCGGCAAGCTCCAGCCGGACCGGCAGATAGGCGGGATCGGCAGCGACATTGGTTAGTTCGTCTCGATCCTGCTCCAGGTCGAACAGCAGCGGCGGCAGGCCGCCGCCGAAATGTACATATTTGAATTGTTGCGTGCGGATGACGGCCAGGTTGCACTGGCGCGAACCGATGCCGAAATGGCACTCGGCATCGCCGTCGGCAACCGAGCGGAAATCGAACTCCCAATGCGCGGCTTCGCGCCAATTGCCCGGTTCCCGCGCATCCAGGAACGCCTTCAGCGATTGTCCGTCGAGGTGCGGCGGGGATGCCTCGCCAAGCAGATCGAGCAATGTCGGTGCTATGTCCACCGCTTCGGTGAAGCGGTCGACGCTGGCGCCGGCCGCCTTACGGCGACGCGGGTCGCGGATGATCAGCGGAATATGAAAACTTCCGTCGAAGAAGCCGCCCTTGCCCAGCATGAAATGGTCGCCCATCATCTCGGCATGGTCAGAGGTCAGCACGATGATGGTCTCGTCCCAGGCATCCGCCGCCTTGAGCGCCTGCCAGATCCTGCCAAGCTGCGCGTCGACTTCCGAGGTCATGCCGTAATAGAGGGCGCGGATGCGGCGAAAATTGTCGTCGCCCCAGTCGCGCACCTTGCCCTCGGCGCCGGGGCGGAAATTTGCCCGCTGCTGCTGGCCAAGTTCATAGGCGAGGTAGGGATGGCTCTGCGCCTCGGCCTGCCAACTCGCGGCGCGGCGGAAAGCTGTGCCGTCGGCTGGATCATACATGCTGTTGTAAGGCTCCGGCACGATGAAGGGCGGATGCGGGCTGAGGAAGGAAAGATGCGCGAACCACGCTGTATCGCGCTCCTGCTCGCCCAGCCAGCGGGCGAATTCGCCGGTCAGGAAAGCGGCTGGGGTCTCGTCCTTCGAGTAGACGGGCGGTGAGGTGGTCACGGCGCTGTCCGTCGTAGCACCAACGATTTCGTCCGCTGGGCGATGGATCTCGGGGAAACCGGCGCTGCTATCGATGCCGCGCGCCTTGAGCCATGACAGCCACGGTTTCTGGTGCTCCGGCAGGAGTTGGCGCACGGTGAAGCCGGGCAGCACGCCTTCATAGCTTTTCAGCCGCGGGTCGCCTGGCGCCAGCGTGCGTGGATCGGGCGACACGTCGGTATAGCCGAACAGCGTCGGATCATAGCCCAGACTGCGTGCTGAGAGCGCGATGTTGCCATGGCGGGCGTCGAGCGGCGTGCCGTTGCGGCAGACGCGGTTGTTCATCTGGTACAGGCCGGTGTAGAGGCAGGCGCGTGCCGGCGAGCAGGGCGCCGCCCCGCCAAAGTGCTGTCGAAACAGCACTCCCTCGGCGGCGAGCGCATCGGCATTCGGCGTTCGCACCACCTTGTGGCCTGCCGCCGACAGGCAGTCGCCGCGCCACTGGTCGCAGGTGATCAGGAGAATATTCGGGCGTCTGTCTTTTCTGACCAATGCTGTGTCCTTCATTGAAAACCTGCCGCGAATACCTGCCGCGCATGGAGCCGAATTTTTGTGGCGAAACAAGCCTCAGGTATTCGCTAAATGGTGAACAAATGGCGTTTTATTGTTCACTTATAGAGCACAGTCCATCTGTGTTTGCGACCTTGGCCGAAGGCTGGCGGGTCCTCATATTGGCGTGGACCGCGGCATGGGCCGCACAGGACAAGGGAAGGAGCAGGAAAATGCTCGACCAGATCAAGGGACTGCATCACGTCACCTCGATGGCCAGGGATGCGCGCCAGAACAACGAGTTCTTCACTAAAAAGCTCGGCCTGCGCCGGGTCAAGAAAACCGTCAATTTCGACGCGCCGGATGTCTACCATCTCTACTATGCCGACGAGCTCGGCACGCCCGGTTCGGTGATGACCTATTTTCCGTTCCCCAATATCGGCAAGGGCCGCTACGGCGTCGGCGAGGTCGGCACCACGGTCTATTCGGTGCCCGAAGGCACGCTTGCCTATTGGGAAAAGCGTTTTGCCGATGAGGGCGTCGCTGGGATGTCGCGCCAAGAGAGCTTCGGCGAGAAGCGCCTTGGCTTCGCCGGTCCCGATGGCGATGGGTTTGCGCTGGTCGAGAACAAGGCCGACACCCGCACGCCGTGGGCGAAGGGCGATGTTCCGTCCGACGAGGCGATCCGCGGCTTTCACTCGGTGTCGCTCAGGCTGAAGGATGGCGGCGCCACAGAAGAGCTGCTGAAATTCATGGGCTATGAGGAAGTCGACACGTCCGGCACTGTAAAAAGGCTGGCGGTGAAGGACGGCAACGGCGCCAACATCGTCGATATCGAATCGCTGCCGGGCGCCGCTTTTGCCGATCTCGGCGCCGGCTCGGTCCACCACGTCGCCTTCGCTGTCGAAAACCGCGCCAAGCAGCTCGAAGTACGCAAGGCGCTGATCGACACCGGCTACCAGGTGACGCCGGTGATCGACCGTGACTATTTCTGGGCGATCTATTTCCGCACGCCGGGCGGCGTGCTGTTCGAAGTCGCCACCAACGAGCCGGGCTTCGACCGCGACGAGGACACCGCCCATCTCGGCGAGGCGCTGAAGCTGCCGTCGCAGCACCAGCATCTGCGGCCCTATCTCGAGCAGCATCTGCAAAAGCTGGAAGACTGAAAGCGCATCGCGTTTGACCAGATTGGGCGACGTGCTTTTAGTTTAGTTTTCTGCATATCGTTATCGCAAAACCGCTGCGCACCCTCGGTTCAAGCTCGAGGGCATGCTTTTGTGCGGCATGAATTAAGGACAAAGCCATGAGCAAGGACGCTCATACCTACAAGACACTGCCTGGTTCGCCTGATGGATCGCTGCTCTTCGTCTTCCACGGCACCGGGGCCGACGAGAGCCAGCTTCTGTCGCTCGGGCGCGATCTCGCGCCGCAGGCGACTATTGTTTCGCCGCGCGGCGATGTCTCGGAACACGGTGCTGCGCGCTTCTTTCGCCGCACCGGCGAGGGCGTCTACGACATGGACGACCTGGCGCGGGCGACGGACAAGATGGTTGGCTTCGTCAAGGCACATGTCGAGGCGGCAAAGCCCTCGTCGGTGCTTGGCCTCGGCTATTCCAACGGCGCCAACATCCTGGCCTCGGTGATGTTCGCGGTGCCCTCTCTGTTCGATGCGGCGGTGCTGATGCATCCCCTGATTCCATTCGAGCCGGAGGTGAAGGGCAGCCTGGCCGGCCGCCGCATCCTGGTCACGGCAGGCAAACGCGATCCGATCTGCCCGCCGAACCTGACCGCTCGGCTCGAAGCCTATTTGCGCGCCGATGGCGCCGATGTCACAGTGGAGTGGCACGACGGCGGCCATGAGGTGCAGTCGAACGAGATCGAGGCGGCGCAGCGGTTCCTGTCCGCTACGCCGGCAGAAGGAGCGTAAGCAATGCCTGACCAATTGCCGGAGATCGAACTGGAGGATCGCGGTTCCAAGGGCCGTTATCTGTTGCGCGGGCCTGATGGCGCCGAGGCGGAGATGACGTTCACCAAGATCGGCGAGCACCAGATCATCATCGACCACACCGAAGTGCCGGATGCGTTTCGCGGCCAGGGCGCGGGGCTTAGGCTCGTCACCCGCGCCGTCGAGGACGCGCGCGCGGCGGGCAAGAAGATCATTCCGCTCTGCCCGTTCGCCAACGCACAGTTCCGACGTCATCAGGAGTGGGCTGACGTGCTGAAGCAATAGCTTTGATCCTAGCGCCAAGCCTCGGCGCACGATGACGGTTGAGGGCGGGCAGCCACAAGTGCACGCATGGCAGATCGCCAGTGGGTTGTCTCACCCACTGGGGGTCTTGCCCAGTCGTCGTCTTGCCTAGTGGGGATTGCCTTGCCTAAGTAGGTATATTGCCCGCCCGACCAATCGAACCGAAATGACCCCTTGATGACCGAAACCGATCTTGTTCCCGTCTTCGACGGCCACAACGATACGCTGCTCAGGCTCTATCAGTCGAAAGACGCGGATGTCGAAAAGCTGTTCATCGAGGGAACATCAGGTGGCCACATCGACCTGCCGCGCGCGAAACAGGGCGGCTTTGCCGGCGGCATGTTCGCGATCTTCCCACCGCCGGTCGAGAAATCCAAGCGCAGTGCGGTTCCTCCCGCGCCGAGCGATATCGAGCCCTTGCCGCCCGAAATTCCGCGCGCCGACGCGCTTGCTTCCACCATCGCCATGGCCTCGATCCTGTTCAGGCTGGAACGAGCGTCGGCGCTCACCGTCTGCCGCAGCGCCGGTGACGTGCGAAACGCGATGGCGCAAGGGTCGATCGCAGCGGTGTTCCATATAGAAGGCGTCGAGGCCATCGACCCCGAACTGACCATGCTCGACGTGCTGCATGCGGCAGGCTTGCGCTCGCTCGGCATCGTCTGGAGCCGCCCGAACGCTTTCGGCCATGGCGTGCCGTTCCGTTTCCCGTCGACGCCCGACACCGGACCTGGCCTGACCGATGCCGGCAAGGCGCTGGTCAAGACCTGCAACCAGCTCGGCATCATGGTGGATCTTTCGCACCTCAACGAAAAGGGGTTTCGCGACGTCGCCGAGATCAGCGACGCACCGCTGGTCGCGACCCATTCCAATGTCCATGCGATCTGCGGCCATTCGCGTAACCTCACCGAATGGCAGCTCGGCGCGATCCGCGACTCGGGCGGCATGGTCGGGCTGAATTTCGCGACCGGGTTTTTGCGCGAAGACGGCAGGATGAATGCCGATACCAGTCTCGACATCATGGTGCGCCATGTCGATTCACTGCTGCAGGCGCTGGGCGAAGACGGCGTCGGACTCGGGTCCGACTTCGACGGCGCCATGATCCCGGCTGTGGTCGGCGACGTCACCGGCCTGCCGAAGCTGCTCGATGCGTTCGCCGAACGCGGCTTCGGTCGCGCGCTGATCGAGAAAATCGCCTACCGCAACTGGATCAGCATGCTGGAAAAATCCATTGGCTAATTGCGCGAGGATTGCTCGAAGCCCAGGCGCTCCAACCAATCCAGGCCGACGCCACGGTCGCGGATGATCGGCAGCGGATCCGTCGAATCCAGCCACGCGCAGATGCGGTAGACTTCCAGCGTCTCGGCATTCATCTCGGCGCGCTTGTAGAAGAACATGGCGGCGGCGTAGCGGGTGCGGCCCGACCATTTTTCACCGAGCGGCGTGGTGACCAGCTGCCACTGCTCAGCGGCTTCCCAATCGAATTCGTGCTTGTCTGCCTCGTCCGCCATGGTTAGAAATCAGCCGGCGGATTGGCGGTGCGACGGTCGAGCTTGATGAACGGTCGCGGCACCACCTTGGCCCGCTTCATCAGCTTCTGGTACTGCAGTTCGCGCATGGCGTAGATCTCGACCCAGAGATCGTCGACGATCGTATCGCCGAACGGCCGCGCAAGCGAGGCGATGGCGATGTTGCGCTTGGCCATCGGCGACCACATGGCGGCGCTGACCAGCCCGACCTCCTGGCTTTTCCTGTAATAAACCATGGCGTGCTCGGCCGGAATGTTGCCCTCGATCTCAAGCCCGACCAGCACATGGCGAAGACGCTTCTTCGCCCGCGCGCTGACAATGGCACGGCGGCCGTTGAAATGGCCCTTTTCCAGATCGATCATGAAGCCGAGACCGATCTCGTCCGGCATGCGCAAGCGGTTGGGCCGAACCGCGTGCCCGGAGGTCGTGAAATCCGCATTGGCAACGATCAGTCCGGCTTCGAGCCGGGCGCGGTTGAGTGCCGTATAGCCGATGGCGCGGATGCCGCGCAGTTCGCCGCCCAGCATCAGCCGGTCCCACAGGCTGAGGGCATGTTCAGCCGGTACGAACAGCTCGTAGCCGAGATCGCCGGTGAAGCCGGTGCGCGAAATAATGACCGTGTCGCCGTCATGCGGGAATTCGGCAATGTCGAATAGCCTGAGTCTTTCGACCCCCGCGAAACGGGCATCGCGCAGCACTGCGAAGGCGGTCGGTCCTTGCAGCGCCAGGCCGGCGACGGCTTCGGTCTCTTCTTCGACAGCTACGTCGAGACCAATCGCGCTGTCGAGCAGCCAGGGCAGATGCCGCTCCTGCGAGCACAGCCGGAACCGTGTCGGCGAAAGCCGGAACAGCGTGCCGTCGTCGAGAACGAAACCGCCGTCGTCGCACCAGGCGGTGTAGTGGACACGGCCCGGTCTCAGTTTTGTCACGTCCCGCAAGGTGACGCGGTTGAGGAAGGCTTCAGCGTCTGGTCCCTCGACGCGGTATTTCGTCATCGGCGAGATGTCGAACAGGGCGGCCTGGCTGCGGATGGCGAAATATTCGAGCTCCTCGTCCCACAGCGAATGCGGGGCACGATAGCCGGCCCAATTGTACCAGTCATTGGTCCTGGCCAGCGCATCTATGCGCGGCTGGAACGGCGTCCCGGGCCGCAGCGTGCGGAAATGCGATTGCGCTGCGGCGCGGGAGCTGGATGGAGCGATGGCGGGTTGCTGATTCATGGCCGTGCTCTACGGCGCCCCCCTCTGTCCTGCCGGACATCTCCCCCACAAGGGGGGAGATTGGCTGTTGCCCCGGCTTTCGCCAACCGGCAACGTTCCAGGAATGAGCGCGGGCGTCGAAGCTGCCGATCTCCCCCCAAGTGGGGGAGATGTCCGGCAGGACAGAGGGGGGCGCCGTAGAGCGCAGCGTCGATCGGCTGAAACATTCCCTTATCCCTTCATCGCAATGATACGTTTTGCAGCGTTCAGCCCGGGCGCGCCGGAGACACCGCCGCCCGGATGCGAGCCGGCGCCGGCGAGGAACAGCCCGTCGATCGGCGTGTCGTAGCCCGACCAGCCGGAGACAGGACGCGACACCAGCATCTGGTCGGCCTGCAGTTCACCGTGATGCCAGTGACCGCCCGGCATCCGGTAGCGCGCCTCGATGTCGGCCGGCGTCAGCAGCTCGGCATGGCGAACCGTCTTCCCGATTCCCGGTGCATAGGTCTCCAATTGAGCCATGATCACGTTGAGGAATTTGCCCCTGCCGGCGGTCCAGCCCTCTCTCAGCGCATAGGGGGCATATTGCACCACAGCCGACAGCACGCAGGCGCCGTCGGGCGCCAACGACGAATCGGTAAGGCTCGGCAGCGTGATCTCCATGACAGGCTCGGGTGAGAACTCGCCGTATTTCGACGGGTTGAATGCGCGCTCGACATGATCGGGAGAGGGGGCGATGACCAGACGGCCTCTGTGGCCGGCGGCATCGACACCGGCGAATTGCGGCGGCCGGTCGAGCGCCAGATTGAGCTTCGCCGCATCGCCCTTCATGCGGATGTTCTTTACTTTTCGGATAAAGCCGGTGTCGATCTCGAGCGGCCCGACAAGGTCGAAAACAGTGGTCGCCGGATTGATGGCGGAAACGATCGTTCTCGCCCGGATTTCCTCGCCGCTGGCCAGTGCGACGCCGACGGCTCGGCCTTTCTCGACGATGATCCCTGCCGCCGGCGTATTGGTGCGGATGGTCACGCCAGCCTTTTCCGCCGCTGCGCGGATGGCTGAAACGACCGCGCCCATGCCGCCTTTCGGCAGGATTTGCGCGCCGGCAGCGCCGCCGGACTCGCCCGCCAGGCGATAGTAGAGGCCGAGCAGCGAGGTCGGCGAGCGCGGGCCGAGATGGCAGCCGAGCGTGGCATCAAAGGCGAGCAGGCCCTTCAGCCGGTCGTCGGAAAGCTGCTCGTCGAGCAGGTCGGAAACGTTCATCAACAGCACGCGCAGGAAATCGCGCATGTCCTCCTTGCCGAGCTTTTTCAACGCCAGCCCGGTCTGGCCAAGCGATGCCGTATCGATGAGAGACATGCCGCTGAGATCGGGCGGGCGGCGCGCAAGGAGCGGCTTCAAGATGCCGGTATAGCGCAGCAGTTGCGCGCGCAGGTCCTTCCAGGCGGTCTGCCCGGTGGAGCTGGCGCCGGTCAGCACTTCGCCATAGGCGCCATGCAGGACAAGCGGCGGGCCGTCTGTCGACAGTGCCACGGACGGCACGAAGTCGCTACGCGCGATTTGCAGCCCGAGCCTTTCCAGCTCCAGCGTCTTCACCACATCGGGATGCAGGCGGTTCAGCAGATGGGCGATCGACGAGACGCGAAAGCCCGGTGCGAATTCCTCGGTACGCGACGCACCGCCAACGTTGCCGGCGGCCTCAAGCACCAGCACCATACGGCCGCTCTTGGCCAGAACGGCGGCCGAGACGAGGCCGTTATGGCCGCCGCCAACAACGATTGCGTCAAATGACGTCATGGGCCGGGCTCATATGCTTGGTCGGCTTGGCGAGATCGGACAGGATCTCGGCTGCTGCATTGCGGCCAGGCGCGCCCATGACGCCACCGCCGGGATGGGTCGAGGAGCCGCACATATAGAGCCCAGCGACCGGCGAGCGGTATTGCGCGTAGCCCGGCACCGGCCGGTTGAACAGCAACTGATCGAAGGTCAGCTCGCCCTGGAAGATATTGCCTTCGGTGAGGCCGACCTCGGCCTCGATCTCGCGCGGCGTGCGTACCTCCATATGGACGATGCGGTCGCGGAAACCCGGCGAATAGTCTGATATCTGGGCAATCACGCTTTCGGCAAAACCATCGCGGTCGGCGTCGGTCCAGTCGCCGCCGTTCACCTTCGGTGGCGCGTACTGCACGAAGCAGCTCATGAAATGCTTGCCTGATGGAGCCATGGTCGGATCGAGCGTCGTCGGGATCACCATGTCGAGGAAAGGGTCGGCCGACCAGCGCGCGGCCTTCCAGTCGTCATAGGCGCGCTCCATGCGCTCCATCGAATCGGTGAAATGCATGTCGCCGCGATAGACCGGCGAATCCTTCGGCAGCGCCGGAAATTCGGGCAGTGAATCGAGCGCGATGTTGACCTTGCCCGACGAGCCGCGAATCCTGAAGTTCCTGACCCGGCGCAGGAAGATGTCGGGCAGTTCCTTTTCCTCGACCAGTTTCAGGAAGGTGCGTTTCACGTCGGCATTGGAGACGACCAGCTTGCCGTGGATCTCTTCGCCGCCGGCCAGTACCACACCCCTGGCCTTGCCGCGCCGGATCGTCACATGGTCGACCTCGGCGCCAGTGCGGATGGTGCCGCCCGAGGCCTGGAAGGAAGCGGCGAGCGCCTTGGTGACCGCGCCCATGCCGCCGCGTGCATAGCCCCAGGCGCCGACCGAGCCGTCGACCTCGCCCATATAGTGATGCAGCAGCACATAGGCGGTGCCCGGCGACATCGGGCCGAGCGCGGTGCCGATGATGCCCGACAGCGCGAAATTCGCCTTGATGACGTCGGTCTCGAAATACTCGTCGAGGAAGTCCGAAATCGACATGGTCCAGAAGCGCAGCGTCAGCGCCATTTCCTCTGCGGACAGCCCGGCGAACTTTTTGCCCAGATACAGAAGCTCGCCAAGATCGCGTGGCCGAAAACTGGTCGGATCGGGCGCGGTGCGCATCAACAGCGGCTGGATGAAGCGGCATTGCCGCGTCACGTCGCGCGCATAACGGTCATAGGCTTCGGCGTCGCGCCTGGAAAAGCGGGCGAATTCGCGCCGGTGAGCATCGTGGTCGCGGTAGTTGGCGAGATAGTCGCCATCCCTGGTGAACACCGCTCCGCCCTCATAGGAGATCACCTGCAGGCCGAAGCGCGGCAGTTCGAGATCGCGCATGATCTCAGGGCGAAACAGGGAACAGACATAGGAGCAATTCGAATAGAGAAAGCCGGGCGTCAATTCGCGGCTGGTGGCGGCGCCGCCGACCCACCCGTTCTTCTCGACGACCAGCACGTCGAGCCCGGCGCGCTGCAGGTAGCAGGCATTGACCAGGCCATTGTGCCCGCCGCCGATGACGATCGCATCCCAGGATTTCATTGTGGCCCAGTCTTCATTTGTGCCCACTCTTTCATTTGTGGCCAAGTCTTATTTGTGCATGGCGCCGCGTGTGATCGGCCCCGAAGGCGCGGAATTTGCCATGGCCGTCGCCGTTTTGTCCAGCCATTTTGAATGAATGTTCAACAAATGATGTTGCGTTTTCGCCGCCATGCGCTAGGTTTTGCCACTATTCGAATGGGCTTGGAACTGAGGTCCGATGATCGAAACGCCAGATGCCGAGCCGGAATATGACGACACCGCCATCCGCTTCCTCGAGGCGCTGTGGGGCGACGGCTACCTGTCGCCGGGCGGGCCGGATGAGGTCGACCGGATCGTCGAGGGTGTTGCGCTCAACGGCAAGTCGATCCTCGACATTGGCTGCGGCTCCGGCGGCATAACGCTGCATCTGCTCGAGCGCCATGGCGCTGCCCACGTTACAGGGTTCGATGTCGAGCGGCCGGTGATCGAGGCGGCCAGGCAAAGGGCGGCGGCACGCGGGCTTTCCGATCGCGCCAACTTCGTCCAGACGCCGCCCGGGCCGTTGCCCTTCACCGATGCTTCCTTCGACGTCGTCTTCTCCAAGGATGCGCTGCTGCACGTGTCCGACAAGGATGCGTTGTTTGCCGAGATCTTCCGTATTCTGAAGCCGGGCGGTGTCTTCGCTGCCTCGAACTGGATGATTTCGCATGACGGCGAGCCGTCGCCTGACATGAAGGTCTATGTCGCGGCGGAAGGCCTGTCCTTCGCCATGGCGTCGCCAGCCCGCTATGCGGCGGCGATGCGCCGGGCAGGCTTTGCCGACGTCACTGTGCAGGACCGCAATCCCTGGTATCGCGAGGTCGCGCGCGAGGAACTGAGCCGTCTCAAAGGTCCGCTCTACCCTACGGTTGCGGCTGCGGTCGGGGCGGCCTATGTCGACAAGAACATACGAACCTGGGAAGCCATGCAGAAGGTTCTTGACAGCGGCGAGCACCGTCCCACTCATCTTCGCGGTCGAAAGCCGGTTGGATAGCCGGCGATGCTGGAGACAATCACGCCCATGAAGACAGCAGAGGCCAGAGAGGCCCTCCCTGAATCGGCGCGGAAAAGCGAATCCGAAAAGCGCGGGCGCAAGGCGTCTAAGGAGGTCAGGCAACTGCAGCTGATCGAGGCGACAATCGATTCGCTGGCCAAGCGCGGCTATTCGGAGACGACGATGGCCGATGTCGCCGATGGCGCCGGCCTGTCGCGCGGAATTGTCAACTTCCACTTCGAGAGCAAGGAGAAGCTGCTCGTCGCAACGCTGCAATACATGGCCGACGAATACGCCGCGCACTGGCGCGCCGCCTTCACCAGGGCTGGCGACGATCCTGCCCGCCAGTTGCGGGCTCTGGTTGCCGCCGATTTCGATCGCTCGATCTGCAACAAGCGCAAGCTGGCCGCCTGGTGCGCCTTCTGGGGCGAGGCCAAGTCGCGTCCGACCTATCAGGCGCTGTGCGGCGCGCGCGATGCGGCTTACCAGAAGATATTCATCGACCTTTGCGCGACGCTGAAGGAGGGCGGCGGCTATGCCTATGAGCCGCAGGTCATGGCGCTGGCGCTCAGTGCCATGCTGGAAGGGCTGTGGCTGCGGCTGATGATGGGCACCGAGAACGTCACCCGCGAAACCGCACTGCAGGCGGCGAACGAATTCCTGTCGGCTGCCTTTCCAAAGCATTATCCGTGGCCAACGGTCGGCGACGTCAAGACGGCATGAAATCAAAAAGAGGATGGAACAGCAATGAAGCATATCACCCGACGTCTGACACTGACATTGGCACTGGCCGGGACGCTGGCAGCCTCGGTCGCAGCGCTGGCTGTTGCCGCGGACAAGGACCTGATCGTGTTCGACTGGTCCGGCTACGAGGATCCCGGTTTCCACCCGAAATACGTCGAGAAGCATGGCGATTCGCCGACCTTCACCTTTTTTGGCGAGGAGGAAGAGGCGTTCGCAAAAGTCCGCTCCGGCTTCAAGGCCGATCTCGGCCATCCCTGCTCGCAAAGCGTGGTGAAATGGCGCGAGGCGGGTCTGCTGCAGCCGCTCGACACCTCGAGAATATCAGGATGGAAAGACCTCAATCCCGGCATCATGGCGATGAAGGACTTGACCACTACCGCCGACGGCAAGGCCTGGTTCATGCCTTGGGACTGGGGCAATACGCAGCTTACCTACAATTCCGACCAGGTCGACGAGAAGGACGTTCAATCGCTGAAGGCGTTGGCCGATCCCAAGTTCAAGGGCAGGGTTTCGATCGGCGACAACGTCGACGATGCATATGCGCTGGCTTCCCTGGCGATCGGGCTCAAGGACTGGACCAAGATGACGGCCGACCAGTTCAAACAGGCGTCGGACTTCCTGCGTGAAGTCCACAAGAATGTTCTCTCCTACTGGACCGACTCCACCGATATCGTCCAGCTGTTGAGCGGCGGCGAGGTCGATCTCGCCTGGGCGTGGAACGACGCGGCGGTGCAGTCGGTCGCCGCCGGTGTGCCGATCAAGGCGAAGAAGGACACCGACGAAGGCATCTCGACCTGGGTCTGCGGCTATGTGCTGTTCAAGGATGCGCCGGGGAATATCGACAAGGCCTATGACTATCTGAACGCGGTAAACGATCCGGCAGTTGCCGACGTCCTGGTCAAGGACTGGGGCTATGGCCAGGCCAATGCCAAGGGCATGGCCGGCGTCGATCAGGCCGTGCTGAAGGAAAAGGGCTACGACGACGTGCAGAAATTCGTCGACAAGACGCTGTTCCAGGCGCCGGTTCCCTCGGATCTCAAGCTCAAGATGATCGCCGAGTTCGAGAAGATCAAGGCCGGCTATTGAGAAGCGGGATCGATAGAACCGAAATCGTCATTGTCGGCGCCGGCTTCGCCGGTCTGTCGGCCGCGCATGAGCTGAAGAAAGCCGGCATCGATTTCCTGCTGCTCGAAGCGCGCGATCGCGTCGGCGGGCGCGTGGAGTCCAGGCGGAACGGGCTCGGCGAGCGGATCGACAGCGGCGGCCAATTCCTTTGCCAGGACATGCCGGAATTGATGGCGCTGTTGCAGGCGCGCGGCAAGACCCTGGTCGAGACCTATGTCGAGGGCGAATTCGTCACGCAGCCGCGGATGAGCGAGGCGGAAGCCGACCGAACCTATCTCGCCTCGATGGCGATCCGCGACCGCATGAATGCGATCGCGCCGGATGATCCTGCCATCGCTGGACTGACCGTCGCGGCATGGCTTGATCGCCAGCATGATGCCGAACAGGCCAAGGCGGCCTTCCGCTCGATGATCGAGGGCTTGTGGTGCCAGGCGCTCGAAAAACTGCCGCTGTGGCATCTGATCGACAACGACCGCCGCATCACCAACGAGGTTTCGGAACTGCAATATTTCGTGCGCGAAGCCATGCAGTCGCTGGCCGACGATCTGGCCGGCGATCTTGGCGATCGTGTGCGGCTGAGCACGCCGGTTGCGACCATCGAGCACCGGTCGAAAGGGGTTCGCCTGGTTTCGGCGAGGGGAGCGGTCGAAGCACGGGCGGCGCTGGTTGCCGTGCCGCCGATGATGGCCTCGAAGCTGGATTTTGCACCGCCGCTGCCGGCGGGCCTGAGAACGGCGCTCGGCGTCTGGGAAAGCGGAGCGGTGATCAAAGTTCTGGTGCGCTATCCCCGACCCTTCTGGCGAGCAAGAGGCTTGAGCGGTGTGGTGATGTGGCGTGACCTGCCAGGGCTGTTTGCCTGTGACGCCAGCAAGGACGACGGTTATGCCGCGCTGGTCGTCTTCGTCGGCGGGCCGCTGGCCCTGCGCTGGGGTGAGCTCGGCGATGCGGCACTGCGCACCGAGGTGACGACGAGGCTGGAGGACGCGCTCGGCGCCGAGGCCGCCGACATGCTCGATTTCAGCTATCGCGACTGGACGCATGACCGCTGGAGTGGCGGCGGTTACAGCGACCTCATCATCGATGCGACGGCGACCGACGCCGAGCGCATCATCCTGGCCGGCGCGCCGCCACTGCATTTCGCCGCGTCCGAACTGTCACCGTCTTTCCCGGGCTATATCGAAGGCGCTGTTGTGGCGGGGCGCATCGCTGCACGAAAGATCATCTCGGGACGTCAATCTGCCATCGCCACCAGCGCCTCGGGGTCGTAGGCGAGGCGGATCGAGGTGCCGACCGGGATGTCATCGGCGCCGAAATCGTTGGTTTCGGTCACCGACAGCGGTTTTTCCAATCCCGGTATCTCGACGATCAGATGGGTGATCTCGCCGAAGTAATGGCGCTCGACGACCTTGCCGGCCACTTCGAATTTCGCCGTCGCGTTGTCCCACAATACGCGCAGACGCTCTGGGCGGATGCCGAGCGTGGCGGCGCCGCCATTGCGGACGAAAGCCTTCGGCTTGTCGGTGTTGACGCGGCCGAAGCCCAGCGTGTCGACGACCAGCGAAGCGCCGCTCTCCTCGACGATCTCGGCCTTGACGAAATTCATGCCGCCGAGGAAGTCGGCGACCTGCCGGTTGACCGGGCGCTGGTAGATCTCCTTGGGCGAGGCGACCTGCGCGATCCTGCCGCCGAACATCACGGCGATGCGGTCCGACATTGCCAGCGCCTCATACTGGTCGTGGGTGACCAGGACGAAGGTGATGCCGACCGCCTGCTGCAGGCGGCGCAACTCCACCTGCATCTGCTCGCGCAGTTTCTTGTCCAGCGCCGACAGCGGCTCGTCGAGCAGAAGCACTTTCGGGCGCATCACCAGCGCACGGGCCAGCGCCACGCGCTGGCGCTGGCCGCCGGACAGCTCGGTGGCGAGGCGCTTGCCGAGGCCGGTCAGCGACACCTGGGCCAGCGCCTCTTCGACGCGGCGCGTTTCTTCCGACCGTTCGAGCCTCAACCGCTTCAGCCCATAGGCGACGTTCTGCTCGACATTGAGATGCGGGAAGATCGCATAGCTCTGGAACACCATGTTGGTTGGCCGGCGATTGGCCGGGATGCCCTCCATCGACTGGCCGTCGACTGAGATCAAACCGCTGGTCGGGTTATCGAAGCCGGCGATCATGCGCAACAAGGTGGTCTTGCCGCAGCCGGACGGGCCGAGCAGCGAGAAGAATTCGCCCTCCTTGATGGTGAGCGAGGCATCGTCCAGCGCCTTGAACGAACCATAGAAGCGGGTGACATCGCGGATCTCGATCATCGGGCGTTCGGTTTGCTGGGATCGTTCGGCCGCGTGAGGTGGTTCGGTTTGGCGCCGCTCAGGCATGGAGGCCTCCCTCGTTCTGGGTGCGTCTTGCTGCGCGGCGGCGCAGGACTTCAGCGATGGTCATCAGCAGGAAGGAGGCAGCCAGCAGCAGCGTCCCCAGCGCCAGAACGCCGGGCAGCTTCGAGGCGAAGCGCAACTGGCCCCAGATATAGATCGGCAGTGTCGCCTCGGTGCCGGTCAGGAAGAAGGCGATGATGAACTCGTCGAGCGAAATGGTGAAGCAGACGAGCAGGCTGGAAATGATGGCCGGTGCCACCATCGGCAGCGTCACCCGTCTAAAGGTGCCGAAGGCGCTCTCGCCGAGATCGGCGGAGGCCTCCTCCAGGCTGCGGTCGAAGCCTTCGAAGCCGGCGGTCAGCACGGTCATCGAATAGGGGACGCAGATCAGCACATGGCCGAGCACGATGGTGAACAGCGACAGGCTCAAACCCAGTTGCAATATCACCAGGAGCATGGAGATGGCGACGATGATTTCGGGCAGCACCAGCGGCGCCATGATCAGGCCGTTGATGGCGCGACGGCCTGGATAGCGATAGCGCGTGATCGAGCGGGCGGCGAGGATGCCAAGCACTGTGGAGAGCATAGCGGCCGATACGCCGACGACCAGGCTGTTCCAGGCGGCTTCAAGCAGCGCCGGGTTGCGCGGCAGGTCCTGGTACCATTTGAGGGTGAAGCCGGAGAGCGGGAATTTCGGCGTCGCGGCGCTGTTGACCGAAAAGATCGGCAGGAAGATGACCGGCAGATAGAGGAACACGACGTAGACAAACGCATAAGCCGACAGCCAGCCGCTGGCCAGGAAGCGCCGCATCGCCGTCATCGCGCCAGCCTCATCGCACAAGCCTCATCGCGCCAACCTCTGGGCAGCGCGGATGATCACCACGGTGGCGCCCGCCATCAGCGTCACGATCAGCATCGTGGTGACCGAAAGCGCCGCACCCAGCGGCCAGTTGGAGGCCTTGCCGAATTGCGCCTGGATGGCGTTGGCGATCATCACGCCGTCCTTGCCGCCGACAAGCTTCGGCGTGACATAGTCGCCGACGGTCGGGATCATGACGATCAGCGCCGCCGAAATGACGCCGGGCGCCGACAGCGGCAGCGTCACGCGCAGAAAGGAACGAATGGGACCGTCGCCAAGATCCTTGGCCGCCTCGATCAGCGTGCGGTCGATTTTTTCCAGCGAGACGAAGATCGGCAGTATGGCAAAGGCCGCCCAGGCATGGGTCAGCGTGATGATGACGGCGCTCGAATTGTAAAGCAGCGCCGTCGACGGCTCGTCGATGATGCCAAGCCCCAGCAAGCCGGAATTGAGCACGCCGTTGTAGCCGAGGATGACCTTCCACGACATGACGCGCAGCAGGTAGCTGGTCCAGAACGGGATGGTGATGAGGAACAGCCACAGGCTTTTGTGGCGGCCGCCGTGGAACGAGATGAAATAGGCGATCGGATAGGCGAGCACGACCGTGAAGAAGCTCACCATCATTGAGATGTAGAGCGAGCGCCAGAGCAGGTCGCGATAGATCGGCTCGGTCAGCGCAGCGCGGTAGTTTTCCAGCGTGAAGCTGCGATCGATGGTCAGGTAGTTCTGCGTCCAGAACGAGTGGGCGACGACCACCAGGATCGGCAGGACCAGAAGCACCAGCGCGTAGAGGAAAGTCGGGCTGATCAGGGCAAGGCCCTGGACGGGTTCGGACTGCAGAAGGGCATTTCGCCTGGCCCGCATCATGCCAAATGAGGGCGATCCTTCCGCAGCCGCCGTCATTGCAGGCCCTCGGGCAGGGCGGCCCGAAGCGCAATCTCGGTTGCTGGCGCGCATTGTCCTGGCATGCGGCGTCCCATTGCTAGCGCACCGGCTGTTTGTTCCCAATTCAATGCCCAGGACGCAATCGCTGATCGCGTCCCGCTTGCCGGCTTTCTTTCATCATGCGCGCATCCGTGGATTGAAATCAAGCGCTATTTCTGCAATATTGATTGAACGGACATTCAAAATATGGCGAGGAACGCCGGTTTTTCCGGCGCTTGGCGCCAAGTTTCGTGTCCGAAGAAATTTGCGATGAAAGGATGCGAGGCGACAGATGGCGGCTGCAAGAGATTTGAGGGCGGAAACGGCTGGGCCTGGCGATGCCGTGGAGCTGGCCAAGGGCCATCTCGTCCAGCCCTGGCCGTTCGCCGGCTCGGTCGGCGCAGAGGCGCGCGCCCTGATCGGCGAGGGCGACGGCATCTACATCACTGACGGCACCGGCAAAAAGCTGATCGACGGGCCGGCCGGCATGTGGTGCGTCAATATCGGCCACCGCCGCGAGGAGCTCGCGAAGGTCATGTACAATCAAGCGATGGCGCTGTCCTACAACACTCCGTGGTATACGATGAACGCGCCGTCTGCGGAACTCGCCATGCGCATCGCCGGTCATGCGCCCGGCGACCTCAGCCATGTCTTCTTCACCACCGGCGGCTCCTCGGCCGTGGAGACGGCGCTGCGCTTCATGCAGTTCTACAACAATGTCCGCGGCCGCCCGGAAAAGAAGCTGATCATGAGCAGGGGCGGCGCCTATCATGGCTCGACCTATCTGTCGGCCTCGCTCAACGGGCGCCCGCGGACACGCGACTGGATGGACGGTGCCGACGATCTGGTCGTCAAGCTGTCCTCGCCCGATCCGTTCCGCCGCCCGGCCGGCATGAGCATTTCAGCCTTCGCCGATCTCCTGGTTGATGAATTCCGCGATACGCTCGCCCGCGTCGGCGCCGACAGGATCGGCGCTTTCGTCGGTGAGCCGGTGCAGGCATCGGGCGGCGTCATCGTGCCGCCAGATGGCTATCTAACGCGCATCCGCGAAATCTGCCGCGACAACGACATCCTCTATGTTTCCGACGAGGTGGTGACCGCCTTCGGCCGGCTTGGTCATGTGTTTGCTTCCGGCGACGTCTTCGGCATCGATCCGGACATGATCACCTTCGCTAAGGGTGTGACGTCAGGTTACTTCCCGCTCGGCGGCGTCATTATCTCGGAGCGGCTGCTGGAAGAACTACGCCGCTCGAACCATCCGGACGCCATGTTCGGCCACGGATTGACCTACACCAGCCATCCGGTCGGCTGCGCGGTGGCGCTGAGGAACCTCGATATCCTCGAAGACAGCGTGCTCGCGCATGCGCGAGAAGTCGCGCCGTATTTTCAGGCGCAACTGAAGACGTTGGAGGAGGTGCCGCTGGTCGGCGAGGTGCGCGGCCTGGGGCTGATGGGCTGCGTCGAATGCGTCGCCGATCGCGAAAGCAAGGATCCGCTGCAGCTCGACAAGGATGTCGGCAAGCGCATCGATGCGCATTGCCATGAGCTTGGCCTGCTGGTCCGGCCGCTGATCAACATGTGCGTGATGTCGCCGCCGCTGATCATCATTCGCGAGCAGATCGACGACATGGTGGCGATCCTGCGCGAAGGCATTTCGCGGACAATGGACGATTTGAGGAAAGAAGGGGTGTGGCAGGGGTGAGCTTCCTTCTCCCCGTTTACGGGGAGAAGGTGCCGGCAGGCGGATGAGGGGCGACGCCGATGTTGGCGATTAGTCTCTCAGCACAGTCTAGCAAGTTACTGCCTGTCTAAAAAGATACCGTCGCAAGCTCAGTGCTGCCCCTCACCTGCCTGCCGGCATCCTCTCCCCGTATAGTGACCTATCATGTTCACACATCTCTGCCGAGATTGATCGATCACGAGGGAACGTGCTGGAAAAGCGAGTTTTTTCAACGTCGGCGGTCGCGCGCTGCATCCGGCGCTTCCAACACCGATGGTCATCTAAGTTATTGATCCTGAGTCGATTTTTGCGATGTGTGAATCCGATAGGTATAGTGACGGGGAGAGGGGCGCTCTCATCGACGGTTTTTGCCAATCGCCAGCGTGGCAGAAACAGCTTGGTCCTACGACCGCGACCGCAGCGCCTCATTCAGCGCCCAGATATCTTTTTCCTCGGGCGCCGTTTCCAGCCCGAGCACCGGGATTTGCTGGCGCAGATGGTCGTGGTGGGTGCGCACGCCATATTCGAGATCCGAGAGATAAAAACCCTCAAAGGCTTCCGACAGCATGGATTCGTTCGACCACACGGAAAGCTGCACATCCTCGTTCATGGTGTCGCGATCGATGCGGTAGGCGAGATAGCGCGCCGCCGCCTGCTCCCTGGTCTCGTCGGGGTAGCGGTAGATGGCGCCGCGCAGCAGCGTCTTGCCGGTCGACAGCGGGAACTCCTGGTAGAACTGCACGGATTCCGGCATGATCGACAGCGCATTGTTCGGAAAGATTCCGTAATAGATCCAGGCCTTGCGCAGGTGCTCGGGCAGATGCTTCGCCTCGGGCGCGATCTTGATGTACTGCCCGACGCTCCAGCGCCGCCCGGCATGCGGATTGTAGGTGGCGAAGGAACGTGACACGCCGTTGATGAACGGCTCGTCGAAATAGGTCGCGCCATAAAGGTCCTGCAATGCGGGATGCGCCATGGCGACGTGGTAGCCTTCATTGTCGACGTCGCGCACCGACTTCCAGTTGACCGGGCTCTTCTGGCTCCAGATGCCCCAGGACGGCACCATCTCGGCGACACCATAGTGGGCGATCTCGGCCTCGATCGGCTTCAGCAGCTCGGCCACCGGCGGCTGCGGGCCGCCCTTGCGGAAGCGGATGAAGATGAGACCCATCCAGATCTCGAGATCGAGCGGCATCAGGCCGAATTCGGTCTTGTCGAGATCGGGGAAGGAGCGCGGACGGGCGGCGCCCCGCAGCGTGCCGTCGAGATTATAGACCCAGCCATGGAAAGGGCAGACCAGAGCGTTCTTGCAGGTGCCCTGGCTGTCGGCGACGACGCGACTGCCGCGATGGCGGCACATGTTGTTGAAGGCGCGCACGACGCCGTCCCTGCCGCGCACGATGAGCGCCCGCTCGCCGACCACGTCCATGGTCAGATAGTCGCCGGCGTTCGGCAGATCGGAGACGTGACCGGCGATCTGCCAGTGGTTGCGGAAGACGTATTCCTTCTCGAGTTCGAGCACGGCGTCGGAATGATAACTCCAACCCGGCAGGCCCCGCCGGTCCCACTTGCTGGGGATCGCCACGTCGCGCAGGTGCGGGTTCATGAGAGGCTCTTCTTTTGTTGAATGGTCATTCAATAAAAACACATTTTGCATTTAAATGCAATGGCTTGTGGATGTGTGGTAGATTCTTGGCGCAGAATCCTCCGGCACTTTTGCTCCAAATTCAAACGCCCAACGCTGGAGAAATCCCGAAAATTCCGGGTGTTAGCAGGGTTCGTATCGACACCCCATTTCTAGGCGTGGGCCATAACAGCTGATCTGGAAACAAGACTCCCCAAGCTGAAAAATTGCCGGCGAGGCTCAACCTGTTTCGGAGATCTGCCGACGTCCGCCAGTGCGCTTTCGCTCGCGGCGTCAGCGAGGCTGAAGCGCGCTCTTGCCGCTTACTGGCCGCTCGAACTACCGGCAAAATAGAAGGTTTCTTCCCCGTTACATTGCCGGATACGCGCCATCGCTGGCTCGTTACAAAGTGCGGCTATTCGTTTCCACAGAAAAAGAAAATCGACGAAGGGAAGCGCGATGTATATGAAAATCCGGACTGGCTGCAATGACCGCCGCCTGCAAGCGCCGGAGCGCAACGATCGGCGACCGAAGCTGGCGCTGCGCCAGCGCGCCAACGACCATCCAATGGCGCTGTTCGTGGTGCTGGGCGCCGCCGCGTTCGCCGGCATGGCGTTCGCGCCGCCGGTTGGTCCCGCCTTTGCTTCACTGAACCCGCCGGCAAACATCGTCAAGGGCGCGCCGACCACGACCAAGACCGCGCGCCTGCCGATGCCGGAGATCGATTTTGTCTGCAAGGGGCAGGCCTGGGGCGCCGAGAGCGCGGACTGCCTGCGCGTCATTGCCGAGCAATCCGGCATTCACAAGGCGCGCGCGGTCCGCGTGATCGCCAATGCCGCGCCGCTGACCCATACGCCGAACGTTTTTTGATGCTCTGAGCGACCCTCCAGTGCTCAGGCAGGCTCCCGCCGCATCGGTCGGGAGTCTTTTTTCTCTGGACGTGGCCCTTTGTTTGAGCACCGGATTTTTCAAAAACCGTTTTCCACCAGTCCGAAGTTCTAGCTGCCCAATGCGGCCTGCTCGGCAATGGCCGACAGCACGCCGCGCACGTCCAGCGTGCTGAACGGCTTTTCCAGGATCTGCGGCCGCTGTGGCGCCGGCAATGCCTCGATTTCGGCCTTCGCGCCGATCAGGTCGCCAGTGACCAGAACGAAGCGCCGCGCCAGATCAGGCTTCTCGGCGAGCAGTTCGCGATAGATCGATATGCCGCTGGTGCCGGGCATGCGCAGATCGGAAAAGACGATGTCTGGCGGCATATGGCCGGACAAGGTCGCGGCGGCCGATGCCCAGCCCGGCACGATCCGCGACTTGATGCCCATCAACTCCAGAATGTCGGACAGCGAGGCGGCGACATCCGGCTCGTCGTCGATGATCAGCGCATGGCGCAATCCGCTCGAGCGCGACGGGCTTTCGCCGGCGGCGGCCGCGCTGCCGGAGATCGCCGGCAACTGAACGACGAAACGGGCGCCTCTCGGCAGAACTTCCTCGAACCAGACATTGCCATTGTGCCGTTCGATAATCGATTTCGAGATCGACAGGCCGATGCCGGTGCCGACGCCGACCGGCTTGGTGGTGAAATACGATTCGAAGATGCGAGGCCGTATCGCTTCCGGCACGCCCGGCCCGTTATCCTCGACCGAGAAACAGGGATTGCCGCGATCGCTGCGAAACGTGCGAACCTTGATCAGCCGGTCGCCGCCGATGCCGGCCAGTGCGTGCTGGCTGTTGATGAGGAAATTGGCGGCCACTTGCGTCACATGGTCGGCGTCGGCCATGGCCAGCAGCGGACCGCTGGCGAAATCGGTATCGATAATGATGCCGGTCGACCTGGCGCCGTAGGCAGTCACTTCGAGTGCCGCACGGACCACCTGGTTGAGGTCGGTCTCGGCCTGCGACGCCGGATGCAGGCGAACCATCGAGAGGAAGCTCTTGACGATGCGGCCGCAACGCTCTGCAGCGGCGCGCACCTTTTCGGCGCGCACCTTGGTCTGCGGGTCTGAAGCGAACTCGTGCAACAAAGTCGATTGGGCGACGACCACGGCAAGCGGGTTGTTGAGCTCGTGTGACACGCCGGCAAGCAGCGAACCCATAGCCGCCATCTTCTCGTTCTGGTGCAGCTTTTCACGCTGGCGGCCGATCTCCTCCTCGGCGCGCAATTTGTCGCGCAGGTCGCGGATCGAGCCGAAGATCAGGCGGCGGTCGGCGACCCGCATCTCGGTCGCCGTCAGTTCGATCGGAAAAACCTCGCCGGCCGCGTTCTGGGTCACGGTCTCGATCCGCTGGCCGACCATCGGCGCGCCGCGGCCCGACATGTATTCGGCGCCCGACACATAGCCCTTGCGATAATAGTCCGGAACGACAGTGTCGAGCAGGTCCTTGCCGAGGATGTCGCTGCGCTGATAGCCGAACATCTTTTCGGCGGCGGGATTGAATTCGATGATCGAACCGGTCTCGTCGATGACGATGATGGCGTCGAGCGAGGCCTGCAGCATGGTGCGGCGGATGACTTCGCTGGCGTGGGCATCGGAAAGCGATCGTTCGATGGCGTCGCCGATGGCCAGCGCCACGATGTGCAGCGTTGCCTCTTCCTCGTCGGTCCATTCGCGCTCGTTGACGCAGTCGTTGACCGCCAGCGTGCCCCACAAATGGCCATGCGCAAAGACCGACACCGACAGGAACGACTTGATGTGCTGCTTTTCGAAGTCGGTTCTCAGAAAGCCTTCGAGGTCGCGCGTGTGTCCCGCGAAGATCTTGCCTTGCCGCTCGTCCTCCGCCAACCGTTCCAGCAGTGGATCCGAATTGACAACCGACTGCAAAATCACCGTCGGCGATGCCAGTTCGCCACCATATCGGGGGTCGATCCAGTAGGCCGCCACCGACTGGGCAAAGCCCTGGCCGGGCAGCTCGCGCAGCCGAAACAGGATGCCGCGCTGGCAATCCATGGCCCCGCAGAGCGTTTCAAGGATGCTGGCCATCTCGCGCTGCCAGTCGCCAGCTTCGCGAAGCCGGCGAACGACGTGAACAGCGGCCATCGCCGCGCCCTGCCTGCCGCCGTGCATATCGCTGCGTGCTGCTTCAGCCGTCATGGTCAGCCGTCATATCACAGTCGTGCCACCGAGAGTGATTGCCAGTGGTCGCGCCGCTCAGTTGCCTTCGCCGGTCGGCAGCGAGAAGATATAACCTTCGCCGCGGACTGTGCGCAGGAATTTCGGATTGGCCGGGTCCGCCTCGATCTTCTTTCTCAGCCGCATGATGCGGATATCGACGGCACGTGAGGAGTCAGGATCTTCCACGAAGCCGATCGCCTCGGAGATCGCCGCACGCGTCAGCAAGCGGTTGGCACGCGTCAGGAAGACCTCCAGCACGTCGAACTCGCTCTTGGCCATGTCGATGACCGTCCCATTGGCGCCGGTGACAAACCGGCCGTCAAGATCGGCATGGAAAGGGCCGAAGCTCATGAAACGGCGGTTGGCAGTTGTTTCGGCCTTGGCGCCCTGCGGCTCGGCCGGCTGCGGCACGCGGCGCAGCACGCTGCGGACCCTCGCCAGCACCTCGCGCAATTCATAAGGCTTGACGATGTAGTCGTCGGCGCCGAGTTCCAGCCCGACGATGCGGTCGAGCGCGGTGCCGGCGGCAGTGGCATAGATGATGCCGATCGGCGTTTTCGAGCGCATCCAGCGGCCAAGCGACAGGCCGTCCTCGCCCGGCATGGCGATGTCGAGGATCGCCAGGTGAAACGACTGCGTTTCCAGCAAGGTTCGCGCTGCGCTGGCGCTCTCGGCCGTAGCGACGTCGTAGCCGCTGGCGCCGAGATACTCGGCAACCGCGTCCCGCAGATCCGGCTCGTCCTCGACGACGACAATTCGTGCCCGCACGATGCTCTCGCTCCCACTTTCAGAGGAAAGTAGATTGGGTATAAACATCATGTCCAGCACTCATCTTGGGTTGCCGGTTGCAGGGTGGAAAAAAATGGCTGCACGATCCATCATCGCGCTTGTTTCCGTCGCCGAAGTGGTCGCAGCCGATCTCGCCGACCATCTCGAACGGCGCGGTCATGACGTGCGCGCAGTGCGGCAGCCGTGGGAGGCCGAATCCTTGCTTTCCGGGAAGGGCATAGATGTCGTCGTCGTCGGCGACAGCCTCAGCCAGGCGGAAGGGCGTGATCTGCTCAAGCGCCATGGCGGCGAGGGCGGGCCGGATTTCATCCTGATCTGCCGGCCGGCCGATCTCGTCGACAAGGTGCTGGCGCTTGAACTCGGCGCCGCCGACGTCGTCGAGAGCCCGCTCAATGTCAGGGAACTCGCCGCCCGTATCGGCGGCTTGCTGGCACGGCGCGGCAGGAACGCCGGGGAATTGGTCGTGCTGGAGAACGCGACGGTCGACCTCCGGTCGGCCATGGTCATGCATCGCTCCGGCACGGAAGAACAATTGTCGCCGGGTCAGGTGGCGCTGCTCAGATTGTTCCTGGCCAGTCCGCGCAAGGTCTTGACGCGCGACGACATCATTGCCGCCGCGCCCGCCGAAAATGCCGATGCCTTCGATCGCTCGATCGATTCGCGCATCGTGCGGCTGCGCCGCAAGCTCGACACCGAAACCATCACCACCATACGTGGCGCCGGCTACCGGTTCGATCCGCCGACGCAGTTCGCCGACTGAGGCCGAGCCCCTCACCGTATTGTCCACAGGCCCAGGCGCTCAGCGCACGACAAGAAGCGATGGACCTGACGGCCTTTCGCTGCCCGCGATGAATTCGCTCGCATGAGCACGATCCCTAAGAAGCACGGTGGCGAGGCCGGCAAAGCCGAGCAGGCCCTGTGCGTAGAGCAGTGCGGAAAGCACCGAAGCTGCAAATTTCGTGTTCATCGTTTTCGTCCCCAAATTTGGTTTTAGGTTCGCTTCAGGGAAACCCCCGAAGTGCCCGCGCCGCCAGCGGAGCCCCCCGTTGCGGCGCGGGCCTTCGGTCCTCACGGCTGCAAGTTGCCGGAGGTGCCGCGCATCTTCTTCAGCCCAAAACCGACCCGCCAGAGGGCCTTGAGCCGGTTATGCGCAGGCTGGACACGATCTAGACCGTGGCGAAAAACAGTGCGGCATGCAGCGTCGAAACTTCGCCTGAAGTCATCCCCGCAAGCTAGGTCGTCTGGCTGCCGGCGAAGGTGCCGGCGCCGCCAATAAACGCTGCGGCAATGCTTATCCTGAACAGCCGGGAGATCGCGTTCGACTGATGTTCATCTTCGTTTGTGCCGGCTGTTTTCGTTGGGTCAACTTTGCGGGTGGCCTGTATCCAGATCATGCCGCTCGAGTCCGCGCTTTGTTGCCGATTGGTTTCGAGCCAAGTTTCTTTCCAATGAGCGAAACCGCGCTTTCGACTCGGAGATGGCACTGCCGTGCGCAGGGCCGGCTCAGCTCAACCCCGAGGGCGTTGCCCCAAGGTTATGCCCCTGCGAAACCCTCGGATCGGCTTCCGGCCGTTAACCAGAGCAAACAGATACGAAACAGAAACGTCCGCCGCGCGAAATCAATTCGAAACGTGACCCAACGACAAGCCAGTCATCGAATTGGAGTCGGCCATGCCCGGCAGACAGGGGGATATCATGTACACTGCCATTTCCGCCAAGCTCATCAACATCGCTGCCGCCGTCACCGCGGGCACGGTTCTTCTGTTCGGCGCCGGCAACGGCGTTGCCCATGCCGCCAATCGGGCCGCCAATCAGATCGTGGCGCGGATTTCGCTTTCGCAGCAGACGATGGAAGTCCTCGTCGACGGGCGGCCGACCTTCGCGTGGAAAGTCTCGACCGGCGGCAAGGGGCATGTCACCCCGACCGGCTCGTTCAAGCCGACCCGCATGCACCAGATGTGGTATTCGAGGAAATATGACAACGCGCCGATGCCGCATTGGGTCTTCTTCAAGGGTGGCTACGCTGTACATGCGACCAATTTCGTCAAGCGCCTGGGACGGCCGGCCTCGCATGGCTGCGTGCGGCTGCATCCGGACAACGCCGCCGATTTCTACCAGCTTGTCGAGATTTTCGGTCCGGCCAACACCCGGATCGTCATCATCAAATAGATAGCCAAGATGATCCGCTTTTATAGATACGTTGCGGTCGGACATCACTGCCCAAGAAAAGGCCGGAAATTTCCGGCCTTTTGTCAATCAATCAACCGGTGCCGGCATCAGCTTCGGGTCCGGCTTCTCGGCGTGATGCGGCAGGTCCTTGCTGGCAATGAAGGTGTAGAACATCGGCACCACGAACAGGGTGAACATGGTCCCCACCAGAATGCCGGTGAAGATCACCAAGCCCATCGAATAGCGCGCCGCCGCGCCGGCGCCGCTGGAGATGATCAGCGGCACCACGCCGAGCGCCATCGCCGCCGTCGTCATCAGGATCGGCCTTAGCCGCACTCTGGCCGAGGCGACGATCGCATCACGCCGTCGCATCCCATGGAGCTCGCGCTGCTGGTTGGCGAACTCGACCAGAAGAATGCCGTGCTTGGTGATCAGACCGATCAGCGTGATCAGGCCGACCTGCGTGTAGATGTTGAGCGTTCCCAGCCCCAGATTGAGCGGCACGATTGCGCCGAAGATCGACAGCGGCACCGACATCATGATGATCAGCGGATCGCGGAAGCTTTCGAACTGCGCCGCCAGCACCAGATAGATGACGAGAACGGCTGCCGCGAAGGCGATGATGATCGTGTAGCCCTGTTCCTTCTCCTGCCGCGACTGGCCGGTATAGTCGATGAAGAACGTGTCGGGCAGGCTTTCCCTGGCGATGTCCTCGATGGTCCTCAGCCCGTCGCCGGTGGTCAGGGTGGGCAATGGCAGAGCGGAAATCGTGGCGGAGTTCAACTGGTTGAACTGCTCGATCACGGCTGGCGAGGCGTTGGTCGAGATCTTCACCACCGCCGAGAGCGGCACCATCTCGCCCGAAGCACTGCGCACGAAATACTCGGCCAGCTTTTCAGGGTTGTCGCGGAAGTTCTGCGGCACCTGCGGGATGATGTCGTAGCTGTTGGATTCGCGGTCGAACTGCGCCACTTCGGCGCCGCCGACCAGGAGGGTCAGCGTCCGGCCGATGTCGGCGATCGGCAGGTTGAGCGCCGCGGCACGGTCGCGGTCGATCGTCACCGTCACTTGAGGCGCATCGAAGGACATCGAATTCTGCACGGCGAGGAAGCGACCGGAGGCCTGCGCCTTGTTCTTGATGTCCTCGGCCGCCTCGAACACCTGGGAGGCATCGCCGGTCGAGCGCACCACCATGGTCACCGGCAGGCCGCCGCCGGAGCCGGGCAGTGTCGGCGGGGCGAAGACGAAAGCCTCGACGCCCGCCACCTTGGCAAGGCGGGCGGTGATGTCTTCCTGAAGTTCCTTCGAGCTGCGCGCGCGCTCGGCCCAGTCCTTGAATGCGAAGCCGACGAAGGCGTTGTTCGTCGGGCCTTGGAACGCGACGGCGGAGAACCGCGCCCTGGTTTCGGGGATGTCGTTCATCAGCCCGAGAATCTGGTTCACATAGGTCTCGGTGTAGTCCGACGTGGCATAGCGCGGCGCATTCACAATCGACAGCAGGAAACCTTGGTCTTCTTCCGGCGCCAGTTCGCTCGCGGTCTTGGTGAACATGAAGCCGGTCGTGGCGACCAGTGAGATGACGATCATCAGCGTCACCGGGCGGTATTTCAACGAGCCGCTGACCAGCCGCTCATAGATGTTTTCGACGCGCCCGAACGTGCTGTCGACAATACGCTGGAAGCGGCTGTGCGAGCCGGCCCTCAGGATGCGTGCCGACATCATCGGCGTGACGGTGAGGGCAACGACACCCGAAAGCACCACCGAGCCGGCAAGTGTCACCGCGAATTCGCGAAACAGTGCGCCGGTCAGGCCGCCGGTGAAGGCCAGCGGCGCGAACACGGCGGCCAGCGTTATCGTCATGGCGATGACGGCGGATGAGATCTCCCGCATGCCGTTGAAGGCCGCCTGCATCGGCGACAAACCGTCTTCCTCCATGTGGCGGTGAATGTTTTCCACCACCACGATGGCATCGTCGACGACGAGGCCGATCGCCAGCACCATGGCCAGCAACGACAAAAGATTGATCGAATAGCCCAGCGTAAACAGCAGAAAGCAGACGCCGATCAGCGACAGCGGAATGGTCACGATCGGCATCAGCACCGAGCGGAACGAGCCGAGGAAGAGCAGGATGACGACGATGACGATGGCGACCGCTTCGCCGATGGTCTTGAACACCTCCTCGATCGAGGCGCTGATCTGCTCGGTCGAATCGTAGACGATCTCGATCGTCATGCCTTGCGGCAGCGTCTCCTGGATCGTCGGCACGATTTCGTGGATCGCCTCCGCCGTCGTCAGCGGATTGGCGGCCGGCGTCGGGAAGATGGCGAGAAAGATGCCGGGCTTGCCGTTGAAAGTGACCCTGGTGTCGGTGTTCGCCGCGGCGAGCTCGACGCGCGCCACGTCACGCAGCCGCACCACATTGCCGTCTGTCGAACGAAGCGGAAGAGCGGCGAAAGCCTCCGGCGTCTGCAGCGTTGAGCGGACGGTGATCGAGGAGGCGACGTACTCGTTTTCGGTATTGCCGGGTGCTGAAAGGAAATTCGATGCGTTGATGGCGGTCAGCACGTCCGACGCCGTTACGCCGCGCGCCGCCAGTTTGATCGGGTCAATCCAGACGCGCATCGAATATTCGGCGGCCCCGAAAATCTGCACGTCGGCGACACCCTCGACCGTCGACATGCGCGGCCGCACGACGCGCTCGATATATTCGGTGAGCTGTTCCGGCGTCATGTTCGGATTCTGCATCGAGATATACATCATCGCGAACTGCTCGCCGGTGCCCTTGACGATCACCGGGTCTTCAGCCTCGTCCGGCAGGTCGCCGCGCACGCTTTGTACCTTCGACAAGACTTCGTTCAGCGCGACGTCGGGGTTGGAGCCGAGTTTCATCTGCACCGTCACGGTGCTTGAGGACGGCCGGCTCGCTGACGTGACGTAATCGATGTTTTCGGTCGAAGCGACGGCACGGGCGATCGGCGCGGAAATGAACCCCTGGATCAGGTCGGCGCTGGCGCCGGGATAGGCCGTGGTGATCGTGATGGCCGTTTCTTCGACCTCCGGATACTGCCGGATCGAGAGGCTGAAGATGCCCTGGAAACCCAGAAGCAGGATCATCAAAGCGAGCACGGTCGAAAGGACCGGACGGCGAATGAAGATGTCGGAGAAGCTCATTTCTGGGCTGCCTGCTGGTTTGCCGGCTTGGTCGGGTCGATGGTGTTGTCGACGGCAACGGACATGCCGGCGGAAAGGCGGTTCTGGCCGGCGGTAACGACTTCGTCGCCAGGGGCGATGCCTTCCAGGATCTCAACCAGGCCGGCATTGCGACGGCCTGGCTTGACGAACACCTGGGCGAGCACGAGCTGCGGCTTCTGTTCTTCCGCCGTCGGCTCGGCCGGCGCAGCAGCGGGTTTTTCCTCGGGTTTTGCCGCGGGCGCTTCAGCCGCGGGCTTTGCACTATCCGTGGCGGGCGTTTCTTCAGGGCTGGCCGCGGCGGCAGGGGCGGCGGCGGCGTCGGCGGCGGGCTTTGCCGGACGCACCACAAAGACGAAGTCGCCGTAGAGGCTGGAGGTCAGCGCAGTCTGCGGCACCGTCAGCACATTGTTTTCCTCGGGCAGTTCGACGCGCACCTGCACGAACTGGCCAGGGGTCAGCTTGCCTTCGGGGTTGGCGACCTCGGCCCTGACCGTCACCAGCCGGCTGGCCGGGTCGATCTTCGGGTCGATACCGCGAATGGTGCCGGTGAACGGCAACTCGCCGTCACCAATGCCCAGCCGCACCGTCTGGCCGATCTTCAGCAGCGGAAGCTGCTGTTCGGGAACCGAGAAATCGGCCCGCATCGTCTCCAGATCCTGCAGTGTCGCTACGGAAGTGCCGGGTGAGAGATACTGGCCGAGGTCAATCCTCGGGATACCCACGGTGCCGCTGAAGGGCGCGGTCAGCAGCTTCTGCTCGAGCACCGCCTGCAGCCTGTTGACCTGCGAAGTGGAAGCCGATGCGGCTGCCCGCGCCGAGTCGAGCGTCGATTCCGAGCCGACACCGCGTTTCTGCAATTCAAGGGCGCGTGTCATCGCCGTCTGGTCGAGCGCTGCTTGCGCCTTCGTCGCTTCGAGATCGGCGCGTTCGGCGGCATCGTCGAGCTGAAGGAGACCCGCGTTGGCTTCAACCTTCTGATTGGCGTGAAACAGGATGTCCTTGACGATGCCGGCGGTTTCGACGGTCAGATCGACGCCGCGGACCGCACTGACAGTGCCGATCGCCTCGACGCCCGGCGTCCATTCCGTCGGCTTGACGATCATCGTCGACACGGTCGCGGCAGGGGGCTTCATCGTGGCGAAGAACTGCTGCATTGCATTGTCGCGGAACAAGTTGAAGCCGACGATGCCGCCGCAGACCAGCACGAGCAGAACGAAGGCGATGATGAAGCGCTTGATCACGAACAGTCCCCTTGGCCATGGCCCGGCTTAACAGTCGGATGACCCAAACACATACCTGTGACTGGTCCCGATTTCAAATGACGGCGACCTTACTGTACCGTCTGGACGGTGTTGTCAATTCCGCCTAGGCTAATGTATTGGAGAGGGATTGATGAAAACCCGAAGAACGAATTCGCGCGACAGGATACTCGCCGCCGCCGCCGATGTGGCACGCGAGACAGGGCCCGGCAGCCTGTCGCTGGACGCCGTCGCCAGCCGTGCCGGAGTGTCGAAAGGCGGCTTGCTGTACAATTTCCCGACCAAGGCGAAACTGATGCAGGCGCTGGTTGAGGATTATCTGCGCGCCTTCGAGCAGGCGCTGGACGCGGCCCGCACTGCCGGCGTGAGCGGCGAGAGCCCGCTTGCGACCTACATCAAGCTTTCGGCCGAACATGCCGCGGAATCGAAACCGTCAGCTTCCTGGATATTTTCGGCAATCGCCGAGGATCCCGATTTCCTGACGCCGATAAAAGCGTTCAGGCGGCAGGTTTTCGAGCGCCTCAAGGGGGAGACGCCGGACCTCAAGGCGCTGCTGGTCTGCTACCTCGCCATCGAAGGACTTCGCAGCATGAATCTGTTCGATTCGGACGTCCTATCAAAAGACGAACGTCGGTTGCTGGTATCCTCCTTGTTGGAGATTGCGGGATAGATTGCTGCGCAGGCCGGGCGCAGCACCTGCGGCAGGACAGATCGCCGGAACGACCTTGATGCCTGCCCGTCACCGCCGCTGCGTTACGGGAAAACCTGATCTCGCAGGCCGGCTGCATCATTGTCATGGCCAGATTTCCAACGTATTGGCCGCCGGGTGCCGCAACGGCCGCGCGAGCCATCGGCGCATGACGAAAGCTAAGACGATTGGTGAAGCATGAGCGAAATCAGGGTGGAAGGTCTCACCAAGCGGTTCAACGAAACCGCCGCGCTGAACGCCGTTTCGCTCGACTTTGCGGCGGGCTCCTTCACTGCGCTGCTCGGCCCGTCCGGTTGCGGCAAGACCACGATGCTGAGGCTTATCGCCGGCTTCGAGGCGCCCAGCGAAGGTCGCGTGCTGTTTGGCGACGAATTGATGGCCGATCCGCAGCGGCAGGTGCCGCCGGAAGCGCGCGGCGTTGGTGTCGTCTTCCAGTCCTATGCGCTATGGCCGCATATGGATGTCGGCGAAAACGTCGCCTATCCGCTGAAGGCCCGGCATGTCAAACGGAGCGAGATCGCCGGCCGTGTTGGCGCGGTTCTCGATATGGTCGGGCTCAACGGATTTGAAAGCCGCCGTATCGAGGAACTGTCCGGCGGCCAGCGCCAGCGCGTGGCGCTGGCGCGCTGCCTCGTTGCCGACGCCAGGATCATCCTGTTCGACGAACCGCTCGCCAATCTCGACATGCATTTGCGCTCTTCGATGGTCGACGCGTTTCGCGACATCCACCGCCGCACCGGCGCCACCATCGTCTACGTCACCCACGACCAGGCCGAGGCCCTGGCGCTGGCCGACCGCGTCGCCATCATGAGCCGAGGCAAGGTGCTGCAGGCGGCGGCGCCGCAGGAGGTTTATCGCGCGCCGGCCAATGCCGCTGTTGCCGGCTTCGTTGGGCGGGGATCCATCGTTTCGGGCTTCGTGGTCGATCAGGCCGCAGGGACCGCGACAGTCGACTTAGCAGGGCATCGCTTCTCGGTGCGAACCGCCGGAAGCCCATTAGGAGCGGTCAAGGTGTTGCTGCGGCCGGAAGCGCTGCGGATTTCACCTGAGGGCATGCCGGCGGCGGTGCTCGACAGCATCTATCGCGGTCCGGTCCATGAGGTGCGGCTGGCCTTGCTGACGCCGCCAGGACAGGGCCGGGGACAGGAATTGTTGATCGACAGTACCGAGGCAGTCACGGCCGGCCAGAGAGTGCACGTTTCCGCCTCGGACGCCTGGATAATTCCAGGAGCCTGAACCAAGCGCGTCGCGGGATCGTGCGACACGCTTTCAGTCGCTGTTTTATGCATGTCGTCGTCCCAAAACCGCTGCGCACCCCCGGCTCAAGCCGAGGGCATGCTGTTGGGCGACACGCATCACCGCCAGGGCAACACGCCGGCCGGAAGCCGCCGCCCGAACCGGTCGAGCACAAGCAGCAGGACGACGACGACGACAATCGTGGAAGCGGCGATCGCGGCGGCCTGCGTTCCCAGACCGGCTTCCTCGAGGCTGAACAGCACCACGCCCAACGTCTCGTTGCCGCTCGACCAGAGCAAGGCCGAGACCGTCAGCTCGTTGAACGCGCTCATGAAGACGAGCAGTCCGCCCGCCACTGCCGCTGGCGCGACGAGCGGCGCGGTTATGGTTGCAAGCCGGCGCAGCGAGCCGGCTCCCGACACTGCCGCTGCCTCGTTCAGATCGCGTGAAATCTGACCGACCGCGGTCGCCACCGGTTTCAAGGCGAGCGTGAAAAACCGCATCACATAGGCGACCACGATAATCGAGGCCGTTGTATAGAGGCTGCCGATCAGCGGCAGCGGGCGCAGGAACAACAGGATGCAGGCAATGGCAAGCACGACGCCGGGAACCGCATAGGGCAGGTCGACGATGCCACCGAGCAGACGCTGCCAACGCCGGCCGAGCCGTTCGAGCACGGCGGTCACCGGTATCACGCCGATGGCGAGGACCAGTGCTGCGCTGCCAGCAAACAGAAGGGAATTGCGGAGGGCACGAACGGTCGAAGCCTGGCGGACCAGAACCTCGGCATAGTTGGACACGGTCATCGTCTGCCAGCCCAGCGGCACGCCGAAGGACGGGACGAGCGACGTCGCCAGCAGCGCGCAAGCCGGAAGCACAAGGATGAAACCGATCACCAGCCAACCGAGGCCGGCCAGCAACAGGCGGTAGCGCCCGAGCTCGAAACGCGCCGGGGTGCCTGACGTAAAGCGGTGAGCGGCGCCACGCAGGGCCAGCGACTGGCAAGCAACACCGGCCAGCGCCAGTGCCCCGACCAATACCGACAGCGCCGTGATCTGCGGCAGGACACCGGGCCCGAAGCTCGACAGGTCCTGATAGATCAGCGTTGGCAGCGTCAGATAATTGACCGGCATTCCGAGCAAAGCGGGAATGCCAAAATTGCCGACGCCCGAAACGAAGGCCAGTGCCGCCGCAGCCACGATATACGGACGCACGACCGGCAGGACGATGGTCCACAGCACGGATAGCGGCCTGGCGCCGGAGGCCCTCGCCGCCTCGACGAGATCGCGAGGAATCCGCGCAAGTCCGGCCCGCAGCGTGATGAAGACGATCGGTGCATGCTGGACGGCGTAAAGCAGGATGATGCCGTTGCGGCCAAGCATTGGGTTGGGTGTTCCCGGCGGCGGCGCCATGCCGACCATGCCGAGAAGCGTGCTGGAGGGGCCAAACAGGTGCAGCCAAGACAAAGCGGTGACCTGTGGCGCGATCATCAGCGGCAGCAAAAGCAGGAAGCCGAGGGGCTTTCGTCCCGGCAGGTCGGTCATCGTGATGGCGACGGCAAAGGGGCTGCCGAGGCAGATCGCCAGCACGGCGCCGAAAAAAGCAGTATCCAGCGTATGCCACATCGCCCGCAAGGCGGCGGGCTTGGCCAGGCGTTCGGCGAATGCGCCGAAGTCGAGTTCGCCGCCCGGCGCGACGGCCGCGACGAGGAGCCTGACCATCGGCAGCAGACTGAGCAGAGCGATTACCAGCAGGACGGCGAGCGCCGACCCGCGAAACCCTGATGTGGCCCGCACCCCGGGCCGGCGCCGAGCCGGCACGGACCGCCCGGGAAGGATATGCTGCGCGGACGACACCACTTGGTAGCGGGCTGCCTACTGGCTCATCACGGCGCCGAACTTTTCCTTATTGGCGGCGTCGTTGGCGAGTGCGGCGGCCGCATCGTAACCCAGCACCTTGATCGACGAGCGATCGGGATAGCCGGCCGGCAAGGCAATATCGGCGCGTGCCGGAATGTAGCCCATCTTGGCGGCGGTCTGCTGTCCGTCCTTGGACAGCAGGAAATCGACGAAGGCCTTGGCGGCGTCGGCGTTCTTGGCCGTGGACAGGATGGCGACCGGCTCGGTGACGGCCGAAACGCCTTCCCTGGGGAATACGAACTCGATGGGCGCGCCCTTGGCCTTCTCGCGAATGGGCATGTAGTCGACGATCATGCCGAACAGCTTGTCGCCGCCGCTGACGGCCTTCAGCACGTCGCCATTGCCGCCGCTTGCCTGGGCGCCGTTCCTGGCGAGCGCGTTGTAATAATCCCAGCCTTGCGGCAGGTTGCCGGTCAGCGTCACGGTGTGGATCATCGCAGCACCCGAGGTCAGCGGGCTGGGCATCGCGACAAGGCCCTTGGCCTCCGGCTTGGTGAGATCTTCCCAGCTCGCCGGCACGAAGGGCGCCTTGGCGTTGTAGACGATGCCGGTGGTGATCAGCTTGGTCGAGAAATAGGTCTTGTCCTTGTCGTAGAGCGCAGCCTCGATGCCGGAGACATCAGCCTCGGGATAAGCGAGCAGCCGGCCTTCCTTCTTCAGCCCTTCCATGGTCACGACGTCGGCAATCAGAAGCACATCCGCCTGCGGCTGGCCGGCTTCGATCTCGGCACGCAGCTTGGCCAGGATCTTCGGTGTTCCATCGCGCACCCATTCGACCTTGACTGCGGGGTATTTCGCCATGAAGGCATCGACGGTCTGCTGGGCGTCGGTGTTGGGCTGGCTGGTGTAGACGACCAGCTTGCCGTCGGCAGCCGAAGCGCCTGCAATGGCGGATGCCAAAAGCATGGCGGCGAGAATGATCTTGCGCATGGAAAACCCCACTTCGTGTGAAGAGACGGATCCGGCTGGGCGCCGGATGCGAGAACGCTCTCCCTATCGCTGCAGGATAAAGCTATTGTGACAGGTGGGATGGTTGAGCTGGTCTGGCCAGAGTGAGGGAACTTTTGTCCGGCTGGCGATTTTGGATGTATGGTGAAAAGCCGAACCGTCAGAAGGGGTTGCCGATGACGACAAAACGCTTTGCGATCCTTGCTCTCGTTTTCGCGATGGGCTGCAGCATGTCCGCCTCGGCCTTCGCTGGAAATCGCGACCAACGGGCTGAGCCCGAGCGCTACGTTCCCGCCGAAGGCAACATCATCGACATTCTGTTCGGCGGCCCGCGCTATTATGACCGGCAGTTGTTCACGACAGCCGCAGGAGCCTGCTCCTATCACCGGGTCGGGCCCGACGCGAATGCGTTGAACAAGATCAACGATCACCATTGCGGGAAGTAGGAGGCAGGTTGCGCGCCCGCCAGCTCAGTCGGGCGATGCAGCGGCGCAGAATGAAGACTGTAGCGATCCTTCGCGCCCCCCTCTGTCCTGCCGGACATCTCCCCCCACTTGGGGGAGATTGGCTGTCATCGCTGCTTTCGCCAAACTGCACCATCTCAGGAGAAGCGAAACACCGAAGCTGCCGATCTCCCCCCTCGTGGGGGAGATGGCCGGCAGGCCAGAGGGGGGCGCTGTCCCGCCGACATCTCGAGGTCAAGGCACTTGCGCCATCGCCAATGGCGCGCCCGGCTCGCCTTCCCACAGGATCAGGCTGGCCGCGCCGATCAGTCCTGCGCGGTCGCCAAGCTGCGCTGGCACGATCGGCACATCCCGGTAGGCCAGCATGGCCCGCTGCTCGACGGTTGCCTTGATGGTTGGAGCCAACAGGTCGAAACCGTTGGCAAGGCCGCCGCCCATGACGATCAGGTCCGGCGAATAGAGGTGAAGCAGGTTGGTGAAGCCGATGCCGAGCCACCTTGCCTCCGCCTCGATCAACTCGAGCGCGCTGATATCGCCGGCACGTGCGGCCTCGACGACGTGCCTGGCTGAAACGTCGCCGTCGGCCGAAAGGCGCCTGAGCAGGGAGCCGTCGCCCGGTGCTGTCAGCGCTGTGGCACGCCGCCCGAGCGCGGTTCCGGAGGCAACCGCCTCGAAACAGCCGACGGCGCCGCAGAAGCAGCGGTCGCCCTCTCCGGTGATGGTCATGTGGCCGATCTCGGCGGCAAGCCCGCGTCGGCCGTGATAGATGTGGCCGTCGGCAACGACCCCGCCGCCGATGCCGGTCGATACGGTGACGAACACCAGGGAGCCGGTGCCCTGGCCGGCGCCGAAGCGCCATTCGCCAAGGGCCGCCGCATTGGCGTCGTTTTCCAGCCGCACCGGCAGGTCGAAATGCTTGCCGAGAATGTCAATCAACGGCACATCGTGCCAGCCGGCCAGCGTCGGCGGAGCGATCACGATCCCGGCTTTGGGATCGAGCGGACCCGGTGCGCCGATGCCGATGCCGACGACATCCGCCTGTGGGCGCTGTGTCAGAAGAGCCCCGGCCAGTGCGATGATCTGGCCGATCACCGCATCCGATCCCGCGATCGCCATCGTCGGGGCCGAAACCTGCGCGACGACGACGCCGCCGCTCTCGACCAGCGCGCCGCGCAGGTCCGTTCCGCCGAGATCGAAGGCGAGGGCCAGTCTTGTCATCAGGCGGCGACCTTCAGCCCATGCAGCCAGGCCATGCGCTGCGCAAGGTCGGGGTCGCCGAATGCGAGAGATCCGAGCACCACCGTCTCGGCCCCGGCGGCGCGCAAGCGCGGCACGGTCTCGTGGCGAATGCCGCCGTCGGCAGCCAGGATGATGTCGGCCTCCCGGCCGGCTTGCCGCATTAGTGTACGCGCCTCTATCAGGCGTGGGCAGGCCTGTTCGGAAAGGCTCTGGCCCTTGACGCCGATAGATGTGCCAAGAAGCGTCACAAACGTGACTTCGGGCAGGAACGGGGTGACCGCAGCGACCGGCGTTTCCAGCCTGAGCACCACGCCGGCTTCGGCGCCGAGCTCACGCGCCAGTTGCACGGCGCGCAGGCCGGCTTCGCCGTTTTCGGCATGGACGCTGACCAGGTCGGCGCCGGCCTCGATGAACTGACGCGTCTGCTCCTCGACGATCTCGGCTTCGACCATCAGATGCACATGGATCGGCTTTGCCGTCAGCCCGGCGATCCGCGCCACCAGGTCAGGGAAGAACAGGAAGCCGGGGGTGAAGCGGGCGTCCGCGACGTCGATGTGGTGGAGGTCGACATGAGGTTCTATGCGCTTCAGGTCGCGCTCCATATTGGCAAGGTCGGCCGACCACAGCGAAAACTCACCGAGCAGCCGGCTGCGCGTAAGGGCGGCGATGGCAGCGGGGCCGGACAGGGATTTGGTCGTCATGACGGAACAAGGCTCCGGGTGTTGAAGTGAGCGTGAAGGAAGGTCGTGATCTCAGCCTGCAGCTCGGCGAAATGCCTGACGCTGTCGAGTGCCTTGGGAGAGGTTTCGGCAAAGGTTGCGCCGGGGATCGCCGCCGCGAGCGTATGGGCCGCCGTCAGCGGATGCACCGCATCCATGGCATTGCCGACGACGAGCGTGGGGATGCCAAGGGCAGCGGCGTCACTCGCAGAAACACCTGGGCCGTCGGCGGCAATGTCGGCGAGGACCTGCGCGAATGGCGCGGCGTCCGGCCGGTCGAAATAGCCGAACAGCGAGGCAAGGTTGTCGGGCGCGTCGCGCTGCAGGCGCGCGGCGGTTTCCGATTGCGCGAAGATCGTCCTGGCATCGTCGGGGCCGTGGTCCAGGATAAGCTTGGCAACCTCGGCGATCGGCCGCAGGTTCACCGGCGCGCTGTCGAAAATCCAGGCCGGCCGCACCAGCAGCAGGCCGGCGACGCGACCCGGGTGACGGCAGGCCAGGCGCAAGGCGATCGCCGCGCCCATGGAAATGCCGCCGGCGACGAAACGGTCGAGGCCGGCCTGATCGGCGGCGGCAACAACATCGTCCGCGAACATGCTCAGGCAAAACGGACGGCGGCTGCCCAGTCCGGAGGCGCCGTGTCCGCGGCATTCCAGCGTGATGCGCCGCAACCCCGTCCCGGAAGGGAAAGCCTGGGCGACCTGCGACTCGCCGCCGCCCAGCCCATGCTGAAAGACGACCGCAAGCCCGTCGCCATGGTCGCAGACTTGAAGCGCGGCGTCATCGAGAAGCAGCGTAACCAGGCGCGCCATCACACCAGCCCTTTGAGGAAGCGGGCAACGCTGGGTGCCTCTTCGGCCGAGAGGCCATGCGTGACCAGCGGCCCGTCAAAGCCCGATGCTTTCAGCCTGGCGACGAAATCCGCACAGTCGACGACACCCCGACCGGCGGTGGTAAAGCGGCCGTCGGCAAAGCGGTCCTTGGCATGGGCCATGGCGACGTGGCCCGCGGTGCGTTCGACGGCGGCGGCGACGATGGCGCGTGCTTCGGCCGGGCTCGCCTGCTCGAACAGGTTGGCTGGATCGAGCACGATACGCAGCCGTGTCGAGCCCATCTCGGCGATCAGGCGCATCGCGTCCGACGCCGAGGTGACGATGTTGGCCTGTTCGGGCTCGATGCCGAGATCAACGCCGTGACGCTCGGCGAGTTGAAGCGCCTTTTTCATCTCGCCCGCCATGTCGTCCCATGCCGAGGGCTCGGTATTGTCGGGATGATATGCCCACTGATCGTCCGCGTTGCGCGTTCCCGTGCACAAGGTGACCAGCGGAACGGAAAGGTCTGCCGCGGTCTTGATGACCACGCCAAGCCGACGCAGGCCGTCATCGCGCACAGCTTTGGCGGGATGGGCCATGTTGTAGGTTCCCGAGAGCGCTGCCAGGGCGACACCGCAAGCATTGGATGCGGCCGCGATGGCATCAATGGCGTCTTTTTGCACCGCATCCGGCATCGACGGCAGCCCGGCGCAGGCAAGGTTGAACTGGGTGACGGCAAATCCCGCGTCGCGGACCGCTGCCAGCACGCCAGCCGGCTCGCTGCCCGGGAAGGTCTTGGCGAACACCCCGATCTGCATCAGACCGCTCCCGTTACGGAGGCGATCTCGACGCGATCACCGGTTTCGACCGAACGGGCGATCGCCACCATGGCGCGGATCGAGGCAAGGCCGTCCTCGACGTTGGCGCCGCGCATCGGCTTGCCGTCAAGCACCGTGTCGGCGAGGCCTTCGAGCTGGCGCCTGAAGAAATGCCCGTCGGCGCCGAGCGGCTTTCGCGACGTCGCGTCTTTCTCGTGGAAGATGTCGACCTCGCTCGCCCGGAAGTACCAGGGATTGAAGGTCTTCGCGATGACAGAGCCGTTTTCGCCATAGAGCTGGAAGCCCTCATGCCAGTCCATGCGGACGGCCACCGTCAGGTCGAGATGGCCCAAGGCCCCATTGGCGAATTCCGTTTCGACGAACCAGCAGTAGGCGCCGAACTTCTCGTTGAGACGGGCGCGCACCGCAACGATCTCGCCGCACAGGAAACGCGCGGTGTCGACGAGGTGCGAGCCGTGCGCCAGCATGAAATACTGTCTTAGATCGGCCTTTGGATTGCCGGTCGGCTTCCGTGCCAGCTTGCTGGTGACAGGCAGCGGCTGGATGGCGTCGGTGTTGGTATTGCGATGGGTGGAATCGCAATACCAGGCTTTTAGCGCCAAGATCTCGCCCATCTCGTCGCGGACGAAATCGCGCGCCGCTTCCAGCGCCGGGTCGAAGCGCTTCATATGGCCGACCTGCAGCACCTTGCCGGAGCGCTTGACGGCATCGGCGAGTTTCTGACCCTCTTCGACCGAGACGCCGATCGGCTTTTCGCACAGCACGTGCTTGCCGGCCTCCAGTGCCTTGATCGACATCGGAACGTGATAGGCGTCCGAGGTGGCGACGATCACCGCCTCCAACTGCGGATCGGCCAGCATGGCGTCGTAGTCGCCATACATTTTCTCAGGCTCATAGGTTGCGCCCATGCGGGCCAGGAGATCGGGGGCGGCATCGCAGATCGCATAGAGGTCGGCGTTGCTGGCTTTCACGCAGGATTCCAGATGGGCGAATTGCGCGATCGGCCCGCAGCCGAGGACACCGACACGAAGACGACGGTCTTGCTTGCGGATCATGGTCTCTTCCTCACGCGCCGTAGCCGCGCATGGTCTGGCGGTTGGTCTTGACCGCGGCTGCCGGGTCGGCGGCGGCGGTCTCGGATTCCTCTTCCAGCACCAGCCAGCCGTTGAAGCGTGGCGCCGTGCTGGCGATATCGATCACTGTCTGGGTATCGCAGACGCCCTTGCCGAGCATCGCCCAGTTGCCGCTTGCATCGACGTCCTTCAGGTGCACGTAGCGGATGCGGTCGCGGTAGGTGGTGAGCGTGTCGGCCATGTCCTTGTGGCCGCGCAATATGTGGCCGGTGTCCGGCACCCAGCCGACCTGTGACGGGTCGATCAGCCCAAAAATCCGATCGTAGTCGGCACGGTCGAACAGAAGCGTGTTGTGGTGGGAGCTGGGATGGACGGCGACGTCGACGCCGGCCTTGCGTCCGAGCTCGCCGGCTCTGTTGTAGACCTCTGCTGCAACAGGGAATTTGTCGTCGCGCGGGCCGTCGGACACGACGGTGGCCGAGCCCATGGAGACGAGCGCGCCGGGAAAGGCAGCGGCGAAATCGATCCAGCGCTGCGCCGCCTCAAGGTCGGCGCCGATGCTCTCCTTCAGCGTGAAGCCGCTCTTCGAGCCGAAGGCGAAGGAAACCAGCGTGAGGCCGGTCGAATTCAGCGCGGCGGCGAATTCAGCCGGCCTGTCGGCATAGCGGCCGATCATCGTGTCGGTGATCTCGATGCCGGCATAGCCGCCGTCGGCGATCGCCTTCAGGAGATCGTCTGGGCCGCCGGCAAAGCGGTCTCCGAGCATTTCCCAGGTAAAGGTCTGGCAGCCGAGTTTCAGGTCTTTCACAGTCATCCTTTCATTCCTTGATTTCACCTGCATAGGCCCTTCGATGATATGGCGCTGGAAGAACAGCACGAGCACGATCAGCGGCGCTGTGACGACGCCCGAGGCCGCGGTGATATCGCCTGCCAGCAGAGAAGGTCCAATCCATCGATTTCGACGCGCGGCCTACCCCATCGGTTCTCCGTGGGAGGGACATCCTACTTGACCGAGCCCGCGGTCATGCCGGCGAGGAAGAACCTCTGGGCAACGAGGTAGATGATCAAGAGCGGTAGCGAGCCGAGCACGCTCATCGCCATCATCTGGTTCCATTCGAAGGCGTGCTGCCCCATCAACAGCTGGATGCCGATGGGGACGGTGCGCATGGACGTTGACTTCGTCAGCGTCAGCGCAAAGAGAAATTCGTTCCAGCACAACAGGAAGGTGTAGACCGACGTCGCCACGATACCAGGCAGTGAAATCGGGACAATCACCCGCCAGAGTGCGGTCCAGCTGGTGCCGCCGTCGACAGCCACCGCTTCATCGAGATCGCGGGGCAAGGTGTTCAGATATCCCGTCATCAGCAGGATCGCGTAGGGCAGCGTAAACACCAGGTAAGTCAGGATCAGTGCGACGTAGGTGTCGAAGATGCCATACGAGACGACAAGCCCGAAGAAGGGGATCAAAAGCGTGATCGGCGGGATCGTCTGCGTGCTGATGATGAGTGTGTTGAGGCTGCCCTTGCCGCGGAAATTGAAACGGCTGAACCCGTAGGCGGCCAGCAAGGCGATCAGCACCGTCAGCACGGTCACCGCTCCGGCCACGAAGTAGCTGTTGAAGAAGAAGCGCAGCTTTACCGGGTCGCCAAGGATGGCCGCATACGCTTCCAGCGTGAAGGCCTTCGGCAGGACGGTTGGTGGCAGGGCAAAGATTTCGGTATTCGACTTGAACGAGCTGCTCAGCATCCAGTAGATCGGGAAGGCCGCGAAAAAGAGCCCTGCGGCAAGCGCGACATGGAGCGCGACGGTGATCAGCCTGTCTTTCGGTGTGTGCCTTTTCCTCATGGTGACTACCGAGCCTTTTGACAGCGGATGTAGAGCAGCGTCAGGCCGAGCGAGATCAGCAGGATGACCACGGCGCTCGCTGACGCCTGCGACAGGTTGTAACTCGAAAACGCCAGCTTATACGTGTAGGTGCTGAGGACCTCGGTCGAGTAGATCGGACCGCCGCCCGTCGTTATCCAGATCAATGGAAAGACCTGCATGGTCCAGATGAAGTCGAGCAGCGAGATGCTGATGATGATCGGCATCAGCTGCGGGATGGTGATGAAGATCAGCTTCTGGTAGGCTTTCGCCCCGTCGATATCGGCGGCCTCGTAGAAATCCCTGGGAATGCCCTGCAAGCCTGCGAGCAGGCTGACCATGAAAAGCGGGTAGCCCGCCCAGATATTGGCGAAGGTGACGGCGTGCAGCGCGGTCGCGGGCGAGGAAAACCACTCGACCTTGGAACCGATGATGCCCATCTGCATGAGAACGCTGTTCACGACACCGTTCGGCTCGAGCAGGAGGCGCCAGATCACGGCGATAATCACCGCGGTGAACAGCCATGGCAGTATGTAGAGCACGCGCAGAATATTGCGCAGCGTCGGATTGATGCGGTCGCTGTTCAGCATGAGTGCGAAGACCATGCCGATGGTCATGTGGAAGACGACACTCATGCATGTGAAGTAGAGCGTGTGCCACAGCGAAGCCCAGAACACCGGATCGGCAAAGATCGCCTGGTAGTGTTTCAGTCCGGCAAAGGACGGGTCGCGACGCAGCACCGCGCTGTTCTGGAACGAATAGCCAATCACCGTCACCATCGGCAGCAGCATCAGGAGGCCGATTATGAGGAGCGAGGGTGACAGATAGAGATAGGGTGCGACCGCTCGTTTCAGTCTATGGTGGGAGCGCTTCTGCCGAGTCATGTGCCACCCTTGGGATACGCCTTCAAGAGGAAGGTGCGCTTCGGAAACAGGTCCATCTCAATTGCCGATCCGTTGTTGACGGGTGGCCTGCTCGAAGTCAGGCCACCCGGTGGAAGATAGCAAACGGGGAACAGGCCGTTCAGAATTTCGCCATCCAGCCCTTTTGAGCGTTTGCTGCGGCTTGTTCCGGAGACTGCTCGCCGGCGAGCATCTTCTGGGCTTCCACGTCGAACTTGGTCATCAAGTCTTCAGCCACCGGCAGACCGGTGAACTCGTTGGCGAGATAGCCGGTCTTGTAGATTTCGAAAGCCTTGGCGAAAGCCTTGTCCGAGGTCACGAAATCGGGCTTGGCGTTGACGTTGCCCGGGAAGGCGTTTGCAAGCGACACGAGCTTGGCGTTCACCTTTTCACTCATCAGATATTGGACGAGCTTCCAGGCTTCCTCCTGATGTTTCGAGGCCGCAGAGATGCCGATGCCCCAAGAGGCGTAGGGAAGGCCGCGCTTGCCGTTGTAGTTCTCCACGACCGGGACCGGGATGAGGTCGAAGTTCAGCTTGGGATTGCGTTCGCGGATGAGGTTCACATGCGCGAGCGAGTCGATCATCATCCCGACCCGGTCGTTGACGAATTCCTCGACCTTTTCCTGTTCGGTCTTGGTGGCAATGCCGGGCGAGATGACGCCGGCGTCGTTCAGCGATTTGACGAAGGTGAGCATATCGACGACCGGCTTGCCCTCGAGAGCCGGCTTGCCGTCAGCCATCATCGATTGACCCGAGGCCCAGACCCACGACATCAGGTCGTTCTGGACACCGGACGGCGTTTGCAGCGACAAGGGAAGCACCCAGCCATACTGGTTCTTGTCGGCATGGGTCATCTTCTTGGCGGCTTCGAGAAACTCCGCGCGGGTCGACGGCAGCTTGGTCACGCCGGCCTGGGCGGCGAGGTCCATGTTGACGAAGACCGGATAGACGAACGAAGCCACGGGAAACATCACCGCCTTGCCGTCCACCTTGATGATATCCGCGACCTGGGTCTTGTCGAACCCGCTCGCATCCATCATCGGGTTCATGTCGGCCAGCGCATTCTGCGCGTTCAGATTGTTCACCCAGGCGCCGTCGAGACCGACGACGTCGCTAAGCGTTCCAGTTGCAGCACCAACCGAGATCTGGTCTCGCGTGGTCGCATAGGGGCCGCTGACCAGCGTCACCTTGATTCCGGGGTTTGCAGCCTCGAAGTCATTCATGATTGCCCTGAGCGAGCCGGCCGGCAATTCGGGCTCCCACCATTGGGTGAATTCCAGCGTCGTGTCCGCCATGGCGCCGGTTGCGCCAAGCAACCATGCGGCCGCGACTATTTTCAGCATCGCGGGTTGTATCCGAAACATCATTTTCTCCTCCTTCTTTAAGATCGACCGCACAATGCGGACGATCGTCTGCTTTATTCAGAAGCCTTCTTGCGAGTATCTTTCGCAGGCGCCTCGCTCCCGCCTGCGGTCTGCCTCAGATCGCCAGATGCGTCTCGGGATCGAAGAAATGGAACTTGGCATCATCCACGGCCAACCGGATTTCCGAGCCGGAGTGGACGGCGCTGACCGGCTCGAATCTCGCCACCGCGTTCGATGCCAGGCCAAAATCGTCCACCGCGTCCGGGTCGCCGGAGTCCACCCGGACCGCGTCGATGTTCAGGTGGACGATATGTTCAGAGCCGAGTTCTTCGATCGAAGTCACCTTTGCGGGTATCGTCTGATACTTGCGACCGGATTCGAGGCTGCTGTCATAAAGATCCTCCGGTCGGATCCCGAACACGATCTTGCGCCCCGCATACGACCGCAAGCCCGGCCTGCGCACGAAAGCTGCATCCTGCAGCCGGATGGCGAAGCTGCCGGACATCAGTTCGTCGCCCATCAAGGTCGCCTCGAAAAGGTTCATCGAAGGAGAGCCGATGAAGCCGGCAACGAAGGCGTTCACCGGCGATTCATAGAGCCTCTTGGGTGTGTCGACCTGCTGCAGCACGCCGCCTTTCAACACCGCGACCCTGTCCCCCATCGTCATCGCTTCGATTTGGTCGTGGGTCACGTATATGGTCGTTACGCCGAGCTGCTTTTGCAGGCTGGTGATTTCGGCGCGCATTTGAACACGCAGTTTCGCATCCAGGTTGGAAAGGGGTTCGTCCATGAGAAAGGCGGCCGGCTCGCGCACCATGGCTCGGCCCATGGCAACCCGTTGACGCTGTCCGCCTGAAAGGTTCGCGGGTTTGCTGTCCAGCAAAGACGTCAGCTGAAGGGTTTTGGCGATCTCGTCCACGCGCTTCTTGCGCTCGGCCTTCGGCTTGCCTGCCAGCCGCATCGAAAAGGCGATGTTTTCGGACACGGTCATATGCGGGTAGAGCGCGTAGCTCTGGAAGACCATCGCGATGTCGCGGTCCTTGGGCGGCATGTCGACGACGTCGACTCCGCCGATCCGAAGGCTGCCGCTGGTGATGTCCTCCAATCCCGCGATCATTCGCAACGCGGTGGATTTGCCGCAGCCGGATGGCCCGACGAGAATCAGGAACTCGCCGTCCTCGACCGATAGGTTCAATTGGTCGATTGCGCGAAAATTGTTCCCGTAGATTTTGCAGATATTCTCAAGAATGACTTCTGCCATCTTCCTCCCTCCACAAGTATAAGTCACTGATTCTTATAATGATCCTCGACTTATGTTCACCTGCGAAATATTTCCTCAGATAGTTTCAGCCTATGTTACAGTATCGGTATGAGAATTTTTGAGTTCGACTGCTGACGGCGCGTTCGTCGATGCCAGGAGTTCCGTGACCTGGTAGTCGGTCGGAAGCGCCTCGCGCCCGCCACGCCCCGTTATCGAAAGGGCAGCCGCCGCGGCCGCGAATGCCACCCGGCCTGCGGTGTCGGCTCCACGCGTCAACGCATGGGCGTAGGCGCCATGAAAGCAGTCACCCGCGCCGGTCGAGTCGACGACCACGACCCGGTGCGGGGGCAGGTGCCAGAGACCTGTCTCTTCACGCCCGCGATAGTACACGCCTCTGCCACCATCGGTCAGAACCACGGCAGACCGCGACGGCAACCACAATGCATCGAGCATCTCGGAGGGCGATCGGCACCCCGTGGCAGTCCGCGCAAAGCCGAGCGGAAGAATGAGATGGTCGCAGAGCGCGGTCAGCCGCTCCGTGGCTGGGCCGTTGCTCCATTCGATATCGCCGAGGATCGCAAGGCCGAGATCGCGAGCCCGAGCCACGACATCCAGCGACCGGATCGCGTAGCTATCGACGATCAGAACGGTCGCGCGGCTGAGGATATCGTCCGGAAAGTCCGGAGCGGTGCCCAGCATCGCATCGTCGTCATACGCGATGAACCGTTCCCCATCCGAGCCGACGGTGATCCGCGAGCGCACCGGGCGCGCGTCGGGATGGCGCGGCGCGAATACGGTTTCAACACCGCTCGCAACGAGATCGCGCAGCACGGCGTCGTCCGCGGCACTGCCCAGCCATCCGATGTACCCGGCGGTTCCGCCGAGCCGCACGACGGCGGCCAGCGCCGTCGCGACATTTCCCCCGAAAGCACGGGCACTTTGCCGAACCTTCCCCTTGCCCGCCGACAACGGCTGATCGACGTAGACGATGTCGTCGATCGCAATAGCGCCGAAGCCGAGGATCGAGGGGACGGTGGGCATCGTTCAGGCACCCGCCTTCGCCAGGGCGTCTTGCGCCGAGAGGCCGTCATGGATGACGCCCCGAAAGGCAAGCGCTGCCTTCTCCGGATCGCCATGTCCCCAGAGATTGCGGCCTACCACGGCACCGCGTGCGCCGGCACGGATGGCGTCCGCCGTCTGCTGAAGCGCGCCGAGCAGCGTATCGGTCTTCGGACCACCCGCGATCACAACCGGCACCGGGCAGGTCCGGACGGTCTCTCGGAATGACTCGAAATCGCCCGTGTAGCCGATCTTGATCACGTCGACGCCGGACTCGTAGCCGATCCGCGCCGCATAGGCGATCTCGTCGGGGGTGAAGACGATTTTTGCTCCGTCGGTGAAATCGCGAGGGTAGATATGCGCCACCACGGGCATGCCGTAGCGGGCCGCTGCATTTACCGAATCGGTCAGCCAGCGTATGTATTTGCCCTCGGTCGCGCCGCGCACCGGAATGGCCACGGCCAACGCATCGGCCCCCGCGCGGACCGCATCCTCGGGCGTTGCGATCAACTCGCTGATGCGATCGTCCGGAGTGAAGCAGCCCGCCTGAATCACCAGGGAAGCTTTGCCCGCGTATTGCGGCCACAGATGGCGCGCGGTGCCAGGCTGGATGCTGACGTAGTCGGGTTTGCCTACCATGACGCGCGCGAGCGCACCCGGCAGGTCGGCAAGGCCGCCTTTGCGCACGTCACCATAGCCGACGAAGTGGTCGACCGCGCCGCCGAAAAGTTTCCCCGATGGATGCGAGAAGAGGCGCGCAAGACGCACCTTGGTTCCTAGGCTCATGAGTGCAAAATTTCCCAATCGGTTGATTTAAAAATCCTGGACCCAGTGTTTCCGAAAGAAATGAGAAATACAATCTTTCGAAAGCTTTCGAATTTGCGTATTTTTGGTAAGGTGAGCCGAGGCCAGAGCGGTTGCTTGGCGCAGGGAAGCAAGGGCAGGGCAATGTTGTCGGAGCAAAGACGCCAATCGATCCTGGGTGAGGTGCAACGCAGCGGACAGGTTCGCACGAAGGACCTGTCAGACGGGTTTGGCGTGTCGGAAGTGACGGTGCGCTCCGACCTTGAGATACTGGACCGCAAGGGACTACTGACCAAGACCCGAGGAGGGGCGGTGACCCGGACCACCGATTCGACTACGGCCGCGTTCGCCCGGCGGATGCAAACGAACCTCGACGCAAAGAAGCGGATCGCCCGGGCGGCGGTAGACCTGTTCGAGGACAACCAATCGGTCATCTTCGACGGCGGCTCGACATTGATGCAGGTTGCCATGCTGTTACCGCCGCTCAGCAATGTCGTGGTCGCGGCCACGGCCATGAATATCGTGCAGCATCTTATGCATCGTCCCGGGCTCGACGTTCATATGATCGGCGGCCGGGTCTATCCCGACACGGTGAGCACGCTGATCACCGATGCCGATACGGCTCTCGGCGGCTTGGTGGCGCATCAGGTCTTTGTTGGAGCGCATGCGATAGACTCGTCACTGGATGTGGTCGACGTGAACGAAGACATGGCGCGAACGAAGCGAAACCTCGTTCGCATGGCCCGGCGCGTTGTCCTCCTCGCCGATTCGAGCAAATGGGGCGTCAGCGGGACCTCCAAGGCATTTTCGCTGTCGGCCGTCGATGTGGTGATCACCGACGATGGCCTGCCCGGTCCAATACGCAGCGAGCTTGATAGGATCGGGGCCAAGGTGATCTATGCCTGAACCCGTCTCGGTCGCTGACCGCGACGGAAATATCCAATGCGCGCATGACCCACGGGCTTCGAGCCGGAGACCGGCCCTTTCTTCACGTCTGTCATTTTCTCCTCCCAGCGCTGGCAGCCTCCCGATGTTGCGCCAGCATTTTCGCATGTTCCATAAAAATTTTACGCGCGTCAAGATTTAAAATATTGTATGGCGGTTTTCGAGCGTGACCGGTTGCTGGTGCAACGGTACAGCCATGATATCATGGCGTTGGGAGGCGAAACTGAATATGCAAGGAAAATCAAAGACAAAGCTCGGCATCGGTGTTGTCGGGTGCGGCAACATCTCGATGACCTATTTGCGCAATGCGGCTCTGTTCGGCGAGGTGGAGCTGCGCGCCTGCGCCGACATATCGCCTGACATGGCGGCCCTGCGTGCCGGCGAATACGGCATCCGGGCTCTCAGCGTCGACGCGCTGCTGGCCGATGCCGAGATCGACCTTGTCCTCAACCTGACGGTCCCGGCGGCGCATTTCGACATTTCGTTTTCGGCGCTTTCGGCGGGAAAGCACGTCTTCACCGAAAAGCCGCTGGCGACCTCGGCCAGCGACGGGCGGCGGCTTGTCGCCGAGGCGGCGGAGCGCGGGCTGCTGCTGGGCTCGGCCCCGGACACCTTCCTTGGTGCCGCCGGACGGCGGGCGCGCTGCCTCATGGACGAGGGCGCGATCGGCCGCGCGGTGACCGGCACCGCCTTCATGATGGGGCGCGGCATGGAGCATTGGCATCCTAATCCGCAATTCTACTATCAGCCTGGCGGCGGACCGGTCTTCGACATGGGCCCCTATTACCTGACGATGCTGGTCAATTTGCTCGGGTCGGTGGCCCGCGTGATGGCGATGGCGACGCGGGGCCAGGAGGAGCGGCTGATCACCGCCGAAGGCCCCTACCGGAACACCAGCTTCAAGGTCGGCACACCGACCAACATCCTGTCGCTGCTGGAGTTCCGCTCAGGCGCCACCGTTACCTTCGGCGCCTCGTGGGATGTCTTCAGGCATTCCAACCACCCGATCGAGCTGCATGGCACCGAAGGCTCGCTCAGGCTGCCCGATCCGGACACGTTCGGCGGCACCGTCTCGCTGTCGGAACGGGGGGCCGACTGGGCCGACTTTCCCAGTGAGAGCGAACTCTATGGCGCGCGCAATTGGCCCTTCGCCGCGCCCGACCGGGCGAATTACCGCATGCTCGGCGTTGCCGATCTTTCGCGCGCGCTGGCAACAGGAAGAAAGCCGCGGGCGTCCGGCGACCTTGCGCTTCATGTGCTGGAGATCATGGAGGCGATCCTCGCTTCGGGTGAGAGCCGCGAGTCCGTCGCCGTCAACGCAACTGTCGATCAGCCGCCGCTCTTCCAGGACGACGAAGCAGGGAGCCTGCTCGCCTGATACCGGAGCGCTTACGATGACGACATTGCTTTCACCCTTGCTCGATCCGGAGGCCCGGCATGTGCTCGACCTTGACCGGCAGGCGGCCGCCCCGCCATTCGAAGCCGGCACGCCTGAAGAGGCGCGCCGCGCCTATGAGCAGGGCTTTCCGGCACTCCAGGGCGAGCGCGAGCCGGTCGGCTCATTGACCGAGCGCACCATCACCGGACCCGGCGGCCCGTTGACGCTCAGAATCTACCGCGGACAGGGCGCGGTCGGGGCCGCTGCCCCGGCGCTGCTCTATCTGCATGGCGGCGGCTGGGTGATCGGCAATCTCGAGTCGCATGACGAGATCTGCCGCTGGTTTGCGAATATGGCGGCCTGCGTCGTCGTCTCTCCCGGCTACCGGCTGGCGCCGGAACACAAATTTCCGGCGGCCATCGAAGATTGCCGCGCCGTACTTTCCTTCTTGCAGGACGGCGCGGGCGATCTCGGCATCGACGCCGAACGGATCGCTGTCGCCGGCGACAGCGCCGGCGGCAATCTCGCTACCGTGCTTTGCCTGCTTGCGCGCAGCGACAAGAAGCCGCCGGTGGCGCAGCTGCTGTTCTATCCGAACACGGACGCCTCGCAGGCGGAGGACAGCTATCGCCGCTTTGCCGACGGTTATGGCCTGACTTCGGCGACCATGGCCTGGTTCCGCGACCACTATGTCAACCATGCCGGCGATATCGATGACTGGCGCGTGTCGCCGCTCAAGGCCGCAAGCCTTGCCGGCGCAGCGCCGGCTTTTGTCGCAATCGCCGGTCATGACATTCTCGCCGACGAAGGCGAGGCCTACGCCAAGCGTCTGGAAGACGACGGGGTGCCGGTCGTCCTGCGGCGCTGGCCCGGCCAGATCCACGGCTTCGTTTCGATGGGCCGCCATGGCCCAGCGGCACGGCAAGCGGTCGGCGCGGCGGTTGCCGCATGGCGCGGCTTCGATCCTGTCTTTGGAAAGACTCAGGCCGACTGACGCATGACCAGCGTCGCGTCGAGTTTGACTTTGGCTGCAACTGTCGCGTCGTCCTCGTCCAGCAAGGCCAGCAGCGTCTCGACGCTGCGTCCCGCCATCGAAGCGAAGTCCTGCGCCATGGTGGTGAGGGCAGGGCAGGTGTAGCGGCTCAGGGGATGGTCGTCATGGGCTGCGACCCGCAGGTCGCAATCGCCCTTGCGGCCGACCTTGCGGCCTTGCGAGTAGGCGGCAGCCATCACGCCGAAGGCGAGACGGTCGTTGGCGCACAGAATGGTCTTGCCCGGCAGGCCGCCACGGGCGAGCATCGCTTCCATCTGCTGGTAGCCGATCTGTTCGAAGTCCCAGGTGTAGTCATAGGTGTTGCCGATGAGCACCGGCTCATGCCCAAGCCGCTGCATGGCGACGACATAGCTGTTCAGGCGCTCGCGCGAATTGTGGTTGACGTGCGGGATGTCGAAATAGACCGGGGCATCGCCGGAACGGCAGAGATAATCGACGATGGTCGAGACGCTCTGGCTGTTGTTGTTGCCGACGAATGGCGTGTCGCCCTCAAGATAAGTGTCGAAATAGACGATCGGTATGGTCTGTGTCAGCTTCTCCAGCGTGCGCTCGTCGGAGCGCAGCCCGAGCGGCGCGATCAGCGCGCCGGAAACTTTTAGCGAAAGAATGGTTCGCGTCGCTTGCACTTCGAGCTCTCGCGAGCCGTGCGAGGAGATCACGATCGGCCAGTAGCCTTCGTCGCGCAGCCTGAGTTCGATTCGGCTGACCATTTCCGAATAGAACGGATCGGCGACCGTCGGCACGACAATGCCGATGCTGCGGGTCCGCTTCCGGTTGAGGTTTCGCGCAAAGAGGTTGGGCTGGTAGTCGGACGAGCGCAGCGCCACTTCGATCCGCTGACGTGTCGCCGGCTTGACGCTGGTCGGATCGTCGAAATACTTCGACAGTGTCGGCCTGGAGACGCCGCAAGAACGAGCAAAATCCTCCATCGTCTTGTGCGTCATCGACATCAAAACCCTCGAATGCAAGGCCAAACTTTACAGGCAAATTGCACAGTTTCCATGCGTAAATTTATTAATTGACGCGAAAAAGCACAAGCCGTATTCACTTGCAGTGGGCGAGGCCGGGACGAAACGCCGGGAGGGACTCTGCGAGATGAAGAAGCTGGTCAGTGCCGGTGAGATTCTGGTCGAGCCTGGTCCGCTGCTTGGACCCTACCCGTCCGGCGCGCCTGCGATCTTCATCGGCCAGGCGGCGGCGCTCGGCCAGCCGGCCGGCCTCATCGGCGCCGTCGGTGACGACGATTTCGGCCGGCTGAATATCGAGCGGCTGCGGACGCTTGGCGCCGACGTGTCGGCGATCGCGGTTCACAAGGGCCATGCGACGGGCACGGCCTTCGTCACCTACCGTGCCGACGCCAGCCGGCATTTCGTCTTCAACATCCGCAACAGCGCCGCCGGCCTGATCGAGACAAACGCGGCGGCGACAAAGCTGCTCGCCGGTGCCGATCACGTCCATGTCATGGGCTCGTCGCTGTTTTCCGACCGCGCCATCGCGGTGGCGCTATCGGCGATCGAGACGGTCAAGGCCAAAGGTGGAACCGTGTCCTTCGATCCGAACATCCGCCGCGAGATCATGCAGGCATCCGGCATGCGCGAAGCACTCGACCAGGTGCTGGCGCAAGCTGAAATCTTCCTGCCGAGCGGCGAGGAGCTCTTCCTCTTTTCATCCGCCAGGGACGAGAAGGGCGCGGTCGAGGAACTGCTGGCCCGTGGCCTGTCCTGCATCGTCCTGAAGAAAGGCGCCGCCGGCGCCGTCTATCATGATCGCCACGGCGCGGTCGCCTCGTCAGGCTTTGCCGTCGACGAGGTCGATCCGACCGGTGCCGGCGACTGCTTCGGGGCTGCTTTCGTCTCGTTCTGGCTGGGCGGGGCGGCTCCTGCAGAGGCGCTGCTGATCGCCAATGCCTGCGGGGCGCTCGCCGTCACCCGCAAGGGGCCGATGGAAGGGATTTTCCCGCTTGAAGCGGTCGAGGCATTCATCGCCACAGGGAAGAACACGCCGTGAGTGCTGCGACGCACAGGTTAGCAAACATTGCGGCCAGGCGCGCCGCAGGCGAGAAAAGCGGCATCGCCTCGGTCTGCTCGGCGCATCCTCTGGTCATCGAGGCCACCCTGCGCCATGGCGTCGCGCGGCACGCGGATGTGCTGATTGAGGCCACCTGCAACCAGGTCAATCACGAGGGCGGCTACACCGGCATGACGCCTGCCGGCTTCCGCAGCTTTGTCGAGGCGCATGCGCACAAAGCGGGCTTCCCAGTCGATCGCCTGATCCTTGGCGGCGATCATCTCGGGCCGAATCCGTGGAAGCACATGGCTGCCGCCGCCGCGATGAAGAACGCCGCGGCGATGATCGATGCCTATGCGAGCGCCGGCTTCACCAAGATGCATCTGGATACGAGCATGGCCTGCGCCGACGATCCAGCCGTGCTTGCCGACGAAACGATCGCCGCGCGCGCGGCCGATCTTGCGGCGACCGCTGAGGCGGCGGTCGAGCGGGCAGGCGGCGAAAAACCCGTCTACGTCATCGGCACCGAAGTGCCGGTGCCGGGCGGGGCGCTGGAGACGCTGGAGCACCTGCATGTGACGGCGCCCGGCGATGCCTCGCGCACCGTCGAGATCCACGCGCGCGCGTTTTCCCGCGCCGGGCTCGAAGCCGCTTTTGGCCGTGCGATCGGCGTCGTCGTCCAGCCCGGCGTCGAATTCGGCAACACCGAGATCGTGCCCTATGCACCGGCCAAGGCAACTGAACTGGTAGCTGTGCTCGACCGTATGCCGCAATTCGTTTTTGAGGCGCATTCGACTGACTACCAGCCGGCCGGAGCGCTCAATGCTCTCGTTCGCGACGGTTTTGCCATCCTCAAGGTCGGCCCTTGGCTGACCTTCGCGCTTCGCGAAGCGCTGTATGGGCTCAGCCATATTGCCGATATCCTCGCGCCGGACCCTTCGCGCGAAAGCCTGCCTGCCGCGATGGAACGCATCATGCTGGCGTCGCCGCACAATTGGCAGCAATACTATCCGGGCACCCCGGAAAAGCAGCGTGTGCAGCGGCATTTCTCGTTCAGCGACCGCATCCGCTATTACTGGCCGACGCCGGAGGCGCAGCGACCAATACGGACGCTGCTGGACGTGCTGAGCGACAAGGACATCCCCCGGCCGCTGATCAGCCAGTTTCTGGGGCAGCTCGACGCCGAGGTTGCCGCAGGCGGGGTCAAGCCTCTCGCGCACGAGCTTCTGATCGGCAGCATCAGCCGTGTCCTCGATATCTACGCGGACGCGACACGACAGTAGGGATCGCGCTGCCGGAAGTCGGCATCCGCGCCTAAATCCGCCTCATAATACGTCCGATGTCGCCGTTGTTTCGAAAAGGGCGTCGCCACAATTTACAACTAACATGTTAGTGTGTTAGTGCTGCGTTCACATTGATCTCTGGAGAGAATAGCAGTGGCTTCGCGCTTTGGTCTTTCGGTTGCCCTCACCACGCCTTTCGAAGCTTCCGGGCAAATCGCCATCTCTCCCATGATCACGCAGGCCCGGGCTTGCCTTGGCGCCGGCTGTAGCAGCGCAACGCTGTTCGGCACCACCGGGGAAGGAGCCTCGGTGGGCGCGGGAGAGCGGCGGATTGTTACGGAGGCCATGCTTGGCGCCGGCATTCCGGCACATCAGCTCATCGCCGGCGTGCTGGTCGATGCGGCCGAAGACGCCGCCGAGCAGGCGCGGCATGCCTTGCAGTGCGGCGTCCGCAACATCCTGCTGGCTCCGCCGAGCTACTTCAAGAATGTCGGCGAGGACGGGCTGTTCGGATGGTTTTCTGCCGTCTTCGCTGCGCTCGGCCCGCTGGCTCGCGGCATCCTCCTCTACAACATCCCCTCTGTCACCATGGTGCCGCTGCCGCTTGCCCTGATCGGCCGGCTGCGTGCGGCCTTCCCCGAGGTGATCGCCGGTGTCAAGGATTCGGGTGGCGACTGGAGTTACAGCGAGGCGCTGCTGAGAGCCCATGGCGACCTGGTGATCCTGATCGGCGACGAGCGGCACCTGGCCAGAAGCGTGCGCCTGGGCGGCCAGGGCGCCATTTCCGGCATGGCCAATTTCGTCACCGGCGAAATCCGCGCCATGGCCGAGGACGGCCGCGATGATGCCCGTGTCGAGAGCTTCGTGCTCGAATTGCTTAGATACCCGGTCATCCCGGCGGTGAAGGTCATGGTGGCGCGCAAAACCGGCGACGAGCGCTGGCTGGCGGTTCGTCCGCCGCTGGAGCCGATCGGTTCGCAGGGGCGGCAACAGCTTGCTGCCGCCTATGACAGGCTGTTTGCGACAGAGCCGGCCTGACCGGCAAAAGGAAGCGCGCTGAAATGGACGACAGCAGCGAACCGGCAACCCTCAGGGAAAAAGCTTATGCCAGCTTCACGCGGCATTTGCTGGCCCGCGATCTCAAGCCGGGACAGTTCGTTTCCCAGCGCGAACTGGTTGCCTTTACCGGGCTGCCGCTTGGCGCCATCCGCGAGATCGTGCCGCGTCTCGAGGCCGAGGGGCTTTTGACGACCATCCCGCAGCGCGGCATGCAGATCGCCCATATCGACATCAACCTGATCCGCGAGGCCTTCCAGTTTCGCCTGTTCATGGAGCGCGAGGCGGTGGCGCTGTTCACCGTCAACGCCTCCGACGCCGAGCTCGCCCGCCTGCGGCGCGAACATGAGGATATGCTGGCTCAAGCCTTGTCGCAGGCGCCGACGCCGGAAATGGAAGCCAAGGCCCAGAACATCGACTGGGCCATGCACGACACCTTCATCGATGCGCTGGGCAACGAGATCATCGCCAAGGCGTATCTGGTCAATTCGGTAAAGATCAGGCTGATCCACCAGGAGCGTTTCCGCATCGACGGGCGCGTCGTGCCGGTGATGCAGGAGCACCTGACGGTGATCGAAGCGCTCGAGGGCCGCGACCCGCAAAAGGCGGTCGAGGCGATCAGCCGGCATATCGACAATGCGCGCCGGTTGGCGCTCCAGATCTGAGGACGTATGGTTCGCGGCTGCCGCGACGCTATCGACAACGACAGCAACCCAAGGGAGGAAGAAATGTCGTCCAATCCGTTCAAGCCAACGAGAAGGCAAGTCCTTGCAGGAACCACGGCGCTCGCCGCCGCGGGCCTGGCCGGCCTTCGCCCGAGCTTTTCCGCCGGTGTCGACTGGAAGCGCTTTGCCGGCACCACGCTCGACGTCAATCTGGTGAAAAGCCCGCGCAGCGACACCATCCTGAAATACATCGCCGAATTCGAGGAACTGACCGGCATCAAGGTCAATGCCGAGGCGACGCCGGAACAGCAGCAGCGGCAGAAGACGGTGATCGAGCTCAGCTCCGGCAGGCCGAGCTTCGATGTCGTGCATCTGAGCTATCACGTGCAGAAGCGCCAGTTCGAGAAGGGTGGCTGGCTGGCCGACATCGCCGGCTATCTCGCCGATCCGACGCTGACCGATCCCGGCCTGGTCGAAAGCGATTTCGCCGAGGCCGGCATGCTTTTCGCCAAGGACAACCAGGGCGTGCTGCGTTCGCTGCCCTTCTCGGTGGACTACTGGATCGTCTACTGGAACAAGGAGCTGTTCGAGGCCAAGGGCGTAAAGTACCCTGAATCGTTCGACCAGCTGGTGGCCGCCGCCGAAGCGCTGACCGATCCATCGACCAACACTTTCGGTTTCGTCGCCCGCGGCCTGAAGAATGCCAACACGCCGGTGTGGACGTCGCTGATGCTCGGCTACGACATGACGCCGCTCGACGACAAGGGAAAGCTGCGCACCGAAACGCCCGAGGCGATCGAGGCCGCTGCCCTCTACCAGAGGCTGATGACCAAGTCCGCGCCTCCGGGCGTCACCGGCTTCAACTGGGCGGAAGCGCAGTCGGCCTTCCTGCAGGGCAAGATCGGCATGTGGTTCGATGGCGTCGGTTTTGCCCCGCCGATGGAGAATCCCGAAAAGTCGCGCGTGGTCGGCAAGGTCGGCTATGGCGTCATGCCCAAGGGGCCCAAGGCGCATGCCTCCGGGACATTTGGCGACGGCCTCGGCGTGACCGCCTCCAGCGAAAAGAAGGAGGCCGCCTATCTGTTCTGTCAGTGGGCGGTGTCCCCGGCGATGGGCGCGCGCCTGCTCCAGGCCGGCGCCGGCGTGCCATTCCGCAAGTCGGTGCTGGAAGATCCCAAGGTGCGCGAAGGCGTCACCATGCCGGCAAGCTGGCTCGATGCAGTGGTTCAGTCCGGCAATATCAGCAGGCTGGCGCTGCCGGTGATCATCCCGGTTACCGAGTTCCGCGACATCTACGGCGTGGCGTTGACCAACATGATTGCCGGCGCCGATCCTGCCGAAGAACTGAAGAAGGCCACCGCGCAGTTCCAGCCGGTTCTCGACAGGAGCGAGCAGGGCTGATGTCCGCCATTGCCCCAGAACGCACCGGGGTGACGGGTGACCGCACCGAGGTGACGACAGGTCGCACCGAGGTGACGACGGATCGCACCGGGGTGACGGCTGACCGCACCGAGGTAACGACGCAAGCCAGCGAGGAGAGCCAGTCGGTCCGACTGGCTCCCAACTACTGGCCCTTCGTCGTTCCGGCGCTCGTCGTCGTTAGCGCCGTGATCGTCTTTCCCTGGGCTTTCACGCTCTGGATGAGCGTCAACCGCTGGACGCTCGGCCAGTCGCGGAGCTTTGCCGGGATGGAAAATTATCTCCGTCTGGCCAGCGACCCGCGATTCTGGGAATCGCTTGTTCATACGTTGACCTACACCTCGCTGTCGGTGGCAGCGCCGATGTTCCTGGGCACTGTCGCCGCCCTGATCTTCGACGCCAGGTTTCCGCTGCGCGGCCTGCTGCGCGGCGTCTTTGTCATGCCGATGATGGCCACGCCCGTTGCGGTGGCGCTGGTCTGGACGATGATGTTCCATCCCCAGCTCGGCGTGCTCAACTACCTTCTGTCGCTGGTCGGCATCCCGGCGCAGGAATGGATATTCAACGCCAACACGGTCATCCCTTCGCTGGTCGCGGTCGAGACCTGGCAGTGGACGCCGCTGGTGATGCTGATCGTGCTGGGCGGGCTGGCCTCGGTGCCGCGCGAGCCGTTCGAGAGCGCCGAGATCGACGGCGCCAATGCCTGGCAGCAATTCCGCTACCTCACTTTGCCGATGATCGCGCCGTTCCTGATGATTGCGTTGATCATCCGCACCATCGATGCGCTGAAGAGTTTTGACATCATCTATGCGATGACCCAGGGCGGGCCGGGCACGGCGTCCGAAACCATCAACATCTATCTCTACAACACCGCCTTCTCCTACTACGACATCGGCTATGGCTCGGCCATGGCCGTGGTGTTCTTCATCGTCATCGTGGCGCTGTCCTTCATTCTCCTGATGCTGCGCCAGCGCTCGCAGTGGAACGACGCGGAGGGCAAATAGATGAGCTCACGATTGCTCAACCAGATCGGCCTGTTTTTCGCGGCTCTGGTCATCGTCTCGCCGGCGATTCTTTTCTTTCTCTGGATGATCTCGCTTTCGCTGAAATTCGAGATCGACAACGGCGCCTATCCGCCGATCCTGATCCCCGAACGTTTCGCCTGGTCGAATTATGTAAAAGTGTTCGAGGAGAACAATTTCCTGCTCTATCTCTGGAATTCGGTTCTGGTGACCGGCACGGCGACAGTGCTTGCGCTGCTGATCGGCGTACCGGCCGGCTATGGCATAGCGCGGCTCAAGGCCGAAAAATCGGCGGTCGTCATCATGATCGCCCGCATGACGCCGGGGCTGTCCTATCTCATCCCGCTGTTTCTGCTGTTCCAATGGATCGGCATCCTCGGCACGCTGTGGCCGCAGATCATCATCCACCTGGTGGTGACGGTGCCGATTGTGGTCTGGGTGATGATCGGCTATTTCGAGACCACGCCGATGGAACTGGAAGAGGCGGCCAACATCGACGGCGCCAGCTCCTGGCAGGTGTTTCGGCTGGTCGCCCTGCCGATCGCCAGGCCGGGCATCGTTGTCGCCTTCATCCTGTCGGTCATCTTTTCGTGGAACAATTTCGTCTTCGGCGTGGTGCTCGCCAGCCGCGAGACGCGCACATTGCCGGTCGCCGTCTACAACATGCTTTCCTATGAGCAGGTGAGCTGGGGGCCGCTTGCCGCCGCGGCGCTGGTGGTGACGCTGCCGGTGCTGGTCCTGACCATGTTCGCGCAAAAGCAGATCGTCGCCGGACTGACCGCCGGCGCGGTCAAGGGCGGCTGACGCCGCATTCCAGCTCGACATCACTCTTCTCCCGGAGAAATCCAATGGCATCGGTAACCATCAACAACGTCCAGAAGGCTTTCGGAGACACCAGGATCATTCACGACGTCAGCGTCGACATCGCCGACGGCGAGTTCGTCATCCTGGTCGGCCCGTCGGGATGCGGAAAGTCGACGCTGCTGCGCATGATCGCCGGACTTGAAACGATCTCCGGCGGCAAGATCACCATCGGCGAGCGGATGGTCAACAATCTGCGGGCGCGAGACCGCAACATCGCCATGGTGTTCCAGAACTATGCGCTCTATCCGCATATGACGGTGGCCGACAATATGGGCTTTGCGCTCAAGATCAAGAAAGCCGATCCGGCCGATACCGCTGGCCGCGTCAGGAATGCCGCCAACATACTCGGCCTGGAAAAGCTGCTTGAGCGCTATCCGCGTCAGCTCTCCGGCGGCCAACGCCAGCGCGTCGCCATGGGCCGCGCCATCGTGCGCGACCCGCAGGTCTTCCTGTTCGACGAGCCGCTCTCCAATCTCGACGCCAAGCTGCGCGTCCAGATGCGCGGCGAGATCAAGGCGCTGCACCAGCGGCTGGGCACCACCACCATCTACGTCACGCATGACCAGATCGAAGCGATGACGATGGCCGACAAGATCGTCGTGCTGCATGATGGCCTGGTCGAGCAGATCGGCGCGCCGCTCGACCTCTACGACAAGCCGGCCAATCTCTTTGTTGCCGGGTTTATCGGCTCGCCCGCCATGAATTTTATTGCCGGGCGCATCGAGGAAGGCGTGTTCCGCAGCGCCGGCGGGCTGATCCTGCCGCTGCCGGAAGGCGCCCGCCCGACCGACGCTGCAGGACGCGAACTCGTCTACGGCATCCGTCCCGAGCACATCCGCGCAACTGCCCAGGGCATGCCGGGCACGGTCACGCTTCTGGAAGCCACGGGTTCGGAAATCTTCGCCAAGGTCGACTGCGCCGGCGAGGAAATTGCCTGCCTGTTCCGCGAGCGGCTGCCGCTCAAGCAGGGCGCCCAGATACGGATCGAGCCAGACCGCGCCTGCGCCCACCTGTTCGACGCGAAAACCGGCCGGCGTATGTGATGGTGTGGCCTGCGCGGCGGGTTCGCTCACGCGAGGTTTGAACAGCGAGTCGGGCCGCCCTCAGGGCCGCCTGCGATCGTGATGCAGCTTGGCAGTGCCGGCCGCCAGGGCCGGAACTAGTGTTGTTTGGGCGATGTTGAAAAGCGGTGCCTGAACCGGTACGGCGACCTCATCTGCTTTGGCGACCTTATCGCCGCAGCCCGCTGCGTTGCTGGCCCTTGCCGCTGCTCCTCGGCTGCGGCGGTAAACTGCGGAGGCTGCATCTGCTCAATGCACCCGGTCTTTAGCTTGCGTCGGGGGTTCGCCAGGAAATCGGCGACAACCTCCGATCCGCAAGGGTCGGAATCGATCACATCGTGGCCGATTCCCCGAAGAACGACCACTTGCCCAAAAGGAAGGCTTTTGGCCGCACGATATGCCCAGTGAGTCGGTGTTGCCGGGTCATATTCTCCCGACAACAGCAGGGTCGGGATATCGAAGCGGCGGGGATGCTTTTGCGAAACCGTCATTCCCTGAGGAAACCAAAGCGGGCAAACCCAGGTATAGTCGGCCTCTCCGATCCACTTCGTCCAGTATTCGAGGCGCTTGTCAGGCAGCTCGGATCTGTTGGTCTCAGAGCAAGTGACCGAAAAATCCATGCCTTGGGCAATCTCGATATCGTCTTCTTCAAAGACCATCTTGGCAAGCGGTCTGAAATCGTTTTCGTATGTTTTCTCGACTAGCTTTGGGAGGTCTTCGATAGCGTAACGATCATAGAGCAACCCGAATATAAGCTCAAGAAAGTCCGCGCCGGAGACATATCTATACTGAGTGGGAGCGTTTTCTCTGTCATCGCTCCGCAAAAGCACCGGCTGTTTGTCCAGCTGCTTTACGATCGCTCGCACGGCGTCTCCCAGTCCGCGCATGCAGTTTTTTGCCTTTTGGCAATCTCGTTCCAGCAGTTTCAAGGAACGATCCAGATTTCGCCCATCTTCTTTGAGGGTAGTCGATATCAAGGGGAAGAACGGAATCCAGAATGCTCGCTGAGATGCCCTCTGGATGCTCGTTCATCACTTCCAAGGCAAGTCTGGTGCCGTAAGAGACGCCGTAGAGTACCCATTTCTCTATTCCAAGAGATTTCCGAACGTCGTTGATATCGGCTGCATTTTCGGCGGTGTTGTAGGCGGAAAGATCAATTCCCTTTGCTATCAGCGCGCCTCGGCAGGCGACCACCTCGTCTCTCATGAGCTTGTCAAAGCTGATCTCAGCATCGACGCTTAGCGAAATGGCGTTCCAATGATCGCCTTGAAGTATCGTGAACAGCTGAGCCTGGGAACTGACTTTCCTATCCCTCGTTGGTCGACCACGACCACTCGGCGGCCGATCATCCAATTTTGATCGCTTATGAACTGCCACCATGCCTCGATGTCTTCCCTGTCGCCAATATCGGTGGGCTGGCCAGGCCCGCCCGTGAGAAACACAATGGGCTCGTGCCGCTCGCGGTCGGGCTCGAAGACACCACCGATAGAGTGATTTCAGTCTCAGAAGCTTTTTTGCGGTTTTCAGGGACATTGAGCGCCCCGCACGTCATGCCACGGTCGCGCGGAATTTCGAACCAACAATTGGTTTTCTTGAACTCTCCCGCATGGATATCCCCGCTCCACGCGCAAAATAGAAATACAGCTGACGCGAGCTTAAAGAGTTCCAGATTGATGGCGCGCATGTTGCCCTCCAGCATGAAGCAAGGCCTGAGGCATTCGCTCGCCACCCACTGAGCTTTGACATCAGCGCGGTCGTAGGAATGATCGTAGTTTCCCCCTGCCCCACCAATACCAAGTGCGATTTTGCTCGCAGCAAGCTACCCCTCATCGATAATAGAGTGGTTCCTTGGGCCGCACATGACCCATTTGGGTATAGGATCATGGCGACAGTGGCGTCCGGGCAGTTGTCACGGTTGGCCTACTACTGAGCGTCGGCCCTGATATGCGCTCTTCCGGTTGCCGCGCTGCTCCTCATAGCGACCGTTCGGCAGCAATTTGTGGCGGATGTCGCCGTCGGCGGTGACCCACATGCCCACAACAGGATGCTGCTTCATCGTTTAGGCTTTCTCTGATTTGCGGTTTGGTTCTGTCGCACGACTTTGGCTGCCGAAGTGCTGCGACCAACAATGCGGCAACGATCACCAAGCCGATATTGGCTTGCCGGCGATTGCCGAGCTTCCGGCTCCGCAGGTCTCTCCCGCTTGGCGAATTCCTCACCGGCGATGCGGACCGCCCGCTGTACGGCGGGATAACCGCTGTAGCAGACGAGGTTGAGCAAAATCTCGATAATCTCCTGAGGACGCGCTCCCACATTGAGCGCGGCGTTGATGTGAACGCGCAGCGGTGTCTCTGTGGTTTTGGTTGCGACCGCGGCCAGTGCCGCGCAGGCCGAAAGCTCTCGGGTCTTCATGTCCACACCATCCCGGCAGAACACTTCGCCGTACGAATGCTCGACGATCATGCGGCCGAGATCCGGCGCGAGGTCGTTGAAGCTGCTGACGACAGCGTCGCCCGAGGCGCCAGAGGTTGTTGCCAGGGTGGCGCGCCCCCGGGCAAGGCGTGCCGCCCTGTGTTCAGTCGTCCTGGACAGCGCCGGCGGCTGGGTCTGGCGATCGGCTCCCGCCGCAAAGACCTCGCTGGCGACGGCGAAGGCGTTCAGCGCCGAGGGGAACCCGCGGTAGACGCTGAGCTGCATCAACAGCTCGATAATCTGCGCCTTCGAGACGCCCTGCGCCAGCGCGCCGGCAAGGTGCAAACGCAAGGCGTCGGTGCGATTGCCGGCGGTTGCCAGCATAGCGATCACGGCAAGGCTTTTGGTTTTTACGTCGAGGCTATCGCGCGACAGCGCTTCGCCGAAGGCAAACGCAACCCAAAGCCGCGCCAGTTCGGGCGAGGTCTCGCCGAAGCTTCTGAGATAACTGTCCCAAGTCGCCAGCGATCAATTGCGTCAGCGCAGTTTTGCCCTGCCGCTCGCGCTCGCTGCCATCGTCGGTCGCGGGCGGCAGCGGTTCGAAGGCGATTTCCTGTTCCTGGAACACCTTGCGCACCAGCCCGACACTGTTGATCGCCGCGGGAAAACCGAGGATCGCCACCGCAAGGAATAATAGTTCGACAAGCACGCGCGGCTCGCCGCCGGCGTTTATGAAGCCCGTGATGTGAAACTTGAGCTGCGGCTGCGCGCTGCCATCGGTAATCAGCATAGCCACGGTGCACAATTGCCGTAACGGCAGATCGAGACCCGGACGTGACAGGATGTCGCCATACGGGTATTCGACGGTGAAGCGCGACAGATCAGGCGAGGTTTGTGCCAGGCGCTTGATGGGACCGTCATAATCCTCGCCGCCGATCCGGTGCAGGATCCGCAGTCCCCGCGCGTAGCGCTTCTCCTCTGGTTGCTGCGACCGCTGAGTGGTCACGCCGCCGTCCTCATCGGCGGTAGTCCCGACAGCAGCTTGGACAGGGTGATCGGAAAGTCCCGGACCCGGATGCCGGTGGCGTTGAACACTGCGTTGCTGACCGCCGCTCCCGTGCCGCAGACGCCCAGTTCGCCAACGCCCTTGATGCCGAGATGGTTGGCGTGTTCGTCATAGTCGTCGAGCAGCACGGTCTCGATGGCCGGAATGTCGGCGTGCACAGGCATCAGATATTCGGCGAGATCGCCGTTCACCCAATTGCCGTGGCGCGGGTCGACATGGGCTGCCTCGTGCAATGCCGAGCTGACGCCCCAGATCATGCCGCCCATCAACTGTGAGCGCGCGGTCTTGGCATTGATGATACGGCCCGCCGCGAACACGCCGGTCATACGCCGCAACCGGACTTCGCCGGTGGCGATGTCGACGGCGACTTCTGCAAACGCCGCGCCATAGGTGTTCTGGGAGTAATTCTTGAAGTTCGGATCGTCGGCCTGGCCAATGGTTTGTCCGGTGGCTTCAACGCCTTCTGGAAACCAGCGACCGACATCGGCGAGGATGTCGTTGGGAGCGGCCCCCGGACCAGCGGCTTCGACGATCTTGTTCCTGATCTTCTGGCAGGCCAGGTCGATGGCTATCGACAGGTTGGACGCCCCCCACGAGCCGCCGGCGCCGGCGCTCGGCGGAAAGTCCGAATGTGCCAGTTGCACTGTTACCCGGTTCACGCCGATCCCCAAGGCTTCCGCCGCGATCTGCCCGGCGATGGTGTACGTGCCGGTGCCGATGTCCGGTGTGTCAGAGCGCACGATCACGCGGCCGTCTGGGTCTATGCGGACCACGGCGCCCGTCGCTCCCTGAAAATGCATGCGGATTCCCACCGCCATGCCGTAGCCGACTAGGTGATCTCCCTCGCGACGGCTACCCGGCGTCTTCGGCCGCTGGCCCCAGCCGAAGCGCTTGGCACCCTCGCGCAGGCAATCGGCAAGACGTCGTCCATTCAACGGCACGCCCAGCTCGGGATCGATCGCGGTGTCGTTCTTGAGCCGCAATTCCACGGGGTCGACATCAAGCGCATTGGCAAGCTCATCCATCGCGGTTTCGAAGGCGAGCAGGCCCGGCAGTTCGCCGGGGCCGCGCACCGCTTCGGCGGCCTTGAGGTCGAGATTGGTGATTGAGTGCCGGGTCAGCCGGTTCGGCGCTGCGTAGAGCGAGCGAGCCACCGTCGCCGCCTGTTCGATCCACGGTTCCGCCACAGCCGCCTGAAGATTGACGTCGTGCCCGAGGCCGGTGAGCTGGCCGTCTGATGTCGCCGCCAAACGTACGCGGTGGATCATTTCTGGCCGGTGGCCGGTGAGGGTGAAGACCTGCCGGCGCGTCAGGGCGACCTTGACCGGGTGGGCCAGCTCGCGCGCGGCAAGCGCCGCGAGAACAGCCTCGGCGTGGAGATAGAGCTTGGAACCAAAGCCGCCGCCGACAAAGGCCGCATCGACGGTCACCTGATCGGCCGCCAGCCCCAGCGTTTCGGCGAGCGCGATCCGGTTTTGCGCGACGGTCTGCGTCGCCAGATACACGGTGAGATGGTCATCGCGCCAGTCGGCGAGACAGGCATGCGGCTCCATCGGCTGCGAGAAGTGGTACGGTGTCGTATAGGTCTGGTCGATAGTCACCGGCCCGGCCGACATCGCTGCCTCGAGGTCACCGAAGCGCGTCTCGCCGGGAAGCCCGATACTGAGGGTGGCCTGCGGCTCTGCCCGATCGGCATGATTGGCAAGATCGAAGGCGCCGTCTTCACGCGCGTAGGTCACTTTCACCAGAGCCGCAGCGGCGCGGGCTCGTTCGAAGGTGTCCGCGACGACAAACGCCACCGGCTCCCCAAAATATTCGATCCGGTCGCTGGTCAGTTGCGGATGCGGCCGGTCGAAGATCGTCGGCTTGTTGACGAATGCCCCCTGTTTGGGAACGTTTCGATGGGTCAGCACCAGGCGCACGCCGGGTGCCGCTTCGGCTTCGGCGGTGTCGATGCCGGCGATCTTACCCTTTCCGATCGCCGCGCCGCGGATGAAACCGTAGAACGGTTGGCCCGCGTCCTGCCGTTCATATGAGTACGCGGCGCGTCCGGTGACTTTCAGCGGGCCGTCGATGCGGTTGATGCCGGCGCCGATCATCTGGATGCTCCTTCGCGTGCGTGTTCAAGAGTAGCCGAGAGCGTCCGTCGGACGAGTGGCAGCTTGTAGGCGTTCTGTTCGGCTGGCCTGGCGCCGGCGAGCACGATGTCGGCGATCGAATCGGCTGCGGCGTCACTACCGGCAACGGCACGCTCGGCCTGTTCGACACGCCATGGCTTGTGCGCGAGACCCCCGAAGGCAAGCCGGTCCACCGTGACGCGGCCCTCCTCGATCTTTGCAATCAGCGCTACCGAGACAGTGGCAAACGCGTAGGAAGCGCGCTCGCGAACCTTGCGGTAAAGCTGCACGCCGCCGCGCGGCTTTGGCAGCGTCACTGCAGCGATCAGTTCGCCCGGCTCCAGCATGGTTTCGACATGCGGGGTCTTCCCGGGGAGGCGATGCAAATCGGCGATCGGGATGCTGCGCGACGCTCCGCTCGGCGCAACCGTCTCAACGTTGGCATCCAGCGCCCGCATGGCGACCGCCATATCTGAAGGATGGGTCGCGATGCACGCTTCGCTGGCACCGAGAATGGCGTGATTGGCGTTGAGGCCACCGATCGCAGCGCAGCCCGAACCCGGCGCGCGTTTGTTGCATGGCATATCGGTGTCGTAAAAATAGGGGCACCGTGTTCGCTGCAACAAATTGCCGGCAGTTGTCGCCTTGTTGCGGAGTTGACCGGAGGCGCCCGAGACAATCGCCCTGGACAGCACGCCGTAATCCCTGCGGATCCGAGGATCGGCAGCAAGGTCGGTGTTTCGGACAAGCGCGCCAATGCGCAGGCCGCCCTGGTCGGTTGGCTCAATCCGATCGAGGCCGATGTTATTGACGTCGACAAGATGCGTCGGCGTCTCGATCTGCAATTTCATCAGGTCCAGCAGATTGGTGCCGCCGGCAATGAATTTTGCGCCGGGGGTACGCACCGCTGCTGCTGCAGCCTCGGCCGCGCTGCCTGGGCGTTCGTAGGTGAAGGCTTTCATGGCCGTCCTCCTGCAACCGTGCGGATCGCCTCGATGATGTTGGGGTATGCGGCGCAGCGGCAAATGTTGCCGCTCATGCGCTCACGGATTTCCGTTTCGCTCAGCGCAATCGGCGCAGCGAGATCGACGGTGACATGGCTCGGAATGCCGGCGGAGATCTCGTCCAACACCGCCACCGCCGAACAGATCTGTCCCGGCGTGCAATAGCCGCACTGGAAGCCGTCATGGTCGACGAAGGCGGCCTGCATCGGATGCATGCGATCGGGCGTGCCCAGTCCCTCAACGGTGGTGATGGCGTCGCCCTCGTGCATGACGGCGAGGGTGAGGCAGCTGTTGATGCGCCGTCCGTTGACGAGGACGGTACAGGCACCACACTGGCCTTGGTCGCAGCCCTTTTTGCTTCCCGTAAGGTGCAGGTGTTCGCGCAACGCATCGAGCAGCGTCGTACGGGGATCGAGGTCGACCGCATGAAGTTGGCCATTGACCCGCAGCTGAACTGAATGTCGGTTGGCCTCTTGTTTAGGGGTCGAGGTGCCCCGGATTTCTTCGCCAGCCAGGGTTGGTGAACTCGCTGCGGCCCGCGTAGTCGGCTGCTCGCGACCGTTGGTCTCCATATGAACTGAAGCCATAGCACTACTCCGTTCAGGGCGATCATCCGGCAGGCTGCTTCAGTGAGCAGCATCTGCGGAGTCCCGACTTGCGGGATGGAATCCATGCAAAAAGATACGATACGTAGCGTCTACTTGCAAACTACGATACGTAGCGTACACTTGTCAAGCCGAGTCGCGTGTTTTTGTGAAAGCCAACAACTCTGCCCGCGACCTCGGCACATGGACTACGGCAAGGATCGATGGAAAAGAATAATCCAAAAGTACCGGCGAAGGTCGCCACCCCGCGCCCGCGCGGCGCGGATGCTACGGCGGCGATTCTCCGCGCCGCATTGGAGCTGGGCGAAGAGGTAGGATTCGATGCGCTGACGATTGAAGGCATCGCGGAAAGGACCGGTGTGGCCAAGACGACCATCTATCGCCGATGGCCGAATGTCTCGGCGATCGTGATGGATGCGTTTCTTACCGAAGTCACGAAGGCGGCGCCGATCCAGGAAAAAGCAACGGCGCGAGAGAGTTTTGCAGCGTCCATGAAATTGCTCTCACGGGCTTACCGCGGTCAGCAGGGCAGGATCATGCGGCCGCTATTGGGGCGAGCGCAAACCGACGACAGGCTGCTGGAGGCCGTGAAGATGCGTTGGGTCGAACCGCGGCGACAGATCGCCCGTGAAATCGTGCGACGTGGCATAGCCAATGGTGAACTGAGACCCGGTTTGGATCCGGATGTAGTGCTCGATGCTCTATATGGCCCTATCTATCACCGGCTCCTCGTTCCGTACGTCAACTCTGACATCCCCGACGCTTACATCGAGGCGGTCATTGAGACAGTATTCGGTGGTCTGGAGTTGAAGCCTCGCTGATCCGGCGGTCGATCTGGAGCGACATCGCGCGCTGGCCGTCAGCGGTGGTTGTCTCGTCGTCACGGCTCAGGATCTCGTGGGCTGCTCACATCGCAAGGAGAACTCCCATGAAGGAAATGCCTGCATCCCATGCCTACCGACTGCTCGAACCTGGCCCCATCGTCTTGGTCACGACTGCTCTAAGCGGCAAAGTGAACGTGATGACGATGGGCTTCCACATGATGGTCCAGCACGCGCCGCCGCTGATTGGATGCGTCATCGGACCCTGGGACCGCAGCTACGGAGCATTGCGCGAGAGCCGCGAATGCGTGATCGCTATCCCAACGGTCGATCTTGCCCGCACGGTCGTCGATATCGGCAACTGCTCGGGCGAACAGGTCGACAAATTTAAGAAATTCGGGCTGTCACCTCTGCCCGCCCGGGACGTGGCGCCGCCACTTATCGGGGAATGCCTCGCCAATATCGAGTGCCGAATTGCCGACGACAGCATGGTCGAGACCTACAACCTCTTCCTTCTGGAGGCGATCAGGATCTGGACCGATCCCGACCGGGAGGAGCGGCGGACACTGCACCACAGGGGAGACGGGTCCTTCACCATAGACGGCGAGGTCGTCGACCTGCGCAAGCGGATGGTCAAATGGCGGCATCTTCCTGCCTGACCTCCAAGAACCTTTGCGCTTGTGACGCGTTCCGGCCGGAAGTGCGCGGTACACATTCGCGGCCAGTGTCGCTTTCAAAGTCATAGGACAGTCATGGTCATAGGACAGTCATGCCGATACGACCGTCGGCGCGCGAGAGCATTTACAGGGCCGTGGTCGCCGAGGTTGTCCGATTGAGCATTCGAGAGCGGCGGCATCCCAGTCCGCGACGTCGGCAGCGGTGCGATAGGTTGCTCTCGAGAAAACTCAAGAGGATGGCTTCCGGATCGGCGGCTCTGCAAACTTATTGCCAAATTCAAACGGACCGCTACCATCGAATGGCTATTTGTTATCTATTTCAGATACTTAGCATAGTTTTTGTACTAATCTCTTGGAGAGCAGGATAGGACAGCTAACTGGTCAAGACAGAACAATTTCGATTGTGTCCCATGATGGATGGGACATACAAATAAACAAAATCAAGTAGTCATGGGAGTTCGTGTGCAAAAACTGCACACGAAAGTTCTGCTTCTCTTCCATTTTCGTTCCTGCGACGAGGCGGCCGAGAGCTCTCTTTGGGGGCGCCTTTTGGCCGGCGGCGGTATGGATCAAATCGCCCAAAAAGACGTTGACGGATTGTAGATAATCTGCAATTTTGAGCCGATAACGAGGAAAGAAAAGTGCTCTCGCAGGATCTGAGAACCGAGCATTTCCGTCAGTCGATGCGGCGCGTGGCATCCACGGTCAGCGTGATCACATGCAGGCATGAAGGCTGCCGATATGGCATCACCGTCACATCGGTCACGCCGCTCAGCTTCGCTCCGATGTCGATCCTCGCCTGCGTCAACCGCAATTCGTCGATCAGCGTGCCGCTCAAGGAAGAGGGGCATTACTGCATCAATGTGCTTCGAGCCTCGCAGGCCGACATATCCAATTCCTTCAGCGGCGGACGGCCAGCCGAGAGACGTTTCGATATCGGCGAGTGGACCGAAAGGGACGGCATACCGTACCTGGCAAGCGCCCAGGCGAACCTGTTCTGCGAAATGGATCAGGCGATCTCCTATGCCACGCACGACATCATCATCGGGCGGGTCTCAGGGGTGGCATTCGCCTCCGATGTCGACCCCCTGATCTACCAGAACGGCGCCTATGCGCTGACCTCACCCATGGTCCTGCAGAAGGCTGGATAGGACTGTTCGCCAACGTCGACAGCAGTCGCCGAGGATTTTAGGAGCAAATGAATGCAGCTTGGTCTTTTCAACCTGATGACACTTCGCGATCATCCCGACGGCGCACCAGGCGTGATGCGCGACACGCGCAAGATGGTGGAGACCGCCGATGAGCTCGGCTTCGATGTCGCGTGGTTCGCCGAACACCATTTCGCGAACTATTCGAGTTCGCCGTCGCCGCTGATGATGTGTTCCTATGCGGCCGGATGGACCACGAGGATCAAGCTTGGCCCGGGCGTCATCGTGTTGCCGCTCTATAACCCGCTCCGTGTCGCCCAGGAGATCGCTGTCGCTGACACGCAGACCGAGGGCCGCCTCATCATCGGTATGGGTACGGGCTATCAGCGCTATGAGTTTGACCGCTACAATGTCGTGCTGGACGACAGGATCGACGTTTTCCTCGAGTATTGGGACGTCATCGAAAGGGCGCTCGTTGATGGCGAGGTCGAGTACAAGGGAAAGTATATTTCCCTCCCCAAGACCAGCTTCGCGATCAGCACCCAGCAGAAGCCTCTTCCGCCGATCTTTGTGACGTCGTCGCACCCCAAGCTCCTCGATCGCTTCAAGAAATGGAAGGCGGTCCCGTTCCTTGCAGCCAGCACGCTCGGATCGCCAGTGCTCTACAAAATGGTCGACGGGCTCAACGATGCCTGGACGTCCATCGGCGAGCAGCCTTCGACCAAGCCCTTGGCGATCATGCAGTACCTGGCCATAACCGACAGCCGCAGCGAGGCATTGGCCGTGGCGGAGCGTGCCCGGTACGTGGGGCGCATGGCGAATTATCTGCGCCAAGCCTCACCGCCGCTGGACGACAACGGCTACATCAGTAACCAGGCGTTCGAAGGCGAGTACACGCTCGACCAATATGCGGACAACATGGTGGTGGGCGATCCACACACCGTTGCCGAGAAAATGGTCGCGGATATCAAACGTCTCAATCCAGGCAACTACACCTGCAACTTCTCCTTCGGCTGCATGCCAATCGAGTTGGCGCATCGCTCGATCGTTCGATTCAAGAATGAAGTCGTGCCGCTGATCGAGAAGGAAGTGGGACCTATCGAAGCTCTTGGCGTCACACCTGGGCTGGCGAGAAAGGCGAGTTGAGCGGCCTCACAAATGCTCAGCCAACAACTTGGTCTGTAACAAAGAAAAGGGGAATGAAATGAGAACGATTGTTAAGGCCCTGCTGGCGACAGCGGTAGCCACCTTGGCGCTCGCCGGCCAGGCGCATGCCGACTCGGCCCTGGACACGATCGTGCAGTCGAAGAAGCTGCGCTGCGGGATCATGCTGGACAGCCCGCCCGCCGGATTTCGCGACCAGAACAACGAGCCCGACGGCTATGACGTCACCTACTGCAAGGACATGGCGAAGGCGCTCGGCGCAGAGCCGGTGGTCGTCGAGACGCCATCGCCGGATCGTATCCCATCCTTGGTTTCGAACCGCATCGACGTGCTGATCGCATCCACCACGCCGACCCCGGCGCGTGCGTTGACGGTAGCCTTCACCCAGCCTTATACCAACAACGTCATGGCCGTGGTGACGCGCAAGGACACCGGCATCGCCAAATACTCCGACCTGGCATCCAAGAAGCTTGGTGGTGTCGTTGGCACCACGCCTGAACAGCTCTTCAAGGACGAGCTTGGCAAGGGCTGGAAGGGTTCGGGAGCGACCTACACCGGTTTTGCGAGCGATTCAGAAACCTTCCTCGCTCTGCAGCAGGGCAAGATCGACGCCATCGTGATCAATGTAGCTGTCTTCAACGCGCTATCGCAAAGTGGTCAGTTTCCGGAATTCGTGATGGCCGGGCTGGCCCCTCTCGCCGATTTTGGTTCGATTGCGGTACGGCGTGACGACCAACAATTCCTGAACTGGGCGCGGGTTTTCGTGTTCACTCAGGTGTCAAACGGCCGCTGGGCCGAGGTCTATCACAAGTACTACGGGGATGGTCCGTTGCCGCCGCTGACAGCTGAAGGCATTAACTTCTAACCATAAGGCTTGTGCCGGCAGGAAAGCCTGCCGGCATGAGCACGGGATGATTGGCATGAACGGCTATCAGTTCTACTGGTCCATTGTCTGGGATTCACTGCCTCTGTTGCTGGCCGGAGCCTGGGTGACGATCCAGATCACCATTCTCGCCTTCATTGTCGGCACGCTCATTGCGATGCCCATGGCTGTCGCGCGCCAGCAGGGCGAGGGATGGGCCTACCGCTTTTCGACCTGGTGGGTGGAGCTGTCGCGCAACACGCCTGCCGTCTTTCAGCTCTATCTCTTTTATTTCGGGCTCGGGGCCTTTCATATCAACATCCCCAGCTACGCCGCCGTCCTCATCGCCGTTTCCTTCAACAACGCCGGATACATGACGGAAATTTTCAGAGGTGGCCTCAACGCCATCCCGCGACAGCAGCTGTCGGCTTCGCGCTCACTCGGAATGACCAGCCCGCAGAGCTTTATCCATGTGATCTTTCCGCAGATGTTCAAGGTGATCTTCCTTGCCTATGTCACACAAGGCATCTGGGGAATGCTGAACACCTCGCTTGGCATGCTGGTCGGACTGCAGGAGCTCTCGGGCGCCACGCAGTACGCGCAGTCGGCATCCTTCCGGACATTCGAGTTCTTTCTGGTCACGGCGCTGATCTATTACCTCATCGCCAAAGGGCTGCAGTTCTCGTCCCAAATAGCCTTTCGGCTCATATACAGGAGCTAGGCGTGCAGTTTCAGTTCGCAAACCAAGGCCTCGCGTGGTCGGATGCCTATTTCCTGGCTCAGGGGCTGCTCAACACCGTCAGGCTGGCCGCCGCGGCAACCCTCGTCGGCACCCTTGCCGGGATCGTCCTTGGCTGGTTGCGCACCGTGTCCGTGACCGTGAGGATCGCCACGGCCCCCATCATCGACATCCTGCGCAGCGTGCCGATGATCATCCAGCTGATACTCGCCAACAGCCTTCTGTCGATCCTGGGGTTCGGCGCTTCACCCTTTTGGTTCGGTACCGTCGCGCTTGGTGCCTGGATGTCGGCAGTAACGGCCGAGGTGGTCCGGGCGGGTCTCCTCTCGGTCCCGGTTCAATACCGCAAGAGCGCGCGCTCGCTCGGCATGAACGGCTACCAGGAGCTTTTGTACATATCCATACCCCTGGCATTCAGGACGGCACTGGCCCCGTGGATCGGGCTCGTTCTCAGCCTGATCAAGGACAGCGCTCTTGCGGGCGTGGTCGGCTACATCGAATATATGCGTTCCACCCAAATACTCATCACCAGGACACATGAGACCTGGTTGCTGCTGATGGGGGCGGGGCTTTTCTATTTCCTTATCTGCTATCCTGTTTCCCGGTACAGCCGGCACCTCGAAAGAAAGGTCCGCGTATGATCCGCATCAGCAACGTCCAGAAGGCCTTCGGATCGGCAATCGTGCTCAAGGGCATCGATCTCACGGTCGAAAAGGGAGAACTCGTCTGCCTCATCGGCGCGAGCGGGTCGGGAAAATCGACGCTCCTGCAATGCATCAACGGGCTCGAACCGATCCAGGGTGGCGAGATCCTCGTAGACGGCATCAGCGTCCACGATCCGAAGACGGACATCAACAAGCTGCGCCAAAAGCTGGGCATCGTGTTCCAGCAGTACAACGCCTTCCCGCACCTCACGGCGCTGGAAAATGTCGCGCTGGCACCCCGGGTGGTCGCAAAGCGCAGCCGCGCGGAGGCGCGCGCTCTTGCGCAGAAGAATCTCGAGCATGTGGGGCTCGGCGACAAGGGCGACAGCTTGCCATCTCAGCTCTCAGGCGGCCAGCAGCAGCGTCTCGCCATCGCCCGAGCCCTTGCGATGCAGCCGAGCTACATGCTCTTCGACGAGGTCACCTCCGCCCTGGATCCCGAACTTGTCGGCGAAGTGCTTGAGACCATGCGCCTCCTGAAGAGCGAAGGCATGACGATGGTGGTTGTCACACACGATATCAATTTCGCTCGGGAATCGGCGGACCGCGTGGCCTTTCTCTGCCAGGGCGAAGTCTGCGAAATCGGCACCGCCGAAGAGGTGATCGACCATCCCCGCAAAGAACAGACACAGAAGTTCCTGCGACGCGAGCAGCGCAAGCCCCTTGAAATCGTAAGAAGCTCGGTCGCCTAGCGAATTCCATCCAAACGCACCATCGAGGGTTAACTCATGATCTCGTTCGATCTCACGGGAAAGGCGGCGCTCGTCACCGGCGGCGCGTCGGGCATCGGCCTCGAAACCGCGCGCATGATGGCCAAGGCCGGCGCCAAGGTCGCAATTAATTATCTGCCGGCGGACCAGCGGGGCGAGGCTGCTCTGGCTGAGCTCCAAAAGCAGGGGCTCGACGTCATCGGTGCTCCAGGCGATGTCGGCGATGCCGGACAGGCCAGGGCAATGGTGCTCGAGGCGGTGGCGAAGCTCGGCCGTCTCGACCTGCTCGTCAACAACGCGGGAATACCGGGCGTGAAGATCCCGGTGCCGATCAACGACCTGGACAGCATAACGGAGGAGCTTTGGGCAAATCTGCTGAACGTCAACCTGATGAGCGTTTTCAGGTGCTCGAAGGCCGCCGCGCCTGCTCTCAAGGTAGCCAAAGGTTCGATCGTGAACACCGCTTCCATCGCCGGCTTCGGGGCCGTAGCCAGCACCATCGCCTATAGCGGCTCCAAGGCTGCCGTCATCAACCTGACGAAGAACCTCGCGCGTGCGCTCGCTCCCGATGTGCGCGTCAACGCGGTGGCGCCCGGCGTCGTTGAAAGTTCGTGGGCGATCGAATGGTCGGAGGAGCGTCGTCAGAGCACCCTCGCCAGCACACCTCTGAAGAAAGTCTGCACCACGGCGGATGTCGCGGAGCTTATCGTCTTCCTCGGTTTCGCCGGCGCGCTGATCACCGGTCAGACGGTGGCGATCGACGGCGGCATCTCTATCTGATCAGCAATGGAGAACCGCATGGAACTCCTGAAGCTCAAGTCCGGCAGCATCCTTGAAGAGAAGGAAGCCTATTCGCGGATCGTCGCCCTCGACAACTGGATCTTCATGTCCCTGACCGCAGGACGCGACTACAAGACCCGTGTGATGCCTGAGACGGCCATCGAGCAGGCAAGGCAGGCGATGAAGAACGTCGAAGGCGCGCTTGAGGCGGTCGGCAGCAGCCTTGCGGATGTGGTGCGGCGACCGAAGCGCACTTCCTGGACAACATCTCGGCTGTGGAGCTGGAGCTTACCGCGGATGAGAAGAAGCGTCTCGACGACGTGAGCGCCATTCCTTCCATCTATCCATACTGGCATCAGTTCAACTTTGTACGGGATCGATTCAGCGAGGCTGATTGGGCGCTGCAGCGCAACTACCTAAAGCTGGACACGCACTGAAACGACAGGAACGGTAAGTCAGGCGGGACAGAACGTTTTCCACTTGTTCCGTAAGGATAGCTTAGTGGCGGCCTTCTCATTAGGTGATCGCATTCGTATATAGTCTACATTCCGAATGCCCTGCAGCCGATCTCCTGCGGTCGCCTTATGAGGATCTTGATGCGACACGCAAATGAAATAGGCGCCATTCTGGCTCCCATGACGCAGATGGAAAGCACGCAGTTCGCTGCGGAGCAAATCCGGAACGCGATCATTGCCGGGCACTTCAAGCCCGGCGACCGGCTGGTCGAGCAACAGCTTACCGACATGTTGAAGGTATCCCGGCATCCGGTCCGGGAAGCGTTGCGCCTGCTTGCCCGCGAGGGGTTCGTCGAGCTCAAGCGGAACAAGGGAGCATCTGTCAGGGCGGTGGACGCAGACAGCGTCATTGAAGTCTACAATATCCGGATGGCGTTGGGGAAAATTGCCCTGGATCATCTCCTCGCCGAGGAGGGTCGCCTGGCCTCGGCTGACATCAAGCGGCTTGAAAAATTGGCTGAGAATGCCGTCAAATTCGCTAATCTTGATAGCCAGGCCGAGACCGTTCGCAACGACCTTGAGTTCCAGCAGGCGATCATCGATGCAACGGGACTGCAGCGGACCATACGCTACTTTTCTGAGCTGACCGCAGATGTGAGGCGCTTCAACCATCAACTGGGGGTCGTTTATACTGACCGAAAGGGGGACGCCGAGAAGTATGTCGTCAAGCTATTCGAAAGCTTGCAGGACGGAGATCTCCGCGCTGCGCATGAAATCTGGCAAGCCAAGTTCTCGAAGGCTCTTGAGCGCTACCTTTCGCTGATTATCGACAGTGAATCAGACGGGGCGAGCCGCAACAGCGTCGGGGTGAAGGCCAGTCGACCCTCAAGTCGGTAGTAAGGCACGGCCTTGTACGAGGCATCTTCGCGCATTGATCGTCGTCTGGATTTCGATAGGGAAGTCATGATGCGACTCGGGCTCAATCACCGGCATTGGGCGGAGAGCTAGGCAGATGACGCGACTTAGGCGACGAGCCGCTCGGGAGGCTTGCGGATGTGTGCGCCTGCTCGCGATCGCGCGCGCGGCGAACCGCGAAGCTGAACTGCGCAGTACGAAGACGATGACTCTCTGCTGGTCAAAAACCTTCAAAGACGCCAATATGCAATAAAAATTGCGAGGATGGGCATCGTGGAACAGAAGATCGAGACTCCCCAGGACTATGAGGATCTCATCCGCGTGATTCACGACCGGTATGACGGGATGAGCAAGTCGTACCAGAAGATTGCGTTGTACCTCACCCAAAATCCGAATGACGTCGCAGTGCGATCGGTGAACTCGATCGGGGAAACTAGCGGCGTTCACGCGTCGAGCTTCGTCCGCTTTGCCCAAGCACTGGGGTATGAGGGGTTCAAGGACCTGCAGAGCCTCTTCCAGAAACGATTGTCCACTGCAGCTCCCGGCTTCGAAGCACGCGTCAAGGCTTTGGAGAAGGAACTGGGCGAGCGGACGGATCGCAGCGAGATGGGATTCATGCACGACCTGGTCGTCCGTGACATCGCGTCCCTGAAAGAGATGCTCACAGATATTCAACCCGAGGATCTGGCGGAAGCCGTCAGCCTGCTCGAGAAGGCCGACGTCGTCTATCTGATCGGCCAACTTCGCTCGGAACCGGTCGTCGAACTCCTTCGCTATATACTGACTATGCTGGGCAAGCGCTGCGTGCTCCTGGATCCGGGCGGCGGACTGGCCACTCATATGGCCCGCGCGATGCGGAAGACGGACCTGCTGTTTGCGGTGTCGTTTCGCTTCTACGCGAACGAAGTCGTTAATGTCGTGGAGGAAGCCGCGGGGAGAGGCATACCCATCGTGGCGATCTCGGACAGCACGCTGTCTCCATTGGCCAAGAGCGCGCGCGTTCTCTTCGCCGTGCCGGAGCACGAATACACTTTCTCGCGCTCGCTGGCGGCGCCCATGTGTCTTGCTCAGGCCTTGACCGTGGCCTTGGCGGCCAGGCTTCAGAACAACACGGTCAATCCCCGCATTCCAACGGTTACCGAGCGGTAGGGACTGCAAACCTGGCGTTGTTGCAGTATTGCGGTCCGCTGACGGTCGATTCTCAATCGGCGTCGGAGGGCGAGAGCGCCATCGCCTTTTCAGGCACGGCCATGGGACCGGATGCGGCACCAAGGACTGTCTGGTCGTAGTCCACCACAGCACCTGTCATGAGCCCGGCATCATCCGAAACAATGAAGTTGACGGTGCGGGCAACCTCGGCCGGGTCGATAAGCCGGCCGAAGGGCAGCTTTGCTACGGCTTTCGCTTCCCAGTCGGGATCGCCCTTCTCGCTCGCCTGCAATTCCCGCTCGTTATCAGAGGCCATCCAGCCAATGTCTAACTGGTTGATGCGGATGCGGTTCTTCATAACGGAAAACGCTGTATTGCGGGTCAGCGTTGCCAGCGCCGCCTTGGTGGCACAGTAAACGTTGATGAAGGGCTGGCCGGCATGTTCCGAGATCGAGCCGATGTTGCAGATCGCACCCTCAATGCCATTGCGGATCATGTGCCTGATGGCTTCCTGCATGAGGAAGTAAGGACCGCGCACATTGACGGCGAACAGGGCGTCGAAGAGTTCAGGCGAAGTATCGATGATGGTGCCACGGTCGGTGCGCGCACCGGCGTTCACCAGCACATGTATCTTGCCGTAAAAGCGCTCGGCCTCCGCCATCACGCGTCGGCAATCCTCGACTTTGCCGAGATCGGCCTCGACAAAATGGACGGGCACGCCGGTGTCGCGGGTGATCGCCTCGGCGACGGCACGACCCTTCGCTTCGTTGCGGCCGAGCGTCACGATACCCGCAGCGCCGGCTTCCGCTAGCCGGCGCGCAACGGCCGCTCCCAACCCCTGCGTCGAACCCGTGACGACGCAAACCTTTCCATCCATGCGATTCATGCTTCAGCTCTCCACAGTGTAGCCAGCCGCGGCCATCACGCGCAGCAATTCCTGGTGTCCGATCTTCGCCATTTCGAGCGGCGGGCTCTTGACGGGATCCTGCTCGGCTTCAACGACGAACCAGCCTTCGTAGCCGTGGCTCGCCAAGCGCTTGACGATCGCCTCGAAGTCGAGCGAGCCGTCACCGGGCACGGTGAAGGCTCCCTTGATCACCGCGTCGAGGAAACTCTCCCGGCTGCGGTCGAGTCCGTCCACGATCGCCTGCCGGATATCCTTGGTGTGTACATGCGAAATGCGGGCGTGGTGCTTGTCGATCACCCGCAATACGTCGCCACCGGCAAAGGCCATGTGGCCTGCATCGTAGAGCAGGGGCAAACCTTCGCCGGAATGCTTCATCAGGAGATCGACGTCCTCTTCGCTTTCGACCGGCGCGGCCATATGGTGGTGGTAGGAAATCGGCATACCCTGATCCGCGCACCATTCACCGAAAATGGTGAGCTTGCGGCCGTAGGCCTTGATCTGATCTTCGTCGAGACGCGGACGCTTGGCCAGCGGCGTTCCGCGGTCGCCCTGGATGGTGCGACCCGTCTCGCCATATACGATGCAGGGCGCGTTGGTCGCCTTGAACAGCTGCATCTGCGCGGCGATGCGGTCCTTCTCTTCATCGATGTCGCCGACCAGCAAGCGACCGGAGAACCAGCCGCCGCAGACGCTCATGCCATGCTGCTTCAGGACGGGCTCAAGCACCGCCGCGTCCATCGGGAAGCGGCGGCCGGTCTCCATGCCCGTGAAGCCGGCCTCGCGGGCCTGCCGCAGACACTCCTCCAGCGAGACGTCGTCGCTCAATTCGGGGAGATCATCGTTCCACCAGGCGATCGGCGCGATGCCAAGCTTGGCTCTCATCTTCAGCTCCAATCATGATCTCCAGCCGTCGCCGGCTGCTTGCGCCGTAAAAAAACTGCCGGAACAATGCTCAGGGAGTGTCGCATCGTTCCGGCAGGGGACGCCCCGCGCCCGAAAAGCTCAGACACCTACGCGCTGTTTCTTGCGGCCTTCGGCTTGCGCTGAATGGGCCTCGCGAACCTGTTCGCGGTCGCTGACCTCAGGCACGCCGACGTCCCACCACGCATCGCCGGGCGTCCAGGTGAAGGCGTCGGAGACGATGGTGATGACGGTGGTGCGGTCGGTGGTCTTCGCCCATTCCATCGCCTGGCCGAGATCGGCGAGGCTTTCGACACGCCGCGTGAGCGCCCCCATGGCTTCCGCGTGCTTGGCAAAGTCGACCGAGAATGGCTCCTTCACCCGGCAGTCCTTGATGAGGTTGTTGAAAGAGGCGCCGCCTTTGGCGTTCTGCAGCCGGTTGATCACCGCATAGCCGCCATTGTCGCACACCACGAGGATCATCTTGTGGCCGGCGAGCACCGTGGAATAGATGTCGGAGTTCATCATCATGTACGTGCCGTCGCCGATCATGACGATCGGCGTGCGGGAGGGGTCGGCCATGGCGGCCCCCCAGCCGGCAGAGATTTCATAACCCATGCAGGAGAAGCCGAACTCGCAGTCGAAGGTGTTCGGCTCCTTCACCCGCCAGTTCTTCATCACTTCGCCGGGCAGTCCGCCGGCCGCGGTAATCAGCAGGTCACGCTCGCCCGCCTTGGCGTTCACCACGCCCACCACTTGCGCATAGGTCGGCACCGGCTCGTTGGTCGGCTTCTGGAAGCCGTCGAGCATCGTGTTCCATTTGGCGAATTCCATCTTGCCCTTGTCGGTCCAGGTTTTTTCCGCCTTCCAGTCGCCGAGGGCGGCTTCGAGTTCGCTCACCGTCTCCAGCGCATCGCCGACAACGGCAAGCGCCCGGTGCTTGGTGGCGTCCCAGCGTGCGGCGTTGATGGAGACGAATTTCGCGTCGGCGGAGAAGGCGCTCCAGGATCCGGTGGTGAAATCCATGAGCCGTGTGCCGACGGCCAGGATCACATCGGCTTCACCCGCAAGCGCGTTGGCCGAAGTCGAGCCGACGATGCCGATTGGCCCTACATGGGCGGGATGGTCGTGCGTGACTGTGCCCTTGCCGGCGATGGTTTCAGCGATCGGTAGGCCGCGCGCTTCGGCGAATTTCGCAAGAGTGGCCTCCGCACCGGAGTAACGCGCGCCCCCGCCCGAAATGATCAAGGGGCGCTTGGCCGTCTTGAGAAGCCGTACCGCCTCTTCGAGGCGGGCACGATCCGGCCGGGGGCGGGGAATTGCGTGGACCGTGGGCTCGAAGAAGGCTTCGGGAAAATCCCAGGCGATCTCCTGCACATCCTGCGGCAAAGCGATGAAGGCCGGTCCGCAATCCGCCGGATCAAGCAGCACCGCAACCGCCTGCGGTAGCGACGAGATGATCTGCTCGGGATGGACTATGCGGTCCCAGTAGCGCGTGACCGCCTTAAAGGCGTCATTGACGTTGATGGTCGGGTCGCCAAAGTGCTCGACCTGCTGCATGACTGGATCGGGCCGGCGATTGATAAAGGTGTCGCCGGAGAGCAGCAGCACCGGCAGCCGGTTCGAATGGGCGACACCCGCTGCCGTCACCATGTTCAATGCTCCCGGACCGATCGACGTGGCGGCCACCATGATTTGGCGCCGGCGCTTCGCCTTTGCAAAACCGATCGCCGCGAGCGCCATCGATTGCTCGTTCTGACCACGCCAGGTCGGCAGCACATCCTTCACGGCTTCGAGCGCTTCGGAAAGGCAAGTCACGTTGCCGTGCCCGAATATGGCGAAGACGCCCGGGAAAAGTGGAACTTTCTCGCCGTCGACGACCGTGAACTGGTTGCACAGATAACGCACGAGCGCCTGCGCCATGGTCAGACGGACGGTGGCCCTGGTCATCTTTGTCTCCTCCCTAATGACGATCTTTCCAACTCTATACGGAATGCCCATTGACAAATCAACATGTTTGCAACGATCATTGCATAAATTCAAACCGGGAGGATTTCTTGCTCAGGATTGCTGTGCTCGGCTGTGGTCGGATCGGCAGGATGCATGCGGCAAACATCGCTGCGCATCCTCGTGCGGAACTGGCCACCGTATATGACATCGACGAATCGTCCGCGGAGACTGTCGCGGCGCGGCACGGCGTCCGCGCTTCTTCGTCCGCCGACGAGGTATTCGCTTCGGCGGATGTCGATGCGGTCCTTGTCGCAACGGTGACTGATACGCACGCCGATTACATTGAAAAGGCGGTGGCCGCAGGCAAACCTGTGCTCTGCGAGAAGCCGATCGATCTCAGCCTGGAAAGGGTGAACCGTTGCGCCGCGGCAATTTCGTCCAAGGGCGTGCCGGTGCAGATCGGCTTCAACCGACGTTTCGACCCCGGTCATCGTGCGGCGTGGAACGCCGTACGATCCGGCGAGATCGGCGATCTGCACCAAGTCATCATCACCTCGCGTGATCCTGGCATGCCGCCGCGTTCCTACTACGAGGTCGCGGGCGGGCTTTTTCGCGACATGACGATCCACGATTTCGACCTCGCCCGCTTCATGCTGGGAGAAGAGCCGGAGGAGGTGTTCGCCATCGGTGGCCGGCTGATCGACCCCGCGATGATGGCGGAGCTGAACGACTACGACAGCGTCATGGTCGTGATGCGGACCAAAAGCGGCAAGCAGTGCCACATCAACAATTCCCGCACCTCCACCTATGGCTATGACCAGCGCGTCGAGCTGCTGGGCAGCACAGGCATGGTGATCAGCGGCAATCGCAAGCCCCACGAATTGCGCCACTACTCGGCCGCGCGCACGGAAGCCGCCGCGCCCTACCTGGATTTTTTCATCGAGCGATACCGCGAAGCGTTCGATGCCGAGATCGACGCCTTCGTTACCTCTGTCGAGAAGGGCGAGCCGCCGCTGGTCGGTTTTGAGGACGGGCGCCGCGCCCTGATCCTGGCTGAGGCGGCGGTGAAATCGGCGGTCGAAGGCCGCTTCGTGAAGGTCAGCGAGATCGGATAAGCCATGTACGCGAACTACGGACTGTTCATCGACGGCAAGTGGCGCAAGGCATCCGACGGCGGGACGGCGCCGATGATGAGCCCGGTGACGGAAAAGCCGCTGGGCGAGGCTCCGGTCGCCACCCGCGCGGACACGGAAGAGGCGCTGGATAGCGCCGCCCGTGGGTTTTCCGCCTGGAAATCCACGGGTGGTTTTGAGCGCGCGTCCGCCCTGCATGCCATCGCCGACGAGATGATCCGCCGCAAGGACGAGGCCGCACGGATGATCTCCAGCGAGACCGGCAAGCCTATTGCCCAGTCCGAGCGCGAATGGGGGCTCGCGGTCGACCAGTTCCGCTGGTATGCCGAGGAGGCCCGCCGGATCTATGGACGTGTCATCGAATCGCGCGTGCCCGGCGGTCGTTTCGAAGTTCTGCACGAGCCTGTCGGGATCGCAGCCGCCTTCACCGCCTGGAACTTTCCGGCAGCCCTGGTCGCCCGCAAGGTGGCGCCGGCGCTCGCCGCCGGTTGCTCGACGATCGTCCGGCCGTCAAGTCAGACGCCGGGGACGGCGATGCTGATGGTCGACTGCATCCGCGCCGGCAATCTTCCTGCCGGCACCGTCAGTCTGGTCGTTGGACCCACGAGCACGACCTATGCGCCGATCATGGCTTCGCCGGCGGTGCGCAAGGTGTCCCTCACCGGCTCGACGCGTGTCGGCCAGCAGATGATCCGCGATGCCGCCGACACCGTGAAGAAGGTGTCAATGGAGCTTGGCGGCAACGCGCCGCTGATCGTCTTCGACGACGCCGACCTAGACGCCGCGCTCAGCGTTTCCGTCCCGACCAAATACGCCAATGCCGGGCAGGTCTGCGTCACCCCGGACCGTTTCTTCGTCCACGAAAGCCTGCACGACGCTTTCGTGGAGGGCTTCGTTCAACGAGCCCAGGCGTTGAAACTGGGCGACGGGCTCGACCCCTCCGTGCAGATGGGGCCGCTGATCAATGCCGGCCGGCTGTCCGAGGTCGAAGACATCGTGTCGGACGCAGTGAAGGCAGGCGCTAAGCTGGTCGCGGGCGGGCATCGCGCCGCAGCGTTCAATGCCGGCCATTTTCACGAACCGACGGTGCTGACTGACGTCGACGACGACATGCGAGTCTTTGCCGAGGAGAATTTCGGGCCAATCGCGGCGATCACCCGATTTTCCTCGGACGATGAGGTTTTGGAGCGCGCGAACGCGTCACCGATGGGGCTTTCCGCCTACGCCTTCACGTCAAGCCCGAAACGGGCGCGACGCACGGTGGCGGAGCTGAAGGCGGGCATGGTCGGCATCAACAGTTTCGCGCTGGCGGCATCGGAAGCCCCGTTCGGCGGTACGAATTATTCCGGAATGGGTCGCGAAGGCGGCAGCGAGGGGATCGGCGACTACCTCGACACCAAGCTCGCGCAGATCGTGCTCTGAGGAGGCCGCCTTGATCAATAACAAGCTCAAGCAAATCTGGGCCGAAGGCCGGCCCACGATCAATGGCTGGCTCTCCATCGGCAATTCATTCACCGCCGAAATCATGGCCGCGCAGGGTTATGACAGCGTCAGCATCGATGTCCAGCATGGCGCGCTCGACTATTCGATGCTGCTGCCGATGTTCCAGGCGATGCGCGCTTCGGGCGTCGTGCCGATGGCAAGGGTACCGTGGCTCGAGCCAGGCATCATCATGAAGGTGCTGGATGCCGGCGCTTATGGCGTCATCTGCCCGATGGTGAATACGGCCGAACAGGCTGCTCAGTTCGTCGGCTACATGCGTTACCCGCCGGCCGGCCAGCGCAGTTTCGGGCCGACACGCGCCAACTTCTCGGCAGGCGCCAACTACGCCGCCGAGGCCAATGACGAAATCCTGGCCCTCGCCATGGTCGAGACCGCCGAGGCGATGCGCAATCTCGATGCGATCGCCGCAACGCCATGGCTCGACGGCATCTATGTTGGTCCCGCGGACCTGACCTTCAGCCTGCACCAGGGACGTCTTGCACCGGCCTTCGACCGCGAGGAGCCGGAGATGATCGAGGCGCTGCAAACGATTGTCGCGGCCTGCAAGAAGCATGGCAAGCGCGCCGCGCTCCATTGCGGCACGGCCGACTACGCCGCACGCGCCATCGAATGGGGTTTCGACATGATCACCGTCTCGGGCGACTCTCGCCTGCTTGCCGCTGCGGCCCAGGCGAGCGTCACCCGCTTTCGCGAATTGATCGGCGCGAAAGCCGTGCGTGTCGAACCCGGCAAGGAAGGCTACTGATGCCGCACGTCCTGGTCGCCGGAAAGCTTCATCAGAGCGGCATCGAGCTTCTCGATGCGGCGGGGGGCGTCACATATGACTATGTCGAAGAGGTGTCTGAGCCGAGCTATGCGCCGCTGATCGGCAAGGCTGATGGCCTCGTTATCCGTACCCAGCCTCTGTCGGCGCCAACGGTGGCCCGTGCAGAAAGGCTCAAGATCGTCTCGCGTCATGGCGTCGGCTACGATGCGGTGGATCTCCCATCCCTGAACCTGCGTGGCATCGCGCTGGCGATAGTCGGCGACGTGAATTCGGTATCGGTGGCCGAGCACGCCATGATGCTTCTTCTGGCGGCAACCAAGCGGCTAATCCGCGCCGATCGTTCGGTCCGCGACAACGAATGGGATTGGCGCAACCGGCTGGAGCCAAGCGAACTCGCGGGCAAGCGACTGCTGATCCTCGGGTTCGGCCGGATCGGCCGCCACTTGGCGCGCCTGGCGGCGGCATTCGGCATGGACGTGCGTGCCTATGATCCATTCCTTGAGAGGCAAGGCTGGCCGGAGGGGCCGGTCGCGCCGGTGAGCGACTTGCAAGCGGGTCTCGCCTGGGCTGATGCGATCTCCGTCAACGTACCCAAGGCCGAGCGCCCGGTGATCGGCCCTGTGGAACTCTCGGCGATGAAGCCGACTGCTGTTCTCATCAACACGGCGCGGGGCGGCGTCGTCGACGAGGCGGCGCTGATTACGGCACTGCGAGCGGGGCGCATCGCAGCGGCCGGTATCGACGTCTTCGATGATGAACCGCCTGCCGCGGACCATCCGCTCTTCGGCTTCGACCAGGTGATTTTGACGCCGCACATTGCCGGGCTCACCGCCGAATGCGGTGAGCGCATGGCAATCTCGTCAGTGCAGAACGTGCTCGATTTTTTCGCCGGGCGGATCGACACGGCGCTGGTGGTAAACGGAGCCGAGTTGAATGGCCGCTGAAAGACCTCAACTCAGAATCGGCCTGATCGGCACCGGCTTCATGGGCAAGACCCATGTGTTCGGCTTCGCCGCAGCGCAGCGTGTCTTTGACCTGCCCTATGAGTTGGTTCTTCACACCGTCGCGGACAGGACCGAAGAGCTCGCCGCGCAGGCGGCGCAGGCCTTGGGTTTCGCGCGGGCGAGCGGGGACTGGAGGCTTCTGGTCGAAGACCCTGAGATCGATGTGATCGACATCACGGCGCCCAACGCCTTCCACAAGGAGATGGCGCTCGGGGCAATCGCCGCCGGCAAGCACGTCTATTGCGAGAAGCCGTTGGCGCCGCTTGCGGCGGATGCCCGACAGATGGCCGAGGCGGCGGAAGCGGCCGGCGTCAGGACGCAGGTCGGTTTCAACTATCTCTGCAATCCGATGCTCGCGCTGGCGCGGCAGATGATCCGCGAGGGCGAGTTGGGCGACATCCGCAGCTACCGCGGCATTCACGCCGAAGATTACATGGCCGATGCGGAAGGTCCGTTCACATTCCGGCACGATCCAGTCGGCGGTGGCGCATTGGCGGATCTGGGCAGCCATGCTCTGGCCACGGCGGAGTTTCTGCTTGGCTCGGTGGAACAGGTCCTCGGCGATTGCGTCACCGTCATAGCGAGCCGTCCAGACAGCAGAGGCGGGCGCCGGACCGTCGCGGTCGACGACATCGGTCGCGCGTTTCTGCGTTTTGCAAACGGTGCATCAGGCAGCATCGAAGCGAGCTGGGTCGCAACCGGCCGCAAGATGCAGCACGATTTCGAGGTCTATGGCACCAAGGGGGCGCTCGTCTTCAGCCAGGAGCGCTTCAACGAACTGCATTTCTACAGCACGGCCGATCCCGACGGCCGGCGTGGCTTTCGGCGCATCGAGGCCGGTCCGGATCACGACCCCTATGGACTCTTCTGCGTCGCACCGGGCCACCAGCTCGGTTTCAACGATCTGAAGGCTACCGAGGTGGCGCGGTTCGTCGATGCGATCGCCGGGAAGCGAGATGAGCCTTTCGGCTTCCGGGCCGGCCAGCGCATCCAGGAACTCGTGGAGGCAATTCAGGCCTCGGCATGGCAGAGCAAGTGGCTACGGACAGGCTGATGCCAGGGAGAAATTGGTCGCTGCCACCCTCGATGCTTGAAATAGGAATTGCATTCCAGCACGCATTGCAATATGCATTGCAACAAGAAAGACAAGTCGGCTGATCGCTCAAGCCGATGTCGCATAGGGAGGAGAGCGTGTCTGTACTGGACGTAAGAAGCGTCTCGAAAAGCTTCGGTGCTATCCGCGCCTTGTCGGAGGTTAGCTTCACGGTTGCTGCCGGCGAGGTGGTTGGCCTGATGGGCGACAACGGCGCCGGCAAGTCGACCATGGTGAAGCTGATCGCGGGGAACTTCCCGCCCAGCGACGGCGAGATCGCGGTCGATGGCGAGGTCTGCCATTTCCACAAGCCGATCGAGGCACGGGGCGCAGGGATCGAGGTCGTCTATCAGGATCTGGCCCTGGCCGACAATCTGACAGCCGCCCAAAATGTCTTTCTCGGCCGCGAGATGAAGAAGGGGTTGTGGCCGTTCCGCGTGCTCGACAAGCAGGCGATGATCAACCGCTCGGCAAAACTGTTCGCGGAGCTGAAGTCGGAGACGCGGCCGCGCGATCTGGTCAAAAAAATGTCGGGAGGCCAGCGGCAGGCGGTCGCCATTGCCCGCACCCGGCTCTCCAACGCCAAGCTGGTGCTGATGGATGAGCCGACCGCGGCGATTTCTGTCCGCCAGGTAGCCGAGGTGCTGGAGCTGATCCGGCGGCTCAAATCGCAAAGTGTGTCGGTGATGCTGATCAGCCACCGCATGCCGGATGTGTTCGCCGTCTGCGACCGCATCATCGTGATGAGACGTGGCTCGAAAGTGGCCGACAAGGCGACGGAGAATACATCGCCGGAGGAGATCACCGGCCTGATTACGGGAGCGATCCGTGACGCATAGCCAGACTGACACGCTGAAGGAAGGCCATGCGTCGATCGGCGATGTGGTCGGAATAAGAGAGCAGACCGCTTTCCAGAAGATGGTCGCCAGCCAAGCCTTCTGGGTCGGGATCGCGCTCTTCGTGTTGGTGGTCTTCATGACGTGGCTGGAGCCCAGCTTCGGCACGGTCGACAACACCACCAACATTACCCGCAATTTTGCGCCTATCGCCATTATGGGGCTGGGTATGACGGTGGTGCTGATCACCGGCGGCATCGATCTCTCGGTCGGCTCCGTGATGGGACTGGTCGCCATCGTCGCCGGCCTGCTGCTGACCTGGCATCAGCCTTGGTACGTCGCGTTTGGCGCCGGTCTGCTCGCGGGCATGGCCTGTGGAGCCTTCAACGGTTTCTTCGTCGCCTATATCGGCATGCCGTCCTTTGTTGTGACGCTAGGCATGCTGTCGATCGCGCGCTCCGCGGCGGTCGTGCTGTCCGGCAACCAGATGCTCTACCAGTTCGGACCCGATGCGCCGATCGTCAAGGCAATCGGCCAGGCCAAATGGCCGCGGCACACGCCGGACGGCTGGGTGCCGCATTGGATCCCGGAGCTGTCCTCGCATTTCTGGGTGATGGTGATCCTCGCGCTCATCGTCGGCTTCGTCTTCATCTTCACCGCGTGGGCCCGTCACCTTTTTGCGATCGGCGGCAATGAACACGCCGCGCGCCTGACCGGCGTGCCGGTCGATCGGGTCAAGTTTCAGGCCTACGTATTTTCGGCGTTCACCGCCTCGATCGCATCGCTGCTGTTGCTGGGCTACAGCGGCTCGGCCATCAACGCCATGGGCACCGGTTACGAACTGCGCGTCATTGCCGGCACCGTAATCGGTGGCGCGAACCTAATGGGCGGCTACGGCACCGCGTTCGGCGCGGTGATCGGCTCGGCATTCCTGGAAGTCATCCGCAACGCACTGCTGATGGCCGGAATCGATTCCAATTGGCAAGGCGCGTTCGTCGGCGCCTTCATCATTCTTGCCGTGCTCCTGGGCATGCAGACCAGCGGAAAGTCCCTGATGGAGACGCTGGCAAGCATGTTTGCCTGGAAACGCGGCTAGATATCCGGCGGCCGCAAGCTGTCGGGAACAGTGGACGTCAAAACAAAGTGGAGGAACAGGTGAAAAAATACATTCTGACGACGGCCGTGGCGTTTTCAGCGCTGATGGCAGGGCAGGCCTACGCCCAGGAGAAATACACTTTCGCGCTGGTGCCGAAGAACATGAACAATCCCTTCTTCGACCAGGCCCGCGACGGCTGCAAGAAGGCGGAAGCGGAAGCCAACGGCGCCTTCGAATGCATGTATATCGGCCCCGGCGAGCATGGCGGCGGCGAGGAGCAGGTGCAGATCGTGCAGGACCTGGTGGCCAAGAAGGTCGACGGCATCGCCGTGGCCCCGTCGAACGCCGCGGCAATGGCCGTCGCGCTCGAGGCCGCCAAGGAAGCAGGCATTCCCGTGCTTACCTGGGACTCGGATGTGCTGCCGGAGAACAAGGACCTGCGCGTCGCTTATGTCGGCACGCACAATTACGAGATCGGCGTCAACCTCGCCAAGATCGTGCAGACCATCAAGCCGAAAGGCGGGACGATCTGCATCCAATCGGGTGGCGCGGCTGCGGCCAACCACAACGAGCGCATGAAGGGCATACGCGATACGCTGGCCGGCAAGGAGTCGGCGGCCTCGCCGGGTGATGCCCTGACAGGCCAGAACGGCTGGACGGAAGCACCGGGCTGCCCTCTCTATACCAACGACGACTTCCCGCTGTCGGTTCAGCAGTTCCAGGACTTCATGGCGAAGACGCCAAACCTCGACGCCTTCGTCCCGACAGGTGGCTTTCCGCAATTCATACCGGATGCCAATCGCGCTGCGGTCGAGCCGTACAAGGACAAGATCGCCTCGAAGGCGCTGGCCTTGGTCGTCGCCGACACCTTGCCGGTGCAGATGGACCAGATGAAGGAAGGCCTGTCGCTCGGCCAGGTCGGACAGCGGCCGTTCGAGATGGGCTACAAGACCATGCTGGCGCTGAAGGACATGAAGGACGGCAAGCCGGCTCCGGCCGACCCGACCTACACCGGCCTCGACGTCTGTACCCCCAAAACCGCCGACACCTGCATCGCAAAGTAGGCGAGGCGCGCAACTCTGCGGCGGGCGAGGGGAGACTCTCGCCCGCCTTTTCGCTGAGAGGCGACGACAATTCCGTTTGCGACTGGCTCAAAATCGACCGTTGCCGTCAGGGCCTTAAAGAGGATTCTGCTGGTCACGGCGTTGCAGTTGAGAACGCGTGCCGAGAATAATCCCATCCGGAGGAGCAATTGAGAAAGATACGATATGCCGTGGTAGGAGCGGGCTGGATTGCACAGGAAGCCTTCATGCCCAGTGTGTCCCAGACCGGAAACTCGACGATCTCGGCGATCGTCAGCGGCTCAGCCAAAAACGCCGCAAAGCTCGCCGAATTCCACGGTGTGGAACACGTCTTCAGCTACGAGCGGTACGACCAGATGCTCGCATCGGACGTCGCCGATGCGGTCTACGTGGCATTGCCGAACTCCATGCATGCCGACTATGCGATCCGAGCCCTGAGAGCCGGCAAGCACGCGCTCGTCGAGAAGCCGCTGGCCACAACCGAGGCGGAATGCGAGGCTATGATCGCCGCCGCCAATGAGAGCGGGGCCTACCTGATGACCGCGTATCGGCTGCATAACGAGCCCGGCACAGTTGAACTGCTGGAGCGTATCCGCAGCGGCGAGATCGGCGATCCCCGCATCTTTTCCGCGGTCTTCTCATTCGTGGCGTCGCCCGACAATCACCGCCTTAAGGCCGGCTATTGGGGCGGTCCCTTGCAGGACATCGGCGTCTACTGCCTGAATGCCGCGCGCCATATCTTTGCCGCCGAGCCGATCGAGGCAGTCGCGGTAAGGAGTTTCGGCAACGGCAGCGTCGTCGTTCGGGAGGTCGAGGAGAGCATTGCCGTGACGTTGCGCTTCCCCAAGGGCCGGCTTGCGCAGTTCATTGCCAGCTTCGGCTCGGATAATTCGGATTTTTACCACGTGGGCGGAACGAAGGGGAGCGTAACGGCCGACCCGGGCTTCCGTTTCGAGACTGCCGTGCGCATGAAATTTCGGCAGGGCGACATCGGCACCGAAAAGACCTTCCCGCAGACCGACCATTTCGCCGGACAGACCGCGTACTTCTCCGACTGCATCCTGAATGCCCAACCGCCTGAACCGGATGGGGGAGAGGGGCTTGCTGACGTGCGTGCCCTGCTCGCCATCGAGCGCGCCGCCACCACAGGCCAGCCTCAGGAGATAGACACGCCCGCCAGGCAGGTTCATCCTACCGCGGATATGATACGCATCTTGCGGACAACGGAGAAGCGACTGGTTCTCTAACGCGCTTTCGCCCCGCGAGCTAGGTCTGCGCTATTTGGGACGCTCCGGTATCAGTCGGGTGTGAGAAAAACCGAATATTCAATTGGCAGTCGCGGCCTGCTGGATGAGGGCGGCAACGGCTTCCGGCTTGGAAACGTATACAGCTGCTGCGCGACGGCATGACCAAGGCCGAGGCTTAACTACGCCATGAAAACGGTTCTGCTCCTTTGCTCGTCCAAAGCCTCCTTCCTAACCAATGTCCGGTTTTGGAATGGCACCACCAAAGCATATGCGTTTGGGTCAGTCGTTCCCCTTTGAATTCTCCTGGGGAGGCCCGGCTACTCCGGCCCTCGCGAACGTCAGCTTCGAAGAAGCGCCACGAACTGCAGCTCATGGAGCGACCATGCCATCGAGCGGTGGGTTGCCGACCAACCAAACGCAAACATTTGCGGAATGCGCCATACTAATTGCCATACTAATTTGCAAAAAAGTATGGCGGTGGTTCGATAAGTGGTTGAAAAATATGGTGATCCCGACAGGAATCGAACCTGTGACCTACAGATTAGGAATCTGCCGCTCTATCCTACTGAGCTACGGGACCACGCGGCCCGACACATAGCCGCTTCGGATCGTTTCGCCAAGAGCGCTCTGCACCCAATCAATCGGGTTTTCGACAATGGGTTGAAGCATGGCCGTCGAGAGGCTTCTGCCCACAATTCGAAATTGCATCCTCGTCACCCACGATTGAACCCCGCGTGTGGACCGCAAAGATGATCCGGAAAACAGCGGAACTTCGGACCACCGCCGCGCTTTAGTGTGCCGAAGGAGAGACCCGCATGAGTGCTACGAAAGAGTTCTTTGAAACCTGGCTCCAGGAGAACGTCGGTAACCTGCCCGCGGAAAGCGAGGTGAGCGTGGCCGTCCTGGTTCATCAATTCGAGCAAGATGCCGACGCGGCCGGCTATGGTCACGAGGTGCGCGAAGACGAGATCGGCGACATTGAAGAGGCCATTGAGAAAGCTCTGAACAAGGCCAGGACAGGCGAACAGCCGCAGGCCGCCGATCCGGCCGAAGACAGTGATCTGGCGCCCGTCATGGAGGCGCTGAAGGTCGACGACCCGAAGAGCGGGCCTTAGCGATTCAGGCAACACCGGTTGGTAGCCGACCAGTTGCGGCTCTCCCCTTCCATTCTACATGACCCGGCATGATAGATGCCAAACCACTCGGCGTTGTGATCGGCGCGGCTATCGGCGTCGCGTTGGACAATATTATTGCGGGTATCGGAATCGGTATCGCCCTGGGCATTGCCCTCGGTCTTGCGCGGAAGCGGTCCGGTCGGAAGTGATGATCGGAGCATCGCCACGTCCCGGGCCTGACCGCCTTGTAGTCATCCCAAATCGCAGCGCACCCCTCGGATCAAGCCGTAGGGCGGGTTTTACGGGCGATGCATCAGGCGGCCAGCGCCGTCTCCGCGAGCTTCACCCAATAGCTCATGCCGTGCGGGATGACTTCGTCGTTGAAGTCGTAGGCAGGGTTGTGGAGACCGGCGGTGTCGCCATTGCCGATGAAGATGAAGGCGCCCGGCCGCGCTTCCAGCATGTAGGAGAAATCCTCGCCGCCCATCACCGGCTGGATGGCGCGGTGCACCTGTGCCTCGCCGGCGATATCAGCGGCGACATCGCTGGCAAAGACCGTCTCTTCCGGATGGTTGAAGGTGACGGGATAATTGGCTTTGTAATCGACGTCGATCGTTGCTCCGAAGGCCGCGCCCACGCCCTGGCAGATGGCGCGCACGCGCTGCTCCGCCTTGCTGGCGATCTCCTTCTTCAGCGTGCGCACGGTGCCGGCGATCTCGGCGCTCTCGGGAATGATATTGTAGGCGTCGCCGGCATGGAATTTCGTCACCGACACCACGACAGCCTCGACCGGATCGGTGCTGCGCGAGGCGATCGTCTGCAGAGCGCCGACGAGTTGGCTGGTGATGACGATCGGGTCGATCGTGCCGTGCGGCATCGCCGCATGCCCGCCTCGGCCCTTGACGGTGATGGTGAATTCGGCGGTCGCCGCCATGATCGGGCCCGGCTTGATGGCGAATTGTCCGACCGGCAGTCCCGGCATGTTGTGCATGCCGAACACCTTGGAGATGCCGAAGCGCTCCATCATGCCGTCCTTGACCATCTCGTTGCCGCCGCCGCCGCCTTCTTCGGCCGGCTGGAAGATCACTGCGACGGAGCCGGCGAAATTGCGTGTCTCGGCAAGATATTTGGCGGCACCGAGCAGCATCGCGGTGTGGCCGTCATGGCCGCAGGCGTGCATCTTGCCTGGAATGGTCGAGGCGTAGGGTTTTCCGGTGATCTCGTTGAGCGGCAGCGCGTCCATGTCGGCGCGCAGGCCGATGCTCGTGCCTTCGCCCAGGCGGCCGCAGATGATGCCGACGACACCGGTCTTGCCGAGGCCGGTCACCACGTCGTCGCAACCGAAGGCCGTGAGCTTCTCGGTGACGAAGGCGGCGGTCTCGAAAACGTCGAAATTCAGCTCTGGCGTCTTGTGAAGATGGCGGCGCCAGCCGGCGACCTCGTCTTGCATTTCGGCGGCGCGGTTCAGGATCGGCATGATGTTCCATCTCGCTGTTGGAGCAGACGGGCGCTGCCTGCTGCTTTGCAATTGTGCCTGCTGTCTTAGAATTGTCATTCAGGCACTTTGCCATCTTGACGTCACATAGGCTAAATAGCACCGCAAGACAGTGATCGGACAGAGGGCCAGATCACCATGCTGGCGATCGCGTATCAAATCTTACGGAGCCAGAGGCGACTGCGGCAAGAGGCGATTTCGGATTCCACCATGCGGTACAGGCATTTCCTCAAACTAAAGCGCGTCGCGTTTGACTGGGCGACGCGCTTTAGCGTTGTTGTTTTTGTGCATGTTATCGCAAAACCGCTGCACACTTTTGCGCGACATGCATTGCTGGCGGGCGCCGTGGCGCTTCCGGCGCTGGGCGGTTCCGCTCTCGCCAATCCGACGATCGTGTTCGACCTGGAGAATGGCAAGATCCTCCAGCACCAGGAGGCTTTCAAGCGCTGGTATCCTGCCTCGCTGACCAAGCTGATGACCGCCTATGTGGCGTTTCGTGCGATTGCCGCGGGCGAGGTCCAGCTCGATTCGCCGATCAAGGTCACGAAGCGTTCCGCCAGCGAGCCGCCGAGCAAGATGGGATTCAAGCCGGGCTCGGTCATGCGGCTCGACAACGCGCTGAAGATGATGCTTGTCAAATCGGCCAACGACGTTGCCATGGCCGTCGGCGAGAACATCGGCGGTTCGCAGGCCGCTTTCGCCGAGCGCATGAACGCCGAGGCGCGCCGGCTCGGCATGACCGGAACGCATTTCGTCAACCCGAACGGGCTGTTTTCGCCGGACCAGTATACGACCGCGCGCGATCTCGGCTTGCTGGTGATGGCGATCCGCACGGAATTTCCACAATATGCCGCATGGTTCTCGATCGAGGGCCTGGCCGTCGGCAAGAAGCAGATCGCGAATTACAACCTTCTGATCGGCCGCTATCCCGGCGCCGACGGCATGAAGACCGGTTTCGTCTGTCCGTCGGGCTTCAACATGATTGGCTCGGCAACACGCGACGGGCGCACGCTGGTGGCGGTGGTGCTTGGCGAGAAGTCGGCCATCACCCGCGCCGAGACCGTGGCCAGGTTGCTCGACCACGGCTTTGCCACGACGACACGGGGCTGGCTGACGGTGGCGGCGCTGCCTTCCTATGGCGACACCACATCGGTTAACGACTTGAATGACGAGATTTGCAGGAAGAAGCCGGCTAAGGAGCAGTCGGAAGCCGCCGTCCCCGTCGGCGACAAGAAGGCGCCGAAATCGCCCTACCAGAAAAAGCTCGACGCGCCGACATTGGTCGCGGTCGGCCTTGGCGGCGCCACCGGGCCGATACCGAAAGCCATGCTCGATGCATCAGGCCGGGAATTTGCCGACGTGCCGCTGCCGAGCTGGCGGCCCGACCTGCCGCCGCCGCCCGGTGCCGAGCCGGCAGTGATCGGTTCCGCTGCCGCGGCGCAGAACGTCAAGCCGGCCAAGGCCATGAACTAGCCTGATGAGCAGCGGCTTTCCCATCGCTGTTTCGGTGCTGACCGGTTTTCTCGGCGCCGGCAAGACGACGCTGCTCAACCGGCTGCTCAGGGATCCCGCGCTCGCCGACACCGCGGTCATCATCAACGAGTTCGGCGAAGTGGCGATCGACCATCTCCTGGTCGAACAGGCTTCCGACGGCATCATCCAGCTTTCCGACGGCTGTCTCTGCTGCACGGTGCGCGGCGAACTGGTCGACACGCTGGCCGATCTCGTCGACCGACTGCAGACCGGCCGTATCGCCCGGCTTGCCCGCGTCGTCATCGAAACCACCGGCCTTGCCGATCCGGCGCCGGTGCTGCAGTCGATCATGGCCCATCCGGCGATGGTCCAGGCTTTTCGGCTCGACGGCGTCATCACGCTGGTCGACGCGGTCAACGGCGACGCGACGCTCGACGCCCATGTCGAGGCGGTGAAGCAGGTGGCGGTCGCCGACCGCATCGTGCTGACGAAGGCCGATCTGGCCACTGATCGGCGCGATGTCGAGGCGTTGCGGGCGCGGCTGCGGCAGATCAATCCGGGTGTCGAGCTGCTCGACGCCGGCGACAGAAGCACCGATGCAGCGGCGCTGCTCGATTGCGGCCTCTACAATCCGGCAGCCAAGTCCGCTGACGTGCGGCGCTGGCTGGGCGAGGAAGCCAGCCATGATCACCACCATCATGGTGACCATGGCGATCATGACCACGGCGACCACGACCGCGATCATCGGCACGATTCCCGCGTGCGCTCCTACTCGCTGGTTCATGACGGGCCGGTGCCGTTTTCGGCGATCGAGATGTTCCTCGACCTGTTGCGATCAGCACATGGCGAGCGCCTGCTGCGCATGAAGGGCGTCATCGAATTGCTGGAAGACCCGTCGCGGCCGCTGGTCGTCCACGGTGTACAAAAGTTCCTGCATCCGCCGGCGCGGCTGCCGTCCTGGCCGGACGGCCAACGCGGCACAAGGCTGGTGCTGATCACGCTCGACATGCCGGAAGATTATGTCCGCCGGCTGTTTGCCGCCTTCACCAACCGGCCGTCGATCGACACACCGGACCGCGCGGCGCTGGAAAACAACCCGCTGGCGATTGCCGGGCGGTAGAGGCTTTTCGTCCAGTGTTGGTGATTAGCGAAAGCCGAAGCGACATCCAATCTCCCCCCTTGCGGGGGAGATGTCCGGCAGGACAGAGGCCGCGTTGGC
>NZ_CAKXZT010000119.1:115363-217119 GCF_935825525.1 Mesorhizobium escarrei
CCCTCTGCCCTGCCGGACATCTCCCCCGCAAGGGGGGAGATTGGCAGCTTCGCCGCCGCCGCGTTGGCAGAAGAAGACTCAGCCGCCGCCGCGTTCGACGAGGAAGCGATGGCCGCCCGATATCGCTGCCGTTTCGATCAATCGATGGCCGCTCTCGGTGCAGAAGGCGGGAATGTCGATGACGGCGAGGGGGTCAGTGGTTTCGAGCCACAGGCGGCTGCCCGGCTGCATTGTGACCAACCGCTTTTTTGCCTTGAGCACGGGCAACGGGCAGTTCAGGCCTTTGAGGTCGTAGACGGCGGCGGGGCTGGTTGAGGGCCTGTCTTCCTGGCCCCCATCTTCTTGTTCAGGCATGAAGCTCAGCCGCCGAACATGCCGAGCAGCTTCTTTTTCAGCCTTGTCGTCCTGCTTTCATTGGCATTCACCGCCTGCGTTGCAGCCGGGGCGGCATCGGGGGTCGACGCGATTGTCGCGGTAGCGACAGGCGCTTCGGCAGCAGCCCTGGCCTCCTCCTCTTCGGCCAGCGAATTGATCCTGGCCGTTTCCTTCTCGGCCAGAGCCTGAGCCTTGGCCGCCTGAGCCTTGGCCGCCTCTTTCTCGGCCTTGGCTGCTTCTATCGCGGCAAGCCTTTGCTCCTCGGCCTTCTGCTTGGCGGCTTTCTCGGCGTCGAGCGCGGCCATCTTGCGGCCCGCCGGCGAATCGATGCGGCCCATGCGCGCCGTCGCCGTCACCGAGCCGTCGGCGTTGAACGAAGGCGGATCGATCGGCACGCGTTCGCCGCGGGCGCGCTTCTTCGACCACTCGGAAACGATGCTGGCTTCCTTGATCCCGGCGATGGTCGGCTTGGGCGCCGGCACGCTGGCCTTGACCGCGCCGTTGAAAGCGGCTTCGTAGGTGCTCTGATAGGCATTGAAGGCGCTCTTCAGCGAATCCGGCTGCGTCGTCATGGGGCAGGCGCCGGTCGGATCGAAGGTCTCGCCGTCAGCCGCGACCTGGTTGAAGACATAGCGCTTCTCGCAGACATCGACCTTCGGCGGCACTTTGGTGATCTCGAAATTGTCGTAGCCGACCTTCAGCATCTTCCAGAATTCGTAGTTCGGATCCTTGCGATAGCGCGCCATGTTGGCGGCGGTCATGCGGAACGGAAAGGCCTGGATCTGGAACTCGGTCTGCCCGCCCTGGAAAGCGTCGCGGCCGAAGGCGTAGATCTGCTCGATCTGCGCGTCGGTCATCGAATAGCAGCCCGACGACGAGCAGGCGCCATGGACCATCAGATGCGAACCGGTGCGGCCATTGGCGCGATCGTAGACGTTGGGGTAGCCGATGTTGAAGGCAAGGTGGTAGCTCGACCGCGGATTCATCTGCGCCGGACGGACCGTATAGAAGCCTTCCGGCGCCTGGCGGTCGCCTTCGGTGTATTTGGGGCCCAGCTTGCCCGACCATTTGCAGATGTCGTAGCTGGCGACCAAATCGTAGCGGCCGTTGGTCTTGGCCTTCCAGATCTCGAGCTTGCCCTCTTCCTTGAAGATGCGGGCCATCACCGGCGAGGTGCGGGTCATCCCCTTGGCCTTCATGCTGGCCAGGATCTTGTCGGGCAGCGGCTTGTTGGCGTGGGGGGCAAAATCCTTCATCGAAGAATCATTGCAGCCGGCGACGCCTATCGCGGCAATCAGAAGTGCGGTGCGGGCGAGCTTTGCAAACATGGGTATGGCTTTGTCTTTTCTTTCGGACCGCAGGCATCAGCGCCGTCAGGCCCAACCTAAGCCCGTTAACCTTGAAAATTCCTTACCGCAAGCGCCGGGCCTTCTGGCAATCCGATTGAAACGAACGCAGCGGCATTTTTGTGGCGGAAGTGCTCAATCTCGCCACATTGCGGCGCTGACACCCGTATTGCGGTCCGTCCAATTGAAATCCACCGGCCTTGCTTGACCATGATCTTTTCCGAAAGCGGTTTCCACTTTTGCTCCGCTGGCCTTCGTTTCGGGATAATGTCTAGAGGTTTCGGCCCATAGAAAGGTATTTCTCGCGGCGCTGCTCGCGAAAATCGGTGTTGGCGCCGGAGAATTCCTTCATCGTTTTCGCAATGAGATCGCCGGTGGCGGCAATCACTGTTTCCGGGCCACGATGGGCGCCGCCGAGCGGTTCGGGAACGATGGCGTCGATGATCTTCAGCTCCAGCAGATCCTGGGCGGTGATCTTCATGTTGGTCGCCGCATCCTTCGAGCGGGTGGTGTCGCGCCACAGGATCGAGGCGGCGCCCTCCGGCGAGATCACCGAATAGATGGCGTGCTCGAGCATGTAGACGCGGTTGGCGGTGGCGATCGCGATGGCGCCGCCCGAGCCGCCTTCGCCGATGACCACCGAGATCGACGGCACCTTCAGGCCGAGACAGGCCGAGGTCGAGCGGGCGATGGCTTCCGCCTGGCCGCGCTCCTCGGCATTGACGCCGGGATAGGCGCCGGCCGTGTCGACCAGCGTCAGCAACGGGATATTGAATCGGTCGGCGAGTTCCATCAGCCGCACCGCCTTGCGATAGCCCTCCGGCCGCACCGAGCCGAAATTATGTTTTAGCCGGCTGGCCGTGTCCGAGCCCTTTTCCTGGCCGATGATCGCCACCGGCTCGCCGCGGAAGCGGGCGAAGCCGCCGACGATCGCCTGGTCCTCGCCGAAATTGCGGTCGCCGGCAAGCGGCGTGAAATCGTTGAACAGGCCCTTGATGTAGTCGACGCAATGCGGCCTGTCCGGATGGCGCGCCACCTGCACTTTCTGCCACGGGGTCAGTGCCTTATAAGTGTCGCGCAAGGCGTCGCGCACGCGTTTCTCGAGCCGGCTGATCTCATCGCCGACGTCGACAGCCTCGCCATTCTCGGCGAGCTTCTTCAACTCGAGAATCTTGCCTTCAAGATCGGCGACCGGCTTTTCGAAATCGAGGTAATTGTACATGCTTGGGCGGACCGATAAGCCGGGAGGCAATGACTGACGGAACCTGGGAAATAGAGGCTCCGGGCGGTGGAACGTCGTCCTCACATAGCGATATGACGCCTAGTCGGCAAGCGGATGATGATCGTTGACCAGCCGCACCAGCCGCTCCTCCAGCACATGTGTGTAAATCTGCGTCGTTGAAATATCGGCATGGCCGAGCAACTGCTGCACGGCCCTGAGATCGGCGCCGTTCTGCAGGAGATGGCTGGCAAATGCATGGCGCAGCACATGCGGCGATATTTTCGCCGAGGCGATGCCGGCCCGCGCGGCAAGGCCCTTCAGGTCGCGGGCGAAGACCTGCCTGGAGAGATGGCCACTGTCGCTTGCCGCCGGAAACAGGAACGGGCTATCTGCCAAAGCCGGCACTGTTGTACGGGCAGCGAGCCAGGCCCGCATCGCCACGCGCGCCTTTGCCGACAGCGGCACCATACGTTCCTTGTCACCCTTGCCGCGCACCATGAAGAAACGATCGTCGCGCAGCGCCACCGTCACCGGCAGGCCGACCAGTTCGGAAACCCGCAGGCCGGTGGCGTAGAGCACCTCGACCAGCGCATGCAGGCGCAGCGCCGCCAGGCCGTCGCCATCGTTCAGCGAGGCGTCAGCCGCCTCCTGCGCCGCACGGTCGATCAGCTTGCCGGTGTCGGCCTCGCTCATCGTCTTCGGCAGCGGCCGGCCCTTCTTCGGACTGTCCAGGGTTCCGGTCGGGTCGTCGCGGCGCAGGCCTTCAGCATAGAGGAACTTGAAGAACTGGCGGATCGCCGACAGCTTGCGCGCCTGCGAGGTGGCGGCAAAACCGCGTGCGGCTATATCGTCGAGATAGTTGCGGATATCGGCGGCGGCGGCGCCAGCGAGCCCGCCGTCGATCTCGACTGACGCGTCTTCGAGGTCGCGGCGATAGCTGGAAAGCGTGTTTTCGGCAGCGCCGCGCTCGGCGCTCATCATTTCCAGAAAGGCTTCGATGCGGGCCGCGCTGTTCATGTCTCTCAGTTTTTCTTGGGAATAAGCTTTTCGGCAGGGATGCGCACGCTCATTTCGGCCGTTCTCGGCTCGACGAACATCGCCAGAGCGAACATCGCGCCATAGACAATGCCGGCCAGAATCGTGAGCGTCACGACAAAGCGGAACAGTGTCGGCATCAATTTTCGCCCGTCTTGTTGTTCTGCGTTTCCAAACCCTGTGCCCTTATGAGACGCCAATCCGGCCAATTCAAGGGCGAAGCTCGGACCCGCCGCCGCGCCACGCTTGACGCAATCAGGCTTTTGATGTCGATACGCCGGCAAAGAGGGCCCAAGCAGGCATCGTGGGCTAGCTCATGAAAGCCTGCCTGGATTGTTTGGCTTGTCGCAGGTTCTGTCGCAAACCTGGGATACTTTTACGGAACCTGCTTGGAAACATCATGGTGTCATGAACGCGCTGCCAGCCAATCCTCCCGATGAGAGCCATGCTGCGCTGCTCGGCCGGCTGGGCAGCCGTTCCATTGTCTTTGTCGGCCTTATGGGCGCCGGCAAGACGGCGATCGGGCGCAAGGTGGCGGCGATGCTGGGACTGCCTTTCATGGACAGTGATCAGGAGATCGAAAGCGTGTCGCGGATGAGCGTCCCGGAACTGTTCGAACGCTATGGAGAGCCCGAATTCCGGGCGCTGGAGCAGCGCGTCATCCTGCGCGTATTGGAACACGGCCCGCAGGTGCTGTCGACGGGCGGCGGCGCCTTCATGAGCGCGCAGACGCGGGAGGCCATTGCCGGCCATGGCGTCTCGGTTTGGCTGAAGGCCGAGATCGACCTTCTGATGGACCGCGTTTCCAAGAAGCAGAACCGGCCGCTGCTGAAAAGCGCCGATCCGCGTGCCGTGATCGAGCGGTTGATGGCCGAGCGCTATCCGGTCTACGCAACCGCCGATGTCACCGTGCCGACCCGCGACGATCGCAAGGAGATCATCGCCGCCGAGGTGGTGAACGCGCTTTGCGGGCATTTCGGCGTGGCAGCCGCGACAGGCGAGGCGCGCTCGTGAGCAGCAATGCGACAGTCACCGTCGAAGTCGGGCTCGGCGATCGCGCCTATGACATATTGATCGGCTCCGGCCTGCTGTTGCGCGCCGGCACCGAGATTTCGCGCCGCCTGCCCGGCACGCGCGCCGCGGTGGTCACCGACGTCAATGTCGCCGCGGCACACCTCGAGACGTTGAAGGCCGGCCTTGAAAAGGGCGGCATCCAGCCCGCCGTCATCACACTGCCGGCGGGGGAAAAGACCAAGAGTTTCGCGCATCTCGAAGAGGTAGTGGACGGCGTGCTCGCCGCAAGACTGGAACGCGGCGATGTCGTCGTCGCGCTCGGTGGCGGTGTCATAGGCGATCTGGCCGGATTTGCCGCCGGCATCGTGCGCCGCGGCATGAATTTCGTGCAGATCCCGACTTCGCTGCTGGCGCAGGTCGACTCTTCCGTCGGCGGCAAGACCGGCATCAACAGTGCGCGCGGCAAGAACCTCGTCGGCGTCTTCCATCAGCCGAAACTGGTGCTGGCCGACACCGAAGTGCTCGACACGCTGCCGATCCGGGAATTCCGGGCGGGCTACGCCGAACTCGCCAAATACGGGCTCATCGATCGCCCCGACTTCTTCGCCTGGTTGGAGGAAAACTGGGGCAAAGTGTTCGCCGGCGGCCCGGAGCGGACCGAGGCCATCGCCGAAGCCTGCCGCGCCAAGGCCGATGTCGTCGGCCGCGACGAGTTCGAGACCGGCGACCGCGCGCTGCTCAATCTCGGCCACACCTTCGGCCACGCGCTCGAGGCCGCCACCCGATATGACAGCGCCCGTCTCGTCCACGGCGAGGGAGTCGCCATCGGCATGGCGCTGGCTTATCGCTTTTCGTCACGCCTCAACCTGGCAAGTCCCGACGATGCGGTGCGCGTCGAGGCGCATCTTCGCGCCGTTGGCCTGCCATGGCGCATGGCCGATATTCCGGGAGAATTGCCTGACGCTGAAGCGCTGCTTGCCTTCATCACCCAGGACAAGAAGGTATCGCGCGGCGCGCTGACCTTCATCCTGACGCGCGGCATCGGCCAGGCCTTCATCGCCAGGGATGTGCCGGCGTCGGAAGTGCTGTCGTTTCTGACGGAGAACCATCCGGGTCAGCAGAAGAGCCGCCCGGGTCGGCCGAGAGGCCGACCGGGATGAATGAGGCCGGCTGGATTGTCGCTGCTGTCCTGGCCGGGCTCGGTCTGCTCGCTTTTGCCTTTCGCGCGCGCCTGCTCGCTGCCTTCGGCTATGAACTGCAGCGCATCGAGCCGCAGCATTCGAACCATGATGAATCGCACGGCGCCGTCGACGATTTTCGACGCGACGGCCAGGTGGTGCGCGAGGGTCGCGCCCGCATCGGCCGCCTGTCCGATCTCGACGAACTCGAAGTGTCCGATGTCATGGTCCACCGCACCAACATGCGCTCGGTGAATGCCGACAATGCGCCGGAGGCGGTGGTGCGCGAGATCCTGCAGAGCCCGCATACCCGCATGCCCTTGTGGAAGGGCTCGCTCGACAATATCGTCGGCGTGCTGCATGCCAAGGACCTGCTGCGCGCGTTGAACGATGTCGGCAACGACTTTTCCAAGATCGACGTGATGAAGATCGCTTCAAAACCGTGGTTCGTGCCCGATACCACGACGCTGCAGGAACAGCTCAACGCCTTCCTGCGGCGCAAGGCGCATTTCGCAATCGTCGTCGACGAGTATGGCGAGGTCGAGGGCCTGGTGACGCTGGAGGACATCATCGAGGAGATCGTCGGCGAGATCGCCGACGAGCACGATATCGACGTGCAGGGCGTCAAGCAGGAAGCCGACGGCTCGGTCGTCGTCGATGGCACTGTGTCGATCCGCGACCTGAACCGGGCGCTCGACTGGGACCTGCCGGACGAAGAAGCCACCACCATTGCCGGTCTTGTCATCCACGAGACGCAATTGATCCCCGACGAGAAGCAGGCGTTCACATTTCACGGCAAGCGCTTCGTCGTCATGAAGCGCGACAAGAACCGGATCGCAAGGCTGAGGATCAGGCCGGCCGGCGAGATTTAGTTCTGGTAGTAGTTCGGGTAGGTTCTTTCGCGGCTAACCAATCCTGACTGGACGCTCGCCGCGCCGGCACTTTCGACTGGGCTGGCTGGAGATGACGGTGATCGATCGGCGAACCCTGCTTTTGATGTCGATGGCTTTGTTGACGGACAGCGCTTCAGCGGCGTCGCGCCGGCTTTCGCCATCTCCGCAAACCGTTGACTACGGACCGGCCAGGCTCGACATCTACGCGCGCACGGGCGAAAACTCCCTGCCTGTGATCCTTTTCATCCATGGCGGTGCCTGGCGCGCCGGCAGTCGCAGCAACGTCGACGTCAAGCCGGACTTCCTGCTCGACAATGGCTTCTGCTTCGTCTCGATCGACTACCGGATGCTGCCCGAGGCTGATGTCGCCACCCAGGCCAATGATGTCGAGCAGGCCTATCGCTACGTGCGCGCCACCATCGCCGGATACGGCGGCGATCCGAACCGGATAGCGGTGATGGGCCATTCGGCCGGCAGCCATCTCGCCGCACTGACCGGGCTGCGCGGCGGCCTGCCCGGCGTCGCGGCGCTGGTACTGAACGATACCAGGGCTTATGATCTGGAGGCGCTTGCGAGGAGCGGCGGCATGACACCGGCCTATGCAAAGGCCTTTCCCGACCCGGCGCAGTGGCGAGCGCTGTCGCCTGCCACCCATGTCGGGAGCCGCAAACATCCGCCGACCTTCATCGCCTATTCGCGCGCAATGGGTCGTGCGGCAGCCTCACGGGCCTTCGCCGAGCGCCTGCAGGCGATCGGAACGGAGGTGACACTGTTCGACGGCAGCGCCTATTCGCACATGTCGATCAATCGCGATTTCGGCGACGAAGGCGACGCCCTGACCCGTGCGGTGATGATTTTCCTGAAGGCGGCGCTTGGCTGAGGCCTACCACCTGGTCTTTTCGTCCGGCGCGGCCGGCTCGATCGCCAGCGCATGGACACCAGCCTTCAATTCGTCGGCCAGCAATGCGTTGACCGCACGGTGGCGCTCAATGCGGCTCATGCCGGCAAAGGCTGAGGAGACGATGCGGACGCGGAAATGCGTCTCACCGGTGCCGTCATAGGTGCCGTGATGGTCGGAGTCCTGATGGTGATGGCCGGCATGGAGATGGCTTTCGTTGATGATGACCAGCCGCTCCGGCGAAAACGCCTTCTTCAACTTGCCTTCCATCGTCGACTGTATGGACATTCGTACTTCCCTTCACCACATATGGCCGGCGCATGAACCCCGAAAATCGGCGCCCTTTGCGCGTCCGGAAGGACGCGCGGTGCCGCCGCCCGCGACAAAATTCGCCGATCGCCCGCTTTATGCCGCGATTCAGCGGTTAGGGCGATCATCGCGAAAATGTCAATTCTTGTTTCGCACCAGCGAACAGCCCATAAATGGGTGAGATGAAACCGTACCCCAAATATTTTGAGAAAATTCGCATCCGCCCGGAGAAGGATGCGGAGCTGAAGTCTCGTTCGCCGATCTGCCAGTGGGACGGTTGCAAGGAGGCCGGCACCCATCGCGCGCCGGTCGGGCGCATGAAGGAGGGCGAATATTTTCAGTTCTGCTTCGATCATGTGCGCGAGTACAACAAGGGCTTCAATTATTTCTCCGGTGTCCCCGATACCGAGATCGCCCGCTTCCAGAAGGAAGCGATGACCGGCCACCGGCCAACCTGGAAGATGGGCGTCAACGGCGCCTCGACGCGCTCCTCGCCCGATTTCGCCCAGCAGCGCTCCGGCCGCGCCGGCTACTACAACCGCATGCGCGATCCGTTCGACCTGTTCAAAGGCCCGAAGGATCCACGCGAGGCGCGTGAGCGCAAGGCCAAGCCGCTTGAGGCCAAGGCGCTGGAAACGCTTGGCCTTGATACAAAGGCGACTGGCAAGGATATCAAGGCGCGTTATAAGGAACTGGTGAAACGCCACCATCCGGATGCGAATGGCGGCGACAGAGGTTCGGAAGACCGGTTCCGCGATGTGCTCCAGGCCTATCGCGTGCTCAAGCAGGCAGGATTGTGCTGAGCGACCTCCGTGTCGTTTTCCAACTTTCATAAGGTTGGAAAAGGCTTTAAGACCGCCCCCGAACAAAATCGATTGCCGGCGAAGTCAGGCGTTCGCCCGTGGAGACGTTGATAGAGATGAACAAGGTCGATCGCGACATCGCCAACCTGCCCGACACCACCGTGCCGGTGAAGGAGAAATTCGGCTTCGAGTCCAAGATGGTGGTGCCGGCCTATTCGGTGACGAGCGAGCATGTGCCCGACATCGATCCCGACTATCTGTTCGACAAGAACACGACGATGGCGATCCTCGCCGGCTTTGCCTACAACCGCCGCGTCATGGTGGCGGGCTATCACGGCACCGGCAAGTCGACGCATATCGAGCAGGTCGCCGCCCGCCTCAACTGGCCTATGGTGCGCGTCAATCTCGACAGTCATGTCAGCCGCATCGACCTCGTCGGCAAGGACGCCATCGTCGTCAAGGACGGGCTGCAGATCACCGAATTCCGCGACGGAATCCTGCCCTGGGCCTACCAGCACAATGTCGCGCTGTGCTTCGACGAGTACGATGCCGGCCGTCCGGACGTGATGTTCGTCATCCAGCGCGTGCTGGAATCGTCCGGCCGGCTGACGCTGCTTGACCAGAGCCGGGTCATCCGCCCGCATCCGGCGTTCCGGCTGTTTTCGACCGCCAACACCGTCGGTCTCGGCGATACAACCGGCCTCTATCACGGCACCCAGCAGATCAACCAGGCGCAGATGGACCGCTGGTCGATCGTCACCACTCTGAATTATCTGCCGCACGACAATGAGGTGAACATCGTGCTGGCCAAGGCCAAGCATTATCGCGATGCTAAGGGCAAGGAGATCGTCAACAAGATGGTGCGTGTCGCCGACATGACCCGTTCTGCCTTCATCAATGGCGACCTGTCGACCGTCATGAGCCCGCGCACGGTCATCACCTGGGCCGAGAATGCCGAGATCTTCGGCGATATCGGCATGGCGTTCAGGCTGACCTTCCTCAACAAGTGCGACGAACTGGAACGCTCGCTCGTCGCCGAGTTCTACCAGCGGGCCTTCGGCCAGGATCTGCCGGAGAGCGCCGCCAACGTGGTGCTGGGCTAAGCATGGCTCGATTCCGATTTTCGGGGTCATGCTCCAGGGAATGATCGATGGCGGGTCCGGGCGACAACACGCGCAACAAGTCGAAGACGGGTTCTGAAGCCGACAGCTTCAAGCGCGCCGTCACCGTCTGCATGCGCGCAATTGCCGGCGACAAGGACCTCGAAGTCGGTTTCGCCAAGGATCGGCCGGCGCTGGCCGGCAGCCGCGCCCGGCTGCCTGAACTGCCGAAAAAAGCCTCGAAGGCCGACATCGCCATCACCCGCGGCCTCGGCGATTCCATGGCGCTGAAGCGCGCCTGCCACGACGCGCGCATCCACACCAGGCTGGCGCCGGAGGGCAAACAGGCCCGCGCCATCTACGATGCGGTCGAGCAGGCCCGCGTCGAGGCGATCGGCTCCCGCGCCATGCAGGGCGTCGCCGACAATATCGGCTCGATGCTCGAGGACAAATACGCCAGGGCCAACCTCATCGACGTCAAGGACAAGGCCGATGCGCCGATCGAGGAGGCGCTGGCCCTGATGGTGCGCGAAAAGCTGACCGGCCGCGCCGTGCCGAAGAGCGGCGAGCGGCTGGTCGACCTCTGGCGCCCTTGGGTCGAGGAGAAGGCCAGCGCCGATCTCGACGGGCTGTCGGCAAAGCTCGACGACCAGCAGGGCTTCGCCCGTGTCGTGCGCGAGATGCTGGCTTCCATGGAAATGGCCGAGGAACTCGGCGACGACCAGGAGACCGAAGACAGCGAGGACAATGACGACAACCAGCCGCAAGGCGAGGAGCAGAGCGAAGAGGGTGGTGAGGACGATTCCGGCTCGGAGCAGTCGCAGTCCGAGGACACCGAGGCGTCGTCCGACGACGAGCAGGCCGCCGAGACGGAGGCATCCGATGCCACCGCCGACGACCTGTCCGACGATGACGACGCCGATGCCGAGACGCCCGGCGAGGCGCGCCGCAACGACAATCCCTTCACCAATCTGTCGAAGGAGATCGACTACAAGGTCTTCACCACCGCCTTCGACGAGACGGTGGGCGCGGAGGATCTGTGCGAAGAGGAAGAGCTGGATCGGCTGCGCGCCTTCCTCGACAAGCAGCTTGCCAATCTGTCCGGCGTCGTCGGCCGGCTGGCCAACCGGCTGCAGCGCCGCCTGATGGCGCAGCAGAACCGGTCCTGGGATTTCGATCTCGAAGAGGGTTATCTCGATCCGGCGCGGCTGGTGCGCGTCGTCATCGACCCGATGCAGCCGCTGTCCTTCAAGCAGGAGCGCGACACCAAGTTCCGCGACACGGTGGTGACGCTGGTGCTCGACAATTCGGGCTCGATGCGCGGCCGGCCGATCACGGTCGCCGCCACCTGCGCCGACATTCTGGCGCGCACGCTGGAACGCTGCGGCGTCTCGGTCGAGATCCTCGGCTTCACCACCCGCGCCTGGAAGGGCGGGCAGGCACGCGAGAAATGGCTGAAGGAAGGCAAGCCGCCCAACCCCGGGCGGCTCAACGATCTGCGCCACATCATCTACAAATCCGCCGACCATCCGTGGCGGCGGGCGCGGCGCAATCTCGGCCTGATGATGCGCGAGGGCCTGCTCAAGGAAAACATCGACGGCGAGGCGCTGCTGTGGGCCCACAACCGCCTGATCGCGCGGCCGGAGCAGCGCAAGATCCTGATGATGATCTCGGACGGCGCGCCGGTCGACGATTCGACGCTGTCGGTCAATCCGGGCAACTATCTCGAACGGCATCTGCGCGCGGTGATCGAACTGATCGAGACGCGCTCGCCGGTCGAGCTCCTGGCCATCGGCATCGGCCACGACGTTACCCGCTACTATCGCCGCGCCGTCACCATCGTCGATGCCGAGGAACTGGCCGGCGCCATGACCGAGCAACTGGCCTCGCTGTTTGGCGAGGAAAACATGCGCGACACGCGACGCGGCGGTATGCGGCGCGCCGGATGATTTTTTCGCGGGGCGGCTTTCGGCAGACGCTTTTCGCCGCCACAGCGCTGTCCGTTGCCAACATCGCCTTGTCGCCTCCCATCGCCGCCGGCACCGTTTCGGTCGAGCCGATCGAAATCTCGGCACGGCTGATAGACCGGTTTCATATCGGCGGTGACGAAAAGCGGTTCGGCCCGCTCGAATTCGTCGGCGGCCTGGAAATGACCTCGCCGTCACGCGATTTCGGCGCGTTGTCGGCGTTTCGCTTCCACAAGCCCGGCAGTGATTTCATCGGCGTCGCCGACACCGGTTTCTGGTTCTTCGGCACCGTCACCCATGATGCCGACAAGCGCCCATCGGGGTTCCGGAATTTCCGTATGCAGCAGATGGCCGACGCGGCGGGCCAGCTGATCGACGAGAAATGGGAAGTCGACGCCGAAGGCCTTGCGGTCAAGGACGGCATTGCCACGGTCGGCTTCGAGCGCAACCACCGCGTCGCCCAGTTCAAGGTCGACCCGCACGACATGAAGCCGCCGTCCAGGCAATTGGATTTCCTGGTTCCTGCCTGGGAGCTCCGACGGAATCGTGGCTTTGAGACCATCACCCACGCCGATCCTCACGGCCAGCACGAAGGCGGGCTGGTCGTGGTCTCGGAAAAGAGCCTCGACAAATCAGGCAACATCTATGCGGCTGTTATCGAAGGGCCGCACAAGGGCGTCTTCACCGTCAAGCGCAACGGCAATTTCGACATTACCGACGGCGCCTTCCTGCCGGACGGCGACCTCTTGCTTTTGGAGCGCAGCTTTTCGATGGCCGGCGGCATCAAGATGCGGCTGCGGCGCATCTATGGCGAAAGCGTCGAGAGGGGCGCCGTTGCCGACGGGCCGGTGCTGATGGAAGCCGACATGGGCTACCAGATCGACAATATGGAAGGGCTCGACGTCTGGACCCGCGACGACGGCGCGCTGATGGTTTCGCTGGTCTCGGACGACAACCACTCGGTGCTACAGCGTAATCTCTATCTGGAATTCATCCTGCACGAGGATTGAGAACTTGCAGCCGTCGATTGGCTGATGGCGAGGCTATCGTCTCGCGCTCTTCGATGTTTCGCAGCGTCGCAAAGAGGGTTCGGCCTATTGCCCGTTGGTTGCGATCCAGATGACGTGGCGTGCCCCGCGCCTGCCATTGGCGCGGACCTTGACTTCCTCGACCGCGAAGCCCGCCTGCTTGAGCCTCCGCGTAAAACCGCTGTCAGGTCCCTGCGACCAGACCGCCAGCACGCCGCCGGGCTTGAGCGCTGCTCTCGCGCTGATCAGCCCGGCTATGCTGTAAAGGGCATCGTTGGCCTTGTGGACGATCCCTTCCGGCCCATTGTCGACGTCGAGCAGGATGACATCCCAGGCCGAGGCTTCCGATCGGACGATCTGCCCGACATCCGCCTCGCGAATGGTCACGCGCCGATCGTCGAGACAGCCGCCGAACAGCGAGGCCATCGGGCCGCGCGCCCACGCTGCCACGGCGGGCACCAACTCGGCGACAACGATGCCGGCATCAGCGCCAAGCTCAGCAAGCGCGGCGCGCAGCGTGAAACCCATGCCCAGCCCGCCGATCAGGATTTTCGGCTGCCTGCGGCCGGCAATCCTCTGGCAGGACAGCCTCGCCAGCGCTTCCTCGGAGCCGCTGAGGCGGCTGTTCATCAACTCGTTCGAGCCGAGCATGATCGAGAACTCGGCGCCGCGTTGTTTCAGGCGCAACTGGTGGTTGCCGTCAGGCGTTTTCGCGCTATCGAGTTGGACCCACGGGATCATGCTCGAGAGCCTGTGAGCATGATCTTTTTCTCTATGCCGCCAGTGCCGGCTGGCTCCAGCGGGCGGCAAGCAGCCGGTAGGGGATCAGCGCCACCACGGCGATGATCAGCTTCACGCCGAGGTCGCCGAGCGCCCATGATACCCAGCGCATCGCCTCGACCGGCAGCACGCCCATCAGCGGCGCGGTTTCGAGCGCAAAGCCATCGTTCGGGCCAGCGAAGGCGAAAGCCGCCGAAAAGGCGATCGTGAAGAACACGGCGGTGTCGAACACCGATCCGACCAGCGTGCCGACGATCGGCGCCCGCCACCAGCTCTGCCGGCGCAACCGGTTGAACACGGTCACGTCGAGCAGTTGCGCGATCAGGAACGCGGTGCCGGAAGCCGCCGCAATGCGCACCAGCCGGTCGGCGGCCGTCTCGAACTCGATCAGACCGTAGCGGAACAGCAAGGGCGGGATGACGACCGAGCAGATCACTGCCGCCGTGAAACCGACAAACACGATCCGGCGCGCCACAGCCGGGCCGTAGCGGCGATTGGCAAGGTCGGTGACCAGGAAGGAGAACGGGTAGGTGAAGGCGCCCCAGGTCAGAATGTCGGCCAGCGACAGGCCGCCGACTGCACCCTGCAGCGGGAATTGCACGAGAATGTTCGACGCCACCACGACAAGCGCCATGGCCGCAACAAAGGGCAGGTATCGGGAGAAAAAACTCATTTTTTTATCCTGGGTAATGGAACCAGCGGGGTGTCATGCCGAGTTCGGACGACACTCCTCAGAAGGCGGCTGCCAGAGAAATCAAGCGGCCGGCTGTTCGGCAAGCTTCTTGGCGATCTGCTTCTTCAGCAGCCGCGCGCGCTGCGACAGCTCCTTGGCGTCGGCCTTTGCCAGGAACGCATCGAGGCCGCCGCGATGCTCGACCGAACGCAGCGCGTTGGCCGAAATGCGCAGGCGCACATTCTGGTTCAGCGCTTCCGAGATCAGCGTCACATTGACGAGATTGGGCAGGAAGCGGCGCTTGCTCTTGTTGTTGGCGTGGCTCACATTGTTGCCGGACATGACTGCCTTGGCAGTGAGTTCGCAGGTGCGGGACATGGTTCTAAACCTTCAGTTCTCGGTCTGGCCAAACATTCGACCCGCGCCGGGTGGCGCGCGGTTTCGGTCAGGCGGCCTTATGGAAAAAGTTGGCGTTCCATAGTTGCATTTCGCCGATGCGTCAAGCTCCGGCTTGCGCGCGGGTGTGACAGCGCCTTTCACATAGAGGGCCTTTCACATAAAGGCCGAAATTCAGTCTATAAGCGGTCGCACAAGGAGATGCCAGGCTGAAGTTGTGCGCTTCTGTTGAAAATCGAGGATCGATCCCGCCATGCTTCGTTCGTGTCATGCCCTCCTTGCCTCGCTCGCCGTGGCGCTGCCGACGGCGACGTCCGCCGCCACGCCACAATCCTTCAAGGGCGAGTACACGGTCTCGGTCCACGGCTTCTCGGTGGCCAAGGCAAGCTTTTCCAGCAGTTACGAAGGCGATGCCTATTCGATCGAGGGCAGCGTCTCCAGCGCCGGCCTCGCCACAATTTTCGACGACACGCGTGGCACGGTTTCGTCAAAGGGCAAGATTTCGGGCAAGCAATTGCAGCCGCAGGCGTTCCGCGCCGACTACAAGTCGGGCGACAAGGCATCGATGATCGATATCCAGTTCGCCAACGGCGCTGTTACCGCGACGAAGGTCGTACCTGCGCCGAAGAAACGCAATCCCAAGAACTGGATACCGCTGGCCGCCAGCCATCTCGCCTCGGTGCTCGATCCGATGGCCGCCACCGTCATTCCCGCCGATAGCCTCGACAAGGTCTGCGGGCGCACGGTGAAGCTCTATGATGGCGAGATGCGTGCCAATCTGACGCTGACCTACGAGTCGAAAGGCTCGACCTCGGTGCGCGGCTACGAGGGCGATACCGTCACTTGCAGGCTGGATTTTGAGCCGGTGGCGGGTTATCGCAAGAACCGCAAATCCCTGGATTACCTGAGAAAGCGCAGCCGCATCATGGTGACGTTTGCACCGGTCGGCCAAACCGGCGTATATGCGCCGATCCACGCCACGGTCGGCACGAAAATCGGCACTCTCACCGTCAGCGCGGAGCGGTTCGAAGCGACAGATTAGGCGCGATCGCGCGCCGCCGGAGACGGACATGGGGCGCGCAACACTGATCGGCTTCTCGGCGGTCGCCATGTGGGCGCTGCTGGCGCTGCTTACGGACGCTTCCGGCGCGGTGCCGCCATTCCTGCTTTCGGCGATCACCTTCACGATTGGCACCGGCGTCGGGCTCGTCGCGCGGCTGTTCACGCCGGCGGCCGCCAGCCGGCAGAAGATACCGCCGCAAGTATGGGTGATCGGCATTGCCGGCCTGTTCGGCTATCACTTCTTCTATTTCACCGCGCTGCGCAATGCGCCGGCGGTGGAGGCGAGCCTCATCGCCTATCTGTGGCCGCTGCTGATCGTGCTCGGATCGGCGCTGATGCCGGGCGAGCGGCTGGCGTGGAACCATGTCGTCGGCGCACTGCTCGGCCTTGCCGGCACTTTCCTGATCGTCACCAAGGGCGGCGGGCTTGCCTTCGACGCACGCTATGCCTTCGGCTATGCGATGGCCGGCTTCTGCGCCGTGCTGTGGGCGTCCTATTCGCTGTTGTCGCGCCGCTTTCCGTCGGTGCCGACCAGCATTGTCACCTGGTTCTGTGCGGCCACGGCAGCGCTTTCGCTTATCTGCCATCTCATGCTGGAAGAGACGGTGCTGCCTGTCGGCGCCGGCCAGTGGCTGGCCGTGCTCGGCCTCGGCCTGATGCCGGTGGGCGCCGCCTTCTACGCCTGGGATATCGGCGTCAAGCGCGGCAACATCCAGGTGCTGGGCGCGGCAAGCTATGCCGCGCCGCTGCTGTCGACGCTGGTGCTGATATCGGCCGGTTTCGCCGAGCCGTCCCTGCGCATCCTCGCCGCCTGCGTGCTGATCACCGGCGGGGCAGCGCTTGCGGCGAAATCGCTGTTATTGCGCAAGCAGGCTGCGAGCGAGGCCGGGGCGTGATGCCGTTCCCCGGCGGCATCGATGCCAACGCCAACGCGACGCTGCTGTTTTCGCTGGCGGCGGCGGTGATCTACGCCTTCACCATCGACATGCCGCCGAAGCTTGCGCGTTCTGCGATCAAGGCACTGGCCGTGGCAATGCTTGCCGTGCTGGCCTCGCTGCAGGGTGGTCCGTGGCTGCTTGTCGCGGCACTGGCGTTGAGCGCCATCGGCGATGCGTTGCTGTCACGCGACGGTGAAAAGGCCTTTGTCGGCGGGCTGGCCAGTTTTCTCGTGGCGCATGGGCTTTACATCGCGCTGTTCCTGCGCTCCAGCGATGGGGTCGGGCTGTTTTTGGCCGAGCCGTGGCGGGCGGCGATTGCCGGGGCAATGGCCGTGTTCGCGCTCACCATGCTTTTTGCGCTCTGGCGTCGCGTCGGCCCCGCCCTGCGCCTTCCGATCAGCGTCTATATCGCGACAATTTTTGCCATGGGCATTTCGGCCCTCACTCTGAGCAATTTCTGGGTCGTCGGCGGCGCCGTGCTGTTCATGGCGTCCGACGGGCTGCTCGCCTCGGAAAAGTTCCTGCTGACCGCCATCTCGCCGCACCGTACCTGGACGCGCCACGCGGTCTGGGTGCTGTATTATGCCGCCCAGCTGGGGATCACGATGGGTTTCCTGCTGGGTTAGGTATGTCGATAATCAGGTGATGCCGGCCTGCAAAACGGCGGTTTCCTGCGCTTCCGGTACTCACGTACCCAAACGTACGCTCCGTTCCGGTTCTCGGAATCCACCTGTTTGGTCGCTTCGCGCCCGTCTTCGACGCCGGCTCGGCCTGACCTGAATCTCAACATACCTAGCCCGGATATGTGTGAGATATCCCGACTAGGGCGTTCCCGGCTGCCAGCCCGGCTCGGCCAGCTCGAAGGCGGCGAAATCGAAGCCCGGCGCCACGGTGCAGCCGACCAGCGTCCACTCGCCTAGGCTGCGTGCCGATTGCCACCAGCCTGCCGGCACAACGATCTGCGGCCGCTCGCCCGCCGCCAATGCCGTGCCGAGCACCTGCTCGATCACCGGCCCGTTTTCCCGATGCATCGACAGTGCCAACGGGGCACCAGCATAGAAATGCCAGACCTCGGCGGTGTCCTTGACGCGGTGCCAGGCCGATACTTGCTCCTGCTCCAAAAGGAAGTAGATCGCGGACGAATGGCCGCGCGCGCCTTCCGCGCCATCGCGGAAGGTTTCGGCATACCAGCCGCCTTCCGGATGCGGTTTCAGGCCGAGCGTCGCGATGATTTCGGCGGAACTGGTCATGAGCGCACCACAGGGCTCAGAAGTTGTCCTTGCGCTTGCGAATTTCGGCGAACACTTCGGCGTCGGAGGCGTTCTCCATGCCGAGATGCTTGCGGATTGCCGGATCATGCCAGCGCAGGAACGGATTGGTCGAAAGTTCCTCGCCGATCGTGGTCGGCAGCGTCGGCTTGCTGTCGGCGCGCAACGCCTCGATTTTTGCAGCGCGCTCCTTCAACGCCGAATTGGTCGGGTCGACGGTCAGCGCGAAGCGGACGTTGGAAAGCGTGTATTCATGGCCACAATAGACGACCGTCTCGGCCGGAAGTGCCGCGAGCTTCTTCAACGAATCGTACATCACCGGCGGCTTGCACTCGAACAGCCGGCCGCAGCCGAGCGCAAACAGCGTGTCGGCGGTGAACGCCACTTTCGACGCCGGCAGATGATAGGAGACATGGCCCGCCGTGTGGCCGGGCGTGGCGATCACGTCGATCCTCTCCTCGCCGAGGTGGATGACCGAACCCTGCTCGACGGTTTCGTCGATGCCGGGAATTTTTGCGTGTTCCGCTTCCGGTCCGACGATGCGCAGCTTGAACCGCTCCTTCAACGCCAGATTGGCCTCGACATGGTCGACATGGTGATGCGTGGTCAGGATCATCGTCGGCGTCCAGCCGGTACGCTCGATCGCGGCCAGGATCGGGGCCTCCTCGGGCGCGTCGATGATCGCGGTCTGGCCGCTTTTCGGGTCATGCACCAGCACGCCGAAATTGTCGCTGCGGCACATGAATTGTTCGATTTCAACCGGCATGGCGTCTCTCCACTAGGAGCGGTTCATCGTTTCACGGAACGCCGAACCGCTCTATCTCTTTGTTTTTGCGCAATTCCGGACGGAAAACCGTTTCACACTTTTCCTGGAATTGCTCTAGAGCGCCGTATGTCCAGTTGGACGCACAAAGAACGCTCTAACACTTTTATCTGCTGCATCGTGCTTTCCGAATCGAAACCGATTTCGGGCCGATGCAGTAGTCGCCGCAGACATAGGGCGCTTGCCCACGGTTGTCATCCGCCTTTGTTGAACTTGGATAGCATCGAAGATAGCGTGCCGCGCATGCATTCCGATATCATCGACCTTCGCTCGTTTTATTCGACCACGCTCGGGCGATTGGCCGAACGCTCGATCACCATGGCTTTGTCCTCGATATGGGCTGTCGTGCCCAATGAGCGGCTGGTCGGCCTCGGTTACACCTTGCCGTGGCTGGAGCGGTTCGGCACCGACGCCGAGCGTGTCTTTGCCTTCATGCCGGCAACGCAAGGCGCGGTGGTCTGGCCGGCCACCGGGCCGACCGCGACCGCGCTGGTCTTCGATGAGGAATTGCCGCTGGTCGACGCCTCCATCGACCGCATGCTGCTCGTCCATTCACTCGAACATGCCGAGAACCCGCGCGAGACGCTGAACGAAATCTGGCGGGTGCTGTCGCCCGCCGGCCGCGTCGTCATCGTCGTGCCCAACCGGCGCGGTGTCTGGGCCCGTTTCGAGCATACGCCGTTCGGCAGCGGCCGGCCCTTTTCGCGCGGCCAGCTCACCGAATTGCTGCGCGAAGCAAACTTCACGCCCGCGGCCTGGTCCGACGCCCTGTTCTTCCCGCCATCGCGGCGACGCTTCATGATGAAGTTCCACAATGTGCTGGAGCGCGCCGGCCGCAGGTTCTGGCCGATCTTTTCCGGCGTCATCGTGGTCGAGGCGCAGAAACGGCTCTATCAGGGCGTGCCGGTCGTCCAGCGCGCCTCTCGCCGCGTCTTCGTGCCGGTTTTCTCGCCGCATGGCGCCACAAGGCTCGGTCGGATATCGCCGACCGGGAACGCGCTGTTGCCGGGCCGTCGATGACGTTTTCGTGAACGGATTCACGCTTTTTTCCCACCTATCTGTCGTGGGCGGGTTTTGGTACCTGATTGAGTCGACTTGTTCACCGGTTTCAGCACCGCTTGCGAATTCAAGGGTCTTCATCAATGGCTGATCATCCGGATTTCGAGGCCAGCGCCAAGCCGATTGCCGCGTCGGTCGAGGCCAGCAGCCTGCGCGACCAGCTGGCGACAATCAGGCTGGCGCTGGCGAGGTCGCCGATCCGCAAACAACTGCTCTGGGCCTGCGTCGGCATCGTCGCCGTCATTGTGGCAACCTCGATCGGGCAGGTTCTGCTCAATCGCTGGAACGAACCGTTCTACGACGCGCTGGCTCGGCGCGATATGCAGGGTTTCCTGCACCAGCTTCTGGTGTTTGCCGCCATCGCCGGCGGGCTTGTGGTGCTCAATGTCGGCCAGACCTGGCTCGACCAGACGATCCGGCTGAAGCTGCGTGAGGCGTTGACCGTCGATCTGATCGGTGAATGGATGCGGCCGGCGCGCGCTTTCCGGCTCGCCAACGCCGGCGCCATTGGCGTCAACCCCGACCAGCGCCTGCAGCAGGATGCCGGGCATCTCTCCGATCTTTCCACCGGTCTCGGCATAGGGCTATTGCAGTCGTTCATTTTGCTTGTTTCGTTCGTCGGCGTCCTATGGTCGCTGTCTTCCGGCTTCGTCTTCCATATCGGCGGCTATTCCCTGGCGATTCCGGGCTACATGGTGTGGGCCGCGATCCTCTATGCCGGCACCGCCTCCTGGCTGAGCTGGCTGGTCGGACGGCCGCTCATCCGCTTCAACAGCGACCGCTACACGCGCGAGGCCGAACTGCGCTCCTCGGTGGTCCGCGTCAACGAGAATGTCGATGCCATCGCGCTTGCGCACGGCGAGGACGACGCGCGACGACGGCTTGAGCTCGACCTCGGCACGGTGCTGGGCGCGATGCGGCGCATCTACAGCGCCCAGATCAATCTTTCCTGGGTGACCGATACCTATGGCTGGATCACTGTCGTCGCGCCGATCCTCGTCGCCTCGCCGGTCTATTTCGCGGGTGATATCAGCTTCGGCGGGCTGATGATGGCTGTCGGCGCCTTCAACCAGGTGCATTCCTCGTTGCGCTGGTTCATCAACAATATCGGCGGCATCGCCGATTGGCGCGCCACGCTGATGCGCGTCGCCGATTTCCGCATCGCGCTTGCTGAAACGGATGTGCTCCACCACACCGAGAGGCGCATCGAGTTCGGCGAAAATCCGGACGGCAGGCTGACATTCGAGAACCTCGAGATTGCGTCGCGGGATGGATGCACGAAGCTCGCCGAGCCGCATGTCGAAATCCGTGCCGGCGAGCGCGTCATGATCACCGGAGATCCGCGCGCCGGCAAGACGCTGTTCTTCCGCGCCATTGCCGGCCTGTGGCCGTGGGGAAGCGGGCGGATCGGCATGCCGGCCGGAGATGTGCCCGCCTTCGTTCCCCGCAAACCCTATTTCCCGCTCGGCACGCTGCGCGAGGTGCTCAACCACGCCGATGCGGCGGTCAGCGACGCCGAGATCTCGGCGGTGCTTGCCGAGATCGGTCTCGGGCGTCTGTCGTCCTCGCTCGACCGGTCGGCGCGCTGGGAGCGCGAATTGAGCGATGACGAGCAGCGCCTGCTTGCCTTTGCCCGGCTGGTCTTGCGGCAGCCGAAATGGGTGATCATCGACGAGGCGTTGGACACGTTCGACGGCGCGACGCTGCGGCGGGTGCTGTCGATGCTGGAGGCACGCCTTGCCGACGCCGCGATCCTCAATATCGGCCGTGGCCAGCAGAATATTGAATTCTTCCCGCGCTCATTGGCGATCGTGAAAGACGTCGAGCGACCGGCTCTCAAACCAGTCCGCGTCAGGGCCGGCGCGATCGAACCACCCCCGGCCGTCGCCAAAGCCGACCAACAGGCATAGCCGGCTGTACAGCCAAGCTTTATTTTGCCGTGATCGCGGCGAAAGATTGCCGGTATCGTTCGGAAGCCTGCGGCATTGGACCATGCTTGATGCGCGGAAAGCGCGTCCCGGTGAAGAGATTCATGCGACACGCTTTAAATCTTTGTTTCGATGCTTGTCGTTACCCCAAAACCGCTGCGAACTTTTGGGCGGCATGCATTAGCCTGCTTGCCTGCCTTGCCTGCGCCCAGGCAGCACCACTGGCCGCGCCCGCCGACACCATTGCGGTGGACGTCGAACTGGTGCTGGCGGTCGACATCTCGCACTCGATGGACGAAAAGGAATTCGCCCTGCAGCGCGCCGGCTATGTCAAGGCACTGCGCCACCCCGACTTCATCAATGCGGTGCGTTCGGGTGTGACCGGCCGCATTGCGCTGGCCTATTTCGAATGGGCAGGCACCGTCCGCGACGATGCGATCATAGCCTGGCAGGTCATCGACGATGCTGAGAGCGCCGAGGCATTCGCCGACAAGATCGAGGCGCGCCCGTTCAGGAGCTTTCGCGGCACCTCGATTTCCAGTGCGCTCGCCTTCGGCGCCAAGCTTTTGGATGGAGCCGCTTTCGACGCGAAGCGCAGCGTCATCGACATCTCAGGCGATGGCCCCAACAATATCGGGATGCCCGTCACCACGACACGCGACGCCGCGATAGCAAAGGGCATCGTCATCAATGGCCTGCCGATCCTGATCAGCCCGTCGCCCAGTTTCAGCCATCTCGACCAATACTATGCCGAGTGCGTCACAGGCGGGCCAGGCTCCTTCGTGCTCCCGGTCTATGCCGCTTCGGAATTCGTGACAGCCATACGCCGCAAGCTGGTCCTCGAGGTCAGCGGTGTTGCCGATCCCAAGGCCGGCCCCGGATACGTCTCGGTCGATGCGGCAGCACCGGTCGACTGTTTGCAAGGCGAGCGCGGTCGGCGGTTTTTCTCCGATCCGTATTTTCCGGAACTTGATCGCTAATTAGAATGGGCCGACGAATGGCGATCGGTCCCAGATGCTTCCGGACCCGGGCCGGCTGGCCGAAGCGACGGGCCGCCGCTATCGCTTCAGCAGGAACACCGCCTGCTGGCCAAAGAAATTCCAGAACCACCATGGCATCGACAGGCCGATTTTCTGGCCATTGGCGTCGAGCGCGGTTGCCTTTTCCACTGTTGCGCCGAGCTCCTCGCAGAGATTGACGAAGTCGCGGATGGTGCAGAAGTGGATGTTGGGCGTGTCGTACCAGCAATAGGGCAGATCCTTGGTCACCGGCATCCGCCCTTCGAGGAACAGCGAAAGGCGCACCCGCCAGTGGCCGAAATTGGGGAAGGAGACGATGGCGTGCTTGCCGATCCTGAGCAATTCGTCGAGCACCAGCTTCGGGTTGCGGGTCGCCTGCAAGGTCTGCGACAGGACGACGAAATCGAAACCCTTGTCGGGATAGAATTTGAGGTCCTTGTCGGCGTCGCCCTGGATGACGGACAGGCCGCGCGCCACGCATTCGTTGACGCCGCGCTGCGACAGCTCCATCCCGCGGCCGTCGACCTGCTTGGTCGCCTGCAGCAATTCGAGCAGCAGACCATCACCGGAGCCGACGTCCAGCACCCGCGACTGCGGGGGGATGAGATCGGCGACAACTTCGAGGTCGACGCGCTGGGCGTGGTTGACACTCATGATCGTGGCTCTTGCTTGACGCATGATCCTGATCCGAAAGGTCTGCAACTTTTCGGGGTCATGCGCTGAGCCCCCTGGCACGTGCCGCCGAGGCGATGAAGCCGTTGATGGCGGCGAACAGCTCCGGTTCGTCGAGCAGGAAGGCGTCGTGGCCGCGATCGGTCTCTATCTCGACGAAGGACACTGAGGCGCCGGCGGCGTTCAGCGCATGAACGACCGAGCGGCTCTCCTCGGTCGGGAACAGCCAGTCGCTGGTGAAGGAGACCAGGCAGAAACGGGTCTTGGTGCCGGCAAAGGCGTCGGCGAGCCGGCCGCCATGGTCGGCGGCGAGGTCGAAATAGTCCATCGCCCGTGTCATATAGAGATAGGAGTTGGCGTCGAAGCGGTCGACGAAGGTCATGCCCTGATGGCGCAGATAGCTCTCGATCTGGAAGTCTGCGTCGAAACCGAAGGTCAGCGCTTCACGGTCCTGCAGGTTGCGGCCAAATTTTCGGTGCAGGGCCGCCTCCGACAGATAAGTGATGTGAGCGGCCATGCGTGCCACGGCCAGTCCCTTTTCCGGGCGCTTGCCCTGCTCGAAATATTTGCCGCCATGCCAGTCGGGATCGGCCATCACCGCTTGCCGGCCGACCTCATGGAAGGCGATGTTCTGCGAGGAATGGCGCGCGCCGGTGGCGATCGGCAGCGCCGAGAAAACGCGCTCCGGAAAGCTCGACGCCCATTGCAGCACCTGCATGCCGCCCATCGAGCCGCCCAGCACCGAGAACAGTTTTTCGATGCCGAAATGGTCGACCAGCATCAACTGCGCCCGCACCATGTCGCGGATGGTGATGATCGGCAGGTCGAGCCCATAGGGCTTGCCGGTGGCGGGATTGGTCGAAGCGGGTCCGGTGGAGCCGAGGCAGCCACCGATAACGTTTGAGCAGATGACGAAGAAGCGGCTGGTGTCGATGATCTTGCCGGGGCCGATCAGCACTTCCCACCAGCCCGGCTTGCCGGTCACCGGGTTGGTGCTGGCGACATGCTGGTCGCCGGTCAGCGCATGGCAGACGAGGATGGCGTTGGAGCGGGCGTCGTTGAGCGTGCCGTAGGTCTTGTAGGCGATCTGGAACGGCGACAGCAGTGTGCCGGCATCGAGCTTGAGCGGCTTGTCGGCGCCGAAACGCAACACCGGGCTCGATGGCTCGTCGGCCTCGTTGTTGGTTCTTTTCGTGCGCAGCGCGACCATCGCATCCTCTTACATCAACCCATCGCGAAATCGATTCCGATTTTCGGGTCGATGCGATCTCCGGCCAGCAACGGACAAAAAAACCGGCATTGCCTTCGCAAAGCCGGTTACAGGATGCAAACGGCCCTTTAGCGAGTTGTTTAACGTGGCTGCAAGCCGACCGGCCAAATCACCACGGGATTTCGCATTTCTTCTAGGACCGGCGCGCCTCGGCGTCAACGGCCAGCGCTCACCGATCATTGCCGCCTCTCGACATTCCGGGCCACGGCTTGTATTTCCGCTGCGGCTTCCCGGGTAGAAGCGTTCTCGGCGGATTTTTGCATTATGAACCAGGCATCGGATCAGGCACGTCCAACGCCCCGCGCGGGCATCTTGGACATCGAAGCCTATGTGCCGGGCAAGAGCACGGCGCCGGCCGGCGTTGCCAAGGTCCACAAATTGTCGTCGAACGAGAACCCGCTCGGCCCGTCGCCGAAGGCGATTGAAGCCGCGCGCGACGTCGCCGCCAAGCTCGACCTATATCCCGACGGCACCGCCAGGCGCCTGCGGGAGGCGATCGCCGAGGTGCATGGCCTCAACCCGGCGAACATCGTCTGTTCCAACGGTTCCGACGAAATACTCGGTCTGCTTGCGCAGACCTATCTCGCGCCCGGCGATGAAGCCGTCATCACCGAACACGGCTTCATGGTCTACAAGATCTACATCCAGTCGGCAGGCGCTGTGCCGGTGTCGGTCAAGGAAACCAATGAGCGCGCCGACGTCGATGCGATCCTCGCCGCCGTAACGCCGCGTACGCGGATCATCTTCCTTGCCAATCCCAACAACCCGACTGGCACCTATTTGCAGTTCCAGGAGGTGCGCCGCCTGCATGCCGGCCTGCCTCGAAACGTGCTTCTGGTACTGGATGCAGCCTATGCCGAATATGTCCGCCGCAACGATTATGAAGCCGGCGTCGAGCTGGTGGCTGGCGCGGAAAACGTGGCTATGACCCGCACCTTCTCCAAGCTCGGCCTTGGCGGTGCGCGGATCGGCTGGATGTACGCGCCGATGCATATCATCGACGCGATCAACCGCGTGCGAGGCCCCTTCAACGTCAACGCGACGGCGATCGAGGCCGGCATTGCCGCGATCCGCGACCGCGCCCATGTCGAGCGCAGCGTGGCTCATAACGAGACCTGGCTGCGATGGGTGAGCGAGGAACTGACCAAGCTCGGACTGCGGGTGACCCCGAGCGTCGGCAATTTCGCCCTCATCCACTTTCCCGAGGACAAAAAACATTCGGCGGCAGCTGCGGACGACTACCTCTGTGCGCGCGGCTATATATTGCGGCGCGTTTCCGGCTACGGCTTCCCCAATGCACTGCGCATGAGCATCGGCACAGAAGAGGCCAATCGTGGCGTTGTCGCCGCCCTCGCGACATTTCTGAAAAGCTAGAAGACCATGACATCAACGATGTTCGAAAAGATCGCGCTGGTCGGCATCGGCCTGATCGGCTCGTCGCTGGCCCGAGTAATCCATCGCGAAGGCCTTGCCGGTCACGTCGCTATCTCGACGCGCAGCGAAACGACGCTGGCGCGGGCGCGGGAACTCGGCCTCGGCTCTTCCTACGCGATGGACGCGAAAGAGGCGGTCGGCGATGCCGACCTGGTCATCGTTTCGGTGCCGGTCGGTTCTTCGGGCGAGGTCGCCGAGGAAATCGCACCGGCGCTGAAGCAGGGCGCCATCCTCACCGATGTCGGCTCGACCAAGGCCTCGGTCATTGCGCAGATGCAGCCGCATGTGCCTGCTGGCGTGCATTTCATTCCCGGCCACCCGCTGGCCGGCACTGAAAAATCGGGTCCGGACGCCGGCTTTGCCGAACTGTTCGAAAACCGCTGGTGCATCTTCACGCCGTTGCCCGGCACCGATCCGGCCGCCTTGGAAAAGCTCTCGGAATTCTGGCGCCGCTGCGGCTCCAACATCGACACGATGGATCCCCAGCATCACGACATGACGCTGGCGATCGTCTCGCACCTGCCGCACATCATCGCCTATAACATCGTCGGCACCGCCGACGATCTGGAGTCGGTGACCAAGTCCGAGGTCATCAAATATTCGGCCTCCGGCTTTCGCGACTTCACCCGTCTGGCCGCGTCCGACCCGACGATGTGGCGGGACGTCTGCCTGCACAACAAGGATGCCATCCTCGAAATGCTGGCGCGGTTCTCGGAAGATCTGGCCTCGCTGCAGCGGGCGATCCGCTGGAGCGACGGCGAAAAGCTTTTCGACCTGTTCACCCGCACCCGCGCCGTGCGCCGCTCGATCATCGAGGCGGGCCAGGACATCGACGTACCGGACTTTGGCCGGCAGGCTGTCGAGCACCCGGCCAAGGGATAGAGCATCGGACCGAAAAGTGGGTACCGGTTTTGGGAAAATCCGATGCTCAAACAAAAAGCTAGGTACGATTCGATTTGAAAGCCCGCCGCTGTTTCAGGCCGGCCAGTGAGCCGCCATCATCGCCAGTGTCTCGGCCCTGTCCGGCGCGCCCAGCCTGCCGCCGAAGCGCTGGCATTTGAGCGCGGCGGCGGCGCTGGCAAAGCGCAATGTCGGTTCGATCGGCATCGCCTCCGCCAGCCCGACGGCAAAGGCGCCGTGAAACACGTCGCCGGCGGCAAGCGTATCCACTGCCTTGATCCTTGGCGCTGCGACATGGCGTACAAATCCCACCGAGCGGTCGAACCACCAGCTTCCCGCCGCGCCGCCGGTCACCGCGACAAACGCATCGGTGCGTCTGCCCAGCGCTTCACAGGCCTTTTGCGGACCTCGTTCCCCGCCGCAGAGGATGAACGCCGCCGGCTCCGACGCGACGATATGCGAGGCCAGCGGAAATAGCCGTTCCAGCACGTCTCGTGGCGCGGTGTCGGCGTCCAGTATGGCCGGACGGCCGATTTCGCGCGCCGCCGCCAGGGCCAAAGCTGCTGCGCCCGGCCAGCGCACATCGGCCAGGACAGTGTCGAATGCGGCGAGATCTTGAATGGGGAGCGCCTCGGGGTCGGCCTGGGCGAGCTTGTCATAGAACGGAACAATAATGCGCTCGCCATGCGTGTCGACCAAGATGGCCGACAGTGCCGACCGTGCGCCGGTGACGCGCCGGACAAAGCTGCAATCGACGCCTTCGGCCTCGATGCCGGCGACCAGCTGATCGCCGACGAGGTCGTCTCCCGCGCTCGCCCACAGCGATACGTGAGCGCCGAGGCGGCGTGCGGCGCAGGCAGCGCTCGAAGCCATGCCCGAGGCGATCTGGACGCCGTCAGCCGCGATGAACTTGCCCTGACGTGCCGGAAGCGTGTCGACGCGAAGGATCGTATCGAGCGTCAGCGCGCCAACACTCAGGAGCTTCACCGGACGGTTCATCTATCTTCCTGTCTGACCATGGTCTCTCCGAACGGGAGGTTCGCAATCATGGCCTAATCGACCGGATTGATCCTGCCCAGCGGGATAAAACCGAGCGAGGCCTTGCCCTTGACGATCTTGAGCGGCATCGACGGTTCGTTGCCAAGCAGCGCCAGCCCGGCAAAGCCTGTTTTGATCTGGCTCTTCTGCTCGGGAATGGCCTTGCCGAGGATTGCCGCCACCGCCTTCGGATCGCTGAGCCTTATCATCAAATCGGCGTCGATCAGACCGTCGGCATCGACCGAAACCGGTCCGGAAACGGTGACGCGCGCGCTCCCCGACGACAGATCGAGCTTGCCGATATAGACCGCCTGGCCGCGCAGGCTCTCTATTTGTGTCTTGATCAGCGCCACGCCGTTCTTCAGCGTCACGTCGCCGCCGCCGTCGAGCGGCGGCAGCACGCGGCCCTCGATCGCCCCTGGATCGATTTCGAGACTGGTAAAACTCCCGGCATAGTCGATGTCCTGTCCGTCTGGACGCAATTCTCCGGCCGCTGTCCCAGCGCTGAACAGCTCGACCGGGTCTGTGCCATCGACCGGATCGGTCTGCGCTGACAGGCCCTCTGCCTCCAGTGAAACGCGCCGGGGCAGGGGCCAGGACAGTTTGACATTCGCCCGCAGATTGTCCCAGTCGATCCACAGCGGCGCCATCACCGGCAGCGAGGTCCTGAGCGGGCCCCGCAGGTCGGCGCCGGGCGACAGGATGTGGGTGATGTGCGTGACTGCGTTGAGGCTGCCGAGCGAGGCGGCGACGTTCCTGGCGTCGTCCTGGTAAGCCAGGCTGTCGCAGGAAACGGCAAAGCTTAAGGGATAGCCACTGACCGTGAGATTGGCGCAGTCCGCCTCGATGCCATCGCCGTTGAGCTCGGCCACCGCTATGTCAGCTTCGCTCTTGACCTTGTCTGCCAGGTAGAACCAGCCGGCACTGTAGAGGCCGAACAGCGCGACGATGAAAGCGGCAAGCCAGAATAGCCGGCGGAGGAAATTCGGCGGGCGCTCGTCACTTGACGTCATGCTACGGCTCTCGCTAGCGCGTATTGCAGAGGGGACTGTCGTTTCCGGCAAGATCGGGTAGACGGAGACGGATTCTAAAAAACACCGATTCCAGTGCGGTGCTGCAACCAGGCTTGGCGATATGGGCGATTTTTGGGTTTTTGGCTACGGCTCGTTGATCTGGCGGCCGGGATTTGCGCATGTCGAGACGCGACGCGCCCGCCTCCATGGCTACCGCCGCTCGCTGTGCGTCTACTCTTTCGTGCATCGCGGCACGCGCGCACGGCCCGGCCTGGTGCTCGGCCTCGACCGTGGCGGCTCCTGCATCGGGCTGGCCTTCCGCGTCCCCGGCGATCTGCGCAACGAGGTCATCACCTATCTGCGCGAGCGCGAGCTTGTCACCAATGTCTATCTCGAGCGCATGCTTAGCATTCGCCTCGACAAGGGGGACACGGGTGGTGCCGATAAGGATGGGGGCGAGACGGACGGAGGCGAGACGGTCGAGGCTGTCGCCTATGTCGTCGACCGTACCCACGAGCAATATGCCGGCGCGCTCGATGCGGCCGATGCGGCGAGCGTCGTTCGCGGCGCCGTCGGCCAGTCGGGAAGGAACGAGGACTACGTGTCCAGCACGCTGGAGCACCTCGAGGCGCTGGGGATCCGCGACCATTGGCTGGAAGAGGTAGCGAAACGGATCGGGTCGTGATCTTCTTTCGTTGTTTGACCATGATTCCGAAAACCGGTTCCCATTTCTTGCGTCGCTGACCTTCGGTTCGGGATCATGGTCCGGGTTACATCCTGAAAATCTGCTTTCCGAGATCGGCGCGATCCAGGCTGTTAGTCACAACGAGCTCGAACTCCGCCAGCGGACGGATGCCGCCAACAGGGACATGGAAATCGGGTTGGCCGAAGATGTCGACAATCTCGCGTAACACTGGCCGGTCGGCTTCGACAGGCGGCGAAAAGAAGTAGCGGTAGATATTTGCCCTGATCTCGAGGCCGCTCAGCAGCACGTCGAAATTGTGCAGCTCGAAACGCTCGGTGCTCATGCCGCCATTGATGATCATCTGTCCGCCCATTGCGAGGGTGCGGATCAACTCGCCACTGACGGGTCCGCCGACGTTATCGATGATCCCGTTCAGCCCGGCGCCGTCGGTCATGTCCATGACTGCTTCCCTGATGCCGACCTTCAAACCCGACAGATCGAGGATGGCGGTGGCGCCAAGCCGCTTTAGGTCCAGCCTGTCGCGAGATCGTCGCACGAGCGCGATCACGTTGATGCCGCGCCGCTGGGCGAACTGCATCACCATCGTCGAAACCGATGAATAGCCGGCCGTGACGGCCAGCCACTGTCCTGGCTTCACGCGCGAATCCGCCAGCAGGTCCCAGGCGGTGATGGGGTTCACCATCTGCCCGGCGCGTTCGACCGGATAGTTGGCGGGCAGCGGGATCAGCCATTCGGCTGGAACGGCCGCATATTCGGCCCAGCTGTTGTAATAGCTGAACGCGACAAGCGTGCCCGGTTTCAAAGCGACGTTCGCGCCCACGGCCTCGACAATGCCAGCGCCATGGTTTCCGGCGATCTGGCGGGGGAAATGCGGCTTCTTCGGTTCGGGATAGAGGTTCTGGATGAACAGAAAGTCGCCAGGGTTGATCGAGGCGGAGACCATCCTGACCAGCACCTCGCCGTCGCCGATTCGCGGCATGGGCAGGTCGTCGAGATAGAGCACGTCCTGCGGCGAGCCGATTGCGTCGAATACAACTGCTTTCATGGCGGTCTCCAATAAAGGGCGATCTGGCCATGCAATCTGGACGCGGCCAGGTCGCAGGCACCGGTGTCTGCATCGGCGTCGCGGAACCTAAGGCCGCTGGCAAAAATCGGAATTGGCAGATTTGACAATCTATGTGCTAAATTTGCCAAAGCTGTTCAAAGGAGCCATCTTGGGCAATCGTCCCGTCCACGCCGTGATCTGGCTGCCGTCGACCTTCTATTCGGCCGTTGCCGCGACACTTGTCGAAATGTTCGAGCTGGTGAACACGATTCGCGGCGCGCCGGTGATTTCCTTCGAATTCGTGGCGCGGCAGGCCGACGCCACGACGACGCCTGGAATTTCCTTCCACACCAGACGCGAACCCTCGCAGCGCATGGACCTGCTGATCCTGCTGGCCTTGCCCGGCATGCAAATCCCGGAGCTTGTTGCCGCGCTGGAGGAAGAGAGCCGCCACGCCGCGCCGCTTATCGCAGGTGCGCAACGCGAAGGCGCCATCATCGCCGCGCATTGCGGTGCCGGTTACTTCCTGGCAGACGCCGGCCTTCTCGACCGAAAGCGCGCCACCATCTCCTGGTGGCTGAAGATCGATGCCCAGCGCCGCTTTCCGAAGGTGCGTTGGGATGCTTCACGTGTGCTGATCGGGAACGGGCGGATCTACACTTGCGGCGGCGGTTTTTCAGGCCTGGAGCTCGGCAAGGCGCTTCTTCGGGATCTTGGCTTCGCCAGGGAGGAGCGCCTGGTTCGCAAATTGCTCGTGTTGCCACCGTCACGGCAGATGCAGACACCCTACGAGTTCCCGCTCACCGATCTGTTGCCTTCGCATGAGCCGTTCCGCGACCGGCTCGAAGCCTTGTCCAGAAAACAGCTCGGATCGCTCGACCTTGCCTTCCTCGGAGCACAACTCGGTCTATCACCGCGAACGCTGGCACGCCGGTTTTCCGATGAATTGCACACCACTCCCGGCCGATGGATCCAGGACCGGCGCCTTGAGGCCGCGAAGGCGCTTCTTGAAAGCACCAAACTCGGGGTTTCGGAAATATGTTACCAGGTCGGATACCGGGATACGGCCTCATTCAGCCGGCTTTTCAACCGCGTGGTCGGAGTGCCGCCTGGTGAATACCGGCGCCAGAGCCAGTAAACATCGGCTGCAGCTTCGAACGCGGCGGATCGCGCGCTTGTGAACCGCTGGTCCGTGGGAAAAGGGCGGCCAGGCCTTTGACCTCGGCGCGGTAAGACCTAGGTTAAGCGAGGGCTTTTCGCCCGCTTCTTTCCATTCCCCACGGAGATCAGCCTTGCAGAAACGTCGTCTCGGTCAAACCGACCTGTCCATCGCGCCACTGGTTCTAGGCGGCAACGTCTTCGGCTGGACCGCCGACGAGAAAACCTCTTTCGACCTGCTCGACCGGTTCGTCGGCGCCGGCCTCAACACAATCGACACCGCCGATGCCTATTCGCGCTGGGTTCCCGGCAACAACGGCGGCGAATCCGAAACGATCATCGGCAAATGGATGAAAAGCCGCGGCAATCGCGACAACGTCGTGGTGATCACTAAGGTCGGGTCGGACATGGGACAGGGCAGGAAAGACCTCTCCGCGGCGTATATCGAAAAGGCCATCGATGCGTCGCTGAAGCGGCTGCAGACCGATGTCGTCGACCTCTATCTGTCACACTGGCCGGACCCGGCCACCCCTTACGAGGAAACGCTTCGCGCCTACCAACAGCTGCTCGACAAGGGCAAGGTCCGCCACGTCGGCGCCTCCAATCTCGATGCCGGCCAGTTGCGCGCCGCGCTCGACGTGGCAAGCCTGCGGGGCCTGCCGCGCTATGCGGTGCTGCAGCCGGAGTACAATCTCTATGACCGCGCCTCCTTCGATGGGCCGCTGCGCGATCTGTGCATGGCCGAGGATATCGGCGTCATCACCTATTTCAGCCTCGCCAAGGGGTTTTTGAGCGGCAAGTACCGCAGCCAAGCCGATCTCGGCAAAAGTGCGCGTGGCGACGACGTGAAGAACTATCTCAACGCGCGCGGCATGCGCATCCTGGCAGCACTCGACGCTGTGTCGGCGCGTCACGCGGCCAAGCCGGCGCAGGTGGCGCTCGCCTGGGTGATTGCGCGGCCCGGCGTCACCGCGCCGATCGCCAGCGCCACGACGCTGGATCAGGTCGACAGCCTCGTCCACGCCGCATCATTGGAGCTCAGTCCGGACGATATCGCCGAGCTCGACAGCGCGAGCGCATAGACACCAGCGCGAAGCGGCGGCTTGATCAAACAGCAGCCAAGAACCGTGCGCGGCCTGCGCCGGAACGATCCCTGCACGATCGTTCAAGACGCCCTGGTGTGCCCTGCCATACCATTCCCGGCATCGCGCCTGGATACTGGTATACAGATGGCCGAACAGGTCTTTTCCCATCCGGAACTATGGCAGCAATTGCTCGCGCTTGTGCTGGCATCGGCGGTCGTGATGGGCAGTCCGGGGCCGGCGACGATAAGCGTCACCGCCGTTGGCGCCGCCTTCGGTCTGCGCGATTCGCTCCGCTACGCCTCGGGCATCATTCTTGGTACGGTCGCCGTGCTTTTGGTCGTCGCGACGGGCATTACGGCCATGCTCGCCTCGGTGCCGACGCTCACACCGCTACTGGCGCTGGCATCGGCAGCCTACATCCTCTACCTCGCCTTCAAGATAGCAACGGCGCCGCCTCTGGCGGCGCGTACCGGCGGGGCGGCACGTCCCAATTTCCTCGGCGGGTTTCTTCTGGCCGTTGCCAACCCGAAAGCCTATGTGGCGATTGCCGCCGTATTTGCCGGCACGTCGTCCGCCGGTGAGCTCGATGCAGGGCTCAAGCTGGCGGTCCTCGCTTCGATGATCGTCGCCATCCATGTCCTGTGGCTTCTCGCCGGGGCAGCGTTTGCGCGCTTTCTGCGCAAACCGCTGGCCTCGCGGATCATCAATCTGACCTTCGCGGCAACACTGGTTTTGACCACGGCGCTGGCTGTGATTCCCTAGGGGATACTGCCGACCAAGCAGATGGTTCAGGCCGGGGTATCGGAGCCCAGTTCCCTCAGCCGCTTTACCGCCGTCGGCGGCATTGGCGGCGGGTTTGGCGCCTGGGACGCCTCGATGAGCAGCTGGTCGCAGGCGGCTTCCGTCTCGCCGATCAGCCGTTCCATGAATTCCTCCTTGCCCAACCCCGCCGGGATCGGCGGCAGGAAGCGCGCCTTGATCGTGCCGGGATAGCGCAGGAATTTCCGCCGCGGCCAGTAGAGGCCGGCGACATGGGCGACCGGCACCACCGGAATGCCAAGCTGGGTATAGAGCTCGACGATGCCGTATTTATAGGCCGGCTCGTCGCCCGGCGCCCGGCGCGTGCCCTCGGGATAGATGATCAGCTGGCGGGGATTGCGCGCCAGCTCCTGCCTGGTCGCGGCGACCACCGCTTTCAGCGCCTTCGAGCGGCTGCCGCGGTCGACCGGGATCATCCGCATTTTCAGGATGTACCAGCCGAAGAACGGGATCCAGGTCAGTTCCCGCTTCAGGATGTAGATCGGATCCTGCAGGAACGGGAAGAAGGCGATTGCGTCCCAGAAGGACTGGTGCTTCGGCGCCAGGATGAAGGAACCCTCGGGCAGGTTTTCCTGGCCGGTGATCTCGCTTTTGGTGCCGGCGATCTTGTCATAGAGCCACATGCTGGTGTGCGACCAGAATTTCGGCACGAACCAGGCGCGGTGGCGCGGCGACAGGAAATAGTACGGGGTCCAGAGGATCATCTGGACGATCAGATTGACATAGAAGACGAAGTTGAACGCCAGCGAGCGGACATAAAGCATGCAGGAAGAGCCCGGTGAGGAGGTGTGCGTTGGTTACACCAAGCGCGGGCAAAAAGGAAACGGTCGATGGCCGGCGCTGACTTGGTGGACCGCTACCCGTTCGTCAGGCCTGCCACGTCGCTTGCACCAGCCGCTTCTTCAGGCGTGGGGCGGTGAAGTCGAGGAACGCACGCAGTTTCACCGGCAGCAGACCCTGGCTGGCATGCACGAGGCTGACCGGCCATGGCTGCGGCTCGAATGCCTCCAGCACGGTGCGGAGGGTGCCCGAGCGCACCGCAGCGGTGACCTGGTAGGAAAGCACCCTCGTCAACCCGATGCCGGCAATCGCGGCGTCGACCGCAGCTTCCGCGGTGTTGACCCGAAGCCGTGAGCGGATCGGAACGGTGAAGTAGGGCTTGCCCGTGGCAAAGGTCCATGCGGCGGGAGCGGTGAGCCCCTCGAAGGTGATGCAGCTGTGTGCCGCGAGATCCTTTGGGGCCTCCGGCGTGCCGTGCTGGGCCAGATAGGCCGGGCTCGCGCAAACAACGCGCCGAATCGAGCCGATGCGGGTGGCCATCAGGCTGGAGTCGGGAAGCTGGCCGATGCGGACGGCGAGATCGATGTGCTCCTCGGTCAACTGGGTTATCCGGTCCGCCAGCATCAGGCGGACAGCCACGTCGGGGTAGGCAGCGAGAAAGCCGGTGACGACCGGCAGCACATGCAGGCGGCCAAAGACGATCGGTGCGGTGATGATCAGTTCGCCTGTCGGGGCGCTGTATTCGCCGGCGGCGGTCCGCTCGGCCTCGCCGACCTCGTCGAGAATGCGATGGCAGGCAGCGAGGTAGGCGTGACCTGCGTCGGTCAGCGTCAGCTGCCGCGTCGAGCGGTTCAGAAGACGCGCCTTCAGATGCCGCTCGAGGTCGGAGACCTTGCGGCTGACCGTTGCAAGCGGGATGCCGAAACGGCGCCCGGCGGCCGAAAGGCTGCCGGCCTCCACCGCGGCGACGAAGAGCGACATGGCCCCGAGGCGATCCATATTTCTCCCGGAAAATGGAAGGATAGGTTGCATTTATGCCATATGCATCCGGAAGATGGAAGCATTATCTTTGCGGGCTGTGGTTGGCAGTGCTGCCTTCAAAGGAGGTTTTTCATGAATGCTCACGTCTTCACCAGCGATGTCGCCTTTACGCCAACCGTCAAGGCGATCCAGGCCCGCAAAGGCTCACGCGAGGCCTATGCCCGCGTCGAGGAGCGCGGCAGCTGGCAATCCGACATTACGCCCGATCTCGCCGCTTTCATCGAGGCACAGACCAGCATCTTCCTGTCGACGGCCAATGGTGAGGGCCAGCCCTACATCCAGCATCGCGGCGGGCCGGCCGGCTTCCTCAAGGTGCTCGACGAGCGGACGATCGGCTTCGCCGATTTCTCCGGCAACAGGCAATTCATCACCCAGGGCAATCTGGACGACAACCCGCGGGCTTTCCTGTTCCTGATCGATTATGCGCGTCGGCAGCGCATCAAGATCTGGGGCAGCGCGCGGGTCGTCGAGGAGGACGCCGAACTGATGGCGAAGCTGATGCCGGAAGGCTACAAGGCGCGCCCTGAGCAGATCATCCTGTTCACGGTTTCGGCCTGGGATTCCAATTGCCCGCAGCACATTCCACAGCGTTTCGAAGCCGCCGATGTGGCGGCGGCGCTGGCCGAGCGAGACAAGCGTATCGAACGTCTCGAACACGAGATCGCGCGCTTGCGCAGCGCCACGGTCTAATGCATGTCGCGCAAAAGCATGCCCTCGGGCCTGACCCAGGGCTTGACCCGAAGGTGTGCAGCGGTTTTGCGACAACGACAGTGATTAAAACAACAACCTAAAGCGCGTCGCATGAGGCCGGTCAAACGCGACGCGCGTTAGGAATAATACCGGTTCCAGAGCGGCTCAGTTCGGCGCAACAGCCTCGGCCAGCGCGATGCCCGTTGGCGTTGGCTTCACCGGCACGATGCCGCGCGCCAGCGCCAGCAGATATTTGTTGTATTCGGTGAACAGCACGCGCAAGGCTCTCGGCTTGATCAGCCAGCCGCCATTGCCAAGATTGCTGTTGACCACCGGATAGGGCTCGAGCTTGGCCTTGTGCAGCAGCCGGCCCATTTCCAGCAGGCTGCGCGGCATGTGATAGTTGTTGGTGACCAGGATCACGGTGCCATAGGCGTGATCTTCCACCCACTTGGCACTTTCCTCGGCATTGCCGATCGTGTCGAGCGCGGTGCGGTCGATGTCGACGCAGCAGGAAAACAATTTCTTGTCACCGCGGGTCGCGACCTGAAGCTGACGGCGGCTGGCGGAAGGATGCACGCCGCTGATCAGCAGCCGCTCGCCCTTGCCGGACGCAAGCAGACCCATGGCGGCGTCGAGACGCGAATGGCCGCCGGTCAGCACGATGATGGCATCGGCCCTTGCCGGATTGGCGGGCGTCGCGAGACGGCTGACGGTGTTGGCGAACCAGCCAAAGCCGCCGGCAAACAACGTTGCCAGCACGAGCAGAAAGAAAGCGGAGATGCGTAGCGCGCTCGCCAATCGGCCGGGCTTGACGCGCTCGCTTGAACGCGTAATCACCAAGGGCAACTGTCCAGCCATTCCGGTCGAGTCGCGCGCGTCCATCGTCCTTATCGTTAACTCCGAAATGCGGCGTTTAGTAGGTCGGAAAGCACAAATTTCGTTACGCTAATTCTCTATCCGTGATCACCCCGCGTCCGGCTGGCGGACATCGATGTCGCTGAGATAGGTGACGACGGTGACATGGGAGGTTGCCGCCGTCAGCGCACCGATGACCAGCACCATGAGGACGACGCCGAGATAGCCCGCCGAACCGATGGCGAAATTGCCGAACAGGGCGGTCGCCTGATCGGCCTGCGGCGTCGCCATGTTTCGCGACGACCACCACGAGAAGACGATGAAGACGAGCACCGCCGCCGCACCCCCGGCGGCGGCGCCCTTCATGCCGGTGACAAGAAAGTGGTGGCGGAATTCGCGCGCGATAAAGCGCGCTTCGGCGCCGACGAAATGCAGCACCTCGATGATGTGGCCGTTACCGGCCATGGCGCCGCGCGTCGCGAATACCACGGTCAGCACGGTTGCCGCCAGCATCAGCGCCAGCACGGCGATGCCGATGGTCACCGTGGTGCGGGCCATGGCGACCAGCCGGTCGACCCAGGTGCGATGGTCGTCAAGCGAGGCACTGGGCAGTTTCGGCGTGATCGCGGCGCGCATTGCGGCGAAATCGGGCGGGTTGGTCTCGTCTATGGTGACGATGATCAGACGCGGCACCGGCAGCTCGTCGATGTTGAGACCCGAACCCAGCCAGGGTTCCAAAAGCCGCGCCGTGGCATCGCGGTCGACAATCCTGGCGCTCTTCACGCCAGGAAATTCGCCGGCGATCTGCGAGGCCTGAGCAAGTGCTGCCTCGATGTCGAGGCCGTCCATCGGCTTGATCTGGATCGTCGCCTCGCGTGCGATCTGGTTCTCCCAGACCGAGGCGGTGTCACGCACCAGCGTCACCGCGCCGAAGGTCAGGCAGGAGAGAAACGTCATGATGGCGATGACCAGGACCAGCGCCCGGCCGGCAATGTTCTGCGCCGGCACGATCGGCGCCATCTTGCGCTGAACGCGCTGCGTCGTCCCAGCCCTCCCGGCGTGCTGGTCTTCGACGTGGTTAGGGGAAAGATCAGTCATAGATATCAAGCCTTCCGCCGGCCAGGATCATGCGCCGCGCGTCGACCTGTTCCATCAGGCCGAGATCGTGCGTTGCGATCACCACGGCGGTGCCCAGCCGGTTGAGCTCGATGAACAGCCGCAACAGGCGTCGCGCCAGAGGCGGATCGACATTGCCGGTCGGCTCATCGGCAAGCAGGATTTCGGGCTGCTCGATCAGCGCCCTGGCGATTGCGGCGCGCTGCTTCTCGCCACCCGACAGCACCGGCGGCAGCACATGCATGCGCTCGCCAAGGCCGACCCATTTCAAGAGCTCGGTCACGTCGGTGCGGTAGCTGGCCTCCTCGCGCCCGCGCACGCGCAGCGGCAAGGCCACATTCTCATAGGTCGTCATGTGGTCGAGCAGGCGAAAGTCCTGGAACACCACGCCGATGCGCCGCCGCAGAAGCGGCAGCTCGGCGCGCGAGATGCGCGAGCGGTCCTTGCCGAAGATGGTGATCAGCCCGCGCGTCGGCTTGAGCGACATGAACAACAGCCGCAGCAGCGTCGTCTTGCCGGCGCCCGAAGGGCCGCTCAGGAACTGGAAGGAGCGCTCCGGTATGTGCAAGGAAATGTCGCGGAGGATTTCCGGACCCATGCCATAGCGGAGGCCGACATTTTCGAAGCGGATCACGTTCGACGACCTGAAACTTGCGGCGGCGACGAGCCAGCCTTCTCTGAGAAAAGACCATCGGCCGCCATGGTTAACCGACGGTTAATTTTGGGGTTTTTCGGGCGCGTCACAAGGGTTTCCGTTGGGAAACGTTAACCATTTCCGTTTACGCAAAAGAAACGAAGAGCGAACAAGTGCGAATGCTGGGGCCGCGATGGCTAACGATCGAACCGCGCGCCCGGTTTCCGGCGAAATCATGACCGATACGGCCGCCGCGCCGGAACGCATCATCCGTGATCCAGCTGGTGACGTCGTCGACGCCGACTACGAGGTGCTGCCGCGCCTCACCGCCAGCATTGACCCTTCACCGCCGCTTTCGCGGGTGATCGCCACGCCATCGGTCGAAGGCATGGATATGCTGCGCAAGCCGGTAGCGGCGATGGAACGGCTCCGGGCGTCGCGCGGCGGGCCGATCTTCTGGATCGCCGGCCTCGGCGTGGCGTTTGCAGCCTTCTGGATCTCGGGCGGGCACGCGCTGTTGCGCCAGGCGCCACTTCTTCTGGCGGCACAGGAGAGGGGCGTTGCACTCACCATTTCAGGGGTTATGTCGCGTATCGATGCGTCCGGGCCGCAACCGGTCTTGTTCGTCGGTGGCGAGGCCGCGAATGACGGCGCCAGCCCGTCGCCATTGCCGCCGCTGGAAATCCGGGTCACCGGCAATGATGGGCGCACAACCCGCTATACGCTGGGGACCTCCGACCGGTCGCTGGCGCCCGGCGAAAGATTTGCCTTTTCCAGCCGGCTCGACGTGCCTAGAAACGGAGTCAAGACCGTCTCGGTCACCTTCGCCAATTAGCGGCGATCATTTCGGGAAAGGCAGCCAATGCCAATCGTGCGTGGCAAGGATATCGAGGTTCTGTTTTCGGCGTCGGCGATTGCCCGCCGCAATCTGGAGCTCGCCAAGGAGATCGCCGGGCACGATTATCAGGACCTTCTGGTGATTTCGGTGCTAAAGGGGTCGTTCATCTTCGCCGCCGATCTCATCCGCGCCATGCACGATGTCGGCCTGTCGCCGGAGGTCGAGTTCATCTTCATCTCCAGCTACGGCGCCGGCACCACCAGCGGCGAGGTGAGGGTGCTGCGCGACATTGACAATGAGGTCGCCGGCCGCGACGTGCTGTTGATCGACGACATCCTCGAATCCGGCAAGACGCTGTCCTTCACCCGCGAACTGATGCTGTCGCGCGGCGCCAAAAGCTGTTCCATCGCTGTGCTGCTCGACAAGCGCATGCGCCGCCAGACCGCGCTCAACGCCGATTATGTCGGCTTCGACTGCCCCGACTATTTCGTCGTCGGCTACGGCATGGATGTCGCCCACGCCTTTCGTGAACTGCCGTTTGTCGGCGTCGTCAAGGGCGACGCCTAGGGTGTGCTGATATTCAGGTGAGGCCGGCCTGCAAACAGCGGCTTCCTGCGCTTCGGTGCTAACGTACCCAAAAGTACGCTCCGCTCCGGGTTCTCGGAAGCCGCTGTTTTCGACTCGGCCTGACCTGAATCTCAACACCCCCCGGTGCTCAATCCGGAAGGTGCGATGGGCTTGTAATCGCTGTGTATAACGCTTCGATGCGGCGTGCTCCGGATTTTCTCCCTGATCGGTTGCGGTTCAGGAAAAGTCAACTTTTCCCGGCGAAACTTTCCGCTATGGCAAAGCTCCTGATCGTTGAGGACGATGAATCCGTCCGCACCCTCGCCGCTCGCGCGCTCGAACGCGCTGGGCATATGATCGACATCGCCGCCGACGGCGCGCAAGGGCTTGCCCTGATCCGCGCAGCACGTGGCGGCTACGACCTTGTCGTCTCCGATATCCGGATGCCGGGAATGGACGGCATCCAAATGGCCAAGGCGGCTGCATCGCTTTTCCCGGCGATGAAGATCTTGCTGATGACCGGCTATGCCGACCAGCGCGAGCGCGCCGAGGAATTGAACGGCGTCATTGTGGACGTCGTGCAGAAGCCGTTCACGCTGGCCGAAATCCGCGCGCGCGTCGAACAGGCGCTCGCCTGTTTCGCTTAAACCCTTAGGCCTGACCGCGGTCAGGCCGGATCGCAGGTCGCAGTGATTGCCGGCGCGCTGCTCCGGCGCCGGCTTGCGTTGAGCGCGAACAGACCGGCGCCAATGATGAGGGCGGCGCCGATGACGGTGGTCGATCGCGGCACTTCGGCAAAGAACAGGAAGCCCCACAGCGGCGACCAGATGATTCCGGTGTATTCGAAGGTGGCGACGCCGTTGGCGGGCGCCAGCCGGTAGGCCTGCGACAACAGGATCATCCCGGCCGAAGCGACGACGCCGCAGGCGGCCATCGTCAGGAAGTCGATGGGTGTCGGCCAGATCCATGGCCTGACCAGGAAGTCGAGGCTCGGATGCGTGGCATGAGCTATTCCTGCCAGCCAGAACAGACCGGCGACCGCTGCAGCGCCCAGGAGATAGACGCCGTTTTGATAGAACGCCATGACCGTAGATGATTCGGTGTCGCCGATCTTGCGGGCCATCAACTGCGAAAAGCCGTACAGCACCGCCGAGGCCAGCGACAGCAGCGCCGCCCAGTCGAACAGCCCGGCACCGGGCCGCAGCATCACCAGCACGCCCAACATTCCGACCATGACGGTGACCAGCGTCTGCCAGGCCACCCGTTCGCCGAGATAAGGGCCGGCAAGCGCCATGATGAACAGCGGTGCCATGAAATAGAGCGCCACCGCGTCGGCAAGCGGCAGGGCGGCGATCGCCAGGTAGTAGACCGTGTAGGAGGTGAACAGGATCAAGGCGCGCATCGTCAGCATGCGAAACCGCTTCGAAAAGATCGCCTTAAGGCCGACATCGACATGAACCAGCACGAGAAGAATGGGCAGGGCGACGATCGAGCGGATCGTCATCACCTCGGTCACCGGATAGGTGCCCGATACTGCCTTGATCAGCGGATCCTGGAGCGAGAACACCAGAACGCCGAGGCAAAGGCTTGCCATGCCAAGGAAGATCCGGTTCTGCATGTCGTTCGACGGCTCCTTGCGTGCGCGGCCCGAGAGCCGGGCCTGCGTAATTTTGCTTTATGCATATCGCCCAAAACCGATGCGCAACCCTCGGGTCAGGCCAGGGTCATGCCCGAGGGCATGCTTTTGAGCGATATGCATCAAAAAGAACCCGCCACCGTTTCGGGCAGCGGGTACGAGTGAGGACTTTGATTGGTCCGCAGCCGATTTCGCAGCCGCATATCCAATGGGTGAAGCGACTATTATCCGCCGTTTGACATGTTGCAAACGAATTGGAATGATGCCAGCAATCAGATTTTCTTATGGCGGACAAATGAAGCCCACGCTCGACAGCGATCTGCTGCGCACCTTCGTCGCGATCGCCGACGCCGGCAATTTCACCAAGGCTGCGGCGCAGGCCGGCCGTACCCAGTCGGCGGTTTCGATGCAGATGAAGAAGCTCGAAGATATGGTCGGCGACAGCCTGTTCGAGCGCGGCTCGCGTGGTGTGGCGCTGACGCGCCGCGGCGGCGAACTCATCGTCAACGCCCGCCGGATCGTGTCGCTGCTCGACGAGACGGCGGCATCGATGGTCGCGGCGCCGCTTGGCGGACCGGTGCGCATCGGCATTCCGGAGGAATATGGCCACGCGATCCTGTCGCGCGCGCTCGGCGCCTTTGCCAAGCGCCATCCCCAGGTCGATATCACCGTCCGCTACGCGCATTCCGGTGCGCAGATCGCGGCGCTCGCCGCCGGCGAGCTCGATCTGGCGGTGGTGTTCGAATGGCAGGACCTCTCCGGCGGTGAGGTGCTGATGCATGACCCGACTGTGTGGGTGACGTCGGAACTGCATCATATGCATGAGGAGCGGCCGGTGCCTATTGCGCTCTACAACCGTGCCGGCTGGTGTAAGGATTTCGCGATAAAGTCGCTGGAACAACGTGGTCTCGCCTATCGTGTCGCCTATACCAGCGATACCAATGGCGGCCTGCGGCTTGCCGTCACCTCCGGACTGGCGATTGCGCCGATCTCGCGCAGCAACATCCCGGCCGGCTGCCGCGAACTTACCGCCGCCGACGGGTTCGGCGACATCGATTCCTCCAACGTGGTGCTGTGGCGCAATCCGAACGCGTCCGGCGAGGCCATCGACGGCATGCAAGAGGCGATCCGCGAGGCGTTTACCAATCGCTAAAGCCCTGGCAGCCGCTATGCGATGTCTTCGTAGAAGGTAAGCCGATTACCGAACGGATCGCCGACGGTGACCTCCCTTGTCTGCCAAGGTGTCTCTTCCAGTCCCGGTCTGGCAAAACGGTACTTCTTCGCTATCAGTTCGCGGTGCAGCGCCGCGATGTCGCCCGCTTCGACGCGGATGTAAGCGCCTGGCGCGCCGTCGCCGTGATGTTCGCTCAGATGCAGCACGCAGCCATCGCGCGAAATTCCCATATAAAGGGGAGCGTTGTCGTCGAAGCGGTGCTCGAACTGCACTTCGAAGCCGAGGAAGCCAACATAGAATTCATGCGCCTTGGCGATGTCGAAGATGCGCAGGATCGGGGTGACGGGCCCGAGTTTCACCATGGCGGTCTCAATGGTTCGATGCCTGAGGCGATAGGAGAGCTTTACTTCAGCTCCAGCAGTCGCTCCAGATAGCTGCGCTCGATGTCGGGGCTGAGCGCATTGCCGAGCCGCTTGCGGATCGCTTCGAGGATCTGGCGGGCGCGCTGCACGTCGATCTCGTCCGGCACCTTCACCGACTCGCCGAAATCGGGACCATCGGTGGCGCGCGGCCGGCCGAGCGGATCGCGGTCGGCATTCTGCTGGCGGCCGCCGCGCTGGCCCTCGCCCTCGTCGCCCTGCATGGCCTGCAATTGCTTCATCATGTCCTTGGCGCCCTTGCGCAACGCTTCCAGCGCGCGGCCCTGGTGACCGACGGCCTGGTCGCCATCGCTGTCGCCAAGTGCCTGTTCGGCATTGCCCATGGATTTGCCGGCCTCGCCAAATCCCTCATTGGGCTCGAGCCCCATACCTTCGAGACCTTTTCTCAGCTGGTCGAGCTCGCTTTGCAGTTTGCCCTGGCCTTCCTGCAACTGCTTCAGCGCGTCGGCGAATTCCTCCGGCGTCATCGGCTTCGGCCGGCCGAGCGGATCGCGGTCTTCGCCTGGGCCGGGCTGCTCGCCCTGTTCGCCCATTTGGCCCTGCTCGCCGTTCTCGCCGAGCTGCTCGTCTCGGTTCTGCCCGCGCTGTTGCTGGCCGCGCTGCATCTGGTCCATGCGGAAGGTCTCGTTCATCATCTCCTGCTGGCGCCGCATGATCTCGCCGAGCTTGTCCATCTGCTGGCGCATTTCGCTGTTCTGCTGGCCGCCCTGCTGCTGACGCCCGGCCTGCAGGTTGTTCATCATGTCCTGCAGCTGCGAAAGCAATTGCTGCGCGCTGTCGCGATCGCCGGACTTCGCCAGATTCTCGATCTGGTCCATCATCCTTTCGATGTCACTCTGGCGCAGTTCCTGGCCGTTCTGCTGCATCTGCGGCGCGTTCGGATTCTGCTGCGCACGTTGGGCGAATTCCTGCAGGAACTGGTTCATCGCCTCGCGCAGTTCCTTCATCGCCTTGTCGATTTCCTCGTCGCTGGCGCCGTTCTTGATCGCGTCCTGCAACGCCTGCTGCGCCTGGCGCAGCCGCCTCTCGGCGTCCGAAAGGTTGCCTTCCTCGATGCCGAGCGCGATCTCCCAGAGATAGGCGACCTCGTCGCGCAATTTGTCGTCGCTGTCGGCCATCTTCAACCGGGTGCGGGCGCTCATGATGGCGAGGTAGTGCGCCATATTGTCGAACGTGTCTTCGGGCCTGAGCGTGATCGCGTCCATCAGGTCGAGCACGCGGGTCTTGGCGTTGGCGTCAAGCGCCAGCACGCGCCGCTGCTCGATCACGGCCCTGGCCAGCGGGTTGGAGAAAGGTCGCTCCGGCATCACCAGGGTCTTGGTTTCGCTGGTTGCCGTATGTCCGGCATCGTCGGTGGCGACAAGCCTCAGCTTGATGTCGCCGCCGGCCCAGACGTGCTCGGTCAGGTCCTTCGTGGTCTTGGCGGCATTGCCCTTGGCGCCCCGGCGCGGCAGGGACAGCGGCATTTCGGGCGGGCCATAGAGCGGATGCGCATTCGGCGCCGGTGGGTCGGCCAATACGAAATCCGCCTTGGCGGAGGCCGCGCCATAGTCGTCGTCGATCTGGTAGTTGAGCTCGAAAGAGCCGTTGACGGCGCGTTTCGGCTCGCCGACGAAGCGGATCTGTGGCGGCTTGTCCGGGATCACCGCGAAGGCCCAGCTGCCGAGTTCGTCGCCGCCCGAGTTGAGCGTCAGCGTGCCGTTGGCCGTCAGCTTTCCGGTGAATTGGCGCACCGTGGAGGGGGTTGCCGCCGCCGGCTTGGCCGCAGCCGACTTGGCCGCGTCGGGCTGCTGCCCGCCCGGCTCGATGGTGCGGGCGTTGCCGTCAGCGTCGGCATAGCTCAGCGTTTCCTCGCCCGAACCGCCGGTGACGCGCAGCGACACATCGCTGCCTGCCGGAACGGTGAAGGTGGAAGGTGCTTGATTGCCATTGCTGGCGAGGGCCGGGTTGGCGGAGGCTGGGGAAGTGAGGAAGACCGGTGCCCTGCCGGTGTAGGCCGGCGGCGTCACCCAGGCGTCGATGCGCGGGGGCACCGCGTCGCGCGCCGCGTGGGCACTGAACCCGTCCGCTATGCGGCCGCCCGACGGCCCGAACGAGAAGGCGAAAGCGGTGACCAACACAAGCGCCGCCACGGCGCGCAGCCCCCATGGGTCGCGCTCCGGCACCCGGGTGCGCGGCAGGTCGCCACCGAGGTTGCCGAGTTTTTCGGCCATGCGTTTCTGGTGCTCGCGCCATAGCGCTTGCGAAAAAATGCTTTCTCTGCCGCTCGGCCGGTCGGTCTGCACCAGCACCGGACTGTGCAGCAACAGGTTGGCCGCCTCGATGCGCCGATCGATCTCAGCACTGGACGGCACCCGGAAGAAACGCAAGGGATAGAACGCGGCAAGGGCTGCGATGCCGAACGCTGCCATGAGGCCGACGCGCGCCATATCGGGCAGCAGGAGGAAGACGCCGAGCCACGAGACGCTGAGGAACAGGCTGGCGACGATGACGAGCGGAAGCAGCAACGGCCAGCCACGCTCGACCGTCATCGAGACCCGCGTCGCCAGCCGGCTCAGGGCAAGGCGCCCGGCCAGGCTGCGATCGCTGGTGAAGGTGGGTCGTTGCGCCATCGGCCCTTCCTGTTCGGGCGGGATAACCCGAACCTCACAAATCTATCGCACCGGCCCGAGAATCGGATGCGAAGGACTCAAAGTCTTAGATGCACGTCGCTCCAAACATACCAAGAAACACGGCGAAGGCGAGGCAGTTCCCTAAAACGTGAACAAGCGTGTCCCCGCTATCGTCAGGATCTAGCCGGATTGGCGTTTGCGCCGCAGACCAGCACGGCGACACGCTCGCCTGCAGCCGGCGCGTAGCGGCCGGACAAGAGCGCCGCGAAGGCGGCGGCGCCACCCGGCTCGGAGATGATTCGCACCCGGTCCCAAAGCGCCGCCTGCGCGGCGATGATCTCGTCGTCGCTGACCAGTATGGAACGCTCGACGAAGGCCTCGGCAATCGGAAACATCATTTCGCCGACGCGCTTCGGCGCCAGCGAATCGGCGGCGATGCCCTCTGTCGGCGCATCGACGGGCCGGCCGGCCTCGAAGGCGCGATGAAGCGTCGGCGCGCCCTCGGGCTCGACGGCAATGATCCTGATGCGGCCGGCAAACCAGGCGGCGATGCCGCCGATCAGGCCGCCGCCGCCGACGGCGACCAGCAGCGTGTCGAGCTCAGGCAGGTCGGCCTCGATCTCGAGGCCGAGCGTGCCTTGCCCGACCAGCGTTTCCTCCTGGTTGAAAGCGTGGATCTGCAGCGCGCCGGACCTTTCGGCAAAGTCTTCGCTGGCGGCCAGCGCCTCGGCATAGCGCGCGCCGCCAACGACCAGCTCGGCGCCGTAGCCGCGGATGCGTTCCAGCTTGGCCGGCGGGCTCACTTCGGGAACGAAGATGGTCGCCTTGTGGCCAAGTCGCATGGCGGCGTAGGCGACCGCAGCACCATGATTGCCGCCCGATGCCGCGACGACGCCGGCCGCGGGAACCCGCCGCTCGAGAAGATTGGTGAACGCGCCGCGCGCCTTGAACGAGCCGGAATGCTGCAGGCATTCGAGCTTCAGGTCGACGCCAAGAGGCGGACGGCCGAAATCGACCATATCGACGCCCAGCACCGGCGTGTGGCGCACGAACGGCCGGATGCGCGGTTCCACTGCGGCGATGCGTTCGCGGGTGATGCTAGTGCCGTTCAGCATGGTCTGCTCCCAAGGGTTGACATCATTTAGTAACTTAGCAAAATGGCTAAATGCAAGAGGTTGATGTCTTCAAGGCGATCGCCAACGAGCGCAGGCTGCAAATCCTCGATTGGCTGAAGGACCCGCGCGCGCATTTCCCACGCCAGGCGGATGGCGATCTGGTCGAGGACGGGGTCTGCGCGCTGCTGATTGCGGAAAAGCTGGGGATCACCCAGGCGACGCTCAGCGAGCACATGCGGGTGCTGACCCAGGCCGGCCTTTTGCGCAGCAAACGCATCAAGCAGTGGACATTTTATCGCCGCGACGAGGGCAGGATCGCCGAGACCAGGGCGCTGATTCAGCACCGGCTGTAGCTTCAGCTCCGGCTGTGACGCTGCAAGCGCTCTATTCCAGCCAATCAGGCAGCGAATCCAGCCCGATCAACTCGTCATAGGTCTGGCGCCGGCGCACGACATGGAAACGGTCGCCGTCGACCAGCACTTCCGGCACCAGCGGCCTGGTGTTGTAGGTGCCGGCCTGCACCGCGCCATAGGCGCCGGCTGTGGCGATGGCGATCAGGTCGCCGGCCTTGAGCCGCGGCAGGTCGCGGTCGAGGCCGAGATAGTCGCCGGTCTCGCAGACCGGGCCGACGACGTCGACCGTCATGCGCGGCGCTGCTGCCGGCTGCTGCACCACCGGCTTGATGTCATGGAAGGCGTCGTAAAGCGTCGGCCGGATCAGATCGTTCATCGCGGCGTCGACGACCAGGAAATTCTTGGCGTCGCCCCCCTTCACGAACATCACTTGCGAGACGAGGACACCGGCATTGCCGACGATCAGCCGGCCCGGCTCGAACATCACCTTCAGCCCGAGTTTGGCGACGTGCTTCCTGACGATCTGGGCGTAAGCGTCCGGCAAGGGAGGCGGGCTGTTGTCGACGCGGTACGGAATGCCGAGGCCGCCGCCGAGATCGATATGCTCGATGGCGTGCCCGTCGGCACGCAGCACGCCGACCAACTCTACCAGCAGCGCGAAGGCGTCGTCGAAGGGCTGCAATTCGGTGATCTGGCTGCCGATATGAGTGTCGATGCCGGTGACCCTGATGCCAGGCAGTTCAGTCGCGCGGGCATAGACCTGGCGCGCCTTCTGCCAGGGAATGCCGAACTTGTTCTCGGCCCTGCCGGTGGAGATCTTCTTGTGGGTCTTGGCATCGACATCCGGATTGATGCGCAGCGAGATCGACGCGACCTTGCCAAGTGCCGTGGCGCGGGCCGACAGCAATTCCAGTTCCGGCTCGGATTCGACGTTGAAGCAGAGAATGCCGGCCGAGAGCGCAAAATCCATTTCGCGCGCGGTCTTGCCGACGCCGGAAAACAGGATCTTGTCGGCCGGAATGCCGGCGGCCAGCGCGCGGCGCAATTCGCCTTCCGAGACCACGTCGGCGCCGGCGCCGAGTTTTGCAAGGATCTTTAGCACCGCCTGGTTGGAGTTCGCCTTCATGGCGTAGCAGACCAGCGCGTCGAGCCCGGCAAAGGCCTGCGCAAACACGCGGAAATGCCTGGTCAGCGTCGCCGTCGAATAGCAATAGAACGGCGTGCCGACGCTTGCGGCGATCTCTGATATCGCCACGTCCTCGGCATGCAGCACGCCGTCGCGGTAGTCGAAATGGTTCACGAGAGTGGTTCCGGAAGTTGGAGCACGATGAGATCGGCCGATCTCATCAGCGCTAGATCAACGGATCGAGAATGAACTTTTTGTCCTCGACCGGTTTTTCCGGCTCCGGCGGCACAGGCTGCTCTGCCTTTTGTGCGTCCTTGCGCGCCTGCACGGCCGCCTCATAGGGCGTATCGAGCCCGGCTTTCCTGCCGCAGGCCGTTACGGTTGCCAGCGCTGCCAGCAGCGCCAGCGTCACCAAAATCCTGCTTGCGGTCATCGATCCATCCGTCCGAAACTTTTGCCCGCCGCTTTTAGCCGAGTTTTTCCGGCATTGCACCTAGTGTGGTGGATTTTGAAGTTCCTGTCATTGATGGCATTCGCGCTAAGGAGCTTCAGATCCAAAACCACACTAGAATTCATGAATTAACTCGTGCGGCTTTTGAATCCGAAATTCGCTCGCCGCGCTGCTCCAACGTGAAGCGAATTTCGGATTCGCTGCACGAGCATCACGCACTCGCAATGTGCTTTTTCCAGTACCGGATCTGCTTCCTCACTTCCGACGGCGCGGTGCCGCCGAAGCTCGTGCGGCTCTTCACCGAGTTCTGCACGGCAAGCACGGAAAACACGTCCGCTGTGATGCCGGGGTGAATGGACTGCAAGTCTTCCAGCGGCAGCCTGTCGAGCCCGATCTTCCTCTCTTCGGCCAGCGCCACGGCGCGGCCGGTGACGTGGTGCGCCTCGCGGAACGGCAGACCGAGCGTGCGCACCAGCCAGTCGGCGAGATCGGTCGCCGTCGCATAGCCTGACCCGGCGGCCTTCTTCATGGCGGCGGCGTTCACCGTCATGTCGCGCACCATGCCGGTCATCGCCGCCAGCATCAGGTCGAGCGTCTCGGCGGCGTCGAACACGGATTCCTTGTCTTCCTGCATGTCCTTGCCGTAGGTCAGCGGCATGCCCTTCATCACCGTCAGCAGGCCGACCAGATGGCCGGTGACGCGGCCGGTCTTGCCGCGCACCAGCTCGGCGGCGTCTGGGTTCTTCTTCTGTGGCATGATCGAGGAGCCGGTGGAGAATGAGTCCGACAGCCTGACGAAGCCGAATTGCGGCGTCGACCAGATGATGATTTCTTCGGCCAGTCGCGACAGATGCGTCGCGCAGATCGCCGCCAGCCCCAAAAACTCGAGCGCGAAATCGCGGTCCGAAACGCTGTCGAGGGAATTGCGCATCGGCTCGCGAAAGCCGAGCGCCTTGGCCGTCTGGTGCCGGTCGATCGGAAAGCTGGTGCCGGCAAGCGCGGCCGCGCCGAGCGGGCTTTCGTCCATCCTTTCGATAGCGTCGCAAACACGCGACAGGTCGCGCGAAAACATTTCGACATAGGCCATGCAGTGATGGCCGAAGGTTACCGGCTGCGCCGCCTGCATGTGGGTGAAGCCCGGCATCACGGTCGCCGCATGCTCCTCGGCCCGCTCCAGGAATGCCATGATCAGGCTCTTCAGCGCTTCGGCGACGCGAAAGCACTCGTCCTTGACCCATAGCCTGAGATCGACCGCCACCTGGTCGTTGCGCGAACGGGCGGTATGCAGGCGGCCGGCAGCCGGCCCGATCAACTCGGCAAGGCGCGCCTCGACATTCATGTGGATGTCTTCCAGCCTGGTCGAGAACTCGAACGTGCCGGCTTCGATCTCTGCCAGGATCGTGTTCAGCCCGTGAGCGATTTTTTCTTGATCGGCCGCCGAAATAATGCCGGTTTGCGCCAGCATCTCGCTGTGGGCGATCGAGCCGCGGATATCCTGCGCATAGAGTTTGCGGTCGAACGAGATCGACGCGTTGATCGCTTCCATGATCGCGGCCGGACCCGAGGCAAAACGTCCGCCCCACATCTGGTTGCTGGCCTTCTTGTCGCTCATCGCTATAACCCGTGCTCCGGAGCAGTTTTAAAAAATGGCAGACGGCAATCGATTTTTCCCGGCCCCGCGCCTCATCCTCGCCGCTTTGGTGGCAGGCGTGCTTGCCGGTGCGGTCGCGGTATATGTCAGCGAAAGCGGTTCTGGCAACAACGCCCCCACGCAAGTCGCGGTTGGCGACAGCCAGGACGATGTCGCCTGCGCCGCCAAGGCCGACCGCGCCAAGACGGTCGCGGCGGCAGCCACCGGCCAGGTTGCAGCACTTTTGCCAGCCGATCCGCCGCAATCGCTGAAGGGCCTTGCCTTCAACGACCCCAACGGCGAGCCGATGGCGCTCGCCGACCATGCCGGCAAGACGGTGCTGCTCAATCTATGGGCGACATGGTGCGCGCCCTGCCGCGCCGAAATGCCGGCGCTCGACGCGCTGCAGAAAGAAATGGGCAGCGACGCCTTCGAGGTCGTCGCGGTCAACGTCGATGCCGGCAACGACGCCAAACCGAAGAAGTTCCTCGAGGAAACCGGCGTCAAGTCGCTCGGCTACTACCGCGACTCGACGATGGCGCTGTTCAACGATCTCAAGACGCGCGGCCTGGCGCTCGGCCTGCCGGTCACCATGCTGGTCGACGCGGAAGGCTGCCTGATTGCCCACATGAACGGCCCGGCAGAATGGTCGAGCCCCGACGCCAAGCGGCTGGTCGAGACGGCGCTCGGCACGTCGGACTAATGCATGTCGAGCAAAAGCATGCCCTCGGACTTGAACCGAGGGTGCGACGCGCTTTTAGGCGCCGCCGATTATTACCGATTTCCGTCGCCTTGTTCGTAAGCCGGCTTGGCAATTCCTTTCCACCGGCTCCTATTCGGAAGCGTGCGCAACTTTAAGTGGAGACCGAGTTCATCGATCCGCAACAAAACCGTTGTCCAATTGTCACGGGCGACACATATTGCCTTTGCGAGAGCGCCCCTTTCGCCAACGACAAACGGGAGATGAAACATGAAGTTCTTCGGCTTCGCGGCTGGTGCTGCCGCCACCTTGACCCTGCTTTCCACCACCTCCGCCTTCGCCGTCACGCAGATCAGCTGGTGGCACGCCATGACCGGCGCCAACGCCGAGGTCGTCGACAAGATCTCCAAGGATTTCAACGCCAGCCAGAGCGACTATGAGCTGGTCCCGGTGTTCAAGGGCACCTATCCCGAGACGCTGAATGCCGGCATCGCCGCCTTCCGCGCCGGACAGGCGCCAGATATCCTCCAGGTGTTCGATGTCGGCACCGGCGTGATGATGGCGGCCGAGGGTGCGATCAAGCCGGTGGCCGAAGTGATGACCGGTGCCGGGATGACCTTCGACAAGAGCCAGTATCTGCCCGGCATCGTCGGCTATTATTCGAAGCCGGACGGCACCATGCTGTCCTTCCCCTACAACTCCTCCTCACCGATCCTCTATTACAACAAGGATATCTTCCAGAAGGCCGGCCTCGACGTGAACAACCCGCCGAAGACCTGGAACGAGGTTTGGGAAGCCGCCAAGAAGATCAAGACGAGCGGCGCCGCCTCATGCGGCTATACCTCGACCTGGCTGACCTGGATCCATCTGGAGAATTTCGCGGCGTGGAACGATGTGTCCTGGGCCACCCAGCAGAACGGCCTCGCCGGCGGTGACGTCGAGCTCAAGATCAATGCGCCGATTTTCGTCAACCACTTCCAGGCGCTCGCGGATCTCGCCAAGGACGGCACCTTCAAATATGGCGGGCGCACCTCCGAAGCCAAGCAGATCTTCCTTGCCGGCGAATGCGGCATCTTCACCGAATCCTCAGGCGGCTTCGGCGACATCGTCAAGTCCGGCATGAACTATGGCATCGGCCAGCTTCCCTACGATAGCGACGCCAAGGGCGCGCCGCAGAACACCACGCCGGGCGGCGCCAGCCTGTGGGTGTTCGGCGCCAAGTCGGACGAGCAGTACAAGGGCGTCGCGGCGTTCTTTGCCTATTTGTCCAAGACCGATGTGCAGGAATATCTGCATCAGAAGTCGGGATACCTGCCAGTGACGCTCGCCGCCTACGAGGCGACCAAGAAATCGGGCTTCTATGACAAGAATCCCGGCCGCGAGACGCCCATCCTGCAGATGACCGGCAAGGCGCCGACCGACAACTCGAAGGGCGTGCGCCTGCCGAATCTGCCGCAGGTGCGCGATATCCAGAACGAGGAGTTGGAGAAGATGCTGGCCGGCCAGCAAACTGCTCAGCAGGCGCTTGACAACGCGGTCACGCGCGGCAACGCCGCGATCAAGGAAGCGCTGGAGAACTGACGAGGTTATCTCGGTCTGTTTGAACATCGCCCACGCGAGCTCGCGTGGGCGTCTCCTGAGATAGCGAGGGAAATCAGCCTGTCTCCACGCGTCGTATTTCCCAACAAGATCCTGCCCTACCTGCTGGTGGCGCCACAACTCGCCATAACACTGGTTTTCTTCTACTGGCCGGCCGGTCAGGCGCTTTACCAGTCGATGCTCAGACAGGATCCATTCGGGCTGAGGACCAGGTTCGTCTGGTTTGCCAATTTCCGCAAGGTGCTGGCCGACCCGGCCTACCTCAACTCGATCCAGGTCACCGTAGTGTTCTCGCTTGCGACCGCGATCGTTGCCATGGTCGTGGCCCTTTTGCTTGCGGTCATGGCCGAGAAGGCGGTGCGCGGCAAAGGCCTCTACCGCACGCTGTTGATATGGCCCTATGCCGTGGCGCCGGCGATTGCCGGCATGCTGTGGCTGTTTCTGTTCAATCCTTCGATCGGCTCGTTGGCCTATGTGTTGAGAAGCCTCGGCATCGCATGGGATCCGCTGCTCAACGGCACCCACGCCATGATCCTGCTGGTGTCGGCCGCTGCCTGGAAGCAGATCAGCTACAATTTCCTGTTCTTCGTCGCCGGCCTGCAGGCGGTGCCGAAAACGCTGATCGAGGCGGCCGCCATGGATGGCGCCGGCGAGACCAAGCGCTTCTGGACCATCGTTTTCCCGCTGCTTGCGCCGACGACGTTTTTCCTGCTGGTCGTCAACACCGTCTACGCCCTGTTCGACACGTTCGGCATCGTTCATGCCGTCACCGGCGGCGGGCCTGGCAAGGCGACCGAGACGCTGGTCTACAAGGTCTATAATGACGGCTTCGTCAATCTGATCCTGGGTGACTCGGCGGCGCAGTCGGTCATCCTGATGGCCATCGTCATTGCGCTTACCGCCATCCAGTTCCGCTACGTGGAACGCAAAGTCCACTACGGGTGAGGGCAGCGATGATCGGTCAGTCCCCGCTCCGCACCTTCATCGCCCATGCCGTGCTGATCCTCGGCATATTGATCGTGGGTTTCCCGATCTACTACACTTTCGTTGCCTCGACACACACGCTTCAAACCATTCTCAGGCCGCCGCTGCCGCTGTTGCCCGGCGGCCAGCTCTGGAACAATTACAGCGAGGCGCTGTTCGGCGGCATTGGCCGCATCGGCGGTGTCAGCGTCGGCCAATTGCTCCTCAACACCACGATCATGGCGCTCGGCGTTGCGGTGGGAAAGATCTGCATCTCGATCCTGTCGGCCTATGCGATCGTGTTCTTCCGCTTTCCCCTGCGCATGACCTTCTTCTGGCTGATCTTCATCACCTTGATGCTTCCGGTGGAGGTGCGCATCCTGCCGACCTATAAGGTGATGGTCGATCTCGGCATGATCGACACCTATGCCGGCCTGATCATACCGCTGATCGCCTCGGCCACCGCGACGCTGCTGTTCCGCCAGTTCTTCATGACCATACCGGGCGAATTGGTCGAGGCGGCGCGCGTCGACGGCGCCGGGCCATGGCGCTTCTTCATCGATATTCTGCTGCCGGTGTCGCGCACCAACATCGCGGCGCTGTTCGTGATCCTCTTCATCTACGGCTGGACGCAGTATCTTTGGCCGCTGCTGGTCACCAACAGCAACGACATGAACACCATCGTCATCGCGTTGAGAAAGATGGTTTCCTTCGCCGATGCCGATACCGAATGGCACCTGGTCATGGTCACGGCGATGCTGGCCATCGTGCCGCCGATCCTGGTGGTGGTGCTGATGCAACGCTGGTTCGTGCGCGGCCTGGTCGAATCCGAAAAGTGAGAAGCTGATGGCGACCGTCGATCTAAAGGACGTGAAGAAGGTCTATCCCAGCGGCGTCGAAGCCGTGAAGGGGGTCTCCATCGCCATTCCCGACAAGGAGCTTTGCGTGCTGGTCGGCCCCTCCGGCTGCGGCAAGTCCACCCTGCTGAGGATGATCGCCGGGTTGGAGACCATTTCTGCCGGCACGGTCGCCATCGACGGCAAGGTGGTCAACGCCATCGGCCCGACCGAGCGCGACATCGCCATGGTGTTCCAGAACTATGCGCTCTACCCGCATATGAAAGTCTATGACAACATGGCCTATGGCCTGCGCAATCGCGGCACGCCGAAGGACGAGATCGACAGCAGGGTGCGTTCGACCGCCAAGGTGCTGGAGCTTTCGGCGCTGCTCGACCGGCGGCCGCGCGAGCTTTCCGGCGGCCAGCGCCAGCGGGTCGCAATGGGCCGCGCCATCGTGCGCAACCCGAAAGTCTTCCTGTTCGACGAGCCGCTCAGCAATCTCGATGCCAAATTGCGCGGCCAGATGCGGGTCGAGATCAAGAATTTGCAGCGCACGCTTGGCGTCACCTCGGTCTATGTCACCCACGACCAGCTCGAGGCGATGACGCTGGCCGACATCCTTGTCGTCATGAACGCCGGACTGGTCGAGCAAACGGGCGCGCCGCTCGACGTCTACGAAAAGCCGGCCTCGATCTTTGTCGCTTCCTTCATCGGCGCGCCGCCGATGAATCTTCTGGCGCTGACCGGAAGTTCCTCAGGCCCGATGCTGGCTGACGGCACCGCGATCGGCTTTGCGGCTCGCGAAACACCAGCCGTGACACTCGGTTTTCGCCCGGAAGATGCCGACGTCACCTTCAATGCGGAGGCACTGCCCGGTGCGCTCGTCCTGCCGGCGACAGTCGAGGCGGTCGAGCCGGTCGGTGCCGAAAGCTTTCTTCACTGTGTCGCAGCCGGCAGCCGTATCATCGTGCGCGTATCAGGGCGCGCCACCGCAAAGCCCGGCGACCAGTTGCGTGTCGTGGCCAAAGCCGAAAAGCTGCACTGGTTCGATCAGGCCGGAAAACGGGTCGATTGAAGTCGCCCTGTCATCCTGACCAGCGAACCGCGAGAGGCGCAAGACCGTTCAGGCAAACACATGCGCCTTGCCCGACACCGTCAGCCGGACGATCTCGCCAACCATCGGTGTGTCCATGCCCGGCTTGCGCAGGATCAAAGGCGTGTTGCCGATCGCGGCTGCGTCCGGCGGATCGGGACTATTCAAGAGCCGCACCGCGATGGTGCACATCGAGCCGGCGAATTCGGACTCCGTCACTTCGCCGAACAGCATGTCCGGCGTGCCCGACATGCCCTCGCGCGATGTCCGTTTCAGCAGTACCTGTTCCGGCCGCAGCATGATGCGGGCGACATCGCGCCGTTCGGTGCTGTCGACGGCGATGCGGCCGAGCGGCGAGTTGGCGAAACCGTCCGCGATCTTGGCCGGCAGGATGATGGCGTCGCCGAGGAATTCGGCGACCATCCGGTCCTTCGGTTTGAGATAGAGCTCGCGCGGCGTGCCGACCTGCGAGAATTTGCCGTCGCGCATCACCGCGACCTTGCTGGCAAAGGACAGCGCCTCGGCCTGGTCGTGGGTGACCAGGATCGTGGTGATGCCGGCGGTCTCCAGAAGCTCGGCCACCGCCTTGCGCATCGAGGCGCGCAAACCGGTGTCGAGCGCCGAGAACGGCTCGTCGAGCAGCATCAGCCGCGGCTTCATGGCCATGGCGCGGGCCAGCGCCACACGCTGCTGCTGGCCGCCGGAGAGCTCGTGCGGCCGGCGTTTCAGGATCGCCTTGTCGAGCCCGACGATATAGGCGAGTTCGACGATGCGCTCGGTGCGCCTGTCCTCGTGATGCCGCATGCCGAAGCCGATATTGGCGGCGATGCTCAGATGCGGGAACAGGGCGCCGTCCTGCGCCACCACGCCAATGCCGCGCCGATATGCCGGCACGGCGGCGCCGCCATTGGCCAGCACCTCGCCGTCGAGCACGATGCGACCCTGGTCCGGCGCTTCGAAGCCGGCGATCAGCCGCAGCAAGGTCGTCTTGCCGCAGCCGGACGGTCCGACGATCGCCGTGCGGCTGCCGCTAGCCACGCTGAGGTCGACGCCGGCCAGTGCGGCCACCGGGCCGTAGTGCTTGTGCACATCGGTGAGTTCGAGGAAGCTCATCGTCCGGCCATCCGCTTCGACTGGACATAGAGCAGCCAGGTCAGGGGCAGCGACATCGCCACCATGATGAGCGCGTAGGGTGCGGCGGAGGCATAGTCGATCTCGCCGCTGTGGGCCCAGAACGCCATCGCCAGCGTGCGGGTGCCGTTGGGCGCCAGCATCTGCGTGGCGGTCAACTCGTTCATAATGCCGAGCGCCACCAGCGCCATGCCTGCCGCTGCACCCGGCGCCGACAGGCGGATCGTCGTCGACCACAGCGCCTTGAGCGGCGACCGGCCGAGACTGGCGGCGGCGCGCTCGAGCTCGACCGGCGCCTGCGCGATCGACGCTCGCAGGCTGATCAGGGCGCGTGGCAGGAACATCAGCGCATAGGCAACGAGGATCGTGAACAGGGTCTGGTAGAGCGGCAGAGCGATGCGCACAGTGATGGTGACCAGCGCCAGCGCCACGACGACGCCGGGCAGCGAGCCGACGATGTAGTTGCAGCCCTCCAGAAGCCGCTGCAGCGGCCCCGGCGCGCGGATCGAGATCCAGGCCATCGGCATGGCGGCGATGGTGGCGAGCAGGGCGCCGGCGAGCGCCAGGAACAGGGTCTGGCCGAGCGCCAGGCCGATCTCGTCGAGGCGCCAGACATCGGCGCCGCCGGCTACAAGCCAGCGGCTGATGGTGACGAACGGCACGCCGAGCGCCAGCAGGGCGGTGACGACCGGCAGCAGCAGGCACGGGATGGTGGCGCGGCCGAGCCTTGTGCGTTGCTGCTGCCGCGCGGCGCCCGAGCCGACGCGGGCATAGCGCTCCTCGCCGCGCACCAGCACTTCGATCCCGAGCAGCACGAAACAGCATGTCACCAGCACCGCAGCCAGCATGTTGGCGGCAGGGCCGTTGAAGGTCGACTGGAACTGGTCGACGATCGCCGTGGTGAAGGTGTCGAAGCGGATGAACACGTAGAGGCCGTATTCCGCCAGGAGATGCAGGCCGACCAGCAGCGAGCCGCCGCAAATGGCGAGCCTGAGCTGCGGCAGCACCACCCGCCGGAACACGCGCCACGGCCCAAGGCCGACGGCTGCCGCGGCATCTTCGAGAGCGGGATCGAGCCGGCGCAAGGCTGCTGCCACCGGCAGATAGAGGAACGGGAAATAGGCGACGACGGAAACCAGAACGCCGGCCCACAGCCCATGCAGTCCCGGCACCAGAGTGATCCAGGCGTAGCTGTGGACGAAGGCGGGGATGGCCAGCGGCGCCACCGACAGCCAGGCCCACAGGCGGGCACCGGGAAGGCTGCTGCGTTCGGTCAGCCAGGCCAGCGCCACCGAGAGCACGATGCAGATCGGTACCGCCAGCACCACCAAAAGCAGGGTGTTGGCCAGAAGTTCGCCGACGCGCGGCCGGAAGACCAGTGCCGATACGCTTTCCCAGCCGGTCTGCACGGCAATCCAGATGATGAAGGCGAGCGGCAGCAGCGAGAAAAGTGAGACCAGGATGGCGGCGAGCGAAATCCAGGATAGCCGCCGGCGCGTCCATAGCCCAGCCGCCATGCCGGTCGGTGAACGTGCAAGTTCGGCCGCAGACTGCATCAGCTCAGACGCCGAGCCGTTGCCGCCCGGTGGCGGTAACGATCGAAGGGCCGCAAACACGGCCAAAAATGCAGCTTGTCGTCATCGACGAATGCCACCTCGAAAAACAGAGCGCTCCTGCGGAAAGCGAATTCCCGCAGAAGCGCAGTCGGTTGCCGTTTTAGGACGAACGCGAACTAAAGCAAGCCGGCTGCCGTCATCAGGTCGGTCACCTTCTTGGAGTTCAGCGTCGTCGCGTCGACCTTCGGCGCCTGCAGATCGGCCAGCGGCACCAGCGCCGGATTGGAATCCGCGCCCTTGCCGACCGCGTATTCGAAGGAATTGCCGGTCTTCAGCACGTCCTGACCACCCTTGCCGGTCACCCATTTCAGGAAGGCCCGGGCTTCCTTCTGGTGCTTGCTGGAGGCCAGCACGCCACCGCCGGAAACCGAGACGAACGCGCCCGGATCCTGGTTCTTGAAATAGTGGAGCCCGATGTTCTTGCTGTTCTCGCCGGTCTTGGCCTGGTCGCCGTAGTAGTAATAGTGATAGATCACGCCGCCTTCGATCTCGCCGGCATTGACCGCCTTCATCACCGTGCTGTTGCCTTTGTAGGCGGTGAAATTCTCCTTCATCGCCTTCAGCCAGTCGGCCGTTGAGGCCTCACCCTTGAGCTGCAAAAGCGCGCTGACGATCGCCTGGAAATCGGCGCCGGACGGCGAAGCGGCCCAGCGTCCCTTCCAGCTCGGATCGGCGAGTTCAAGCAGCGACTTGGGCAACTGCTCGGTGGTCAGCTTGGTCTTGTTGTAGGCAAAGACGGTGCTGCGCGCAGCGATGCCCACCCACTTGCCGCTGGCCGGCTGGTACTCCTTGGGAATCTGCGCCAGCGTGTCGGCGTCGACCGGCGCGAACAGGCCGGCGGATTCTACCAGCACCATGGCGGGAGAATTTTCCGTCAGGAACACATCGGCCGGCGAGGCGGCGCCTTCGGCGACGATCTGGTTGGAGAAATCGCTGTCACCGCCGTGACGAACGGTCACGTTGATGCCGGTTTCCTTGGTGAAACCTTCCACCCAGGCATTGGTCAGGCTCTCATGCTGGGCATTGTAAACGACGATGCCGCCGTCCTGGGCCATCGCCGGGCCGGCGACCAGGCTGATTGCAAGTGCCGTGGCACCGGCAAGGGCCGAAAGAGCAATTTTCATGGACGTCATCCCTCTCGATCTCGATGGTCTTGATTTAACAAGGCTGCACCTATCAATTCATGACCGGTGTAGTCAACATTGATGAGCTGCGCAATTGGGCGCCGGAGGTGAAACCTTCGTGATGTTCCCATATTTTGGCTTGGACATTATTTCTCCGGCACGTAACAAATCAGCGCCGTGGCGCGAATATCGGGGAGTGAACTCTTGTGACCGGCAAGGACGAGGCCGAGCTTTCCCGGCTGATGCAGGCCGCGATCGCGGGAGATGAAAAAGCTTACGCCGACTTTCTGCGCCGGACGGCTGCTCTCGTTCGCGGCTTTATCAGGCGCAAGATCGTGCAGGGCGGGGTCGATCCCGAGGATGTCGTGCAGGAAACCTTGCTGGCCATTCATGTGAAACGGCATACCTGGCGGCAGGATTTACCTGTGCTGCCCTGGGTCTACGCCATAGCGCGTTTCAAGCTGATCGACGCCTTTCGACGGCGCGGGCGGCGCGTCGAGATCGAGATCGACGAGATCGCCGAGACCTTTGCCGAGCCGGAGGCCGAGACAGTCAGCGGGCGCGACATCAACCGGGCCCTGGACGGGCTGCCGCCGGCGCAGCGTTCGGTGGTTTCGTCGGTGTCGGTCGAAGGCCGTTCCATTGGTGAAACGGCAGCGAAGTTCGGCATCAGCGAGACGGCGGTGCGCGTGTCGCTGCATCGTGGTCTCGCAGCCATTGCCAAACGGTTCGCGGCAAAGCAGTTCGGGCGAGAATGACATGAGGACAGACGATCTCATCAAGGCGCTCGACGCCGATGCCCGCAGCACGGCGATGCCGCTTGGCTCGGCCTGGTGGATAGGCGCAGGTGCGGCTACGCTGATCGCGGCGGTCGTGTTCTGGCTGGCGATCGGCCCACGCACTGACATCGCCACCGCCATCCATACGATGCGCTTCCTTGCCAAGTTCGTCTTCACGATGGCGCTGGCGGTCAGCGCCTTCGCCTTGAGCCGCGCCCTGTCGACACCCGGTGCATCGACGAGCAGGAGGGCGGCCTGGATGATTGCCGCACCGCTGCTGGTGGCCGTGGCGGTGGTTCTGGAGCTCTTTTCCGTGCCTGCGGCCGACTGGGGCAGGCGGCTGGTCGGCAGCAACATGCTTATCTGCCTAACCTTCATTCCGCTGATCGGCATCGGTCCGCTTGCCATCTTCCTGGCGGTGCTGCGCTATGGCGCGCCGACGCGGCCGGTGCTTGCCGGAGCCGTGGCGGGCCTGCTCGCCGGCGGGCTGGCGGCAACTTTCTATGCCGCGCACTGCTTTGACGACTCGCCGCTTTTCGTCGCTACCTGGTACACGATCGCGATTGCCATCCTCGGCGCGCTCGGCGCGCTCGGCGGGCGGCTTTTCGTGCGCTGGTAGCGGCCGGCCGCTACCGGAGACCGTATGCTCTAACGTCAAAACGCATTCATTTCTGAACGACCTGGTTCGACCCTTCTCGGCCTTTCGTTCGGAGAACTTCTACAGCAAGCCCTGACCCAACGGTGACATTCATTGTCCGCGTTGCGAATGGCAGCAATGCGCCAAAAACCGGTCGCTCAGCAGAGGTACGATCGCCGTCCGCTTCTGGCGCGACCTGCTCGTTCTGGCAGATGAGCCGAACGGCAGCGTCGCCGTGTGACGTTCGCGACATTCGCATCGCGGCCGCTTCAAACGGCTTGTTGTCGTCTTATTTGGTGTTGGAGCAAGCTATCGTGTTAAGATCGCTGGTCGGCACCGTGCTACCTTTAGGGCAACGCGGCTGCAAGTGCCGGTTCGTACGCATGAGTATACTGCCAAGCTGACCGCAGAAGACAATGCAAAGATTTTCTTGCCGCAGATTTTCGCAAAAGCAAGGAGACGTTCATGAGCGCAAGTGGCCGATATCTCCGGAGCCTGGTGGCATGCATGCTTGCCTGTGTCTTCTGGGTGGATACCGCTTCAGCGCAGTCGAGTAACGCCGGCTGTACGTTCGAACTGGTAGCAGGTACGTCCCGACAAATTCTGAGATGCCGGGAAGGCCTTATTATCATTGCGGAAGATGGCGCTCGTTTTGCACTGGTGGACCGTGATCGAAATGGTAGTGCCGATGCGGTCAGATTACGGCGCAAGGCGCTGTTGCTCGATGCTCCAGCCGGCAGGGTCAGGGGTGGCTTCGCTGTCGTCACCCCGCAGGCGATCGCCGCGGTGCGAGGTACAAAATGGGCAGTCGACGTTGCCCGAGGTAAGACGTCTGTTTTCGTCGTCAAAGGTCGCGTCGCCGTGCAAAGGCCGGCGTCCAATGCTGGCGTAGTCCTCGGTCCGGGCGAAGGCGTCGATGTGGAAGCCGGAACAGGCACACTGACGGTCAAGCGCTGGCCCGCCGCACGTGTTTCGGCTTTGATGGCCCGTTTCGGTCAGTAAGCTAAATGAGCGAGCGAGCGCTTCAGACGCTGATCGCGCTCGTTCTGGCGGGTCTTTGGGGAGCCGGCCTTGGCTTTGCGCACTGGCGCGGCAACACGTGGTCCCTCGATCGCGTCGAAGCAACGATGACGGATCTTCGAACGCTTGTTCGGGGAACGGCAAAGCCGCCGGACCTGATTACCATTGTCGCAATAGACGACGAAGCGGTCCGAAACGAGGGCCGCTATCCCCTCAGCCGCGCCACGCTTGCCCGGATTGTCGATACGATAGCTCGCTTTGGACCGAAAGCCATTGCGGTCGACGTGCTGCTGGTCGATCCCGGGAAAAAAGGTGATGATGAGGCGCTCGCGCGTTCGCTGCGTGGGACTTCAAGCGTAATCGCTGCTGCAGCGGTCTACTCGGGAGGCAAACAATCGATTGCAGCCGAGGGCGATGGCCCTCTCGCCCGAGTGCCGAATGCCCAGCGGTTTCTGTGGCCCCTGAAAGCGTTCTCGGATATCGCCGCTGTCGGCGTCGTGAACGTGGTTACCGACTGGACGGGAACGCCTCGGTTCGTCCCGTTGCTGTTTCGGGCCGGAGATCGGACGGAAGCGTCTTTCTCCCTGCGCGTTGCCGCCATGGCGGTGGGAGAGGATCCGGGAATTGCGCCCGACTATCTATCTCTGGGCGGACGGCGGATTCGGACGGACATTGGTCACATACTCCCTCTGACATTCTATGGCCCCCGCGGCACGATCCGCACGATCAGCGCCACGACGGTGCTGGGGGGCCAAGTCGATGGCGGCATTATTCGGGATCGAATTGTTGTGATCGGAGCAACTGCAACCGGCGCCGGCGATGTTTTCCCGACACCGTTTGATCCCGTGCTCCCAGGCGTCGAGGTCATGTCGACGGCCATTGCCCATCTGATGACCGGCGACGGCTTAGTGCGAGATCAGTACGTTCGCCTTGCAGATGCCGGCTTTGCAGTGGTGCTGCCAGTGGTTCTTGTGGGGCTGTTGGCATGGCGTCGCAACGCCATCGGCCTTGCAGCGATCGTCGGCGTGGTTGTGATCTGGTTCGTGGTCAATATGACCGCATTCTCACAGCATATCTGGCTGAGCGCGGCGTTGCCGATGGCCGCCGCCGTTCCGCCAGCTATTTTGTTCGGGGCCGCGCAGCTTTGGTTGGGCAGGAACCAGGCCCAGTATTTCGCCACGCAGAGCGAATTGCTTCAACGAGTTCAGGCCCCGGGCTTTGCGGGGTGGCTTGCGAAGCATGGCGACTTTCTCCTGGAACCTGTCCGGAGGGACGCCGCCATCATATTCATTGACCTGTCCGGTTTCACCGGACTGAGCGAAACATTGGGGCCGAACGCCACACGCGAACTTTTGAACACGTTCCATGCGTTGGTGGACGAAGAGGTGACAAGCTGCGGTGGCGTTGTCACGAATTTCATGGGCGACGGAGCCATGATCCTGTTCGGTCTACCGGAAGCAGCGACAGATGATGCCTTCAATGCTGCCCGCTGCTGCGCAGCGCTCTCCAGCCGTACCAACAACTGGCGCGTCTCGTTGCCCGCATCAACTGCATCTAGGCTCGGCTTCAAGATCGGAGCGCATTACGGAACAATCGTTGCGTCGAGACTCGGTGGCAAACGCCGTCAGCACATCGCGACTACGGGTGATACGGTTAACGTCGCCAGTCGCTTGATGGAGATCGCGGCCGACCAAAATGCCGAAGTCGCGGTGAGCGACAAAATGCTGCAAGTCGCCGGCCGCGACTGCGAGTTGTTCAAATCTGGTGCTCTAAGAGGACCTGTGGAAGCACAGGTCCGCGGGCGTTCAGGCTCGCTCGCAATCTGGCTGTGGCAGAGTTCGCAGACGCTGTAGGATACCGGGCCCCTTGAACAATGATGGTACCGGAATGTCTGAATGGCGCCCGTTTGGCCGCGACACTTCAAATCCTGCCTGAGGCCTCGGCCAACCGAACGGGAGATTCTGAAAAAATCCGCATTGATGGAAGGCAGCTTCGGGTCATGGGCGTGAATTCGGCCGGGGGCGAACGAGCTTCCGCTTAGTTAGGGTCGTATCAGGCTGTAGCGCGAACGGCAGGTTTGGAGAAACGCAATGAAGGTCGGCAAATGGCGCTGCCTGCTCGTTCCGATTGGCGAGGCGGAGGGCAGAAAACACCCATCTCGGCCGTTGGCGGCAGCCCGCTGATTGAGTTTTGACCCTAAAGCGGAATGCGTTTGGATTGAACCGGCATTCCGCTCTATCTCTTTGCTTCAGCCGTATTTGTTCGACGCCAAGTGGTTCCACTGGCTGCAAAATGCCCGACGTGGAACACTCTGCCGGGCTGGTTTGAGCCGAATCCATCGGGCTTCGGCGGTCGGCGAGCAAACGGGCAAGGATCGGCCCCGCTGCGGTCTTATCAGCGGCCACGAAGCTGTCGACGGAACAGCCGCATGGTCTTCACTCAGCGCGACCGCGCGCGATGCCCATTGGCTCGTATCGCCGGTCAGCGCGTCGGAACGGGATGCTCGCCGCGATAGTCGTAGAAGCCGCGTCCGGTCTTGCGGCCGAGCCAGCCGGCCTCGACATATTTCACCAGCAGCGGGCAGGGGCGGTATTTCGAATCCGACAGGCCGTCATGCAGCACCTGCATGATCGACAGGCAGGTGTCGAGGCCGATGAAATCGGCAAGCTGCAGCGGTCCCATCGGATGGTTGGCGCCGAGCCGCATGGCGGTGTCTATCGCGTCGACCGAGCCGACCCCTTCATAGAGCGTGTAGATCGCCTCGTTGATCATCGGCAGCAGGATGCGGTTGACGATGAAGGCCGGAAAATCCTCCGAGACGGTAATCGTCTTGTCGAGATGGTTCACATAGGCCTTTGCCGCTTCGAAGGTCTGGTCCTCGGTGGCGATGCCGCGCACCAGTTCGACCAGCTTCATCACTGGAACCGGATTCATGAAATGGATTCCGATGAAACGCTCCGGCCTGTCGGTCTGCGCGGCGAGGCGTGTGATCGAGATCGACGAGGTGTTCGTCGCCAGGATAGCTTCCGGATTGAGCTGCGGACAGAGCTGGGCGTAGATCTTGCGCTTGACCGTCTCGTCCTCGGTCGCTGCCTCGATCACCAGATCGGCACCGGCAAGGTCGGCCATGGCCGGTGCTGCCGAAATGCGCGCCATCGCCTCGTTGCGCAGTTTTTCCTCGAGCTTGCCGGAGCCGACCTGGCGGGCCATGTTGCCGCTGATCGTGGCGATGCCCTTTTCGATGCGCTCGGATGAGATGTCGTAAACCAGCACCTTGTAGCCCGCAAGCGCGGACACATGGGCGATGCCGCCGCCCATCTGGCCCGCGCCGATGATGCCGATCGTCTCGATCTTGTTCATTACACCGATCCCGTCAAAAGGCCTTTGCGGCCTGCTTTTTGTGCGGTGCAAACTAAAAGGGCGGGGCAACTTCGTCTACCCCGCCCTTCACAATTTAATACGCTTTGGCAGAAGGCGTCAAAGCGCCTTTTGCAGTTCCGGCAGTATGACGAAAAGGTCGCCGACGAGGCCGTAGTCGGCAACCTGGAAGATCGGCGCTTCCTCGTCCTTGTTGATGGCGACAATGACCTTCGAATCCTTCATGCCGGCAAGATGCTGGATGGCACCGGAGATGCCGACGGCGATGTAGAGATCGGGGGCGACCACCTTGCCGGTCTGGCCGACCTGCCAGTCGTTTGGCGCATAGCCGGCATCGACGGCGGCACGCGAGGCGCCGACGGCGGCGCCGAGCTTGTCGGCGATCGGCAAGATGACTTCCTGGAATTTTTCCGAGGAGCCCAGCGCGCGGCCGCCCGAGATGATGATCTTGGCCGAAGTCAGCTCCGGACGATCGGTCTCGGAAAGCTTGTTCTCGACGAAGCTCGACAGGCCGGGATTGACTGCGGCCTGAACCGTCTCGACCGGGGCTGAACCGCCCTCGGCTGCAGCCTGAAAGGAGGCGGTGCGCACGGTGATCACCTTCTTGGCGTCGCTCGACTGCACCGTCTGGATGGCGTTGCCGGCATAGATCGGCCGCTTGAAGGTGTCGGGCGAGACAACTTCGATGATCTCCGACACTTGCGCGACATCGAGCAGGGCTGCCACGCGTGGCGCGACGTTCTTGCCCGACGAGGTCGCCGGCGCGACGATCGTGTCATAGGCGTCGGCGATGCCGACGACGAGCGCCGCCAGCGGCTCGGCGAGACGCTCGGTGAGTTCGTCGGCTTCGGCGAGCAGCACCTTGCTCACGCCTTTGAGCTTGGCGGCGGCGTCGGCTGCGCCCTTCGCGCCCTTGCCGGCGACCAGCACATGCACGTCCGAGCCGATCTGCAGTGCAGCCGAAAGTGCCTTGGCGGTCTGGTCGGAAAGCGTCGCATTGTCGTGTTCGGCAATCAGAAGAATTGTCATCTCTCTATTCCTTGATCCACTTCAGTGGGGACGTCTCGGATTCATGTCGGGCCGAGTCGAAAACGATTGGGTTCGAGAACCGGAGCGGAGCGTACTTCACTACGTGAGCCTAGGTGAGCGGAGAAACCGGCCGTTTGCAGGCCGGCCTCATCGGATTTCATTAGAGCACGCCGGCTTCGTTCTTCAGCTTGTCGACCAACTCGGCGACGCTCTTGACCTTGACGCCCGCCTTGCGGCCGCCCGGCTCCTCGGTCTTGATCACCTTCAGCCGTGGCTTGACGTCGGCGCCGTAATCAGCGGGAGATTTCTCGTCGAGCGGCTTCTTCTTGGCCTTCATGATGTTGGGCAGCGACGCATAGCGCGGCTGGTTTAGGCGAAGATCCGCGGTGACGATCGCGGGCATCTTCAGCTCCACCGTCTGCAGGCCGCCATCGACCTCGCGCGTCACCTTGGCCTTGTCGCCATCGATAACGACCTTGGATGCAAAAGTGCCTTGCGCCCAGCCCAGAAGTGCGGCCAGCATCTGGCCGGTCTGGTTCGAATCGTCATCGATCGCCTGCTTGCCGAGAATGACGAGACCGGGCTTTTCCGCCTCGACCACGCCCTTCAGCACCTTGGCGACGCCCAGCGGCTCGGTCTGCTCGTCGGTCTTGACCAGGATGGCGCGGTCGGCGCCCATGGCGAGCGCGGTGCGCAAGGTCTCCTGCGCCTGCTGCGGCCCGATCGAGACAACGATGATCTCCTCCGCCTTGCCGGCCTCCTTCAGCCGGATCGCCTCTTCGACCGCGATCTCGTCGAACGGGTTCATCGCCATCTTGACGTTGGCGAGTTCCACCGCCGAACCGTCAGCCTTCACACGAACCTTCACATTCGCATCCACAACCCGCTTCACGGGCACAAGGATCTTCATTTGCCTGTCACCTCTTTCACGATAGCCACCTCTTTCAAGATAGTCACCTCTTTCAAGATCGTCGCGCGCGCTATAGCAGTGCGCGCCTCTTCAGAGTTGTCGAAAGCCGACATTCCGGACGGAATTCTGGTCTCCGACCGTCTAAAGCGCGTCGCATTTGACCGGCCTCACGCGCGACGCGCTTCAGGTTGTGTGTCTTATGCATGTCGTTATCGCAAGACCGCTGCACAGTTTTGCGCGACATGCATTCGTGTGGGAAAGCTTCCGTAGTTGCGGCGACCCCGCGCGTCAATATCCGGTGCGCGCCCAAATCATCCGCGCCGCACTCAAATCGGTTCAGTCCGTACTGGAGGCGCTTCCCCGTCCCCAGTGCGGCGCCGGCTGCGCCGGCAGCGGCTCGCCTGGCGCGGGCTCTGCCGCAACAGGCATTTGGCCGGCCACCACCACTGCCTCTTCGTCCGCGCCGGCAAGCAGTGGCACGGCGCGGTTGCGCAGGATGAGCACCAGCACGGCCCCGGCGATGATGCCGCCGACATGACAGGCCCAGGAAATCTGATCCTCGCCACCGGCGGCGAACATCACGATCTGGAACAGGATCCACAGGATGAGCGGGATGAAGGCCGGGATGCGCAGCGGGATGCGGGCGAAGGCCAGCACCCATACCTTCACCCTGGGATAGAGGATCAGATAGGCGGCGACCACGCCGGCAATGGCGCCTGAGGCGCCGATCAGCGGGACCTGCGAGTTCCACGCGATCAGGCCCTGGAAGAAGGCGCCGGCGATGGCGCAGAGCAGGTAGAAGATGAGAAAGCGGATGTGACCGAGCGCGTCCTCGACATTGTCGCCGAAGACCCAGAGGAACAGCATGTTGCCGCCGAGATGGAAAATATCGGCATGCAGGAAGGAATAGGTGACGTAGCTCAGGCTCTCCGGGATCACGACAAACTGCGGAGCCAGTTCGGCGCTGTCGTGGACGACCGACGGGATGAAGCCGAGGCCCAGCACAGCGGCGTTGGTGAACTGCTCGCCACCAAGCGCGGTGGCGAAGTAGATGAGCGTATTGAACGCGATCAGGCCGATCGTGACATATTGCTGCTTGATGTGGCGCAGCCGGTTGGTGTCATAAAGCGGGATGAACATCGGACCCCCTCCCGCCTCGGCAGATTCAGCGGTTCTTGCCGGGAACCCATAGCACGTCGGCGTTTCCATTGTCATTGACCGCGCGTGCGGCGACGAACAGAAAGTCCGACACGCGGTTGATGTATCTTATCGCCTCGCGGCTGACGTGCTCGCCTGGGGCCTGCGTCAAATCCACCATGATGCGCTCGGCTCGCCGCGCCACCGTGCGGGCGAGGTGAAGGGCCGCCGCTGCCGGCGTGCCGCCGTTGAGCACGAAGGATTTGAGCGGCTGCAAATCCTTGTTGAGCAGGTCGATGTCCTTTTCGACGCGGTCGGTCTGCACGGCGGTGATGCGCAGCGGCTCATAACCGAGCGGCTTGCCGTCGTCCGGCACCGCCAGATCGGCGCCGAGGTCGAAAAGATCGTTCTGGATGCGGCCGAGCATCGCGTCGATCGCAGGATGTTTTGCCGCGGTGTGGATGCGGGCCATGCCGATGCAGGCATTGGCCTCGTCGATCGTGCCATAGGCGTCGATGCGCAGATCGGATTTCAGCCGCCGCTCGCCGGTGCCAAGGCCGGTGGTGCCGTCGTCGCCGGTGCGGGTGTAGATCTTGTTGAGCTTGACCACGCTCCGCCTCCTAAAAGCCCTCACTTGCGGGTGAAATACACCGCCAGCATGATCAGCACCAATGCCACGAACTGCAGCAGCACGCGCGTCTGCATCAGCTTGTTGGAGGTCATGCCGGAGCCGCCGCGCATCATGTTGATGAGGCCGCGGATCAGCACGATCACCACGGCGACCATGACGAGGACAGCGAGGATGTTGAAGACGGTTGCCATAGTGTGTTTCCAGTCGATTGCGTTCAGGCGCGTTTGGCAAGCAGGCGGTAGAGCATTGATGCCGGCAGGATGCGTTTGAGGACAACGCCGATCCTGGCCGGCACCGTTACCACATAATGCGGACGCGGGCGCCGCGACAGAAGCGCATGGCGCAAGGCGGCATGAACCACCTCCGGCCCGGGCTTCAGCCGTGACGTGCTGCCGCCGGCCTGCAGCCGTTGCAGCTGCGCCTCGTAGGCGAGGCGGTGGACGGAATTCTCACGGTCGATATTGCTGAGAAACCACACAAGGCCGTTGCTGGCGATCTTCGATGTCACCGGCCCCGGCTCGATCAGCGAGACATGGATGCCGCTGCCCTGGAGTTCCTGATGCATGCATAGCATCAGCCCTTCGATCGCGTGCTTCGACGCCGAATAGGCGCCGCGAAAGGGCAGCGGCGCCAGGCCGAGGATCGAGGAGCAGTGGACAAGACGGCCATGGCCTTGGCGGCGCATCACCGGCACGACACGGCGGGTGAGGTCATGCCAGCCGAAGACATTCGCCTCGAATTGCTCCCTGAGCGCTGCCACCGGCAGGTCCTCGACGGCGCCGGGCTGGGCGTAGGCGCCGTTGTTGAACAGGGCATCGAGCCGTCCGCCTGTCCGCTCCAGCACCGACGCCACCAGCGTCTCGATGGATTCCGGTTCGCGGTAGTCCAGATAGAAAGCCTCGATGCCATCGGCCTCGAGGGCGGCGATGTCCTCCGGCTTGCGTGCCGTCGCGAACACCCGCCAGCCTTCCGCCTTCAGCGCCCGGGTGCAATAGGCGCCTATCCCGGAAGAAGCTCCGGTGACGATGATGGTGCGCAACTTTTCTCCGGGAGGAAGCGTTGTTTGAGCCAGGCTTGCCATTTGCTGCAATCCCTTCCCATATTCGCGGCGTCGAGACAATCGAAGGGAACGCGGTTCTTGTTGCGGAAGATCGTAGCCCTCAAACGCGTGCTCTATGACGCGTTCGGCCATTTCGATGCAGACGATGGCTGGGCAATGGCCAGTCATCTGGCGATCACGGCGCTGATGGCGCTATTCCCTTTTCTGATTTTCGCCACGACGCTGGCCAGCTTCCTCGGCGCACAGGCCTTTGCCGACACCGCCGTGCACCTCGTCTTCGACACCTGGCCCGAGCAGATTGCCAAGCCGATCGCGCGCGAGGTGCTCAATGTGCTCACCGTGCAGCGCACCGACTTATTGACCTATGGCGTGCTGCTTGCCGCCTTCTTCGCCTCGAACGGCATCGAGGCGCTGCGCACCTCGCTTAACCGCGCCTACCGCGTTTCCGAAACGCGCGGCATCATCTACCGCCGGGTGCAGAGCATCGCATTCGTGCTGATCGCCACGGCAGGTTTTCTGGTGATCAGCGTGCTTCTGGTGTTTGCGCCGTTGCTGGCGCGGCTGGCCGAGGCCAATTTCGAATGGGTAAAACCCTATATGGGAACGATCACGCTGTGGCGTTACATCATCGCCTCGATCGTCATCGTCGGCGGGCTGTTCGCGGTGCATTACTGGCTGCCTGCGGGCAAGCGCCGCTTCGTATCGATCATACCGGGCATCATCTTCACGCTGATTGCCTGGCTTATCGGATCGACCATCTTCGCCGCCTATCTCGACCGTTTCTCGTCCTATGTGACGACCTATGCCGGCCTTGCCTCGATCATGGTCGCGGTCGTCTTCCTCTATATGGTCTCGGCGATCTTCATCCTCGGCGGTGAGCTCAATGCCGCGATCAGCCGCTATCTGGAGGCACGCGCCCGAGTTGGCTGATCCTTGTTTGAGCATGATCTCCAGCGAAACCGGTTCCCGCCGACCTTTTTGGGATCATGCTTTGGTCGGCTGAGCGGTTGCCAGCCCGACGCCGAGGGTCGCGATCGCCATGCCGACGACCTGGACCAGGTTCAACTGTTCGCCGAACAGTATCCAGGCGATCACCGCGGTGACGGCCGGGACCAGATAGAACAGCGAAGCGACTTTCGACATTTCGCCGCCGCGGATCATCACCATCAACAGGAAGATGGCGCCGATCGACAGCACCAGCACCAGCCATGCCATGGCGAAGATCAACTCGCCGTTGACGACGACGGTTCGCGTCTCGAAAGCGAGCGAGGCGAGGACCATCACCGATGCACCGCCGACATATTGCCAAGTGGTGGCCGCCACCAGATCACCGCCGGAGGCGAAGCGCTTCTGCCAGATCGTGCCGGCGCTCATGCCAAGCACCGAGACAAGCGAGGCGGCAAGCGTTTCGGCCGTCACGCCGCCGCCGAGCGTTCCGAGCTTCGGCCAAAGCACGATGATCACGCCGGCAAGTCCTATGGCCAGGCCTGCCCAATGGCGCGGCAGGATCGCCTCGCCGAGATACCGGCCGGCCATCACCGCGGTGATCAGCGGCTGCAGCCCGACGATCAAGGCCGATAACCCGGCCGGCATGCCCCTGTGGATGGCCCAGAACACGCCGCCGAGATAGACCCCATGCATCAGGATGCCGGCGCCGCTGGCGTGAAGCGCCTCCTTGCGCGTCGCTCGCCTGGAGCCTAGCGCTGCCATCAAGGCGGCCAACAGGACGGCGGCCAGAACGAAGCGCGCGGCCAGGAAGGTGAAAGGCTCGGCCCACGGCATGGCATAACGCGCGCCAATGAAGCCGGTCGCCCACAAGACGACGAAGGAGGCGGGGATGAACCGCTTGACGCTGTGCATTTTTGAAAGGCTGCCGCGTTTGGTGAGAGTTGACCGGGCGATGCTCTAATGCGGTTCAACCCGACACGCAAAACCAAACGATTGATCCATAGGCTTATCCGAGTTGAAGACGATCGTGACTCCGCCGAAGAATGCAGCGGCTCGGATAAATGCTGATCTGTAGTGATCCTTCGCGCCCCCCTCTGTCCTGCCGGACATCTCCCCCACTTGGGCGGAGATTGGCAGCTTCGCTGACGGCGCCTGTTCATCAACGTTGGACATTGGCGAAAGCCGCAATGACGGCCGATCTCCCCCTTGTGGGGGAGATGTCCGGCAGGACAGAGGGGGGCGCCTCGCTCTGCCATCAAAGGTTCTGTACGTCGTGACGCTCTGATGTACGGAATGGATTAAATCCCAACCAGCCGCCGGACGTTATCCGGTGATGCGCCGACCTCGCGCAAGGCGGCAAGGCTCGTATCCCCGAAACTCTTCGACAGCTTTCGACCGTCCGGGCCGAAGACTAGGCGATGGTGGAAGTAGCCTGGTTGCGGCAGGCCGAGGATCTCCTGGAGCAGGCGCTGCACGCCGGTGGCGGAATAGAGGTCCTGGCCGCGCACCACATGGCTGATCCCCTGCAGCGCGTCGTCGACGACGACGGCGAGATGATAGCTTGTCGGGATTTCACGGCGCGCCACGATCACGTCGCCCCAGTCCTGCGGCCGGGCTTTCACCGCACGTGTTGCGGAAAGCCTCTCATCCGAAAATTCCAGCCATGACAGGTCTGTGCCGACGCGCGCCATCGCAGCATCGACGTCGAGCCGCCAGGCGAAAGGCGTATTCTCGGCCATCAGTCGCTGGCGTTCCCTCATCGGCAACGCCTTGTCGACGGCGGGATAGAGCGGCACCCCGTCCGGGTCGCGCGGCCAGTCGCGGCCGCACTTTTCGCTGTCGGCAATGAAGGCGCGGATTTCGCCACGGCTCATGAACGCCGGGTAGACGAGCTCTTCCCTGATCAGCCGATCGAGCACCGCTTGATAGTCCGAAAAATGCTCGGACTGACGGCGCACCGGTCCTCCCCAGCCAAGCCCGAGCCATTCCAGGTCGCGAAAAATGCCGGCCTCGAATTCCGGCGTGCAGCGCGTCGTGTCGATGTCCTCGATGCGCAGCAACAGCCGCCCGCCGGTTGCGCCGGCCAATTTTTGATTGAGCAGCGCCGAATAGGCGTGGCCGAGATGCAGTTCGCCATTCGGGCTCGGCGCGAAACGGAATGTCAGGAGTGTCATCGTTCGGCGGCAATCGGGTTGTGCGGCGCTTTCGCCAGTTGCTACTTTGCGCTGATTATCAATTGCCACTTTGCGCTTGGTTCTGGAACAGAAAACATGCAACGCATCGCCACGCTCGACGACATTTCGCAAGGGCTCGACGCGCTCTGCCGGCTCGACCCCCGCCTTGAAAAGGTGCGGGGCATGGCCGGTGAGGTGCCGCTTCGGCTGTCCGAGCCGGGGTTCAGAAGCCTTGCCTCGATCATCGTCTCGCAGCAGGTTTCCCGCACCAGCGCCGACGCCATCTTCGGGCGGCTGACAAAACTCGTCGATCCGCTGACCCCGCAGGCAATCCTTGCCGCCGACGAAGCCATTTTTCGCGAGGCCGGACTGTCGCGGCCGAAGCAGCGCGGCCTGATCGCCGTCGCCCAGGCGGTGGTCGACGGCCTCGACCTCGATCAACTCTGCTTGCTCGATGCCACGCAGGCGATCACGGCGATGACCAAGGTGTCAGGCATCGGCCCATGGACGGCGGAAGTCTATCTTCTGTTCGCCGCCGGCCACCCCGACGTCTTCCCGGCATGCGACGTTGCCCTGCAGAGCGCGGTCGGTCACGCGCTCGGCATCGACCCGCGTCCGCCCGAGAAAACGCTGATCAAGCTCGCCGAATCATGGAGTCCGTGGCGCGGTGTCGCATCACGGCTTTTTTGGGCGTATTATCGTGAGACCCGGGGCAGGGACGCCGCGCCCCCTAGCTCAATCCGCAAAAAAGCATGAAAATCATGCATTTTTAGCGCTTCGATTGATCGACAAGCCGCTTCACATCCCTGTCATGTCGGGCTTACAGTATCCGCGCCGACAGGCTACAGCGCCGCGCATCCGGTTGGGTGCGCAAAGGACGCCGTAGGACTTTTTGAAGCCGCGCATGATCCTTTCCGAAAATCGAACCGATTTCGGGGTCATGCGCTGAACCAAGGAGGTCAATGACGTGACGGTTGCCGTATCTCCGGATGGGCTTCCAGCACTGGTGCTGAACGCGGATTACCGTCCGCTCAGCTATTACCCCCTGTCGCTCTGGTCGTGGCAGGACGCCATCAAGGCGGTGTTCCTCGAGCGGGTCAACATCGTCGCCGAATATGAGCACGCGGTGTCGTCGCCGACCTTCTCGATGAAACTGCCGAGCGTCGTCAGCCTGAAAGCCTATGTGAAGCCATCGCGGCATCCGGCCTTCACCCGCTTCAACGTCTTCCTGCGCGACCGTTTCCAGTGCCAGTATTGCGGCACGCCGGAGGATCTGACCTTCGACCATGTCGTTCCCCGCCACCGCGGCGGCGCGACGACGTGGGAGAATGTCGTCGCCGCCTGCTCACCCTGCAATCTGAGGAAGGGCGGCATGATGCCGGCGCACGCCAAGATGTGGCCGCTGCAGAAGCCTTTTCAGCCGACGGTGCACGATTTGCACAACAATGGCCGCCTGTTCCCGCCCAACCATTTGCATGAAAGCTGGATGGATTATCTTTACTGGGATGTCGAACTCGAACCATAGAGTTCGGCAGAAATCCGCCATGCCGGTCGCCTGACGCAGCTTTCTGCGCTTCCGGTGCTCACGTACTGTAAGTACGCTCCGCTCCGGTTCTCGAAACCCACGTCATGCGCTCCGGCCCTACGAATTTCTGGACGAACTCTGCGCTGTGCCGCTCAGTCGCGTGCAAAGGCGCCGCGAAAGGCGATGACGGCCAGGACAAAACTGGCGATGGCGTTCCAGCCGGCCAGCGACAGGCCGAGGATGCGCAGTGCCGCCTTGTCGCAGGAGGGCGGGACGAATTGGTCGAGGGCGTCGAGCACGCCCTTGCCACCGGTGTCGATCGGTCCGGCAGCCGCCGCACAATCGGTCGGCCCCGGCCACCATGCCCATTCGACGCCGGAATGATAGACGCCGAGATAGACGCCGTAGACCATCAGCAGGCCGCCGACGGCCAGCAGGCCGCGTGTCAGCCAAGCCGGCCAGCGCAAGGTCGACGCAAGCGCCGCCAGCAGCATCAGCGGCACGCCGATGTAATAGGGGGTGCGTTGCTCGAGGCAGAGCTTGCAGGGGATGTAGCCGCCGAGATGCTGGAAGGCCAGCGCCGAGCCGACGGTGGCGGCCATGGCGGCGGCGAGGAACAACGCCGTCCGCATGCGCTGGCGTCCAGTGTGGGCATTCACGGTCGCTGTCATCGATCTGCCGTTCGCCTTCTTTTGAGCATGATCCAGAAAACCGGTTCCCACTTTTTGCTACGCTGACCTTCGGTTCGGGATCGTGCTCTAAAACGCGTATTTGACGACGATATAGAGCGAAATCAGGGCAGCGGCGGCGGCGCCGGCGATCATGCCGAGGCGCTTTTCGATGAACTCGCGGATCGGTTCGCCATAGCGGCGCAGCAGCCAGGCGAGGAACAGGAAGCGGGCGCCGCGCGCCACGATCGCCAGCACGATGAACAGCAGCAAAGGCGTGCCGATGACGCCGGACAGGATCGTCACCACCTTGATCGGCGGCAGATGGGCGAGGCCGGAGGTGATCAGCATCAGGACGATGAATCCTGTGCCCGCCGAGACGCGTAGTGTCTCGAAGTCGTCATACTTGCCGTAGAATTCAAGGATCGGCCGCGCCACCGTGTCATAGGCATAGTGGCCGATGTACCAGCCGGCTATGCCACCCAGAACGGAGGCCAGCGTGGCGACCAGCGCGTAGCGATAGGCGCGATCCGGCCGCGACAGCGCCATCGGCAAATAGAGCACGTCGGCCGGCACGAGAAATACCGAGCTTTCGACAAAAGCGATGAAGGCCAGCCACCATTCGGCGGATTTCTTCGCCGCCAGCGACAAGGTCCAGTCGTAAAGTCCGCGAAGCATCGGCACTCCTGATGCACGTCGCCCAAAAAGCGCAGCGCCTTTGGGACAACAATGCATAAAAACCAAGATCAAAAGCGCGCCACATCAATCTCTCCAGACGCGGTGCGCTTCAATGCGCTGCCTGTCTAGAAAGATTTTCTGCGCCGCACAATGGCCGCCGCTTCACGAAATCGAAAGGCCGCGGCCGAGCGAAGGCCACATGCCTGGAATTGGCCACCCCGAATTGGCCAGTTGACGAACAGGCCTCCAACCGTATAGTCCGCGCCCATCCAGGCCGCCCGGCCTGAGCCCCTATGGCGGAATTGGTAGACGCGCTCGACTCAAAATCGAGTTCCGCAAGGAGTGCTGGTTCGATCCCGGCTAGGGGCACCATTTCCCACCCGAGAACGTTGGAAAGCTCGGTGGGAGGTCATCCCAGGCGCAACTTGGGACAGCTGCAATTGAGGCCGGGCCATTGCGTACTAAGTCGCCCTCACATCGGCCCCGGCACCATCTTGGTCGGCTGCTCCGGCATCGGAAACGCGTAATTGTCGCATTTCACGTCAGGGTTCGTCGGGCTGAACATTCCGAGCGGGTTGTCTTTGAACAGCCAGGCGTGAAGATCGTAATGGTAGAACTCCGTCGGAATAAGCGGATAATGCCCCTCCATCGGCCCCTGGAACGTCTGTCCAAACAGTTTCGGCGGCTCCTTGGTGTCGGGCGTCAGCGGAACAAGCCATTCCACGGCCACCAGGCGCAAGCCGCCGTCGAACGGCTCATAGATAAGGACATTGGGGCGCGTCGGATCTGGTGTCGGGCTGACGCTCGCGACGTTGACGAAATGAATGCCCATCGCGCCCTTAGGGTAATCCATAGCTCCAGCCACTTTTTCGCCGCTGTAATAAACGCATCCGACTGTCGACAGATAGAGGTCGCGGATGGCGGCCTTGTAGTCTTCGTACTTGGATAGCGATTTTTTCAGGGCCTCGATCTCGGCCTTGTCTGGCTCGGCGGCCTGACCTGCGGCCGCAGTCAGGCAGGCGCCGATGAGGCCAGCCAAAGCGAGAATGCTGCGACGCTTGAAGTGAGTTGTTTTCGTCATGCGTTCCTCCCGGATTTTTGTTCTGGCCCTGCGACGGCAATGATGCTGGTTGCGCGGCCGAGATTGTCTCCGATGCTAATCCTTTCCGCTGTTCGGGAGAATTAACCCTCATGACCTAGGTCCACAGGGGATTTGGTTCTTCGACTGAGCCTGAAGGGGACTGTCGACGGTCCGCTGCCGACCGGCCTGCGGCTGCCAATCTCCCACGCTGGTGATTAGCCGTAAGCCCCTGCGCCTTCGTCATTCCCAGGCCGGACCAAGGAGCTAAGCGTTGCGGCGGCGCGGTAGACCAGGTGATGGTCCTGGATGATGCGCCGCGCCCACCAGCCGGCGCTGCCCCTCTCTTCCTTCTCCCCTTTTGTGGGAGAAGGTGGATTGGCGCGCAGCGCCACGACGGTTGAGGGGTGCTGGACGGAGCGCAGTCGGTGCCAAGCTGGAGCACCCCTCATCCGACCGCTTCGCGGCCACCTTCTCCCACAAGAAGGGGAGAAGGGAGAGCAGCCTTTGCCCTACCGCCGTCCCAGCAAGCTCTTCACCCGGTTGCGCAACAGGCGCGCCATGTTGAGGGTTTCGCGATAGAGGTGGATCTGCGACGCCGCCTGGCGGGCGAGGCGGTCGGCGTCCGGCGTCAGGCCGATGACCAGCGTGCCGATCGGCCTGCGCTCCATCCACAGCCGGCTCATCACCGGATGGTCGGGCACGGCGCAGGAATCGCTGATCATGATGTTGGGGTCGTCGAGATGCTGCCTGGTCACCTCGATCATCAGCAGCGTGCCCGGCGAATAGGCGGCGAGCGTCTCGTCATAGGCCGTCTTCCAGGTGTAGGCGACGCCGGCCTCGACAAAGACGATCAGGCTGGCGATGGTGCGGTCATCGAGCGTCAGCGAATGGATGCGGCACAGATCCCGTTCGGCCAGCCGGTGCACGGCCTCGCGGGCAAAGGCGGCGCGGTAGCGGTCGATGGCCATGGCGGTGCGCTCGCGGCCTTTCCAGCCGGCGGCCTCGAGCGTCAAAAAACGCTCGATGGCATGGCGGATGTTTTCCGGTCCGCGCGCCACCAGATGCTCCAGCCTGCCGAGGTCGGCGAGGCGGCGCTTCAGGCGGCGGAACTCGCGATAATGGTGCGAGCGCAGCGAGGCCTTCAGATACTCATCGCCGTCGATCTCGCTTTCGAGCATCGGGCGTTCGGCCTTGCCGGTGGTGACCAGCGTCAGGCCACGCGTCTCGGCGACGGTGGCCAGCAGGCTGGCCACCGGGCCGTCGAGCCGGATGTCGGGCAGCACGAAGACTTTTGGCAGTTTGAGATGCGGCCGCGACAGCATCGCGAAGAAATCCTCGATGACGCCGACGGGATCGTCACGGTCGACCAGCGGCGTGCCGATCGGCCCGAACGGGCTCGACCATGTGCGCATCACCCGCACGCCGAGCGGCGTCGCCGGCCGCTCCACCGAGAACGGCACCAGCAAGCGCAGCCGGTTGCGGTATTCGTCGCCGTCGCGGATGACCGCCAGCCGCACCTCGCGGTCTTCCAGTCGCGGCATGGCGGGTGCCAGGAAGCGCGGATTGAAGAAGACGTTGGGCTCGATCGTGCGGGCGCAGAGAAAGTCGAGTTCCTCGACCAGGTCGAAGCCGGCGGAGGCGGCGTAAATAGCCAGTTTGCGCTGGGGCCGGCCGTTGGCCAACAATTCGATTTGGGCGGGGTCGGCTTCGCGCGCGAGCCCGGCGAGGCCCGACACCAGGGCGCCGGCCGGGCCGCCGCTGGTTTCCTCGAGCAACGGGATGGCGGCCATCAGGCGGCTCCTTTGGCGGCTACGAAGATGACCATGACGATGCCGAGCCTGCGCCAGACCGTGAAGGCCAGCGCGCCGGCCTCGAAGATCATGGCAAAGGCGGTGGCCATCGCCGCGCCCCACAGGCCGAAAAGCGGGATCAGCACCAGACTGAGGCCGATGTTGAAGGCCAGCGTCATGGCGTAGACGGCGGCGCAGATGTTCTGGTTGCCGCTCATGGTGAGCAGGCTTTCGCAGGGGCCGACGGCGGCGCGGGCGACGACGCCGACGACCAGCAGGAACAACAGCGGGTAGCCGGCAACGAATTCAGGCCCGAACAAGCTCAGCATCGGCTCGCCCAGCACCAGCACCATCAGCGCCATCAGCAGCGATGGCCAGAACGTCCACGACACGGTTTCGCGGGCGAAGGCGGCTAGTTTTTCGGGCTCGCCATGGGTGAATTGCGCGTAGCGCTGGGCAACGCCCGCCTTGACCGCAAAATAGACGAAATGCACCAGCGCCAGCGTCTTGACCGTGGCGAAATAGACGGCGACGTCGTTAGGGTTCATATAGGCGCCGACCATCAGCACGTCGGCATTGGTGAGCAGGAAAAAGAAGCCTTCGACCAGGAAGATCGGCAGCGACACGAGGAACCACTGCGCGAAATGCAGCTTCATCGGCCCGGCCGAAACATTCCTGTCCATCCGCGCGGTGATGCCGATGAGCTGGCCGAGCGTGGTGGCATAGGCGGCGGCGATCGAGGCGAAGATCGCCGTCCTGGCGTCGGCCGCAAAGCCGACCAGAAGCATCAGCGCCATCAGCGCCAGGATCAGCACCGGCCGCACCAGATAGGTCGGCGCCAGCGCAAACAGCGCCCATGAGTTGGCCCGCGCCAGCCCCTGGAGCAGGTCGGACATGGCGATCATCGGCATGCAGATGAGGCCGAGAATGAACGGCACGACATAGTAGTTCTCGATAAAGGGCGAGAGCAGCCAGACGCCGAGCGCGCCCAGCCCGGCGATCGCCGTCGAGGCAACCAGCACGAACAGGCGGCTGGTCAGCACGATGCCGCGCAGTTCGGCCAGCATGTTGCGCTCGCGATATTCGGGAATGAAGCGGATGACAGAGGTGTGGAAGCCGAGGCAGGCGAGGTTGCCGACGATGACCATCGTCACCCAGACAAGGACAAAAATGCCGTATTCGAACGAGCCCATCCAGCGCGCCATCAGCACCTGGCTGACGAAGGCGATGACGGCGCTGACGATGCGGATGGAAAAGGCAATCAGCGACATGCGGCTGGCTTCGCCGCGCTCGTCGGCGGTGAACAGCACGGCATCGACGCGGGTAAGCAGCGGCTTTGCGCGCAGCGCAAGGCGCTGCGGCAGGAACCGCCCGGCTGTCGTCGCCGCGGAAAAGCGCACCCTGATTACACTCCGTTTTCCGCCTCTTTCTGGCTCTGCGTCTAACGAAAACACATTAAGAAACGGTTGGGTGGAGAGGAGGGAGTGCTCCCTTCTCCCCGTTCACGGGGAGAAGGTGCCGGCAGGCGGATGAGGGGCAGCGCGAGCGGACGAAAGGTTGGCGCTACTTATACGCTTTCACGAGGGCAGGCCGGCAGGACAGCACCCCCCTCTGGCCGCCTGATATCTCCCCCCTCAGGTGGGGAGATTGGCCAATCGCGTAGGCCGGCTCTGCCCCTCATCCGCCCTTCGGGCACCTTCTCCCCGTGAACGGGGCGAAGGAAACTTACGCGAACGCCCCGTGGCAATGCTTGTATTTTTTCCCTGACCCGCACGGGCAGGCCTCGTTGCGGCCGACCTTGCCCCAGGTGGCGGGGTTCTTGGGGTCGCGGTTTTCGGGGGCGACGGTGGCGTGGGTCTCCTGGCGAACCAGAAGTCCGGTGTCGCCGCCGTTAAAATCGTCCTCGCCGGTGGTGCCGTCGAGATGGCTGCCGAACATGTCGGGCGCCTCGGGCGGCGGCGCTTCGGCGGCTTGGCGGACCAGTTCGACGCGCATCAATTGCGCGGTGACGGCCTGGCGCAGATTGCCCAGCATCGCCTGGAACAGCTCGAACGCCTCGCCCTTGTATTCCTGCAGCGGATCGCGCTGGGCGTAGCCGCGGAAGCCGACGACCGAGCGCAGGTGGTCGAGGTTGACGATGTGCTCGCGCCACAGATGGTCGAGCGTCTGCAGCACCACGGAGCGCTCGACATAGGCCATCACGTCGGGGCCGAAGCGCTCGGCACGCTCTTTCGCGGCAGTCTCGGCGGCCTGGCTGATGCGCTCGCGGATGTCGTCCTCGGCAATGCCCTCTTCCTTGACCCAGTCCTCGACCGGCAGGTCGAGATTGAGGAATTCGGCGACCTCGGCCTTGAGGCCGGCGACGTTCCACTGCTCGGCATAGGCGTTTTCGGGAATGGCCTTGGCAACGATCTCCTCGATGACGCCCTCGCGCATCTCGGCGATGGTCTCGGACAGGCCTTCGCCGTCCATCAGTTCGAGGCGCTGCTCGAACACCACCTTGCGCTGGTCGTTGGACACGTCGTCATATTTCAGCAGGTTCTTGCGGATATCGAAGTTGCGCGCCTCGACCTTCTTCTGCGCCTTTTCCAGCGCCTTGTTGATCCACGGGTGGATGATCGCCTCGTCTTCCTTGAGGCCAAGCTTCTGCAGCATGCCATCCATGCGCTCGGAGCCGAAGATGCGCATCAGATCGTCCTGCAGCGACAGGAAGAATTTTGAGCGCCCGGGATCGCCCTGGCGGCCTGAGCGGCCGCGCAACTGGTTGTCGATGCGGCGCGACTCATGGCGCTCGGTGGCGAGCACGTAGAGGCCGCCGGCGGCGAGCGCCTTCTCCTTCAGCCGGGCGATGTCGTCGCGAATTGCCTTTTCCCTGGCGTCGCGATCGGGGCCGGCCGGCATGTCGCCAAGCTCCTCGGCGATGCGCATGTCGGCATTGCCGCCGAGCTGGATGTCGGTGCCGCGGCCGGCCATGTTGGTGGCAATGGTGATGGCGCCGGGTTTCCCGGCCTGGGCGACGATCGCCGCCTCACGCTCATGGTGGCGGGCGTTCAGCACCTCGAAATCGGTAAAACCTTCCTTGCGCAGGCGTTCGGCCAGCAGCTCGGATTTCTCGATCGAGGTGGTGCCGACCAAGGTAGGCTGTCCCTTGGCGCGGGCTTCCTTGATCTCCCTGACGATCGCCTTGTACTTCTCCTCGACGGTCCGGTAGACCTCGTCGTCCTCGTCAATGCGGATGACCGGCAGATTGGTCGGGATCTCGGTGACGTCGAGATTGTAGATGTTGGCGAATTCCTCGGCCTCGGTCAGCGCCGTGCCGGTCATGCCGGCGAGCTTCTTGTAGAGGCGGAAATAGTTCTGGAAGGTGACGGAGGCGAGCGTCTGGTTCTCCGGCTGGATCGCCACATGCTCCTTGGCCTCGAGCGCCTGGTGCAGGCCTTCCGAATAGCGGCGGCCCGGCATCATGCGGCCGGTGAATTCGTCGATGATGACGATCTCGCCGTTGCGCACGATGTAGTCTTTGTCCTTCTGGAACAGCTGGTGCGCCTTGAGCGCATTGTTGACGTGGTGGACGATGGCGACGTTCTCGACGTCGTAGAGCGACTCGCCCTTGAGCAGGCCGGCGTCACGTAAAAGGTTTTCCAGCTTCTCGGTGCCCTCCTCGGTGAAGATCGAGGTCTTCTGCTTCTCGTCGATCTCATAGTCGGCCGGCTCGAGCTTCAGCATGAAGGCGTCGATGGTGTTGTACATTTCCGAGCGGTCCTCGAGCGGACCGGAAATGATCAGCGGCGTGCGCGCCTCGTCGACCAGGATGGAATCGACCTCGTCGACGATCGCGTAGCTGTGGCCGCGCTGCACCATCTGGGCGCGCTCGTATTTCATGTTGTCGCGCAGATAGTCGAAGCCGAGCTCGTTGTTGGTGGCGTAGGTGACGTCGGCGGCATAGGCGGCGTGGCGTTCCTCGTCGGACAGGCCATGGACGATGACGCCGACGCTAAGGCCGAGGAATTTGTAGACGCGGCCCATCCACTCGGAGTCGCGTTTGGCAAGATAGTCGTTGACGGTGACGACATGGACGCCCTTGCCGGCAAGCGCGTTGAGATAGACGGGCAGCGTGGCGACCAGCGTCTTACCCTCGCCGGTGCGCATCTCGGCGATGCCGCCATTGTGCAGCACCATGCCGCCGATCAGCTGGACGTCGAACGGGCGCATGCCGAGCACGCGGCGCGCCGCTTCGCGCACGGTGGCGAAGGCCGGCACCAGGAGATCATCGAGGCTGGCGCCGTTGGCGACGTCCTGGCGGAATTTCTCCGTGCGGGCGGTCAGCTCGGCGTCGGAGAGCGCCCGCATCTCGTTTTCCATGGCGTTGATCGCTTCGACGCGCGGTCGGGTCGACTTGACCCGGCGATCGTTGGAGGAGCCGAAAACCTTACGGGCGAGACCGCCAAAACTGACCATTCAATGGTCCTTTCGATAGTATTCCAAGTCGTTACGACGGGTGCCGGCCGGCCCCGTCAAATCCACGTGAAACGCGGACGAACGCAAAAAGCGCCCGGAAAACGGTTCTGGACGCAAAGTCGTTGGACAGATAAGAGGGGGCTCAATCGATGTCAACGGCGCGCTGGCCCTGTCGACCGTGCCAAATTCCGCCACAATCCGGCTGGTCTGGAAGCCATCCCGCCCTAGCTATCCCCCATTGGAGTTAATCGTATGTCCTCATTGTTCCGCCGCGCGTCGCTCGCCAGCCTCGGCATGGCATTCGGGCTGTCGGCGCTGTCGCTGTCGCCAGCGATGGCGCAGGACACCGCGCCTGCCCAACCAGCCCCGGCCCAACCAGGTGCCCCCGCCCAACCGGCCGCGCCGGTCGATCCGAACGCCGTGGTCGCCACGATCAACGGCCAGAAGCTGACCGAGGCAGACCTTGCGCTTGCCGAAGGCGAGCTGTCGCAGCAGTTCGCGCAGATGCCGCCCGAACAGCGCCGCGCCGCGGCACTTTCGGCGGCGATCGAAATCAAGGTCATGGCCGCCCAGGCGGTCACCACCGGCCTCGACAAGGATCCCGACTTCCAGCGCCGCATGGCATTCCTGCAGCAGCGCGCCCTGCATGGCGAAATGGTCGAGAAGGATGTCGTCGGCAAGATCACCGATGCCGAGGTTCGCGCCCGCTACGACCAGGAAATCGCCAACACGCCGCCGGCCAACGAGGTGCATGCCCGTCACATCCTCGTGAAGACGAAGGAAGAGGCCGATGCGATCATCAAGCAGCTCGACGGCGGCGCCGATTTCCAGAAACTCGCCAACGAGCACACCAGCGATCCGAGCGGCAAGACCAGCGGCGGCGATCTCGGCTGGTTCGGACCCGGCCAGATGGTGCCGGAATTCGACAAGGCGGTCTTCGCGCTGGCGGTCGGCAAATACACCGAGCAGCCGGTGCAGTCGCAGTTCGGCTGGCACGTCATTCAAGTCGAGGACAAGCGCGCCAAGCAGCCGCCGGCCTTCGACCAGGTCAAGGACCAGGCCCGCCAGGCAGTCATCCGCGACAAATATATCGCGCTGGTCAAGTCGCTGCGCGCCGAGGCCAAGGTCGAAATCCCGGACGAGAAGCTGAAGAAGACGGTCGACGCGCTGGAAAACACCAAGTAGTCTAGGGCGCCGTCGCATGTGATCGTGCCAATTAATTGTTGGCGCCGGCGCCGCCCCTCATCTGCCTGCCGGCATCTTCTCCCCGTATAGTGACGGGGAGAAGGACAGCCTTCGCAAAGGATTTCGCCAATCTCCAGCGTTGCAGCAAACGTGCTGAGGTTGCGGTCAGCCCTTTCTCCCTGTCACTATACGGGGAGAAATGCCCGGCAGGGCAATGAGGGGCAGCGCCGGCGTCATCAACTGATCGCCTGATGTACCCTACGGCAGGGGCCCTGTCGCCCTACCCGGTGACGCGACCGATGACGCGTCGACGCCCCCGCCGGACTGCCGCGGGGTCGACCGAGCCGTCAGCTTCTATGCCCTTCAACACATAGCCAACTGCCCTGCGCAGCGTCGTTTCGTCTGCGTCGAGGCGATTGGTCAAAAGATGCGTCCAGGCAAAAGAGGCGACCAGGTCGGCGACGAGCGTGGCATCGACGTCGGCCGCTACTTCGCCTCTTGCCTTGGCGCGTTCGACCATCTGGCCGGTATGGGCATGGCGTCCTTTGGTGTATTCGGCAAGCACGGCGGCGACGGTTGCGTCCGACTGCGCCTCGGCGATCAGCGATCTGAAGATGCTGCCTGACGATGTTTCGCGCCAGTGCGAGAACAGGCTTTTGAGGAAGCCGACGAGATCGTCCTCGAGGTTGCCGGTGTCGGGATGGTCGACGCGCTTTAGCCGTTGATAGACGTCGAACAGCAAGGCGGCCTTGCTCGGCCACCAGCGATAGATTGTCGGCTTTCCCGCACGCGCCCGCCGCGCCACCGCTTCGATCGAGAAGCCGGAATAACCGGCCTCGACCAGAACTGCCTCGGCGGCGTCGAGAATGGCGTCGGCGCTGTCGGGATTGCGCCGCGCGCCGATCGACCTGCGCCCCGGATCCAGGCCCATCCTGTTTTCCCTGCCCATGATTTTCGTCGGCAAATCGTACACGCTTTCTCGGCGAAACGAAACGGCCCGTTTCGTGCGACTGAGCGTGTCGTTCCGATGAGAAAGGCATTTGCCCGACCATCAAACGCCCTTGCGCCGGCGCCCGCTATCGGGCAAACCGGCGTTCCCCTTGCGTTTTTCCCGCCCGAGGTCCTTCATGTCAGCCACGATTTCGCCGCTCGCGCCGAAGAAATATCCTGAAATGCCTGACATCGAGGGCGTCCGCATTGCCACCGCCGAGGCCGGGATAAAGTACAAGAACCGGACCGACCTGCTGACCATGGTCTTCGATGCCGGCACCACGGTCGCCGGCGTGTTCACCAAGTCGAAATGCCCGTCGGCGCCGGTAGATTTCTGCCGGCAGAATCTCGGGCAGGGCAAGGCGCGCGTTCTGGTCGTCAATTCCGGCAATGCCAATGCCTTCACCGGCAACAAGGGCCGAGCTTCCACGGCAATGACCGGCGAGGCTGCAGCCAAGGCTGCCGGCTGCACGCCGGACGAGGTGTTTCTGGCCTCGACCGGTGTCATCGGCGAGCCGCTGGATGCCGGCAAGTTCGGCCATCTGCTCGCCGGACTGGTCAAGGACGGCAGGCCGGATCTGTGGACCGAAGCCGCCAAGGCGATCATGACCACCGACACCTATCCGAAACTGGCGACCGCGACGGTAAAACTCGGCGGCGCCGACGTCAGCATCAACGGCATTGCCAAGGGAGCCGGCATGATCGCGCCCGACATGGCGACGATGCTCTCCTTCATCGCCACCGACGCGCCTATCGCAGCCCCCGTGCTGCAGGATCTTTTGTCGCGCGGCACCGCCAAGACCTTCAATGCGGTCACCGTCGACAGCGACACCTCGACCAGCGACACGCTGCTGATGTTCGCCACCGGCACGGCCGCCCGGCGCGGCGCCCCTGATATCACGAATGCCGGCGATGCGCGCCTCGGCGCCTTCCGCCGCGCCCTCGGCAAGGTGCTGAAAGCGCTGGCGCTGCAAGTTGTGCGCGACGGCGAGGGCGCGCGCAAGCAGGTCGAGGTCACCGTCACCGGGGCGAAATCGGCCCGCTCGGCCAAGCGCATCGCGCTGTCGATCGCCAACTCGCCGCTGGTCAAGACGGCGGTCGCCGGCGAGGACGCCAATTGGGGCCGCGTCGTCATGGCCGTCGGCAAGGCCGGCGAACCGGCCGACCGCGACCTTCTGTCGATCTGGTTCGGCGACATCAGGCTGGCGCATCAGGGCGAGCGCGACGCCGCCTACTCCGAGGAGGCGACATCGGCCTACATGAAGCGCGACGAGATCCGCATCCGTGCCGATATTGGCATCGGCCGCGGCAAGGCGACGGTGTGGACTTGCGACCTCACCAAGGAGTATGTCGCCATCAACGGCGATTATCGGAGCTGATGGCATTGGTTTCCAGACATCCGGCAAGCGTGCTTGCGATCGTGCGCCGCTACGAGGCGGCCGGCTTTCGCGCCTGGCCGGCGGCGGCCGTCCATTATGACGGCACCTGGGTGGTGCGGCTGACGGCGGGCCATCCTGCCAAGCGGCTGAATTCGGTCAACCCGCTCGATCCGGGCGACATCCAGCACATTGCCGAGCGCATCGGCCGCGCCAGCCGTCGTTTCGACGCCTATGGCCGGCCGCTGACCTTCCGCATTTCGCCGCTGTCGGGGCCGATCCTCTCCAAACATCTCGACAGCGACGGCTGGAGCACATTCGACGAATCGCTGGTCATGCGGCTGCCGCTGGCGGACGCCCAGCTCGATGCCGCCATGGACCAGATCCCGCTGAAGGACATCAGCCGCTTCATCGGCGCGGCGCTCAAGGTAAGCGGCTCGGATGTGTCGCTGCGGCCGGGCCTGTCGGAGATCATCGGCGCCATCCAGCCGGAGGCCGGGCTGTTCGCGCTCGAAGACGGCACCGAACCGCTGGCGACGCTGATCTGCGTCCATGATGGCGATCTTGCCGGGCTGTTCGAGGTCGCCACCGACAGATCGGTGCGCAACCAGGGCCATGGCCGCCACCTCATCCTGTCGGCGCTGAAATGGGCACGGCTGCGCGGCGCCCGGGAAGCCTGGCTGCAGGTCGAGGCCGACAATGCGCCGGCGCTGGCGCTCTATCGTTCGCTCGGGTTCGACGAAGTCTATCGTTACCATTATCGCCGGCCGCCCGGCGCATGACTGGCGTAAACCCTGTCGGCAAGCGCCTGCTCCTGGTCGCAGCCTGCGCGCTGGTCGATACCGACGGCCGCGTGCTTCTGGCGCAGCGCCCCGAAGGCAAGCAACTGGCCGGCCTGTGGGAATTTCCGGGCGGCAAGGTCGAGCCCGGCGAGACCCCGGAAGAATGCCTGATCCGCGAGTTGTACGAGGAGGTCGGCATCGAAACCGATATTCCCTGCCTGGCGCCGTTCACCTTCGCCAGCCATTCCTACGATGATTTTCACCTGCTGATGCCGCTGTTCGTCTGCCGTCGCTTCCGCGGCATAGCGCAGCCGAAGGAGGGGCAGGTGCTGAAATGGGTGCGGCCGCGCCAGATGCGCGATTTTCCGATGCCGCCGGCCGACGCGCCGCTGATCCAGTTTCTCATCGATCTTCTGTAATCGTGCCGTCACTGCCCGATTAAACAGCGTTAATGGAAGATTTATCTCGCTGTGAAAAATTGAGGCGTGGAAATCGTGGGAAGGCCGTGTTCAGGCCTTCGCCGGAGGGCAGTTGCATGAGCCTCGACAGGGACTGGGATTCGATCCGACCCGACCGCAGCTTCAGCGCTGTCCATGCCGGCATGGGAATATTGCGAATCACGCTTTTGTTCGGCTCGGCCGCGGTGGCGCTGGCCTTGATCGCGACGCCCCTCCTCGACAGCCGGATGCGATCCGGCCGCGACGATTTTGCCGGCGGCCTCGACAGGATGAGCACGGGGTCGGTCGGGAGCACAGGCACGGGCTCGACCGGCCGTCGTGAGACCTACACGCTTCGCAGGAGCGTGCTGCAGCCGCTGCCCACTTCGATCTGCGTGATACGCGACAATGGCCAGCGCAGCGGCGACTGCTGACACCGGCCAAAGCGGTGCTTTCATCGCCTGTTAAGCCTGTGTCATTAACCTTTCTTAACAGGTCCGCGCTAGGGTTCCGGCAAGCGGGATCGACGGCCATGAAAACATTGCTGCAACGATTTTGGGAAGACAAGACCGGCGCGACGGCTGTCGAATATGGGCTGATCGTGGCCGTGCTGTCGCTTACCATCGTAGGCGGTGTCGGCAAGGCCGCCGACGCAATCACGTGGCTGTTCAGCGACAATTCCAGCAAGCTTGTGAACGCTTTCGCGAAGTGATCACGACCGGCCACCGGGACCCGTGGCATCGGGTCAACGCCCGCCGGGGTTTTCCAGGATTGTCTTCAGCGATATTTTCGCCGAGCCCGGCTTCAGCGGTTTTTGCTGCGAGACGTCGGGCGCCCAGCCTGACATCCAGACGATCGGAAAACTCGCCCTGACGCGGCCATCGGCATCCGAAAATTGTTCGTCATAGATCTCGGCGGCGCGGGCAAACAGCTTTCGTGTGGCCGGTCGCCTGCTGCGGTCGATCAGAGCGCTGGTCTCGCCCATCGCACGCAGGTCTGCCATCAGGCCGAACAGGGAATCGTAGCGCACCGTCACCGTCTCGACGTCGGCGACGGGCAAGGCCAGGCCGGCGCGTTGCAAAAGCGCGCCGGCGTCGCGCACGTCGGTGAACGGGATGACGCGCGGGCTGGCGCCGCCATAAAACTCGGTCTCGGCGGCGAGCAGGCATTCGCGCAGCTCGGAAAGCGTGCCGGCGCCGGCAAATGCGCCGAGGAAAAGACCGTCCGGCTTCAGAGCGCGGCGGATCTGCACCAGCATGCCGGGAATGTCGTTCATTGCCTGAAGCGACAAAAGCGACACGGCGAGGTCGAGGCTTTCCGGCTCGAACGGCACGGTCTCCAGCGGCGCCACCAGTCCCGCGGCATCGCCCCCCGCTCCATCGCCCAGGAACGCCGCATCCGCCTCGACGCGCACGATGTCCGCCACCTTGCCGCTTGTCGCGAGCACGTCGACTGCCGCCGACGTCTGGCAAAACAGGACGGCCGCCCTGTCGAATTTGCGTTCCACCGCGCCCAGCCGCTCGGCAAGCTCCTCGGCCGCCCGCCGCATCAGGAAATCCGCACCGGCAGCCGGTCTGGCGAGCGCCCGGCGCTTGTGCGCCAGCCAGAGAGAGGTATCGACTATGGGCTGCAACTTACGGTTCCTGGTTTGCGCACTCTGATATAGGGCGGCGGAGAAAGAACCACGTGGCCGATCCAATGCCGGATATCAAGAGTATTGCTCGAAAGGCGTTGGACTGGCCGGCGCGCATCCTGTTTCCGCCGGTTTGCGCCGGCTGCCGGCGGCATGTCTCGCAGCCCGGCGTGCTGTGCGGCGCCTGCTGGCCGAAGCTCAGGCTTCTGGAGCGGCCATGGTGCCCGGTGATGTGCACGCCGTTCACCCATCACATGGGCGAGGGGTTCCTGTCGGCCGAGGCGATCGCCGACCGGCCGCCCTTCGAGCGCGCACGGGCTGCGGTCGCTTACTCCGGTGTCGCCCGCCAGATGGTGCAGGGGCTGAAGTACCAGGATCGCACCGATCTGGCGCCGTGGATGGCGCGCTGGATGCTGCGCGCCGGTGCCGAACTGATCGAGGAAGCCGATGTGGTGGTGCCGGTGCCGCTGCACTGGCGGCGCTTTTTCAGGCGCCAGTTCAATCAGTCGGCGGAACTGGCAAGGGCGGTATCGCAGCTTGGCGGCCTGCCTTTTGCGCCCTCCGCGGTCAGGCGCGTCAAACTCACCCGCCAGCAGGTCGGGCTGGAGCGGCGGGAACGCGAGGAGAATGTGCGTGCCGCCTTCAGAGTGCCGGAGGAGGCCGAGATCGAGATCGCCGGCCACCGGGTGCTCCTGATCGACGATGTCTATACCACCGGCGCCACTGTCCGCGCGGTCGCCAGGGCGCTGAAGAAGGGCGGTGCCGGGACGGTCGACGTGCTGACCTTTGCGCGCGTGCTGCCAGGGGACTTTCGGGCCGACGAGTCCGCGACTATATAGACTCTGCGACTATATAGACTTGGGAAAGGCAGGATTGCTGACCGATGGTCGACGTGACGATCTATACACGGATGATGTGCGGCTATTGCACGGCGGCCAAGCGGCTGCTCGAGCGCAAGGGTGTCGCCTACACCGAGCACGACGCCTCCTTCTCGCCGGACCTGCGCCGGGAAATGATTTCCCGCGCGAACGGCCGCTCGACCTTTCCGCAAATATTCATCGGCGACACCCATGTCGGCGGCTGCGACGATCTCCATGAACTGGAGGCGGAGGGCCGGCTGGACCGCCTGCTCGCCAATGGCTCGACGAATTTGAGGACATGACGATGGGTGCTTTCAAGGTGGCGGCGATCCAGATGCGTTCGGGCACCAGCCCGGAGCGCAACGCGGCCGATCTGGAACGGCTGGTGCGCGAGGCCGCGGGCCAGGGTGCGACCTATATCCAGTCACCGGAAATGACCGGTGCGCTGGTCCGCGACAGCCAAGCGCGGGCCGCCGCCTTCACGGCCGAGGACAAGGACATCATCGTCTCGACCTCGCGCAAGCTGGCGAAAGACCTTGGCATCTTCCTGCATATCGGCTCGACCGCCATCCTGCGCGCCGACGGCAAGCTCGCCAACCGCGCGCTTCTGTTCGGGCCGGATGGCGCCACGATTGCCACCTACGATAAGATCCACATGTTCGACGTCGATCTCGATAATAGCGAGAGCTGGCGCGAATCCGCCGCCTACGAGCCCGGCACCGAGGCCGTCGTCACCGAGATCAGCGGCGCCGGGATCGATGGTGCGAGACTGGGTTTCGCCGTCTGCTACGACCTGCGCTTTCCGCAGCTCTTCCGCGCCGAGGCGCTGGCCGGCGCCGACCTGCTTTCGGTGCCCGCTGCCTTCACCCGCCAGACCGGCGAGGCGCACTGGCATGTGCTGCTGCGGGCTCGCGCCATCGAGAACGGCGCCTATGTCGTCGCCGCGGCGCAAGGCGGACTGCACGAGGACGGCCGCGAGACCTATGGCCATTCGCTGATCGTCGATCCGTGGGGTCGCATCGTCGCCGAAGCAGCACATGACGAACCGGCGGTGATCGTCGCCGAGATCGACCCGGCGCAGTCGGCCGCCGCGCGCAAGAAAATCCCGAACCTAAGGAATGCGCGGGATTTTGCCGTAAACGGCGGACAGGCTGAGGCGCTGCCGCTCAGGAGTGCAGCATCTTGATCCGGTTTTCCCTGATCTGCGAGCACGAGCACGAATTCGAGGGCTGGTTTCGCAGCAACGACGATTTCGATACCCAGAAGAAGCGTGGCTTCGTCGATTGCCCGACCTGCGGCTCGCACAGGGTCGAGAAGGCGTTGATGGCACCGGCCGTCTCCACCGGGCGCAGCCGAGAAAAGATCGCGCTCGCCATGGGCGAGGCCCAGAAGCAGGCGCTGGCGCAATTGAAGGCGATGGCCGAGAAGGTGCGCGAGAACGCCGACTATGTCGGCGACAAGTTTGCCGAGGAAGCCCGCAAGATCCATTTCGGCGAGAGCGATCCGCGCGGCATCTATGGCGAGGCGACACTGGAGGAGGCCAAGAGCCTGGCCGAGGACGGCGTCGAATTCATGCCGGTGCCGGTATTCCCGGAGGATCGTAACTGACAGACTGGTGTGACGGTTGGTACCGGGAAGGGATTCCGCTTCGACCCGTTGCAGTCCTTGGACCATGTCGCACAATCGATTTATGCGAACGTTGCAAAAATCGGGCGCTAAACTGTCGCTTTAATCGGGATTTCGCGACAGTCGCAAAATCTGCATAGCTGCCGCGTCGCAAAATCCTAAAACCGATGTTAGCCCACGAGCGGATAAAGGGTTGCGTCCAATACGGGAATCCCGTAGAGTCGAGCCTCATGACGGAAGACAGGTTCGACCCCGTCAAGGATGCGGTCAACCGCGAAAAGCACAAGCTTCCGCTGGCCTTTGGCGACCGGATTTTTGCGGACGACAACCACCTGATTATCCCCTCGATCCGCGAGATCGACGGCGAGGAACGGTTCAAGGTGGTCGGTTTCGTCGGGGAGAAGCTGTTCACCGGCGTTTTCGTCTGGCGGGGCGACTTGCCTCGGTTCATCTCGGTGAGAAGGAGCAACAAGGGTGAAGAAAGAGCACATCACGCTGCCTGCTGACCCGACCGACGCCGAAGATTTCGACGTGACGGCCGAAGCACTGGACCGGGGCCAGCGCGCCCGCCTGATCCGCAGGACGAGGACTGGGCTTGGCCTGTCGCAAGCCGAATTCGCCAGCCGCTTCCGGGTCCCGGTCGGCACGCTGCGCGACTGGGAGCAGGCGCGGGCGACGGCGCCGGATTTCGCCATCGCCTATGTGCGGGTGATCGGCCAGCATCCGGACATGGTGGCAAAAGCGGTCGCATAGCTGGCGTTGCCTGCCGGCCGCCACTAGCTGACGCTCCCTATCAACTTCTCAAGCAGGCGAGCAAGTGTGTCCTGTTCGGCGCGCGACAGGCCGGAAAGTATCTCGTGTTCGTTGGCGACGTGAGCGGCGACCGCCTCATCGACCAATGCCAGACCTTTTCCGGTCAGTTGCACGACAACCCCGCGCCGATCGTTGGGATGCGGCCCGCGCATGATCAATCCTGACTTTTCGAGCCGGTCGAGCCGGTTGGTCATGGCGCCCGACGTCACCATCGTCGCTTCGTAGAGAGCGGTTGGCGTCAGCGCGTAAGGTGATCCGGAACGGCGCAGCGTCGCCAGCACATCGAATTCCCCGGTCTGCAACCCGAAACGCGCAAACAGCGGAGCGAGGCGTTCTCGTGCTATCAGCGACGAGGCTTCGTTCAACCGTCCAAGCACGGCCATCGGAGAGACATCCAAATCCGGCCGCTCTCGTTTCCACTGCTCGATGGCCTTCGCGGCGCGATCCATCTATATCACCGTTAAATATCTTGATGTTAAGAATCTTTGCATTATCTTACCTCAAGACACAATGCTGGCCAAGAGCCGCAAAGACAACAAGGTTCGTTATGAAATTTCTCTGGGATTCAGCGCTCGGCCTTTTGGTCGTCACCGGCGGCCTGCTCGGCCTGACGCTGCCGTTCGGTAAGATCGCCACGGCGGCCGGCGTTTCGGCCATGGTCTGGGCCCTCGTCATCTCGCTCGGCGCCGGCGGCGTGCTTTTGTGCGTCCTGCTGCTGCGCGGGCAGCGCATCCGGCTCAACCCGCACAGGCTGCGTTATTTCTTCGTGACCGCGGCGGTGTCCTACGCCTTCCCCAATCTCTTGATGTTCTCGGCCATTCCGCATCTCGGTGCTGGCTACACCGGTATCATGTTCACGCTGTCGCCGGTGGTCACACTGGTGTTTTCGATCCTGCTCGGCGCTCGGCGCCCCAATCTGCTTGGCGTCGTCGGCATTGTCGTCGGCTTCGTTGGAGCTGTCATGGTGGCGGTGACGCGTGGCGAGGCCGGCCAGCCGGCCGAATTTTTCTGGGTGGCGGTGGGGCTGCTCATCCCGGTCAGCCTTGCCGCCGGCAATATCTACCGCTCGGTCGACTGGCCCTTAGGAACCGGACCGATCGAGCTTGCCGTCGGCAGCCATCTGGCATCGGCTGCACTGCTTGTTTGCGGCATCTTCACGCTGCAGGGCGGCGGTTCGCTCGCCCTGCTCGCCGGCGTGCCGCTGGTGGTCGTCGGGCAGGTCGCGTCAGCCGCGGCGATGTTCGCTTTCTTCTTCCGGCTGCAGGCGGTCGGCGGCCCGGTCTATCTCAGCCAGATCGGCTATGTCGCAGCTGCGGTCGGATTGTTTGCCGGGACGATCTTTCTTGGCGAGCACTATCGATTGCTGACTTGGGCCGGTGCTGCCATCATTGTCGCCGGCGTGTTCATCACCACCAAAGCGCAAAGCCAGATCACACAGGCGCAAAGCCAGACGGGTGAGAAGGCGGCGGCGTGAGAAGGTTCAGACGTTTCGTTGAGAAAGTTCAGGCTGGTGCCTTCTCCGCCAGCACCATGTAGTTGACGTCCATGTCCTTCGACCGCTGCCAGCGGTCGGCGAGCGGATTGTAGGTGACGCCGGTGCGGTCGATGATGGCCAGGCCAGCGCCGGTTAGCGCCTTTTCCAGTTCGTCGGGCCGCACCAGCTTGCCGAACTGGTGGGTGCCGCGCGGCAACCAGCGCAGCACATATTCGGCGCCGATGATGGCCAGGCCCAGCGCCTTCAGCGTGCGGTTGATGGTGGCGACGAACATGATGCCGCCGGGTTTGAGCATCTCGCCGCATTTGGCCACGAACAGGTCGATGTCGGCAACATGCTCGACCACTTCCATGTTGAGGATGACGTCGAATTTCTCGCCGGCGTCAGCCAGATCCTCCGCCGTCGTGGCACGGTAATCCACCGTTACGCCCACCTCCGCCGCATGCAGCTTGGCCACTTCAATGTTGGTGGCGGATGCGTCGGCGCCGACCACTTCGGCGCCAAGCCGCGCCATCGGCTCGCACAACAGCCCGCCGCCGCAGCCGATGTCGAGGAAGCGCAGGCCCTCGAAAGGCCGCGCCGCGCGCGGGTCGCGGCCGAAGCGCGCCGCAACCTGGTCGCGTATATAGGCAAGGCGGATCGGATTGAACTTGTGCAGCGGGCGGAATTTGCCGTTCGGATTCCACCATTCGGCGGCAAGGGCGGAAAAGCGCTCCACTTCTCCGGCATCGATCGTCGATCGTCGGGGTTCTGGCATCGTGTGGTCTCCCGCAGACTCAAAAGTTCAGAGCGCGATCGGGCGCAAAACCGGATACCACTTTTGCTGATCGCGCTCTGGTGCGCTAGGAAGTCGGTCGGGAGCCAGCGAATGTCAAGGCAGCAAATTTCGGCTGCTGCCCGCTGCGCCTATGCGACAGGCATTCGGGCACGCGCTTTGCGCTCGCATGTCGCCTTCGTCGCCCAGGTGGCAGGCGGCAGGCAAGCGGCGGCACGCCTTGCGAAACCCCAAGCATTTGGCTAAGGAGGCCGCGAATTCAGCGGCTGGCCCAGCCCGACGCTGCCTTTCCGTTTTTCGGCCGCCGCTCCGGCACCCAGTCAAAGGCATTTCGCTTCCATGGCGCGCATCGTGATGAAATTCGGCGGAACCTCCGTCGCCGACATCGTCCGCATCCGCAATGTGGCGCGTCATGTCAAACGCGAGGTCGATGCCGGCCATGAGGTCGCGGTGGTCGTCTCGGCGATGGCCGGCAAGACCAACGAGCTCGTGCAGTGGACGCGCGAAGCCTCGCCCATGCACGATGCGCGCGAATATGACGTCGTCGTCGCCTCCGGCGAGCAGGTGACCGCCGGCCTGCTGGCGATCGCCCTGCAGAACATGGGCGTCCATGCGCGTTCCTGGCAAGGCTGGCAGATCCCGATCAAGACCGACAATGCGCATGGCGCGGCGCGCATTCTCGACATCGACGGCGCGTTCCTGATCAAGCGCTTCGGCGAGGGCCAGGTGGCGGTGGTCGCCGGCTTCCAGGGCATCGGGCCGGACAATCGCATCGCGACGCTCGGCCGCGGCGGCTCCGACACCAGTGCTGTCGCCATCGCGGCAGCGGTCAAGGCCGACCGCTGCGACATCTACACCGATGTCGATGGGGTCTACACCACCGACCCGCGCATCGAGCCGAAAGCGCGGCGGCTGGCCAAGATTTCCTTCGAGGAAATGCTTGAAATGGCCTCGCTCGGCGCCAAGGTCCTGCAGGTGCGCTCGGTCGAGCTTGCCATGGTGCACAGGGTGCGTACTTTCGTGCGGTCGTCCTTCGACGATCCCGACGCGCCCGGAATGGGGGATTTGCTCAATCCGCCCGGAACGCTTATTTGCGACGAGGAAGAGATCGTGGAACAGCAGGTCGTCACCGGAATTGCCTACGCCAAGGACGAAGCGCAGATTTCATTGCGCCGTGTCGGCGACCGGCCGGGCGTCGCCGCCGGCATTTTCGGGCCGCTGGCCGAGGCCAACATCAATGTCGACATGATCGTGCAGAACATTTCCGAAGACGGCAAGTTCACCGACATGACCTTCACCGTGCCGTCCGGCGATGTCGACAAGGCGCTTGCCGTGCTCGAGCGGCTGAAGACCACGATCGGCTATGACGTCGTGCAGTCGGAAGCCGGCATGTCGAAGGTCTCCGTCATCGGCATCGGCATGAGGAGCCATGCGGGCGTCGCCGCCACCGCTTTCAAGGCGCTGGCCGACAAGGCGATCAACATCCGTGCGATCACCACCTCCGAGATCAAGATTTCGATCCTGATCGACGGTCCCTATACCGAACTTGCGGTTCGCACTTTGCATTCCGTCTACGGTCTGGATAAGCAGTAGCAGACTGCATCGGCCCGAGAATCGGAGTCGATCTTCGAAAAGCACGATGCAGCAGATCGAAAGCCTTAGAGCGTCCTTTGGCGTCCAATTGGACGCATGGCGCTCTAATTGAGTTGTTGCGTGAGCGCCGGCCGCGGGGGAAACTGCGGCGGGCAAAATGTCCATTGGAGAACAAGCCGCGATGCGTGATACGGCCAGTGGCCCGCGCGTTTTGCTGAAACGGCTTCGCGAGCTCATGCAGGAGCCGCTGGAGCCGCAGGAGCGGCTCGACCGCATTGTGCGCGATATCGCCGCCAATATGGTCGCCGAAGTGTGCTCGCTCTATGTGCTGCGCGCCGATTCGGTGCTCGAACTCTATGCCACCGAGGGTCTGAACCCGAACGCCGTCCATTTGGCGCAGCTCAGGCTGGGGGAAGGCCTCGTCGGCACGATCGCGGCCTCAGCACGGCCGCTCAATCTCTCCAACGCGCAGGAACATCCAGCCTTCGCCTACCTGCCGGAGACGGGGGAAGAGATCTACAATTCCTTCCTCGGCGTGCCAGTGCTCAGGGCAGGGCGCACGCTCGGTGTGCTGGTCGTCCAAAACAAGACCATGCGCCACTATCGCGACGACGAGGTCGAGGCGCTGGAAACGACGGCGATGGTGATCGCCGAGATGATCGCGACCGGTGACCTTGCCCGGCTGACCCGGCCCGGGCTCGAACTCGACCTGCGCCGCCCGGTGAGTTTTACCGGCCTGTCCTTCAACGAGGGCGTCGGGCTTGGTCATGTCGTGCTGCACGAGCCGCGCATCGTCGTCACCAATCTGTTCAACGAGGACAGCGATGAGGAGATCAGGCGGCTCGATGCATCCCTCGGTTCGCTCAGGCTCTCCATCGACGACATGCTGGAACGCCGCGAAGTCGCCTTCGAGGGTGAGCACCGCCAGGTGCTCGAAGCCTATCGCATGTTCGCCAACGACAGCGGCTGGGTGCGCCGGCTGGAAGAGGCGATCCGCAACGGCCTGACGGCGGAAGCAGCGGTGGAAAAAGTGCAGAGCGACATGCGTGCCCGCATGCTGCACATGACCGATCCGTATCTGCGCGAGCGAATGAGCGATTTCGACGATCTCGCCAACCGGTTGCTGCGCCAGTTGATGGGGCGGGGGCCGGACGATGTCGCGGCCTCGCTGCCGAAGGACGCCATTATCGTCGCCCGCTCGATGGGGGCTGCCGAACTGCTCGATTATCCCAGAGACAAGCTGCGCGGACTGGTGCTCGAGGACGGCGCGGCGACCAGCCATGTCGTTATCGTGGCGCGGGCCATGGGCATACCGGCCGCGGGCCAGATGAGGGGCGCCGTTTCCATGGCGGAAAACGGCGACGCCATCATTGTCGACGGCGAAGAAGGCGCGATCCACCTTCGCCCCCAGCCCGACCTCGAAGCCGCCTATGCCGAAAAGGTCCGCTTCCGGGCGCGGCGGCAGGAGGTCTATCGCGAGCTGCGCAAGAAGCCGTCGATGACCAGGGACGGCGTCCAGGTCGACCTTTTGATGAATGCAGGCCTGGCCGTCGATCTGCCGCAGCTTGCGGAGGCCGGCGCCGCCGGCATCGGCCTGTTCCGCACCGAGCTGCAATTCATGGTCGCCTCGACCTTTCCGCGGGCGGAAGCCCAGGAACGGCTCTACCGTGACGTGCTCGACGCGGCGCGCGGCAAGCCGGTGACCTTCCGCACCATCGATATCGGCGGCGACAAGGTGCTGCCCTATTTCAAGGACACGATTCAGGAAGAGAACCCGGCGCTCGGCTGGCGCGCCATCCGCTTGACGCTCGACCGGCCGGGCCTGTTGCGCACCCAGATCCGCGCACTTTTGAAAGCATGCGGCGGGCGTGAACTGAAGCTGATGCTGCCGATGGTGACGGAGCTCGGCGAGATCGCCCAGGCGCGCGAAATCATCGATCGTGAAGTGCGGCATCTGTCGCGTTTTGCCCATCATCTGCCGACCAGCCTGAAGCTCGGGGCCATGCTGGAAGTGCCTTCGCTGCTGTTCCAGCTCGATGAGCTGATGATGGCCGTCGATTTCGTCTCGGTCGGCTCGAACGATCTGTTCCAGTTCGTCATGGCGGTCGATCGCGGCAACACGCAGCTTGCCGACCGCTTCGATGTGCTGTCGACGCCGTTCCTGCGCGCGCTGAAGCAGATTGCCGATGCCGGGGTGCGCAATCAAACCCCGGTGACCTTGTGCGGCGAGCTGGCCGGCAAGCCGATCTCGGCGATGGCGCTGATCGGCCTTGGCTACCGATCGATCTCGATGTCGCCGGCCTCGATCGGTCCGGTCAAGGCGATGCTGACGGAACTGCCGTTGGCCGAGCTGGAAGCGTTCTTCGACGACAATCTCATGGCGCCGGCACAGGGGTTGCCGATGCGGGCACTGCTGCAGGCCTTTGCCGACGACCGCTCCATTCCGTTATAGATTCACGTGAGGACGGCCTGCAAATGTCGATTTTCTGCGCTTCCGGTGCTCATGTACCTAAATGTACATTCCGCGCCGGCCTTCGCCGGCCGAAGCCCTCATCGATGCCTCCGCCCTATGAAGGCTACGGCCGGCGTAGGCCGGTTCTCGAAACTCGCCATTTTCGACTCGCCCTGACGTGAATCGTATCGAAGTTCCAGGATTATGATCAACCTGCCCCGCGACCGCATGGATCAAGTCGTCAAGCGTTTCGACATGCTCGAAGCGCAAATGTCGGCCGGGCCGGCAGCGGACGCCTATGTCAGGATGGCGTCGGAATATGCCGACATGCAGGAGATGGTGGCAAAGATCAGGGCGCTACGCACCGCTGAGCATGAACAGGCCGACCTGCAGGCGATGCTCGCCGACAAAAGCATCGATGCCGAAATGCGGGCATTGGCCGAGGCCGATCTGCCCGAGGTGAGGGAACGCATCGAGGCGCTGCAGAAGGACATCCAAATCCTGCTTCTGCCCAAGGATGCCGCCGACGACAAGAACGCCATCCTCGAAATCCGCGCCGGCACCGGCGGCGACGAGGCGGCTCTCTTTGCCGGCGATCTGTTTCGCATGTACGAACGCTATGCCGCGGCACGCGGCTGGCGTTTCGAGACGGCGTCGGCCAGCGAGGGCGAGGTCGGCGGCTACAAGGAAATCATCGCCACGATTTCAGGCAAGGGGGTCTTTGCCCATCTGAAATTCGAGTCCGGCGTGCATCGCGTGCAGCGCGTGCCGGCGACCGAGGCCGGCGGGCGCATCCACACGTCGGCGGCGACGGTTGCGGTGCTGCCCGAAGCGGAAGAGGTCGACATCGAAATCAGGGCCGAAGACATCCGCATCGATACGATGCGCGCCTCGGGTTCGGGCGGCCAGCACGTCAATACCACCGATTCGGCAGTGCGCATCACCCATCTGCCGACCGGCATCATGGTCGTGCAGGCGGAGAAGTCGCAGCACCAGAACCGGGCAAAAGCCATGCAGATCCTGCGCGCCAGGCTTTACGACCTCGAGCGCAGCAAGGCTGACGAGGAACGCTCCGAATCGCGCAAATCGCAGGTCGGTTCGGGCGATCGCTCGGAGCGCATCCGCACCTATAATTTCCCGCAGGGACGCGTCACCGACCATCGCATCAATCTGACGCTCTACAAGCTCGACCGGGTGATGATGGGCGAACTCGACGAGATCATCGACGCGCTGATCGCCGATCACCAGTCGAAGCTGCTCGCCGATATCGGCCTCGATGGCTGACAGGCTGCCCGGTAGGCCGGTGTGGCTTTGAATTCGAAATTCGTATCACGTTGGAGCAGCGCAATGACGAATTTCGGATTCAAAGTCACACCGGCAAGTTGCTGGTATCTAGTGTGGTGGATTTGAGGTTCCTGAACGCTGATGCCAACAAATAGCAGGAACCTCAAATCCA